>NZ_HE611014.1:493906-511685 GCF_000236865.1 Senegalimassilia anaerobia JC110 | reverse complement strand
CGGCGACCCGGCCCGCGGCCATGCGCGCGGGGCGACGGCCTACGTGACGCTGGAGCCGTGCTGCCACACCGGCAAGCAGCCCCCGTGCACCGAGGCCCTCATCGCCGCCGGCGTCGCCCGCGTGGTGGTGGGCAGCCGCGACCCAAACCCGCTGGTAGCGGGCAAAGGGTCGGCCCGGCTGCGCGAAGCCGGCATCCGCGTGGACGAGGACGCGCTGCGCGACGAATGCGACGAGCTCAACCCCATCTTCTTCCGCTTCATCAGCCGCAAAACCCCGTACGTGGTGGCGAAATGGGCCATGAGCGCCGACGGCAAGATCGCCTGCGCTTCCGGCGACGCCCGCTGGGTGAGCGGCCCCGAATCGCGCCGCGATACCCACGACCTGCGCCACCGCCTGGCGGCCATCGCCGTGGGCATCGGCACGGTGATGGCCGACGACCCGCTGCTCACCTGCCGTCGCGAGGGCGAGCCCGGCAACCAGCCGCTGCGCGTGGTGCTCGATTCGCACCTTCGCATCCCCGAGGATTGCGCGCTCGTACGCTCGTGCGCCCAAGACGAGGCCCCGCTTGCGGTGGCCACCTGCGCCGGCGTGGACGACCCCGCGACCTACACCGGCGCGAAGGCCCAACGCCTGCACGCGCTGGGCGTGGAAGTGCTGCGCGTCCCGCAAGACGGCGCGGGCCACGTTGCAATCGGACCGCTTTTGCGCGCACTTGGCGAGAAGGGCATCGACTCGCTGCTCGTCGAAGGCGGGTCGGGGATCCACGGCGCGTTCTTCGACGAAGGCGCGGTGGACGAAGCCGTGGTCTACCTTGCCCCGAAGGTGGTCGGCGGCGCCACGGCGCCGGGCCCCGTTGCAGGCGCAGGCGCCGCGCGGATGGCCGAGGCCGCGGTGCTGGGCCGCCCGAGGGCGCACGCGCTCGGGGACGACCTGAAGATCACGTTCGCGCCGGCGGGCGCGGCCCGCGTGGCCGATCGCACCCCCGCTTCGCGCAACGCGTTCGACGCAAGGACCCCCGCAATGGAAGGAGGCGACCTATGTTCACCGGCATCGTAGAGGAGACGGGGCGCGTGACGAGCGTTCCCGCGCCCGGACGCGCGGGCCGGCTGGCCATCAAGGCGTCCCGCGTGCTCGAGGGCACGCGCATCGGCGACAGCATCGCCGTCAACGGCGTGTGCCTCACGGCCACCGAGCTGTTGGCCGACGGATTCGCAGCCGACGTGATGCCGCAGACGCTTTCGCACTCCAACCTGGGCGCGCTGCGCGCCGGCAGCCCCGTGAACCTGGAGCGGGCCATGGCGGCCGACGGCCGGTTCGGCGGGCACATCGTCTCCGGGCACATCGACGGGACCGGCACCGTGCGCCGCGTGCGCCGCGACCAGAACGCCGTCCGCTTCACCATCGGCGCACCAGCCGGCATCATGGCGCTCATCGTGGCGCAAGGCTCCATCGCCGTCGACGGCATCAGCCTGACGGTGGCCGACCTTTACGACGACGCGTTCGAGGTGTCGGTCATCCCGCATACGGCTGCCGAGACCACGCTGGGATCGCACCGCCCCGGCAGCACGGTGAACCTGGAGAACGACGTGGTGGGCAAATACGTGCAACGCTTGCTGTACAACAAGAACCGGAACACCGGGACGTCCGATGCCGAACATGCGGGCAAGCCCGTTTCCCCGCCCCTGACCTTGGAATACCTTGCCGCGAACGGCTTCTAGCACAGCGGCGGCGACCCCTTCCCTATCCCGAAACCCCAACCGAGAGGACCCTCCTATGAGCATGAACACCATCCCCGAAGCCCTCGACGAGCTGCGTGCCGGCCACATCATCATCGTGGTGGACGACCCCGACCGCGAGAACGAAGGCGACATGATCTGCGCCGCCGAGTTCGCCACCCAAGCCAACGTCAACCTGATGGCCAGCGTGGCCAAGGGCCTCATCTGCATGCCGATGAGCCGCGACCTGGCGCACAAGCTCAACCTTGAGCAGATGGTCTCCGAGAACACCGACAACCACGAAACCGCCTTCACCGTCAGCATCGACCACGTGAGCACCACCACGGGCATCTCGGCGGCGGAGCGATCCATCACCGCGCTCAAGTGCGTTGACGACGATGCCAAGCCCGGCGACTTCCGCCGCCCCGGCCATATGTTCCCGCTGGTGGCAAAGCCCGGCGGCGTGCTCGAGCGCAACGGCCACACCGAGGCCACCGTCGACCTCATGCGCCATGCCGGCATGAAGCAGTGCGGCCTGTGCTGCGAGATCATGCGCGAGGACGGCACCATGATGCGCACGAGCGAGCTGCTCGAGCTGGCGCGCGAGCACAACCTGGTCATCGTCTCCATCAAACAGCTGCAGGACTGGTGCCGCACGCATGACAACCACATGCACGAGCAGGCTTGCGTGCAGCTGCCCTGCGAGTACGGCACGTTCCAGGCGCACGGCTTCGTGAACGACATCACGGGCGAAGAGCACGTGGCCCTAGTGAAGGGCGATCTGGGCGACGGGCGCGACGTGCTGTGCCGCGTGCACTCCGAGTGCCTCACCGGCGACGTGTTCGGCTCGAAGCGCTGCGACTGCGGCGAGCAGCTGCATGCCGCCCTTGCCGCCATCGAGGCGGAAGGACGCGGCGTGCTGCTGTACATGCGCCAGGAAGGCCGCGGCATCGGGCTGATGAACAAGCTGCGCGCCTACGAGCTGCAGGAGCAGGGAATGGACACCGTGGAGGCCAACGAGGCATTGGGATTCGCCCCTGACCTGCGCGAATACTGGAGCGGCGCGCAGATCCTGCGCAACCTGGGCTGCAAGTCGCTGCGCCTGCTCACCAACAACCCCGATAAGGTGTACGGCCTTTCCGGCTTCAACCTGGAGATCTCCGAGCGCGTCGCCATCGAGATGGAGCCCCAGGAGCACGACCGCCGTTACCTGCAGACCAAGGCGCACCGCATGGGGCACCTGCTCGAGCACGTGGAAGACTAACCGATTCGTACCGTTCAGCGTTGGACCAAGTTCGTACAACAATAGAGAGGAGCCATCATGGCCGTCAACATCATCGAAGGCAAGGTAATCAACGAGGGCATGAAGGTGGGCATCGTGTGCGCCCGCTTCAACGAGTTCATCACGTCGAAGCTGCTCGGCGGCGCGCTTGACGCGCTGCGCCGCCACGACGTGCCGGAAGAGGCCGTCACCGTGGCATGGGTCCCCGGCGCATTCGAGATTCCCGTAGTGGCCCAGCGCATGGCGCAAAGCGACAAGTTCGACGCCGTCATCTGCCTGGGCGCGGTCATCCGCGGCGCCACCTCGCACTACGACGTGGTGTGCAACGAGGTGTCGAAGGGTATCGCGCAGGTGCAGCTGGCAACGGGCACGCCGGTGATGATGGGCGTGCTGACCGTCGACACCATCGAGCAGGCCATCGAGCGCGCGGGCACCAAGGCCGGCAACAAGGGCTTCGAGTGCGGCGTCGGCGCCATCGAGATGGTCAACGTCCTGCGTCAGCTGTAAGTCAGGAGCCAAGGGGGCATCGGTGCGCCTGGCGCCAACGCCCCCTTCCGCTCTTACCAGGGGTGCGCTGCATATCCATTGTCTCTTTTGTGTGCGAGCATAGCTTCGATTGCGTTTGAACCGTGCTCGCGACACGGCTGTCTGGCAAGACCTGCGAAAGCGGCGCCTTGACCCCCGCACCTTTCGTGAACGTCCCCGCACGCCCCCGGCGCGTGGGGACGTTTTTGCTAGACTGGGATGCATTATGACTAACGAAAACGCTTCCCAAACCACGGCAAACAACGCTTCAAATCCTGAAAATCCGCAGGTCACTGGCAAAATCCAGCGCAAAACCGCGTGCATTATCTCCTGGATCGCCGTCATCGCCATGCTGGCGCTCATCTTCTTCATGTCCAGCCGCAGCGGTATCGACATCGACAATAACACCGGCATCTTCTCCGCGGTCAAGCGGTGGCTGTCCGCGCAAGCTGCCGCCCTGTTCGGGCACAAAGTGGATGTAAGCCCCGTCGGGCACTTCAGCGAATACCTGGTACTCGGCGCGGCGCTGTGCAACGCGCTGCGCTTCCATTTGAAGCCGCAAGGGCCCGCCGGCGCGCTGCTTGTCGCCAAGCCCATCAGCGAGCTGTCGAAGTGGGCGCCCATCGTCGCCGCGGCGCTGTCGAGCCTGTACGGCATCACCGATGAGTTCCACCAGATATTCACCCCCGGCCGCAGCTGCGACCCCATGGATTGGCTGGTGGACACCATAGCCGCCGCCCTTGGCGCGCTCATCTGCTACTTGGCGCTCAAGGCTCTGCGGGCAAGAAGGTAACGCAAACGAAACGGCCCGGGATCGAGCAATCCCGGGCCGTCGTGCATTCAGGGTTGCAGCCGATACGTAACCGCAATCCTCATGATGGTTCGCACCGCATCGCACCCCAAGGCGAACGTCGCCATGGCGCGTTAGCGCAGCACGCGCAAAGCCGCTGGCAGCACCTCTACGTCGAACGTCCGCGCATTGATGCGTTCGCCGTCCACCTGCGCGGCGGGCGGCTCGTCGAACTCCACGTGGACCTTGCGCGCCTGATGCAGCTCCATGCACCCAAGGCGCGTGTGGTTGCCGCCCTTGGCCATCAGGAAGATAGCCGCCGCACCTGCGGGCGTTATAGGCGGATGGCTGATACACACATCGAGCAGCCCGTCGTCAAGCCGGGCGTCGGGGCAGATGCGGAATCCGCCGCCGTAATAGGGCCCCATCTGCACCGCGAACGTGATGGACTTGCCCTCCATCACAGGGCCGTCGTCAAGCTGCAGACGGTATTCGCGCTGGTCAAGGTGATGGAACAGCTGGTCGAAACCGCTTGCCATGTACAGCGCCGCACCGTGCCTGCCCGTGCGCTTGCGGCGCTCCATGGTGTCGAGCGCGATGGCGGCATCTAAGCCGAACGACAGCGTTTCGGCGAAGAAGCTCCCGTTCACGCAGCCGATGTCGGCGGGCTGCGGGCTTGCCGACAGCAGCAGACCGCATGCGCGATCGACCTTCGCCGGCACTCCCAGCGTTCGCGCGTAATCGTTGCCGGACCCCACGGGGATGACGCCAAGCTGCGGACGATCGCCCGCCGGACGCGTCATCAGGCCGTTCACCACCTCGTGGATAAGGCCGTCGCCGCCAAGGGCCACCACCGTCTGCGCGCTCTGTGCGCCCTCGGCGATGGCGCACGCATGGCGGGGACCCGCCGTGCGCACCACGGTGACCGCGTCCTCGCCAAGCGCCGCGCGCAGGTTCGCCGCCGCCTTATCGGCGGCAGCGGCCCCCGCTCCGCTTTGCGCGGCGGGGTTGGCGATCAAAAGGATATGTCCTAGGGAGCTATTCACCCTGCTCCTCACGGGTCCACAGGCCGGTCTTGCCGCCGTCCTTCAACAGCAGGCGCACGTCCATGATCTCCATGCCGCGATCGACCGCCTTGCACATGTCGTAGATGGTCAGGCACGCCACGCTTGCGGCGGTGAGCGCCTCCATCTCAATGCCGGTCTTGCCCGTGACGCCCGTGGTGGTGGTCACATGGATGCCCACGCGGCCATCTTCGCGCTCGCCTGCGTGCACCGGCTCGCACTCCACCTTCGCCTTGGTGATGTTGAGCGGATGGCACATGGGGATGAGCGTGCTCGTCTGCTTGGCGGCCATGACGCCCGCCACGCGCGCGCATGCCAGGACGTCGCCCTTGGCCGCCTTGCCCTCCACAATAAGCGCCAGCGTATCGGGATGCATGCTGATGAAGCCCTCGGCCACGGCCACGCGCTTGGTGATGTCCTTCTCGGACACATCGACCATGCGCACATCGCCCTTCTCATCGATATGCGTCAAATGCTGCTGCTCGGTCATATTCGCTCTCCTTAAAAATGAAACCTCTCGAAAGAGATTTTAAAACCTCCGGGACCCCACCAAAGTCAGTGAGGGTGGCTGTGGTGCGTCGTATTGCGCCGCAGCAAGCGGGCATTGGCCTTCGGGCCATGCCCGCGCAGCTAAGGTGCAAGACGGCGTGCCGCAAGCGCCCGCAACGTCGAGTAAATTTGCCGGCCGGCAGGCCGGCAAAACCGATTAGCCACCGATTTGGCTCATGCGGCGTTCGGTGCCGGTGATGTCGTCGTGATCGTCGGGCTTCGCGCCGATGGCGGTGCGGAACGCATCGGCCAAATCCCGATCGATCTGCTCCTCAGGCTTGCCGCTGCGCAGGATGCCGCGGATGTCGTATTCACGGTCGCTGAACAGACACGGGCGCAGCTTTCCGTCGGCCGTAAGGCGCATGCGGTTGCATTCGCCACAGAAATGCCTGCTCATAGGGCTGATGAAACCGACGGTGCCCTTCGCCCCGGAGAACTCGAAGTAGCGCGCGGGCCCCCAGCCGAGCGGCTGATGCTTGCTGGCGGGCACCAGCTCGGGCAGGCCTTCGGCACGCGCCTGGCGGTTGATGTCCTCGAACAGCTCCTCGCAGCTGATCACATCGTCGGGACCCCAGCCGCAGCCGTTAGATCCCGAGCTTTCGCCCACGGGCATGTACTCAATGAAGCGGACGTGCAGCGGACGGTCGATGGAGAGCTTCGCGAAGGCCAGATAATCCTGATGCAGCTGGCGCACCGCGACCGCGTTGATCTTCACGGGGTTGAACCCGGCGGCCAACGCGGCGTCGATGCCGTCAAGAGCCTCCTGCAGATACCCGCGGCGCGTGATGGCATGGAACTGCTCGGCATCGAGCGTGTCAAGCGAGATGTTCACGCGAGAAAGCCCCGCCTGGCGCAGCTGGTCGGCCATGCGCGGCAGCAGCACGCCGTTGGTGGTGAGCGAGATGTTCTTGATGCCGGGCATGTCGTTGATGTCGCGCACCAGGTCGACCACGCCCTTGCGCACCAGCGGCTCGCCGCCGGTCAATCGCACGCTTTTGATGCCCAGGTTCGAGAACACGCGAACCACGTGCGCGATCTCCTCGATGCGCAGGATATCGGTATGGCACATGGACTGCACGCCCTCTTCCGGCATGCAGTAGATGCAACGATAGTTGCAACGGTCCGTCAACGATATACGCAGGTAATCGATGGTGCGGCCGTGTCCGTCCTTCATGAGGTCCCCTCTCGTCTCAGAATCCTCAGTGTACCACGGGCGAAGTGAATGCATCCGGCTCGGTAGCAATTGCCCCACCGAACCATCAGACCCGTTCGCCGAAAACTTCTTGTGCCGAGACGGCCGCAAAGACGGCTCGAAGCCGCCCTTGAGCCGAAGCGCCTGCGGCGCTGCCCCGAACCGAAACGCGCCCGACCGCAGCCAAGCGCGTCGGGATCAGCGCTCCACCAGGTACAGCTTGTCGTCGGGAATGTGGATCCACAGCTCCTCGCCCTCGTGCGGCAGAAGCTCGACATCCGTCTTCAGCTTGTCAACGCGCCAGAACAGGTGCTGGTGCAGGTACTTCATCTCGTCCTCGGTGCGCTCGACCGCCGGCGCCGCCTCGGGGCTGCGATCCAAAAAGCCCAGCAGCGCCGTGCGCTCGAAGCGCGAGTCGCTCACGCGGTCGACGCGCATGCGGAAGCAGTTGCGCCCCGGGCCGCCGGCGCGTTGCAGGTAAAACGCGCGCACGCCCAGGCATTTGACGCCCTCGGGCACCTCGGCGGCCGTCTCCACCTGCACGCCCCACTTCGGCAGCCACACCGTGTGCGGCCCGCGACGCTGCGCCGGCGTGGCATTCTTGCAGCCCGACAGCTTGATGCCCGCCTGGCTTTGCGGACGGTTCACCAGGTCATCGCCCGTGCCCATTTCCATGATGTGCCCGGATTCAACCACGGCGATGCGATCGCAGAAGCGCAGCGCCTCGTCGATGTCGTGCGACACGTACAGGATGGTGCCGCGGAACGCGTCGAACAGGCTGACCAGGTTCTGCTCCAGCACGCTTTTCAGGTGCGCGTCGAGCGCGGAGAACGGCTCGTCGAGCATGAGGATGCCCGGGCGCGCCGCGAGCATGCGAGCAAGCGCCACGCGCTGCTGCTGGCCGCCGGAGAGCTGCACGGGATAGCGCTTCTCGAAGCCCGACAGGCCGAAGCGCTTGAGCTCGGCCTGCACCATGGCGTCGCGGTCGGCCGGCGACACGTCCTTGGCGATGCCCGCCGCCACGTTCTGCGCCACGGTCAGGTTGGGGAACAGCATGTAGTTCTGGAGAACAGCAAGGCCGTTTTGCGCTGCTGCGGCGATAGGTCCACGCGCGCCTTCTTGCCGGGCGCGCGGTCGAAGAACACCGTGCCGTTGACCACGATCTTGCCCGAATCGGGACGCTCGATGCCAGCGATGGAGCGCATGGTAAGGCTTTTGCCGCATCCCGACGCGCCCAAAAGCCCCAGCGTCTCGTTCCCCGCCGAGAACCGCGCCTGCAGGTTGAACCCTTTGAACTTCTTCTCGATGTCTACTTCAAGGCTCATGGTTTACTCCGAACGCTTGCGATATTTGGTGGTGTGCCCGCTCCACAGGTTGATGAACACGATGACCACCAGGGAGAACACGATGATGACGCCCGTCCAGAACCAGGCGACGTCGCTGTTGCCGTTCATCCACTCGAAGTAGATGGCGATGGGGATAGTGCGCGTGACGCCCACGTAGTTGCCCGCCATGAACAGCGTGGCGCCGAACTCACCCAAGGCGCGCGCGAACGCCAGCACCATGCCGGCCGCGATGCTCGACCACGACAGCGGCAGCATCAGCCGCACGAAGATCTTCGCGTTGCTCCACCCCAGCGTGCGGGCGGCGTCGAGCATGTTGCGGTCAAGGCTCTCGAACGCACCGAGCGCGTTGCGGTACATAAGCGGGAACGCCACCACCACCGCGGCGATGACGCACGCCGTTGGGCTGAAGATGAGCGGGAAGCCCGTCTCCATCCAGAAGCGGCCGAACGCCGTGTTCGAGCCGCAGATGAACAGCAGGATGAAGCCGCACACGGTAGGCGGCAGCACCATGGGGATGGTGAAGATGGCGTCGAAGATGCTCTTCGCGCGTGAGCTGAGGTTCAGGCAAAAGTACGCCGCCAACAAGCCCAGGATGACGATGAACACGATGGCGATGCCCGTGGTGCGCAGGCTCACCCACAAAGGGCTCCAATCCAGGTTCTGCAGGAACTCGCCTGCCGCGGCCAAGCCCGTGGGCTTGGCGACGATGCTCACCTGGTCGGCGGGCGCGATAACGCCGAAATCGGCGAAGGAGGGCTTGGCGTAGTTCGCGTTCTCGCTGTCGGTGATGTCGCTGCCGTCCACCCCGATGACCAGCACGTACGCCTTGCCCGAGATCTCCTGGTCGAACATAAGGCGCACGGCGCCCAGGTCGTAGGTTTGCTGCGTGGTGAAATACCACGTGGAAATGCCGCTCAAGGGCACCGAACCCGACGACTGGCCCGCATCGAGCGCGCAGAACAGCTGCTTGAGCTGCGTTTGCGTCTGCGCATCCTCAAGGTCGAGCGAAAGCTGCTGGGCCATGGCGGGCGGGATGTAGGCCACCACCTGATCGTTCACCGCGACCAGCTGCGCCGCCTGCCCGACCCCTTGGCCGATAAGGTACGCATAGCCGCGATACTCGCCGTCGATGCTGCGGTTGGAGCCTTTCTGAGCGCGCGAGAAATCGCTTATCGCAAAACTGCTGCCCTCAAGCGCTGCCGCGTCGCCTTCCTTGGACACCTGCACCGCCGACGTGTCCACATCGCCTGCGGTTTGCCCATCGGCATCCGAAGAGGCGGCGACCGGCTTCGCGCTCACCGCGGGCGTATCGACATCGCCCAGCGCGTCGTCGGCAAGCGCCGCAACCGGCGTGCACAGCGCCAGCGCGGCCGCAACAGCAAAGCTTGCGATAAGCCTTTTCGCACGTTTTCCCTGTTTCGTCATATATCCCGTCCTTGGACGCGGTAAGGGGATGGGGGTCGAATCGTCCCCATCCCCTTGCTTCGTTCGCTTATCTGCTATGCGGTTCCAAGCGCGGCGCCTACGCCAGCTCGAAGCCCCACTTCTGCCAGATCTCCTGGGCCTTGTCGCTGCTCAGGCACCAATCCAGGAACTCCTGGGTGGCAGCGGCGTTCTTACTCTCGGAGGTGACGGCGCCGGGGTACACGATGTTTTTGTGCGTGTTGGCCGGCACGGTGCCGACGATCTGCACGCCGCCGAAGCGGTACACGTCGGAGGTGTACACGAAGGCGACGTCGACATCGCCGGACTGGGCATGCTTGCACACGTTGCCCACGGAGGTGTCGGTGACCACCTTATGACCGGCATCGACGAAGGCCTGGTAGCTGCCGCCCTTGCCGGAGATATCCTTGCCGGTCTTGCCCTCGTCGGCAGCGACGGGGGTGTACACGCCTACCGTGGATAGGGATTGGGCGGCATAGTTGCCGGCGGGCACGGAGTCGTCGCCCACGCAGATGGAGTACTTGCCGGCGGCGATGTCGTCAAGAGTGACGTCCTTAATGTCGGCGCCTTCCTTAGAGACCATGACCAGGTCGTTCTTGAACATGTCGACGCGGGTGGAAGAGTCGACGTAGCCCTTCTCCACGGCGGTGTCCATGGAGCTCTTCGAGGCGCTGATCAGCAGATCGGCGTAGGAGCCGGCGCCCAGCATCTCGTTAAGCTCGCCGGATGCCTTGTACTGCGTGTCGGCGAAGGACACGTTGTCATGGCCATCGGCGATGTAGGCAGCCTGAACCTCTTCCATTGCCTTGGACAGGGAGTTGGCCGCGAATACCTGCAGCTCGACCTGCTCCTTGTTGTTGTCGGCGGACTGTTCGGCGGCAGAATCGTTCTTCTGCTCGGTGGAGCCGCCGTTGGACGAGCAGCCGGTCAGAGCGAAGGCGCCCACCATCGCGAACGCGCATACGGCCGCGACCACGATGCGAAGTTGCTTCTTCATGTCTTCCCTTTCTTTTGCGATGAGATTACCCCTTTTGTACGCAACGGCGAATAATTCGTTGCTGGTTGGTATATTATTCTCACCCTCGTATGTTAGTCAATCGACAATAATCCATTTTCGTGAATTATTCCGTTTTCGAAACATTCCAAAACGTGAATCGCGAAAAAAATACCGGCATCCCACGATAGGACGCCGGCATTGATGGGGTCGCATGTCAAATACGGGGCCTCGCACTCATCGGAAGCGCGCCGCACACGATAAGGCTTGCGAAAGGCCAGGTCACGCTCCCGAAGCCGCCGGCAGCGTCACCACCACGTTGTTGAGCCCCACCGTATTCTGGTACTCCACCTCCCGCACGCCTTGGCGAAGCATCCGGATGCCCACCGCCGAGCAGGGATCGGCAGCAGAAAGGTCCAGGTCCATCGGATTGAACGCCGCGCCGTTGTCGCGCATGCGCAGCACCAGCGTGCCGTCGCGCTTCAAGATGAGCTTCACGTCGATGGCCGGGTGCTTCGTTTTGGCAAAGCCGTGCTCGACCGCGTTGGCGGCCATCTCCTCCACCGCCAGCGGCACCAGGTAGGAACGGCGCCCGTCGATGCCCTGCGCCTCGCACCACGTCGCCACCTGCTGCGAGCACGCCGCGACCGACGCGATATCGGGATCGCAGGAAAAGGCCCGCCAGGCCCGCCAATCCTGCTGGAAGGTCTCGGGCAGGTACATCATCTTGTCGAGCAAGGTCACCTCGTCGACAACGGCGCCGCCCAACGCGACACCGTCGCAATCACCGGCCATCGCAGCCGCGGGCGCCTCGTTGGCAACGACCTCGGCCGCGCCCGCTACAGCGCGTTTCACGCCCTTGCGCTTCCACAGCACGCTGGCCACGACCAGCTGCAACGCCAGCGTGACTGCCTCGCCCACCAGAAACGACGTCCACACCGCCGTCGCGCCCCAGAACCATACCGTCCCCAACGCGAACAACACGGCGAACAGGCCCGACTGCCCCACGGCGATGGCGCTTGCAGCGCGCACGTTGCCCGTGCCCTGATAGTAGTTCACGAACAGCTGGTTGATCAGGTCGATGGGCACGCACAGGATGAACGCCCGCACGGCGACCACGCCGAACGCCTCGGCGTCGCCCTCAAGGCCGAACAGCCCCACGACCTGGGGCGCGAACGCGAACACCACCGCGCACAAAGCGCACGACAGCACCAACCCCATGCGCATACCCGTTCGCAGCGTCGCCTTCAGCGCCCCGCGGTCCTCTTCGCCGAAGAAGATGCCGCACAGAAGGGTGGCCGTCTGCCCCACGCCGATGGTCACCGACGACGCGAACGAGTTCACCGACGACAGCATGGACAGGGCCGCAACCGCGCCGGCGCTCGCCACCGTCAGCAGCAGCCAGTTGAACGTGAACGTGCGCACCATGACGGTGGCACGGGTAAGCGAATCGGGCAGGCCCGTCTTCAGAACGCCGGCAAGCTGCCCCACATGCGGCATGGGATTCACCAGATGCAGCGTGTTGTCCTTGCTGAGAAAATGCGTGCAGCAGATGCCCACGGCAACGCAATACGCCAGCGCCGTTGCCAGGCCCATACCGCGAAGCCCCAGGTCAAGCACGCAAACCGCCACCAGATTGAATACCACGTCGCACACGCTCATGCCGACGATGGCCACGATGCCCAGCTGAGGCGCGTTGTCCAGGCGCGTGAACCCCATGAGCAGCTGCAGCAGCACGATGGCGAACGCGCCGGAGCAGATGCCGCTCAAATACGCCGCAGTGTCGGCGTGCAGCTCCCCCGATGCGGCGCCGAGCATGGTTGCCAACGCGCCGGCGCCGGCCACACCGCCCGCCGACAGCACCGCGCCCACCGCAAGCGCCGCGGCAAGCGATACGCTGAACAGCACGTTCACCCGATCGGCGTCGCGGTTGCCCAGCGCCCGGGCGCACAAGGCCACCGCGCCCGTTTCAAGGATGCCGGCGCACCCCGAGAACAGCATGAACACGGAAAGCGACATGCCGATGGCCGCTACCGCGCCCGACCCCAGCAAGTTACCGGCGATCACGTTGTCGATCATCATGCCGAGCGTTGCCGACAAGGTGATGAGGATGGACATGGCCAGATACTTGCCGAACGTCCGCTTGATCAGCTCGCTGTTCTCGGTTTGCGCCCCCATGGCTCCCTACCCTTCGATTTCCCCGTCGATGAGCGCGAAGAAGAAGCGCCGCTTCTGCTCGGTGTCCACGATGTGCACCGGCTTGATCTGATTCGGGGCCTTACCGTGCATGACGCGCATATCGCGCCACAACTGGTTGGTCTCATCCTGCAGCACGCGCGCGATGGCCGGGGCGAACGTGCCGTCCTCGGTCATGTAGCTCACGTCGTAGTTGCCCGCGCGCAGCTCCTCATCGGTGATGCGTGACAATTCGGCCAGGTCGATGGCCGCATGGTCGGCATGATAGAACTCGAACAGGTACTCGTAGCGCGCCGGATGATGGTCGACGTTGGGGTACACGCTGAAATCCACAAGGTCGAGCCCTGCGCGCGCAGCCACCTTGTCGGCCACCTTGCGCAGCACAAGCTCCGTGGTCTTCTCGCCATGCATGTTCACCGTCTGGTCGAGGCGGAACAGGAACTCCATCGTGGGCATGGTTCCCTTATGGCCTACGCAGCGGATGGCGTCGCGCATCTTGTAGCGGTAGAAACCCGAACGGCTCGTGATGATGACCTCGTAGTCGTGGCCTTCTTGCAGATCCTCAACGCCGAGCGTGTGGTCGTAGTCGGGGTCGTCGACGGGCACGAACTCGAAGTACACGCTGCGCGGCAGCAGCACGCTCGAAGGGTCGTCCAGCTGAAACGGCACAGAGAACGCGCCTTCCGAAGCGCTGTAGCCGGTGTAGAGGAGGTGCACGTCGTTGCCGATGAAGCGGCGCAGACGCTGCGTGTAGGGCGCGAAACCGCCGCCGGCAACGCTGCGGACGACCAGCAGGTTCGGCCACATGGCCGGCGTGATGGGCTCGTCAAAGCCGCGCTCGAAGATGGCGCGCAACTCGGCAGCACGCTCGGGGTTGGGCTCGATGCGCGCTTCCAGACCGACGCGCACGTCGGCCGGCATCTGAATGGACGCGTCGATGGTTCCCTGCTCGATGTCGCGCACGAGCAGCTCCCAGTTGTCCTCGACGTAGCGCATAAGGTCGAGCACGCCGGTGATGAACACCGATGATATGTCGCGGATGTCGCGCTCTTCGATGGCGAAGCGCGCATGCAGATAACGCGTGTCGGTGCCGGGTTTGGTGAACACGGCCTCGTCAGGGCTGGTAGTGGTCGCCGCAAGATACGGACGGGCGTCTGCGATGGCCTTGCACGACAGCGACCCGAACGAAATGCCGCTCTTCAGCGTGTTGTAGTGGCTTTCGATAAGCGTGAGCATACGACCGCCGGCCAGGCCCTCGCCCGCGCCCACGTAGCTGCGGTAATACGTGTACGCACCCGAATAGCCCATGAGGATCTCCGCCATGCGCTTGGTGTAGGGGATGCCCTTGGGATTGCCCATGGTACCCGAGGTTTCATTGAAGTGCACGATTTCCTCGGTGGTCACCACGCCGCGCGTGCCGTGCTCCATCACCTCGTAGATATAGCCGGCGTAATCGTCGTAGTTGGTGAAGGGAACAGCGCGCTTGAAGTCCTCGACCGTCTTGATGTCGGCGAAGTTGTGGTCGCGGCCAAACGGCGTGTCCTTGTTCGCCTCTATCATCTCGAAGAGCAGTTCTTCCTGCACCTCGCGCGCATGCAGCACGTCGGCCTCAAGCTGCTGCTCGAGCGCCTTTCCCGCCGCGTATTGGCGTTCATGCATCATGGCGCGCAGGGTTGCCACATCGGGCATCTGCGCGGGCGCGCTCGCCGATGTGGGCTGCTCGTGATGTGCGTCGTTGCCGGTCAGTTCCGAGATCTTCTCATCATGCGCCATAGCAGCCCCCTACTGTTCGACGGTCAGGATTTCCGTGAAACCCGTGGCGTCGAGCACGTCGGCGATGTACTCGTTGGGATGGCGCAGCGTAAGCCCGCCCCCACCTTCGCCAGCTCCTTGTGCGCGAACAAGAACACGCGCAGACCGGCGCTCGAAACGTACTGGGTGTCGGCCAGGTCGATGGCCAGGCTGGCGACGCCTTCCAGGTTCTCGCGCAGGTAGCCCTCCAGATCCGGGGACGTATTCGTGTCCAAGCGCCCGGACAGGGCCACCTCGAGAGCGTCGCCGTTTTTCGTTGCCTTGATCTCCATATGCAATCCTTTCCTGAACGCTTCCCGTATTTAAACGAATCGCTTCGTCATACGCAAGATGTTGCGCCCGTCGGCGCGAGTGTAGCGCAAGTCGTCCATGTACTTGCGCATGAGCAGGATGCCCAGCCCGCCTTTACGCTGCTCATCGGCGGGGTCGACCTTCTTCGCGTCGTGCGAAAGCGGGTCGTAGGCGATTCCCTGGTCGCTGAACACGAGGTGCAAGCAGCCCGCGCGCTCGTCGACGGCGGCCTCGATGTCCACCGGCAGGCGCGGCTGGCCGTCGGGGAACCCGTAGTGGCAGATGTTGACGAAGACCTCCTCGCAGACGAGCATCATCTGCGCCATCATCTTCGGCGTGCGGCCCTCGCCCTCGCAGATAGGCTCCAGGAAGGCGAACAGGTTGTCGAGCTCGACATCGTCGGCCGGAAGCGTCAGGCGGGCCACGGGCAGGTTCCAGCGGAAGGCGAGCATGGTGATGTCATCAGCCTGCGGGGCTTCGCCAGCGAAGGCGTCCACGCTTGCCACCAGGGAGTTTACGGCGGTTTGGGCGGAAGATGCGGCCGCCGCGCGGCACCCGTTCGCCACCACAGCAGAGTCGTCGGCCGAAGCGGGGCGCTCGTCTTGCGCGGTGGAAGCCGTTGCTCCTTGCACGACGCCGCCGTCAAGCTTGGCGAGCGTTTGCAGCAAGCGATCTTCGCCGTACAGCTCTTCAGCCGCGTTTGCCGCTTCCGACACGCCGTCGGTGTAGAGCAGCAGGCCTTCGCCGGGGCTGCACGCGAAGCTTCCCTCGCGATACTTCACCACGTCCATGGCGCCGAGCACCAGCCCCGGGCGGCACGCAAGATAGCCGAGCTTGCCGTTTTGCTTGAGCACCGGCGGGTTGTGGCCGGCGTTGGCGAAGCGCACCTCACCGGTTGCCGTGTCCACCACGCACGCGAACGCGGTGACGAACAGCATGGCGTCGTTGCGCTCGCACAGCTGGCGGTTTGCCAGGGTGAACGCCGTGCCAAGATCGTCGGTTTCCAGCAGGTACTGGCGCAGCAGGCTTTGCGCGCGCATCATGAACAGCGCCGCGGGAACGCCCTTGCCCGACACGTCGCCGATGACGAAGGCCACGCCGCGCTCGCCCACCTCGAACACGTCGTAGAAGTCGCCGCCCACCTCGCGCGCCGGGCGCATGAAGCCGGCGATATCGAGCGCGAAGCGTTCCGTGAGCGAATCGAAGTCGTGCGGCACGGCGCTCATCTGGATCTGCTTGGCCACATCGAGTTCGGTGGCCGTGCGCTGGCGCTCTGCCGTGACGTTGTACAGGCGCTCGATGAAGCCGACCATGTCGCGGCGCATCTTGTTGGTGGACTCGTACAGCTCGGCGATCTCGTAGCGAGGCTTCGTACCGCGCTCGTCGACCGCGATGCACGTGTCACGCCTGCCCTGCTCGACGTCGGATTCCATGCGCTCGATGAAGGTCTGCTGGTCGAGGGCGAGCACTTCGATGGGGCGAGTGAAGCGGCGCTCCAAGATGTGCAGGAACACGAACATGGGCAGGAAGATGGGCACCGTGAGGATGGCGACCTCGTGGAACATGGTGCGCACAACGGCTTGGAAGCTCTCCTCGTCGCCGGAGGCGAAGGCGATGACCACGACCGAGACGAGAAGCATCAGCAACGCCGACGCGATAACGAACCAGATGACGAAGCGCTGCGTGAGGTTCGCCTTCTTGATGTTGCGGTACGGGACGTGGATCCAACGCGGCGGGTTGGGCGTAAGCGGGCCGCGCTCGAGCGCGTAAAGCAGGGGCAGGCCGATGTAGAGCAGCATCCACACGTTGTTCAAGCCGCGCGTGGCGAACGACGGGCCCGACTCGGGCGACGCGCCGACGAACAGGTAGACGACCAGGTTCACGCACACGCTGTCCACCAGGGCAAGCGCCATGTACAGCGCCGTCTTCGATGCCGAATCGAATCGCGGGTACGGGCGCGGGCTCCTCGCGTTCACAAGGTACCACGCCCAGCGCGGCAGGCCGTTGTACAT
Source organism: Senegalimassilia anaerobia JC110 (assembly GCF_000236865.1). Classification (GTDB taxonomy): domain Bacteria; phylum Actinomycetota; class Coriobacteriia; order Coriobacteriales; family Eggerthellaceae; genus Senegalimassilia; species Senegalimassilia anaerobia. The sequence continues at coordinate 494,473 of NZ_HE611014.1, read as the reverse complement.
GACCTGTATCACGAAGTAGCCCGCCAGCATGAACGGCGTGGCGCCTTCGTGCAGGATATCCGAGACCAGGTTGGCCGTCGCGCAACCGAAAACGCCCGGCAAGCCGAAGAACAGCCCGAACACCGGCCCCAACGCCGACGCCGGGCGGATCTGCACGATATCGTTGAACTGAGGGACCGCCAGAAAGCCTTCAAGGACCGCCAGGTACACGATGAAGCAGGCGGCGAACACGCTCAACGGCCGCTTCCAGCCAGGCCGCAATGGCGCCTGCGGGGCTTCTGACGCAACGGAAGCTACCGGCACCTCCCCGACATCGCGAACAGCGGTTGCGGGCATTTCATTATGTTCCGGTCGATCCGATTCCATGGTGTCGCACCTCCCGCATCCGTTCGCTCGAAACGCCATCCAGATTCGTCCGCCCTTACTATAAACGAATGTCGCTGGCGCAGAAGGAGGCGAACCGAGACGCAGCATAAAAGCCGCCGCGAGCGAAAAGGCAAGCCGCCTACGCCCGCCGATGCGGTGGACGCGAAAGCCGCAGCCCCCCCGGCAGCTGGCAGGATGCCC
>NZ_HE611014.1:417661-492963 GCF_000236865.1 Senegalimassilia anaerobia JC110 | reverse complement strand
CCCGACCCTTCGCAGGCGCGCTGCAGATACGCGATGCACATTCGCCCGATCTTCGTCGGATTGCAACAGCATCCGTAAGCCCGCCCACCTATCGCAGCGGGGCGCTACGACAACGAGGCGATCGCCTCGGGAATGGCGGCCACCACGTCTTCAGCGGTTACGCAAATGCTGGTCAGGCGCTTTGCCGCCGCTCGCGCCGCCCGCGCGTGCAGCGCCGAAGCAAGCACGCACGCGTCTACCGGGGCCAAACCCTGCGCAAGCAGCGCCGCGGCCATGCCGGCAAGCACATCGCCCGTTCCCGCCTTTGCCAAGGCAGAGGTTCCATCCGACATGCGCACGATGGTTTCACCGTCAGATATATAGGTAACGGGGCCTTTCACCATGGCGGTCACGCCATAAGCTTGCGAAAGCAACAACGCCAACTGCGCCGGGTCGTCGGTAGGCAGGGCCAGCGGAGCGGCAAGGCGCGCGGCCTCTCCCGCGTGCGGCGTGATGACCGTGGGCAAGCCGTCGATGAAGCGGCGGCGCAGCAGCAGGCGGCCTTCGGGAGCGGTCAGCGCGTCAAGACCGCCGCCGTCGACAAGCACCGCAGCGGCCGCGCCTTCGAGAACGGTGCAGGTCAGCTGGGCGGAAAGAGGATCTGCGGCATCGAGGCCGCTGCCGACGAGGAACGCCAGCGGATGACGGGGCGCCGCGGGACCAAGCGCTTTCGGGCGCGGCGCCGCATGCACCGGACGACCCGATCGGCATGCGCGATACGCGCCCGCCCGCCCGTCCGAGCTTGCGGGCGCAGCCTGAACCGCGGCAGGTCTGCCAGCGACACTCCCCCGTTCATCAGGATCAAGCTGCGCGTACGCCGCCAGCTCGTCCCACGCGCGCACCACAAGCGACGGGCTTGCCGCACGCACCGCCGCGACGGATTCGGGCGAGCAAGCAACTTCGGTATACCCCGCGCCCATGCGCTGCGAGGCAACCGCCGCAAGACATGCGGCGCCTGGATAGTCGGCGCAACCGGCGACCAACGTCAACTTGCCGCGCGAATACTTGTTCGCCAGGTCGTCAGGCCACGGAAGCAATGCCGCCACCTGCTCCAACGTATACTTCTTCGCTCGCTGCATCCGTCCTCCATTCGCCAAGCGCTACGCACGCATATGCTCGCACCCAGTGTACTCCAACCACGTAAGAGCGAAGTAAAACATGGCGTTCGCCACCGCGAGCAGCCCCGCAAACAGGAAGCCCGGGGCAACACGCAAACCGCAACACCACCCCAAGCACAAGCGCAACCGCGTCAATCGCCAGGGAAAGCCGAACCCCCAGCATGCGCCAGAGCCCCCAGCGCGCCAGAGCCCGCCAGCGCATGCCAGAGCCCCCAGCGCATGCCGGAACCCCCGACGCATGCCAGGACCCCAGCGCGCGCCGGGACGAAAACCGGGCTCCGGAGCGTCAACCGAGCCGACCATCGGACTTCGGGATGTTAATCGAGCCGAGCAGCGAGTTCCCAGAGCAGTAGCCGAGCCGAGCAGCGAGTTCCCGCTGCGAAGAATCGTCAACTTTGTCCAGCTGCGGTCAAAATTGACGATTCTTCGCAGCCTCAAGGCCAAAACACGCGATTATTTGCGCTATCGGGAAGCCCATACGCGAACAACCGGCAAAATCGTCCGTTTCTCACTTCCGATACCGCGAAAAACCGTCTGTTTTGACCGCCAGCGACCAAAACCGACGGTTTTTCGCATCGCGCACCCTACACGACAGCCCATTCCCATGCCCAACAAGCAGCACTCCCGTCATCGATCTCGGTGATGGAGGGCTTCTTCGCCAGGCTTAAGAACACTGATAACAGGAATCGGGTTCTATCGCCATCGCGACTGGTCCGGCATGACGCTTCCCGAATTCTGCCGCATTCTCGACGCCTACCTCAGACATTAGAATGAGCGGAGGCCGAAGAAGAAGCTGGGCTGGCCGAGCCCGATGCGACACCGCAGGAGCCTGTGGCTGGCTGCATAACCGGTCCGAAGAAATGCCCGCATACCCATACCACAACTATCTTGCGCAAACCTTGCCGATCCCTTACGCAAGCCTTGCCGATCCCTTCCCTGACCCCTACCAAAACCTTCCCCTTTCCTTGCACCGCAAAATTCTCAATCTACCTGGGGAAATACTCTGATACCTTAGATTGCATGACCATTGTGATCTCACATATTTCAGCAATCGAGTACTGGCTTGCGCACGAATCGCTCAAGCCCAAGGCCACGTCTGCCCATGCAGCAACCGAACTCCCGTCCGCGGGCCCCACCATCGACGACCGCCGCCGCGCTGAGCAGCTTCTAAAACAGTGCGCCAGCATCCCGTTGCATATCGCTGCCACGAAACCGCTCCATAACAGCACGCGCTTCCGCTGCCACGTTTGGTCCCCGCCCGTAGCACGGGCGCTCTATAGAATCGCAGATGACGTTTACGTTTGCTCTCCCGAACTCGCCTTCGTCCAATCGGCGACTGCGCTCGGCAAGATCGATACCGTGCGTTTAGGGTGCGAATTGTGCGCAACGTATTCCATCGACCGCCAGGCACGCGGAGGGTTCTTTCAGCGCAATGCCATCACCACGCGCGAAAAGCTCGGCGCGGTCGTTTGCGAAAACCAGGGGGCAAACGGGATCAAAATCGCACGATGGGCGCTCGATCACGTGCTCGACCGATCAGCGTCGCCTGCCGAAACGAAAGTTGCGCTCGCACTTACGCTCCCCTGCAAAATCGGCGGAATGGGACTCCCCCAGCCTTCGCTAAACCGTTTCATCCCGCTCAACGCAGCAGAGCAAAAGGCGCTCAATAGAAGCTATTTCCTTTGCGACCTCTATTGGGAGCAAGCAAAGCTCGCCATTGAGTACGACAGCGATGCCGAGCACTCCGGATCCGAGCGCATCGCTTCGGATGCCGCACGAAGAAATGCGCTGCTCCGCCTGGGAATCACGGTCATCACCGTGGGAAACCAGACGTTTCGCGACAGGTCGGAATTCAAAAGGGTCGGCGCAACTGTCGCGCGGCTTCTCGGAACGCGCATCAGGCCAAAGAGCGAACACTACGACCGTCGGCAAATCGAGCTTCGCAAGCGTCTGAGCAGCCAACCGATTTGGGAAAGCGCCCGTTACAGCGAGTAGCGCCATTGCGGGCAAGATCGCCAAGCCAGCGCCGATCCGGAGAACGCACATGAACAAGGTTCCGCGCAAGTCCAGGCATGCAAACTATAAGAGGTTTTCCGCTTTCCACCGAAGCACACGCGCCGCTTTCGCATTCGACGCGCGCGGCACAGCGTAGGTCGCCTACAGCGAGCTTTTCGACAAACCAGTTTGTTGATGCAGCGACTCCAACGGGAAAGGGCACTCCGCACCCGGCGGGCAAGGGCATTGCCATACCCGGCGCCGGCGGGCAAGGGCGCCGCCATACCCGGCGGCATTCATCTGCCGCGACCATCAAGCGCGCGTGCTTTCCCCAGGTAAACGAGCGCCTAGATTGTGCGCCATCTAACCTCGCCAGACTGTAACGTCACAAGCGCGAAAATGAGACTGCCGCAGCAAGCGATCCCTGCTCAACAAGCGAACGAACACGCCGGGGTGACGGATTCGCAAATTCGCCCAGACAAGAACCGTTCATTTTGTCCCTCGGCGGCCAAAATGAACGGTTCTTCGCCACTGAGCGGGCCAAAAGAAACGATTATTCGCACCGCGCCCCCCATTCGCACGAAATACCGTCCAAATTGTCCATCCCGCGCCTCAGAAAACGCGAAGAATCGCTCGTTATGTCCCGCAGGGGCCAAAACGAGCGATTCTTCGCAATTCACACCCCGCGGCCAACATACGCCCCGCTTCGCGCCAGCGTTCAACTTGCGAGAAGCGGCCACCGAGCCTGGCGCGACCGCCAATCGGCCTCCGCCCTGCGCATCGCGGACCATGCCCATGGCCGAATGCGCATCGGGCACCTGGGGCTGCGCGGGCGCAGGCGCTGCCGCATCCAGGTCGTCGAGCATGGTGCGCGCCTCCTTGAACCGGCGCGCCAGCTCCTCCATGGGGTCGCGCCGCTCCTAATCGGCCTCCCCCTGCGCGTCGCGGACCATGCCCATGGCCGAATGCGCATCGGGCACCTGGGGCTGCGCGGGCGCAGGCGCTGCCGCATCCAGGTCGTCGAGCATGGTGCGCGCCTCCTTGAACTGGCGCGCCAGCTCCTCCATCGGGTCGCGCCGCTCCTGCTGCGCGCGCACCGACCCCTCGGTGATGGCCATGGCGCACGCCACCGCATCGGTGTGCGTATACGACAGCGAAAGCGGCAGCTCGCGCACGCCGAGCGCCTGCGCCACCTGCTTGGCACGGCCGGTGAGCACGGCGTACGGGCGACCCTTCGACGTTCGGCGCACTTCTACATCGCGCGCGCCGATGCCCTGGGAGAAGCCCGTGCCCAACGCCTTGAGCACCGCCTCCTTCGCCGCGAAGCGCGTGGCGTAATGGACGGCCGGCTGCGCGGTGGCATCGCAATAGCGGCACTCCTCGGCGCTGAACACCTTGCGCGCGAACGCGGGGGACCGCTTGAGGATCTTGCGCATACGCTCGATCTCCACGATGTCCACGCCCAGGCCCACGGCCCCCTCAACGGCGCCGAACGCGGCTTCCACCTGCGACGATGCGCTGTCCTGCCGGCCCTCGCCCGCTACTTTCGCGTCCTCGACCACAAGCGACCTCCCTGTAAAGCAAGCGGGCGCCCGAACGGCGCCCGCACCAACGTTGCCCTTATTGTACGCGAACCTACTCCACCGTCACGCTTTTCGCCAGATTGCGCGGCTGATCGACATCGCAGCCGCGGGCCACGGCGATGGCGCGCGCGAGCAGCTGCAGCGGCACGCTGGCCGTGATGGCCGAGAACGCGTCGCGCACCTTCGGGATGTAGATGACGTGATCGGCGTGCTTGCGGACCTCCTCGTCGCCCTCGGTGGCGATGGCCACCACCATGGCGCCGCGCGCCTTGCTCTCCTGCAGGTTGGACACCAGCTTGTCGTAGACGGGGCTTTTCGTCGCCACGGCGATGACGGGGAAGCCCTCGTCGATCAGCGCGATGGGGCCGTGCTTCATCTCGCCGGCCGGATAGGACTCGGCGTGCAGGTAGCTGATCTCCTTGAGCTTCAGAGCGCCCTCGCGGCTGACCGCCGCGCCCATGCCGCGGCCCACGAACAGCGCGCTGCGAGCGTCCTTGCACGCCTGCGCGGCCTCCTCGACCGCCGGGCCGCACTCGGCCAGGATGCGCTCTACCTGCTCGGCGGTGTCGGCGAGCTCGCGGAACAGCAGGCGGATCTGGTTCATCTTCAACTTGCCCTTGACCTGCGCCAACAGCATGGCAAGCAACGTGAGCGAGACCACTTGGCCCAGGAAAGACTTCGTGGAGGCCACGGCGATCTCCTTGTTGGCCTTCGTGTAGATGACGCCGTCGGACTCGCGCGCCACGGGGCTTCCCACCACGTTGGTGATGCCGAACACGCGCGCGCCCTTCACGCGGGCGTCGCGGATGGCCGCCAGCGTGTCGGCCGTTTCGCCGGACTGGGAGACCGCCACCACGAGCGTGGTGGGCGTGATGATGGGGTTACGGTAGCGGAACTCGCTTGCGACCTCGCACTCGCAGGGGATGCGCGCCCAGCCCTCGATGAGGTTCTTCGCAATGAGGCCGGCATGGTAGCTGGTGCCGCACGCGATGATGTAGACGCGGTCGATGAGGTTGAGCTCCTCCACGGAAAGGTCCAGCTCATCGATGGAAAGGGCGCCGCCCACCAGACGGCCCGCCAGCGTGTCGCGGATGACGCGCGGCTGCTCGTGGATCTCCTTGAGCATGAAGTCAGGGTATCCGCCCTTCTCGGCCACGTCGAGGTTCCAATCAACGTGCGTGACCTTGGGGTTCTCGATGACCTGGCCGGCGGCGGTGTAGTACGTCACGCCTTCGGGCGTGAGCTTGGCCAGCTCGCCGTCGTTCATGACCACCACATCGCGCGTGGCGTCGATCATGGCGATGATGTCGCTGGCAACATAGGCGCCCTCGGCGCCCTGGCCCACCACCAGCGGGGAATCCTTGCGCGTGGCCACGATGGTGCCCGGCTCGTCGGCGGACACGACGGCCAGCGCGTAGGCGCCCACCAGGCGCTCGCATGCGGAACGGACGGCGGACAGCAGGTCGGGCGCTCCATCGCGCAGCGCCTGCTCGATCAGATGCGGCACCACCTCGGTATCGGTGTCGCTGGTGAAGGAATGCCCCGCCGCCTGCAGTTCCTCGCGCAGGTCGGCGAAGTTCTCGATGATGCCGTTGTGCACCACGGCGATGCGGCCGTCGCAGCTGGTGTGCGGATGGGCGTTGGCCTCGCTCGGGCGGCCGTGGGTTGCCCAGCGCGTGTGGCCGATGCCGCACGCGCCCTCGAAGTTGAAATGCCCCAGCGTGTGCGCAAGGCTGGAAACCTTGCCCTTGCGGTGCACCACCTCAAGCTTGCCATCCTGGTAGATGGCCACTCCGGCGCTATCGTAGCCGCGATACTCAAGGCGCGACAGGCCCTCGATCAGGATGCCCTGCGCCGGGCGCGTGCCCGTGAAACCGACGATTCCGCACATGCGATTGCTCCTCACAGGTAGGTTGCGGCCCGAAAGCATCGCACGGCGGGAGCGAACGCTCAAAGCCGAGCTGCCTGGTCGGGCTTTTCATCGCGTACATGGTAGGGCAGCGCCCGGCGCACGCGCCAAGGCTGCAGACAATCTCTAGCGCGCACACCGCTCGCCCCGCGCACGGCGCCGCTCGCAGCAAGCAGGGCCCCTACACTTCGGCGATTACCTCGACTTCGACCAGGGCGCCCTTGGGAAGCTTTGCCACGCCCACGGCGGAGCGGGCCGGGCGGGCATCGCCGAAGGACTTGGCGTACTCGGCGTTGAACGCGGCGAAGTCGTCGATGTCGTCCAGGAAGCACGTGGCCTTCAGCACGTGGTCGAAGTCGGTGCCGGCCTCGGCAAGGATGGCGGCCACGTTCTTCATGACCTGCGCCGTCTGCTCCTCGATGGTGGTGCCGACAAGCTCGCCGGTCTCCGGGGACAGCGCGATCTGGCCGCTGGCGAACAGCAGATTGCCGCACACGCGGCCCTGCACGTAGGGGCCGATGGCCGCGGGGGCGTTCGGGGTGGCGATGACCTTCATGATGGTCTTCCTTTCCGGGGCGTTGCGCCCCAACATGCGCGCTTGCGCGCGAAACGGCAGCGCTTCACACGCTCCGCCCCCCAAGCTGACACATGGGGACGTAGCACTAACTGTCCGGATACCGGACAGCGTCTCTCGTACCTTGCACCAAGCCTTAAACCTAGGCAAAGCGTCGAATTTTGTCGCGCTGATATGGAACCTCCCCATTGTAGCGCCTGCAAGGCTATGATGTTCACCGACACTAGACCGCCGCGAACCGAAAACCAAAAAGGGGTGAAGCTATGCTGACGCTGGACGCATTCGAAGAAGCCGCAGCCAAAGTCAAGGAAGTTACACAGGAGACGAAGCTTATTGAAAGCCCCTACTTCAGCGAGATTTCCCGCAACCGCGTGTTCTTCAAGCCCGAGAACATGCAGCGCACCGGCGCATACAAGGTGCGCGGCGCCTACTATAAGATCAGCACGCTGACCGACGAGGAGCGTGCGCACGGCCTGATCACCGCATCAGCCGGCAACCACGCGCAGGGCGTCGCCTACGCCGCGCAGCATTACGGCGTCAAGGCCACCATCGTCATGCCCACCACCACCCCGCTCATCAAAGTCGAGCGCACCAAGGCCCTGGGCGCCGACGTGGTGCTGGCCGGCAACGTCTACGACGAAGCCTACGAGCACGCGCTCAAACTTGCCGAGGAGAACAGCTACACGTTCATCCACCCGTTCAACGACCTGGGCGTCGCCACGGGCCAGGGCACCATCGCCATGGAGATCGTGCAGGAGCTGCCGCTCGTCGACTACATCTTGGTGCCCATCGGCGGCGGCGGGCTTGCCACGGGCGTGTCCACGTTGGCCAAGCTGCTCAACCCCCACATCAAGGTCATCGGCGTGGAGCCTTCCGGCGCAGCATGCATGAAGGCCTCCCTTGAGGCGGGCCACGTGGTGAAGCTGCCGCGCGCCAACACCATCGCCGACGGCACCGCGGTGCTCGAGCCCGGCGACAAGATCTTCCCCTACATCCAAGAGAACCTCGACGGCATCATCACCGTCGATGACGACGAGCTGATCGCGTCGTTCCTGGATATGGTCGAGAACCACAAGATGGTCGTGGAGAACTCCGGCCTGCTCACCGTGGCCGCCCTTCGCCACCTGGACTTCCAGGGCAAGAAGGTCGTCTCCATCCTCTCCGGCGGCAACATGGATGTCATCACCATGTCCTCGGTTGTGCAGCACGGCCTGATCCAGCGCGACCGTATCTTCACCGTGTCGGTGCTTCTGCCCGACCGTCCCGGCGAGCTGGTACGCGTGGCGCAGGTCATCGCCGACAACAAGGGCAACGTCATCCGCCTGGACCACAACCAGTTCGTCACCACGAACCGCCAGGCCGCCGTGGAGCTGCGCGTCACCATCGAGGCGTTCGGCACCGATCACAAGCGGCAGATCGTCAAGGCGCTCGAAGGCGAGGGCTTCCGCCCCAAGCTCATCAACGCGCATCTGTAAGGCAACCCCGGCGAGGGGATGAAGCTGCCGCATAAGCCCCTCGCCCTACAACCGCATACGCAAGTCGCACAACGCGCAGGCCCCTGACCGGTTTCTTTCGGGATTCGATTTGGTTGGGGGTTTGCGCGTTTTCCCGTCTTTTGCAGGAAAACGCCGACGGGCTTCTCGAAGGGGCCTAGGAGAAAAGGAAAGCATGGAAACCGCACTCATCAAGGTATTCGCCTTTGTCTGCATCATCGTCGCAGGCTACTGCATGGGCCACACCGACAAGCTCGGCAACATGCCCGGCGAGTTCGTGTCGAAGATCGTGTTCACGTTCACGCTGCCTTGCGCGGTGCTGCACGCGTTCGGAGCCGCCGACTTCTCGCCGCAGATGCTGCTGCTCGTGCCGCTCGGCTTCGTTTTCGCCTTCGGCGCGTACCTGGTCACCTTCGCCATCACCACGCGGACCAATCGCGAGGACCGCGCGTTCTACCTGCTCAACGGCTGCGGATTCAACCTGGGGTGCTTCGCGCTGCCGTTCGTGCAGGCCATCTTCTCGCCCACCATGGCCGTGGCCACCTGCCTCTACGATGCCGGCAACGCGTTCATGATGGCCGGCGGCTCCTATGCGCTCACCGGCCTGATCGCCGGAGGCTCGCGCATCCAGCATCCGGTGCGTTTCGTTGCCAAGCGGCTGTTCTCCAGCCTGCCCTTCGACACGTACCTGCTGATCATCGTGCTATCGGTGGCGGGAGTTCGCCTGCCCTCCGAGCTGGTAGCCTTCACCGAGCCCATTGCCAACGCCAACTCGTTTCTAGCAATGTTCATGCTGGGGCTCATGATGAGCTTCTCCGTCTCGCGCGAGCGCATGACGAAGGTGGCACGTCTGGTGAGCCTGCGCGCAGCATTCAGCGTGGTGCTGACCTGCATCGTTTGGCTGGCGCTTCCGGTCGACGACGTCATGCGCGCCCTGCTCACGCTGCTGGTGTGGAGTCCGGCGAGCGCACTTGCGCCTATGTATACCCAGATGTCGGGCGGCGACGGCGGCCTGGCCGGTTTCGCGAACGCCCTCACCATCATCCTTGGCGTGATCGCCGCCACCCTCATCGCTCTGACGCTGGTGTAGGGCGGGGGCGCAAGGCGCAGGCGCTGCATTGCCCGCTGCCGTGCCTGCTCGAATGACGCGGCCACATCCGGCAGCGGACCTGCTCGAATGGCGCCATCGCATCTACCGGCATCGGCCCGCGCCGCCGCTTCCCGGCCGCATCCACCTTACACACGAAAACTTTTGCGAAGATTACCTAAACATGTTGACTGTGGCTTACTTATGCTTACTATGTTAGCCACGGATTACATGAATGGGAAGGAGTCGCCGTGATCATAGGCGCATCTGGTGCGAAGCCGAGCCGCACCGCCGATCTTGAGCGCAAGCTGGTGCATCACTGCTCCCCTGCGCTGGCTGGACTGAAGCCGGCGAACATGTTCGTATACCGCGAAGGCATCGATGCCGACGCGTTCCCGGGCAAAAGTATGGAGCCCGATACTCTCAACTCCACCAAATTCGCCCAGGAACTGGGAATATGTCGTAAAAAGCTGGAGCCTTGCGGCGTGCGCATCGAGGTGTTGGCACGACGCAAAACCGGCCTTTTGTTGTACGTGTACCGTCCAACAATGCTGAGGGCATATCTTGCGCAACCCGATGTCTTCGGCTACCTGCAAGATGAAGGATACGACCCGTCCGATCTTTCCGCCTGCATCGCCAAGTTGCACCGCCGCATCTGCGGCACCGACCTGGCGGCCACGCTTTCCGGCAGCTGCGCGTTCCCGCACGAGATCGGGTTCTTCTTGGGCTACCCCTATGACGACGTGGTGGGCTTCATCGAGAACAAGGGCGAGAACAGCCTATGCAGCGGCTGCTGGAAGGTCTACAGCCGCGCCCGCGATGCGCAGGCATGCTTCTGCTGCTACAAAACCTGCACCGCAGCCTACGAGGACCTGTTCGATGAGGGCGTACCCATCGACTGCCTTGCCGCCCTCGACGAGAACTTCCCCGCCCAGGAGGCGTTCGCAGCAGCGGTGTAACCTGTGTTCGCGGGTGCAAATGCGGCAAGCACGCAAACGCCGCAAGCAACGAGCGCCAGCGGCGAAACGCACCCTTGCCGCATTCGCGCCGAACGGCCGGCGCGCTCACACGAAGCGCGTCTGCCGTTCGGCACAAGACCGACGCTTCCCTTACAAATGAAAGGATATGCAGATGAGCAAAGTAGCAGTGGTGTACTGGAGCGGCACGGGCAACACCGAGGCCATGGCGGATTTGGTGGCGCAGGGCGTGCGCGCGGCGGGCGGTACCGCCGACCTGGTGCAATGCAACGATTTCAGCGCCGACCGTATCGGTGACTTCGACGCGTTCGCCTTCGGCTGCCCGGCCATGGGCGACGAGGAGCTTGAGGACACCGAGTTCTTGCCCATGTACGATGAGGTCGAACCCGCGCTGTCCGGCCAGAAGGTGGCCCTGTTCGGCTCCTACGATTGGAACGACGGCGAATGGATGGAGCTGTGGGAGCAGCGCGCCGACGAGGCCGGCCTGAACGTGGTGGACAGCGTCATCGCCAAGGACTATCCCGACGATGACGCCGCCGCCGAATGCATGCGCCTTGGCGCGCTGCTGGCATAGCGCAGCTTACGATCCCCGGCGATTCGCGAAACCGACGATCAACCATGGAAAAGGGCCTCCCAAGGGAAGCCCTTTTTTTCGCGCTAGCGGACAAGCCGCTCCGTATAATGCCTTAGCCAGGATCCCCCTCGCCGTTTGCGCAACCCGCCCAGCGAAACGGCCCACCGCATGCGGTCGCTCGCCTTGCGACGGGCGCGCAGCTAGCGCTGGATCACGTAGTAGCCGGCTTCGCGAACGACATCCTTCACGCAGTCCATGTCGAGCGGCTGCTTGGACAACACGTGCGCGTTCTTCGCCGCCAAATCGACCCGCGCCCACACGCCGTCGATACCGTTCAGCGCATTCTCAACCGCGGCGGAGCATCTCTCGCACGTCATACCGCCGATCGACACATCCGTCGCATACGGATAGTTTGCCTCGTCCGTATCCTCGACATGCGTGCGCTTGACCTTCTTCGCGCTCTTCCCGCCGCAGCATGAGCCATCACCCGAGAACGTGCGAACGGCCCTTCTGGCTGCGAAAACGACGGCAATGGCGATGATAATGCAGATGATCACGGTCGCGATCATGGTCCCACCTTTCTTAGCTTTGGTTAACAGTACAAGGCGATTGTAGCACTTGTATACCCCCATAGGGCATATTCAAAGCGTTATTTCCCATTTATTCGCTAGGCTTATCGAGAGCATGAAAAACTAGGTATCTGAATTTCGAAATACCCCGCGGACGGAATCTCCTATATTCCTATTGACCCACTTCCTTTGCTTCGGTATAACTTACAACCGTCATCACGCTATATGAGAACAAGAAAGCCATAGTAATCGATTTAGGAGATAGCCAGATGTCTGAGAAGCAGAAGTACGCATTCGAAACCCTGCAAGTGCACGCCGGACAGGAGCAGCCCGATCCGGCAACCGACGCCCGCGCCGTGCCGATTTACCTGACCTCGTCCTTCGTGTTCAAGGATGCCGCCACCGCCGCCGGCCGTTTCGGCCTGACCGAGCCCGGCAACATCTACAGCCGCCTGACCAACCCCACGGTCAGCACCTTCGAGGAGCGCGTTGCCGCACTCGAAGGCGGCGTCGGATCCCTAGGCGTGGCGACCGGTTCCGCCGCCATCACCATCGCCGTGCAGAACATCGCCACCGCCGGCGATCACATCGTGTCCTCCACCAACCTGTACGGTGGAACGCTGAACCTGTTCGAGCACACGCTGGCCGAGCAGGGGCTTTCCACCACGTTCGTCAACCCGGCCGACCTGGACGCCGTCGAAGCCGCCATCCAGGACAACACCAAGCTGCTCTACGCCGAGACGCTGGGCAACCCCAACTCCGACGTGCTCGACCTTGAGGCATGGGCCGACATCGCGCACCGCCACAACGTGCCGCTAATCGTGGACGCCACTTTCTCCACGCCTTACCTGCTGCGCCCCATCGAGCACGGCGCCGACGTGGTCGTCCACTCCGCCACCAAGTTCATCGGCGGCCACGGCACGGCCATGGGCGGCGTGATCACCGATGCCGGTACGTTCGACTGGGCTGCGAACGCCGATAAGTTCCCCGGCGTGGCAAAGCCCAACCCCAGCTACCACGGCGTCGTATTCACCGAGGCCGCAGGCCCCGCAGCCTACATCACGAAGGCCCGCGCCACGCTGCTGCGCGACCAGGGCGCCACGCTCTCCCCGTTCAACGCATGGTTGCTGCTGCTTGGCCTGGAGACGCTGTCCCTGCGCGTCGACCGCCATGTGGAGAATGCGCTGAAGGTGGTGGAGTTCCTGAACAACCATCCGCAGGTTGCTTCCGTGAACCATCCGGCGTTGGCGACCGGCCGCGCCAAGGAGCTCTACGATGAGTACTACCCGAACGGCGCCGGCTCCATCTTCACCTTCGACGTGAAGGGCACCGCCGACGACGCGCGCAAGTTCACCGAGTCCTTGAGCCTGTTCAGCCTGCTGGCGAACGTTGCCGACGTGAAGTCGTTGGTCATCCACCCGGCATCCACCACGCACTCCCAGCTGACCGAGGACGAGCTGCTGGCCGCCGGCATCAAGCCCACCACCGTGCGCCTGTCCATCGGCACCGAGAACATCGACGACATCATCGCCGACCTGACAGCCGGCTTCGAAGCCATCAAGTAGCCCTCCAACGACTGAACGCCCATGGCGGGGGGTGGCGCTACCAGCCCCTATTTCCCCAGCTGGAAGCGAAAGCCCCGCCAGGCGGCAACCCTCCAAACGCTATGGCGCTTCCGTTTCCCCAGCGGAGCGGCGCCATAGCCGCGACTGGGGGGCAGCTTCGTGAGATGCCCCCTGATCGGAACAACTCCCTTGCCAGGATCCCCTTTCGCCAGGATTTCCCGGTAGCAAAGCGAAGGCCCGCTCAAACGAGCGGGCCTTCGTGATAAAGCGGAATCATGTAATGAGAAGCGATTATCCGCGCGAAGCTGCACGAGGAACCAACGGGCACGGGGCGGGACGGTTGCCGCGGCGCGCGAAACGGATAAGGAAGCTTGCGCCGGAAAGCGCCAGCGCAATGCCCAGACCGGTGTAAAAGAACGCGATGAACCACACAGGGACCAGGCCGAACGCGCGAAGGGAGATGCCGCCGGTCATCATGATGACCATCATGGCATAACCCGGTACATCGAAGAAGTTCCACACGCCCACGCGATCGGCCTCGTAACCGGCAATGCGAACGGCATGCTTACCGACCATCTTCGAGAATACCTTGACGTGGAACAACGTGAACACCCCAACGGCGCCGATGACGAGCAGCCACCAGATTCCCTGATCCATCTGAGCGAACGACCGGATGCCCAGCCAGGCGATGTTCCCACCGGCGATAAGCCAAACGATGCCGGCGACTAAAAGCAACGTACGCTTCGAAACCTTCAGCATATCCGCCCCCTCTGAAACGAAACGAACGGTATCAGCAAACCAATATCGATATTTAATATCAATAACTGTATCAACCCGCCGCTAAAGAATCCAGAGACCCACAAAACCTGCAAGCATGCCCAACAAAGCCCCCACCACGACATCGCAAGGGAAGTGCACGCCCGATACCACACGGATGACCGCCAGCAACACCCCGGCAGCCAGCATGACCGGCCCCGCCCATGCAAGCGGACAGCAGGCGCAAAACGTCATGGCTATGACGAAGATGCTGAATGCGTGCCGGCTAGGGAACGAATTGCCGCGCGTATCCTTCGGGATGACGGGAGCGGCGTCGAACACCTCATACGGACGTGGCGCGTTGATCTCCTTGCGCAGCACGGTGACCAGCACGAACGAGATGCCCGGTACCAGCGCGGCACGGAGCAGCATGCCCGCCGCGCCGGCTGCGCCGGTTGCCGCCGCATACGCCAGCCACACAAGCAGGCACGGATACGCCACATACACGACGTCGGTGATGACCTTGTTCGCCAGCGACACGCCACGCGCCAGCGCAGGACGCGCCCGCAAGGCATCGGTCATAGATATGTACGTGGATTTTTGCATGCCAACATTGTATCCGATAGAGAAATCGCACGCACTCGCGCACGTTTATAATCGGCTGATGACCCGGTGTTATGCAACGTTTTCCCAGGTCAACGCACGCATATGGTTCCTGCCAAAAACACGCAAATGTATGCGATCCCGCATGAAAAACGCCCGCAGACGGCGATGTCTGCGGGCGTCAAGCGCTGCTAGCGGTTGTTCACGGCCTCAGGGTGCAGGTCGTGGTTTGCCAGGCGATCCCAGGCAACCTGCTCCCAGCGTGTGCCGGGCTTGCCATAGTTGCAGTACGGATCGATGGAGATGCCGCCGCGCGGCAGGAACTTGCCCCACACCTCGATGTACTTCGGGTCCATCAGCGCGATCAGGTCCTTCATGATCACGTTGACGCAATCCTCGTGGAAGTCGCCATGGTTGCGGAAGCTGAACAGGTACAGCTTCAGACTCTTGCTCTCCACCATGCGCACGTCGGGCACGTAGGAGATGTAGATGGTGGCGAAGTCGGGCTGGCCGGTGATCGGGCACAACGCCGTGAACTCCGGGCAGTTGAACTTCACGAAGTAGTCGTTGCCGGGGTGCTTGTTGTCGAACGTCTCGAGCACGCCGGGATCGTAAGTTTGCGGATACTGCACGCCCTGGTTGCCCAGGAGCGACAGGTCGTCGATGCCGACGCGCGCAGGTTTTTCGTTGGTCATAGGTTCTCCTTGGGAAGCGCGGCCGGAAGGGCCGCGAGGGTTGTATGGGTTCGGGACTGCTGGGTAAACGGCCGCCGCGCAGCGGAAGGCGCCCCTTCTAGCGGCAGCGCCCTACCCTTGGGCGTCCAATTTGTCGAGCAGCGGGTCGCGCATGCCGTTGGCCTCGAAAGCGCGGTTGCGGTCGATGCATGTGCCGCATTTGCCGCACGGACGCTCGCCGCCCTCGTAGCAGCTCCACGTAAGCTCG
Source organism: Senegalimassilia anaerobia JC110 (assembly GCF_000236865.1). Classification (GTDB taxonomy): domain Bacteria; phylum Actinomycetota; class Coriobacteriia; order Coriobacteriales; family Eggerthellaceae; genus Senegalimassilia; species Senegalimassilia anaerobia. The sequence goes on along the minus strand of NZ_HE611014.1, from coordinate 477,179 downwards.
TAGGGAACGTCCAGCTCAAGACCGCATTTCACGATATCGGCCTTCGACCAGGACACGAAGGGCGCCTCCATGTGCAGCTGGCCCGCCGTGCCCTGCGTGATGGCAAGGTTCATGGCGTTCACGAACTCGATGGAGCAATCGGGATAAGCGTCGCCGGCCCAATCGTCGTGGTGCGCGCCGTAGAACAGCACGCTCGCGCCCAGCGACAGCGCCATGGACGCGGCGCTCGACAGGAACAGCCCGTTGCGGAACGGCACGTACGTGCTGACCGTAGAGCCGTCCGCCTCGTCGATCTGCTCGGCGTAGCTTTCCTCGGGAACGTCTTGCGAGGAATGCTCGAGCAGGCTGCAATCGCTATCGGCGAAGATGGCGGAAAGGTCGAGGAAGCGCTGCTCGACGCCGTAATGCGCGGCGACGGCCTTCGCGCTTTCGATCTCCTTCTCGTGACGCTGGCCGTAGGAGATGCTCAGGGCGAACACGTTCTCCGCGCCGAAGCGCTTGACCGCCAAGGCCAGAAGCGTGCTGGAATCCACGCCGCCGCTGCTGAGCACGAGCGCCTTTTGCGGGTTCTCGCCGCACACCTTGCCGTTCTCGTCGCGCGGCGCCGGGTCCTCGCCCAGCGTCCCGTGCACGCGCAGGTTCTCGCGCGCGTTGGCGGCCGCAGCCGCGAACGAGGAGAACGCCTGTCCCTCGAAAATGCCCATCCTTACACGCCCCTCTCAACATCGGGCCAAATGACCTTGTGCAGCTGCACTTGGGCGGTTGCCCAGGTCATTTGGTTCTCTTGCATGAATTCAACGATGCGCGCCGGCTCGATGTCCCCAAAGCACGGGCTCAGGTACACCGGCACGCGCCCCGGCAGATCGAGCTGCCGGGCAACTTCCAAAACGCGCGGCAAATCGCCCTGCCCGCACACGAACTTCACCGTGTCGCGCGTGTCGAGCAGGCGGAAGTTCGCGGGCAGCATCTGCTGCTCCATGCCGCTTGACGGCAGCTTCCAGTCTACGGTGAAGGAAAGCATGCCGGGCGCAGCGTCACCGATACGCGCGCGCAACGCGGCAAGTTCGCCCAGGTCGGCGGCGCCGTTCGTCTCAATCTCCACACGCAGGCCGCGCCCGTTCGGGCCGGGTTCGACCAGCAGCAGCTCCACCAGCTGCGGCAGCAGCGGCTGCAGCACCGGCTCGCCGCCGGTAAGCGTCACACATTCCACGCCGGTCTGCCGCACCCACGCCGCCAACTGCTCGGGGGTTTCGCCCTTCGCCGCGGCACCCGGAACGTTTGCCCACATGGTGTCGCAGTAACCGCAACGCAGATTGCAGCCGGCGAATCGGATGAACGCCGCCAGCTTGCCCGCGCACGCCCCTTCGCCGTTGATGCTGACGAACCGCTCCGCAACCGGCATGGTTGCCTGGGAGCCAGGCTGGTCGGCGCTTCGGCGCTGCGACGCCGAGAACGCGTCGTGCAGGCTGCCGTAGGTTGCCGTTGCGTTTTCGTTTTCGCAGGTCATAGCTTCGTTACGCACGATAGATCGCGCAGTTGTTCGGCGTTTCGTACACATCAACCTGGGACACGGGGAAGCCCTGCTCGGCAAGCTTGCCGAAGAAGTAGCGCGCCAGGTTCTCCGCGGTGGTGCGGAAGGGCATCATCGACAGCGTGAACCCCTCCTCACGCAGGCAATCAAGGGTTTTGGGCATGAGCGAGCCCTCCTCTACCACGAACGAGTGGTCGAGTTCCTCGGTAAGGTCACGCAGCGCGTGCTTGAAGTCCGCGAAGTCGATGACCATGTCCTTATGCGTGCCCTCGGTTTGCAGGTCGGCCTGCTCGAGATACGCCACCACGCGCCAGCGATGACCGTGCAGGTTCTCGCACTTGCCGTGGTAATCGGTCAGGAAATGCGCAGCGTCGAAGCTGCTCTCCGTTTTCAGCCCATACATAGCAAAAGCCCTTCCATCAAGCGAAAACCGCCGTCGGAAAGGCCCTTCTCGAAATGCGCGACAACCTGCAACGATGCAGCGGAAGCTGTTCACCCCCGCCGATAAAATCGCGCCGTCGCGCAAAACGCCCGCCACGATCAGCGGGCAAGGTACCTAGTTTTGTTTACCGACAGGAGGTTTTCGAACTGTCCATCAATCACGCGGCAAGTATACCGCCCCAAAGCCGCAAACAACGCCGCATCCGCACTTCCGCACGATAACCGCAAGCGCTAGAGCAGCGCCACCAGACACTTCAGCGGACACTTAAGAGACGTAGCACTTAGGGGACGTAGCGTTAAGTGTCCGACCTCATGGCGCTACCGGATTGGACACTTAACGCTACGTCCCCAATGTGTCCGCCCGAAGTGTCCGATGCCCCGCAGATGCCGAAAGCTAGAGCAACGCCAGCGTGCTTGCGATCAGCTCGTCCCAGGTGTGCGAAACGAACGAGGGGCGCTCGGCTGTCAGGGTGGGCTCGTTGAACATGCCCCAGGTCACCGCCGCGGTGCTCGCACCTGCCGCGTTACCGGATTGCAGGTCGAACGGGGCGTCGCCGACGTACAGGCACTCGCTGGGATCGAACCCCAGCAGCTCGCAACCGCGGACCACCGGCTGGGGATCGGGCTTCGGACGTTCGATATCGTCCCAGCCCACGCAGCAATCCAGATACGACGCGGCGCCCACCACCTCGAGCCCGCGCCAGGCAACCGCATGGCGCTTCGACGTCACCACACCCAGCTTCAGGCCCGCGCTTGCGAGCTCCGCCAGCGCCTCAACCGTTCCGGGGAACGCCTTGATCATCTTATCGTGCACCGTTTTGTTGTGCGCTCGATACGCTTCGCAGAACCGCTCCTGCAGCACCGGGTCGTCCGTGTAGTCCTTGACCTGCACGGCCAGCGGCTGCCCCACCTTCTGCAGATATTCCTCGTCGCTAAGCTGGCGGCCCAGCACCGCAGGGCCCGCATAGTGAAAGCTTGCCAAAAGCAGCTCGCGAGAATCAACCAGCGTGCCATCGTTGTCGAACAAAACCGCCTTCAGACCAGCCATGATGCTCCTTCAGTAGTTAAATGGGCCTGCGCCGCAAACCGGCGGGCAGGCAGCAACGAAAGATACCGCCTTGCATTAGCGCTATCAAAACCGCTCTCGCCGATTCTCGTCGATTTGGACACTTAGTGCTACGTCCCCAAAGTGTCCGAGCCCACGCGCTTTTGGGAAAGAAAAAGGCCGCCGGTGGGACCGACGGCCTTTGCATTTCCATGGTGGAGATGATGGGATTCGAACCCACGACCCCTACGTTGCGAACGTAATGCTCTCCCAGCTGAGCTACATCCCCATGGGTATTGCGCTTTGCGCGAGAATGTATTTTCCTCGTTCAAACGCTGTTTGTCAAACACTTCTTCGCGGGCATCCGCAAAAAGTTCACGGTTGAAACCGCTTACGACAGGACACGTTCCTCCATGAGAGGAGACTCCACGCCCGGCTCGTCGCCTTCGGGAACGAAAGGCTCGAACAGCGGCTCGCCGTTCTGCGACAGCTCGACCATGCCGGTGAGCACGTCGACGTACTGGTACGACTGACGGGCGGTGCGGCCGCGCTTGCGATCCACTTCCATGATGAACAGCTGCGGGTGCACCTGCATGAGCGTGCCCTCGCTCTCGACGATCTTGGAGCGGCCCATGTTGGCGCGCACTTTCAGGCGTTGACCGACGAAATCGTGTAACGTATCATGAATGGAGTCGACGATTTGCGCTTGTTTCGCTAAGTCCATAGTTGCTCTTTCCTACATAACACACAGATAACAGCTCAAAATTGTATCATGCGGGTCAATGCACGCTTACTTCTCCATGTTTTGCACCTAATTCCATAGCAGTTCGCACACAATGGCCATACTCCAGGTGCGTTTTAGCTTGAAGACAGCGGTTTGACGGGGCACATGGCAACGCTAACCTTCCCGCGACCGCCGGCTTTAGAGCCGGAGAAGCGCTGCTACGGCAAACTAACCCGCACCTGCCAGACTGCTGCAGACTCGCTTTCCCAACCCTGCATCACGCAAAAAGGGCCGCTATGCACGCGGCCCAAGTAGCATATCGATTTCCATCGCTAACCCTGATGCAGCGCCAGCAGCGCCTTGCCCATGTTCACGAACTCGGCAAGAGACAACGTCTCGCCGCGTCGTTTGGGGTCGATGCCCGCTTGCTCGAACAACTCGGGCAGATGCGGGGCCACCGCAGCGCCGCCGGCCCCGCGGCCGGCGAAGTAGGTTTTGCATGAGTTCGACAGCGTTTTGCGGCGGCTGGCGAACGCAGCGTCGGCCATGGCGCAAGCAGCGCGCACCACTTCCCCGTCAAGCGGTTTGCCCTGCTCATCGAGCACGGGCGTGCGGTTCAGGCGGATGACCGCGCTGTCCACGCGCGGCGGCGGGAAGAAGTTGTTCGGGCTGACCGGGAAGCGCCCCGCCGGCTGCGCATACAGCCGCAGCTTCACGGTATAGGCGCCGTAGTTCTTCGTGCCCGGCTCGGCGGCCATACGGTCGGCCACCTCCTTCTGCACCATCACCGTTGCCGACTCAAGCGATTCGATGCGCTGGAAATAATCAAGCACCACCGTTGCGGCAACGGCGTACGGCAAGTTCGCCACCAGCTTGTTGGGGGCGTCTTGCCCGTCAAAATCGGAAAGCTGCAGGTCAAGCGCGTCTTTCTGGATAAGCGTGAACGAATCCCGCCACGGCTCCAGCGTTTCGGCCAGCACCGCAGGCAGGTCGGTATCGCGCTCGATGGACGTGACATGCTTCGCGTTTTGCAGCAGGGCCATGGTGAGCGTGCCGATGCCGGGGCCGATTTCAAGCACGTTGTCCGCGCCCTCGAGCTCGGCCAGCGCCACGATCTTCGCCACGATGGCCTCGTTGACCAGGAAGTTCTGCCCGAGCGAGTACTTCGCCGAAAGCCCGTGATCTGCCAGCACCTGCCGAGTGACCGAAAGGTTGGCCAACGACGATACGCTACCCACGGCGCTTCCCCTGCTTGCCGCGACCGCCGCCCTGCTTCGAGCCGCCCTTGCCGGACTTGCCCTGCCCGCCTTTGCCCTTGGGGGCATGCGGGTTCTCGTGCTTGGCCTGCACCGTGCCGTTCGTGCCGCGCTTGGCGTTGGCGTGCTTCTTCTGAGCCGAACGCTTGCGACCGTGCTGCGCCGCATCGATGCGACGGCCGTCCTCGTCAAGCTGGATGACCTGGCGCTCGGCGCCGTTCTCGCCCAGGTTCAGGCGCGCACGGTTCTGGCGGCGTTGCGCCTGAGAGGCCAGCTGAGCGGCGAAATCGTCCTCGGCAAACGTCTCGGGCTCGAACTCGTCGGCCTGCTCCGCCGGTTCATCTTCGGCAGGGAACCCCTGATCGCCAGCGCCCTGGTCGGCCATCTTGCCCCCGGCAAAGGCGCGCACCACGGGCCCCTCGACGGAATACTCGTCGGCCTCGTCGACGATCTCGCCGGATTCATCGATCTTGCCGACCCAATCCAGCACTCGCTCCAAACGGAAGCCCGCCACAGCGGCGGCAGAGCGGACGCACCCCACAAGCGGGTCGAAGCCGTGCGGATCGCCGCCCTCCCCCACCACGTGCAGCGTGCAGGGGCGCTTACGCGCACGGGTGCGCGTCCAGAAGTACGGCTGGAAACGATCGAGCATGCACTTGAGCTGCGAAGACGGGCCGGCGAAATACACCGGCGCCACGACGATCAGCTCGTCGGCATCCTCGAGCAGCGGGTAGACGTCGTCCATGTCGTCACGGATGGCGCATCGACGCGGCGCCTCGTCCTCGGCGCGCTGCTCCTCGAAGGCCTCATCCTCGGCGGCCTCCTGCTCGGTCATCGCGCCCTGCGCCTTGCGCTTGCAAAAATCGCAGGCGTTGCAGCCGGCCACGTCGAGCGTGGACACGGGCGCCAGGTACACCTCGTCTTCCGGGCACTCCTCGATGCAGCTTTCGAACAGGAGGTCCGCAAGCGCGCCGCTTCGCCCCTCAACGCGAGGCGAGCCGACGATGATCAGGCGTTTCATTCGCAATTCCTTTCAGTTGCGGCGGTTTGCGCATGTTCGATCTGCCAGGCCGTGGGCGGGCGGTCCAACAATGCGCGCGCGTTTTGCGCGATCTGGGCCAGCATCTCGTTTCTGGCCTTCTCGGTTTCGCACCCGAGCACCTCCGCCATGCACGCCGCGGTGAACACGGTGTGCGCGGGGCCGCACGGCACGCCGCGCATGGGCTCGGGCGTCATGTACGGCGAATCGGTTTCGGTGAGCAGCAGGTTGCGCGGCGTGCGCGCGACCGCATCGCGCGTGTCCTGGCAGCGCTTGAACGTGAGCGCGCCGCCTAAAGCAACGAAGCAACCGCGGTCGACCCAAGGCTCGAGCGTCTCCCAGTCCAGATCGAAGCAATGCAGCAACGTGCCCGCCTCGGGGAAGCCCTCCTCGCGCAAGATGGCGAACGCCTCGTCATGCGCCTCGCGCACATGCAGCGCTGCGGGAAGGCCCGTGGTATGCGCCAGGCGGATTTGACGGCGAAACGCCTGCCGCTGATCCTCGCGCGGTGACAGGTCGTAATGATAGTCCAGGCCGATTTCGCCCACGGCACATATGCGCGGGTCGGCCAGGCGATTGACCAGGCGAGATTCCATGGCGTCATCGTAAAAGCGCGCATTATGCGGATGCACGCCGGCCGCCAGGCGCAGGCGCGGCAGCGGACGCGATGCTGCATCGTCGGGCAGCGCGAAGCATGCGGGATCGGCACCGTCGGGCAGATGCGTCAGCTCGTCGCCGCCGGCTGTCAACACCTCGCGCGTGCGCTCCACCGCTTCCGGCAGACGCGACTGCGCTTGGGCGTACCAATCGCCGATGCAATCGAACACATCCGGGGCATCTTCCTGCACATCGATGATGTCGCAGACGAAATCCACGCCCCACGCCGCGCAGCGCGCGAACTCCAGTGCCGGATCGGCAAGCAGGTGCACATGCGCGTGCGTGTCCGCCACCGGACCGGCAAGCCGCGGCGGCTCCACCAGGCGAAACTTTCCATGCTTGCGTTTCTGCCGAAACAGCGCGTCGACGAAAACCGGTTGTTGCTCTTCCTCGGCCATGCATCCCTTCCCTATATGTACATGCAGCAGGGCGAAGGGTCTCCCCTTCGCCCTGACACTTAACGCTACGTCCCCGAAATGTCAGGACTTGAAGTGTCGCGATGTGCGGCGCGGCGAAGGAGGCTCCTTCGCCGCGATCCACCGCAGCATCAAGCGCTCCACCTGCCTTTAGCAGGCGGAACCCTTTTATTCCTCGATCTGGATCTCGTCCATGTTCAGACGCGGGAACAGCGGGTCGCCCACGGTGACCGTGTTGCCGGCGGGCAGCTGGCCCCACTTCGTGGCGTCCTCGACGTCCACCACGTCGGCGACCTTGCCCAGGCTCAGGCGATCGAAGACCTCGTTGGAGGTGTTCGGCATGAACGGGGCCATGTACAGCGCGATGATGCGGATGGCCTCGAGCGCGTTGTAGATGACGGCGGCCAGGTCGCCCTGCGTCTCCTCCTTCTTCGCCAGGTTCCACGGAGCGCTTTCCTCGACGTAGAGGTTCACGCGACCGGCAAGCTCCTGCACCGCGGCGGCGGCGCCGGTGAAGTCGACCTGGGACATGCAGGCGTCGTACTTCGCGTACAGTTGCTCGACGATGGGCAGCATGGGGTTGGCAACGCGCTCGGCGGCGTCGGCCGGCACGGCGGGCACCTTGCCGTCGAAGTACTTGTTCGTCATGTTGAACACGCGGCTGCACAGGTTGCCCCAGGTGTTGGCCAGGTCGGCGTTGTACACCTGCACCATGCGCTCCATGGAGATGTTGCCGTCATGGCCGAACTGTACGTCGGACATGAAGTAGTAGCGGTAGGCATCCACGCCGAAGATCTTCACCAGGTCGGCGGGCTTCATGCCGTTGCCCTTGGACTTCGACATCTTCTCGCCCTTGGTGAGCAGGAAGCCGTGGCCGAACACGGTGTGCGTGATAGGCAGGCCGGCGGCCATGAGCATGGCCGGCCAGATGACGCAGTGGAAACGCGTGATGTCCTTGCCCACGAAGTGGTACTGCATGGGCCAGCGCTGATCGAACTCGCCGGCGCGCTGCTCGTCGCCGTAGCCGATACCGGTCAGGTAGGCCAGCAGGGCGTCGGCCCACACGTAGGCCACGTGGCCCTCGTCGAAGGGCAGCGGCACGCCCCAGTCGAAGGTGGAACGGCTGATGGACAGGTCCTTCAGACCGCTCTTCACGAAGGTGACCACCTCGTTCTTGCGCGTTTCGGGGCGGATGAAGTCGGGATTCTCCTCGTAGAACTTCAGCAGCGGCTCCTGGAACTCGGAGAGCTTGAAGAACCAGTTCTCCTCGCCGCCGGCCTTCTGCACCGGGCGATGGCAGTCGGGGCACACCAGCTCGCCGTCCTCGTTCTTCTCAAGGTCGGACTCGGCGTAATAGGTTTCCTCGTGCACGCAGTACCAGCCCTCGTAGCTGCCCTTGTAGCACCAGCCCTTGTCGAACAGGTCCTGCCAGAACTTCTGCACGGTGCGGGTGTGGCGCGGCTGGGTGGTGCGCACGAAATCGGTGTAGGTGATGTCGAGCAGGTCCCACACGTTGCGGAACGCCGGCTCCATGGAATCGCACCAGGCCTGCGGGGTCATGCCCTTCGACTCGGCGGTATCGGCCACTTTCTGGCCATGCTCGTCCATGCCCGTGACAAACGCCACGTCGTAGCCGTTCATGCGCTGGTAACGCGCGACGGTGTCGGCGGCGACGGTGGTGTAAGCCGTGCCCAAATGGGGCTCGGCGTTCACGTAATAGATGGGCGTGGTGAACGAGTAGGTTCCCTTTGACATGGTGCTTCCTTTTGCTCGCGGCCGCAGTCGGGCGAATGATGCCCCGCCAACCTAGGTTTTCGCAGTGCCCCCGATTGTACCACGCGGGGACGGCGCGAAGCTTGCCCCCAAGTCCGCCACCACGCAATCATCGGGCGATCCGGCGGGCTCGAGCGCTTGTGCACGTTTAATGAGCGGCACGTTTTGAACATATCCGACCGGTATAATCAATGCTAATTGTTATAAATCGAAGGATGGCGGATGTTTTCTAACAAACTTCAAACGAACCCGAGCAGCCGCCCTCGCCACCGCTTGCCGCTGGCCGTCGCCTTGAGCGCGACGCTGGCCTTCGCAAGCGTGCCGGTCGCGGGCATGGCTCAGCGAACCGCATGGGCAGAGGACATCGACACGAACGTGCAGGCCGACGCCGCACAGCAAGAGGTCGAGCGCACTGCCGCCGAATACGACCAGGCCATAAGCCGCATCGACGACCTGAACCGGCAGATCGCCGACAACGAGGCGCGCATCGCTGAGATCGAGGAGACCCTTCCCACCCAGCAGGAGCGCAGCTCCGCTGCAGCGGTAAAGCTGTACAAGACCCAGGCTTCCACGCCCGGCTTGCTGGAAATGGTCCTCGGCTCCGATAATATCGTGGATTTCCTCACGTCGCTTGAGTATGTGTCCCACATCTACAGCAGCAACCAGGCCGAAATCAAGCGCCTTGGCGAACTGAAGGACGAGCTCGACCAGACGCATCGCGACCTATCGCAGGCGAAGAAGGACGCCGACGCCGAGGCGGCCAACGCCGAACAGGCGCTTTCCGCCGCCCAGCAGGCGCGCCAGGAAGCCCAGCGCAAAGCGCAGGAGGAAGCCGCCCGCCAGGCTGAAGAGGCCGCAAAGGCCGCCGAAGCCGAGGCCGCGAAGGCCGAAGCCTCTAAGGAGGCCGACAAGCAGGAGCAGGCAGATTCCGCCAGCGCCCCGGCTGCCGCCGAAACAGCGGGCGGCTCTTCCGCGGGCACCGTGGAGGCGCCCAGCGACGACGGCGCCGACTGGGCAAGCGAGCGCGACGTGTTCGTGGCGCAGTGGGCCGGCCGCATCGACGCATATCTGGCTGGTTCGCCCATGGCGGGCACGGGCAAGGTGTTCGCCGAGGCCGCTTGGGATTACGGCGTGGACCCGCGTTGGTCGCCCGCCATCTCCAACACCGAAAGCTCCAAGGGCCTGTACTGCTCCGGCAGCTGCAACGCCTGGGGCTGGGGCGGCTGCAGCTGGGGAAGCTGGGAAGAGGCTATCCGCGACCACGTTGCCGGCCTTGCCCGCGGCTACGGCTACACCATCTCGGTGGAAGCGGCCAAAAAGTACTGCCCGCCGAACTGGGAGCACTGGTACAACGCAACGCTTGCGCAGATGAATATGATCTAATAAGAAACCCGGCCACGAGCCGGGTTTCTTATTGCATGGCGCGACCGGCCCCGTCATACGCGCTGGGTTTTCCTTATTGGGCGCTGGGCTCTTCGGCACGGCACACCGCCCTGCCGCCATCGAGCCCTGAGCCATTTCGTCGCTGAATCTGCCAGGCACTCGCCATCACGTACCGGGGCTTTCGTGCCGAGGTTTCACCATCCGCCGCCAAACACCAGGCAACGGCAAGCCGGCCCGATTGCCTCTAGCGCTTCCCTTTCGCCGGCAAGACGAACATGCCCAGCACGAACGCCAGCACGGGGACTCCGCATTGCAGCCAGAAGCTGGAGTCGAAGCCGCCGAGGTCGACGCCCAGCGCGTTTTGCGAGGTCAACGCCATGGCGGCGATGAACACCGATGCCGAAAGGCTTCCGATGAGTTGTCGCGCGGACGTGATGATGGCCGACGCCTGCGCCAGCTCGTCGGGATCGAGCGTGGTGCACGCCCATGCCGTCAGCGGCATCATCAGGCACGCGATGCCCGTTACGCGAACGCCGTAGAGCACCGTGACAACCCATTCGGGGGCGCTGGCGGGAATAAGGGCAAACGCCACCGTGCCCGCAAGCACCGTGATGCAGCCTGCCACGATAAGCGGGCGCGGGCCGCGACGGTCCAGCAAGCGCCCGGTGATGGGGTTCATCACGCCCATCATGATGGCGCCGGGCAGAAGCGTCAGGCCCGACACCGTGGCCGAAAGCCCCTGGATATCCTGCACGAACAGCGGCACCATGATCGACGGCGCCATGAACATCATGTGCGCGCAGATGACGATGAGCGTGGAGACGGCGAACGTCTTGTCGCGAAAGCATTGCAGCCTCAGGAACGGTTCGGGAACGCACAGCTGACGGCGCGCGAACACGACAAGCCCGGCCACGCCCAGCAACAACGGGAGGATGAAGCCCGCGCCCACGGACCCGCCCGATTCCAGCATGGTGGCAGCGATCATCACCAGCACGAAGCCGCCGGAATATAGAAGCGCCGACACCAGGTCGAAATGGCCCGGATGGTCGGGGCGCCGCACCACGTCGTCGAGCAGCAGAACCGTCAGAACCATCACCGCAAGCGCGATGGCGCCGAGCATCCAGAACATGGAGCGCCAGCCCCACGCGTCGATGAGGAAGCCGCTGATGGTCGGGCCGATGGCGGGCGCGAACCCGATGATCATGCCCACGATGGCCGTGGCCTGGCCGTACTGGCTTTTCGGATAGATGTTCAGCGCCACCAGCTGCACAAGCGGCAGGCAGATACCGGCGCCGCCCGCCTGCAGCAGGCGCGCCGCCAGCAGGCAGGGATAGTTCGGCGCGAAGATGGCCGCAGCGCACCCGATGGCGAACGACGCCATGGACGCGAAGAACAGTTTCTTGGAGTCAAACCGGTTCATCAGATAACCCGTCATGGCGCTGATCAGGCCCAATACGAAAATGTATGCCGTGGTGAGCAGCTGGCCGGAGCTTGCGCCGATGCCGTACTCGTGCATGACCGCCGGCAGCGCGGCGATCATCATGCTTTGGGAGATGCACGCCGCCGTGGTACCCGACACCATGATGCCCAGCACCAGGCGACGCTGCCGCGGGGGCAAGCCGTCGCGCTCGGGTTCGGAATCGGGTTCGGGATCGGCTACAGCTGCCTGCGCAGCGGTTTTCAAACGAGACGCGTTCGCCGCGTCTCCGGAATAGGTTTCGTTCGTATCCATACCGCGATGGTAGCAGTTGCAGCGCACCCGCAACCATCCGCGCACGAAACGCGCACGGAAGGAGGCCTTCCAGGCAAACAAAGGACGGAGAGGGCGTCCAGGACGGATGCTCGGAAAACGGAAGCCTTCTCCCAAACGTCTCCCCCGCCCACGATCGCCTCGCACATCGCCAACGGGAGAGGTGCCGGAGCAGCGCCCCCTACCGCAGTTTGTCGCGACGCTGCTTCCAGTCGGGCATGAAGCGGTCCATGAGCTGGTGGAACCTTGGGCCGTGGCCGCGTTCCAACAGGTGGCAAAGCTCGTGCACCACCACGTATTCCAGGCATTCCGGAGGGTAGAGCGCCAAGCGCACGTTGATGCAGATGCGGCCCGTGGAAGGTTGGCAGCTGCCCCAGCGGCTGGTCATGTTGCGGTATGCCAGCTGGCCAGCCTTCACCCCCATGATGGGCTCCCATGCCGCCACCAACGCCGGCACGCAGGCCTGCACCACCGCGCGCCACTGCGCCACCTCGGCTTTCGACGCCTGCGAGGCCTGCGCCATGGGCGTGGCGGACACGCGCTCCATCTGGGCTTCTATCCAATCGTGCTTGCGACGCACGAAATCGGCCACATCGGCCGGCGACATCCAGGCGGGCGCGGATGCGTCCACATGGCCGCCGTCGCGGGCGATGCGCAGGTTGAGGTTCTTCACCTTTTTGCGTTGCAAGCGCACTTCGATGCCGTCAACGTAAAGCACCTCGGGCGCCATTGCGCGCGCGGGCTTGCGACGCACGATTTGCGAACCCGCCTTCCCTGCCCCGACCACCGTGCGCCCGGCACCCGACGAACGTTGTCGCGGCGCAACCTTCCCCGCATCGCCGCTCCCGCGACCGGAAGCGGCCGAACGCCGCTGCGACGCGGCGCCCCGCTCGCGCGAGCCGCCCGCCGCCTGACGCTTGAGCTCGCCCGGGTCCACGCGGCGCGTGCGCACCGGGCCGGAACGGTTATCGCTGGCCACGCCCTACGCCTCCAGCGCGATCTCGTACGCGGCGTTGCGCGGCAGGCCGAACTCGGCTGCCAGCGTTTTGGCGATGTCCTTGTTGCGCGCGCCCTCGGCCTTGAGCTGGGCGGCACGGACGCGGGCGGAATCCTCGGCGCTTTCCTGAGCGGCCTGCCCCTCCGCCTCGCTGGGCCCGTCGATCACGATGACGATCTCGCCCTTGATGCCGCCGGCCGCCTCGCGTGCGGCGAACTCGTCGCGCAGCGCGGGCAGCGTGTCGCGCACCACTTCCTCATGCAGCTTCGTGAGCTCGCGGCACACGGCCGCCTCGCGTAGCGGGAAGGCCTCGGCAAGCGCCGCCAGCGCCCCGGCGATGCGGTTCGGGCTTTCGTAATAGATAAGCGCCGCATCCAGCGTGCGCACCGCATCGAGCGCCGCCTTCTGCTCGCCGGCCTTGCGCGGGAAGAAGCCGCCGAAGTAGAAGCGCGGGTTCGTGCAACCGCTGGCCACATACGCCGTGGCCGTTGCCGTAGGCCCGGGCAGCACCTCCACCGGCGCGCCCGCCTCCCGGCATGCGCGCACCAGGCGCAGACCCGGGTCGGACACGCCCGGCATGCCGGCATCGCTGCAGTACGCGATGACCTCGCCCGCCTCCACGCGCGCCACGATACCGTCAGCGCGAGAGCCGATGAGCGCCTCGTCAAGACGTTCCAGGCGCTTGCCGATGCCGAACGCCGCCAACAGCTTGCCGGTGACGCGCGTATCCTCCGCGCACACCACATCGGCGCTGGTCAGCGCGTCAAGCGCGCGCTGCGGCATGTCGCCCAGGTTGCCGATGGGCGTCGGGCAGATGATCAGCTTGCCAGCCATCACGCCCTCGTTTCCTGCACATCGAGCGCGCCGGCTTCCTCGACCGCCGGCGTTGCAGCCGCCGTGCGGGCGGCGCGGGCCTCGGCCTCCTTGTCGGCCAGGTTGCTCTTCGCCACCGCGATCATGAGCTTGATGCGGTTGAGCTGGTTGACCTCGGACGCACCGGGGTCGTAGTCGACGGCCACGATGTTGCTCTCCGGGTAACGGCGGCGCAGCTCCTTGATGACCGCCTTGCCCACCACGTGGTTCGGCAAGCAGGCGAACGGCTGCGTGCACACCACGTTCGGCGCGCCCGTGCGGATGAGCTCCACCATCTCGGCCGTGAGCAGCCAACCTTCGCCCATGGAGTTGCACAGGCTCAAGATCTCGCTCGCGTACTCGGCCAGCTCGTAGATGCTCGCCGGCGGGTTGAAGCGCGTGGACTCCTCGAGCGCCTTGGTCACCGGCGCGCGCAGGGCCTTCACCACCTGCAGGGCGATCTTGCTGCCGAACGCGCCCTTGGCCGAACGGCCGAGCGGGTCCTTCTGGAAGATGCCGCCTGCCGCGCCGAACAGGAAGAACTCGATGAGCCCCGGCACCACGGCCTCGCAGCCCTCGCGCTCGATGACGTCGACGATCTGGTTGTTCGCCGTGGGGTGGAACTTCACCAAGATCTCACCGACCACGCCGACGCGCGGCTTGGTTCCCTCGCCCTGCAAGGGCAGCGTGTCGAAGTCCTCGACGATCTGCTTGACCGTGCGCTTGAACTCGCCGCGCTTCACGCCGCGCGCAAGCTGGCGCTTGCACTCGGTCATCCAGTGGTCGAACAGGGCGTTTGCGCTGCCGGGCTCAACCTCGTAGGGACGCGTGCGGTACAGGCACATCATGAGCAGGTCGCCGTACTGCAGCGCGGAAACCGCCTGGTAGAGCATGGCCGGCGTGATGGAGAAGCCGGGGTTGACCTCGCCCAAGTCCTTGAAGCTGATGGCGATGACCGGGATATGCGACAGGCCCACCGACTTGAGCGCCTTGCGGATGAGCGAGATGTAGTTCGTGGCACGGCAGCCGCCGCCGGTCTGCGTGATGAGCACGGCCAGCTTGTCGGTGTCGTACTTGCCGGACATGACCGCTTCCATGATCTGGCCCGTGACCAGGATGGACGGATAGCAGATGTCGTTGTTCACGTACTTCAGGCCCGCGTCCACCGCACCGTGGTCCACGGAGGGCAGCAGCTCCACGTTGTAGCCGAAGCGCTCGAAGATGGGCACGAGCAGCTCGAAGTGGTACGGCGCCATCTGCGGGGCCAGGATGGTGTAGCCCGCATCGCGCATCTCCTCGGTGAACTGGGCGCGCGGGAACTCCGTCGAGGCACCGCTTTCGCGCTGCTTGAACTCGGCCTGCACCTCGGGCGCGGCCTTTTCCGTGAAGCTTGCGGGCGGCTTGATGGCGGCCGCCGCGGCCTGCACGGCCTCGGCATCGGCGCCGCCGGCCTGCTTGCCCGCCGCGCGCTCCTCGGCCTCGGCCAGCAGCTGCTCCACGTCCAGGCTGCATGCGCCGCAGCCCGCGGCGTTGCGCGCCTGCTCGGCAGCCCGGGCCTCGGCCTCCTCATCGGCCTGGTCCTTCAGGGCCGCAAGCAGGCTGCGCACGCGGATGCGCGCGGCGCCGAGGTTCGACACCTCGTCGATCTTCAGCACGGTGTACACCTTGCCCGCCTGCTCCAAGATCTCCTGCACCTGGTCGGTGGTCAGCGCGTCAAGGCCGCAGCCGAAGCTGTTCAGCTGGATGAGGTCGAGGTCCTTGCGCTCCGACGCCACCTTCGCCGCGGCGTACAGGCGCGTGTGGTACATCCACTGGTCCACCAGGCGGATGGGGCGCTCAAGCGTGCCCAGGTGCGCGATGGAGTCCTCGGTGAGCACGGCCAGGCCGAAGCTTGTCAGAAGCTCGGGGATGGCGTGGTTGATCTCGGGGTCGTTGTGGTACGGGCGGCCGGCGAGCACGATGCCGTGCGTGTGGGTCTTCTCCATCCACAGCAGCGTCTCGGCGCCCTTCTCGCGGATATCGGCCTTGAACGCCTCGTCCTCGGCCCATGCGGCGTCGACCGCGGCGTCGACCTCGGCCTGCGTGGGCGCTGCCATGCCCTTGCCGCACAGTTCGGGATGCGCCTGGATCAGCTCCACGAACAGGCGCTTCTTCAGGTGCTCCTTCTTATCGTAGGGCAGCCACGGGTTCAGGAACTGCGTGTCGGAGTCGCGCAGCTCATCGATGTTGAGACGCAGCGCCTCGGCGTAGCTGGCCACGATGGGGCAGTTGAAGTGGTTGCCGGCGCCCTCGTCCTCCTGGCGCTCCCACTTGCTGCAGGGGAACCAGATGAAGTCGGGATGCTTGTCCAGCAGGTTCATGATGTGGCCGTGCGAGAGCTTCGCCGGGTAGCACACGCTCTCCGACGGCATGGACTCGATGCCGGCCTCATAGGTTTTCTTCGTGGACGGGTCCGAGAGCACCACGCGCCAGCCCAGCTTCGTGAAGAAAGTGAACCAGAACGGGTAGTTCTCGTACATGTTCAGCGCGCGCGGAATGCCCACGGTGCCGCGCGGCGCATCCTGCTCCGCCAGCGGCGTGTAGTGGTCGAACAGGCGCTTGGACTTGTACTCGAACAGGTTGGGGACCTTGTCGGCCTTCGTCGCCTGGCCAAGCGCGCCGGCGCCCTTCTCGCAGCGATTGCCCGTGATGAAGCGGCGATGCTTGCCCGTGGCCTCGTCGACGCCGAAGTCGTTGACGGTGAGCAGGCAGTGGTTCGAGCACGCCTTGCAACGCACGGTCCTGTGCGTGGGGGCGAGCGCCTCGAGCGCATCAAGGGACAGCAGGCCGCTAACCTGGAAATCCTGACGGCTGAAGCGGTCGCGGGCCAAAAGCGCCGCACCGAACGCGCCCATGTTGCCGGCGATGTCGGGACGCACGGCGTTCACGCCTGAGAGCTGCTCGAAGGCGCGCAGCACGGCGTCGTTGAGGAATGTGCCGCCCTGCACGATGACCTTGTTGCCCACGTCGTGCGGATCGCGGATCTTGATGACCTTGAACAGGGCGTTCTTGATGACCGAGATGGCCAGGCCCGCGGCGATGTCGCCGACGGTGGCGCCCTCCTTCTGCGCCTGCTTCACGCGGCTGTTCATGAACACGGTGCAGCGGCTGCCCAGGTCGACGGGGTTTTCCGCGCCGATGGCGGTCTTCGCGAACTCGGACACGTCCAGGTTCAGGCCGCTGGCGAAGCTTTCGATGAAGCTGCCGCAGCCCGAGGAGCACGCCTCGTTGAGCATGATGTGGTCGATGACGCCGTCTTTCACGCGCAGGCACTTCATGTCCTGGCCGCCGATGTCCAGGATGAACTCCACGCCCGGCAGCATCTCCTGCGCGCCGCGCAGGTGCGCGACCGTCTCGATCTCGCCCGAGTCCACGCGCAGTGCCTCAAGCAGCAGGTGCTCGCCGTAGCCCGTGACCGTGGAGTGGCCGATGGTCACCAGCGGGTTGCCGGCGGCGTCGCGCGGAAGCTCGCGGTAGAGTTTGGCGATGGCGGCCTTCGCGCAGCCGAGCACGTCGCCCTTGTTCGACACGTAATGGGTCCACAGCAGCTCGCCGTCCCGGCCGATAAGCGCGGCCTTGAACGTGGTGGAGCCGGCGTCGATGCCCAGGAAGGCGGTGCCGCGGTAGCCGGCAAGGTCGCCGCGGGGCACGCGCTCACCGGCGTGGCGGGCGTTGAACTCGTCCAACTCGGCCTGGTCGGCGAACAGCGGGGGCAGGCGCACGACCTCGCTGCCCTGGATGTCGCCGAGGTTCTTCAGGCGCTCGAGCACGTCGGAGAGCAGCTCGGCCTTCACCGTCTCGCTGGCCGCGCCGGCGATGGCGCAGCCGCCGGCCACGAACAGGTGGGCGTTTTGCGGGACGATGCGGTGCTCCTCGTCCAGATTCAGCGTTTCGTAGAAGCGTTTGCGCAGCTCAGGCAGGTACTGCAGCGGACCGCCCAGGAAGGCCACGTAGCCGCGGATGGGGCGGCCGCACGCCAGGCCGGAGATGGTCTGCGTGACCACGGACTGGAAGATGGACGCGGCGATGTCCTCGCGGCGCGCGCCTTCGTTAAGCAGCGGCTGCACGTCGGTTTTCGCGAACACGCCGCAGCGGCTGGCGATGGGATAGATGGTGGTGGCATGCTGCGCCAGCTCGTTGAGGCCACCGGCGTCAGTGTTCAAGAGCGCCGCCATCTGATCGATGAACGCGCCGGTGCCGCCGGCGCACGTGCCGTTCATGCGCTGCTCGATGCCGTTGTCGAAGTAGATGATCTTCGCGTCCTCGCCGCCCAGCTCGATGGCCACGTCGGTTTTCGGGATGAAGGTTTCGACGGCGGTTTTGCTGGCGATGACCTCCTGCACGAACTCGATGCCCAGCCATTGGGCCAGAAGCAGGCCGCCCGATCCGGTGATGGCGATGGTCATGCGCTTGTCTCCGAAGTCGCGCGCAGCCTCGGACAGCACCTCGACGATGGTGGCGCGCACGTCAGCGTGATGACGGCGGTACACCGCGTAGCGGATCTGGTCCGCGTCATCCAAGATGGCAAGTTTGACCGTGGTGGATCCCACGTCGATGCCGATATGCAGGTTCTCGTTCTGGTTGTTCTCGCTCATGTTCCGCCTAATTCCTTACAGTCGAATGGGGTCGCCGGGTTTGATGAAGAACAGGCGCATGGCCACAAGGGCCATCTCCTGCGAGCTTTCCTTCATGCCCGTTTCGATCCAATGGGTGATTACCCCTAGATACGCGCTGGCGTAGAACGCCACATAATATTGCACGAACGGCGAGGGGTCGTTGCGGTAACGCTCGTGCAGGATGGTTTGGATGATCTCGGTGCACACGGCGTCGCGCACGCGCGGGCCGAAGCTCGGGTCGCCTTTCGGGCCCATGATCGCGTGCAGGAAGTCGCCCTGTTCGCGCAGGTAGTCGAACAGGCCCACCAAAAACGGCATGGGCTTCTTGTTCACGCGGTAGCGCAGCACGTCCTTCAGGCTGAGCCGCTGCATGCATGACTGGAGGCTTTCCAAGTCGTCCATGATGTCGTCCTCAAGGGCGGCGAGCAGGCCCTCCATGTCGCCGAAGTTGTTGTACAGCGTGCCGCGGTTGAGGTCCGCGCGGGCGCACAGGTCGCTGGCGCTGAAGTTGGTCAGGCCGCGTTCCTCGATCAGCTCGACGAGCGCATCGCGCAGCGCGCGCTTCGAGCGCGTGATGCGCCGATCTTCGACGGCGAACGGCGCGGGCTTGGCCGCCTCAGGCTTCGCTTCCGAACAGGCTGCGGCGGGCGATGCGCCGGTTGCCGGCCTCGCTGCGGCAGGCTTTGCAGCCGTCGCCGAATCGGAAATCGAACTCCGTTGCGTGGGCATATGCCCCCCTTCCTTGCGTACGCGGGTTGCGAATGCGCGCAGGCTCGGATCGTGACGGCCGGCGGCGCTGTTTCACGTGTTTTAAACAACGCGAGCAATAATGGACAAAGTGTTCAATAGGATTATTTTACCGGCCGCGCAATCGGGAAGCAACGAGCGCAGCACGCCTGCAAACGAGTCCCGCAACCTCTACATATATATAGATGAACGGTATGGTTTTCAGTGCCGCGATGCCGATGGCGGTCGCCCTGCCACCGCTCACCCCGTTCTACATCATAGCCGACTGGGTTATCGTTTTCACAGATAGCTTCCGCCCGTCTTTTCGTATGAGCAAAGCTATTGCCCAAAAATCCCCGCTCGGTATACTAGGCGTCACGCAAAACAAGGCGTCACTGCCCGCCCGCAAACTCGCGGTGCAGCCCAGGCGCAAATCGATGGGAGGGAGACCCTACATGAAGAAGTCCGCACTGAAGAAGCTCGCGGCGTTCGCCGCCGCAGGCGTCCTGGCCGCCGGCGTCCTGGCCGGTTGCGCAGGCTCCGGTTCCAACTCCGGCTCCGACGACAAGACCATCACCGTCGCCGCAAGCCCCACCCCGCACGCCGAGATCCTCACCAACGCCGTGGCCGATCAGCTCAAGGAGCAGGGCTACACGCTCGAGGTGAAGGAGTTCACCGACTACATCCAGCCCAACACGGTCACCGAGGAGGGCGAGGTCGACGCCAACTACTTCCAGCATCAGCCCTACCTGGATTCCTTCAATGAGGAGAAGGGCACGCACCTGGTCTCCGTCGAGCCGATCCACTTCGAGCCCTTCGGCCTGTACGCCGGCAAGACCGCTTCCCTTGACGCCCTGGCCGACGGCGCAACCGTCGCCGTGCCCAACGACACCACCAACGAGGCTCGCGCCCTGCTCCTGCTGCAGCAGGAGGGCCTGATCAAGCTGGCCGACGGCGCAGGCATCACCGCTACCGCCAAGGACATCGTCGAGAACCCCAAGAACCTGCAGATCAAGGAGCTTGAGGCCGCCAACATCCCCAACGCCCTGAAGGATGTCGACATCGCCTGCATCAACGGCAACTACGCCCAGGCCGCCGGCCTGTCCGTCGAGAAGGACGCCCTGGCCGTCGAGGCCACCGACTCCCTGGCCGCCGAGACCTACGCCAACGTGCTGGTCGTCAAGGACGGCAACCAGGATTCCGAGAAGATCCAGGCTCTGGCCAAGGCCCTGAAGTCCGACGCCGTGCGCGACTTCATCAACAAGACCTACGAGGGCGCCGTCGTCCCGGTCTTCTAAGCCGCAACAACGAACCAATCGCGAAAGCGGGCCCACGGGCCCGCTTTTTCGTTGCCCAAAGGCTCCCCTGCCCGACCAATGCGGCTGCAATTTGCTATCCTGTTGCAAAAGAATCGCCCGTTAAAAGGACAGCATCATGCAAATCACCCCGGAAGAAATCGCCGAAACGCTTGCCATGGTCAGCAAGCAGCACCTGGATATCCGCACCATCACGTTGGGCCTGAACCTGCGCTCCTGCACGGATTCGGATATCAACACCATGGCGCGCAAGGTGTACGACAAGATGACGAAGGCCGCAGAGCAGCTGGTGCCCACCGCCGAGCAGCTCGAGCGCGAGTTCGGCATCCCGATCGTGAACAAGCGCATCTCCGTCACGCCCATCGCCGAGATTTGCGCCGCCGTGCCCGACACCGACCTGTCGCGCATCGCCGTGGCCATGGACAAGGCCGGCGCCGAGGTGGGCGTCGACTTCGTGGGCGGCTTCTCCGCGCTCGTGCACAAGGGCGCATCGGCCGCTGACAACAAGCTGATGGACTCCATCCCCAACGCGCTTGCCGCCACCGAGCGCGTGTGCTCGAGCGTCAACGTCGGCTCCACGCGCGCCGGCATCAACATGGACGCCGCGCTGAAGATGGCCGGCATCGTCAAGCAGTGCGCCGAGCTGACCGCCGACCGCGACTGCATCGCCGCCGGCAAGCTGGTGGTGTTCTGCAACGCCGTCGAGGACAACCCCTTCATGGCCGGCGCCTTCCACGGCTCGGGCGAGGCCGACGCCGTGGTCAACGTGGGCGTTTCCGGCCCGGGCGTCGTGCGTCAGGTGCTGGCGAACATGCCCAAGGACGCCGACATGACCGAGATCGCCGAGGCCATCAAGGCCACCGCGTTCAAGATCACCCGCGCCGGCGAGCTAATGGCCCGCGAGGCCAGCCGCCGCATGGGCGTGGCGAAGGGCATCCTGGACCTGTCGCTGGCCCCCACCCCGGCCGAGGGCGACTCCGTGGCCGAGATCCTGGAAGCCATCGGCGTTGGCCAGTGCGGCGGCCCGGGCACCACGGCCGCGCTCGCCATGCTCAACGACGCCGTGAAGAAGGGCGGCGTCATGGCCAGCTCCAGCGTCGGCGGCCTGTCCGGCGCGTTCATCCCCGTGTCCGAGGACGCCGGCATGATCCGCGCCGCCGAGTCCGGCGCGCTGTGCCTGGAGAAGCTCGAGGCCATGACCTGCGTCTGCAGCGTCGGCCTGGACATGATCGCCATTCCCGGCGACACGCCGGTCGAGGCCATCTTCGGCATCATCGCCGACGAGTGCGCCATCGGCATGATCAACAACAAGACCACCGCCGTGCGCGTCATCCCCGCAATCGGCAAGAAGGTCGGCGACAAGCTGGACTTCGGCGGCCTGCTCGGCTATGCGCCGGTCATGCCCGTGAACACCCACGCCGGCACCGTGTTCGCCCATCGTGGCGGCCGCATGCCCGCCCCCATCAACTCGCTGAAGAACTAACGGACGCGGCAAGCACCACCCGAACGCAAGCGGGGATTCCGAACACTCGGAATCCCCGCTTTTCTTTTGCCGCCGCTACAGCAACGCAAAAAAAGGCTCCCGCGGCCTTTGGGGTCGCGGGAGCCGTTCGTTCGCGTTTGCGCGCTTAACCTAGTCCCTGGTCAGCTTGCGGTGCAGGCGGTGGGGCTTTGCGGCCTCCTCGCCCAGGCGCTCGATGCGGTTCTTCTGGTAGCTCTCGAAGTTGCCCTCGAACCAGTGCCAGTTGCCCGGGTTCTCATCGGTGCCCTCCCACGCCAGGATGTGCGTGGCAACGCGGTCGAGGAACATACGGTCATGGCTGGTCACCACGGCGCAGCCCGGGAAGCGCAGCAGCGCCTCCTCAAGACTGGACAGCGTTTCCACGTCCAGGTCGTTGGTGGGCTCGTCGAGAAGCAGCAGGTTGCCGCCCTGCTTGAGCGTCAGCGCCAGGTTCAGGCGGTTGCGCTCGCCGCCGGAGAGCACGCCCGCGGGCTTCTGCTGGTCGGAGCCCTTGAAGCCGAAGCTGGCCACGTACGCGCGGCTGGGCACCTCGGTTTCGCAGACCATCATGTAGTCCAGGCCGCCGGAGACGACTTCCCACACGTTCTTGTCGCCGTCGATGCCCGCACGGCCCTGGTCGACGTAGGAAACTTTCACCGTCTCGCCGAGCTTCAGGCTGCCGGAGGTGGGCTGCTCGATGCCCATGATCATCTTGAACAGGGTGGACTTGCCCACGCCGTTGGGACCGATCACGCCGACGATGCCGTTGCGCGGCAGCTCGAAGGACAGGTCGTCCATGAGCACACGGTCGCCGAACTGCTTGTGCAGGTGCTCGACCTTGAGGACCTCGGCGCCCAGGCGCGGGCCGGCCGGGATCTGGATCTCGGTGAAGTCGAGCTTCTTGGACTGCGCGGCCTCGGCGGCCATCTGGTCGTAGCGCTCCAGACGGGCGCGGCTCTTCGCCTGACGCGCCTTCGGGGAGCTGCGGACCCACTCGAGCTCGCTGGCCAGGCGCTTCTGCAGCTTCTCATCGCGCTGCTTCTGGCCCGCCATACGCGCGGCCTTGGTCTCCAGGTACGTGGAATAGTTGCCCTTGTACGGGTACAGGCTGCCGCGATCGACCTCGCAGATCCACTCGGCCACGTTATCCAGGAAGTAACGGTCGTGCGTGACGGCCAGCACGGCGCCGGGGTACTTATGCAGGAACTTCTCCAGCCACAGCACGGATTCGGCGTCCAGGTGGTTGGTGGGCTCGTCGAGAAGCAGCAGGTCGGGGGCCTCGAGCAGCAGACGGCACAGCGCCACGCGACGACGCTCGCCGCCGGAGAGCACGTTCACCGGCATGTCGGGGTCGGGGCACTGCAGCGCGTCCATGGCCTGGGACAGCTGGCTGTCCAGGTCCCAGCCGTTGGCCGCGTCGATGGCGTCCTGCAGCTTGCCCATCTCCTCCATGAGCGCGTCGAAGTCGGCGTCGGGCTCGCCCATGAGCGTGCCGATCTCGTTGAAGCGGGCGATGTTGGCCTTCACGTCGGCGAACGCCATCTCGATGTTCTCCAGGACGGTCTTGTCCTCGTCCAGCGGCGGCTCCTGCTGCAGGATGCCCACCGAGTAGCCGGGGGTCAGGCGCGCGTCGCCGTTGCTGACCTCCTCGATGCCGGCCATGATCTTGAGCAGCGTGGACTTGCCCATGCCGTTCGGGCCCACCACGCCGATCTTCGCGCCGGGGTAGAACGACAGGGTGACATCATCGAGGATGACCTTGTCGCCGTGCGCCTTGCGCGCCTTGTACATTTGGTAGATGAACTCTGCCATGATGCTCCTTTATGTTTGACACGGCGGCATTGCCCGCCGAAAAAGCCGTTCCTTTGATTTAACCATATACTGGCGGAAAGGCATATCACCCTTCTCCAAATGCACGCGAACGCGGGCCCTTCTCCCCATGCGAGTTCGACGCCAGAAAACCCGAGTTCAAGAGTTCCTTTTGCTAAGCGCGCGAACCTGGACGACTCCGCTACTTTCCGGGTTTTTGCAGGGCGGACGCCGCGGCGGCGGCCCAAGTGCGCGGAACGAAGCGGCTGCCGAACACGATGACCTTCGCCAGCACGCCCGGGCAGCACAGCAGGCGGTTGCAGCCCAGGGCCCGGATAGCCGCGCGAGCCACGCGCGGGGCGCTGATGGTCATGCGCGCCAACGCTGTTCCGCCCGCGTCGGCGTTATCCCAAAACGGCGTGCGAACAGGCCCGGGGCACAACGCGGTCACATGCACGCCGTACGGGCGCAGCTCCATATGCAGCGCGCTTGAGAACGACTGGACGAACGCCTTCGAGGCGTAATACGTGGACATGTACGGCCCGGGGACGAACCCCGCCACGCTGGCCACGTTGAGGATGCCGCCATGCCCGCGCTCCGCCATGCCGGGCGCGAACGCGTGGCAAAGCTCCATGAGCGCCATGTCGTTGGTTTGCACAAGCGCGCGTTGGCGTTCCAGGCTGCTTTCCGCGAAGGGCGCATCGTAGCCGAAGCCGGCATTGTTCACGAGCGTCTCCACCTGCAGGTTCGCCGCCTGCACCTGCGACGCCAGCGCATCGACGGCGCCCGGCCGCGCGAAGTCGACAACGAAAACGTGCGTGTCAACGTCGAAGCGCTCGGCAAGGTCCTTCGCCAGCTCCTCGAGCTTGCCCCGATCGCGTCCCACCAGAGCCAATGTGCCGCATTCATGGGCGAGTTGCGCGCACAGCTCGCGGCCGATGCCGCCCGTCGCGCCCGTGACCAGCGCGCAAAGCGCAGGAGGCTCCCCTGCGGGAGCCGCCCCGCCGACGCCTGCCCCGCCATGGAGGCCTTCCATGTTCTCCGGCAACACCATCTGCGCCAACTCCTTCGCCACCTGCCGCCGCGCGGCCGTTCTCCATCATGTAGCAAAGCATAGCAGGTGCAGCGACTGGTTTTAGGGCTTCCGTGCGTTTGCGCGCTTTTAACGCGGGGCCGTTCACTTACCGTGGAAAAACCGCCAACGCACCGTTTCCCGATGTGCACGCCTTCGCAACCATGTGTTGTTGGCGCTTTGGGCGAACGCCGCGCACAACCGCCGCCATGGAACGTACTATGGTGAGAAACACAAGCGCCGCCCTTCGTGCGGCCGGCACAACGCAGGCGTTTCACCACAGGAGCACACATGAACTTGCAAAACATCCCCGCCGTCTATCCCGAGGGCGCAGCGGCGCAGCAGCAGGCCGCCGCCATGGCGCAAGCCGCGCAGGCACAGCAAATCGCCGGCATGGCCCAGGCCAGTGCCGCAGCGCAGGCCGCCATGCCCGTTTCGCATCGCCCCATGCGACAGGCGGGCCGTCAGCTTCGCAGCACCACGCAACTGCATTCGGTGGTCGAGGCTTGCCAGACGGTGCGCATCGCGTGCATGGACGAGGAGGGGCCGTTCATCGTGCCCATGAGTTTCGGCTACGACTGGGCCGACCCCGAGGAAATCGACGCCGACGCACCGCGCCTGGCGCTGTGGGTGCACTCGGCCGGCGTCGGCCGAAAGGTGGACGCGTTCAACCGGGAGCCGCGCGTGGCGATCGAGATGGATGTGCAGGATGGCCTGATCACAGGCACGTACGCCTGCGCATATTCGTACGCGTACCGTTCCATCATGGGCACGGGCACCATCCATCACATCCAGGGGATCGAAGCGAAGCGCTACGGCCTCACGCGCATCATGCAGCACCTGGCGCCCGAAGCCTCGACCGACTTCACCGACCAGGCGCTCGCCCGCGCAAACATCTACTGCATCGACGTCGACCGCTTCACCGGCAAGCAACGAGCATAGAAAGCGATTTCGCAGGAACGAGAACGGGGCCGCTGGCATATCTGCCGACGGCCCCGTTTCTACGGGAATTTCCCTTTACGCGCGATGGCTTTTGCGCCCAACCTTTTGGCCCCGTGTCTCCCCGCTTGCCAAAAGACCCCTTGCACGCAAGCCCTTCTGCGTATGCAAACTCCCCACTATTGCGCCCGGCACCAGGTCAGAAGGCCTTTGCAGCCGGCCAACACGTCGCGGTAGGTGTCGTCGAAGTTGCCGGTGAACCAGGGATCGGCCACGTCGGCGGCATTCGCGCCGGCTTGCGCGATCGCATGGGCGTCCTGCGCGTCGGGCAAGACCTTCCCGTCCTCGCCGACCAGCCCCGCACCGGGCGCGAACGCGAGCAGACGCACGCACTTCGCCTCCGGGTCGCTTCCGAAGATGCGACTCAGATGGCGCTCGTTCTCGTCATCCATATACACGAACAGGTCCCACTCGTCGTACTCGTCGGCGCGGACCTTGCGGGCGCGATGCGGCAGCACCGGCACGCCCACCTGCTTGAGCTTGTCGACCGTGCCATGATGCGGCGGATGCCCGATTTCATCGTTGGTGGTGGCGGCGGAATCGACGCGCAGAACGTCGGCCAGCCCTGCCTTGTTCACCAGGTCCTGCATCACGAACTGGGCCATGGTCGACCTGCAGATGTTGCCGTGGCAAATGAAGAGGATGCGTGAGATAGCTTGGCGACGAGACATGCGACTCCGATTTCGTTGTGATTAGCAGTAGCTGAATATGCTATTGCACGAATCAAGGAAGCGCAATAATGCATCCAATATTCGGCTAACTTCGTCACAGCTTAGGCATCTGTACCCGTCAACCATGACCCCGGCATTGGGGGGGATGCTGACGTTTTCCATACAAAAGCGCTCATGCCGCTGGATTGAGCGACCACCTGTACCGCAGCGGACTCATCTCTCCGAGCGATTCCTTGGATTTCGGATATCCGAGATGGCGGACGGCGCGGGCGAAGCATTGCCCCGCGATCGAAGAAGCGGTCGTCAACGGCTTTCTTCCGGAGATCATCATAGCGCTGGTGGCACCCTCGGCTCAAGCCCCCGTTTTCCTCGAGCTCCATGTACCACAGCCTGAGGGTTTGGCAGTTAGGATAGCCGAGCTCGTTTATGACCGCCGCCGTGCTCCGGTGGTATCTAAGGTAGAGCTCGTTCGCCCCCATCTTGTCCTCGTGCGAATACATGTGACGTCCTTGGAGTGGGAAGGATAAACTGGACTTTCTTTTAAGGATCCTCAAGCGTATTGCCGCTCGTATTCCACTGGAGACATGTAGCCCAAGGCGGAATGTATGCGCACCATATTGCAACAGGGCTCTATGTGCTTGAAGATGTCCTGCTCGGCCTCGTCCCTCGTCCCATAACCCCTCTCTTCCGCCAATTCCCTTTTCAGCGTCTTGAAGAACGGCTCGGCCACCGCGTTGCCCGGCGGCGTGCCGGGCCTTGATGCCGACTGGGCTATGCCATGCGAGTCCAGGCATCGCTGGAAGGAACGGGAGGCGTGCTGCGCGCCTTGGTCGTCATGGAAGACGAGGCCGCCGTCGTCTGGCGGACCCTCCCTGCCAACCGCCTGCCCTATCGCGTCGATCGCGACCTTCTCGGCGATGCGCCCGGACATCGACCAGCCCACGACCTTGCGGGAGAAGGCGTCTATCGCGGCTGCGAGATAGAGCCGCCCTTCTCTTGCGGGCATGTGGGCGATGCCGCCCGCCCGAAGCCTGTCGCGCCCGCCAGCGGAGAAAGCGCGCTCTGCCAGGTTCAGCCGAGGGTCTCCCGGCTCGACCTTCTTCTGGATGCGGCGTTTTCGGGCCGCGCCCCTTCCGGCGAGCCCGAGCTTCTGCATGATATGGAGCACGCGCTTCTCGCTCACGGCGATGCCGCTTTTTCGCAGTTCGCGGTCGATGCGCCGGCAGCCGTAGCGGCCCTTGTGCCGCTCGCTCTATCTGGGCGTTTGATTTCTTCCGGGAGAGATACTCGTAGAAACCGGATTCGAGACCTTCATCAGCCCGCATGCCTTCTTGATGGGGCCGATCTCGCCCCTATGCTCTTCGAGGAACCCGAACCTCGCGCATGGTCTTGACTCAAGAAAGCCCGGAGTTTTTTAGCATCTCGTTCTCGCGCTCGAGCTCCTCGACCTTCTTCTTGAGCTTCGCGATCTCGTAGTCCTTGTCGATCTTCGGAGAGCCGTTTCCAGGGAACGCGTCGTCTCCCATCTCCTCATATTCGCGGGCCCATCTTCTCAGCGTCGAGTCCTTTGTGCCGAGCTCCTCCGATAGGTCTTTGACCGTCATCTCCCCGGACAGGACCACCTTTGCCG
The DNA here is from genome assembly GCF_000236865.1 of Senegalimassilia anaerobia JC110. Taxonomy (GTDB): domain Bacteria; phylum Actinomycetota; class Coriobacteriia; order Coriobacteriales; family Eggerthellaceae; genus Senegalimassilia; species Senegalimassilia anaerobia. The sequence goes on along the minus strand of NZ_HE611014.1, from coordinate 448,936 downwards.
CCGAGACCTTAAACTGCCTGTCGTATCGCTTTCTTCTTTGGGTCGTCTTGAACACCTTTCGCTCTTAACCTGGTGTCCAGTTCATCATGCCCACTCCACCTCCCTGACACCTAGTTGGTACGGAATTTTGTCAGCATCCCCCTTTGTTCATTGCCTGCTTGACATAAAACACCCCCGCATCAACGCGATGAGTCGCGAGCTGGTCTAAACGCAAATCAGGCGAGGCCGCAAGGCTCCGCCCGATTTATCCTCTACGACGCATGTCCCTAGTCCCTGGAAGCGAAAACGAAGCTTCACCTACAGAGCCATGATGTCCAATGACTGAAGCTTGTCATAGTAGTCGCATATAAGCTCATGTTGATCATGGCTCACGCTATAGTTTTTCGTGGTAAGCAGCTGCTTTCTTACTGTACTCAGGTTCGACATCCATTCAGTAGAATCGGTCTTGTTATGCGCCTTTCCGTCACCAATAAGTCGCTCGAAATAGATCTTAAACAGCCTGCTCCAATTCTGAGACCATGTTGCAACTTTGCGACATTCCTCCAGCGTCACCTCACGCCATGGCTCTTGTTTAACTCCCGTGTCGAATTCCCGATCAGACGCACGTTTGTTAAGCGCGCTAAAAACTGGCTTGTCGACACCGATACGCAACCAATCGGTGCCGTATTCCTGGCTCAGGAGCTTCTCAAAATCGTTAGCGATGCGTTCTTCAATTGCGGTCAATTTCGAAATCGAATCTTCGTTGTATTGCATGCTATTGTCTCTTATCCAGTCGCTTAGCCCCTCAGGCGCAAATTCTTCATGAGCATCATGCACGATTTTCCTGAATTTGAAATGGCAGTCCTTGGTAGCATTGCCTCCATATTTTTTTGTAAAAGAATCCCGCTGTTCGCAATCAAGATGTTCTATATGATTCACCAATGGCAACAAATAAAATGATGCATCCTCGACCAAATCATCTATTTCGGTATTCCTAATATCGATTGCATTGGAATCGCGAAGATGCTGCAGGATGTCCGCGCAGATACGAATGAGGGCATATATGCCTACATTAACAGTGAATACGGCCCCTTCCTTGTTCGAGCGCTCCCATTCATCAGGGCTAGCGTCTCTTACATACGCCAGGCAACCAATCAAATAATTGAAAATTCTCTTGTAAGACATGTCGATATTTCCGTATTCGAAAAGGCCATCTTGGAGCATGGACCCTTTTTGGTATTTACCCAGATATCCAGCTTTATCAATAGCGTTGTCAATAAACGGAAGTGTTATCGAACGATGGGGCCCTTTTGTATTTTCTCCAACAATGACTCTATCGTATAATGGAGAACGTTTAATTTCTCCAAGGTCTTGCGCAATTCGTGAGCGCAGTGCTTTTTGCCTATCGGAAACATCCTCTGCATCCCAAAGCAAATCAGCATTTAGCGTAGTCCGCAATGTCTGAGGAACGGCTTTCTGCTTTTCATTGATGTCCATAAACATCTTTATTTGCTCAGTATTATCCATATCGTAGAAAGCAACAACAGGAATAATGTCTGATTCAGCATGATCGCTATCTGCATATCCGTAAAGCCTATGCTGGCCATCGATAACGTAAATAGATCGATATTTCTTAGGAAGCTCCAATATTCCGATTCTCGAATCAGAGCCGTTTGGTTGATTCTTTTTCGGCGCTTGCTCAAAACGCGGCGATTCATTTGCGACATTGACAATGATGGAGTTCGGAAAAAAACCTCCGTCGTTAACGAATTTTTGAATATCCTTCAGGCGTCCCTTCTTGATAAGCCTTTGATATGTAGGCAAGACTTCATCAGGTTGAGCGCTATTTCGATGGAGGATGTATGACATCTTAAGAAGCTTGGAGGGCTCAATCGAAAACGAGTAGTAAGTACGCCCTCCCATTTTCCCTTTGATTGCTGCAACCCTTGTATCCATCCCGGTTATCTCTTGATTAGCGAATAGGTTACCTAGCAGCTGATATCTCGCTGCCTTTCCTAACGTTTTCCCAAGAGCCTCATAATATTCGATGGCGGTTTCATCAAAATGCTTGATGTTTTTTGCTGCAAGCAAGTCCTTGTTCTTGTCACCTAGCTCATAATTGCTTGTTGCGAATACACAAACCATTTTCTGGGTTGGAAATTTTTGCTTAAGCTGGTTAAACACATGTCGCCTGTAATCAGCGATTGCTTCGATATCGGTCTTAAAGTTACTCTGAGTACCTGGTCTGTTTGCGCATTTACACTCGATTAACAGAAGGATTTCGTTATCCGCTGCAAGGACATCAATCTGCTTGCTTGAAGATCTTCCGTTTTGGGAATAGTCAACAGAAAACAATCTGTCTCTGTTCATGTGAGAAAAGCCAAGCTTATACAGCATGGTCCAAACACGATTCTCAAAGATCTCATCAGCGGGTTTTTTCTTTTTTAGTTTTACTCGCCTTCTTGCGAGCGTTCGGTCAAATTCCCAGCCCTCCGACTCATATCGAGCTTGAGCTTCCTCGACCTGTGTTGTAAAAACATAGTCCTTTGTCCGTTCGCGTTTGGCGGAATCCAGCTCTTTCCCAGAGACGATTTCACTAAGCCAGTCCATCGATATCCCCTATCCTCGCTTGAGGAATATTAGTAAATATGTATTCCTGAGTGTTCCCTCGACGAGCATTACGACCGCCTAAAGTGCTGCTTCGAGAAACAGCCAGTTTGATACTGCCGGGAGAAAACAAGCCATCAATTACTTCATGATGGGCGTTCGTAAGAATATAGAAGGCGCCGAGCCCAGAAAGAACATCGATACAATTCTTCAATTTAAATTGATCTTCGAGAGAGAAGAGCTTTTTGTTGTATTCGATAAAGCCATTGTTGTTGTGCGCAACCGTATATGGCGGATCGAGAAATACAAGATCTCTGGCTTTTACATCCTTTAGCGACTCCTCAAAGGAACGCGTGAATAGCTTTGCCCCCTGAAGGGCCTCACTCGCATGACGAATTCGTTGAAAATCAAATCTATAGTCGTCATTTTTCCCGTAAGGCACGTTATATTGACCTTTACGGTTGACTCGATAAATGCCATTGAACGATGTTCTGTTCAGATAAATAAATCGGGCAGCTCTTTGTATCGCATCATCTGGTTCTTCCGACCGAATGGCGTAATACTGATCCTCATTTACGTCCCATCCGTCAATAATCTCGATTACGCTCTCAACGTTATCACGAACTTCCACGTATGCATTAATGAGCTCTTCGTTGATGTCGGAGAGGATTGCCTCATCTGGAGATAAAGCAAAGAACACAGAGCCACCGCCGAAAAACGGTTCATGGTAATTATTGAAATCAAGGTCTTTGATCAAATCCGGTAGGTATTTTATTAGCCAGTTCTTTCCGCCAGCCCACCGCAAGAACGGTTTGAAGCCTCTATTTAGGGAATGATCCGACATTTAACCTCTCGCGTTCAATTCTTTGTCATGGGTGATAATTGTATACGTATAAATCATTATATATTTCTCCATGCGTCTTTCGAGAAACAAACGATGGGCAAGCTAAATGATTCGACGAGAGACCATATGCATTAATTCAAGATTTGTCGTTAGTGGGACTCCACCGGCGTAAAAAAGTGTAGATTTCACTCAGAGAAGACCCGAAACCGCAATTGACCTGCTGATTCTCCGTCACCTGCAGATGTTGCCGTGGCAGATGAAGAGGATGCGTGAGGTGGCTTGGCGACGAGACATGCGACTCCGATTTCGTTGTGATTAACAGTAGCTGAATATGCTATTGCACGAATCAGGGAAGCGCAATAATGCATCCGATATTCGGCTAACTTCGCCACAGCTTAGGCACCGAACGGGGAAGCAGGGCAAACCGTCCGCTTCCCCGCAACTTGACCTCCAACGCCCGGCTCAGCCCTGCCCGCGCCCTACAACCCCAGGTCGCCAGCTACCTCGGCTGCGCACTTAAGGGCGTCGGCCATGGCGTTGACCACCAGGCTGCTGCCCGTGCGGGCATCGCCGGCAACGTACACGGCAGCGTCGTCCTTGCCCACGGCGGCGCGCATGGCGCGATGCGAATCACCGGCGGCCATCACCGGAAGCGGACGGCCCTGCGTTGCCAACGGCACGCCGAACGCATCGAACACGCCGTCTTCCGGACCCGCGAAACCGCAGGCCACCAGCACCAGCTGCGCATCGACCTCGCGCTCGGAGCCTTCCACAGGCTCGGGCTTGCCAGCGGACCAGTCGAACGAGCGCACCTGCAGACCGCGCACATGCCCGGCGCCATCCAGCAGCACCTTCTGCGTATCGGCGCACCATTCGCGCAGGTCATCGCCCTGCAACGCGATAGCTTCCTCCTGGCCGTAGTCCGTCTTGGCGACGTTGGGCCATTCAGGCCACAGGTTCGACGCCGCGCGCTCCTTCGGCGCACGCGGGCCATATTCCAGCTGGCGAACCGTGCGCGCGCCCTGGCGCACCGCAGTGCCCATGCAGTCGTTACCCGTATCGCCGCCGCCGATGACCACCACATCCTTGCCCTCGGCGCTGATGGCCGGCTTGCGGCCCTCGAGCAAGGCGCGCGTCTGCTCGGTCAGGTAATCCACCGCGTACACCACATCCCCCGCGGCAACGCCGGCGTCGAAGCCTTCCGCTCCCACGCCGCGAGCCTTGCAGGCGCCCGCGGCAACCACCACGGCGTCGAACTCCGCGACCAGCCCCGCGGCCACATCGGCATCGGCCGCGTCGACGCCCAGACGGAACTCGATACCCAGCTCAGCCATCAGGTCGGTGCGGCGCTTCACCACCGATTTGTCCAGCTTCATGTTCGGGATGCCGTACATGAGCAGGCCGCCGGCGCGGTCGTGGCGCTCGACCACGCACACGCGCGCTCCGCGGCGCGCCAGATCCCAAGCGGCCACCAGACCCGCCGGACCCGAACCGACCACGACGACGCTCGGCGCGTCCGGGACCGCCGGCTCGAAGCGGCGCGGGCCGCCATGGGCCCACTGCCAGTCGGAGATTGCGCGCTCGTTGTCGTGGATGGTCTCGGCCTCGTCGTTGCGGGCAAGGTTGCACGCCGCCTCGCACAAGGCCGGGCACACGCGGCTGGTGAACTCGGGCATGGGGCTGGTCAGCGCCAAGCGCTCGGCAGCCTGTTCCCACTGGCCGCGCCACACCAGATCGTTCCACTCGGGGATCAGGTTGTGCAGCGGGCAGCCGGAAGGCCTTGCCTTCCCAAACGGCGCTCCCGCCTGGCAAAACGCCACACCGCATGCCATGCAGCGGCTTGCCTGCTCACGCGTCCGCTCCTCCGGCACGGGCTCGTACAGCTCGTCGAAATCGCGGCTTCGCTCTTGCACGGGACGCAGGCTGTGGGCGCAGCGGCCGTGTTCCAAAAATGCTCCGGGCTTTCCCATCTCCTACTTCCCTTCCGTCATGGCATCGAATGCGATCTGCAGCGCATCGGTGCGCGATTTGCCTGCCGCCTCGGCCTCGGCCACCACGTTCATCACGCGCTCGTAATCGCGCGGGATGACCTTCACGAAGTGGCGCTTCAGCGTGTTGAACTGGTACAGCAGCTTGATGCCGCGCGGGCTTTGCGTGCGCTCGGCATGCTCCTCGATCAGGCCTCGGATCAGCTCGATCTCGTCGGCGGGCGGCTCGCACAGGCGCACCATGTCCAGGTTGCAGTTGGCCGCCAGCGTGCCGAACTTGTCGTACACGTACGCCACGCCGCCGGACATGCCGGCCGCGAAGTTCGGCCCGACCTCGCCCAAGATCAGCGCCACGCCGCCGGTCATGTACTCGCAGCCGTGGTTGCCCACGCCCTCCACCACCACGGTGGCGCCGGAGTTGCGCACGGCGAAACGCTGGCCGGACAGGCCGTTGACGAAGCCCTTGCCGCTGGTGGCGCCGTAGAACGCCACGTTGCCGACGACCACGTTCTCGTCGAACTTGTACGTGGCGGTCTCGGGCGGGCGCACCGTCAGGATGCCGCCGGAAAGGCCCTTGCCGAAGTAGTCGTTGGCGTCGCCGGTGATGTTGAGCGTCACGCCGCGGGGCAAAAAAGCGCCAAAGCTCTGGCCGCCGGAGCCGTCGCAGTCCACAGTGATGGACCCCTCAGGCAGGCCCTCGGGATGCTGACGCGTCACCTGGCTGCCCAGCATGGTACCCACGCAGCGGTTCACGTTGTCGATGTCGGCGCGGAAGCGGATAGGCTCCAGGTGCTCGCGCGCGTTGGCCGTGTACGGGATGAACAGCGTGGCGTCGAGCGACTTGTCAAGCTGGCAATCCGCCGCCATGGACGGCAGGAAGTGGCGACCGTCCGCGCCGGGGATGGCGCGGCCGAACTCGCAGGTCGCGGGCGCCAGCATGTCGGACAGGTCCATCTCGTTGGCCTTCCAGTTGCCGGGCACCTCCACCTGGCGCAGGCACTCGGGATGGCCGACCATCTCGTCGACGGTGCGGAAGCCCAGCTCGGCCATGATCTCGCGCAGCTCCTCGGCCACGAACATCATGAAGTTCACCACGTACTCGGGCTTACCGGCGAAGCAGCCGCGCAGCTTGCAGTTCTGCGTGGCGATGCCCACCGGGCAGGTATCCTGCTGGCAATCGCGCTGCATCATGCAGCCCATGGCCACCAGCGGCATAGTGGCGAAGCCGAACTCCTCGGCGCCGAGCAGGGCCGCCATGGCCACGTCGCGGCCGCACATGAGCTTGCCGTCGGTTTCCACCACCACGCGGCTGCGCAGGCCGTTGCGCAGAAGCGTCTGCTGGGTTTCCGCCAGGCCGATCTCGAACGGGATGCCCGCATGGTAGATGGAGTCGCGCGGGGCCGCGCCCGTGCCGCCGTTGTGGCCGGCGATGGTGATCTTGTCGGCACCGCCCTTCGCCACACCCGTGGCGATGGTGCCCACGCCCGCCAGCGCGCACAGCTTCACCGACACGCGCGCATCGGGGTTGGCGTTCTTCAGGTCGAAGATGAGCTCGGCCAGGTCCTCGATGGAGTAGATGTCATGGTGCGGCGGCGGGGAGATCAGGCCCACGCCCGGCGTGGAGCGGCGAACCTCCGCGATCCAGGGGTACACCTTCTTTCCGGGCAGGTGGCCGCCTTCGCCGGGCTTTGCGCCCTGGGCCATCTTGATCTGGATCTCGATGGCGCTCGACAGGTAGCGGCTGGTCACGCCGAAACGGCCCGACGCCACCTGCTTGATAGCGCTGCACTTGCTGTCGCCGTTGGCAAGCGGCGTCTCGCGCGCCGGGTCCTCGCCGCCCTCGCCGGTGTTGCTGCGTCCACCAAGGCGGTTCATGGCGATTGCTAGGCACTCGTGCGCTTCCTTGGAGATGGAGCCGTAGCTCATGGCGCCGGTGTTGAAGCGCTTGACGATCTCGCTCGCGGGCTCGACCTCGTCGAGCGGCACCGGCTGGCGCGTCGGCGCGAAGTCCATGAGATCGCGCAGCGTGACCGCACGCCCGGGCACGTGGCACGCGGCGCTGTATTCGCGGAACAGGTCGCAGTCGCCCTCGCGGCACGCGCGTTGCAACAGGTAGATGATTTGCGGGTTTATCAGGTGCTCCTCGCCGCCAAGCGGGCGCCATGCGGTAACGCCGAGCGTGGGAAGCTGCTCGGGCGAGGGGCTCTTCTCCAGGGCCAGGGCGCTGTCGTAGCGCTCGTTGAGCTCGCGCTGCACGCCGGCGGCATCCAGGCCGCCGATGCGGGTGGAGGTGTGCGTGAAGTACTTCTCCACCAGGGAATCGTCCAAGCCCAAGATCTCGAAAATCTGCGCGCTGTGGTAACCCTGCATCGTGGAGATGCCCATCTTCGACATGATGGAGGTGATGCCGGCCACAACGGCCCGATCATAGTTGGCCACGGCCTCATCGCCGGGGATCGAGATCTCGCCGCGCTCGCACAGGTCGCGGATGCACTCGTGCGCCGCATACGGGTAGATGCCCGACGCGGAATAACCCACCAAGCAGGCAAAATCGTGCGCGCGCATCGCGTCGCCGGTCTCGACGATCAGGTCGGCGTCGGTGCGCAGGCCCACGGCGATCAGATGGTTGTGCACGGCAGCCAACGACAGCAGGCTGGGGATGGGCACTTCGCCTTCCGCCGTGCAGTCGGTCAGCACGACCAGGTTCACGCCATCGCGCACCGCCTGCTCGACGTCGATGCACAGCTCGTCGAGCGCCGCCTCGAGCGCGCCCTCGGCGGCAACGCGGTCATAGGCGCACACGAAGCGCTGCGTCTTGAAGCCAACGCGATCGATGGCGCACAGGCGATCGAACTCGTCATGCGTGAGCATGGGGCTTTCCAGGCGCACCAGGCGGCACGTGTCGCGGCAGTCCTCGAGCATGTTGCCGTGGTTGCCCACGTACAGCACGCTGCTGGTGACGAAGCTTTCACGCAGCGCGTCGATCGGCGGGTTCGTGACCTGGGCGAACAGCTGGTTGAAGTAATCGAAGAAGCTGCGCTGGCGCTTCGACAGGCACGCCAGCGGGGCGTCGGTGCCCATGGATGCCAGGGGCACCTTGCCCTGCTCGGCCATGGGGCGCACTAGCTCCTGCACGTCGTCGTAATGGTAGCCCAGCTTCGCCAAACGGCGCGTGAAACCCACGTTCGCGTCGCGCTCGGCGGGCAGCTTGCCGGGCGCCGGGGCCTCCAGGTCGTCAACCGCCAGCGTCTCCTCGTCCAGCCAATCGCGGTACGGCTTCTCGTTGGCGTAACGGTTGCGGATCTCGTCGTTCCAGATGACGCGGCCCTGGCCCGGGTCCACCTCGAGCATCTCGCCGGGGCCCAGGCAACCGGCCTGCAGCACGTTTGCCGGGTCGACGTCGATGGTGCCGACCTCCGACGACAGGATCAGCCAGTCGTCACGGGTGACGTAGTAGCGCGCCGGGCGCAGGCCGTTTCGGTCGAGCGCCGCGCCGAGCATGCGGCCGTCGGTGAACGCGATGGCCGCCGGGCCGTCCCACGGCTCCATGAGCATGGACTGGTACGCGTCGTAGGCGCGGCGCTTGTCGGAGATACGGTCGTTGTGGTCCCACGGCTCGGGGATCATCATGGTGACGGCGCGGTCGAGCGGACGGCCGTTCATGGTCAGGAACTCCAGCACGTTGTCGAGGATCGCCGAGTCCGAGCCCTCGCGATTGATGATGGGCAGCACCTGTCGCAGGTCATCGCCCAGCGCTGGGCTGTACAGCTTCGGCTCGCGGGCGCGCGTCCAGCTGATGTTGCCGCGCAGCGTGTTGATCTCGCCGTTATGGATGATGTAGCGGTTCGGATGCGCGCGCTCCCAGCTGGGCGTGGTGTTCGTGGAATAGCGCGAATGCACGAGCGCCAGGCTGGTCTCCACCGCCGCGTCGTTGAGGTCGGTGAAGAAGCGGCGCATCTGCGTGGCCACCAACATGCCCTTGTACACGATGGTGCGCGACGACATGGAGCACACGTAGAAGATCTTGCCCGCAAGCGCCGGGTTGGCGTCGGCGGCGCGCTCGATGGTGCGGCGGCACACATATAGCTTGCGCTCGAACGCCTGACCTGCGTCGACGTCGGCGGGGCGGCGCAGGAACGCCTGCAGGATGGTGGGCATGCACGCCTGCGCGGTGGAACCGAGGTCGTGCGGGTCGACGGGCACCTCGCGCCAGAACATCAGCGGGATGCCGCACTTCGCGCAGCCCTCCTCGAACGTGCGCTTCGCATCGCGCACGCCCGTGGGGTCGTCGTGCGGGAAGAAGAGCATGGCCACGCCGTAATCGCCCTCGTCGGGCAGCAGCTGGCCTTCCTTCTGGGCTTCCTTACGGAAGAAACGGTGCGGGATTTGGAACAGCACGCCGGCGCCATCGCCGGTGTTGCGCTCCAAGCCGGTGCCGCCGCGATGCTCAAGGTTCACGAGCACGGAAAGCGCATCGTCGAGCATGGCATGGCTGCGCTGGCCCTTCAGGTGGGCCAGCGCGCCGATGCCGCACGCGTCGTGTTCGTAGCTGGATCGGTACAGGCCGGGCGTGCGCACTGCGGCTGCCGCGGGTGCGGCATGCGTGCAATCGGCCGTTTCGTTCGCGCATTGCGCGCCGGTGAAACCAGCGGCCGCCCCGGCTTCGCGGGCTGCCTCGGCTTGATCGGTAAGTTCAGCGTTCATATGCGGTCCTTCGTCTGGATGAAAAGGCCGCCGGAGAACGTAAGCGGCCCGCATTCAGTGTGCAGGCCGCGTGTTACGCGATTATTTCCGCCGCTGTGCTTAACCAGCTGGAAACAGCATCGTTCGAAGGTGGAAACATGAGGGCGCCAGGACCACCGCTGCCCGCTGCTGCCCGCTGCCCACCGTTCCCCGCCGCCGCCCAACACCGGGGAACGCGAGCGAACGGGCAAAGGCAGCGCCGCCCATCTTCGCGCCCGCCCAGCCACCGCCATCCGCCGCCGAAAAAGGCGGGCCTACCCCTTCCGAAAACGATCGCGCATGTCATATCATGTGCGCAACGTTTTCACCTTCGGGGAGGAGCCCCTATGGCAAGCTTCAACGCTCGACCCGCCGGGAACGGCATCACCCGTCGCACCATGATCAAAACGTCCGCCGTGCTCATCGGCTCGTGCGCGCTCGGTTTCACCGGCGTCACCTCGCTCGGATGCAGCGCGGACAACAACGGAGGCGGCGCTTCCTCAGGCGAGTCCGACCAGGTAACGCTGCACGTAGATGGCCAGCGCTTCTTCATCAACGGCGACGCCGCGGGAACCGCGTTCTCGGGCGCGGCGCTTTCCCTGGTCCCGAACCTTGCCGACGGCACCATAGCGCTCTGCTATCGCAATGGCGAAAACCCCGATCCCTGCTGCTTGACGTTGGCGCCGCTTGGGTCCCCTGTCATCGTGACGGGAACGCTGCGCATGCTCAACGTCGACGGCGTGAACTCCGACGGCGTCGTTTCCATCCAACCTGACGCGACCATCAGCGTATTGAGCCTCGGCTCGATCAAGACCGCCTATATCGAAGGGTCGATCGACCATCTCATCGTCGTCGGCAAAAGCGACGCCGTCGCGCACGACGGCGCGCGCATCGGACGGGCCACGCTGGGCGACTCGTGCGCCGACCTGGTCATCAACGCGAACAGCTCCGTGGGCGACGTCGACGCGCCCTTCGAGGCCCAGGTGTCCGGCGAAGGAGCCGGCGGCGCACACGTGGCCATTACCGGCGACGAAGGGGCCGCCGAGCAGCGCCACGGTACGCTGCTCGAGGCCGCGAACGACGATGCCGCCTGGGAAGACGCCATCGCCGCCCTAACCGGCGCCGCAACCACCCAGCAGGCGAAAGCGCCCGCCGGCAGCAGAACCGCCTCCGCAACCGCCGCCTCCACCAACCCCTTCGCCCCGCAAACCGCCTACGCAGACGAGACTGCAGGCAGCACCACCATCGACACGGAGGATACGGCCGACGATGACAGCGACGAGAACCTGCTGTCCTTCACGCCCGGGGAACCCCTGGAAAACGACGGCGAGCCCGACGTGTCATCCAATGATCAGCCCGCCGAAGACTTCCAACAAGACGTGGCCGCGCTGGGCGCGGAAGACCCTGCCCCCGAAGCCGACGTCGCGATCGAGGCCATCGACCTGTTGATCGCCGGCTTGAAATTCATCGGCGAGCAGACGGCGGGGCGCGCCTTCGATTACGGAAGCTCGTCTCTGCTCGATCTGGTGTTCGGCGGCAACGACGAATCGGCGCAGATCATTGCGAAACTTACCGAGATCCAAGGGCAGCTCGACGACATCGAGCGCAAGATCGCGCAGGTCATAGCCCAATTCGACAAGCAGGCCTGCTACCTGCAGGTGAACAATTACCTCAGCAAGTTCTCCGCCGAGATGCGATGGGACCTCTCGAAGCTCAACAGCATGGTGGAATCCATCGACGCGCTGCCCGATGGAAGCGAGAAGGAAGCCCGCCGCAAGGAGTTCGCCGAGAACCTGTACTCGAACCCCCGCTACCAGGTGTGCGGCAGATACGTTTACGACATGGCCGGCGTCCTGGGCAACGAGATTATGCAGTGCTACACCGGCACGAACAAGAACCTGTTCGGCGCGTTCGACGAGCTCATGGTGCTGAGCTACAAGTGGGAGCACCACGGATACGAGATGCGCGCCAACTTCCAAAGCTCAGTGTTGTCGAACTTCATGGCGCTCGTCAACTATTCGACGTTTTGCCTCAACGAGCACTACCTGGCCATCAAAGACGACCCCGAGAAGAAGACTGAGCTTGCCGAGTGGTTGGGCTTTTGGAAGGGCCTGTTCGGAACCGCCACGCTGCCCGAGACAGCGCTGACCTTGCTTGCCGAAGATGACGATGCCGACGGCGCCGCAACGGGCGTCGCCAACGAGGTTGCGGCGATGGCCACCGCGCAAAAGCTGGTGAAACGGGCCGATAACATCCGCTACTACCAGGTGCCGGGGCATCAGGTGCAAATCGCCGCCAACGCCGCGAACGTGCACACGACCAAGGACGGCGGCCTGACGCAAAAGCAGCTCATGAGAGATTCCGCAGGTCATTGCGTTCTCACGCAAGATCAGCTGGTCAACATGTACCTTGACTACGGCAAGAAGAATACGCTCACGGATATCCTGTTCGGCGAAGGCGAGGGCAACCTTGCCGCGCCGCGCAACACGGGGGCGCCCTTCGTTGCCTATCAGCTGCCGCTTATCGACGAACGTCAGATGAAGCATCCATCGCATCTCTATCGCCACAAATACTATGCGCCCATCGTGAACAACGACGGGACGACCGACCGCGCATATGTGGCGTTACACGACAACGGCAAGCGCATATTCAACTTCACGGGCATCGCCGTATACCGCGTATAGACAGATTGCTACCCCTGAAAAATCGCGCGGACCAGGTACTCCACGTTGCCTTCGTGGCCGGTGATGGGGCTTTCGGTGACGCCCGTGCATTCGAAGCCGGCGGCCTCCAAGGCCGCGCGCACCTCGTCGACCGTACGCAGGCGCACGGCCTCGTCGCGCACGATGCCGTGATCGGTTTCGTCGTGCTGGCTTTCGAACTGGGGCTTGATCAGGCCGATGAAGATGGTGCCCGCCTGCGCGAACCGCGCGAACGTGGGCGCCAGGGCCGCCAGACCGATAAAGCTCAGGTCAGCCACCAGCAAGTCGAACGGCGCACCCAGCTCGACGGGGTCCGCCAGCTTGATGTTGGTGCGCTCGAACACCGCCACGCGCGGGTCTTGACGCAGCTTCCACGCCAGCTGCCCGTAGTTCACGTCCACGCACGCCACGCTGCCGGCGCCGGCCTGCAGAAGGCAATCGGAGAATCCGCCCGTCGAGCTGCCGATATCCATGCAGCGCATGCCCGAGACGTCCTGCCCGAACGCGTTGAGCGCGCCCTGCAGCTTGTGCCCGCCGCGCGAGACGAACTTCTTGCGACCCTTCACTACGATATCGGCATCGGGCGCGACCTTGATGGCCGCGCTCGTGACGTATGCATCGTCCACCTTCACCTCGTGCGCCAAAACGGCGCGCAGCACGGTGCCGGCGTCGGGGAACACCCCCTGCTCGACCAGCAGCTCATCCAAGCGTATCTTTTTCGGTTTCTTAGTCATGCGGCCCATTATAGCGAAAGACCTCGTCAGCCCCGCAAGCAAACGCCCCGCCCCACAAGAAACGGGGAGCCGCGGCGTCGTGCTGCAGCGAGGCAAATCGAAAAAAGGCAAGAAGAAATGCACGGGCAACGCCGCGGCATGCCCTACGGAAGCAAACGCCAGCGCACAAAAGCACACGCCAGCACACAGAAGCAAACGCCAGTGCACAAAAGCACACGCCAGCGTAATTCTCTTAGCAGCATGTAAGCAACCGCCTTGACAAGACCGGCGCTCCCCACGTGCAGGCAAAGTCAAACGCGACTGCGAATAATCGTTCATTTTGGCCTCCCTCGGACAGAACGCGCGATTGTTCGCAACCAGCAGGCGCAAAAGCCCCTCAAACCATCTCCGAGCGTGGGGGAGTCGGACACTTTCGACGATATTTCGCACTTTTTAGTCCTGCACCATCTCTGCGAAGCCCTGAGCGTGCGAATAATCGTGCGTTTTGGCCGCCCTTGGACAGAACGAACGGTTATTCGCAATCAGCAGGTCCAAAAACCCCTCAAACCATCGCTGGGTGTCAGGGAATTGGACATTTTTGACGATGGTTTGCAATTTTGAGTCCCACACCGTCTTTACGAGGCCCTGAACATGCGATTAATCGTTCATTTTGTCCCCAGACGACCAAAACGCACGGTTATTCGCACCCGCCATGACCAATACCAGCCAATAGCCGATCACGCTCGGCCCATCGCAGGCAATAAAGCCCGTTCGGCTAGCGCAAGCAATAAAGCCCATTCGCCTTGCGCAAGCAATATAGCCCGTTCGCCTAGCGCAGAAGCGAAAGCACCGCCGACCGTGCGACCGACTGCCCCTTTGCGCACATCGCGCAAGGGAAACCGCCTCGACAACGGCGCCGCCAATCAGGTGTTGGGCCATTTGAAAGATACTGATAATGGGAATCGCGCTATCAACGAGGGTTATCGGCGAAAATGCGCATGAGCCGACGCGACGGCCCATTAAAGAACTGCCGTCGATTCCAGCGACTGGCCTCAACTCGAAGAGCCTCGCGTCGGCCCCGACCAAGGCCGGCCAATGACCTAATAGGAGCATGGGCTCGAGCGCGTGGACCTAGCAACCCGCATGGTACAGCCCCCATCAGTGTTCTGTCTAGCCAGCCTTCGGTTCGGATTGCATCGCAAGCGTTGATCTGAAGGGCTGCATATGAGCGAGTTGGAGAAAGACTTCAAGTCCTTCAGGGAAGGGCATCGCCCGACCTCGAGCTCCTAAAGGCGAACCTCGACACATATGTCGTCCATTGGAACACCCGGTGTCGCCAGGTTAAACCGAAGGGACTGGCCCCGGAGGAGTTCCGGAGCCAGTCCCTAGTGGCATAGTCTTTATTTAAGCCGTCCCAGTTTTGCAGGGAACCCCGTTTCCTGAACGGCAAAGAAGCGAATCAAGCGGCCCGGCTGAGCCTGTACTCGTCTGGGCTGCTTCCGTCTAGGCATCTCTTGATGCGCACGTTGCTATACCAGTCGATAAGCTCCTCCAAATCCCTCTCGAAGATATCGGGGTCGTCTCCCTCCCAATCGTAGTAAAGCTCGGTCTTAACCATCGAGAAGAAGCGTTCGGCCTTTGCGTTGTCGAGGCAATTTACTCCTGCGGAGACAGCAGCTGGGCGATTTACTCCTGCGGAAGCAGCAGCTGGGCGATCTGCACGGCGTTGAGCGCAGCGCCCTTGCGAATCTGGTCGGCGACAACCCACATGGCCAGGCCGTGCTTGACCGTGGGGTCGCGGCGGATGCGACCGACGTAGGTGTCGTTCGTGCCGGCCAGCAGGCCCGGCATGGGATACACGTCGTTAGCGGGGTCGTCCATGACGGTGACGCCCGGCGCGGCGGCAAGCGCCTCGCGAGCGGCCTCGGGCGGCACGTCGCCGACGAACTCGACGTTGATGGACTCGCCGTGGCAGCGCAGCACGGGCACGCGCACGCAGGTGGCGGCCACCCGCACGCCCTCGTCGCCCATGATCTTCTTCGTCTCCGCGACCATCTTCCACTCTTCCTTCGTGGAATCGTCGTCCAGGAACACGTCGATGTGCGGGATGGTGTTGAACGCGATGCGGTGCTTGAACGCCTTGATGGTCAGCTCGTCCTCGGGCTTGCCGTCCAAAAACTCGCGCGTCTGATCGTACAGCTCGGCCATGGCCGGGGCGCCGGCGCCGGATGCCGCCTGGTACGTGGAGACGACAACGCGGGTGATGCGAGCCAGGTCGTAGAGCGGCTTGAGCGCGACCACCATTTGGATAGTGGAGCAGTTCGGGTTGGCGATGACGCCGTTATGCCAGCTCACGTCACCGGGGTTCACCTCGGGCACCACCAGCGGCACGTCCTCGTCCATGCGGAACGCGCTGGAGTTGTCGATCATGACGGCGCCATGGGAGACCACGGCATCGCGCATGGCCTTCGACACGGAGCCGCCGGCGGAGAACAGCGCGATGTCGACGCCCTCGAACGACTCGGGGGCCATCTCCTGCACGGTCAGCTCGCCTGCGGGAACCTGGCCGCAACCCTTGAACGGCAGCTTCTTACCAGCGGAACGCGCGGAAGCCAGCGCGATGACCTTCGACGCGGGGAAATCCAGGTCGTGCAGCACATTCAAGAACTCGTTGCCGACGGCGCCCGTAGCGCCGCAAACCGCAACCACCGGGTTAGCCGGCATAACTTTCGTCCAAGCCATGAGGTCCTCCTCGTTCACGTTCCGGGTTGATATATCGTCAATGATGGGTGCTTTTGCGCCCCATATTGCCTTGAGGGACGCGCGCCGGCCCCTGCCTGCGCGCAATGGGAAAGGAGCCGCGGGATGCTTCGCACCCCCGCGGCTCCAAGCGGTGCGGCCACCGTATGACAGGCCTCGGTACGTGAGCCCTTGGGCTCGTGCGAAGGCGGGGTGCCACGGTCGGCCGCAACGTCGAGCAGTCCGGCTGCCGTCAGGCAGACGGAGCTACAGCTACCTGCCCTTGTTCATCTTGGCGGCGATCTCCTCCGCGGACAGCTGCGTCTCCTCGAACACGCTATCGGAGTCCAGGCCGAAGGCCGTGTGCAGGCAGCGCACCGCAGCAGCGGTCTGGGCGCCGTCGACCACCACGGACAGGCGGATGGGCGACGTGGAGATGGCCAGGATGTTGATGTTGTTCTCGCCGAGGGTCTGGAACGCCTTGGCGGCGATGCCGGGGCTGGACTTCATGCCCGTGCCCACGATGCTGACCTTGGCGATGTCCTCGTCGACCACATATTCGCGCGCGTTGACATCGGGAAGGATGCGCTCCACCGTCTCGCAGGCGCGCTTCTCGTCGGCGCCCGGGCAGGTGAAGCTGATGTCGGTGATGCCGTCCTCGGACACGTTCTGGATGATCATGTCCACGCTCACCTGGTTGCCCGCCAAGGCGCTGAACAGTTTGGCTGCGACGCCGGACATGTCGGGCACGCCGCGGATGGTGACCTTCACTTCCGACGTGTCGTGTGCGATGCCGGTGATGACGGCTTCCTCCATCATGTCGGTTTCCTCCTTGACATAGGTGCCCTCGGCGTCGGAGAACGCCGAACGGGAATGGATGACCACGTTGTACTTGCGGGCGAACTCGACGGCGCGCATCTGCAGGACGCCGGCGCCGGAGCCGGAAAGCTCCAGCATATCGTCGTAGTTGATGGCGTCGAGCTTCTTCGCGCGCGGGCAGATGCGCGGGTCGGCGGTGTAGACGCCGTCCACGTCGGAGTAGATCTCGCACACGTCGGCATTCAGGCCGTGCGCCACGGCCACGGCCGTGGTGTCGGAGCCGCCGCGGCCGAGCGTGGTGATGTCGCCATCGGCGTCGACGCCCTGAAAGCCGGCGACGACGGCGATGGCGCCGCGCTCGAGCGCATCGCGCACGCGCTCGCTGTGCACCATGACGATCTTCGCCTTGTTGTGGAACTTGTCGGTCTCAATGCCAGCCTGACGGCCGGTGAAGCTCATGGCCTTGTAGCCGCGCGCCTCGATGGCCATGGCCAGAAGCGACATGGACACTTGCTCGCCGGTGGAGAGCAGACGGTCCATCTCGCGCAGCGGCGGGTTGTCGTTGAGCGCGGCTGCCAGGCCCACCAGCTCGTCGGTGGTCTTGCCCATGGCGGACACCACGGCGACCACGTCATGGCCGGCCTGCTTCTTCGCGATCAGCTTCTTCGCAACCATTTGGATGCGCTCGGGGCTTGCAACGGACGTGCCCCCGAATTTGCATACGATTAGCGACATGCGTTTCCTTTTTCGGACGGGGTTTCGATTGTTTGCCACTATAGCAAACAACCTCGTAACCACCGCGTCAAACGATGGTTGCGAGGTTGTTTTTTCACAGCGAACGTATGGACGAGCTGGCGATATCGGGCCAAGCGGCAGCGCATTATCGGTTTGCGGGATAGCCGGGGGCCGGATGAGGGCTCGGAACGCGAGACTCGCACGACGAGCGCCGGCCGGGGGCGGGATCGACCAGCAAGCGCACGACGAGCGCCGGCCGGGGGGGCGCGATCGACCAGCAGGCGCCGTCCGAGACACGAGGAGGCCGCGCGATCTTCGCCGCCCCCTTCGCCACGCTCAGCCCAAGCCCTGCGACCCGGGCAACGCGCAACCGCCTACGAGAATGCGACGAACGTGAACAGGAACGCCGCGGACACGATCCACATGAGCGGCTTGACGTCGCGCCAATGGCCCTGCGTCACCTTCACCACCACGTAGGTGATGAAGCCGAAGCCGATGCCGTTGGTGATGGAATAGGTGAACGGGATGCCCATGATGGTGACGAACGCGGGGATGGCCGCCTTAAGGCTTCCCCAGTCGATCTTGCCGATGTCGCTCATCATAAGGTAGCCCACAACCACCAGCGCGCCGCAGGTGGCCGAGCTCGACACCATGCCGATGATGGGAGCTAAAAACGCGCAGACGAAGAACGCCAGGGCCACCACGATGTTGGACAGGCCCGTGCGCGCGCCGGCCGCCGCGCCCGAGGTGGACTCGGCGAACGACGTGATGGAGCTTGCGCCGACGAAGCCGCCGACGATAGCGCCCACGGAGTCGACCATGAGAATCTCACGCGTGTTCTCCACGTTGCCGTCCTCGTCGACGAAGCCGCCCTGCTGGCCCACCGCCATCATGGTGCCCATGGTGTCGAAGAAGTCGCTCATGAGCAGGCTGAACACGAACATGAGCAGCACGGGCTGCACGAACACCTGCACGATGGCCAGGCCGCTGCCGTCGGGCAGCTGCTGGAACGGGGCGCACAGCGCGCTGAAGTCGGGAACGAAATCGAACTCGGTGGGCAGCGCCGTCACGCCGAGCGGGATGCCCACGATGGTGGCCACCACGATGGAGATGAGCAGGCCGCCCTTCGTGCCGCGCACCGTCAATATGATGGCAAGCGCGATGGACACCACGGACACTGTGGCCGTGGGCTCGGTCAGGCTGCCCATGGTGACGAGCGTGGAGGAGTCGGGCGCCAGGATGCCGCCGCCCTTCAGACCGATGAACGCCACGAACAGGCCGATGCCGATGCCGATGGCCTGGCGCAGCGCCACGGGGATGGCGTCCATGACCGCCTCGCGCAAGCCCAGCATGACCAGCACCAGAATGATGACGCCCTCTAAGAACACCACGCCCATGGCGATGCGCCAGTCGAGCCCCATCGACCCGCACAGCGTGAAGGCCACGATGGCGTTGATGCCCATGCCCGATGCCAGCGCGATGGGCCGGTTGGCGATCAGGCCCATGGCCGCCGTCATGACAGCGGCGCCGAAGCACGTGGCCGTGAGCGCGGCGTTGAACGGGATGCCCGCCGCTTCCATCATGGCGGGGTTGACCGCCACGATATAGGCCATGGTCAGGAAGGTGGTAAGTCCCGCCATCACCTCCGTGCCCAACGAGCTGCCGCGCTCGCCCACCTTGAAGAAACGCTCGATAGCCGCTTCCATTGCGCCTTTCCCCTTCCCGGATGCGCGCATTGCGGCGCACCCCCTCTTCCACCCGCGCCCCCACAGCGCGGCGGCCGCCCGCGCAAGCGCACGAGCGGCCGGAGACAAATCATCATATGCGGAAAAACCGCAACCGCCAGATTAGCACACGCGGGGACGACGAGCTCGACGCAGGCGGTGGGAGGACCAGGCAAGAGGGCGAGCTGCGGGAGGCGGGCGGCGAACTGTGCAACGCAGGAAGCGAAGCGGCGTGGCAGGCGGCTAGCGGTGCAACGCAGGAGGCGAAGCAGCCTGGCGGGCGGCAAATGCGGACGGCGAAGCGCCTAAGCGGAGGGGCAAGCTGCGAGGGAGGGCTAGCGGGCGTCCTCCTCGGGCATCTTCCAAAGCAGGACGAAGCCGACGATGAACAGCACGGCCACGCTAAGGACGCCGTAGCTGCTTGAGCCCGTGAGCTGGGTGAACACGCTTACCAGCAGCGTCCCCATGATGGTGGCGTACTTGCCGAAGATATCGAAGAAGCCGTAGTACTCGTTGGCGTTCTCCTTCGGGATGAGCTTGCCGAACTCGCTGCGCGACAGCGCCTGGATGCCGCCCTGGAACAGGCCCACGCACACGGCCAGCACCCAGAACTCGGCGGCGGAGCGCAGGAAGAACGCGGCGAACAGCGTGATGCAGAAGTACGCGAACACCGCGATCAGCAGCATGCGCTTGGTGCCGAAGCGCCCGGCAAGACGCCCGTAGGCGATGGCGGACGGGAACGCCACGAACTGCGTCACCAGCAACGCCAACACCAGCTGCGTGGAGTCGATGCCCAGGTCGGTGCCGTAGCTGGTGGACATGGTGATGATGGTGTGCACGCCGTCGATGTAGAAAAAGAACGCCAGCATGAACATGAGCAGGCGCTTGTCGCGCGCGATCTTCTTGCACGTGCCCGCCAAGCCCTTGAGCGTATGGCGGAACAAGTGCTCCTCGCGCGCCTTGAAGTGCGTCTGGTGCACGTCGAGCAGCACCGGCACGGAGAACACCAGCCACCACGCCGCGGTGATGACGAACGAGATGCGGATGCCGTCAAGCTGCCCGATGCCGAAGCTGCTGCCGAACAGCACGATGACCAGGCACACGATGAACGGGATGCAAGATCCGATATAGCCCCACGCATAGCCTTGGGACGAAACCTCGTCGTAGCGATCCTGCTCGGTGGCGTCGACCAGGAACGCATCGTAGAACACCAGCGACGCGTTGAGCATGACCGACGAGAACACGTATATAGCCAGGAACACCATGGCGTTGCCGGGCACGCCCATGACCGCGAGCGACACCGCGCCCGTGCCGATGGTTCCCGCAAGGAACTTCTTCTTGTTGCCCTTCAGATCGGCCAGGCTGCCCAGAAACGGCATGAGCAGGGCAAGCGCCAGCGAGGCCACCGTAGTCGCATAGCCCCAGGCCACCACGGCGGACGACCCAGGTTCGGCGATGGCCGAGAAATAGATGGGGATGAGCGTTGCCGCCAGCATGACGTATGCGGAGTTTCCCACGTCGTACAAAACCCAGCTGCGCTCGCGTTTCGACAGGCTGCGAAGGCCCAATCCCATGGCTGCTCCTTGCTATCGGCAAGGCCCACGCCGCCCGCGGGAACCCGCCGACGCGCAGGCCCGTACGGTTCTGAACACCGAATCGTGCATGTACGTTGAACGCCGCCGAGCGGCGCGCAAACCATTGTATATGATGGCTATAATCGTCCACGTAAAATGAATGTCAGCCACACGAGAAACGGGGATACGGAATGCCAGCAATCATCACCCATGATTTCTTCGGACGCGACGTGTACGACGCGCTGTTCCAGACCATCGGCGGATCGCGCGACGAAGCCGACGCGTTCCTGCTGGGAAACCAAGGCCCCGACCCGCTGTTCTACGCGGTGGCCGACTTCCGCGCCACGGCGTACCACAAGCTGGGCAACACCATGCACAGCCGAAAGCCCGCCGAGCTGCTGGCGGCGCTGAAGGACTCCCTCGGCGTCCTGGACCCCGAGGAGAAGCCGCTCGGACGCGCCTACGCGCTGGGCTTCCTTTGCCACTACGCGCTCGATTCCACCGTGCACCCGCTGGTGTACTGCCACGAGCATGCGCTATGCGACGCAGGCGAGCCGGGCTTGACGCGCGATGACGGCAGCGAGGTGCACGGCGTCATTGAAAGCGAGCTCGACGAGATGGTGCTGTTCGCCAAGCGCGGCGACACCGTGGCCGTGTTCAACCCCTCGCGTGAGATCCTGCACGCAAGCGAGGCGGTGCTCGATGCCGTGTCGAAGATGTACGCCTACCTGGCCCTGAACGTGTACGGAGAAGTGGTCCCGCACAACCTGTTCCGCCTGTCGGTGCACGGGTTCCGCCTGGTGCAGCGCTTGTTCTGGTCGCCTACCGGCATCAAGCGCGACCTCATCGGCCGCATCGAGCGCCTGGCGCGCCCGCATTCGTTCTACCAGTCCATGAGCCATCGCCCGGTGGCCGCCGCCGAAAGCGTGTTCGACAACCACGAGCACGACGCCTGGACCAACCCCTTCACCGGCGACGTGCGCACCACCGGCTTCTGGGACCTCTACGATCAGGCGCAGTACAAGGCGAAGGACCTGATCGCAGCCTTCGACCAGCCGGGCTTCACCGTCGAGCGGACGCGCGAGCTGACCGGCGAGCTGGACTTCTCCGGCCGCCCCACGCAAGCCCAGCTGCTGGCGGTGGAATAGCGGGCTGCGGGCGGCAACCTCATCCTATATAACGACTCCCATATGAAAGGGTATTCATGCTGGAAGTAGCCCTGGCTATCCCCTATTGGCTCGAGCTCGCCGCAACCATTGCAGGCGCCATCTTCGGAGCGCTCAGCGCGGTACGGGCGAAATACGACATCTTCGGCGTGTGCTGCATCGCCATCGTGGTCGGCCTGGCCGGCGGCATCACGCGCGACATCCTGCTGCAGGATTACGGCATCTACGCCTTCCAGAAGCCGAACCTGATCCTCGCCTGCATCGCCGCCGGCATCGTGGCGTTCTACTTCGGCAAGCTCATGACGTACTTCGACCCGTTCATGGACCTCCTGGACAACCTGTCGGTGGCGCTGTGGGCCATCATCGGCACGGGCAAGGCGCTCTCCGCCGGTCTTGACCTGGTGCCCGCCGTCATCCTAGGCACCATCACCGCCAACGGCGGCGGCATCGTGCGCGACATCTGCATGAACCGGGAACCCGAGGCGTTCCAAGCGGGCACGGTGTACGTGAGCGCGGCGTTCATCGGCGCGCTTGCCTTCGCCGTCATGAAGCAAAACCACCTGCTCGATCAGTATGCGGCCATCACGTGCGTCGTGCTGGTCATGGGCATCCGCTACGCCTCGCTGGCGTTCGGCTGGCGAACTCGCCCGGCGCGCGACTACTCCGACGTGGTCACGCAAGCCGTCGCCCAGCCGGTCAAGCGCATGGCCAACCGCGTGCGCGCCCGTCGCCGCCCCACCGGCTTCCAGGCTCAGACCACCGGCCTGACCGGCCCCATCCCCCCGGTTACCGCCAAGGGCGTCACCGGCAGCATGCCGCCCATCGCCTCTCCGAGCGCCACCGGCAGCATAGCCCCTATCGCATCCGACGGCTCGTCGCCGGATAGCGCCTTGGGCAACGGCGTTACCAGCACCGACGGCGAGAATCGCTGCTATCCGGAAAGCGACGATCAGCCGCCGCGCCCCGAGAGCGAGACGTAAGGGGCCCCGCAGGCCCAGGCAACGCCCGACGCACGCAGCCCCATCTGCTGGGGCTTCCGCAGGTGGAAGCATGCGCGGCCGGCCTCCAACCAAGCATCCGGCCGCATCGGCCCGCCGGGGCATCCAACTCGTCCGCTAGCTGCCCCGTCAGCGAAAGCGCGCGGTTGGGCAGCA
The DNA here is from genome assembly GCF_000236865.1 of Senegalimassilia anaerobia JC110. GTDB lineage: Bacteria > Actinomycetota > Coriobacteriia > Coriobacteriales > Eggerthellaceae > Senegalimassilia > Senegalimassilia anaerobia. The sequence goes on along the minus strand of NZ_HE611014.1, from coordinate 425,470 downwards.
TCGCCCCATCCGCCCCGGCTGGCGGGAGCCCCCATCCAACCGCGCCGCCAGCTGGGGCATCCGCCCCAGCTGTTGCGGAAACGGGGCATCCAAATATAACGGGATGTTGACGGTTCGCGTCTTTCGCAACGCCGCCGTGGATTCCCCGTTTCCAGCACGTTGACTTGCGTTACACTTTGGAATCGCACGTGCGAACGTGGTAGGTACTTGTTCTTAGAAGGAGACCCCATGGGCAGGAAGCACAAGTTCGACTATTTCGGCGCATTCGAGCAGCACTCGAAGCTTGCTGTCGCCGAGTCGGCATTGCTGGTTGAAACCATCGAGCAGTTCACGGAAGCATCCGCGCTCGAAGAGAACACGCAGAAGGCGCATGAGATCGAGCACGAGGGCGACACGATCAACCACAAGATCTTCAAGACGGTCGCCACCGACTTCATCACCCCCATCGACCGCGAGGACATCATCGAGATGTGCCAGGCGCTCGACGACATCGTCGACGACATCGAAGACGTCATGCTGCGCTTCTACATGTACGACATCCACTTCATGCACGACCAGGCCATCGAGTTCGCAAAGCTCATCCAGGGCAGCTGCGAGGCGCTCGATAAGGCCATGTGCGACTTCCGCAACTTCAAGAAGTCGAAGAACTTCGTGCACCTCATCGTGAAGGTCCACGACCTTGAGGAGCAGGCCGACCAGCTCTACACCAAGGTCATCCGCGACCTGCATGTAAACGACTATGACAACCCCATGCGCGTGCAAGTGTGGACGAACCTGTTCGACAGCATGGAAGCCTGCTGCGACGCATGCGAGCTTGCAGCCGACGTCATGAACACCATCATGCTGAAGAACGTGTAGGCACAGGCTGCACAAATCCATAGAATCGCGAAAGGCCCGCTCACGCGGGCCTTTCTCATGTGATTGCAAGTTTGCGGCCAGGCCGCTGCGCCTTATGCGTAGAAGGCGAACACGCGGCGACGCTCGCCGCCGATGGTGGTCAGGTTGCCGTGACCGGGCAGGACCACGGTGTCGTCGGGCAGAACCGCCAGGCGCTTGAGCGACTTGCGCATGGCCGACATGCTGCCGCCGCTGAAGTCGGTGCGGCCGATGGAGCCGAAGAACAGCGTGTCGCCGGCAATGAGGACCGGCTTGGCATCCAGGCGCTCGGTGAGCGAGGAATCCAGGAACAGGCACATGCTGCCCTCGGTGTGGCCGGGGGTGCTGATGACCTTCCACGGCATGTTGCCGATCTTCACCACGTCGCCATGGTTGACGCGCTGGTCGACCGGGCATGCGGGGAACTTCTGGTCGTCGCGCGGCACGGGCTTGTCGCCGCAGATCATGTCGGCGTCGATGGCCGAGGCGATGACGGTGGCGCCCGTGAGGCTGCGCAGCTCGGCAGCGGCCGCCACATGATCGGAGTGGCGATGCGTCAGCACGATGGCATCGAGCTTGCGCCCGCCCAAAGCCGCCGCGATCTTTTTCGCATCGCTTGCGGGGTCCACCACGAAGGTGGCGGAGCCGTCCGACACAACGTAGACGTTGGTTTGATACGGCCCCAGAACCAGGAACGACGCGTCGACACACGTTCCCTTCACCTTATATGCCATGTTGTCCTCCTACATCAGTATCTTCGAACGTCGAGGGCGGACGATATCGCCCCTCGACCCTGTAACGGGAATGGACCCCATCGAAGCGCCCATTCCCCCTATCCAACCAAGTCGACGCGGGAAAGCGGGCCGCCTCCGGGAGGTTTCCGGAGCCGGTCTCCCCGCATCCGATCGAGCACCGAAATCCGCCACCCGGGAAACCCGGGCGTCAGGCGCTCCGCCCATCCCCTACAAGAGGGCGGAATCCTTCCCTCCGCCGACCTTCGGCACCATGCGGCGGGCATCGAACACGCCCTCGAGCGCCTTGAGCTTGCTGAGGATGATGTCAATGTGCGTGATGTCGCTGACCTGGAACAGGAAGCGCATCTCGGCCATGCCGTCGCGGTGCGATACCGTGTTCGACGACAAGACGTTCGCCCCCATGCCCGACAGCACGAGCACGACGTCGGAAAGCAGCTGCAGGCGATCGAGCGCCTCGATGTAGACCTCCACCTTAAACGATGTGTTCTTCGGCAGGTCGCTTTCCCAGTGCACCTTCATGATGCGCTCGGGCTGGGCCATGAGCTCCTTGGCGTTCGGGCAGTCGCGCCGGTGCACCGACACGCCGCGACCGCGCGTGACGAAGCCGATGATTTCGTCGCCCGGCACGGGGTTGCAGCAGCGGGACAGGCGCACGAGCGCGCCTTCCACGCCTTCCACCACCACGCCGTTGGAGCTTTTCGTCTCGTGCTTCTTCGGCTTGTTCACCAGCGTGAGCATGGGCGGCAGCTTGCCGGTGGTCATGGCCGCCGTGCCCAGGTTCAGCGGATCGGGCTGCTGGTCGCCCTTGCGGCCCAGCTCGGCGAGCAGGCGGTTGGCAACGCTTTGCACGCTCTCCTTGCTGGTGCCGATGTTGACCAGCATGTCGTCGGCATCCTTGTAGCCCAGGTGCTCGGCGACGGTGCGCAGCGCGCGCTCGGAGCGGGTGTTGGAGATGCCAAGGCCGTGCTTGCGCATCTCGCGCGCCAGCTTGTCGCGGCCGCTGAGCAGGTCGTCGGCGCGGGTCACCTTGCTGAAATACGCGCGGATCTTGTTGCGCGCGCTGGGCGTCTTCACGATGTTGAGCCAGTCGCGGCTGGGGCTTGCCGACTTCTGCGTGAGGATCTCCACGCGGTCGCCCAGCTGCAGCTCGTAGGCCAGCGGCACGATGGCGCCGTTGACCTTCGCGCCCACGCAGTGGTTACCCACCTCGGTGTGGATGGCATAGGCGAAGTCAACGGGCGTGGATCCGGCGCGCAGGCTCATGGCCTCGCCCTTCGGCGTGAACACGAACACCTCGGTAGGTGCCAGGTCCACCTTCAGGTCCTTCAAGAACTCGCGCGAATCGTGCGTCTCGTCCTGCCAGTCCACCATCTCGCGCAGCCAGGCCAGCTGCTTGTCCATGGAGTCGTTGCTGCCGCGCCCGCCCTTCTCCTTATAGCGCCAGTGCGCCGCCACGCCATACTCGCTTTGGCGGTGCATCTCCTCGGTGCGGATCTGCACCTCCAGCGGCCTGCCGGCGGGCCCGATGACCGTGGTATGCAGGCTCTGGTACATGTTGAACTTCGGCATGGCGATGTAGTCTTTGAACCGCCCGGGCATGGGGTGCCACAGCGTGTGCACCGCGCCCAACGCCGAGTAGCAATCCTTCACCGACTTGACGATGATGCGCACGGCGATCAGGTCGTAGATCTCGGAGAAGCCCTTGCCCTTCTTCGCCATCTTCTGATAGATGCTGTACAGGTGCTTGGGGCGGCCCATGATCTGCGCCTGGATGCTCACCTTGTCCATCTCGCCGCGCAGCACGGAGATAACCTGGTCAAGGTACTCCTCGCGCTCAAAGCGGCTTTCGGTGACCATGCGCGAGACCTGCTTGAACTTGTTGGGCTCGAGGTAGTAGAAGCTCAGGTCCTCAAGCTCCCATTTGATGGAGTTGATGCCTAGGCGGTGCGCGATGGGCGCGTAGATCTCAAGCGTCTCGCGCGACTTGAAGATGCGGCGGTCCTCCTTGAGCGCCGCCAGGGTACGCATGTTGTGCAGGCGGTCGGCCAGCTTGATGACGATGACGCGGATGTCCTTGCTCATGGCGACGAACATCTTGCGGATGGTTGCCGCCTGCTCGTCGGTGAGCGTTTCCACCTCGATGCGCGTGATCTTGGTGACGCCGTCGACGAGCTGCGCCACGTGCGGGCCGAACTCCTGCTCGACCAGCTGGCTGGTCACGTCGGTGTCCTCCACCGTGTCGTGCAGAAGCGCCGCGCACAGCGTTTCCACGTCCATGCGCAGGTCGGCTAGGATGATGGCCACCTCCACCGGATGCGCGATGAACGGCTCGCCCGACTTGCGGCACGCGCCCTCATGGGCCGCAGCGGCGAAGCGAAAGGCCTTCTCGAGCTTGGCCTCCTCCTCATCGGTCAGGTAGCCGCGCGTCATATCCTGCAGGTCAGCAAAGCGCTCATCAGGGGTTTTCTCGCCCTTGGGCAGCACCTTGGTGGCCTCGGTGGAAAACGCCTTCTCCGCCACGTGCGGGCGGCCCAGCAGGCTATCGTCGACGGTTTGCCGGACAACGTCGGGCTGCGCCCCCAGCAGGCCCTGATCCGATCGGCTATTCGACTTGTTCATTTCCAGCCTCCTTTGCAACGGCGGTGGTGGGCAGGATGGGATGGGAGACGCGCCTCTGCAGGTCGCAGGCGTTGCTGCGCATGACCCAATCGCGGAACGCGTGGAAGATCTCACGCTCATCCATTCCCTCGCGATAGCGCACGCTGTCGGTGAGCTGCACCTTGTCCTGCGTGTCCTTCACGTGGATGGAGCGGACCAACCCGTCGGGACCGAACATGGCGTGCGCCTCGATAAGCCCCAGCTCGCGGAACACCGCCACGGCGCACGTGACCGACGCCGTGTTCACCGGGAAGATGTCGGTGGACACGTTCTTGGCCAGCTCGGCATCGCTGGTGGTGAAGAACAGCGTATCGGAGGCGCGCTGCATATCGCGCAGCTTGCGATACACCTGCGCCAAGCTGTCATGGCACGGCGTCATATCCGCCAGGATGCGCTCGTTAAGGGCGCAATCGTTGCGGCTGAACAGCAGGTGCACGCAGGCCGGCTTGCCGTCACGTCCGGCACGGCCCGACATCTGGTTGAATTCTATTTCATTGAACGGCATGTGGTACAGCACCACATGGCGGATGTTCGGGATATCCACGCCCTCGCCGAACGCGCTGGTGGCGATGAGCACCAAAAGCGCATCGGTGCGGAACAGCTGCTCAATGCGTTTGCGCTCGCTGCGCGACAGGCCGGCGTTGTAGAAGCCGATGAGCGGCGCCACCTGCGGCGCGTGCTTGCGCAGCGCGCGGGCGACGGCCACGGACTGCTCGCGGGAGTTCACGAACACCACCGTCTTCTCGCCGGTTGCCACCAGGTTGGCCAGGTAGTTGTCGCGGCTGGGCACGTTGCGGCGGTCGTCCAAGCGCAGATTCGGGCGATCGGAGGCGTCGAACACGCACGCGTCGATGGGAAGCTCGCGGCGCACCGCCTGCGCGCACTCGTCATCGGCCGTGGCGGTAAGCGCGAGCACCGTGGGGTTGCCCAACCTGCGTACCGCGGCGCCGATGGTGGCGTACGCCTCGCGCTGGCCGGCGCGCGCCAGGCCCACATGGTGCGCCTCGTCGACCACCACGAACTTCACGCGACCGGTATAGGCGAACGAGTCGGCGTGCCAGGCCAAAAACTCGGGCGTGGTCAGCGCGATGTCCACGCTGCCGTCGGCCAGGCCCGCGAACGCCTGACGGCGCTCGTCGACCGTGGACTCGCCGGTGAGCGTGACCACGGTGATGCCGAAAGGCGCCAGCGCCTCGCGCAGATGAAACGCCTGGTCGGCGATGAGGGCGCGCAGCGGATACACGAACAGGCTGGCCTCGCGGGCAGCCAGCGCGCGCAGCGTGGCATGCACCTGGAAGGTCAGCGATTTGCCGCGGCCCGTGACCATGACGCCGAGCACCGACCTGCCTTCGGCAAGGTTGTCCAAGATGTCGCGTTGCGCCTGGTGAAGCTGGCCGTCGCCGATGATGGCGCGCACGATGTGCTCGCGCAGGCGCTGCGGGTCCTGGCGCGCCATGGCCTCCCAATGGGCGCGGTTGACCTCCAGCTCGTTCTCGTATTCCTCGATGGCCTCGGGGTCGTGCGGCGCGTCGGCGCACAGCTCCTCGTCGCGCGTGGCGTACAGGTCGCTCACGAAGCTGAGGTTCTCCGGGTTCAAGCACGCCTCCAGGGCGACGCACGTGCGCGCCGGCGACAGCGACTTGAGCATGGCCTTCACGCTGCGGCGGTTCTTCCATTCGTCTATCTGCACCTCGAACGCGGCGTTGACCACGCTGTCGGTTTTCATGAGCGCCTCGATGTCGTTGCAGTGGAACATGATGCCGGCCACCGTGGTGCGCCCGTTGGAAAGCGAACACGAGAAGTGGTTGCGCTCGGCGCCCACCGCGCGGCTGTGCAGCAGCGTGACGTCGCGTGCCAGATACACGGGCACGGGATGCTCCTGGCCGAACGGGGCCAGCGCATCGAGCTGCGCCACGTTGCGCAGCGTGAGCTCGTCGAGGTTCACGCAGGCGTCGATGGTGACGAGGGGGTGGAACGCCCCCTCGGGCAGCGCGTCCATGTACTCGCACAGGCGGCGCTCGAACTCGGGCAGTTTCTCGGTGGGAAGCGTCACGCCCACGGCCGCCTCGTGCCCGCCGAAGCGCAGCAGCAGGTCGGAGCAGCTTTCCACGGCCTTGAACAGGTTGACCTGGCCCACGCTGCGGCCGCTGCCGCGCGCCTCGTCGCCGTCGATGGTGAACAGCAGGCAGGGCACGCCGTAGGTGTTCACCAGGCGGCTTGCCACGATGCCCTTCACGCCCTCGTGCCACCCTTCGCCGGCCACCACCAGGGCGCGCTGGCCCTTGTAGGTTTCGGCGGCCTGGGCCTTGGCGATCTCGGAGAGCTCCGCCTCGATGGCTCGGCGCTGGTCGTTGACGCCCTCGAGGCGCTGCGCCTGCTGGTTGGCCTGCTCGAAATCGTCGGTGAGCAGAAGGTCGAGCGCCAGCTGCGCGTCGCCCATGCGGCCGGCGGCGTTCAGGCGCGGGATGATGGAGAAGCTGAGGTTGGTGGCGGTGACCTGCTTGCCGGAGGCGCCGGAGGTGCCGAGCAGCGCGGCGATGCACGGGCGCGGGGCCTGGTTGATGCGGCGCAGGCCGTCGGCCACCAGGGCGCGGTTCTCATCGCGCATGGGCATGAGGTCGGCGATGGTGCCGAGCGTGGCGAAGTCGGTGTACTGGCGCCACAGGTGCGGCTTGCCGAAGCGCCCGCCCAGCGCCTGCACCATCTTGAGCGCCACGCCCACGCCGGCCAGGATGGCGCTGGGGCAGGCGGGGTCGCGCTTCGGGTCGGCCACGGGCACGCCCTCGGGCACCAGGTCGGAGGGCTCGTGATGATCGGTGACGGCCACTTCGATGCCGCGCTCCTGCAGCAGGCGCACCTCGGCCTTGCAGGCGATGCCGCAGTCGACGGTAACTAGGAAGTCAGGCTTGACCTGCGACAAGCGCTCGATGGCCGCCGGGGTGATGGCGTAGCCCTCCTCGAAGCGACGGGGGATGAACGGCGTGACGCGCGCGCCGAACTCGCGCAGGCCGCGCGTCATGACGGTGGTGGCGGAGATGCCGTCCAAGTCGAAATCGCCGAACACGAGGATGTGGTCGCCGCGGCGGATGGCGGCCTCAAGCGCATCGGCGGCCTCGGACAACCCGGGGATGATGTAAGGGTCGCGCCAGTCGCGGTCCAGCGACGGCGTGAGGAAACGATTCGCGGCTTCCGGGGTGTCGATGCCGCGCGAAACGAGCGTGGCCGCGATGAAGTGCGGCATGTGCAGCTCGCGCTGCAGGGATGCGACCGCCTCGGGCTCTGCCGCCTTGATGTTGAATCTGGCAGACATGGTGGGTACCTACTTATTGCAGTGCTTTCCTATAGTTCGCCTCTATTGTCGCACAAGTGCATGGCGGCGCCGCCGGGAAGTGCCGCGGTCGGCGGGCAACGTGGCAAGCTGTTCGGGCGACGCGCCCTGATGCGCTACGGAAGCGCACGAGAAGGCGCGACCACGCGATGCCGTCCCGGCTGCCGCGCCCGCGCCGTACCCGCTGCCGCG
>NZ_HE611014.1:370135-417222 GCF_000236865.1 Senegalimassilia anaerobia JC110 | reverse complement strand
GCCCCGGCCGCCGCGTCCCTGCCGTCCCGGCTGCCACGCCTGCAGCCGCCCCGTTCGCAGCTTTTTTGCAGCCTTTCGCCCTTAGCCCGCAGCCTGGCGCAAGCGTGCGATAATGGGGCCTTCCTACCCTGAACAACGTGCAGGAGCATCGCATGGCCAACTGCCTTGTCGCCCAATCGGGCGGCCCTACCGCCGTCATCAACGCCAGCCTTGCCGGCGTCATCCGCGCAAACCAGCTCAACCCGCTCTACGACCGCGTCCTCGGCGGCCTTCACGGCATCGAGGGAACGCTGGCGGGCAACCTGTTCGACCTGACCGACCTGAGCGGCCGCGAGATCGAGGTGCTCAAGCAAACGCCCTCGTGCGCGCTGGGCACGTGCCGCTACAAGTTCTCCGACGAAGCCGATTTCCGGCGTCTCATCGATGTCATGGACGAGAACGACATCTCCACCATGTTCTACATAGGCGGCAACGGCTCCATGTCCACGGTAGCCGCCATGACCGCCTGGGCCGCCGAGCGCAACCTGGACAAGCGTTTCATCGGCATCCCGAAGACCGTCGACAACGACCTGGGGCTTATGGACCACTGCCCCGGCTTCGCCAGCGCCGCGAAGGTGGCGTGCGAGATAACGCACGCCACGCGCATGGATTACGACGCCTACACGCGCCCCGAGGTGTTCGTGCTGGAGACCATGGGCCGCGACGCAGGCTGGCTTGCGGCCAGCACGTGCCTGACCGGCGACGTCGACCTGCTCGTGCTGCCCGAGGTCGACTTCCGCCGCAGCATCTTCTTGGAGCAGGTGCGCGCGAAGATGGAGCAGCAGGGCAGCTGCTACGTGGTGGTGTCGGAGGGCGCGCGCTGGTACGACGGCACGTACCTGTCGGCCAACGGCAAGGCCGCCGACGGGCTGGGCCACGCCATGCTGGGCGGAGCCGCCGGGCGGCTGAAGTCCATGATCGTGGAAGCCGGCATCGTGCCGCGCTGCGTGGTGCAGGACCTGTCGCGCGTGGCGCGCTCGAGCAACTTCGCCATGAGCTTGGTGGACCTTGAGGAGTCCTACGACCTGGGCGTCTCCGCGCACATGCGCAGCGCGAAGCCCGAGTTCACAGGTCAGGTGGTGGGTATCCGCCGCGGCCAGGGCGTCGACGGCGGCTACAACACCGAGTTCTTCGCCTGCCCCGCCTCCGACCTGGCCAACTTCGTGCGCCCCTTCCCCAGCGAATGGATCCTGCCGAACTACCAAGGCGTCTCCGACGAGGCGCTCGATTACTTCCGCCCGCTCATCCAAGGCGAGCCGAAGCTGATCTGCGAGAACGGCATCCCCTTGACCATGCGCCCCTTCAACAGGCGCTAGCGGGTAAGACCTGCAGACGATAGGGCGAAACGGCTGCGGCCGCGAAGACGAGCCCGCGGCTTCGGACTCTAGAACGCGATGCCGAATGCGGAGATGATGAGGCCCCAGAACACGCCTGTGGCCCACAAGCCCGCCAGCACGATGAGGTTCTGGCGAAGGCCGCGGTTAGTGCGGAACAGCACCAGCAGGCCCACGCCGGCCGACACCAGAAGGCCCGCCATCATGGCGCCCGCGCCGAGCGCGCCCTCGACGTAGAGCTGCGCGATCACCACGCTTGCCGCGCAGTTCGGGATAAGGCCCACCAACGCGCTGCCCAGCACCGACAGCACCGGGTTGCTGCCCAGGAATGCCGCCAACGCGTCCTCGCCGACCAGCTCCAACGCACCGTCGAGCACAAGGGTGATGATGAAGATGAACACCGTGACCTGCAGCGTGTGCTTGAGGGCGCTGCGCAAGATGGAGCCGCCCTCGTGATGATGCTCGTGTTCCTCATCGTGCTCGAAATCGTACGCCAGCTCCGGCTGCTGCTCGCAAGTTTCGCAATCGCCGTTGCAATGGCAGCGATCGCGTTCGCACAGCTCGTGGATGCGCAGCCTCTCGCGGTCGCGGCGCGCCAGGCGGACAGCCGCGTCCACCACGAAGCCCATGACCATGCCGATCATCAGCTTCACGCCCATGATCTTCAGGATGGTCGCCGGCGCCACCTGCTCGGCCAGGAAGATGGGCAGCATCTCGTCGGAGGTTGACAGGAACACCGCGAACAGCGTGCCAAGCGTGATGACGCGGCCCGCCCACAGCGTTGCAGCCGCCGCCGAGAAGCCACATTGCGGGACGATGCCCACAAGCGCGCCGACCACCGGCCCCGCCGCGCCTGCACGGCGCACGGCCTCCTCGGCCTTGTCGCCCGCCTTGTGCTCGAGCCACTCCATTGCCAGATAGGTGACGAACAAAAACGGGATAAGGTACAGCGTGTCCTCGACGGAGTGCTCGAGAACGTGCCCGATGAGATGCGTGATGTCTTCCATGATCCTTGCCTTGCGATCGAAAGGTGCCCTTGCCTGCGCATGCGTCGCATGCGCTCCGTGTGTCAGGTTCCCAGTTTACAGAACGCGTCAAGCGAACGTGAAGAAACCGTGAACGGTGGCTAACTTTCCCGACTTTTGCCCTATCCGGCCCGAGGCGCCTAGTGAATCGCAAGACGCGACCGGCACCCGATGAACAGGTTCCAGGAGGGCGTTCAGATATGGGACGGGCCCGGGATTTCTCCCGGGCCCGTTTGGGTCCCGCCTGTTCGTCTCTTCGTTCGATGCCAGAGACGGCCTGCGACTAGGCCAGCGCCGCCTTCAGCTGATCGATGCCGTCGAACGAGGTTTCGCTGTTCCCGTTTTGGCGGTCGATCTTGATGACCGTGCCCTTCCATGTGGGGTCCTTGCGCTGGGCCGTCGAGCCCGCCGCCGCATTATCGGCGGGCTTGCCGCTTTCCTCATCGTGCTCCTTGAACTCGTCGGTTCGCACGATGAAGCGGTAGTCGAACTTCTTGCGGTCCGGCAAGCCCTTCGAATCGAAGCCGTATTTCAGCTGGCCGAGCATGCCGCGCATGGTCTCGACCGCGCCGGCTTCCCCGATGCCCACCATGCCGAGCTCGCTGCTGTAGAGCGACTTCGGGGACACGTACAGCGTGCGGACTTGGCGGCGGCGACGCTCCTCGACGCGAACGAGGATCGCGGCGATGGCCACGATGCCGACCCACCACACGATGGCGAGCACCAGGTCGAGCGGGCTGTCGATGCGGTTGAAGCCTAGGTGGTGCCACAGCACCAGCAGCAGCGCCGCAACGACCGCCGCCGCGCCCAGCACCAGATAGTTGCTTTTCCTCATGGCCCTAAGCCTCCATTCCGGCGGGCTTGGCGGTGAGAGACCCCGAGGGGTCCTTGCCGTCGCCATCGCCCAGAACATCGTTCATGTCGTTGCGCAGCTTGCGCTCATGGTTCTTACGGCGAAGCGCCGCCGCAAGACCGTAGACGGCCGTCAGAGCCATGCCGACGATCATGTACCAGTGCACCCAGCAATGATCCTCGACCGACTCCCTGCCCAACGGGTTCTCGGCGTCGTAGATCCGCTCCTCCTCGACCGGGTTATCGGCCTCGGGGCCGCCCGTCACCGACTCGTACGCGCCCTCGAGCACACCGGCCAGCGCATCGAGCGGGCCGGCAGCTGCAGGCGCCGGGGCCGAAGGCGACGAGCTAGGCGTAGGCGCGGGTGCGGCCGTCGAGTCGTTGCCCGGCGTCGTGCCGTTACCCGGGTTCGGGTTCGGCGTCGGAGTGGGCTCCGGCGTCGGGGTCGGGGTCGGCGTGGGCGTCGGGGTAGGCTCCGGCGTCGGGGGCACCGGGGCCGGCGTGACCGTCAACGTGCCCAGGTACTCGTCGATGACGTAGTTGGCAGCATCGGTTTCACCCCACGTGATGCGATAGGTGTTCTTCGAGCTGCCCACCTCGGTCTGGCTGCCGGTGGTGGCCGCCGTAACGCGATCCTCGCCCTGCAGGCCCTCGATCGACAGCTCGCCGCTCACAAGCTCGCTGCCGTCGTAGATCTTCGAGTCGCTGCCCGTGGTCACCGTCAGCGGCGCGGGCGTGATGCGGTACGTGCGCTCGACGCTGCCGGCGTAGTTGCCCTTGCCGACAACGGTCACGGTCACCTCGCCGACGTTCTTCACGTCGCCGGAGAAGGAAAGCTCGTAATCACGGCCCTTCACCAGCGCCTTGCCGTCCTTGTCGATCACTTCGGGCTCGAAGCGCTGATCGGCGCCGTTGTACACCGTGTCGGACAGATAGCCGACCGTCACGCCGCCGAACGCATCGGCGTCGTCGGGGTCGATGGACTGCGCCGACACCGTCAGCGTGCCGAGGTTCTCCTCGACCGTGTAGTTCGCCGCCTTCGCGCTACCGTCCCAAACCAGCTCATAGCCGTTCATGCTCGAGCCGACCTCGGTCTGAGAGCCGGTGGTCTTGAGGGTGGCGGCCTCGCCGTTCACGAAGCCGGAGACCTTGCCCTCAGCCGTCAACGCATCACCATCGTAGGGCTTGGAGGCGCTCGGGGTGGTCACCGTCAGCTTCGCCGGCTCGACCTTGATGGTGCCGTCGACGAACTTGATGTTGAGCCTCGAGGTGACGTCCTCGCCCTCGGCGTTCTTGATGACGAGCACGTCGGCCGTTGCCACCACCTCGCCGTCGGAGACGTCCTTCGCCGTCGCGCTGGACGCGGCGGCCTCGAGCGTGTAGCCCTCGGGCAGGGCGCCGACCGTCACGGTGGCGCCATGGGACGCGCCGTCGTAGTTGAACGTGCCGCCCGTGGTGGTCACGACCACCTCGTCAGCGGACTCGGTGACGGTCAGCTTGCCGATGGTCTCGGCCTCAAACCTGTAGTTCGCCCGCTTCGCCGTTCCGCTCCACTCGATCCTGTAGGAGTTATCGCTCGAGCCGACCCTGGTCTGGCTGCCGACCAGCTTGAACGCGACGGTCTCGCCGTTCACCAGGCCATCGACCTTGCCGCCGGCGGTCAGGGGCTTGCCGTCGTAGACCTTGTTGGCGCTTTCGGTGGTCACCGTCAGCGGCGCGGGCGCGATCTGGTACGCCACATCGACGCTGCCGGCGTAGTCGCCCTTGCCGGCCACGGTCACCGTGACGGTGCCCGCGTCGGTCGCGTTCCCTGAGTAGGTCAGCTCGTAGTCGACGCCCTCGACCAGCGTCTTGTCGCCGTCCTTCACGACCGGCTTCTGCTGCTGGGCCTTGCCGCTGTACACGACGTCGGCAGGGGCCTGGACGGCCATATCAGCTGCCGCGATCTGCTTGGCCGTGACGCTCAGCGCGCCCTCGTCCTTGGAGATGGCGTAGTTGTCCGCGTTGAAGCCCTCGCCCTCGGTATAGGCGATGGCGTTCGCCACCTTGCCGTCGGAGACGTGGGTGGCGCTGCCCGTGGCGCGGACGTCGGAGACCTGGCCGTCGACGAAGCCCTCATCGCCGAGCTGCTTCCAGCCGGCCACCTCGGGCCTGGTGAGCGCGATGCCGTCGAACACCTTCGAGGCGCTTTCACTCTTCAGGCTGACCGCGCGCTTGGTGACGGATAGCTGCTGCGAGCCGTACACGTAACCCTCGTAGTTGCCCGGGCTGGACGCACGGAGCTGGACCGTTGCGGAATCGGCCACATCGGTCGCCGCGAGCGAGCCGGGGTCGGTCGTCCAGTTCTCGCCGTCAAGGCTGTACTCGATGGTCACCGCATCCTGCGTCGGGACCGCCGCGGAGGCGACCTTCGCCGCAAGCGGCTTGCCGTCGTAGACCTTGGAGGCGGAGCTGCCGCTCAGCGAGATCTTCCCCTCCGCCTTGGCCGCGGTCACCTCCAGCGACCCGATGGTATCGGCGCCGTGGACGTAGTTGCCTTCCTTCGCGGACTTGTCGAACGCGATGGCGTAGGTGTTCACGCTGGAGCCCGCATCGGTCTGGCTACCGGTCACGGAAAGCGACGTCTCCTCGCCGTTGACCAGGCCGACGATCTTGCCGGGCGCCGTCAGCGCGGTGCCGTCATAGACCTTGAAGGCCCCCTCGGTCACGACATGGTACTCGGCGGGCGCGATCTTGATGGCGCCGGTCCGCTTCTCGATATCCAGCTTGCCAGTGACATCCTCGCCCTGGGCGTTGACGATGACCAGCTCGTCGACCGAAGCGGTCACGCCCGCCTCGTCGGTCGCGTCGGTGGCCGCGGCGTTGGAGTGCGCGGCCTTCACCGAATAGCCCTCGGGCAGGCCGGACACGGTCACGTCGACGCCGTGGGCCTGGCCGTCGTAGACGCCGGAATAGCTGCCGGGCGTCGCGACCACGCGGCCGGCGAACTCGGTGACGGTCAGCTTGCCGACGGTCTCGGAGACCGTGTAGTTCGCCTGCTTGGCGGTGGCGTCCGCCGCCGCCCAGTCGATGGCGTAGGTGTTGTCGCTCGTGCCGACCTCGGTCTGGGAGCCGGTGGTCTCGAAGGGCGTGGACTCGCCGTTGACGAAGCCGGAGATAGTGCCGGCGGCGGTCAGGGCGTTGCCGTTGTAAACCCTGGAGGCGCTCGGCGTGCTCACCGTCAGCGGCGCGGGCGTGATGCGGTACGCGCGCTCGACGCTGCCGGCGTAGTTGCCCTGGCCGGTGACGGTCACCTTAATGACGCCCGCCGCATTGGTGAAGTCATCGGCGCCGTAGGACACCGTGTAGTCGATGCCCTCCGTCAGGAGCTTCTCCCCGTCCTTCACCTCGGGTGCCCACTTGTGCTCACGGCCGTCGTAGACCAAATCGCTCGGACTGGAAACCGTCATGTCGGCGGAGGAGACGATGTCCTTCGCGACGACGGACAGCTCGCCCTCGCTCTTCTCGATGGCGAAGTTGCTGGCCTTGAAACCGTCCTTCCAGGTGTAGGCGATGGTATTGGGAACCTTGCCCTCGGCCACCGTCATGACCCTGCCGACCGCCTTCAGGTCATCGACCTGGCTACGGAACAGGGCCTCGGCGCCCTGGACCGTCACCGCGTCATCGGACTGGTACGCGCCGTTGTAAACGAACTCGCGCGTGTTGGACGCAAGCTTCACGGAAGCGGGCGCGATCTGGTACTCCCTCGTAACGGAGCCGGTGTAGTCGCCGATGCCCGTAATGGTCACCTTGATGGTGCCCGTCACGTTGGTGAAGTCATCAGTGCTGTAGGCCACCGTATAATCGCGGCCCTCGACGAGCGCGTTGCCGTCCTTGCCGGTGACCACGGGAATCCACTTATGCTCGCGCGCGTCGTAAACGGCGTCGCTCGGAGCGTTGACCTTCACCCCGGCATACGCGCCCGGGATCGGGTCGTCCGGGTTGATGGACTGCGCGCTCACCGTCAGCGTGCCGTACCTATAGGTGATGTCGTAGTTCTCCACCTTCGTGCCGCCGTTGCCGGGCGTTGCGGCGAAGGTGTTCTTGCTGGAACCCACAGAGGTCTGGAAGCCGAAGAAGTCGTAGCCGAACTCCTCGCCGGAAGCAAGCGAACCATCTTCCACGCTGACCTTATGCTCGGTGAGCGCGGTGCCGTCGTAGACCTTGGAGGCGTCGCCGGAGACAAGCGTCACCGGACGCTTGGTCACGACGAGCGAGGCCTTGCCGGTCGCCACGTTGCCGAACTGGTCGGTGACGTCCTGGCCGGCGGCGTTCGTGATGACATAGGAATCAACTTCTGCCGCGGCGTACCCGGCGTCGGTGACGGAGCCCTTGGTCTTGGCCGAAAGGGTGAAGCCCGCGGGCACGCCGATCACGTTGACCCCGGCGCTTTCGAGGGCCGTGCCATCGTAGACCTTGGTGCCGCCCTGCGGAATCACCACGATGCCGGCCATGCTCTTGGTGACCTCGAGCGTGCCGAGGTACTCCTCGATCGTGTAGTTCTCAGCCTTCGCGTTGTCGTCCCACACCAGCTCGCAGCCGTTTTCGCTCATGCCGACAGTGGTCTGGCTGCCGGTGGTCTTAAGGGTTGCGGCCTCGCCGTTCACGAAGCCGGACGCCTTGCCCTCGGCCGTCAGCGCATTGCCGTCATAGGGCTTGGAAGCGCTCGGGGTGGTCACCGTCAGCTTCGCCGGCTCGACCTTGATGGTGCCGTCGACGAACTTGACGTTCAGCTTGGAGGTGACGTCCTCGCCCTGGGCGTTCCTGATGACGAGCACGTCGGCCGTGGCAGCAACCTCGCCGTCGGAGACGTCCTTCGCCGTGGCGCTGGACGCGGCGGCCTCGAGCGTGTAGCCCTCGGGCAGGGCGCCGACCGTCACGGTCGCGCCATGGGCCGAGCCGTCGTAGGTGAACGTGCCGCCCGTGGTGGTCACGACCACCTCGTCAGCGGACTCGGTGACGGTCAGCTTGCCGATGGATTCGGAGACCGTGTAGTTCGCCTGCTTGGCGGTGGCGCCTGCCGCCGCCCAGTCGATGGCGTAGGTGTTGTCGCTCGTGCCCACCTCGGTCTGGGAGCCGGTGGTCTCGAAGGGCGCGGACTCGCCGTTGACGAAGCCGGAGACGGAGCCAGCGGCGGTCAGGGGCTTACCGTTGTAGACCCCGGATGCGCTCGGCGTGGCAACCGTCAGCAGCGCGGGCGTGATGCGATACGCCACGTCGACGCTGCCAGCATAGTTACCCTTGCCGGTCACAGTCACGGTCACCGTGCCCGCATCGGTCGTGTTCCCGGAGTGCGTCAGCTCGTAGTCGACGCCTTCTGCCAGCACCTTTTCGCCGTCCTTCACGACCGGCTTCTGCTGCTGGCTTTCACCGTTGTAGGTAACGTCGGGCAGGCTGCCGACGGTCATCTGGGCGACGCCCTTCGGCGTGACGGTCAGCGTGCCGTCGTTCTGCGCAGCGATATAGTAATTGCCTTCCTTAGCGGTATCCCACGTGATGCCCGACACCGTGTTGGCGGAAGAGCCGACCTCGGTCTGGGAGCCCTGGGTTTGAGCGATCGCGTTCTCACCGCCGACAAGGCCTTCGATCGTCGCGCCCGCAGTCAGGGCTTCACCGTCATAGACCTTGGAAGCGCTGCCGGCATTCACGGTCAGCGGAGCCTTCGTGATCTCGTACGCTTTCACGCACGTGCCCGTGTAGCTGCCCATGCCGGCAATCGTCACGTTGACGACCTTCACGTTCACGAAGTCGTCGGTATCGTAGGTCACCGTGTAATCGCGATCCTTGACGAGCTTGTTGCCGTCCTTGTCGGTGACCTCGGGAGCCCACTTGTGCTCCGTGCCGTCGTAGACATGGTCGCTCGGCTCGTCGATCGCGACGCCCTTATAGGAATCCGGGTTCTGCGGATCGGGCGTGATGGACTGAGCCGTCACCGTAAGGGTGCCGACGTGCTCGCCGATGATGTTGTAGTTGTTCTCCGCACCGGGCTTGAGCTGGTAGGAAATCGCGTTCTTGGAGGAGCCGACCTCGGTCTGCGAGCCCGTCGCGTGCACCTGGCCGTCATCGGCAAGGTCGGTCCAGATGAAGCCCGTGTCAGGACGGTTCGGACCCATGTCGACCCAGTCCTTCGCAAGGGGCGCACCGTCGTACACCTTGGACGCGCTGGCAGACGTCAGCTCGACGTCACGCTTCTGGATGGCAAGCGTCTGCTCTGCATACTTATAGCCGCTATAGTTCGCGGCGGAAGCGCGAACCTCGACGGTCAGGGTGCCGGCGTTGATCGCCGTGATCGCGGAAGGGTTGCTGCGCCACTCGGTATCGGCGCTGCCTTTGGCGCGATACTCAAGGTTCACGTCGGTTCCCGCGACGGAAGCCGAAGCCGTTGCGGCGCCCGCCTCATGCGAGGATGCATCATATATATAGGTAGCATTGTTCGGCGTGATGGTGATGCCATCTTCGGCCGCAAGCGCCGTGATGCTCAGCTTACCCTCGTCCTTGGAGGTGGCGTAGTTGTTCTCGTTGAAGCCAGCGTTTGTGTCGTATGCGATCGAGTTGGTGACCTCGCCCTGGGCAACGGTGGTCACGGAACCCGTAGCGCGAACGCTCGAAACCTCGCCCGTCACAAAGCCGGTGTCTCCCTGCTGCTGCCAGCCGGAAACCTCGGGCTTGACAAGCGCGGTGCCGTCGTAGGGCTTCGAGCCGCCCTCGGACTTCAGCTCAACAGGGCGCTTGGTGATCTGGTACGTGCGCTTGACCTCGCCGGAATAGTTGTTGATGCCTTTGATGGTCACTGTAATCTTCTTGCCGGTGGCGTTGGTGCGGTCGGCGGTGCCGTATTCGACGGTGTAGTCCTTGCCGGGCTCAAGCGTGCGCTCCCCATCCTTGACCACGGGCGTCCACGTCTGATCCTGGCCGTTGTAGACGACATCCGCAGGCGAATCGACGAACATCGTATTCTTCGGATTCTCAGGATCCGGAACGATCGACTTCGGCGTGATAGTCAGCGTGCCGTCCGTTACGGCGAACGTGACCTTCGAGAAGTTTTTGCTGGTGTTGGCGAACTGCTCGGAAGCAAGGTTCATCTTGTAGGTGCCGACATCCGTGCCCTTGGCAACGGCCGTTCCGCTGAAGGCGAAGTCGCCTTCCCCGTACAACTTGCTGGAAGCCTCGACGAAGTCATAACCTTCAACGGACTGCTCCAAGCCGTTGTACTCGACGCTCTTGTTATGGCCGGCGATGGTCGCAACCACCTCGGAGTCGCTCGCGGTCACCACGAGCTTACCGAGTTCAGTCTTCACCCAGTAGTCGTTGGCGTTCGTGCCCTCGTTGAAGGTGTAGTCGAAGGTGTTGTCGCTTTCGCCGGCATCGGTCTGGGAACCGGTGACCTTGATGGTCACGCCCTCGCCGTCGATGAAGCCGGTCCCCTCGCCCTTCGTTTCAACCGTCACGGTATCGTTGGTAAGCGGTTCACCATCATATTTCTTGTTATCGCCCTTAGAAGTCAACGTGACCGGGCGGCTGGTAATGGCGACCCATTCCCCGTTTTCCGCGTACTGATCAGCAGCGTAGTTGGGGCTCGTCGCGCGCAGCATCACCAGCTGAGCGCCGAAATGGGTCAGCGTGATACCCGACGGATCGTCCGTCCACTGTTTACCGTCAGTGCTGTACTCCACCTTGAGCGCATCGCCGAACTTGTCGGTGGTTTTTGCGACATACGCGGAAAGCGGCGTGCCGTCGTAGACCTTCTGCACATCGTGCACATCCCAGACGACCTTGCCAGCATCGAGATCGCCGCCCGTAATCTCAAGCGAGCCATCGACGACCACAAACTCCACGTTGGTGAAGTTGCCGCTAGTATTGGAGAACTGCCCGGAAGCCAGGTTCATGTTATAGGTGCCGGCATTCGTGCCCTTGGCGACGGCCTCGCCCTGGAACTTAACGTTTGCTTCGCGGTAGCGACCATCACTCGTAGCAAAGGAGTACCCTGTCACACTCTGCTCGGAGCCGCTGTACGGCAGCGTGGCGCTGTTGCCCGTGATGGTGACGGTGACCTTGTCGGTAACCGGCGTCACCTTAAGGGCGCCTTCTTCCTTACTAATACTGTAGTTGTCGAAGTTGGTGTTCGAGTTGCGCTCATACGTGAACGAGTTCGCCACCTTGCCAGCATCGGTAATGGTGCCCGTCACGTTATAGACAGCGCCCTCGCCCGCAACAAAGCCGTCGCCGCCGACGGTGACGCCATCATTGGTCAGCGCCTCGCCGTTGTACACCCGGCTTTCGCTTGCCGAGGTCAGCGTGACGGAGCGTTTCGCGATTTCCAGCTTGCCCGGAACCAGCGTTACAGCGAACTGGCTGGACACATCGTTGCCGTTAGCATCCTTCACCACCGGCGTGCCGCTGATGGTGTTTGCATATTCGCCGGCGTTAACGGCCTTCGGGTCGGAGGTATTCAGGCCCTCGACCGTGTACTTCTGGCCGTCCACCGTGAACTCGGACGTTTTCAATCCCGTCGCCGCGTGCTCAACGCCGTCGTACGTGTTGCCGGTGGAGGAGTTCGCCTCGACCGTGACCTGATACTGCGCCTGGCGATTGGCCACCGTCAGCTGACCGGGGATCACGCTGATATCGTAGTTGCTTTCCTTGGTGTTCTCATTCAGCGTGTAGCTGAACGCGTTGGGGCTGCCGCCCACCAGCGTCTGAGAACCAGTGAAGGTGTAAGCGGCGCCTTCACCCTCGGCCCAGCCGGACTCCACCGCAAGCGGGGTCTGCTCCTCGCCACCCTTTTTATTGGTCAGAGCCGTGCCGTCGTATTCCTTCTCAAGATTGGCGGACTGAAGCGTCACCTTCGCCTTGGAGATAGCAACGGAACCGTTCGTGATATCGAAGCGGACGTTGGGGAAGTTGACCGCATCGGCATTCGTGAACTTGCCCTGCAGGTCCATGACAGACGCGCCGGCATCCGTGCGCGACACGCTGTTCTCGCCGGAGAAAGCGACCTTTGTACTGGTGTACAGCGCGTTAGAGGACGCAAAGCTATAACCGGTAGCCGTCAAAGGCTTCCCGTTGTAAACGCCTTCGGCATGGTTGCCCGCGATGGTCACCACAACCTCATCGGACACCGGGTTCACCTTCAGAACGCCCTCGACTTTGGTGATGTCGTAGTTACGGTAGGCGCCCTCGGCGTCTTTCGCCAGCTCCTCGCCCGCGGCGTTCACCAGCTTGTACGTGAACGCATTAGCACTGCTGCCGGCATTGGTCTGAGAACCCGTAACGCCTGCGACAAACTTGTCCCCGGTAGCCAGGCTGCCACTCGTGATGCTGACGGCGCGATCCTCAAGTGGGTTGCCGTCATAGGTTTTCTCAGCCGGCGTAGCGGAAGTCAGCGTCACGGCGCGCTTCGTGATGGTGAGCGAGCCATCGACGATCTGGAACTTCACGTTGGTGAAGTTGGTGCTGTTGTTCTTGAAGTCCTCGGGCTTGAGGTTCATCTCATACGTGCCGGCATCGGTGCCCTTGGCAACCTGATCGTCAGCGGAGCCAACGAACTCGATATCCGTGGCGGCGTAGTTGCTGCTCGAGGTACTGCGAAGCTCATAGCCCTCGACGGACTGCTCGGAACCGTTGTATTCCTTTGTATCGGACTTCTCGGCGATGGTGACAACCACCTCATCGGTAACCGGCGTCACCTCAAGCTTGCCGGGCTTATACGTGATGTTGTAGTTGGAGGCCTTGGTGCCGTTCTTGAGCATGACGCTGTTCTGCGCCACGTTGCTCTCGATTTCGCCGACGTTGGTGATGGAGCCTTCGACCGTAGCGGACGCGATGCCGTCCTCGCCCACGAAGCCCTCAGCCGTGAACTCGTGCTCCGCCTCGGCGGCAGTCAGCGCGGACCCGTTGTAAGCCCTGGTCACAGAGCCGGCGGTCACGGTTACCTCAGCAGGCTTGATGGCCAACGTGCCCGGGGCGACGCTGATGGAAAACTCCTCCGTCACGTCGTTGCCGTTCGGGTCGGTCACCCTATAGCCGTCCTTATCGCTCGTGACGATATTACTGTAGGTGCCAGCATCCACGCCCGAAACGCTTGCATGGTAATTGGAAACAGTGTACTCAACGCCGTCGAAGGTCCACTTATCCTGCTCCACGCCGGACACCGCGTGCTCTTTACCGTCATAGGTTGCGGCATCATCGCTCTTACCCGTCAGCGTGATAGCGTACTTCTTGTCATCCGAACGATGCTTCACCGTCAGCTTTCCCCGCTCAGTGGTGACGCTGTAGTTGTTTCCGTTCGTCCCATTTTGGAACTTCCAGCTTTTGTCCTTGATGGTGCTGGCGGAGGTGCCGCACTGCGTCTGCGAGCCCTCCACGGTAACGTCGGAGATGCCCTGGCCGTCAACGAAGCCCTTGGTAGTGAACTTCGGGTCAGCCTGATCGGCGGTCAGCGCGCTGCCGTCGTATTCCTTTTCCGCGGACCCAGCCGTGATCGTCACCGAACGCTTGTCGATAGTGAGCTTGCCGTCCTCAGTCGTGATCTTGAACTGATCGGTCACGTCATTGCCATGGGGGTCTTTCACGACCGGGGTTCCCACGACCTTATTCGTATAGGTACCCGCATCGGTTCCGGACACGCTGGCGCTCATGCCTTCAACAGTGAAGGTCACCTTGTTTTCGTTGGTATAGGTATCGCCCGTCACGCCAGACACCGTATGTTCTTCGCCGTCATAGGTAACCGTGTTCGAGCAAGCGGTAACCGTAATCGCGTACTTATCTTTGCCGGTGCGCGCGTTGACCACCAACTCGCCAAACACAAGCCGCACGTCATAGTTGTTGAGCTTAGTGCTGGGGGTGTAGGCGGGGTCGAACTTGTTCTCATACGTACCCGGCAGGATGTTGTTTTCGTCATACCAGGTGAGTTTGTCTTTGGCCAAAACGCCATCTTCGCCCACGAAACCGTCGCCGCCAACATTCTTGCTGATATCGGTGCGACGCTGCAGCGTTTTGCCGTCGTAATTCTTGTGACCACCTTCGGACGTCAGGATAACGGTACGCTTGCCAATGGTAAGCACGCCGTCACGCTCAACCCGGAACTTCACGTTGACGTAGTTCTTGGCGGCATCACCCTTGAGCGAGAACTGCGTTTCGGCAAGGCCCATCTTGTACTCGCCGGCATCAGTGCCCTTTGCTTCTGCCTTACCGGTGAAGCTGATATCGCCTTCACCCACACCAGCAGGCAAACCGGAAACGTCGTAGCCCGAGACACTCTGCTCTTCACCGCTGTACTTCTCGCCGCCGTTGTGACCGGAAATCGTAATGGTAACCTCGTCGGTAACGGGGCCGATGTGCAGGTTGCCGGGCGTCGTCTGGGTCACGACATAGTTATTATCGGAGCTGACCTTGCCGATGGTGCCATTCGCGAACGTATACGGGTAATCCCCGGCGTTCGTGCCCTTGCCGCCCTCGAGCATCACGCCGTCGAAGCTGGCGCTCACGCCCTCGGGGAGGTTCGTCGTGTAGCCATCGACGCCCTGCTCGGAACCGTTATAGGTTTTGGAATCGGAATTCGCCTTCAACGAAACGTTCTGGCGGTAGTAGAACTTCACCACATTCTGAGACTCGTCAGCGCCAAGCTTGAGGTCCTGAACGTTATCGCTGACCGGCGTGTAACCGGCAATCGCCTTGGGCGCAAGCCCAGTGACCTGGTCGCCCACATGGCCCGAACGCTTCTCGCTTGAAATCGGGGTGTCCGAACCCGTCCAGTAGTACTCGATGCTATAGTTCACCGGATTTGCGGTGTAGTAGAAGTCGATGGAGGAGTCATTGCCCACCACACCGGATTTCGTCTCGTCGGAAACAGGCTTATAGCCCTCAATGGAAATGGGGCTCTGCACAACCGTCTGACCCTTCATGTAACCGGAAAGGGTCTTGGACGGCGCAACCTGAGTTGTGGTCCCCTCAAGATAGTAGTTGACCTGGATGGACTGATCGCAAGCCACATACTTGCCGTAGTAGTTCACGTTCTCGCTCGTGCGCATGGGGAACGACACCGCCTGCGTGCAAGCCTGATCGGAGCACCATCCCATAAACTTATATTTCACACCGTTGACGGTCTTCTCATCAGCGGGGGTTTTGGAGGGGGCGGCAACCTGCGCAATACCCTTTTCCAGCTTGTACGTGGCAGCGTCGTACTGAGCGAAGCCGGACGCATCGGCGTCCTGAAGATAGAACACCGCGTTGATCGCCTTGTTGCACTTCACTACCACCTTACAGTCAAGGTGGTACCCACAACCGACATTCGTATTATTCGAGATCTTGTACGGATAGAGCGCGATCTCCTCCACGTCATCTTCCGTGATCTGAGTGCCCTGCTCCTTGGAGAGCGTGTCCTTCCATGCCCGGAAAACGGCGTTCCAATACTGGCTATATGCGCCGTTTCTATCGAGCACCCAGCTTGAACCCGTGCTTCCATCAGGCCATTGCGTCACGCGATTCGCCACGTTGTCGTAACTGTTCTTGCCGCCCGGAAGGTTCAAACCGTCGAGATTGACCTTGACCCCTAAGGCATGTTTTCCGCCGGAGGGAAACCAGGAGGCAGTGCCGTTGCTGTCCGGGTTGGCGGTAGGGCTATTCTGGAAGAACAGATAACAATTCGTAGCCGAGGCTTTCGATTCCGCCACCGTCAGCTCGTAGGTGGCGGTGAGCACCTTGCCTTCCGCAGTGACCGTGGTGGCCGTGATGGTGACCCTGCCCGCTTTGACGCCGACCACCTTGCCGGAAGCGTCGATGGTGGCGACCGAGGGATCACTCGACGTCCACGTGACGTCCGTATCGGAGTCCGTGGTCAACGTGATGTTCTTGAATTGCTCGACCGTGTCAGTCTCAGGCCCGAAAATGGACAGCGATGTCGCCGCCGGCTTCTTCATCACATGAATGGTGAAGGTTTCGGCATGCCAGCCCAAAGCGTAATACTCGCGCTGCACCGTCGCATCGCCAACTTCACGGCCCGTTGCGGTTCGCAACCCGCTGCTAGACCCGGACAGCTTGACGTTCTCGGAGCCGCTGGACACCGTCCAGTTCTCTCCCCACCACGCGTTTTCGTCACCTACCAGGTCAACGCTTTCGTCAACATAGATCCACTTCTCGAAGTCCGTGTTGTCGGGCTTCTTGGTGGAATCGGCGAGCGTAACCTCATCGCCCTGCGCGATGGAGGTGGGGCCGGAGATGGCACCTGCGCCGGAGACGGAGGCCTGCGTCTTCTCGGTAGCATCATCCTCCTCGGCGTCGTCCTCGATGGAGACGGCGGCGTTATCCTTGCCGGAATCGCTGGAAACAGCCTCAGTCTCAAGCGTCACGGTCGCGCCGGCGGCTACGTCGGCGGCGGAAACGGTATAAACGCCCTGTTCATCGGGGCAGATAGGGTTCTCCTTGCCGGAAACCTTGAGCACCGCCTTCGTAAGGCTATAGCCGTTATCGGGGGACACCGTGAACTTGAAGTCGTCATTCACGGGCACGGTGAGCTTATGCGCAGGCGCAGAGACGACCTGGTTCATATACGCGATGGAGGCGTTGCCCAGCACCAGCTCGACGTCGGCCGTGTCGGCATCCTCCTTCGCGCTCTCGTCCCGCTGCGTCGCAGCGGGCTGCGCGGGCACGGAAGCGCTTGGGGCGGCCTGCTGCTGCGACGTCGTGGACGCAGGCTGCTCGCTTGCCGCAGGCGCTGCAGAGCTCGCCGCGGAGCTTGCCGCCGCATCAGCGGCCTTGTCGGCCGTGCTCGTGGCCGCAGCGGACGAGGCGCCTTCCACCTGCGCCGCCGCATCGTCTGCCGCGGCGCCATCGCCGGCGTACACTTGCGACGGTGAAACCGCCGGCCAGCCGAATCCCATCAAGACGACGGACAGTGCCACGGACAGCGCCTTGTGACCCAGCGAGTACCGCTGCGTCATGCTCTCCACCGTCAGCTGGTTGCTCTTTGCCTTCATATCGTTCACCTCATCAAGCGTCTCCGTCGGAAACGTTCACAGCCGAAATACCGTTTCAACCCGCTTCGCCACCGCGCGTGATCATTCGAAGCGCGCAGTCGGCCTAGTGCAGGCTATTGTGGGAAATTATATAACGATTCCCCCTATTCTGTACCTCCCCTGCCACTAAATTTCTGCATTCAAATCAAATTAATTCATATACGAAATCCCAGTTCAATATGAGATTCTGCCCATTTCTTCGATTTGCCCGTAACAAACAACGCCCCTTTTGTATGTCCGCAGAACTGTCACCCCTCCGATAGAAGGGTTTTCCAGACTTTCCCGACAACGTGACAAACGATGAAGAGAACGAACGATCTCGCGTCAAAACCGTTTAGCTGCGCAGGCCGAAACCCCACCCATCACGCGTATAATCGACGCATCATGGAATCATCCGCTCAGACAAGGCGCACCTCCCCGCTCATCGCCGCCATCGCGGCGGCGGCTTTCTGCGCCCTGCTGTGGCTTACCGCATGCAGCGGATCCGGCAGCGCAGAAGGCGCCGGCAAGGACCAGGCCACCGGCGCCGCGTTCTCCCCTGCCGCAACAGTCGAGGAAACGCAGTTCGACGCGAGCGCCGCCACGGGCGCCAACGACGCGCTCATCGATGCGTCCCACGTGCAAGACGGCTACGTCAGCGCGAGCGCCACTTCGAACGCGCGTATAAAAGCCCAGGTCATCAGCGGTCAAGCAAGCTCCAGCTTCGACATGCCCCAAGACGGCACGCCCATCGCGTGCCCGCTGGCGTTCGGCGACGGCCCGTACACGGTGCGCATTATGCGCAACACGTCAGGCAACAACTACGTGGAGCTGTGCAGCGCCGACATCGACGTCGCGCTGACCTCGGAGTTCGCCCCGTTCCTGCGCCCGAACGTCTACTGCAGCTACACTGCTTCCAGCAGCTGCGTGGCCAAGGCCCGCGAGCTGGTCGAAGGCTGCGAGAACCAAGGGGATGCCCTACGCGCGATCTGCACCTACATCGTCGACAACGTGGCCTACGACGACGACAAGGCTGCGAAGCTCAAGGATTCCGCCGGCTACATCCCCGACCCGGACGAGACGCTGCAGTCGGGCAAAGGCGTCTGCTTCGACTACGCAAGCCTAGGCGCCGCCATGCTGCGAAGCCAGGGGATCCCCGCGAAGATCGTCACCGGCACCGTCTCGCCGCAGGGCATCTACCATGCGTGGATCATGGTGAACATCGACGGCACCTGGCAAAGCGCCCGCTTCAGCGTTTCCCCGAACACCTGGTCGCGTATCGACCTGACCTTCGCGGCAACGGGAGGCGGGGCGAACGTCGGGGACGGGGAAAACTACACCGACCGCTATGTGTACTAGCAGCGCGGGCGAAAACGCTCGCTACCGAAACCCCCTCGCCCGGTGCATAGTGGCACCGGGGTATCAGCTTCTTCTCAAAAACAGGAGAAAACGCACGTCATCGCCTACTATATGTGAGACAATAACGAACGTTTAAACCGATAACCCAGGAGGTACCGATGACAGGAAAGCTTCTGGAGAGCGGCGCCATCAGCGCGTTCTGCAGCAGCGTGGCGACCATGCTGGCTGCCGGCGTCCAGACGGACGAAGCCGTTCACATGCTTGCGGAAAACCGCGAGCAATCCGAATTCAAGCGCGTATGCGACGCGGTCTACTCCAAAGTCGTCGAAGGCTCCAACCTCGCCGACGCCATGGAGGCTACCGGCGCCTTCCCCGCCTACGCAACGGAAACCGTGCGCGTCGGCGAGGCATCGGGCCGCACCGAGCGCGTGCTGCGCAGCCTCGGGCGCTACTACGATAGCGAAGGCCGCGCGTTCGCCAAGCTGCGCAACTCGGTCGGCTATCCGGCGGCGCTGCTGTGCATCATGAGCGTCATCCTGGTGTTCACCGTGGCAATCATCCTCCCCATCTTCTCCAGCGCCTATGAGAACCTGTCCGGATCCATAACCTCGGGGTCCTTCAACACCGTGGGCGCGTCCGTCGCCATCGGCTGGGTAGCCCTGGCCATCGTGCTGGTCGCCACCGTAGCCGCCCTATACGTGGCCATCTGCGCGCGCAACGAAAGCGGGCGCGGCCGCGTGACCAAGATGCTCGAACGCTACCCGGGCACCCGCCGGGCCATGTACCAGCTGGCGCTCTCCCGCTTCGTCAGCGCGCTTTCGTCCCTGGTGGCATCGGGCGTGCAGGAGGAAGAGGCTATGCGCAAGGCCATGGCGACCATCGACCACGCCAAGCTGCAAGCCGAGCTGCAGGCAGCTTACGATTCCATGATCGACCTTGAGAACCCGCGCAGCCTCGCCCAAGCCATCGTCGAACACGAGATCGTCGAGCCCGTATACGGCCGCATGCTGCTCATGGGCACGCGCGCAGGCTCCGTCGACGAGGTGCTCGGCCATCTTGCGCAGGTGTTCTTCGACGACGCCAACATGCAGATCGACGCCGCGGTCGACCGGGTCGAACCCACGCTAGCCGCCTTCCTGACCATCGCCGTCGGCGCAACCCTTATCGCCGTCATGCTGCCGCTCATCGGCATCATGGGCTCGATCGCATAGCGAAGTCGCAGGTAACAGCCATGTTCCACGAACTCACCGACAACGATATCAAACGGCGGCGCAAGCGCATCGTCGTCACCGCATGCCTGGTGGCGGCGCTCGCCCTCGCCGCCTTCGCCGTATACAGCGTCGTGCAGGAGAACGCCAAGACGCAAGGCGCCGTGGCGCTGCGCGACTCCATCCTGGCCTCGGCCAAGCAGTGCTGCGCCATCGAGGGCAGCTACCCGAGCTCGCTCGAGCATCTCGAGGAAAGCTACGGGCTGACCATCAACCATGATGACTACGTGATCACCTACGAGTGCTTCGCCGACAACATCATGCCCAGCGTGGTGGTGACGCCCCGATGAACCCGCAGGCGAATAAAACCCACAAGCAGCGCATCCACGCCATCGCTTCCGTGACGCAAGGTGCGCCGTCCAACGAAAAAGGCGGCGGCGCAAGACGCGCCTTCCCCACGCTGCTGCTAGCGGCGTTCTTCGCGGCGCTGCTCATGGCGCTCATCTCGGGCGTGACCGTGTACAAGGCCGTTTCCGCAGACCAACAGGCCAGCAGCGCGCAGCGCGAAGGAGCGGGGCTTATCTGCAACGTCGTGCGCGCCAACGATTCCAAGGGCGCCATCGCCCAAGGCCAGGGACCGGAGGGCAAGTCTCTCGTGGTGGTGGAGCCGTTGGATTCCGGCACCTACGAAACGCGCTTCTACCTGTACGAGGGCAAGGTGGTGCAGGAATACAGCCTGGCAGGCAGCGGGTACACGCCCGAGAAGGCCACCGAGGTGACGGCTTCCGACACCTTCGATTTCTCGTACTCCGACGGCCTTCTGGCCGTGACCACCGATCAGGGAACCGCCGAGGTGGCCCTTCGCTACATGCAGGGAGGTGCCTAGGATGACGAAGAACGATCAGATCGAAGACGCCTCGAAAACCAAGGTAAATACGGCGTTCCTCATCGAGGCGCTGGTGCTTATGGCGGTGCTCATCGCGTCCATGGCCGTGTTCACGCAGCTGTTCACGCACTCGGCGGTTGCGGCGCATCGGGCCGAAGAGCTGACAAGGGCCACGCTGCTGGCCCAAAACGCCGCTGAGGAGTTCTCGTCCGACCCCGCAGCCGTCGCCGCCGGCAAGACGGTCGGCCAGGGCGTCGCCGCCGGGGACGCATCCGCCGTCGACGGTTCCGACGGCCTGACGGTCAGCTGCGACGTCGACTCCAACGCGCAAGGCCGGGGCACGCTGTACACGGCGCACATCACCGTGAGCGACGATTCCGGCGAAGTGTACGCGCTCGACGCGTCGCGATACGAAAGCGGGGTGAGATAGCATGGCAAGGCGAACCGGGGAAGGGGTGCGCATCGGCCCCATCACGCTGCTGACGCTGGTGTCCGTGCTGCTGCTGGCGGTGCTGGCCATGCTGTGCGTCACCACCACGCACGCAACCGAGGCCATGGCGCAGCGGCAGGCCGACGCGCTGTCGCAAACCTACGAGCTGGATGCCTTCGGCCAAGCGCTGCTCGCCCAGATCGACGAGCAGATCGCCGAAAGCGGCTCGCCCGCAGCGGCCGCCGCGCTGGTCCAGCACCGCTCCGACAAGCTGCTGGAAAACGCCGCCGAGGCAAGCGGCGCCCGCGACCTGCGGTCCTTCATCGACGTAGCGGGCACGCAGGTCACGTTCACGGTCATCGCGCAGGACGGCAAAGAGCTTGCCGCCACGGCGACCATCGCCGCGAACGGCTGCACCGTGGACGCCTGGAAGATGACTACCGCGCAAGAGCTTCCCGAGCAAGCTCTTCTTTCCACTAACTAACGACGAGAAGCAATAGCATAGGAGGATCGCCATGCAACTGAAAAGCCTACTCGAGAAGATGATCGAGGTGCACGCTTCCGACGTGTTCATCATCGCCGGCCTGCCTCTGGCGTACCAGGCGAGCGGATCGCATGTGCGCACGGACACGGCCCCGCTCACCCCGGCCGACACGCAGGAGTACATCGAGACGATCTACGAACTGGCCGGGCGCGACCTGAGCCTGTTCACCGACAGCGTCAACCACGACGACGACTTCAGCTTCGCCGTCCCGAGCGTCGGCCGTTTCCGTGCCAACATATTCCGCCAGCGCGGCTCCTATGGCGCCGTCATCCGCGTCATCCCCTTCGGGCTGCCCGATTCAGACGAGATGAACATCCCCGAGTCCGTCATGCGCTTGGCCGACCTGAACAGGGGCCTGGTGCTGGTGACGGGCCCCACCGGCTGCGGCAAGTCCACCACGCTGGCGTGCATGCTCGACCGCATGAACCACAAGCGCACGGGCCATATCCTGACCATGGAGGACCCCATCGAGTTCGTGCATAAGCACGGCTCCTGCATCATCACGCAGCGCGAGATCCCCACCGACATCGCCAACTACTCCGAGGCGCTGCGCTCGGCCATGCGCGAAAGCCCCGACGTCATCCTGCTCGGCGAGATGCGCGACGCCGAGACCATCGGCACCGCCATCAACGCCGCCGAGATGACGCAGCTGGTGCTCTCCACGCTGCACACCACCAGCGCCGCCGACACCATCGAGCGCATGATCGACGCCTTCCCCGCCAGCCAGCAGCGCCAAATCCGAACCCAGCTGTCGCTCGTACTGCAGGCCACGGTCAGCCAGATGCTCATCCCCGCGCTCGACGGCACCACCATCCCCGTGTTTGAGGTCATGCGCATGAACACCGCCATCCGCAACCTCATCCGCGAGGAGAAGACCTACCAGATCGACTCCGTGATCGCCTCCAACGGCGCCGTCGGCATGCAGACCATGGACCAGGCGCTGTTCAACGCCGTGCGCGAGGGCAAGGTGGCGAAGGACGTCGCGCTGCAGTACTCGCACCATCAGGAAGCCCTCCTGCGCCGCTTCCAGGCCGAGGGCTTGTAAGGGTCCACCAGCCACATACAAGGCCGCAAACGCCCTCCTGCAACCGCAGGAGGGCGTTTTTGCTGCATTCCGACGATTGAATGGAGACGACGGGGGCGCCCGCCCGGGGAACCCAAGTAGGCGATTCGGGCTTCCCCGTGCGCGCTTTTGCCCGCCGCAGCGCGATATGTCGCCGGGCAAAGCCACGGCGGCTGCGCCCGGGACGATCTTCGCCGCGGTCGCGCCTAACACCGTAGCTACGCATATCGAGGCCGTTACGGCTACCGCGGCTTCCCCGCAAGACGCGAAAAGGGCCCGCCGAAGCGGGCCCTTTTGCTGCAAGGTTTATGAACCTGTTGCTTACATCATGCCGCCCATACCGGCTGCACCTGCGGCAGCAGCAGCGGCCGCCGGATCGGGATCCTTCGGGATCTCGTTGATGGTGCACTCGGTGATGAGGATCAGGGCAGCCACGGAAGCAGCGGACTGCAGAGCCGTGCGGGTGACCTTGACGGGGTCGTTGACGCCCATCTCGATCATCTTGCCGGTGGTGCCGTCGGCGAAGTTCACGCCCTCGCCCTTCTCCATGTGGCGGACCTTGTCGACCATGACGGAGCCCTCGAAGCCAGCGTTCTGAGCGATGGCGCGCATGGGGGCCTCCATGGCCTTGCGGATGATCTCCACGCCGACCTTCTCGTCAGCATCGGTAATCTCGAGCGTGTCCAGCGCCGGGATGGCGTTAATCAGAGCCACGCCGCCGCCTGCGACGATGCCCTCCTCGACAGCAGCGCGGGTAGCCTGCAGGGCGTCCTCGATGCGGGACTTCTTCTCCTTGAGCTCGGCCTCGGTGGCAGCGCCCACCTTCAGCACGGCCACGCCGCCGGACAGCTTTGCCAGACGCTCCTGGAGCTTATCACGATCGAAGTCGGAGTCGACGCGCTCCAGCTCCTTCTTGATGTGGGAGATGCGCTCCTGGATGGCGGCCTTGTCGCCGGCGCCGTCCACGATCAGGGCACGGTCCTTGGTGACCTTGACGGTCTTAGCAGTGCCGAGCATCTCGATCTTGGCATCGGCCAGGGTCATGCCGAAGTCCTTGTCGATGACCTGCGCGCCGGTGACGGCGGCGATGTCCTCGAGGATGCGCTTGCGGCGGTCGCCGAAGCCCGGGGCCTTGATGGCCACAGCGGTGAAGGTACCGCGCAGCTTGTTCAGCAGGATGGTGGCCAGAGCCTCGCCCTCAACGTCCTCGGCGACGATGAACAGCGGACGGCCGGTCTTCATGATCTGCTCCAGCAGCGGGACCATGTCCTGGATGTTGGAGATCTTCTGGTCGGTCAGCAGGATGTAGGGGTCGGAGAGGTTGGCTTCCATCTTCTCCATGTCGGTGGCCATGTAGGGGCTGATGTAGCCGCGCTCGTACTGCATGCCCTCGACGATGTCCATGTCCAGGCCGAAGGTCTGGGAATCCTCGACGGAGATGGCGCCGTCCTTGCCCACGGCGTCCATGGCCTCGGCGATCTTGGCGCCGATCACGGCGTCGCCGGCGGAGATGGTGCCGACGTTGGTGATCTGCTCGGTGGTGGAAACCGGGGTGGCGTCGGCCTTGATGGCCTCGACCACGGCGTCGGTTGCCTTCTGGATGCCGCGGCGGATGCCCAGGGCGTCGGCGCCGGCGGTGACGTTGCGCAGGCCCTCGGAAACGATCACGTCGGCCAGCAGGGTGGCGGTGGTGGTGCCGTCACCGGCGACGTCGTTGGTCTTAACAGCGGCCTCGCGGATGAGCTGGGCGCCCATGTTCTCGACCGGATCCTCCAGCTCGACTTCCTTGGCGACGGTGACGCCGTCGTTGGTGATCAGCGGAGCGCCGAAGGACTTCTCAAGGGCGACGTAGCGGCCCTTGGGGCCGAGCGTGACCTTGACGGCGTTTGCCAGCTTGTTGACGCCTGCGGCCAGAGCGCTGCGGGCATCAGCCTCGAACTTGATATCCTTAGCCATTCTAAAGCTTCCTTTCGAATGCGGCCTGCGCACGGTTCCAAGATACCGGGCGCAGGCCCATGCTTACTGACGAGGTGAAACGATCGAAACTTATTCGAAGACGCCGTACAGATCGTCGGCACGGAGGATGAGCAGGTCCTCGCCGTCGACCTTGATCTCCTGGCCACCGAACTTGCCGTAGACGACCTTGTCGCCGACCTTCACGGGAACGGGAACCAGGTTGCCGTCCTTATCGGGCTTGCCAGCGCCGACTGCCAGAACGACGCCGCTCTGAGGCTTTTCCTTGGCCTCGGATGCGATGAACAGACCGGAAGCCGTGGTCTCCTCAGCTTCGTCAGCCTTCACGATAACGCGGTCGCCCAGGGGTTTCAGATTCATAACGCTGCCTTCCTTTCGCATCGATTACGCGAGATTGGTTTCGCATACCCGTTATTTAACCACTCTGTGTTTCTGAGTGCTAGCACTCTTTGGTAACGAGTGCTAAACACATTGCCTACTATAGCAGCCGACCGTCCGATTGCAAGTGGATTACGGTGATTTATGGCGCGCTCCGAAAAGTTCTTGTGCAAGCGCATAAGACAGAAGGAGCGCCGGCGGCCGATAGCCGCCGGCGCTCCCCCCTTTCGCCAGCTTTCACATCACGCCGGGCTTCACCAACCCGCTCTCGTAGGCGCGCACCACCAGCTGCGCGCGGTCATGCGCATCGAGCTTGGCCATGATGCGCGCGAGGTGCGTTTTGACCGTTGCGGGGCTGATGAACAGACGCTCGCCGATCTGGTCGTTGTTCAAGCCGCGCGCCACCAACGTGAGGATCTCGCGCTCGCGGTCGGTGAGCTGGTCAATGCCGCATGCCGCGGCGCCTGCGGGCACGCCCGGGCGCGCCGCCACGAACGTCTCGATGAGCCGGCGCGTGATGGACGGCTCGATGAGCGCCTCGCCCGCCGCCACCACGCGCACCGCCGATGCGATCTCGTCGGGCTCGGCGTCTTTGAGGAGGAAGCCGCCGGCGCCCGCCGACAGCGCGTCGTACACGTATTCGTCCAGGTCGAACGTGGTGAGGATGAGCACCTGCACGTCCGCGAGGACGGCGTTGGAGCGGATGGCGCGCGTGGCGTCGATGCCGTTGACGCGCGGCATGCGGATATCCATGAGCACCACGTCGGGGCGCAGGCGCTCGGCAAGCTGCACCGCCTGATCGCCGTCGCGCGCCTCGCCCACCACCTCGATGCCGTCGTAAGACGACAAGATCATGCGGAAGCCGCTGCGCACAAGGTCCTGGTCGTCGGCCACCAGCACGCGCACGGGACGCTTCGCACCCGCCGCCTGCGAAGGGGCGTTCGCCATGCTGACGGGATTGGCCGCCTGCGGTGAGGTACCGGAATCCCTGGCCGGGGTTGCCGGGTTGGCGGGGCTTGCCGCGTTTGCAAGGTTGGCCGGGCCTGCCGGGTTGGCCGCCTGCGAGGAAGCGCTTGCCGCGCCTTCGCCGTCGAGCGTCTGTTCCATTCGCTATGCCTCCGTTCCGCGAAGCGGGATGCTCGCGCGCACGCAAAACCCGCCGTTTTCGCCATCGCCTGCCGAGAACGACCCGCCGAGCACGTGGATGCGCTCGGCCATGCCCGCGACGCCGTGGCCTGCGCCATCGGCCGCCCGCGGCAGCTGGGAGGCGGCCATATCTGCCGGCTGCGCCGCCACGCCGCAGCCGGCGCCGTCGTCGATCACAGACAACGTGGCCGCGCCGTCCTCCACCGCGAACCGCAGCGACACGCGCTGCGCCCGCGCATGCCGAACCGCGTTCGTGCACGCCTCGCGCGCCACGGTGAACAGCGCCATGTCGACGTGCGCGGGCACGCGGGCTCGATCGTACGCCGCCATATCGAGCGTCACGTCAAGGCCGGCGCCGCGCAGATACGACTCCAGCTCGTCCACCTGGTTCGTTCCCGCGGCGGGCATGGTCTCGGCCGCGTCGTCGCCGTGGCGCAGCACGCCGATCATCGAGCGGATGTCGTCGAGCGCGGCCTTCGCCGTGGCGCGCGCCGTGGACACCGCCTCCTTCGCCATCTGAGGATCGCGCTCCACCAGCCGCTCGGCCGCGGCAAGCTGGATGCTCACCGCCGAGAGCGAGTGCGCCGTGATGTCGTGCACCTCGCGGGCGATGCGCACGCGCTCCTCCTCCACGCGGCGGGCGGCCTCCTCCTCGCGCGTGCGCTCGGCCTCGGCCGCGCGCTGCTCCACCGCGCGCACGTACGCGACATGCGTGCGGTAGGCGTAACCGGCGAGCACCGCCGCCACCATGAGAGCGATATTCTGGAAGCGCGTGAAGAACACCATGCTGGCCGCCTGCATGGGCGCGCCGGCGAACAGCAGCGACAGCACCGCCGCCGCACCGCACGCGATACCAGGCACGGTGCCGCATTCAGCCGCCACGGTATAGAGCGCCACCAGCGGCCCGACCACCGTCATGGAGAAACCCGAGAACCTGACCTGCAGGCCCAGGAAGATGACCAGGCACGCGGCGAACACGGGCAGCGGGAAGCGGCGGCGCAGCACGAGCGGCACCACCGTCATGCCCAGGCCCACGAACACCTGCAGGTCGGGCACCACGTTGACCACGCCGAGATATTGGCGAAGCGCCAGGTCGGGAATGATGATCGACGACGCCGTGAGCATAAGCTGCAGGCAGCCCACGGCGAACGCCGCCAGCGCCACCGCGGCGTCGACCAGCCAGTCGCGCGTCGTCATGTCGCGATATGTCATAAGAAGGTTATCCATGTCGTCCATGGTATCCCGAGCACGCCAAGCACGCCATACGCCGCCCGGGGTAATCGCGCGAACGAGAGATGCGGGGAACCTCGAGGTTCTGGGCGGTTTTGGAGGAGATGACGCCCTCCGCGCTAATGCCGACCTGGGGTTATGCCGAGAGGCGTCCCGAATCAACCCTTGAAACCGCCCAGAACCCCAAAAGCATGTCAATTTCAAGGTCGAAAAGCTGCAAAACAGCCCAGAACCCAGGGGGTCAGGACGGAACGCCACAGCTCGATGCAGCGAACCGCCCAGAGCCCCGGGACTGTGACGGGCATGCAAGCGCGAGCGCGCGGCTATGCCGCTCCCAGGTCCTCGGTCACGGCTCTGCCGGTGAGGATGCCGAAGGCCCCGTTGGTGGTCAGGCTCTCGCCGCCGCCCTGCGCGGCGGCCCCACAGCAGTACACGCCCGCGATGGCCTTGCCGTTGGCGTCGAGCAGGCGTCCGCCGCCGTCCACCACCGCGCCGCCGCGCGTGCGGAAGCGCACGGGGAACTGCTTGAGCGCGTAATACGGCGGCTTCAGGTTCTCCAGGAACTGCTTGCGCCCGAAATCCGAATCCTTGCCGGCCTCGACCATGCTGGAGAAGCGGTCGACGGTCTTGCCCAGCACATCCTCGGACACGCCCATGCCCGACGCCAGCTGCTCCACCGTGTCGCACGGTCCGACCAGGCGCGATGCGTGCTTCGCCGTCACCTGCGCCGCGCTGCGGGCCTGCCCGCTCTCCGAGATGCCGCTGTCGAAGATGGTCCAGAAATAGCCGCGCTCCTGGGTGAAGCATGCGGCGCACAGGTCGCGCATGTAGTCCTCGTTGGCGAAGCGGTTGCCCTGCGCATCCACCACGAGCGTGGGCGCGAACATGCCCCATGCAGCCGCCTGCGGAAGGTCGCTGATCACCGATGGGGTCACGCTCATGTCGCTGAGCTGCGCGCCGAGCGCCTGGCACAGCTTATGACCCTCCCCCATGGACGCGGCGGTGTAGCAGCCGATGCGCTCCCACGCCGACAGGTACTGGCGCACGAGCGACTGGTTGCTGGCGAACCCGCCCGTTGCCACCACCGCGGCGCGCGCATGCACGTCGACCACGCCGGACTGGTCCTTCTTGCTGGTGGAGAAGCGCACGCCGCACACCTTGCCCGCCTCGTCCAAGATGAACCCAGTGGCGCAATAGCCGGTGGAGAACTGCACGCCCTTCGCCGCCAGCTTGTCGCGCAGCGGCATCATGATGCTCTCCGTGTCGCCGATGCCGTTTTTCGGGAGCACGCGGCGGCGGTTCGCCTCGTTGGCGGAATAGCTGGCAGGGTCGGCGAACTGCGCGCCGTACGAGCTTTTCATGCGGTCGACCCACTCGGGCGCCGCGTAGAACAGGCGCTTCGCGAATTCAAGATCGGTCACGCCGGCGCTCTTCAGGGCCTCCTTGCGCTCGGGCCATACGTCGTCGCAGGTCTCGGTGATGCCCGCGTCCTTCTGCAGCTGGCTGCCGCACACCTCCATGACGGCGTTGGACTCGTAGCTTTCGCCGCCCAACACATCGAGCTTCTCGGCCACCATGACCGACAGCCCCGCCTCGGAAGGATCCATGGCCGCCGAAAGGCCCGCCATGCCGCTGCCCAATATGAGCACGTCAACCGATGTGGAGAACGACACCTGGGGCTGGCCGAGCACGCCGGCACCCTCGGCGGAGGGCGCCGCGGCGGAGCTGCACGATGACAGCAGGGGCACGGCGGCGAAGGCGGCGGAGGCGCCGACCAGCTTGAAGAAATCGCGGCGTTTCATGTAGGGCATGCTCTTTCACTAGATGGCGAAGGGACGGCGCCCGCCGCCGTGCAACCGGCTTTGGGCACCGTCCCCCATTTCGATATCGCAGCCATGGTAACGCACGCGACCCGCGCGCGGCCGGCCGTTCGGCGCGCGTCACATCTTCTCGATATGCGGGCGCCCGGCGGGCGCTTCCCTATTGGTAGAACTTCACATCGGGATACGGCGGCTCGAGGGCGCGCTTGAAGGCCTGCGAGCGCACCTTCGCCAGCACGCGCTCGACGTCGGCACGGTTGAATCCGGCCTCCACCAGGCCGTTCTCGCTGACGCCGTGCTCGAAATGCGCGATGAGCATGCGGTCGAGCGTGGGGTAGTCGATACCCATGGATTTCTCGTCCTCCTGGCCGGGCGCCAGCTCGGCGCTGGGCGGCTTGACCAGCACGTGCTCGGGGATGGGCGACACCTGGCCGTCGCGCTCGGCGCGCTCGTTGCGCCAGCGCGCGATGGCGTACACGTCGGTCTTGTACAGGCCGCCGATGGGAGCGAACGCGCCGGCCGTGTCGCCGTAGAGCGTGGAGTAGCCCATCATGGACTCGCTGCGATTGCCCGTGTTCACGAGCATCCAGCCGTTGGCGTTGGAAAGCGCCATGAGCACCACGGTGCGGCAGCGCGCCTGCGTGTTCTCCGACGCCGTGCCCGAAAGCTTGCCGCAGCCCGAGCGGCGCAGCACCGCCTCGAACGCCTCGAACGGCTCGCAGATGGACACGACGTGCGTCTCGATGCCCAGGTTGTCCGCCAGCTCGCGGGCATCGTCCAGGGAATGCTCCGTGGAATAGGGGCCGGGAAGCATGACGCCGTGCACGTGATCGGGGCCGAACACGTCGGCGCACAAGACGGCAATGACGCTTGAATCAATGCCGCCGGAAAGCCCCACCACCATATCGGTGAAGCCGGCGCCCTCCGCATAGGCGCGCAGCGCGTCGGCGCACGCCTCGTACATATCATTCGCTCGCATAAAGCTGTCCTTTCAGCACAAGCGGGATTCCTTCGGATACGAGTATGCCCAAGCAGTGTTTCAAGGTGATTGCCAGCACGCAACAGCTTGGCAACCGGTCGAATCGCACGACCAGCGAACCAGGGACGGCGGGCGGGCAGCGTAAAGCTTGCCCTTGCCGCCGTCCGCGTACGCCAGCGCTCAATCTTGTCACCCCTCCTGTTAAAGCGGGACGGCATTGGGAGCCCCTGAAGCACAAGCAGGCGGCACGCCCTGGGACATGCCGCCTGCTTGGATGGGATATATTCGCCGTGCTATTGGATGGCGCGGATCTGCTCGGCCAGCCAGGTTGCCCATTCCTCGACGCCCTCGCCCTTGGTTGCGGCGATGGGGAAGATGGGGGCCTGCGGGTTGAGCTGGCGCACGCTGGCGTCGAACGCCTCGCGATCGAAGTTGAA
Source organism: Senegalimassilia anaerobia JC110 (assembly GCF_000236865.1). Classification (GTDB taxonomy): domain Bacteria; phylum Actinomycetota; class Coriobacteriia; order Coriobacteriales; family Eggerthellaceae; genus Senegalimassilia; species Senegalimassilia anaerobia. The sequence goes on along the minus strand of NZ_HE611014.1, from coordinate 386,488 downwards.
CACGGGCATGGTGTCCACTTTGTTCAGGATGACCACCTTCGCCGCCTGGAAAACGCCGGGGTACTTGAGCGGCTTGTCATCGCCTTCGGGCACGGACAAGATCATGACCTTGGCGTTCTCGCCCAGGTCGAAGTCGGTCGGGCACACCAGGTTGCCCACGTTCTCCACGATGATCAGGTCCAGGCGCTCCAGGTCGAGCACGTCGATGGCACGGCTGATCATGTTGGACTCCAGGTGGCACGCACCGCCCGTGTTGATCTGCACGGCCGCGATGCCCTGGGCCTTGATCTTCTCGGCGTCCACATTGCTGGCGATGTCGCCCTCGATGACGGCGATGTTGAACTCGTCGCGCAGCGCCTCGATGGTGGCAAGGATGGTGGACGTCTTGCCAGAGCCAGGGCTGGCAAGCAGGTCGAGCACGAACACGTGGTTGTCGGCGAAGCGCTTGCGCAGCTGCGCCGCCAGCTGGTCGTTCTTGTCAAGGATGGGTTGCTTCATATCGATTTGCATGCTGAATCCTCCTATTGATCAAGCAGCGGTTTCAGTTATGAACCGGATTGGAAAGGCGCGGCGAATGCACGTTGCCTTCCGGCTGCGCCCTATGGGGAAGCGCCTCCCCGCGCACGGCCGCGGCTTCGCCGGCACAGCGACGCGCTGACGCTCGTTAGTCGTCGGGCAGGTCGACCTCGATGGAATCGATCTGCAGTTCACGACCGGCTAAAAGCTTCGTGTTGTAGCCGCCGCACTCGGGGCACACCATATGGAAACGGTCGTGCTCGTACTCGGCACCGCAGTCCAAGCAAAGGCTTCGGGGCGCCACCATGTTGATCTCAAGCTCCGCGCCTTCGCTCATGGTGCCCTCCGTGAGCACCTCGAACGCGAAGCGCAGCGAGTCCTCGATGGCCTCGGTCATCTCGCCGATGGACAACGTGACCTTGAGCACCTTCGTGGCGCCCGCTTGCACGGCGGACTTCTCCACCGCCTCCATGACGCCGGTCATGATACCTAGCTCGTGCATGCAGCTCCTTCGATCCGCGAAACCGTACGGCGCCCGCGCCGCACGCCATTGGTACGAACCCCATACTATCCCAAGAAGGCCCGCATGCAGCGGGCCTTCAGGTTAACCATATATGTTTGCCGGCGAAGCTACTTGCGCTTCACGGCTTTGAGCTTCTTGGTCTTGGGAGCGGCCGCCTGAGCAGCGCCCTCCTCCTTCGCAAGCTCCTGGTTCTGCTTCTTGATACGGCCGGCAAGCACGATGCGGGCCAGCAGCAGCGACACCTCGTACAGCACGATCAGCGCGGCGAACATGAGCGCCATGGTGACCGGCGATGCGTCGGGCGTGACGATGGCGCAGAACACCAGCAGGCCGACGTAGATGCCGCGCCAGCTATTGCGCAGCTTCTTGTACGGCACCACGTTGAACACCACCAGGTAGAAGATGACCAGCGGCAGCTCGAAGGCCACGCCAAAGCCCAGCTCGAACTTGATGATGATGTCCACGTAGCTGGCCATGCGAGGCGTGACGGTGCCCAAGCCCATGGCCTGGTCGGTGAGCCACTGGAACGCCGGGTTCAGGATGATGCAGTAGCAGAAGATGGTGCCCACGATGAACAGCACCACTGCCGCGACGAACGTGGGGATGAACCACTTGCGCTCGTTGGGCTTGAGCGCCGGCAGGAAAAACGCCAGCAGTTGCCACAGGATAACCGGCGAGCAAGCCACGATGGCCGCCCAGATGGAGATCTTGAAGCGGGTGGAGAACGCCTCGAACGGGTCGATGGCCATGAACGACGGCAGGCCGTCGGGGCCCTTCGGCAGGTACTCGGCGATGGGGATCATCAGGAACTGGCCCATGGTGGGCGTGGCGAAGTAGAACACGCACACGCCGACGAGCAGGCACACGACGATGCGCACCAAGCGCATGCGCAGCTCGCCCAGATGATCGAATAGGGGCATTCGCGCCGGTCCGATAGGCATCGGTTACTCCCCCTTCGTTTCGGTTTCGGAAGACTGGGCAGCGGGCGCTGCCGGTGCGGCGGGCGCCGCGGGAGCCGCTTGCGCGGCGGTTTCGGGAGCTGCGGCCTCGGTCGACTGGGCGTCGGCAGCGGCCAGCGCGGCCTGCTTGGCGGCCTCGGCCCTTTCGGCTTCGGCAGCCTGCTTGGCGGCGCGCTCGCGATCGTAGCGGGCCTTGCGCTCGCTGAAGCTTTCCTGCTGCCCCGCCGGGCGCGGCTTGGGCGCCGTGGCGGAGGAGCTATGCGAGGACACGACCTTGCTTGCGCTGCTCACGGCCTTGCTGGCGCCGTTGGCGGCCTTCTTGCCGGCATCGGCGGCCTTCTCCATGACGTCGAGCGGGTTCTTGAACGGCTCGTCGGAATCGGGGTCGTACACCTCGTTCTTAATAACCTTGTTCATCTCCTCCTGCGCGTTGCGGAACTTGCCGATGGCCTTGCCAAGCGTTTTCGCCATTGCGGGCAGCTTGTCGGGGCCGAACAGCAGGAAACCGAACAGCAGAATGAGAAAGAGCTCAAATCCACCAATACCAAACAAAGCATTCCCCTTTGCGTGCGTTCCCTTTACTCTTTTCACGCTTGCGCGCGACAGCCATTCATGGTAACACAAACGCCCCGACCCCCTTCGCGCGCACTTCCTTTACAGAAAAGTTCTGCTCGGGAAGCCGCGTTCGGGGACCGGGGCGTTATCCGTTGTCAAAGGTTGCTACATGGACAGCACGGAAAGCGCGATGGTTGGGATGCCAAGTGCCAGCACCAGGATGACGCACACCACCACGGTGAAGATTTTCTTCGTGCGAGCCGCCGCCTCTCGGCGCGCCTTCTCGCGCGCCTCGCGCTCCTGCGCCGCCTTGATGCGTTCGGCCTTCTGCTTGGCCGTGAGCTTCTGATTCGTTCCCATGGCGCGCTACCTCAGCTTGCTGCGGATCTCGATGACGCGGGCGATGCTGCGGGCCACTTCCACGCCCACATGCCAGCTGCTCTTCTCGTACAGCACGTTGCCGCCCACCATGGTCATGAGCACGTCGGAGCCGTTGCAGGCGTTGACCACGGCCGAAACCGGGTCGGTGGCCGGCGTTTGGTGCGAGCCGGACAGGTCGACGGCGATGACGTCGGCCAGCTTGCCCACTTCCAGGCTGCCCACCTTGTCGTCCATGCGCAGCGCGCGGGCGCCGCCGATGGTGGCCATCTCCAGCATGGTGGAGGACTTCATGAAGCTGCGCGGGTTCACGGCGCGCTGGATGAGCATGCCGATGTGCATCTCCGAGATCATGTCGGTGGAGTCGGTGGCGGCGGGGCTGTCGGTGCCCAGGCCCACGCGCAGGCCGTTGTTCAGGAACTCGGCGAGCGGGGCCACGCCCATGCCCAGCTGGGCGTTGATGCGAGGGCAGCTGGCCACGGAGACGTCGTACTCCTTGAGCTTGGCCACGTCATGATCGTCGACGTAGACGCCGTGCACCATCATAACGTTGTCGCTCTCGAACGCGCCCCAGTTCAGCACGTAGTTGACCGGCGTGGTGCCCGTAGGCAGCCACGGCGGGACCTCCACGTAGCAGCGCGTGGTGTCCATGGAATGGACGGAGAAGGGCGAGGAACCGTAGCGCACGAAATCGCACTCCTCGCGGTCGCCGGCCAGGCGCAGCGCCACGGGGAGGTTCTCCTTGGAGGCGAGCTGGGCGACCTTGCGGAAGATCTCCGGGTTGCAGGTGAACAGCGACGACGGCGCAAGGCCGATGGTCAGGCGATCGGAGTCGACCTCCTCCTGCCAATGAGCCAGGTCGTTCTCGGCCTGATGCATGGCGAAGTCGACGCGACGGCGGTCCATGGCGCCCACCTCGCGATATACGACACCGCGCATGCCCAGCTTCTGCATGGCGGTGCAGCTGGCGCCCGAGGTGGTGATGTCGGCCACGGTGGTGATGCCGCTGGAAAGCGACTCGAGACCGCCCAGGATGGCCGAATCATACCAATCGGCCACGTCCATCTTAGCGGACAGCTCGCGCATGGTCATGATCCAGGTGGCATAGGGGACATCGTGGACGATGCCGCGCATGACCGCGTTCTCCAGGTGGGTGTGCAGGTCGACGAAGCCGGGCAGGATAGCCGCCTGGCCGAAATCGGAGACCTCTTCATCGGGATAGCGCAACTTGAGCATGGCGGCGTCGCCGACGTCGCGGATGGCGCCGTCGCGAACGAGCACCGCACCGTTGTGGATGGGTTCCGACGTGATGGGAAGCACGTACTGCGCGCACAAAAGCATGGGCTGCCTCGCTTGTTCCGTGATTTGCAAGTAAACACGTATGATAGCACCGATGAGCGCCCCGGCGGAGCTTCCACGAAAGCAACGCGGCGAGCGGCGCGGGGAGGGGCGCTCGCCCGCTTACTTCAGCGGCAACGTTGCGGTGAACGCGGCGCCTTCGGCCTGCGTGCTGGAAGCCGTCAGCGTGCCGCCGTGCTCCTCGGCGATGGCGCGCGCGATGGCAAGCCCCAGGCCGTGCCCGCCGACGCCGCCCGTGCGCGCCTTGTCCGCGCGGTAAAAACGGTCGAACACATGGGGAAGGTCCTCGGGGGATATGGGCGCGCCGGTGTTGCGCACCTCGAGCTTCGCCTGCTTGCCCGCGCGCGAAAGCGCCACGTCGACCGCTCCCCCATCGTCGACGTATTTGCAGGCATTGTCGATGAGCGTGCCCGCCAAGCGGCGCAGCCGCTGCTCGTTGCCGCGCAGCTTGATGCCCGGCTCCACCTGCGATCCCAGCTTCACGCCGCGTTCGAACGCCACCGATTCGAACTGCAGCACCTCGCCTTCGATAACGTCGGACAGGTCGACTTCCTCGAGGGCCGGGCGCGCGGCGCCGGATTGCGCGGCGGCCTCCTCCTCGTCCATCTTCGCCAGCGTGAGCAGGTCGCCCACCAGCCCTTGCATGGCCTCGGCCTCGTGCTGCGTGCTCTCGAGCCACTGGCTTTGGCTTGCCACGCTGCGCTCGGGATGCTCGAGCGCGATGGACGTGTTGGCAAGGATCACGGTGAGCGGGGTCTTCAGATCGTGCGACGCGTCGGCCACGAAGCGGCGCTGCTGCGTCCAGGCGCGGGCGACGGGGCGCAGCGCCCAGCGGCTGAAGAACAGGCTGATGACGAGGAACACGGCCAGCGCCGCGACCTCCACCACGGCGAGCGTTGCCGCCAGAGCGCGCCAGCCGCTCGCGCTGCCCATGTCGGCGAACGCCAGGTACATGACGCCGCCCGCCCGGCGCTTCATGTAAAACAGGCCCAGGTCGGAAAGGCTGCCGAAGCCCTCGTCGGCGCCGGCGAGCTGCTCGCCCGCCTGCTCGAGCACGTCTTGGCTGATGGACGCCGTGTTGTAGCGGCCGAGCGCGGTCATATCGCCGTCCGAGGACATGGAGAACAGCGCCACGGGGATGACCTGCCCCCCGCTGCGCTCGCGCCCGCCGATGGTCGGCGGCGCCGCAACGCCGGAGGAGGCGTCGACCACGGCTCCCGCCTGCTCGGCTGCCTGAGCCGGAGATTCCCGGCCATCGGATGCTTGCGAATCGCCTGCCTCGCCGTCATCGGGCGCCGCCTGACCGTTGCCGGATTCCGGCTGGCCTTCGCCAAGCGCATCCTTCCCCATCTGCCTGCCCTGATGCTCGGATGCCTGCGCGATGGCCTGGTTGAGCGCGCCGTCGACCGTGGCAACGCTTTGTCGATGGTTCACCACGCAGATGGCCGCGAAGATCACTGTCAGCACAACGGCGACGGTGGCCATGTTCAACGCTATGAACTTGATGCGAAGCTTTTTCAGCATGGGATGACCACCTTAGGCCGCGGCGCCATCGGCGGCGAAACGATAGCCCGCTTTGCGGATGGTCTCAATGCACGCTTTCGAGCCCAAAAAACGCATCTTCTTGCGCAGGAAGCTGACGTAGGCCTCGACGTTGTTGTCCTCGGCGCTGGATTCCACGCCCCACACGCGCTCGATGAGCAGCTCCTTCGACACCACCTGACCCGCGTTGCTCATAAGCACCTTCGCCAGGGAAAACTCCTTGAACGACAGGTGGATGGTCTTCTGCCCGCACGTCAGGTCGTAGCTTTCCAGATTCAGCGAAAGATCGCCCGCATCGAGCTTCTCGAAGATTACCTCGCCCTGGCGGCGCGTGAGGGCGCGCAGGTGCGCCAGCAGCTCGGCGGGGCTGAACGGCTTTGTCATGTAGTCGTCGGCGCCGCTGTCAAGACCGGTGATCTTGTCGGGCACGGCGTCGCGCGCGGTGAGCAGCAGCACCGGCGTGCTCACGTTCTTGCGGCGCAATTCGGTCACTACCGTGAAACCGTCCATTTTGGGAAGCATGACGTCCAGGATGACCACATCGTAGATGTCGCTTTCGGCATAGGCAAGCCCGTCGGCGCCGTTGTGCACCACATCGGTGCCGTAGCCGTTCTCCTCCAGGATGTGCGCCAGCGCGCGGGCAAGCCGCACATCGTCTTCCACGATGAGGATCTGCATGGTGTGCCTTCCGTCGATTCCCGAACCCGCACCGCAGGGCACAGGCGTGCATTCTTTCAATCAACAGTATACGGCGCAGCCTGAAAGCGGGCTTAAAGAACGGGGCCGCCCCGAAGGACGGCCCCGCGTGCGAAAGCTATGGAAGCGGATTTAGCGCTCGTAAACCTGATCGCAGCCGAGCAGGTCCTTCATGGTGCGCCAGATCTGGTGCGGGTCGTCCACGGGGTGCGCGAGCGGCTTCATCTCGTAGCGCTCCACCGCGCCCGAGAGCAGGTCGACGGCGAACACCTCGTCGGAAAGCGTGAGCGCTTGCTGCGGGCAGATGTCCGTGCAGCAGCGACACTTCACGCAATCGCCGGGGAAATGTTCCACGCCGAACGTGCCGTCCTCGTCGGTGAACTTGCTGATGGCTCCGGTCGGGCAAAACGTCGCGCACATCTGGCAGCTGCTGCATTTATCCGGGTCGATGATGACGTGGCCCCACAGGCGCGTCTCGATCATGACGTCCTGCGGCTCGCCCAGGCTGGACAGGCTGTTCAGCAGAAGCTCGCGGCGGTCGGGGATGAAATGCGGCAGCGTGCCGTCCTCCATCACCTTTTGGAAGCGCGATTCGGGCTTCTCCTCGATACCGAGCGTTTCCTTCACGGCGTAGTCGGCGGTCGTGCCGGCGGCGGCTTTCGCCTCGGAGCCCATCTCCGCGAAGAACCTGCGCTTGCCGGCATCGAAACTGGATTTGCCCTCAAGGCGCACCTGGTGCGGGAACTTCTTGACCAGGTCGACGCGCGTGTCGCTGTTCCATGTTTCCAGCAGCGTGTTGGCGGTGTCGCGCACCTGCTCGGCCATGTGGAACCCGGTGGCGTGCTCACAGGAGGCGCACTTGCCCTCGACCAGGCTGACGTGTTTTGCGCCGGCCACGGCCAGGGTGACCAGCAGGCTTTCCTCCACGCGCCCAAGGCACGTGACGGGCACGACTTTCTCCAGGTCAAGCAGGCCTTCTGCAGCGTTCACGATCTGCTCGCACGCGATGACGACCTCGCCGTCGGCGGCGCGCATGGCCTGGATGCAGCGATGCAGCAGCTCAGCGTCGTTGGGACGATGGGCCTCGAGCGCGCACGTGGGGCACACGGTGGCGCACGTGCCGCAGCCGATGCACTTCTCCGGCGAGATGATCAGCTCGTTGTCGTTATAGGAGATGCAGCCCGATGTGCACACCTCCGCGCATTTCATGCACGTGGCGTTGCGATTGCGCACGACGGCGCAGCGGTTCTGGTGAACCGTGATATCGGCGCTCTGAAGCTTTTCGAGCAGACCGAGGAAATTCTTGGCACTTGGCATTGCTGCCCCTTTCTCGTCTACCCCCTTGCAATTGGTTAGTATAGCCGTTCGCCTACGAGAACGCACCGGCGGCGACATTGAACTCGCGCACGGAACCGTCGGCGTACTCGATGCCCCAGGTGCCGTAGTCCACGTCGAACGCGGGCAGCTCGGGAATGGCGAAGGCGGGCTCGGCGGGGTCGGCGGAATCGGCCTGCCCCTCGGCGGCGGTGCCGGCAACATCGACGGCCTGCTCGGCGGTGACGCTGGCGAGCTCAGCCTGCTCGGCCACTTGACCTGCGGAGTCGCCTTGTTCGGCGGCAACGACGGCTTCCGCCTGCGCCTGCTCGGCGGCTGCAAGCTGCGCCTCGTAGCTGGCGCGCGACGGAATGCGCACGCAAGCGATATCCTGCCCCAGCGCACCGGCGTTCATGAGGTCGCGCACGCGCTCCACCATGTCCACCCCATCGGCAGGAAACGACGAATCGGAACCCGTCTTCACCGCAATGAGCGCATTGTCGCCGAACTCCAGCTCAAGCCAGTGATACGGAAACGCCGGCTGGCCGTTTTCGGCACGAACGTTGTTGGCGGCAGTGATGGTGTTGGACACCTTCGAGAACATGTTGTGCAGCCACTTGGGCATGACGCCCTCCCACAGCTGCTGCGCTGCCTCGTCGGACTTGTCCCAGTAGGCGCGATGCAGCTTGATCATGAAGCGCATCACGTTCTCCGGGCGCTGCCCGTCTACCGGCTTGTGCGCCTGCACAAGCGACGGCGCCACATAGGAGTACGAGCGTTTGATATCGGAGACGCACTCGTCGTTGAATAAACGTTCGTCCAGGTCCATGCGAAGAATCAAAGAGGGTCGAATAAAAGCGGTCATGGCTTCAGCTTCCTTTCTCCAAACCAAAGCGGGCCGGCGCACGTCCCCACGCGGCCAGGTCCGTCGTCCACTTGCATTCTTCCCCAAACCCCGCCGCGCAGTATGGCGCAACCCTCCGCGCATTGTCAAACGCGAAAACCACTATCCTCAAATTCAAATAATCTGACACAGGGAATCGGGCCTTGACACCGTCGATGCGGCGCGCATATCATCGTCGCGGGGAGTCCGCCGGCGCACCAGATGCGTGCGGCAGACATTGTTTGCAAAAAGTCGGAGCTTCAGGGGTGAAGTTCCCGGAGTCGGTCTTACGGGCCGGCACTGTAGCGTCATGCCAGAAGGCAGGCGCTTGTTTTGTTGTTGGCAATGTCTGGGAGGGGCGGAGCATGTCTGATTCCACTTTCGATCTATCCTTTGATTCCGAGCTTGACGAGTTCGACCCGCTGGAGGATACCGGCGCGGACGATGATGACGAGGGCGGCGATTGCACCGCCATCAGCTCGGCAATCGATGCACCCGCACAGCAGCTCGATGCCGAAAGCGATAGCCGCACGCCGACCGAGCGCATCGACGATCTGTTCAAATCCATGGCCCCGCGCCGCAAGGTGCTGCTGGGCATCCTGTCCTTCGTGCAAGAGCCGCAAACCGCCGAGGCCGTGAACGCCCACGTCGATAAGCTGCAGCAGGATAACTTCAGCGTCTACACCGCCGCAAACCTGTGCAGCCTGCTCGAGCGAGCCGGCGCCATCGAGCGCATCACCGCCGACGGCCAGCCCGCCGACGACACGGTAAACGAACCTAAGACCGTGGTCGTGGACGGCGTGGAGTATCTTGAAGCCGCCGAGCCCGTTGAGGTGTTCTGGCGTATCACCGAGCCTGGTCAGGCAAAACTTGATTCCGACAAACCGATCGAGCGCCTGCGCGCCCTGCTTGAGGAGGACGCGGCGTACGCGGTCATCTACAAACGCATCCTCACGCTGTGCGCAGCCGAAAACGGCGCCGCAACCCCGGACATCAACGGCAAGGTCGATAGCGACCCGCTGGTGCAAAAGCCCCGCCTGTACGCCCCGCATTTCGTGGACAAGCTGGAGCAATGCGACGCGCTGGAATGGCGCAAGGCCTGGTTCACCACCGAAACGGGCAAGCAGGGCCTGGAAATGCTGGCAGACGTCGTGGACGAGTCCGCGGCCGATTCTAAGGAGGACTAACCATGACCGAGAACGCCAACACCGCCGCAGAGCAGGCTTCCATGGACGATCTGATCAAGCTGATCGAGCAGCGCGCCGCAACGTATGGCCTGCTCAGCCGCCTGTTCCGTGTGGAAATCGACCAGGAGCTGCTCGACGAGCTGCATGGCATGCGCTTCCCCGCCTCCACGGGCAACGCCGACGTGGACGAAGGCTACCTGCGCCTGGCGAAGTACCTGTCCAATACCTGGGAGAACAGCCTGACCGACCTGGCCGTGGACTACACCCGCGTGTTCATCGGCCACGGCGTGGACGCCTACAGCGCCGCCTACCCGTTCGAAAGCGTGTACACCTCCGAGAAGCGCCTGCTCATGCAGGATGCCCGCGACGAGGTGCTGGCCATCTACCGCTCCGCCGGCCTTGACAAGAAGAACAGCTGGAAGGAAGGCGAGGACCACGTAGCTCTGGAGCTGGAGTTCGAGCAGGTGCTTGCCAACCGTACCGCCGATGCGCTGCGCAAGGGCGACGAGGAGGAGGCCGCCGCGCTGCTGACCACGCAGAGGAACTTCCTGGAAGACCATCTGCTGTCCTGGGTTCCCATGATGACCGCGGATATGAAGCGTTTCGCGAAAACCGACCTCTATCAGGGCCTGGCTTACCTCACCGACGGCTTTCTGAACACCGATAAGGCGTTCTTGGACGACGTTTTGACCGAAGACGAGTAACGTACATCGCCCGCTGACGCGCTTCGAAGCCGGCGCGTCGGCGGTTTTGCCCCGCCAGGCTTCCCGACGTGGAGGGCGTCGGATACGGGGAGGCCAGCATCGGGCGCGAGCGAAAGAAGGAGAGATGGACAACACGGATAACCGCACGGACCTGCCCGAAGGCCGCGCGGGACAGACGAGGGAAGCGGCCGACACGGCAACAGCGCAAGCCGCCTCAGGGAAGCAAGCGAAAACCGGCGGCATGACGCGCCGCACGCTATGCCTGGGCATCGGCGGCGCAGCAGTGATGCTGGGCCTGGGAGGGCTGAAGCTGGCGAACCCACAGGCCATCATCCGCCCTCCGGGAGGACAGGATGAGGACCGCCTGATCAGCGCATGCATCCGCTGCGAGAAATGCTACGAGATCTGCCCGCGCGACGTCATCCGCCCGGCGCACATCGAGGACGGCATCCTGAACATGCGCACGCCTACGTTCGATTTCAGCGAGAACTACTGCGACTGGTGCACCGAGGAGAACGGCGGCACACCGCTGTGCGTTTCGGCCTGCCCCACGCGCGCGCTGGAGCTGCCAGCAGGCGCCACGAAGGAGAACGTCATCATCGGCCGCGCCGTCATCAACACCGACTGGTGCCTGGCATACAAGCTGATCGGCTGCCGATTCTGCTACGACACGTGCCCCTACGAGGCAATCAAGCTTGACGACGAGAACCGTCCCGTGGTGCTGGACAACAAGTGCAACGGCTGCGGCGCCTGCGAGAGCGTGTGCGTATCGCTGCAAAACGGCTCCATTTCCGAGGGCGCCACTTCACGCGCCATCACTATCAAGCCGCTTGACCAGGTAGAAAGGTAAGGTGCGGTCATGAAACGCAATTCCAAGACGCTGCGCACCATCACCGCGCTCGTCATCGTGGCCATCGTGTTCGTGGGCTTTTTGACGAACCTGGGCATCGGCACCATTTCGGCACCGGGCATCTGGGATATCTCCATCCTCTGCCCGCTGGGAGCGCTGGGCACCATGTTGGCCAGCAAGATGATGGTACCGCGCGCCGTGGTATCGCTGGTCATCATGGTGGCGCTCATCATCGTGTTCGCCCGCGCGTTCTGCGGCTGGATGTGCCCCGTTCCCCTGGTGCAGAAGCTGCGCGGCGTATTCACCAAGCCCGAGAAGCAGGCGAAAGCCGAGAAGGCAAAGGCCGCGAAACAGGCAGACGATAAGGCAACCGAGGCCGCAGCCAACATCGTGCCGCTAACCGAGGACGAGAAGGCGGCGCTGGCAACCGGCTGCGAGAAGGACTCGAAGGGCCTGTCCGGCTGCGCAGGCTGCGCGAAGAAGCGCGGCGAGGCCGTGGATGCCCGCCACTTCGTGCTGGGCGGTGCGCTGCTGTCCACCTTCATCTTCGGCTTCCCGGTGTTTTGCCTGGTGTGCCCCATCGGGCTGACCTTCGCCACCATCCTGCTGCTGGTGAACCTGTTCGCGCAAGGCGACGTGACGTGGTCGCTCATCGTGGTGCCCGCCATCTTGATCGCCGAGGTGCTGCTGTTCAAGAAGTGGTGCCATAAGCTGTGCCCACTTTCGGCGTTCATGAGCCTTATCGCCAAGCTGAACCGCACGTTCAAGCCCACCATCGACAACACGAAGTGCCTGGAAACGGCCCAAGGCAAGAAGTGCGGCGCTTGCGGACGCGCCTGCGATGAAGGCATCGACCCGCGCCATCCCGAGCTGTCCGAGGCCGCATGGAGCGAATGCACGAAGTGCCGCTCGTGCATGGACGCCTGCCCGGCGCACGCGATCAGCATGCCGCTGATCGCCAAGAAGGGCGAACCCGTTTCCTTAAAGGGCAACGACGAATAAGCGTCACAACGTGGCGATGCGCAAGCTGCAGCGCAGGAAACGCAGCATCGGGAAAAGCCGGGCGCGGCGCGCGTCCGGCCTCCCGGACAGAGGGTGGCCTAGCAAGGGTTCTGGGGATAGACCACCTTCTGCCCGGGAGCGGCGCCCCTTCACCCTCCCCTCCCTCCCCGATTTCGGAGGGGCCGCCGTTCCTTCTTCCAACCCGAGAAGCCGAAGCGGGAAGCCCCCTCCCCGCTTCGGCGCCCCTTCTGCCGGCTGACCCGAGGAAGGAACACGCAGAGACAACGACCCGTCGGCGACACCCGACGGCAGCGCGCTCCAACCCGCCCGCCGGGGAAGATCGCGAACATATATATAAATAGGTAAGGAACAACGACTGGGAGGTCGAACATGAGCCAGGATACTTCGCAAGTCAAGGTGACGCGCATCGTCGGCGGCGTCGGCTGCGGGAAGACGCAGGAGCTGATCGAGCGCGTATGCTCGCTGCTCTCGAACGGCGAGAAGGCGGAGAGCGTGCTGGCGCTGTGCGCCACGCCGCAGGCATGCGAGTCGTTCACGTTGCGCTTGGGCGCTGCGGCCAAGGTCGCCGACGTGAACGCCGATGGGGTCACGGTGACCACGCCGCGGGCCCTGGCGCTCGAGGTGCTCTCCGATGCCGAGGCGGTGCGCTGGTCGGGCCGCGAGCCGCGCCTGCTCACCGCCTATGAGGAGCTCTTCCTGCTTGAGGACATGAAGACGTGCGGGCTGCGCCCGAAGCGCCTGCGCGAGATGCTGAAGTTCTTCTACCGCAGCTGGACCGAGCTTGCCGACGCCGATCCGAATTGGCTGCTGGCCGGCGAGGAGGCCAACGTGCACGCGCTGCTGAAGGCGAACCTGGCCTTCACGCGCAGCATCGCCGAGCCCGAAGCGGGCAACCTTGCGGTGAACTATCTGCGCGGCCACGCCGGCGCGCGCAGCACGCACTCGTTCGCCCACGTGCTAGTGGACGACTATCAGCGCATCAGCAGGGCATCGCAGCTGCTGGCCGACCTGGTGGCATCTGAAACGCTTACGATCGCCGGCGACCGCGCCGCCTGCGTGCAGGTCTACGATAGCTACCCTTACGCCGCGGGCTTGGACGAGTTCATGGATGCGCACGAAGGTGCCGAGGATATCGAGCTTTCCGCGTGCCACGCCTGCGCAGCCGGGGCGGCCGGAGCCGCCAAGCTGCTGGCCGACCCCGCGATGCAGTCGATCGCGTTCCACACAGCGGAAGACGCCGTCGCAGGTCAGACGACCATGCTGGAAGCCACGCTACCCGAAGACGAGTTCGGCGCCGTCGCGCGCTTCGTGGCCGATGCCGTGGCTGGCGGCATGAGCCCCGCCGACGTGACGGTTGCGACACCCAACGGCGTATGGAGCCGCAACATCGTGAAGGCCCTGCTGGCCGCCAAGGTTCCTGCGCAAGCGCTGGCCGATCGCCAGCCGGTACGCGGCGATATACGCGACAACGAACGTTGCGTGCCCGCCCGCGTGCTGACAGCGTTGGATTTGGTGGCCGATCCCGATAATGCGATGGCATGGCGTTGCTGGTGCGGGTACGGCGACTGGCTGGCCAATAGCTCCGCCATGGCGAACCTGCGCAAATACGCCGCTGAACAGGATAAGGACCTGGTGGGGTCTCTTCGCGACATGGCGAACGGCGCGCTGGCCGCCGACGAGGGCGATGCCGACCGCATAGTGGGTGCCCAGCGCGTCGGCGCCGCGTACGAAGCTGGTCTTGCGCTCATCGAATCCGCAAGCGGCCTTGAGGGCACGGCGCTGCTGGACAAGGTTGCCGAGGCGGTCACGGGCGAGAAGGGCGCAACGGCACCGGGCATCGTGAGCGCGCTGTGCCTGGGCGAGCAGGATAACTCCGCCGCCGCCATGGCCGAGCGCTTCCGCAGCCGCCTGCTGGCGCCCCACATCGATGCCGCAAGCGCCGTCCTGGTGGTCCCCTACGACCAGGTTGCCGGCCTGTCGCCGAAGGCGCTGGTCATCGCCGGTTTCGTGAACGGCTTCATCCCCTGCCGCGAGTACTTCGACGGCGCCGAGATGCCCCTCGACAAGCAGGAGAAGGAGCACGCGAAGGACGCGCGCCGCGTGTACTCCATGGCAGGAAAGGCAAGCAAGCAGCTGGTGGTTTCGCGTTTCACCACCACCAGCCTGGAAACCGCCGGCGTTATGAAGCTGCATATCGGCCGCATCCGCCTGCAAGACGGCAAGCGCATGTGCGTCATCGAGCCCAGCAACTTCACCGAACAGCTGGCATAAAAAGGTTGGCCGAGAACCGTCCCGATAGCTTATCGAGCGCGCAAAGCACCGCACCCCACCTCGTGGGCGCGAGCGCAAGCTCAAGCAAATCAGGACCACCCGCATAGCAGGTGGTTTGCTCTTAGGGTATAACCCATGGAAGGCCGGCGCGCGCCTAAAGACGCCGGCCTTCACGCTGTTCAGGCCCTATTGCCCTTGACCCGTGGCGAGCCGGTCGAACCGGCGGGCCCCGGCTATTTCCTGAACGGGTCGGAGTACTCCTTGACGCTCAGCTTGTCCAGCGCGATGTCGGCGGCCTCCTGCTCCCTGATGTACTTCGCGATGGTCGCCTCGTTGAGCCCGACGGTGGAGACGTAGTAGCCCTCCGCCCAGAACCTCCTGTTGCCGAACCTGTACTTCAGGTTGGCGTGCTTGTCGAAGATCATGAGCGAGCTCTTGCCCTACAGGTAGCCCATCACGCCCGACACGCTGTACTTCGGCGGTATCGCCAGCAGCATGTGCACATGGTCGGGCATGAGGTGCCCCTCTATTATCTCGACGCCCTTGTACTCGCAGAGCCTCCTCAGGATCTCCCCTATGTCGGACCTGGTTTGGCCGTAGATGGCCTTTCGCCTATACTTCGGCGTGAACACGATGTGGTACTTGCACATCCACTTCGTGTGCGAAAGGCTGTAGGCTTTGTTGGCCATAGCCGACCACCACCCTTCCTTCTCGGATTCTTGACGGCCTGAACAATCGTCAATATCCGGCGGGAGGGTGGTTTTGTAAAGCAGGTTGTCGTCCGCCCGCATAGCGGGCGGTTTGCTTGGCGCGGCTACGCGCGCGCCAGACTGAAGTCATTAACGCAAAAAGCCCCGCACAATGCGGGGCTTTTTAATCCGTCGCTTTCCGATCTTGACGCATGCCGAATTAAGAAGCTGGAAAAACAGCGGCACGGGCGCCTTGCGAAATCGGCCTTGCGATTCCGCCGGCGCTAAGCTCGGCCGCCAATTGATTTTCGGCGGTTTCCTTTTTTTCCTATTTGTCCAACGGAAGCGCAAAACGCCTATGCGAAAAGCCTATAGCAGTACAGCTTCCCAGTCGGCTTCTTTGAAGCCGGTTAGCACGAAATCGGGGCCGACGACGATGGGACGTTTTACCAGCATGCCGTTGGTAGCCAGCAGGTCATAAGCTTCCGCGTCCGACATGCCTGCATCTAGCTGGGCTTTCACATTATGCTGGCGATACAGCTGCCCGCTGGTGTTGAAGAATCGGCGCAGCGGCAGCCCGCTTTTCGCGTGCCATTCGGCCAGCTCGGTCGCCGTGGGGTTATCCGCCACAATGTCGCGATCCGCATACGCCACGTCATGCGCGTCCAACCACGCCTTCGCCTTCTTGCACGTTGAGCACTTCGGGTACTCGATGAACAGCACTTCCTGCACGATGAGCTCCTTCCTTTAGGCGGCTCGCCTTTGTGTTTTGCGTTGCATAGCGTAGCAGGACGCCACCACACCGCTCAACCATGCACAAGTGAAACGCGATTCAGACAGATAGCGCTACGTCCCCTAAGCGTCCGGTCCCAAGACGCAAGGCGGCCCCTTCCGCTTGGAGACG
>NZ_HE611014.1:363075-369657 GCF_000236865.1 Senegalimassilia anaerobia JC110 | reverse complement strand
AGCAGCTTCCAGCTGGCGGCGTCGCCCTTCTTGCGGGCGAGCACGCAGACGACCAGCGGCAACACGGCGCCCACGACCACGGCGCCCAGCCACAGCAGCGGCGCCTGGGCCCCGACGGTCGCGGCGGCGTCTGCCACGGCCTTGGTGGGGTGCGTCGGGTCGAAGTAGTAGCCCACCCGGGAGAACGCGCCGGCGCTCATCTGGATGAACGCGGCGTAGGCGGCAGTGCACACGGCGCCGATCGCGGAACCGGCCACGGCCGGCAGGCCGCAGGCATCGGCGTCCTCGCCCTTGGCGGCCAGCACGACGGCGCAGGTAGCCGGGCCGAGGAGGAAGGCTGCGCCCACGATGGAGAGCACCTCGAATACGGAATCCCATGCCGGGCGCGCCGGCATCATGTAGGAATGCGCACACACCGCGGCCAGGATCACGCTGATGACGATGGCGACCCAGGCCATCCACTTCGGCAGCGTGCCGCCGTCGTCGGACTTGCGGGCCATGACGAAGTACGCCACGGCGACCACGACGAACACCACAATCGCGATCAGCTCCTGCGTGATGCCGGAGGTGATGTGGCCGAAGCCGTTGAAGATGCGCTCCCAGTGCTGCAGGTGGAAGAACACGGCGATGCCGCCGGCGGCCAAAAGCACGCAGGACAGGATCGCCAGCAGCTGCTGGGACTTCTTACCGGCGTCCTTGAGCGCCAGCGCGCCGGCGCCGCCGAGCACGCCGCAACCCCATGCGGTAAGGGTGGTGAACAAAATCAGAGGCCATTGCAGTTCCATGATCTACTCCTCCCCTTGCCAATCGCGGTCGCGCAGGATGTACACGAAGCTGGGGTCGTTGCCCACGTCCGGCAGATGGTGAACGTCGGACTGCTTGTACTCCTGCACGCATTCCTTCAGCGTGATGCGCGTGTGCTCGGTCTTGTCGTAGCTCGGATCGCCCTCGGTCACGTCGACCACCCACGGCGCCTCGAACGAATCGATACCCTTGTCCAGGTCGCCGAAGAAGCGGGCACGGCCGCCGCATTGCGCCACGCAAGCAGGCAGCTCGCCTTGGGCGATGCGCTGCTCGCACAGGGTGCACTTCTCGACCACGCGCTCCTCGGTGTTGAGGTAGCGCACGCCATAGGGGCAGCTCATGGCGCAGAACTGGCAGCCGATGCACTTCGACTTGTCGATCTGCACGGTGCCGTCCTCGGCGATGTGGCTGGCCTCGGTCGGGCACACCTTCACGCACTCCGGGTCCTTGCAGTGCTGGCACTGCACGGTCAGGAAGTACATCTCCACATCAGGCCACGTTCCGCAGCCGTCCTTCTTCGGGTTCGGGCCGATGCGCAACGTCTTGTTCCAGTAATCGCCCACCGGCACGTTGTTCATGGCCTTGCACGCCACGCTGCATGCCAGGCAGCCCACGCAACGGTTCAGATCCGTCGCAATCGCATAATGGGTCATCTTCGCGCACCTCCTTTACGCTTCATCGCGAACGTCGTAGTTCGGCAGCCATTCCTTCAGACGCGGGTCGGAGGCGTCGTGGATGATCTCGTTGCCGTTGTGATCGCACGGCACGGGATTGCCGAACGGCGAGTTCTCCGCCGTTGCCTTGTAGATGTTCACGGGGTACGCGCGCAGGTAGCTGGTGCCGGAGATGCGGTCCTGATAGCCCTTGCCCGTGGTGACCAGGCAGTTGCAACCGCACAGGTCGTAACCCTTGTCGGCCTGATCGAGCTCGGGGAACCACCACTGATGCTCCAGGTTCACCGTGCCGGGCGCGATGCCGTGGTACAGGTCGGCCACCTGGCGGATCTTGCCGTTGTCGTTCTCGATCCACACCCAGTCGCCCTGCTCGATGCCCAAGCGCGCGGCATCCTGCGGGTTGATCTCGATGCGCGGCGCCGGCCACATCTCGCGGCACCACGGCAGCTGGCGATGCTCGGAGTGGAAGTACACCGGGATACGGCGGCCGGTCGTGGCGGTGAACGGGTACTTCTCGTTCATCTCCGGGTCGGAGATCGGGCTCAGCGGCGGCTCCTTGTACGTGGGCAGGAAGTCTTCCTCGTCCTCGGGCATGAACGTCTCGATGAGCGTGTTCCAAATCTCCATCTTGCGGGTCGGCGTGCCGAAGCCGGGCTTGGCGAACTCCTCGAGCGCGTTCTTGTCGCCGTATGCCTTCAGCGGCATCATGCCCGTCTCGTAGCGGCGATACGTGCCCCATGTGTCGGGCGCGACCACCTTGGCGTCCTTCCAGCCGTTCTTCTGGAAGTCGTCCTTGTACTCTTCCCATGTGATGGGATCGCCTTGGCGGCCGGTATTGAGCATGATGTCAAGGTTCTCGATGCGGCTGGGCCACTTGTTCTCGTCGGGACCCCACTGCTTGCCCATGTACTTGTAAATCATCGTGGCGATCTCGATATCGTGCAGCGTATCGGCGGGAGGCTCGATGGCACGGCACGTTGCGCCCTGGCCGCCCGACGGGCCTTGCGAAAGACGCGGGCAGTCGGTCTCAAGCCAGTGCTGCGCGGGAAGCAGGATGTCCGCCATGCCGGCGGTCGGCGTCTTCCACAGGTCCTCGCACACGAAGAAGTCCAGGTTGGGGAACGCCTTCCACTTCTGCAGGGAGTTCGACATGCACATGAAGTCGCCCGTGGAGCACCAGCCGGCCTTCACCGGGTACGGGTCGCCCGTCTCGATGGCCTTCCACACGCTGGCGTCGTCCGCCCAGCCCTGCCACCAGCCCAAAAGCGGGTAATCCTCGATGCCGAGCGTCTTGTTGAACTCCTCTGCCGAGATGTTCGGGATGCCGGGGGCCACGGCGCCAAGGCCGGCCTTAAAGATGAACTCGCCCTGGGTGCCGCCGCGATGACCTGCGGGAACGTCCCAGTTGCCCGACAGGCCGATGTAGGTGTCCATGGCGCGGCACATGGCGATGGCGTTGCAGCTGTGCTCGATGGCCAGCTGATATTGCACGCCGCCGTTGCCGTAGCCGGTGGACGGGTCGATGCGCGTGGCGTGGATCTTCGCAGCGCGCTCGATGGACTCCGCCGGCACGCCGGTGATCTCGGAGACCTTTTCGGGCGTGTACTCGGCCACACGTGCGGTGAAGTACTCCCACACGGGCTTGACCTTGGACTTGCGACCGTCTTTGAGCTCCACCTCGAACTCACCGTACAGCGCCGGGTCGATGGCCGGGTCGAACGGGGTCGGATCGGGAACCCAACCTTGGCTCACGCCGGGCACCAGATGCTCCTGCATGCCTTCGTGGCCGGCCGTGGGCTTGCTCCACGTCTCGCCTTCCCACAGGCCGCTGTCGGCGTCGAAGTAGGTCATGCGGTTGTTCAGGTTGTCCCACACCATGAACTTGTGCGGGTCGCCGTCTTCCTTCAAGTCGCTTTCCTTGAGCAGGCGCGTCTTGATCTGGCACTTGCCGCTGGTGAAGCGGTAGACCTCGTAGCCGGAGGGCTCTACATCGTTGCAAACCAGGAACGGCGCGTCGGTCCACTTCTTGGCGAACAGGTCGTCGTACAGATCGTTGTTGATCAGCACGTTCAGCCAGCCCATGGCCATGGCACCGTCGGTGCCGGGACGCAGGTTCAGCCAGATGTCGGCCTCCTTGCCCAGATTGGTCATGCGCGGGTCCACCACGATGTGCGTGTCGGCCTTCTCGGCGACATCGACCACGGTACGGCAGGAGTCGTCGTAGTTCGAAAGCTCCGGGCCGGTGCCCCAGGACGTGTACACCTTCGGGCGGCCGACCGTCTCCATCCACGATGCCTGCATCATGGAGTTCAGCGCGGTGGCGAAGAAGCGCGGGCCCTTGCACACCTGCCACGGGATGCACATGTTCGGGCTGCCGACCAGCTGGCCGAGCGCGCCGTACGCGAACATGCCCCAGATGCGGCTGGTGCCCGACATGCCGAAGATGGATTCTCCGCCGTAGCGGTCCATCGTCTCCTGCAGTTTCTCGGCGATGGTGCTCATCGCCTCGTCCCAGCTGATGCGCACCCAACCGGGATCGTCCTCGCCGCGGGCGTTCGTGCGCTTCATGGGATGGTACAAGCGGTCGGGGTGGTACGCCGCTTGCAGCGACGCCTGGCCCTTGCTACAGTGGTTGCCCATGGAATGGAACGCGCTCTCGTCGCCTTCCGTGCGGATGGCGCGGCCGTTCTCGACGATGACCCACACGCCGCATTCCATCTTGCCGCAGCCGCGGCAGCAGGAACGCACGCGCTTGGTCTCGCCCGCCTTGCTTTGGGTGGCGCTGTTCGACTCGGCCAGCGCGGCGCCCGTAGGCGCAACCACGGCAGCGGCGGCCGCAGTGGCGGCGGCCAGCTTCGTGAACGCGCGACGCGTCATATTCAGCTTGCCCATGCTCTCCTCCTTCTCTCGTCCTCTCGCTCCCGCAAACGCGCTGCAGCGGCATCGCGTCGCGGGGAGGAAAACGCTCCCTCGGGCGCTTCCCCGAGCATCAAGCGACTTCGCCCGCATTGCCGCCGACGTGTTGCGCTCAGCCCTTGCGTTTTCTCAACGCATCCGAAGATAGCGAGCGCGATAGGGCTTCGAAATCGGGCACGAGAGCCGATTTCGCAATATCGTGCGATATGCATGAGATGTTTGACCTGGGGGTTTTGCGGAATAACGAAATCAAGGCACCGACAAAGGCCCTCGAACCATCGAGCATTCGTATAATGAATGCAAGTTGATATGGGTTACCGGGGGAGCAGGTTTTGGGGAACTTGAAGACGAGCAAAGGCGACAAGGGGACGCGACGTCAGGCCGCTGGGCTTCTCACGCCCGCCATCGTCGGCATCGGTGTGGCGCTGGGATGCACGCTGGCATGGCCGCTCATGGCGTTTCAGAGTATGAATCTGTATATAGGGCTTCCGCATTACGAGGACATCCTCGACCAGGCGTACCTGCTGTCCATCATCGCCACCACCGTCACGCTGGCGCTCTGCGGCATCTTTCATAAGCAGTTCGACCGGCTGTTGGGCTCGGTGCCGGCGCGCTACCTGTTCCCCACCGGCATGGCCGTATGTACGCTGCTGGTGCTGGGCGCAGGCAACGAGGGAACGATCGGCACGGCGCTCGTCACCGCGTACGGCATAGGCACCGGCGCGTTCTCCGCGCTGTTCCTCATGAACTTCGGCGCGGTGCTGGGCGTGCTGTCGCTCAAGCAATCGGCCGCGGCCATCGCCATCGGGTACCTGGCGTCCACCATGCTATTCTTCGCCTTCCTGTTCTTCGGGCGCTTCGAGTCCGTGCTGTTCTGCGCCAGCATGGGTCCTGTGGCCGCGGCGTTTCTGTTCTACGGGGTTTCCAGCTTGCAAATCGATAAGAAGCAGGCCAACGCCCTGCCCCGTCAGGCCGACCCCGAGGACCCCGCCGAACATCACCAGCTGCTCCGCTTGATTTGCGCGTTCGGCCTGACGATGCTCGTATGCGGCGCGTCCTACGAGCTCTCGCGAACGTTGTACGTGCAGATGGGGCAGTTCGCCAGCAGCGATGTGACGCCTTACGCCGTCGCGCAGGCCTGCATCACCACGCTGACCGCTATCGGGTCCATCGGCGTGGCGCTCGTGCTTATCACCTCGAAGGGCATCCGCGGCCCCGAGGCGTGCTACCGTCTTATCACCACGTTCCTGCTTGCCGGCGCGCTGCTTCTGCCTGCACCGATGCTGTTCCCCAACGTACCCGCCTACCTGCCGCTGGCCATCGACGTCGGCGCGTTCCAATGCCTGGGCATGGGCATGTGGATTCTCATCGCCGGCCTGTGCCGCCGCTATCAGACCTCGTGCCTGTTCGCGTTCGGGCTTATCCGAGCCGCATGGTCGGCAGGCCCGCTCGTGGGCATGCTGATCGGGCGGTGGCTATGGTACGGCATCGGGCTCGATATCGCCGGCGCGTTCACTGCAGCCTGCATGTGCGTGCTGCTCATCGCGCTTGTGAACAACTTCGTGTTCACCGAGAACACACTAGCCAAGGCGCTCAGCATCATGCCGACCGATCGCAAGCAGCGCTTCCAAGACCGCTGCCGCGCCGTCATCGAACGCTACGGCTTGACCGAGCGCGAGGGCGAGATCATGATCATGTTCGCAAAAGGCCGCAACCTGCCCTACGTGCAAGAGGAGCTGTGCCTATCGAAGAGCACCGTGAGCACCCATCGCCAACACATCTACCAAAAACTCGGCGTCCACTCCGCCCAAGAGATGATTGACCTGATCCAAGAAGAGAACGGGTAGAGGGCGGGCAGAAGGTCCGTCCCGCAGCGCCGACGATGTCGGACGCTTCGGGGACGTAGCGTTATCTGCCCGGGTTTCCCACAGCGA
Organism: Senegalimassilia anaerobia JC110; assembly: GCF_000236865.1. Taxonomy (GTDB): domain Bacteria; phylum Actinomycetota; class Coriobacteriia; order Coriobacteriales; family Eggerthellaceae; genus Senegalimassilia; species Senegalimassilia anaerobia. The sequence goes on along the minus strand of NZ_HE611014.1, from coordinate 363,329 downwards.
AACGGCGGCCGCCGGCCGGAAGCGCAGCAGGGGCGAACCTGAGCCGCGCTTTCACGTAATCGCAAGCCAGACAGATAACGCTACGTCCCCCTATGTGTCATGCTATGTTTCATGACTTCGACGAAAACAAAACGAACTTCGGCTTCCCTTCATATAGCGATTGATTAGCTGCTGGGAAAGGTCGAGGCGTAAAATCGGCGCCGGTCAAACATCCGCGGCCCAAGACGCAAAACGGCCCCTTCCGCTTGGAGACA
>NZ_HE611014.1:350283-362567 GCF_000236865.1 Senegalimassilia anaerobia JC110 | reverse complement strand
AACAGCTTCCAGCTGGCGGCGTCGCCCTTCTTGCGGGCGAGCACGCAGACGACCAGCGGCACGACCGCGCCAACGACCACGGCGCCCAGCCACAGCAGCGGCGCCTGCGCCCCGACGGTCGCGGCGGCGTCGGCCACGGCCTTGGTGGGGTGCGTCGGGTCGAAGTAGTAGCCCACCTGGGAGAACGCGCCGGCGCTCAGCTGGATGAACGCGGCGTAGGCGGCGGTGCACACGGCGCCGATCGCGGAACCGGCCACGGCCGGCAGGCCGCAGGCGTCGGCGTCCTCGCCCTTGGCGGCCAGCACCACCGCGCAGGTGGCCGGGCCGAGCAGGAAGGCGGCGCCCACGATAGAGAGCACCTCGAACACGGAATCCCACGCCGGGCGCGCCGGCATCATATAGCTATGCGCGCATACCGCGGCCAGCACCACGCTGATGGCGATGGCGACCCACGCCATCCACTTCGGCAGCGTGCCGCCGTCGTCGGACTTGCGAGCGAGCACGAAGTACGCCACGGCGATCACGACGAACACCACGATCGCGATCAGCTCCTGCGTGATGCCGGAGGTGATGTGGCCGAAGCCGTTGAAGATGCGCTCCCAGTGCTGCAGGTGGAAGAACACGGCGATGCCGCCGGCGGCCAGGAGCACGCAGGACAGGATCGCCAGCAGCTGCTGGGACTTCTTACCGGCGTCCTTGAGCGCCAGCGCGCCGGCGCCGCCGAGCACGCCGCAGCCCCATGCGGTAAGGGTGGTGAAAAGGATCAGAGGCCATTGCAGTTCCATTACTCTTCCCCCTTCCACTCGTGGTTGCGCAGGATGTAGCGGAACGAGGGATGGTTCCCCACATCGGGCAAATGATGCACGTCGGAATCCTCGAACGGCTTGATCGGATAGTCGCCGTCCTCGCCGGTCAGCTCGCCAAGCGTCTTGTTGTAGGGGCCGCGGAAGCTCTCGATGCCCTCGTCCAAGTCGCCGAAGAAGCGCGCGAAACCACCGCACTGCGTGACGCACTGGGGCAGCTCGCCCTGCGCGGTCTTCTGCTCGCACAGGGTGCACTTCTCAACCACGCGCTCCTCATCGTTGAGGTAACGCACGCCATAAGGGCAGCTCATGGCGCAGAACTGGCAGCCGATGCACTTCGACTTGTCGATCTGCACGGTGCCGTCGGCGGCGATGTGGCTGGCCTCGGTCGGGCACACCTTCACGCACTCCGGGTCGGCGCAGTGCTGGCACTGCACGGTCAGGAAGTACGTATACACGTCCGGGAAGTGCCCGGAACCTTCCGCTGTCGGATAGGGCCCGATGCGCAGCGTCTTGTTCCAGAAGCTGCCGATCGGCACGCCGTTGAACGCTTTGCAGGCAACGCTGCACGCCAGGCAGCCGACGCACTTGTTCAGGTCGGTTACGATTGCCGGATGGCTCATGCCTTCGTCCTCCCCTCGTAATCAGGCGCCCACGCCTTCAAGCGCGGATCGCTGGAGTCATGGATGATCTCGGTGCCGTCGTCGCCGCAGGGCACGGGATTGCCGAACGGGGAGTTCTCCGCCGTGGCCTTGTACACCTTCACGCCATAAGCGCGCAGGTTCGACGTGCCGATGAACGGGTCCTGGGCGTCCTTGTCCAGCAAGCAGTTCACACCGCACAGCGCAAAGCCCTTGTCGGCCTGCTTCAGCTCCGGGAACCACCACTGGTGCTCCAGGTTCACCACGCCGGGCGCAATGCCGTGGTACAGGTCGACGACCTCGCGGATCTTGTGCTCCTTGGTCTCGATCCATACCCAGTCGCCCTGCTCGACGCCGATGCGCTCGGCATCCTCGGGGTTCATCTCGATGCGCGGCACGGGCCACAGCTCGCGGCACCAGGGAAGCTGGCGATGCTCGTTGTGGAAGTACACGGGGATGCGTCGACCGGTGGTAGCCAGGAACGAGTTGTCGTCCTCGAACAGATCCGGATCGGCGACCGGGCCGTGCGGCGCCTCGCGGAACGTCGGAATAGCCTGGTCATCGTTGGGATAGTAGTTATCGATGACCGTCGACCAGATCTCCTGCTTGCCGGTGGACGTGTCCCAACCCTGCGGATGGTCCATGACCGCCTGCACCGCCGCCGGGGAGTCGGACGTGGTTGCCCAACCGGTTTCGTAACGGCGATACGTGCCCCAGGCCTCGGGCTTCTCGATCTTGGAATCCCACGGGCCGTTCTCCTGGAAGGCCTGCTTGTAGTCCTGCCACTCGGGGATCCTGAAGCCGGAGAGCGCGATGTTGTTGCACACGTTCTCGGCATCGTCGATGGGCCACTTCTCGTCATCGGTGCTGCCCTCGCAGTACGGCTGGCCCATGGCCTTGAAGATGCGCATGACGATCTTCAGGTCGGGCTCCGCCTCCGCCGGCGGCTCCACTGCCTTGCACGTAGCGCCGAACGAGCCTGAAGAACCCTGCGACTTGCGGATGCAGTCGAGCTCCATCCAATGCGCAGCCGGCAGCACGATGTCGGCGACGCCCACGGTAGGCGTCTCCCACAGGTCGATGGAAACCCAGAAGTCCAACTTCTTGAGCTGCTCGTAGGCGTACAGGCTGTTCGACTGGTTCATGTGGTCGCCGGTCTGGCCGATGCCGCAGGACAGCTTGTAGGGCTGACCCGTCTCGATGGTCTTGTAGATGCTCGTGGCGTCCGCCCAGCTGGGGTTGCACTTCGGGTCTGCCAGCATGGGGAACTTATCGCCGCCGATGATCTTGGACTGGTCGGGCGAGCCCTTCACGGAGGCCGCGGAGGGCAGCGTCATGGCCAGGTCGAAGAATGGCCAACCAGCGGTGGAGCCGCGCATGCCGCCCGGGATGTCCATGTTGCCGGTGATGCCGCACAGGATGTCCATGGTGCGGTTGGTCTGCAGCGAGTTGCAGCTGTGCTCGAGCGGCAGCATGTACTGGATGCCGCCGTTGCCGTAGCCGGTGGAGGGGTCGAGACGCGTGGCGTAGATGGTCGCGGCGCGCTCGATGTCCTCGGCCTTGCAGCCGGTGATCTCGGCAACCTTCTCGGGCGTGTACTCGGCGACGCGGTCGCACAAATGCTCCCAAACGGTGCGGCAATGCACCTTCTTGCCGTCCTTCAGCGTAACCTCAAGGCCGCCTTCGGGCGTGTACAGCGCCGGATACAGGCCGTCGATGAACGGCGTGGCGTCGATGACGAAGCCCTGGCTCTGGCCCGTCAAGTCCAGGCCGTGGATCTGAGCCTCGCGGCCGGCGGTCGCAGGCTTCCAATCCTCGCCCTCCCAGTGGGGCAGCTTGCCGGAGCTGGAGCTGCTGGGCAAGCTCAGATCGGCGGCGGAGGCATCGGTGACCGAGGACGCCACGGACTTGCCGTTGGACTCGTAATACGTCAGCTCGCCGTTCAGCTCGTTGAGCACCATGAACGCGGTGTTCGAGCCGCCTTCCTTGATGTCGGACTGCTTGAGCAGGCGGTTCTTCTTGGAGCCGTGCGTGGACTGTGAATCGGAGACGGAAGGCTCCCAATCCTCGTCCTCCACCACCAGCATGGGGGCGTTCATCCATTTGCGCACGTACAGGTCGTCGTAGAGGCCCTTGTTGATGACGACGTTGATCCAGCCCAAGCCCATGGCGGCATCGGTGCCGGGGCGCAGCGGCAGCCAGATATCGGCTTCCTTGCCCAGGTTCGTCTGACGCGGGTCCACCAGGATGTGGTAATCGGCGCGCGTTGCCACGTCTACCGTGGTACGGCACGAGTCATCGTAGTTCGACAGCTCGGAAGCGCCGCCCCACTGCACGTACACGCGCGGACGGCCGACGGTCTCCATCCAGCTGTAAGCGTTGTAGTCGTTGAGCTTCGTGGCATAGAAACGCGGGCCTTTGCAAATCTCGTTGGCCTGAATGGCGTTCGGGCTTACGAAGCACTGCTTCAACGCCGCGTAAGGGCCCATGGACCAGATTCGGCTGGTGCCGGCCATGCTGAAGTACGTCTCGTTACCGTACTTGGACTGCAGCTCGCTGAACTTCTCGCCGATGGTCTCCATGGCTTCGTCCCAAGTGATGCGCTGCCAGCCGGGATCGTTGGAATCCTTCGGGTTCGTGCGCTTCATGGGGTACTTCAGGCGATCGGGATGATATGCAGCCTGCAGCGAGGCCTGGCCCTTGGAGCAGTGATTGCCCATGGATTGGAAAGCGGCCTCGTCGCCTTCGCTGCGGATGACCTTTCCATCCTGCACATACACCCACACGCCGCATTCCATCTTGCCGCAGCCGCGGCAGGTGGAACGGATGCGCTTGACCTCGCCGGCGCCGGTGGTGCCGGTTTTGGTCTCGGCCAGCGCAGAGCTTGCCGGAGCCGCAACGCCGACGGCGGCGGCGGTGGCCGCAGCCATCTTCGCGAACGTGCGGCGCGTCATCGTAAGCTTGCCCATGCATCCTCCTTTCCTTCGACGCCTTGCAAGGCGCCATCTCCTCTGTGGTCGTACGGCATCGCAGCCCTCGTCTTCGGCTGCTTGCCGCCCCTCTTCTCGGGTTCTCGGGGTTTCCCGAGGCCCTGCGAAACATCACCGCGTCCGGGGCTTGCTTGGGGTTTGGGGCCGAGCCCGCGGTGCGTTCGCCTTCCCGACGATACGACGCGCAAAGCAAGCGGCGAATCCGGCCGGCAACATGGTTGAGGGCGGGTTTTCGAAATCATGTTAGTAACATGATGCCTTTGAACTGGGGATATACCTGACTCGGGTGTTATCCCAGGCTGACTTCAACGGATGGGTTCAGGCGAATGAGGGGGGGTGTACTATAATCGCCTTCAAACGAGGGAGAGGATTTTTCTTGGGGGAGAAGAACACCACGGCCGCTGCGAGGGATCGCAGCCTGCGCGCCGCGCCGGCATCTGCCGATGCCGGCAAAAGCGAAGAAGCGCGCACCGCGGACCGCGGCTGCGGAAAGCCGAAGCAAGGCGCCGGCGACGGCTCGACGAACCGCGAAAAGCTCTCTCGAACATTGGCGGGTAAAAAGAATCGGGCCCGAGAATCGCTCGGGCGCACCGAGGCGTTGACAGGCGTGGCGCTCGGCTGCTTTCTGGCATGGGTTCCCATGACGTTCCAAAGCCTGAACATCGTGGGCGACAAGGGCGAGCCTGTGCTCGATACGGTTTACCTGATATCCATCTGCACGCTGCTGCTCACGCAGATCCTCATCGGAATCGAGCACAGGCATTGCGCGCTCTGGCTGGCGAAGAGGCCCGCCCGCGTGGGATCGGCAATAGCCATGGCGGCATCGACGCTGCTGCTGCCCGTTGCAGCCGGCTGGGCCGACGGCGAATCAGCGGCGGGGGCATTCGCCGCAAGCATCGCGCTCACCACCGCATCGGGCGTCGTCTCAGGCGTCTCGTCAGGCCTCTTCCTAGCGCAATTCGGCATCCTTATGAGCAAGTTCTCCGCAAAGGCCACCGCAACCATAGCCGCCTTGGGATACCTGTGCATGTCGGCGCTTTTCTGCCTGTTCTCGTTCTTCGGACCGCTTGAATCATGCCTTTTCGCCGCCAGCATGCCCGTGATCAGCTCCTTTTTGCGTGACACGGGCGCGTCAACCCAAAAGGGCAAGCAGGCCATCGACGACAAGCCCCTTCCCGCGCAAACCGAACCCGCCAGCCCGGAGAATCGACGCCAACTGCGACATCTCACGCTGGCTCTGGCGCTATGCTGCGCGCTTATCGGCTGCGCGAACGAGCTGGCGCGCACCCTGTACATCCAAATGGGCATCGCAGGCGCAGGCGGGCAATACTACGCATTCATCCAGGCGGGCGCGGCGCTTATCATCGGACTCGGGGCCACAGTGATCACGTTGGCCCTGGTCAGCATGAAAACGCCGCGAGCCCCGGAGCTCTGCTACCGCATCCTCATACTGTTCCTGGCGCTCGGTGCGCTGCTGCTGCCCACCCCACTGCTGTACCCGATAAGCGCCGTGGCCCCCTACGCGCTCAACTCGGCGGCATTCCAGTGCTACGGCATCCTAGCATGGGTCCTCATTTGCGGCGCCTGCCACCAGTATCCAGCCACCAGCATCCGCGTATTCCAATTCGTTCGCGCAGGATGGACCTTCGGGCCTTTGATCGGCATGCTCATCGGGCGTTTCGTGGTGAATTGCACGTCCTTCGAGCTTGCCCAGGTGTTCCCATGCGCCGTGCTGGGCGCGGCGCTCGTCATGATGGCGGCGATGGCGTTCACCGAGCACGACCTGGCCTTCGCCGTGAACCTGCTCCCCACGGACAGGAAGCGGCGCTTCACCGACAAGTGCCTTGCCGTTGCCGCTCGCTGCGGACTATCCGAGCGCGAGACCGAGATCATGACGCTGTTCGCCAAGGGCCGCAACCTGGCCTACATCCAAGACCAGCTGTGCCTGTCGAAAAGCACCGTGAGCACCCACCGCCAGCACATCTACCAAAAGCTCGGCGTCCACTCAAGCCAAGAGATGATCGACCTGATTCAAGAAGAGAAGGCATAGCGGGACGTGCAAAAGGCCCATCCCGCTATGGCGACGATGTCGGACGCTTCGGGACCCCTTGATGCGCTATGCTGGAAGGCAAAACGCGGAAGGAGGGCCTTATGCGGGCATTGGTGCAGCGCGTGACGCATGCGCAGGTGGATATCGATGGCGAAACGGCGGGCTCGTGCGAGCGCGGGTACCTGATTTTGCTGGGCGTGGGCGCGGACGACGGCCCTGAGCAGATCGAGCGGCTGTGGGGCAAGATCTTCAAGCTGCGCATCTTCGAGGACGAGAACGGCAAGACGAACCGTTCGCTTGCCGACGTGGACGGGCAGGTTCTTATCGTGTCGCAGTTCACGCTGTACGCCAACTGCAAGAAGGGCAACCGGCCCTCGTTCACCGGCGCCGGCGCACCAGACCAGGCCGAGCAGCTTTACGAGCAGTTCATCGAACGCGCCCGCCAAGACGTGCCGCACGTGGAAACCGGCCGCTTCGGCGCCATGATGCAAGTCAGCCTGGTCAACGACGGCCCCTTCACCATCTGGCTGGATACCGATCAGCTGTAAAATCGCAAAAAAGGAAGCCGCCCGAGGGCGGCTTCCTTCGTATTCTGTATCGAATCCCGTTTGCTAGCAGTAGAACAGGATGTCGTTGTACGTGGGGACGGGCCACAGGTCGTGAGCGACCACGATTTCCATGGCGTCCACGCCCGCACGCAGGCGCTCCATCATCGGGACGATTTCGTGCGCGTACTTGTTGGCCTTCTCCTGCTCGTCGGCCAGGTCGCGAATGGCCAGGTGCGCGGCATGCAGCTCGTTCAGGGCATCGTTAATCTCCTTGATGCCGTCGACAACCGTGTTGAGCAGCTGATCCTGCACCGAGGTGTCGATACCAGCGCAAGCGACCTTCATCTCGTTGATCTCGTTGGCAACGAGCGTGGCGTACTTGTTGATGGCGGGCAGGAACGTACGGCGCGTCATGCGCTTCATCGTACGGACCTCGATGTTCATGAGCTTCGTGTACTTCTCCAGCTTCACCTCGTAGCGGCTACGAGCCTCCACCTCGGTGAGCACGTTGAACTCCTCGAACAGCTTGATGCTCTTCTCCGCAACGTAGGCCGGCAGCGCGTCGGCGGTGGTGCGGTTGTTGGCCAGGCCGCGGCGCTCGGCCTCGGCGGGCCACTCGTCGGAGTAACCGTTGCCGTTGAAGATGATGCGCTGGTGCTTCTTCAGCGTCTCCTTGATGTAAGCGATGGCGGCGGACTCGAACTCGTCGCCGGACTTGCCCTCCATGGCGTCGGCGAAGTCCTTCAGCGACTTGGCCATGGCGGTGTTGAGCACCATGTTGCAGTCGGCCAGGTTCACCGCGGAACCCGGCATGCGGAACTCGAACTTGTTGCCGGTGAAGGCGAAGGGGCTGGTACGATTACGATCGGTGTTGTCCTTGAGGAAGTTCGGCAGCACCGAAACGCCCAGGTCGACGGCAACCTTCTCCGCAGAAGTGTACTCATGATCGTCAACCAGCGCGTCCACGATGGCGCCCAGCTCGTCGCCCAGGAAGATGGACACGATAGCCGGCGGGGCCTCGTTGGCGCCCAGACGATGGTCGTTACCGCAGGAGGCCACGGTCATGCGCAGCAGCTCCTGGTAGTCGTCGACAGCCTGGATGACGCCGGTGAGGAACACCAGGAAGCGCAGGTTGTCCATGGGGGTCTCGCCGGGATCCAGGAAGTTGGTCTTACCGGCGGAAATGGACCAGTTGTTATGCTTGCCGGAGCCGTTGATGCCCTCGAACGGCTTCTCATGCTGCAGGCACACCAGGCCGTAATGGCTTGCCAGCAGACGCATCTTCTCCATGGTCAGGAGGTTCTCGTCGATGGCGCGGTTGCCGTTGGTGTAAAGCGGCGCCAACTCATGCTGCGCGGGAGCAACCTCGTTGTGCTTGGTCTTAGCAGACACGCCCAGCTTCCACAGCTCGCTGTCGAGCTCCTTCATGAACTCGTTGACCGTGGGGCGGATGGCGCCGAAGTAATGCTCCTCAAGCTCCTGGCCCTTCAGCGGGGAGTAGCCGAACAGCGTGCGGCCCGTCATGATGAGGTCGGAGCGCCTCGCGTAATCCTTCTCGCTGATCAGGAAGTACTCCTGCTCAGCACCGACGGTGGTGATCACGCGGTCGGCGGTCTCGCCGAACAGCGCCAGCACACGCTTGGCCTGCTCGTCGATGGCGCTCATGGAACGCAGCAGCGGGGTCTTCTTGTCAAGCGCCTCGCCGGTGTAGCTGCAGAAGGCGGTGGGGATGCACAGCACCTCGTCCTTGATGAATGCGTAGCTGGTGGGGTCCCACGCCGTGTAGCCGCGGGCCTCGAAGGTTGCACGCAGGCCGCCGGACGGGAAGCTGGAGGCGTCGGGCTCGCCCTGGATGAGCTCCTTGCCGGAGAAGCTCATGATAGCGCGGCCGTCGCCGGTGGGATCGAGGAAGCTGTCGTGCTTCTCGGAGGTGATGCCGGAAAGGGGCTGGAACCAGTGCGTGTAGTGCGTGGCGCCCTTTTCGATGGCCCATTCCTTCATGGCGTGGGCGACGACGTTGGCGACCTCAAGGTTCAAAGGCTCGCCCTTCTTGATGGTCCTCATCAAGTCCTTATACGTTGCAGATGGCAGTCGCTCCTGCATCGTGTGCTCGTTGAACACCATCGAGCCGTAGATCTCAGGAATTTTCGACATAGGCGTGAGCTCCTTCATAGTTACCTTTCAGACGCGCGCTTCCCTTGCCACTGCATGCTACAGGTTAGCGAGTTTGTCAACTCTCGTAGCTTAGCATCTTGTACCGGCAAGCAGCACGTCAACTTGCTGTAACTTACGGTACCGGCGCTATGTTTCCGGCAGTTTTCAGCCCATGGAACGTTTCGTTACGGAAGGGTTGGGATTGCTGAAGGCTTTTGCGCCCCAACAACGCGGAAAGCCCGCCCCGCTTTCGCGGAACGGGCTTTGCAGGCTTGCACGGCCACGCGTGGCGCAGCCAAAGGAAACAAACCTTAGCGCTTGCTGAACTGCGGGCGCTTGCGGGCCTTCTTCAGACCGTACTTCTTGCGCTCGACCATACGAGCGTCGCGCGTCAGGAAGCCAGCCTTCTTCAGCTCGGCGCGGTAGTCGCCAGCTGCCAGCAGGGCACGGGAGATGCCGTGACGCAGAGCGCCGGCCTGACCCGAGATGCCGCCGCCGTCGATGCGGGCGAGCACGTCGAAGTGATCCTGGGTATCCGTGACCTTGAACGGGGTCTTGGCATAGTCGAGCAGAGCCTCGCGGCCGAAGTACTCCTTGCCATCGCGACCGTTGACGGTCACCTTGCCGGTGCCGGGAACGAGGCGCACGCGAGCGACAGCGTTCTTACGACGACCGGTGCCGTAGTACAATGCTTCATTCGCCATGGTTTAGCCCTCCATCTTGATCTCGGTCGGCTTCTGAGCCATATGCGGGTGCTCGGCACCAGCGTAAACCTTCAGCTTCAGGCCCTGCTTGCGGCCCAGCGTGTTCTTCGGCAGCATGCCCTTGACGGCATGCTCGATGACGCGCTCGGGGTGCTTGGCCATGGCCTCGGCGAAGGTCTCGGACTTCAGTCCGCCCGGATGACCGGTGTGATGGTAGTAGACCTTGTTCAGCTCCTTCGTGCCGGTCACGCGAACCTTGTCCGCGTTGATGATGATCACGAAGTCGCCGGTGTCCACGTGCGGCGTGTACTGCGGCTTGTGCTTGCCCTTCAGAAGGGTAGCGGCCTTGGTGGCAACACGGCCGAGGACCTGATCCTCAGCGTCGATGATGTACCATTTGCGCTCAACTTCATGAGGCTTAGCGTGATACGTCTTCACTGTTTTTCCTCCATGTCCTTCCTGTTACGCTGTGCGACCACAGCGCACAGGGTGTCGTTTTTCAAAAGTGCAAGTCTGTATGCTGCCGGTTTCCTACGCCGGCGCGCTTCGTCGGGTCTGGACTTCCCTTCTTGGCGCTGCCTCCACCTTGCGTTTACGGGGCTTTTGAAAGCGAACTTTTATAGTCTACGGTTTCAGCCGCTTCGAAGTCAATGGGGCATGTGTGCTCATCTGGGGTTACTCCGCGATTTTCACACGGACTGCACGATTGCGGCGCCGCCCCGCACGCAACCGCGCGACAAACCATCGCCGACCGACGTTCGCACCAGGCCGACCCGCCCCGCCGAGCTGGCAACGCCATGCGGAAAACCCCGCCGCGCCATGCCGGCAAACCCTGTGCCGCTAGCCCTGCCTCCACCGCCTACCGTCTGCTCACCTGCTGCGTTTGCTTGCGGCGATAACTTGCTTTCTGGTTTACCAATAACCCGGTATTCTGAGCCTTTGATATTATGGTGCAGGCGGTAAGTTTCAGCAGGTGAACGGCGCCAACTCCGCCGCACAACCGCACATACCCGTCCCGCCCGCGCGCGGGACGCTCAATCCGGAAAGGACCGATCCATGCCAATCAGGATCCCCGACCAGCTGCCTGCAACCGAGCAGCTGGAAAGCGAGAACATCTTCGTCATGACCGAGCATCGAGCCATGCATCAGGACATCCGCCCGCTGCGCGTGCTGCTGCTCAACCTTATGCCGAAGAAGATCGAGACCGAGACGCAGATCATGCGCAAGCTGTCCAACACCCCGCTGCAGATCGAGGTGGAGCTGCTGCACACCATCTCGCATGAGTCGCGCAACGTCTCCCAAGAGCACCTGAAGACGTTCTATCGCTCGTTCGACCAGGTCAAAGATAACCGCTACGACGGCATGATCATCACCGGCGCGCCCGTCGAGCTGCACGAGTTCGAGGACGTCGACTACTGGGACGAGCTGTGCCGCATCATGAAGTGGTCCACCACCAACGTGCACTCCACGCTGCACATCTGCTGGGGCGCGCAGGCCGGCATCTTCTACCACTACGGCATCCAGAAGCACGAGCTGCCGAAGAAGCTCTCCGGCGTGTTCAACCATGACGTGCTCAAACCCTCCAGCCCGCTGGTGCGCGGATTCGACGACCGCTTCTGGGCGCCGCATTCCCGCCACACCACCGTGTACGCTGAGGACATCGAGGCGGACCCGCGCCTGGAGATCGTCGCGCAGTCCGATGAGGCCGGCGTCTACATCGCCAAGAGCACCGACAGCCGCCACTTCTTCGTGTTCGGCCACCCCGAGTACGACACCGGCACGCTGCGCGCCGAGTACGAGCGAGACGTGAACAAGGGCATGGACGTCCCCGTCCCGGCCCACTACTTCCCCAACGACGACCCTACGCAGGAGCCGGTCAGCACGTGGCGCGCGCACGCGCAGCTGCTGTACACGAACTGGCTGAACTACTACGTGTATCAGACCACACCTTACGACCTGAGCAATCTGGGCGCTGGCGAATAAGGAAACGCCATGCCGAAGCGCTACACCATTAAACCGCAGGTCACCCCCTTGCCCGGCAAAGCCGGCAAGGGGTCGTCGGCCGAAACGAGGCGGCATTCGGCGAAGGAGGGCGTGACGTCCGGCTCCGCATCCGAGCAGCCCGCGAACGACCCCTTCATCCGCGCTGAGAACGAGGACGACGACGGCTACGATCCCTATTCGGACCGCCCGCCCACACCCGAGCCCCTGTTCCAGGAAAACCCCTGGGATTAGGGGGGCGCCTCGAGGAAAAATCAAACCGACCAACAAACTGCGATGGGCCCGGAGCGAGTAATCGTTCCGGGCCCATCGGTTTTGATCAGAGAATCGGGAGAGGCGATGCACCTCGAGAGGAGCACAGACCAGCGCCCCCCCCCTCACGCATTGAGAGCC
>NZ_HE611014.1:327945-349385 GCF_000236865.1 Senegalimassilia anaerobia JC110 | reverse complement strand
CCCGTCCTGCCGGCCTCCCCGCTTAATCAGAGAGCGCACCCTCTTGTCGACGCTCGTTTCGCACCAGCAACTGCACGAGTCAACGCCGAAAACAGAAGCGACGAGCAATGAGGAGAGCCAGCCCCTCGTCGCCGCGTCGCGCTTACTTGTTCGCCGTGCCTGCGAAGAGCGGCTGCTCGTTCCAGGCGAGGAATTCCTCGACCGTAAGGCCCTCGAAGCTGCGGATCGCGTGCTCGGCGGAGGCTTGCAGGGCGTCCCAGGTACCGGCGTCGTCGCTGTCGTATATGGCGAGCGTGCGGTAGCCGGCGCCGGCAAGCGTGCCGATGGCGTATGCGGAATCCTCAACGCCCCAGGTCAGCTCCTTGGACGTGCCCATGATCTCACGGGCGCGGTCCCATACGTCGGGCTCGCGCTTCGTGGAATGCACGTCCTCCACCGACAGCACGCGCTCGAGATACGGGGCGAACCCGCAGCGCTCGATGCCGGCCATCAGGTACGGCTTGGGGCTCGAGGACGCCACCGTTAGATGCGCGCCCGCCTGGGCAAGCCCCTGCACGAACTCGAGCGCGCCGGGACGCGCCTCGGCGCGATGGCGATAGAAGTCCAGCATATACTCGTCGATCATGCCGACCACCTCGCGGTCGCTTTCGCCCAAGCCGAACTTCTCGTGGAAGAACGCGCCGCACTCGGGAATGCTCATGGGCGCCAGCGCCGCCACGTCTTCGGCAGTCAGCGTGCCTCCCGCGCGTTCAGCCAGCTCGTTTTGCAGCCCATGCCACACGCCCATCGAATCGAGCAACGTACCATCGCAGTCGAACACCACGCCGATCTGACTTGCGTCCATGACTCATCCTTCCCTTGCGTTTGCCTTTTCCCAAGCCTAGCAGGAAGCGCGTCCGCCCGCCAGAACTGCAGACCAACACCCGAAAACAGCAGCGGCGCCGGACGACCTGAGGCCGTTCGGCGCCGCTAGGCTTCGTTATTCGATTCGCTCGAAAAGATCAGGCGCGTTGCCTATTATTCCTTGGCGCCGTACTGCTCGTAGTACTCGTCGATGGCGGCCTTGATGTCGTCGTTGATGACGACCTCGCCTTCGACCTCCTTGTTGTACAGGCACTCGACGACCTCGGCCATGCTGACGATGGACGCCACGGGGAAGCCGTACTTCTCCTGCACCTCTTTCTGAGCAGTGACCACGCCGCCCTTGCCGACCTCCATGCGGTTCAGGCTGACGATCAGGCCCTTTACCTCCACGTCGGCAGCGCCCTTGAGGATGGGATACGTCTCGTCGATGGACTTGCCGGAGGTGGTGACGTCCTCGACCATGATGACGCGGTCGCCGTCGTGCAGGTCGGCGCCCAACAGGTTGCCCTTGTCGGCACCGTGGTCCTTGACCTCCTTGCGGTTGCAGCAGTAGCGCACTTCCTTGCCGTAGAGCTCCTGCAGCGCGATGGCGGTGACCACGGCCAGCGGGATGCCCTTGTAGGCCGGGCCGAACACCACGTCGAAGTCCAGGCCGAAGTTGTCATGGATGGCCTGGGCGTAGTACTTGCCCAGACGGTGCAGCTGCTCGCCCGTGACGTACGCGCCGGCGTTCATGAAGAACGGGGACTGACGGCCGCTCTTCAGCGTGAAGCTGCCGAACTTCAACACGTGGCTCTCCACCATGAAGTGGATGAACTCTTCCTTATACTGCTCCATGAAATCCCCTTTCGTAAAGAAACGGGGCGGGGAAACAACCCCTTCGCCCCGTTCAACCGGCTTCCCTATAAAGTAGCAAAATCTCTTCGATTACGCCAATCGAGCTAGTCTTCCACGCGGATGACGCTGGGCTCGGCGCGCAGGACGTCCTCGAGCCCGCCGATCTCCTCGAGCACGCGGCGCACGCTTGCCTCGCTGGCGGTGTGCGTGACGTAGCTGAGGTTCACCGTCTCATGCTGGGCGCTGCCGCGCTGCACCACGCTGCGCACGCTTACGCCGTGCTTGGCGAACACGCCGGCCATGGCAGCCAGCACGCCGGAGCGGTCGGCCACGGAGAAGCGGATGTAGTACTTGGTGCTCAGCTGCTCCATGGGAACGATGGGCAGGTTGTCGGTGCAGGTGCAGCCGACCACCGGCGGGATGCCGAGCGTCATATGGCGCGCAACCTCCAGAACGTCGCCCATGACCGCCGCGGCGGCCGGGCCCGCGCCGGCGCCCTCGCCGAAGAACATGGTCTCGCCCACGGCGTCGCCTGTGACGTAGATTGCGTTGAACACGCCGTTGACCTGGGCCATCTGATGCGCCTTCGGCAGCATGGTGGGATGCACGCGCACATCGATGCCCTCGGGCGTGCGATGCGCCAGCGCCAGCAGCTTGATGACGTAGCCCATGTCGTCGGCAGTGTCCATGTCGAGCTGCGTGATATTGCGGATGCCCTCGGTGTACACGTCGTTGAGCTTCACACGGCTGTTGAAGGCGATAGATGCCAGGATGGCGATCTTCGCGGCGGCGTCGAAACCGTCGACGTCGGCGGTGGGATCGGCCTCGGCGAAGCCCTTCGCCTGAGCCTCAGCCAGCGCATCCTCGTAGGACAGACCGTCGTCGACCATGCGCGTGAGCATGTAGTTGGTGGTGCCGTTCACGATGCCCATGACGGAGGTGATCTCGTTGCTGATGAGCGAGTGCTTCAGCGGCTGGATGATGGGGATGCCGCCGCCGACGCTGGCCTCGAAGCCCACTTCCAGGTTCTTCTCGCGGGCAAGGTCCATGACCTCGTCGCCGAACGTTGCCATGAGCGCCTTGTTGGCGGTGACCACGTTCTTGCCGGCGCGCAGGGCGCCCAGCACCACATCGCGCGCAGCGGTGGTGCCGCCGATCAACTCGATGACGATATCGATCTCGGGATCGTTGATGATGTCGTTGAAATCCTCGGTGAACAGGTGCAGCACGCCGCGCGCCTCAGCCTGCTCGGGATTGCGCGAGCACACGCGCACCACTTCCATGTCGACGCCCAGATGGCGCTTGAAGTCCTCGCGATGGTTGCGCAGGATGTCCAAGCAGCCGCCGCCGACGGTGCCCGTTCCCACGAGTCCAAGTTTGATGGTCATGTCTCCCCCTTCGAAAGGTTGAAAAGCTGTGCCCGATGCGCTGGGCGGGTTTGGGATGACTTCGTTACGGAACAGAGGATACCGCAGGAACGCCGGCGCCGCGCGCCGATGCCGCCCACAGGCCCCCTGGAGCCGGCGAGACGACCGCCGGGCCCGCAAAACCCGCGAAAGCGCGGAATATGCGGCGGGCGGTCGGTCTTGCGGCCGTCGGGTCGACCCCAACGCTGCGCCAGCCCGACCGCCCGGAAGCGGCTAGATGTCGCGATGATACAGGTCGGCGTAGGTTTCGCGGCGGGTGACCACGCGGGCCTGGCCGTCCTTCACGAACACGATGCCGGGGCGCGGCTGACCGTTGTAGTTGCTGGCCATGGTGTAGCAGTACGCGCCGGTGCCGAACACCGCGATGACGTCGCCCAGCTCAGGCGTCTGCAGCGGCATGTCGATGACCACCGCATCACCGCTTTCGCAGTGCTTGCCGCACAGCGTGACGATCTCGGTGCGAGGCTGACCGGCCTTGTTGGCGATGGTGGGCTCGTAATCGGCATGGTAGAGCGCCGTGCGGATGTTGTCGGACATGCCGCCGTCGATGGCCACGTACTTGCGGATGCCGGGCAGCGTCTTCAGGATGCCGACGGTGTACAGCGTGATGCCCGGGGTTGCCACCAAGCTGCGGCCGGGCTCGACGGCCAGGCGCGGCAGCTTCACGCCCAGGCGCTCGCAGTTCTCGCGAACCGCGTTGACGGTGCACTCGGCGAACTCGTCGATGGTGGAGGGCTTGTCATCGGCCTTGTAGGCGATGCCCAGGCCGCCGCCCATGTCCAGTTCCTCGACCTCGTAGCCGTAGGTTTCCTTCACGCGGGCGATGAACTCGACCATGACCTGCACGGCCTCGGCGAACGAATGGAGCGCGAAGATCTGCGAGCCGATGTGGCAGTGGAAGCCCGCCAGGCGCACATTCGGAGCCTCAAGCGCGTCCTTGACGCACTTGAAGGCGAAGTCGTCGAGCATGGTGAAGCCGAACTTGCTGTCCTCGCAACCCGTGCGGATGTACTCGTGCGTGTCGGCCTCGACGCCGGGGGTAACGCGCATGTAAACGTCCTGCGTGACGCCCAGCTCGCCGGCGATCTGGCTGATGCGGCCCAGCTCGATGCGGCTGTCCACCACGATGCGGCCAACGCCAGCCGAGATGGCCTCGCGCAGCTCCTGCGGCGTCTTGTTATTGCCGTGCACGAAGACGCGCTCCATGGGGAAACCCGCCTGCTGCGCGCACCACAGCTCGCCGCCGCCGGACACGTCAAGGCACAGGCCCTCCTGCGCGACGATGCGCGCGGTTTCCTTATTAAGGAACGCCTTGGAGGCGAAGATGACGTCGGAGTTCTCATAGCGGCTGCGGAACGCCTTGAGGTAGGTTTCCATGCGGTTGCGCATGTCGGCCTCGTCCATGACGTAGAGCGCGGTGCCTTCCTTATGGGCAAGCTCCACCATATCGACGCCGCCGACGAACAAGTGGTCGTCGCGTACCTCGGCGGTCATGGGCAGCACGACGCCCAGTTCCATGGTGGTGCGGTTATCAGGTTGCTTGGTGTGATCCGATGGTGCCAAAGACATAGGCGCGCTCGCTTTCTCGCAGTTCCCGGTGTCAAGTTGCAATTGGCAAACTGACGCTTTTCTCAATCCGTTCCATAGTATCAGGCTCGAACGCGCGCCACTGTGTCAACCTGGTAAATTCGAGCGCAAACGTTGATTCGCAACTTGTAACTTTATTTAGGGGTATCGATGGGATGTCCAGGGCGGGTTCGAGACGAACGACCGCCTTCCGCATCGATAACGGGGGTTGGGCGGATAACGTTCCTTTGGGGCTGCGGGGAGCCGCCTTCGGACGCCCGCCCACGGATGCAAGACACGAAAAAGCCCCCGCGTTCGCGAGGGCTTTGCATATGAGATTGTGTTTGCCGCGCAGGTGCGTTTACTTGCGGGCAGCCTTGTAGGCCAGGCCAGCGGCGATGGCGAACAGCACCACGAATTCGCCCAGAAGCGGAGCCATGGTGCTACCGAACCATGCAAGGCTGATGGCCGGGGTCTGAGCTGCCACCAGGGTGAAACCCGTCAGCGATGCCGCGGCCGAGGAAGCGATGGCGCACACGGCGATCGCGATTGCCAGCAGGGCGACGAACCCGACGAGCATAGTAATCGGGGTATGGTTTCCTTGGATCTGTTTCACGTTCGTTGCTGCATTCATTTTAACCCGTCATCCTTTCTCGCTCGCCTGAATCCGTTTCAGACTTTGGTCAACTTCACCGTTTGGCAACGTTGGAAATCTGTTCCTTGACAACTTCGTTGCGTTCGGTGCGATTGCCAATCTATCAGGGCTGCAGCAGAAGTGAAGATGTCTTTCTTTTTCTTCACGATTCGGACATTTTTCACCAACATTTTGTGCACCTGCACAAAAGTATAGTCAATGGAAATCCTCTTAACCGATAGGCTATGTGAATATATGTTTCACCAGGTTATCAGTAGAAAATCGATTTTTGCCCTGGCGAATCGGCCACTAAAATACTGGCCGATTAATCTACGCATCGTAGGAAAATTGTTCAAGACTATCTTTTTACTTTTACGTTTTAAAGAGCTTTTTGCAGTGTTCACAGAAGCCCCACCAGGCCTTTACGCGTGCGGTACAATTTGAGCCGCGAAAACATGCCATCGCGGCGAATCCTGCCCGATCGGCACGGCGACAACCGTTAACTTCACGCAAGGAGGCCAAAATGGCGAAACCCGAACCGTCCATGGATGAATGGCTTAAGGAAGCGAAGCAGGACCCGAAGGCCGCGCAATGCGGCATGTTCCTCACACACAACGGCGTGGTACGCATCACGCCCAAGGCGCAGGTGCGCGAGGGCGTCGAAGGCCTCGGCGACGTCGCCCAGGTCGACTTCAGCTACGACGCCGAAGGCCTTGAGCAGGCCGTCAAGGAGGCGCTCACGTGGCCGGGCGTCTACTATGTGCGCGTGTGGCTCAACGAGGGCGTGCTGAACGTGGGCGATTCGCTCATGTACGTGCTCATCGGCGCCGACATCCGCCCGCGCTGCATCGACGCGCTGCAGAACCTAGTCGGCAAGATCAAGAACGAGTTGGTGGTGGAGAAGGAGATCTACGCGTAAGCGAGACATCCGGGCATAAACGAGAATAGGGCGGCGGGTTCGTTCGAACCCGCCGCCCTATTCATTGATAAGCGAAACGGTTAGCGCGATACAGCGCTACTCGCGAGAGCGCCTGCGATAGGCGACCACCGCAGCGACAACCGCCGCCAGGGCCACCAGCCCGATGAACACCGCCGCCATACCGACCATATCGCCCGTCTGGGCCATGGAAGCAGCCTGCGGCTGTGCAGGCTGCACGGGCGCCTGGTAAGCGTTCTCGAACGTGCACGCTTCGCACTTCTCGCCCGCCGCGTTCTTCACGGACACCTGCGTATACAGGGAATCCGAGGCATCCCGCCCGTTCCACATGCAGTACACGTCGACGTTGTAGACCTGCTCGTCATACGTCCAGCCCTCGGCATTGCCGGGAACCTGCCGCACCGTGTAATGATGCAGCCCCACCTCGGCGAACGACATGGCGAACTGCGCGGAGCCCTCGCCCGCGATCGTCGCCTGCAGCTGGTCCGGCAAAACCGTCTCGCCATCGGCGCCGGAGACCTGGACGGTGAAATCCCGCGTCTGCGCAGGCGCGTCCCCCTTCACGACTACCTGTGCCGGGATCTGCGCCGAAACCGGCGCATGCGCCCCTTCGGCTGCATATGCCTGCGCAGAGGGCGCGACACACGTGAACACGGCGACGAGCACCGCCGCGACAAGCGACGCGATCGCGAGGTTTCGTTTTACGTTCAATGCATACGTCATAGCTTGTCCTTTTCTTTCCTCGCGCCATTCGGCACACCGTGCGCTATCTGCGCTACGCCTTGTCGGCGGCGCGCTCCCCGATAACCCTGCACAGCAGCAGCGTTCTCTCGTTCACGCCGGAAGATGCGCACGTCGAGAGCGCCACCACCTGATCGCTTGCGGAAGGCAGACCGTCTCGCTGGAACACGGCATCCTGCGCAACCTTTTCCACCAGCGCGGGCATGCGATCTGCGCCGGCGGGGGTGCCGTAATAGACGCCGTCATAGGCGTCCGCCTTCACCACCGCGCATATCTGCAGGTCGAGCGTGCGGTCCGGCAGGTACAGCGTGCCCTTCTGGTTCTGGTTGAAGAAGCCTTCGTCCAAGAACTTGTCCAGGTCGCCGAACATCTTGCCGTACTGCATGTGATGGCCCATGAGCACCTCATAGGGCTCGGTAAAATCCCTCGAGCATTTGCTGTCAAGGAAGATGCTGCCTGAGGCGCTGTACGCGCCGGTAGCATCCTTGCTGAGATACTCGAAGTCATCCTTGCCGCGGACCACCGGATAATCGATGTTCGTGTTATCGATGGTGACCCAAGCGCATACGTCGGGATTCAATGCCAGCAACTCGGAGAAGCTGACCGCGTCACCCGACTTCAATGCGGCAAGCCGGGCCTGGCTATCCCCTCCATTCGCCAGCGCATACGCATCCCAGAGGGCGTAGGCGGACACGGCGAGCGCGAGCGCCAGCACGATGCCGAGCGCCCAGACGACCGCACGGTCAAGCGCGCAAGCCACCCGCAGGGCGCGGGTGGGCTTGCGCGCTCCATAGCTGCCGAAGCTGTCAGCAGCTAGCCGCAATTAGAATTCCTCGCTCGCGCGGCGCTTACGGGAAATCAGCAGGGCGCCGGCGCCCGCGACGACAACAAGGCCGCCGAAGACGAAGGGCATGGTGTCGGAGTTAACGCCCGTCGCCGGAGCGAAGCCCTTCTCGTTGGTGTATGCGACCGTGCTACCGCCAGCCTTGATGGCGCCATCAGCCTGTGCACCCTTATCACCATCGCTCTTAACACCGTCGGCAACGTTCGTCTCGGTGTACGCCGTGTCGGTCTCGAGGACCGTGTACGTCGCGCCGACAGGCAGGTTCTTGATCTCGATGTACTCGCCATGATACAGCGTAAACTCGTAGGGGTCGGCCCCATTCGTCACGGTGCCCGTCTCGATGCCGCCGTCCTTCGTATGCTTCTCGAAGCCGTAAGAACCCTGAACGCCACCGAGCGTCAGCGTGTACTTGAACTCGTCCTGCGTGTTCGCAGCGGTGCCGGCGACCTTCTTGGAAACCTTCAAGCTGTCGTTTGCCTTAGCGGTGTTGGCGAATGCGGCCTTGTCAGCCTTATTGTCACCATCCTTCACCTGAATCTTCTGAATCACAGGATCGGTGTGCGTCGGGTAGTCAGTAGGCATAGCGACCGAGACCTCGACGTTATACGAGTTGGTCGCGTAGAGAATGTTGGGGTTGTCACCCCTAACCTCGGTCAACGTGAACTTGTAAACGCCGGGCGTCTTGAATTCATAACCCTTGAACAGCTCGTTAGCGTACAATGGAGCGCTCGCGGAATTACTGCCATTAGAAAGATCCTGCCAATTTGCCGTCAGCGTACAAGTGTTTGCACCCATAGTAAAATCCGGCTCCCAGGTACCGACCTTATCGGCGCCCGTGTACTCAATCTGGAACTTAAACACTTCCGTGTTGTTCAGCTGCGTGTTCGACGCCGCGGTCCAGGTCTTGTCAACGATGGAACCGTTGTCCTCAACCGTCGTTGCAAACGCAGCGCCCGGAAGAGCGATCACCATGGAACCAGCAAGTGCCGCCGCAACCACATTCTTCTTCAAGCGAGACATAGCCATAGCCTTTCCTTTCTCCCGTCTCGTTTCCTATATCCCACGCAGTCGCAGCAGGGCCACAACCTTGCCCTCAACCACGTTGATACCTATTGCGCCTACCTCGCGGCTATCGACCGCCTGCATGCGGTCGTCCCCCAGCACGAAGTACTGCCCTTCACCAAGCGTTAATGGATATGCCGGACCGCTTTCAGCCGGCGCAGTGGATTGGCCGTTCGACGAAGGCTGCGCGCTCCCGTTGACCTTGAACGTGCCGTCTTCGGTGACCTCGACCACATCGCCGGGCAATGCCACCACACGGCCGATAAGCTGCTGCCCGGACTGGGAGCGGTATACGATCACGTCGTTTGCCGAATACGCTTGCTCGAGCCGATACGTCAGCGCGACATCGCCATCGCCCGATGCGGGCGACATACCGCCGCCACGAACGACCGCAAGCCCGAATACTGTTTGCAGCAGGATCGCAGCCAACCCTATCGCGCAAATCGTCTTCGCCGCCGCGGCGCCTGCACGTCTTCGCGCTTCCGCGCCTTGAGCACGTCGCTCGATGACGCGCGCTTCAGGCGCCTGCGCTACTTCCCGTGCGAACCCTTCGACCTCTTGTGCCGGTGATGTTTCGGATCCACAGGCTGCTGCACACGAATCAACCTCTGGGGAACCGGCGGCACCTGCAAAGCCTGCGCCTTCGAAGCCTGGGACTTTGGTTGCACCGGCTGCTCCGCGCGGGCTTGTTCCAGCAGCGCCTCGTAGTGAATCTGCTGCTCCCGGTAAAGCTGGCGGTACATTTCGTCCAAGCGATGCACCACGTGCCACGCCTGGCGCTCGTCGATTCCCCACAGGCGTCGGCGCCATACCAGACGCTGCAGCTTGTCGGCGATCAGCTGCAGCGAGACTGGCCGATCTTCCTGGATACTTTGAGGAACGCGTTTTTTACTCCTTCCAAGCACCCTGCTCACGCTTCCTGCGCTTGTAGCCGCTTGCGGCCAGAGCGCCCGCGCCCGCAGCGGCAACCGCGAAGAGCCCTGCCATCGGGCCCGCGTCAAGCGAGACCCCCGTCGCCGAGACCGCCTCGGCCGAGTTGGTGAATGCAAGCGTTTGCGTTTGATTGGAGACGATGGTCACCGTCATGGGCTTCGTGGCCGTCTGACCGTCGGTTGCAACGGTCTCGGCAGTGCCGTTGTTGATAGAAACCCTGGAAGTAGTCCTAGCGTTACCGGAAAGGCCCGTTTCACGAACGGCAACCTGCGAGCCAGCGGGAACCTCGGTCAGCGTAACGGACTCGCCATGCTTGAGCTGGACCGTTGCCACGCCTCGATCGTCGAATGGTACGGAGTTGACAACACCATCTTTAGCTTTAGCGGTGAACGTCTTGCCTGCAAGAGCCTCGCACGACAGTTCGAACGTGAACGATTGGTCGACGTTCGCAGCGCTTCCCGTCACGCTCTTCGAAACGAAAAGGCTCCCCGACTGCGGGATGTAATGAGCGTAGTAGGTGGTGTTCTGAGTGATAGTGCCGTCGAAGTTCGCCTTATCCGTGCAAGCCTCGTCCTTGTACCAACCATCGAACTGATACGTCACGCCATCGACGGTTTTGGTTTCGGGGACCGCTGCATTGCTCGGCTTTTTTAACTCCGATTCGCTGTATCCGCTATTAACGCGTTGGGCATAGTTGCTTAACACACCCCATTCGGATTCGCCTACGTCCTTCAGTGCATAGTTTACGGTGTAGACATTTTCCTCGTTGAGAACAATAACGTTATCGTAGTGGAAAGTTGTCTTTGACGTAGTAGGGTTGTACTTATTCGCTCCGGCATTTGCGCCAGCAGCGACTACTACACGGGCGGGTTCTAACGTGTAGTAACCCTGCTTCAGGGAGTTCTCGCTGCCCTTCTGGGCATATTTGTACGTTTTCCCCTTCCACGTAATATCCGGGCAGAGTCCAGGTGTCACATTGCTGCCAACAGAGGGCATATCAATAGGCTTGTAATCTGACGCGCTAATCGTTCCGTAATATTGTCTAGAAATACCCCAGCCATCCTTAACCTTATAATCTTTCGGTGCCTTTACTGCACTGATTTCACCAACGCCCATTCCGAACCATTTTTCATCCTCAGGTGCTGGGCTATCCAATGCATAATCCGGAACCAGGGCATACCAGTACAATTTATAAGTTTCGTACGTCCCATTAGCCACCGTCGTCGGCTCGTCCGCTGCTTCGGGCGCAGCCACAACGGCAGAGTTCACCTGGTCCGTTGCCGGCTCGGTAGCTTCTGCTTTCTCGGCAGGGGCTGCCGCTTCATCGTCGGCAGACGCCTGCGCTTGATCGTCAGCGCTTGCCTGCGCCTGGTCCTGGGCAGACTCCTCCACCTGAGCCTGCGCGGGGACCTTGACGTCGCCCGCCTGATCGCCATCGGCCGCCAATGCCGCCACGGGGAGCAACCCCACGACGAGCATCGCGGAAACCAATAGCCTTAACGCTGTATTTCTCGTTTTCATCTCTCCTCTTCCCTTTCCCGTTATCGCCTTGCGTTGCTTGTTTATCGTTTGATTTGCAATCACGAAAGGACCGGGTCGTAAGAGCCCCAATCAGCTATTTACAACGCTATATGCATTCGAAAGCTGCCCTCCGTTTTCGGAGTGGCATGGCTCGACTTTGATAAGCCCTTCTCGGCTCATGCGCGTGATGGCGCGGTCGATGGTCTTGACGCTGCAGCCCATGAGCTGCGACAACTCCTTTTTCGTTGCCTGCGCCGCACCCGATATGGTTGTTTGCGCGGCGATATAGCCGAGCAGACGCTCCTGCGTGGGAGTTAGCGATATATCACTCTCATGTATCTTGCGCATATCTGCCTTTCCGCGCATACGTTGTATATAGGCGTAAGCAAATGCAGACATTACTTGAGTGGTCGGCTATATTGATTTCACTGAGCGAGTGAAAAGAAACGGCCTGATAAAGCGTTTTACACTCCGAAGCGAGTAACGCTTTATCAGGCCGAGGGGGGCTGTAAACAAACGTCTAGATTATTTGCCAACAACCAAAATCGGTATTGGCAAACGATACGATTCTTGCTATGAACGCATCGATTTGTGCGAGATTGTGACGTCCACGGGTCGTTGCTTCACCCACTTCAAGAACGTCGTATGCGAAACTCCCAGCGATTCCGCCGCCTGTCGGCTATTCAGACTGCCGTCTTCCCACATGCGGTGCACCGCATCGAACTCTTCGGGCACGGCCAGCGCCGGGCGTCCCAGCTTGACGCCGCGCGCACGCGCCGCCGCGATCCCCTCCGCCTGGCGCTGGCGGATGTTGTCGCGCTCAACGTGCGCCACGTAGCTGAGCAATTCCAGCACGATGTCCGCGATCAGCTTTCCCGTCACCCCGTGACCGGACGTCGAGCGCGTGTCGAGTAGCGGCATATCCAACACCACGATGTCGATGCTCCTTTGCTTGGTGAGCAATCGCCACTGGCCGAGTATCTCATCGTAGTTGCGGCCAAGGCGGTCGATGCTCTTCACCACGAGCACGTCGCCAGGCTGCAGACGCTCGACCAGCGATCGATATCCAGGGCGATCGAAGTTGCGCCCGCTCAGGTAATCGACGAACACGGATTCCTCCGAAACGCCAACGGCGGATAAGGCATCGAGCTGTCTGTTCAGGTTTTGGTCCTTGCTTGATACTCTTGCATATCCATACATGGTCATGACTCGCTCCTTTCTGCGCCCGAAAGCGCACCAAGAACGGTCGGCATCGGCCAGTCTACCTATATAGCGTTCGAGCACAAGCGAATCTCGCGTACGTTGCAGAACGGTTTACGATTCGAGCCCCAATCGTGACACCGGGACCGACCTAGCCACCGCGGCTGCATATATCGCTTCGAGTGTACCTGGTCCCTAACTTTGTCAAGAAACGTCCTACCCCCACCCATACCGCCTACGCACCTATGCGACGGTAAAAGGATACGAGGGACCTGCAACCCAAAACGCCCTGCCGGCAAAAGCCGACAGGGCGCTATCGATCCTCAAACGCTGCGCCGGCCGAACGACCGACGCATTCGCGTTCTAGTCCGTGAAGTACTTCACGCCGCTTTCGAACAGGGGCATGAACTTGTTGCCCGGGACGTTCTTGTACAGACCGTCGCCGCGGCGCTCCACATGGCCCATCTTGCCGAGCACGCGGCCGTCGGGGCTGGTGATGCCCTCGATGGCCATGACGGAGCCGTTGGGGTTGACGTCCCAATCCATGCTGGGCTGGCCGGCCTCGTCGACGTACTGCGTGGCGATGCGGCCCGTGACCTCGAGCTGGTGCTGCAGCTCGGGGCTGCACACGAAGCGGCCCTCGCCGTGGCTGATGGCCACGGTGTGGATGTCGCCGGGCTCGCACTGGGACAGCCAGGGGCTCAGGTTGCTGGCCACGCGCGTGCGCACCAGGCGGCTCTGATGGCGGCCGATGGTGTTGAACGTGAGCGTGGGGCACTCGTCGTCCATAGGGCGGATGTCGCCGTACGGCACCAGGCCCAGCTTCACGAGCGCCTGGAAGCCGTTGCAAATGCCCAGCATCAGACCATCGCGGTTGAACAGCAGGTCGCGCACGGCCTCGGTGACCTCGGGGGCACGGAAGAAGGCCGTGATGAACTTCGCCGAACCGTCAGGCTCGTCACCGCCGGAGAAACCGCCGGGCAGCATGATGATCTGGCTGTTCTTGATGGCCTCCACCAACGCCTTCGTGCTCTCGGCGACGGCCGAGGGCGTGAGGTTGTTGATGACCAGCGTGTCGGCCACGGCGCCCGCCTGCTCGAATGCGCGAGCGGAATCGTACTCGCAGTTCGTGCCCGGGAACACGGGGATGATCACGCGCGGGCGCGCGATGGTGCCGTTATAGGTGAGCGGCAGGCGGTTGTCCACCGTCACCTGCTTCACGGCCTCGCCCTCCTGGCGGTACGGGTACACGCTCTCGATGGCGCCTTCCCATGCCTCCTGCAGCGCGGCCATGTCGAGCTCCTCGCCCGCGGCGATGAAGCGATAGTCCTCAGTGGTGGTGCCCAACACGACCACGTCCAGGTTATCGGTTGCGGCGGGCAGCTGCGCGTCGTCGGCCAGTTCCACCAGGAAGCTGCCGTACGCAGGCGCGAACAGCGCATCGGCGTCGACGTCGTCGAGCTTCACGCCCAGGCCGTTGCCCACGCACATCTTGAACAGCGACTCGGCCATGCAGCCGTAACCCGGCGTGCAGACCGCCAGCGCGGCACCGTTGCCGATGAGCTCCTGCACGGCGTCCATGGCCGCCAGCGCATCCTCGGACGCGGGCGCGACGCCCTCGGCGTCGTAGCAGCGCGGCGCGACCAACGCCACGCGATGACCGGCGCTCTTGAACTCGGGGGACGTCACGCGACCGACCTTGCCCACCGCCGTGGCG
Source organism: Senegalimassilia anaerobia JC110 (assembly GCF_000236865.1). Lineage (GTDB taxonomy): Bacteria > Actinomycetota > Coriobacteriia > Coriobacteriales > Eggerthellaceae > Senegalimassilia > Senegalimassilia anaerobia. The sequence continues at coordinate 335,102 of NZ_HE611014.1, read as the reverse complement.
AAGGACACGAGCGTGGGCGGCACGTCGAGCTGCTCGAAGCTGCCGGACATGGAGTCCTTGCCGCCGATGGAGCCGATGCCCAGGTCGACCTGCGCCATGAGCGCACCCAGGACGGCAGCCGTGGGCTTGCCCCAGCGCTTCGCGTCGCCGCGCAGGCTTTCGAAGTACTCCTGGAACGTCAGGTACATGTCCTGGCGCTTGAAGCCGGCCGCCACCAGGCGAGCGACCGATTCGACCACGGCCACGTAGGAACCGGTGAACTGGTCGGCCTCGGTGAGGTAGGGGTTGAAGCCCCATGCCATGCCGCTGCATGTGGTGGTCTCTCCGCCCACGGGCAGCTTGGCGACCATGGCCTGCGCCGGCGTCAGCTGGTTCTTGCCGCCGAAGGGCATGAGCACCGTGGCCGCGCCGATGGTGGAGTCGAAGCGCTCGGACAGGCCCTTGTTCGAGCATACGTTCAGGTCGGTGACCAGGGCATTCATGCGCTGAGCAAGGGTTTCGCCTTCCCACGTGCGCTCGTAGGCGCCCGCCTGGCCCACATGAACGGCCTGCTGCTTCGGCGCGCCGTTGCTTGCCAGGAACTCGCGGCTGAGGTCAATGATGGCGTTGTCGTTCCACATGACGCGCACGCGCGCATCGTCGGTGACCTCGGCGACCACGGTGGCCTCAAGGTTCTCCTCGCGCGCATAGCGCAGGAACTCGTCCACGTCGGAAGCGGCGATAGCGCAGGCCATGCGCTCCTGCGACTCGGAGATGGCCAGCTCGGTGCCATCCAGGCCCTCGTACTTCTTCGGCACCTTGTTCAGGTTGATGCGCAGGCCGTCGGCCAGCTCGCCGATGGCAACGGACACGCCGCCCGCACCGAAGTCGTTGCAGCGCTTGATGAGGCGCGTGGCCTCGCCGCGGCGGAACAGGCGCTGGATCTTGCGCTCCTCGGGCGGGTTGCCCTTCTGCACCTCGGCGCCGCAATGCTCCAGCGACTCCAGGTTGTGCTCCTTGGAGCTGCCCGTGGCGCCGCCGATGCCGTCACGGCCGGTGCGGCCGCCCAGCAGCACCACCACGTCGCCCGCCTCGGGCGTTTCGCGACGCACGTGGTCGGCAGGCGTTGCGGCCACAACGGCGCCGATCTCCATGCGCTTGGCCACGTAACCGGGGTGATACAGCTCGTTGACCTGGCCGGTCGCCAGGCCGATCTGGTTGCCGTAGCTGGAATAGCCGGCAGCGGCCGTGGTGACCAGCTTGCGCTGCGGCAGCTTGCCGGGCAGCGTCTCGGACACGGGCGCCAGCGGGTTGGCGGCACCGGTGACGCGCATGGCCTGGTACACGTAGCTGCGGCCCGACAAGGGGTCGCGGATGGCGCCGCCCAGGCACGTTGCCGCGCCGCCGAACGGCTCGATCTCCGTGGGATGGTTATGCGTTTCATTCTTGAACAGGTACAGCCAGTCCTGCTCCTCGCCGTCGACGTCCACCTTGCACTTCACCGTGCACGCGTTGATCTCCTCGGACTCGTCCAGGCCCGTGAGCACGCCCTTGGACTTGAGCCACTTCGCGCCGATGGTGCCCATGTCCATAAGGCAGACGGGCTTGGCCTGGCGACCCAGCTCGTTGCGCATGTCCATATACTGGTCGAAGGCGGCCTGCACGCGCGGGTCGTCGATGGCCACATCGGTCATCTCGGTGCCGAACGTGGTGTGACGGCAGTGATCGGACCAGTAAGTGTCGATCATCTTGATCTCGGTGATGGTGGGGCAACGGCCTTCGCTCTGGAAGTACTGCTGGCAAAACGCCAGGTCGGCCTCGTCCATGGCCAGCTCGCGGTCGGCGATGAACTGCACCAGGCCCGCGGCGTCAAGGTCGAGAAAGCCCTCGAGCACCTCGACCGGCTCGGGCTGGGGCTGCGCCATGGCAAGCGTGTCGCGCTGCTCAAGCGTTGCCTCGCGCGCTTCGATGGGGTTGATGACGTAATGCTTGATGGCCTGGACGTCCTGATCAGACAGCGGGCCGGACAGCAGGTACACCTTCGCGCTGCGGACCTCGGGGCGCTCGCCCTGGCTGATCAGCTGGATGCACTCGCTTGCCGAGGCCGCGCGCTGGTCGAACTGGCCGGGCAGGAACTCCACGGCGAACACCTGCGCGCCGTCGGCCTGGGGCAGCTCGGCCGAAGCGACATCGACCTGGGGCTCGCTGAACACGGTGGGCACGCACTGATCGAACAGCTCCTGCGAGATGCCCTCCACGTCGTAGCGGTTCACCAGGCGCAAACCCTCGAGCGAGGTGATGCCCAGGATGCTGCGCAGCTCGTGCGCCAGCTGCTGGGCCTCAACGTCGAAGCCGGGCTTCTTCTCCACATAGATGCGGGAAACCATGGACGTCCTTCCTAGTCGTATGTGCGGATGGCGCGCCATCCGCGATCGGGCGGGGCAAGGGCGACGGCCCTGCCCCGCTTCCTTCCTAAAATGCAAGCGGGCACCGCGCGGGCACCCGTTTGTTTTCCGTCTTGCTGGGCCGAGACGGGCTGACGGCCTGCTTGGCCGTGCCTACTCGTCCTTCTTCTTTTTGCCGAAGCCGAACAGGCCCTTCTTCTTGGGCTCGGGCTCGGCGGGCTGCTCGGCCGCCTGCTTTTCGGCGGCACGCTGCTGCGCCTTGGCCTTCTTCTCGGCGGCGCGCATCTCCTTGGTGGGGTGATTGAGCACCTCGTCGGCGTACTTCTGGCGCGCCTTGCGGCATTTGCCCATGTCGATGTACAGAGCGGCGATGATGAACACGTAGGCCAGCGCCAAAGTGACGTACATGATGGGCGCGGGCATGCCGAGGTTGTTGCCGGCGAAGCTGACCACGGTGAGGATGATGGCCAGGATCAGGCAAACCCACCAGATCTTGCGCAGACGCTTGTACTCCGCGGTGGGCGGGTTGTAGAACTGGCGGTCGCGCTCGGCGTCCTTGGCGCGCTGCTGCTTCCGCTCGGCCTTCTTCTGCTGAGGCGTCTTCTTGGTGGACTGGATGCGCACCGAGGATGCGGCCTTCGAGACCGGCTTCGCGGAAGCGGCCGATTTGCGCGTGGCGCCCTTGCGGTCCTCGGATTGGTAGCGCTCGTTCATGGGGTTGCGTTGTGTCATTCTCACTCCTTCGCCCGCCTGCCGGCAGGCGAACCTTCTTCTGCTGCGGTCGCGCGCGGCGCCCCGCATCTCCTCCGGCACGCCAGCCGGCTTGACGCCGACGCTTGCCTAGGGGCCGATCCGGGACGCCGCATGCGTCCTTGCGAACCTGTACTGCTTATGCGGCCCTGCCGGGCCTGGGGCTAGAACTCGAATTTCTTGCCGGAGATCTTCTCGTACGCCGCGATGTACTTCTGGCTGGTGCGCTCGATGACCTCCTGGGGCAGATGCGGCGGGTTGCCCTGACGGTCCCAGTTGGCGTTGAGCCAGTCGCGCACGTACTGCTTGTCGAAGCTGGCCTGGTCGCGACCCGGCTCGTAGGCGTCGCCCGGCCAGAAGCGGCTGGAGTCGGGCGTGAGCACCTCGTCGGCCAGGATGATCTGGCCGTCGATAACGCCGAACTCGAACTTCGTGTCGGCGATGATGATGCCGTTCTCGGCGGCATGGTCGCGAGCGACGGAGTACACCTTGATGGCCAGGTCGCGCAGCTGCGTGGCGGCATCCTCGCCGAGGATCTCCGCGCAGCGCTCGAAGCTGATGTTCTCATCGTGGTCGCCGATCTCGGCCTTCGTGGAGGGCGTGAAGATGGGCTCGGGAAGCTTGGAGGAGTTCACCAGGCCCTCGGGCAGCTGGATGCCGCACACGGTGCCCTGCTTCTGGTACTCCTTCAGGCCGCTGCCGGCAAGGTAGCCGCGCACGATGCACTCGACGGGGAACATCTCGGCCTTCTTCACCAGCATGAAGCGGCCGCGCAGGTAGTCGGCGTAAGGCTTGAACTGCTCGGGCAGGTCGGCCACATCGGCGCTGATCAGGTGGTTGCCAATGACGTCCTTGAGCTGCTCGAGCCAGAACAGCGAGATCTGCGTGAGCACCGCGCCCTTGTGCGGGATCTCGTCCTCCAGGATGTAATCAAACGCCGAGATGCGGTCGGTGGCCACCATCAGCAGCTTGTCGCCCAGGTCGTAGATGTCGCGCACCTTGCCCTGTGCGTCCGGCTTGATATCGATTCCGCTCATGCCTGCTTATCCTTTCCCCATGAGAGTTGCGCCGGGCGCGGGCGGCGCCCAGCCGGCATTTGCGCGCCGTTTGCGGCGTGACTGTATTGTTGCCATTATCGTCTATTTTCCGTCGTCGTGCGACCGCCCGAACGGTATCCCCGTTTTCTGCGCATGTTGCTGCGCGCGTTGCTGCTCCTTCTGCTGCCGCTGCGCCTCACGCTGCTGCTGGCGCTGTTGCAGCTGCTGCTCGCGCTGCTGCTGTTGCTGTTGGCGCTGCTGCTGGCGCTGCTCGCGCTGCTCGTCGCCCTCGTAGTACAGCGGCAGGTTGATGGTGAAGCAGGCGCCCACGCCCTTCTCGCCCTCGACGTCCACGTAGCCGTTGTGGCGGTCGACGATCTCCTTCACCACGGAAAGGCCAATGCCCAGGCCGCCGCTCTCGCGCGTGCGGCCGGCGTCCGCGCGCCAGAAGCGGGAGAACACCATCTTCGCCTCGTCGGGCGAAAGGCCGATGCCCGTGTCGCGCACGGCGATGGCGCACATGCCCTCGTGGCTGGAAACGCTAACGGTGATGGTGCCGCCCTCGGGCGTATAGCGCACCGCATTGGAGATGAGGTTGGCCGTGGCCTGGCGGATCATGTCCGCATCGCCGCGCACGCGCACGCCGCGCTCCACCTCGTAGATGAGCTTGAGGCCCGAGTCGGACACATAGGCCTCGTGCGTGGCGATGATGCCGCTGATGAGGTCGCCCACCTCGAGCACTTCCTTCTTCATGGGCGTGCTGCGGTTTTCCAAGCGCGAAAGCTTCAGGATGGCGTCGACCAGGCGGCTTAGGCGTTTGACCTCGCCGTTCACCGTCTCAAGGCGCTCCTCGTCGGCATCGAACACGCCGTCGACCATGGCCTCAACCGTTGCCTGGATGGCCATGAGCGGCGTGCGCAGCTCGTGCGCGACGTCGGTGGTCAGGCGGCGTTCGAGCTTGCGGTCGCGCTCGATGGAGTCGGCCATCTCGTCGAAGGTCATGCCCAGGCGCGCGATCTCGTCCTCGCCGCGGATGCCCGTGCGCGCCGACAGGTCGCCTTCCTTGATGGCGCGGGCAGTCTGCGCCATGGTGTTGACGGGACGCACCAGCGTGCGCGCGAACAGGAAGCCGATGCACGACGCCAGCACGATGGCCAGCACCGTTGCGAACACCATGGCCTGATAAGAGTTGTTGGAGAACTGCTCATCGGCCTGCGTGAGCAGGGTTTCGCTTCCGTACACCCAGATGCGCACGGACCCCACGGCCGCGCCGCCGTACTCGATGGGCGCGCTGGCGAACTGCTGGCTGGCGCTGACCGGCGGCGCCAGGGTGCGCCCGCTGTCCGAGCTCGGCGACATGCCCGCGCCCGATTCGCTTCGGGACGTGCCCGTGCCGTCGGCGATGGTGACGGCCGAGGAATCGTACACGGCCTTGCCCGTGGTGTTGTCGATGACGGCCACGCCCACGCCGCTGTTCAGGCTTTCGGCGTACTTCGCCACGGCCTCGACCTGCGGGTCGTGCAGGGTGTGGGAGGTGCTGTACACCTCCTCGATGCGCGTTGCCGTGCTTTCGGCGAGCGACTCCATGTTCTCCTGCGTGTAGGTATGGAAGTGCTGCTGCCAGACGAACGACAACACGCCGATGGCCACCATGGCGGTCATGGCGGCGATCAGGGCGAACGCCATGGTCATGCGCGTGGTGTACGTCAGGCTGTTCCACCAGTTCACCACGCCCTGGTACGGCTTGCGCCTTTTCTTTTCCTCGGAGGGACGCTCAACCACGACCGGCCCCGTGGTGGCGGAGCCGGTCGAAGGAGCGTCTTGCGTTGTGTTGGTATCGGTATCCACGTGGGCTCGCAGCCTTTCTTCTAGGAAGGGAGGCGCGGCCGAGCGCTGACGGCCGCGCGGCGGCTAGCTTACTGACCCTGCTTGGTGGGGTCTTCGAAGCGGTAGCCCACGCCGTGCACGGTGTGCAGCCACTTGGGGTTGCGCGGGTTGTCGCCGATCTTGGCGCGCAGGTTCTTCACATGGGAGTCGATGGTGCGCTCGTAGCCCTCGAAGTCGTAGCCGAGCACCTTCTCGACCAGCTCCATACGGGAGTACACGCGGCCCGGGTAACGGGACAGCGTGGTGAGCAGCTTGAACTCGCTGGCCGTGAGGTCGATTTCCTTGCCGGAGACCATGACCTTGTGGCCGGACACGTCGATGGTGAGCTCGCCGAACTCGAGCACCTCGCGCTGAGGCTCGGAATCGGCATGCACGCGGCGCAGCAGCGCGCGGGCGCGGGCGACCAGCTCGCGCGGGCTGAACGGCTTTACCAGGTAGTCGTCGGCGCCCAGCTCCAGGCCGATGATGCGGTCCTCGACCTCGCCCTTGGCGGTGAGCATGATGATGGGCACGTCGGAGTTGTCGCGGATGGCGCGGCAAACGCGCTCGCCGGGGACGCGCGGGAGCATGAGGTCGAGGATGACCAGGTCGAAGTGGTGCTTGGAGAATTCCTCCAGCGCCTCCTGGCCGTCGCCGACGGCGGTTACCCAATAGTTCTCGCGCTCAAGATATGCGGTTACGGCATCGCGGATGGCCTTCTCGTCCTCCACCAGCAGGATGCGCCTGGTTTCGTTGCTCATGGTTCACTCCTTAGGAAGCTGCTTTCCATGCTTTGTCACCTCGCACGCACGTCCCCTTTGCGCGGCCGTGCGGGTGAAGGGTGTTTGGGTTTATTGTAACAAGTCAAGTCAAACCCCCTCGCGCCTGTAGGCGAAATGACATAATTACCGCCATGGCAACCCAAAGGACACCACAGGGCGGCGCAGGCCGCCAACCCTCCCGAGCAACCCGCACGAGCAGACGAGCCGCGCAGCCGGCCCGCCCCTTGCGCGGCGCCTCCGCACGCCCGCGTACCGCCAGTCGCGGCGTTTCCGCACATGGGACGGCGAAAAGCACGGCCCCGCGCACAGCTTCCGCACCCCGGGCGGCCGGCAAGGCG
>NZ_HE611014.1:302898-327409 GCF_000236865.1 Senegalimassilia anaerobia JC110 | reverse complement strand
CCCCCACCCCGCTCTCCGGCACGCCGGGCCTGGGCGGCATCGGGATCTCCGGCGGCTCCCCCACCGGCCGCGGCACCCCACGGCCTGCCGTCGGCGACGGCGGGCAAACGCTCATCACGCGCCGCGGCCTGCTGTTGGGCGCACTCGGCGTAGGCGTGCTGGCGGCTGCGGGCGCCGGCGTCGCCGCGGTCGCGGGCGGCAAGGATTCTTCCACGCCCGACATCCAAACGCTGAAGGTGCCCACCGACGCCGTCTTCACCATCTCCGACCTGTCGCAGGTGGAGAACGCTGACGATTGCGCAGAGCAGCAGGGCTCCTATGACCTGCCCTACGGCTCCCTGGTCTGGTGCAACGATTCGAAGTTCGCCTGCTGCCTGATCCCCACGGAGAAGGCCAAGCCGCTGGCGCAGGTGGCCACGCTGGCCCTGTCGTCGGGCACGTCGGCCGTGGTGCTGGACAAGGCACGCGGGCAGGACGAGGGCTTCGAGATCTACGACGCGCGCTGCACCTCGCAGGGCGTGGTGTGGACCGAGGCGAACATCATGGACGGCACCTGGCGGATCTTCGCCGGAAAGCTGAACTCCAACGGCGACGCCCTCTCCAACATCCAGCAGCTCGATGAGGGCTCCACCGATCGGTTCGAGACCCCCACCATCGCCGCCGTGGGCGGGCACGCGTTCTGGCAGGTCATGCCGCAGTCCGACAGCACCGTCGTCGCGGCGTCGCTGATCGCGCAGCTCAAGAGCGCCTCCATGGGCAGCTCAGATGCCAACGTGGTGTACGAATCGGCCGGCCGCATGGCAACGGCCCCGTATGCGGCGGGCGACGGCGTGGTCATCACGCCGCGCGTCACCGGTGCGTCGTCGTACTACCAGCTTACGCGCGTGAGCGAGAACGGCGACGTCACCGACACGCTGACGCTTCCCGCGTCCATGAAGCCGCTCGAGGCGGGTTACGGCAAGACCGGCTTCACGTTCGCGTTCGACGCCACGTACAGCTACGGCGACGGCATCGCCAACTTGGGCACGTACGCCCCCGCCGAGTCGCCGGGCAGCGGCGGCTACAACGCGCAGAAGTGGCTGCGCTTCGACCGCACGCCCACCACCGCGCCGGCATGGTGCGGCAACTGGCTGATGGTGAAGTCCACGAGCGCCGTATGCGGCGTCGATCTGCAGGGCAAGCGCTACTTCGCGCTGTCAGCGGAGAACGGAGCCGACGACTACGGCGAGTGGCTGGCGTCCGAAGGCGCGGGCGACACGGTGGTCACATACTCCAACATCGACTACACGCCCATCGGCGGCGAAGCCGTGAACTGCTGCCGCGTGAAAGTCTGGAAAACGAAATAGCCGCAGGTTGAAAGCCCCCGCGAACGCGGGGCCTTTTGCGTGGGCGAGGATTGCGGGTGCGGGGGCTTACGGGTTTGCGGGTCGCAAGCAGGCGGGAATTGCAGGTGGGACGAACGGGGCGGAAGCGGCGCAGAGAGCCCCTGTTCGGCTCGATTACGCAAGGAGCCCGCTTGACCAAGGCCGCATCCGGCCCGCGGCTAGGGCGAAATCCCTTATGCCTGCTTGTCGGTTTTCACTATGAAACCGAAGTAGATGATGTGGCCGATCCAGACCGCCGCCAGGACAACCCGCCCGACGGGGACGCGGCCCATCAAGACGAAGCCGATTGCCAGCAGCACCGTCACCGGAATAAGGATGGTGAGCTTCGCGCGCAGCGTCATGGAACGCTTGGTCACGTATCCCTCCAGCACCTGCTTGTACACCTTTGTGCCCTTGAACCAGCTGTTCAAACGCGTGGAGCTACGAGCAAAGCAGAAGGCCGCCACCAGGATGAACGGCGTGGTGGGCAGAATCGGCAGCACCACGCCGACCATCCCCAGCGCGAAGCATAGGAAGCCGCCGACGGCCCAAAGGGCATGGCTGACGCGGTGGCTGCCGCCCGTTAAGCGGCACGATGTCGCGTGGAATGGGCCGACACCACCGGAACACGCCGCTTTCGCCGATCGGGCGGCATCGGAATATGCCGGGCCGGAAGGCGCCGCCTGCTCGATCGAGGCAATCCGCTTGCTCACGTCTCACGCTCGCTAACTGTTTCTATTCGCTAACAAATCTTGAGAAGTTTACCATGGCTTCTTTAGTGAGGCAATCGCGGCGCATGGTCGCCGCATTGAAGTTACCCGCGGCTATCCGTGTGACGGTTGTGCGGAGCCGAGCCGTTGCGGCCGATTAGCGCTTGCACTCGGGCGGAAGGCCGGGTATTCTACAGCTATTGAGATTGATTCTCATTAACGATTCCGAATGGAACCACTACTTCAGACGAGAGGGAGTATCACCATGAATAAGCGCACCGAACTGCCCACCGCAGAGAATTCCTCCAACTTTAACCGCGTCGCCGGCGCAACCTGCCAGGTCGGCACCACGCTGGAGAACCTGAAGGCCGCCGTGTGCGGCGAGACGGGCGCCTCCGCCAAGTACGCCGCCTGCGCCAAGCTTGCCAAGGAGAAGGGCTACGAGCAGCTGGGCCGCCTGTGGGAGGCCACCAGCGCCGCCGAGCAGGTGCACATCCGCCTGGAGGCCGGCCTGGTCGAGGAGCTCGAGCCGGGCTACGAGCGCCCCACTGCCGACGCCCCCGAGCTGGAGGAGATCGACCTGAACCTGATCGCCTCCGCCAACGGCGAGATCTTCGAGACCTCCGACATGTACCCCGGCTTCATCGCGAAGGCCCAGGAGGAGGGCAACGACAAGGCCGTCCAGGTGTTCACCAAGGCCAAGCTGGCCGAGGCCGTGCACGCCGAGCTGTATCTGCAGGCGTACAACAACATCGACGCCGCCGATGACGACTCCTATTTCCTGTGCCCGGGCTGCGGCTACATCGAGAAGGGTTCCGCCGCCCCCGAGAAGTGCCCGATCTGCGGCGCTCCGGCCAAGGTGTTCAAGCAGTTCTAAGCTGCAGGCAAACGAAAGCGTTCCACCCAGGGTCGAGCAGAAGCTCGGCCCTTTTCGTTTCCGTAGGGGGATTGCCGGCAACACGCAAGCGGCCGCCCGATTGGGCGGCCGCATTGCTTCCCTACTTCCCCATCTCCAGCAGCACTTGGCCGTCGAGGGATTCCACGCGGGCGGCCTTTCTCGTACTTGCTGCCAAAAAACGCGCGAGTGCGTGTAGATACCGTCGGCTCTAGCCATATCGGTGGCCAATCCTGCTCAAAGCGATCTTAATGCTTGCGTTCGTGACATAAATCGATGCGTACGATACACTCATCGCTCCTAGGCAATGAAACACACACGCACTCGCGCGATTTTTGGCAGCAACTAGCCCGAAGCGACCCCGAAAGGGGTTGCAGCCCGCCGGCGTCGCGCCTCGAGGACAGCAGGCGGGCATGCCAAGCCCCAGCCCCTACTTCCCCATCTCCATCAGCACTTCGCCGTCGAGCGATTCCACGCGGGCGGCTCGCACGCGGCCCGCTTCCAGTTCGATGAAGCCGACCGACGCCGGGAACCCGCCGCGCGGGCGGCTGCAGCTTCCCGGGCAGATGAACAGGCTGGCCGGGTACGCGTCGCGGCCGGTAAGAATCTCGGGGATATGGGTGTGCCCATGCACGCACACCTGCGGCAGCGGATCCCCCGGCGCGATGGCCCGCGAGCCGTTGAAACCGATGCGGGCATCGTTGGGATAGTGCGCCACCAAAAAGCGCACCCCGTCGATGACAGGATGGGCGAATCGCGTCACGTTCTTACCGTACTCGTCGTAGTCGTTGTTACCCAGCACCGCCGTGGTAGGCGCCATGATCTGCAGTTCGCGTAAAATGCCGGGGTCGCAGATGTCGCCCGCATGGATGATATGGTTGCAATACGCCAAGGCGCCCAGCGCCGCATCGGGCAGGCGCCCATGCGTATCCGAGATCAGTCCAACCAGCTTCATGCGAGCATCACCCTTCCCCTTTAGGCGAACAACGCCCTACCCCTTCTCCACCAGGTCGATCAGGTCTTGGTGCGAGTGGATGTCCAGCTTCGCGTATATATGCTTGACGTGGGCTTTCACCGTGTTGCGCGATACCACCAGCTGCTCCTGGATGTAGGCGCGGTCGCGGCCGCGCGCGAGCATTTGGAACACCTCGAGCTCGCGCGGGGTCAGGCTGTACTGGCTTGCCAGCGCCCGGCAGCGCTCGTCGAACGTGGCCTTCGGCGTCTCGGCCACCGCCGTCTCGACCGGCGTCACGCCGTCGATGACCTCGCGGAAGCTGAACCGCCTCAGCCCGATGAGCGCATAGCCGACGAACAGCAAGATCAACGCCGCGGCGAACAGATCGAACAGCGGCGTGCCCATGCCGGCCAGCGCATTCGCGCGCACGCCCAGCGTCGCACCCAGCGTAGACCCCAGGCTCGAAACGCCGCGGCCCCACGCGAACGCTGCCACCGCGCCGCGGCTGTTGCGCGCCGCCACCGCGATAAGCACCGCCCATGCGACCATGTCGAACAGCATGTTGCCCGTGGACAGCAGCAGCACCGTTGCGGTGCTCGAGTGCGGCAGGTCCATGGTCATGGCCAAGAAGCCCGCCACGATGAGCAGCACCGACACCTGCACGAGCAAATCGGCGGGGAAACGCCTCTCGGACAGCAGCGCCCAAACGGCCACCATCGCCACGGGCAGGATCACGAAAAACGAGGACAACGGCGCGCCGCCGACCTCGCCGAAGCGCAACGAACAGCCGAACGCCACGCGAAACAGGAACAGACATACGAACAGCTGGCTGGCCAGCGGCAGGAACGAAGACGGGCGCGTGACCGAGAAATCGTGCGGAGCCTCGCCGGCCTGCGTCTGCTCGAGCACGGGGCGCGCATCGCGCCACGACAGGGCCCATGCGGCGAAGGGAGCTGCCAAGAAGATCGCCATACCCACCCACACGGGCAGGAGCCAGGCGAACGCCGACGTCGCTCCCTGCACCACGAACGCCAGCGGGACCAGCACGCCCGCCTGGACAGAGGACAACCGCGACGCCGCGATGCCCGCGGTCAGAACGCACCAGGCGCGGCCAACCGCCAACGCGCACGACGCCAGCACCAGCAACGGCGCGCTTCCCAACCCCAGCGCCAACGGAAGGGCGCAGCCTGCCGCCATAAGGACAAGGGCGCCCGCATTCAACGCCCGCACATGCAAAAGCGCAGGCCGGAACGTTGCAAGCAAACCGATTGCTATAAGGACGGCAGCGTTGGCCGTGACGGATATGTCGCGTGCATATGTGAACACCCCGTCGAAGAACGGGAACACCGACACGTTCATGAACGACGAGACCGAAAGCACCAGCGACAACGCGGCGAACGAGCGCCAAAACGCCGGCGTGAACAAGTCGCGCACGTTAGCGCGGTCGGCTTCGGTATGCAGCTTCTTATCGGTCATGCCCGCATTCTATCATGGCGATATAGCGAAAGCGCCGTGCACCCAAAGGTGCGCGGCGCTTCATACGCTAACTTTCCGGCAGGTGCTACGCCTGGCCGGTTGCCGCCAGCATGCCGGCGCGACGGCCTTCGACCATGGTGCGGCCGCAGGCCAGGCCCGTGAACAGGTTCGGGTAGCTGGTGCTGAAGAAGCCGCCCGAGCAGTCGCCGGCCATATACAGGCCCTCGATCTCGGAACCGTCCTCGCGGAAGGGGTGCATGTTCGTGTCGATGCGCACGCCGTCGAGCGTGGCCAGGAACCATGCGCCGGTGCGGATGCCGTAATACGGCGGGGTCTTCAGCGGCATTAGACGGTAGGGCTCCTTGTTGTAGTCCTCGTCCTTGCCGTTCTCCGCCATCTGATTGTAGCGGTTGAACGTCTCCACGAAGTTGTCCACCGGGATGTTCAGCTTTTGCGCCAGCTCCTCGGGGGTGTCGGCCTTCTGCAGATAGCCCTTCTCCAGCAACGGATCGAAGAACATCTTCGGCATCAGGTTGATGCTCATGTTCGACGGGCTGCCGTTATCGAACGGGTACAGGCGGCAGCAGCCGACCTCGTTCATCTGCTTGACCTGCTCGACATAGTCGCTGTCGAAGATGTCGCAGTAGGTGTGACCGGGCTGCATGACGGTGGAGTGCAGCATGTAGTCGTACGGGCCGGACTCGTTGCAGAAGCGCTTGCCGTTAAGGTTGACCTTCATGAACGGCTGCTCGCCGAACCACCACCACTCGCCCACGATGCCGTCGCCCGCCTTCTCGTCGGGCTTGACGGCCGCGCGGTTGAACATGCATGCGGCGCCAATGGGGTCCATCTGGCCGCCGGCCCACAACGCGGCCTTGATGCCGTCGCCCGTGGGGTTGCCGCCGGTGCCGTTACGGCCGATGGAGATGCGCATCTTCTGATTCCAGGGCTGGCGCGCCTCCATCATCTCCAGGTTGTTGCCGTAGCCGCCCGTCGCCAGGATGACGCCCTTGGGAGCGTTGATGCGGATGTAATGACGGTCGTTCACGTCGCGGGCGATGATGCCGACCACACGGCCGCTCTCGTCCTGCTCCAGCTTGATGAGCTCGGTGGACCAGCGGAACTCGGCGCCCTTCTCCTCGGCATACTCCTTGAGCGACACGCCGAAGTTGAAGTTCTTATCCTCCTTGCCCTTGTCCGTCTTGTTCGGGCTGTGGCCGGTCGCCCACGCCTTGTCGCGCGCGCCCTGGCCCTCCGTGCCGACGGAGCCTTCGAACTGCATGACCAGGCGACCGTCACGCTCGACGATCTCGGTGAGCCAATCGATCAGGGCGCCGGATTCGTTCGCCCACACCTTCACCAGGTCGTAGTTGATGAAGCCGTTGGCATAGCGGACGATGTCCTCCATTGCCTCCATCTTGTCGATCTTGAACTGCGGGTACTCGTCGAACGAAGCAAGCTGCAGCTTCGAGTCGATGGCGCCGATATCCTCGCGCGGAGCGAGCACGGTGGAGGTGCGGTCGATGCCGAGCACCTTCGCACCGTTCTCGGCGGCGGAGATGACGGCGGGCAGGCCGGCGGTGCGGCAGCCCACGACCAGCACCTCGGTGTCGATAGTCTCGGTGATATCGCGCTCGGCGACCTCGGGAGCCTGGCCCAGCCAGCTGGGCGTGCCGGGCACCTGGCCGGCGCTCGCGTTTACCGGCTCCTCGCCGGCGGGGACGGTGTAGCCGTTGCCGCAGCCGGTCAGCGCGCCCATGGCGGCGGCGCCGATGGCAGTGATGCCCGCGCCCTTGAGGAAGGTGCGGCGGTCGAGTCCGTTATGCTGCATTCGGGGCCTCCCATCCCTCGGGCATGTTCAGTTTGTGGCACTGGTTGCACATGAGGACGCTCTTCTCGTGAGCCTTGTGGCAGTCGCCGCACTCGAGCGCCAGGTCCTGGTGGCTGCTATGAGGGTTGAACTGCTCGCCGTTGCCCTCGAAGCCCCAGGTGCTGGCGACCACGTCGTCCATGTCGTGGCAGCCGCTCTTGGCGCAGAACTCCTCGCTGGCCATGTCGGCGCCATCGGCCAGCTTCGCGCCGTCGGCGGTCATGGGATAGTCGTCGGAGGTCCACTTCATGACCTCGCCCACCTGCTCGGTGATCACGGGCTCATGGCAGCTCAGGCAGTTGTTGCCCGCCTCGGCGTGCGCGGTCACCAGCATGCCCTGGTCGCCGCTGTAGTACGTGTCGACGTAGCTGTCCATGGGGCTGTGGCAGATGGCGTTGCAGAAGCTGGGCGTCTCGTGCCATACCCAGAAACCCGCGCCCGCCACCACGATCACGGCAGCCACGACGCCGCCGATGATCCAGCCGCGCTTGGCCTTGCGCTTCGGGGAAGGCGCTTGCGCGCCCTCGCCGGGCTGGGAGATCTTCTCGTCTTCAGCCATTCGTTCCTCTCCTTTTCCTTGGAACCTTCGGCAAGCCCGGCGGGTGCGACGACGCTCGAGGAAGACGTCCGCAACCGGATAACGGCCGCATGCTGGCGAAAGCGACGCGTTGCGCCGTGCCCCACCCGCCGGACTTGCCGCGGGGCCCTCCACGGCCCCATCCAACGCGCACATCATGCGCCCGCACAAGCGAGCACGCCTAGTACCCCCGCGGGGTAAACTTTGCGTTTACGCAGGTGAGAGCGTTGTAAGGGAGGCGCAGAGAGCTGCAGACGGACACTTAGGGGACGTAGCATTAACTGTCAGGTATGGCCTTTCCGGGTATCCTCGTTCAAATGCAGACGCATCGCCCCTTGGCCCGCCGCGGCCCCTTAGGGCACCCGCGAAGGCCGCAAACAGCACCCGAAACGCCGAAGACCCCACCGCGGACATGCCGCGATGGGGTCTTCGTAAGGAGGTGAGAGTTGAGAAAAGGTTCGAGGGGGCAGGGTACCGGTCCATAATCGCGACCTATGCCAGGGCAAGCGACGCCCGCAATCGGCCGGAAGCGTTCGAACCAGCTAGTCGATCGAGATGGAGCGCGAGGTTTCGGGCTCGGGCTTGGCGACCTTCTTCGGCACGTCGATCTGCAGGGTGCCGTTATCGAACTTGGCCTTGATGTCGCCTTCCTCGATGTCGTCGCCGACGTAGAAGGTGCGGCTGCACTTGCCGCTGAAGCGCTCCTGACGCACGTAGGTGCCCTTCTTGTCCTCGGTCTCCTGCTTGGTTTCGGCCGTGACGGTCAGGTAGCCATCCTTCAGCTCGGCCTGCACGCCTTCCTTGTCGAAGCCCGGCAGGTCGATGGTCAGCTCGAAACCGGTCTCGGTTTCGCGGATGTCGGTGCGCATCAGGTTCGGCGTGGTCTTCACGCTCGGCGCCGCCATGGTGCCGAAGAAGTTGTCGAACGGGTCGGTCATAAGATCGTTGAAAATACGATTGGAACGAGGTACCAGCATGGACATCATCGTCATCTCCGTTTCTTGGGGCGAAGCGTGCTGCCCGGCACCGGCCGATTCCCGGTCGGGCACCTTGCCCGATTCGCCTGCCAGGCGGACAGTTGCGCCGCATCGCGCAACGGCCGTCAAGCTTGCGAACGGGCCGGCAGGTTGTTCCGCCGCCGTTTCGGTTGCTTTCGTTGCGGCCCCGTTCAGGGGACCGTTCCTTTGAACAGTTATCGTTATAGACCCTGCGTTAGCACTCTGCAAGTGAGAGTGCTAACGCGTTACCTTCACGTCATTTTCGCGTCACGATGCGGGAACTTGAGGGGCCGAGGGAAGCCGCAAACCGCACGGCGGGCGCCAAGAACCCGCAGCGAGCGAGGCGCGGGGCCGGCGAGCCGCCCGCAAGCGTCGCGCGGGCGCGAACCCAACGGCCCGTTGCCCAACTTCACGCGGCGTTCATGCTTCTTTAAGGCTTCTTTCAGGCGGCGCTCCTACTATATGAACCGTTCCTTATCCCTTTCCTTTACGGATCGCGCCCTCCCATCCGCGATCCGGCCAAGCGAAGTCTCCCACTCCCGCTTGGCGCGCGGGGCGCGGGGTTCCCGCCCACGTCCCGCCGATTCCCAAGACGCCGTCTTCCCATCGGCGCCGCTTTGCCGCCCCGTCTCCCATCCCGGGGCGGCAAAGCCCATCGCGGGGTCTCCCTCCCCGCCTAAACGTAGGACCGCCGCGGTTTCCCACCGCGGCGGTCCTACGTTTAGGCGGGGAAACTGCCAGGCGCAAATCGGCTCGCCGCAATCGAACCCGCCGCTCGCTGCAGCAGAGCTCCCATCCTGCCGCACTTGCCGCTCGACAAAACCCGTACGCCAACCGCTCTGCTGCGACCACCGCCTCGCGACGGGTCCGCACCTCCGTCGCCCGCCCGGGTCTGCTGCCGCTCGCTGCGGCAGCGCTCCCCACTCCGCCGCAAGCGCGCTGCACGAGGTCGTCGCGCTTGCGCTACCATGTCGTTAATCGACAGGAAGGAACCCGCCATGCGCGAAACCCCGCAGCTGAAGCATATCGAGCAAGTGTCCGACGGCTGGATCAAGAAGTACATTCTCACGTACGTGCTGCCCGACGGCAGCGACTACATATATGAAGCGGCCTCGCGCAAGGGCCTGGAGGCGTACCGCGCCGAGCTGGCGCGCCTTGAGGCGCGCAGCAACACGGCCATCGCGGCAATCGACGAGGGTGCGGAAGACTTCGGCGCTGCAGCCGTTGCCGCGGCCGAACAGGCCGCCGGCACCAGCGGCAAGCGCACAGCCGACGCCGTATCCATCGTACCCATCACGCGCGACGGCAACCTGGTGCTCATCCGCGAGTTCCGCTATCCGCTGAACAGCTGGGTGGTCGGCCTGCCCGCGGGCCTGGTGGAGCCCGGCGAAGACCTCGCCGTGGCCGTGGACCGTGAGCTGCGCGAGGAAACGGGTTACGGCCTGCGCACCGACATCCCGGAAGGCGCCGTGGAGCTGCTGCCGCAGGCCGGGCATTCGTCCACCGGCATGAGCGACGAAAGCGTGCAAACGGTGTTCGCCCAGGTGGAGAAGGACGAAGCAGCCCATCCCGAGCATGGCGAGCTTATCGAGGTGTTCACGCTGCCGCTTCGCGAGGTTCCGCGGTTCCTTAAGCAGAACCCATTGCCTCTGGGCACCCGTCTGCAGCTGGTGTTGGAGATCTTCGCGAGAAACGCGAAATAGCCCGCATTTTACGCGGGGCGCAACGCGCGAATGAAGCCTGACCCAGGCAGCAAATCGATGCTGAACGGCATTCGCGCGATGTCAGGGGTCACAGGTTCGAGGGATTTCATGTTGCGAAGAGGGGCACGATTCGCTGAAACGAAAAGCCCGCCGCCCTCGAAGGAGGACGGCGGGCTTCGGCACAGCCGTATCGACGGATTTTTCAACTGGCGCGCTATAGGGGGATTTGATGACGAGCGCGCTGCAGGGGATCTGACAGAGGGCGCGCCTCAAGGAGCACCACGGCAAGCGCCGAATCCGCGGCTGCCGCACAGGGCACGCCGGAAAGCCTCGGCCCCGCCCTACCGCTCGGGACTTACTTCCCTTTGCGGGCGTCGTCCAGGATGTTGAGCGCCATGGTGTAGCCGCCGGCGCCGTAGCTCAGGCATTTCGACACGCGGGCGATGGTGGTTGCCGACGCCCCCGTGGCCTTCTCGATGGAAGCATATGAATTGCCGGCGTCGAGCTGGCGCGCAACGGCGAGGCGCTGCGAGGTTTCGCGGATCTCGCGGATGGTGAACAGATCTTCAAGCAGCAGGAAGATGTCGTCCTTGTCCTGGATTTTTGAGAAAACGGTCAGCAGATCCTCCACCTCGGGGGTTCTTAGCTCGCTCATTCGGCATCGCCTTTCCGATTCACCGGGTTCTTTGCCTTCATTGTACTCCATCATGGTGGAGTGCTTGAGAACTCCGCAAACCCCGCCGCAAACGGCAAGCGAGCACGATGCTCAGGGGTCGGACGCTCGGGTCGGACGCCTCGGCCGAGGCGTCCGACCGGCGAAATGCAATACCGGCTATCCACGGAGAACAACAGGCAGGGAAGACGACGGACAAGGGCGGGCGAAGGCCACCGGACAGATTAGCCTACGTCCCCAAAGCGTCTTACTTGCCGCCGGCTGCGCCAGGGCCGCCCGCGCTGCCCATGCCCGCGGAAGCCGCGCAGCTGGCCGTGATGGCGGTCTCGCTGCCGCCGCTCACCGCGCCGGAATCCGTGTAGCCGTCGGCGTTGGCGTTCGCTATCTCGCCGCCGATGACCAGGGTATATTCGCCGCCTTCCGCAAAAGCCGGGCTGGAAGTCAACACCATGCCGAAGCGCTTGGTCGCCGTGAACGACGCCACCACGTTGCCGCTACCGTCGACCACGCACACGCTCTGGCCGGCCTCTCCGCTTGCCGAGGTCATGGCGAAGGCCTGCGTGCCGCCGGTGAAGCTTTGCGCCATGCCCGTGGAGCCGACCATGAGCACGGTGCCGCCGCTGATGGTCGCGCTGCCGTCGTAGTCGAACGCGCCGTCGCCATCGCTGGTGGGCCCGGAGACCAGCAGCACGCCGCCCGTCACCTCGACGTTGCCGTTGCTGTCGATGGCATCGCCGACGGAGTCGACCACCAAGTAACCGCCGTTAATCTGGATGAGGCAGCTGTTATCCGCCTGGCCCACGCCGCCGCCGGCCGCAGGGTCGCCGCCCTGTTGTCTGGGATCGATAACGCCGCCTGCGCCGCCTGCGTTATCGCCCACCGGAGGCTCGGGCGCACTTCCACCCTGCTGCGCACCGGCGGCGTCGGGGGCCTGGCCACCCTGTTGGACACCTGCGGCGCCCGGGGCTTGCCCATCCTGCTGGGCAGCGGCGTCGGGGGCTTGCCCGCTCTGCTGCGCACCTGCAGGAGCCTGGCCGCCGGCATCCGGCGTCGCAGCCCCGCCGCCCTTGCCGGGCGCACCGGGGGTGCCGCCATTGGGAAGCGTGCTGCTCACGGTATCGGCATCCGCGTCGTCGGACAGGTCGGCGGCGCTGGCGTTCACGCCATCGTCGCTTGCCACGATGTGCGTATCGCCGCCGTTGACGTAGACCTTCTCCGCTTCATAACCCTCGTTGCAGCTGGCCACGTTCACGATCCCGCCGTCCACGGTCAGCTTCGTCTCCGCGTGGAACGCGTCGTCGCCCGCGCTGGCCTCTATCGAGGCGCCCAGCAGGTGCATCTCCAAATCGGAATGGAAGGCATCGTCGTTCGCCGCCACCGTCAGCGATCCGCCCGCAAGGCGGATGAGCGTCTTGCCCTGCACCGCATCGTCGCCAGCTTGGATGTCGAACGCGCCGCCATCGATGCTCACGAAACCTTTCGTCGGATCGTCGTCCTTGTTCGACTTGATGCCGTCGCCGCCAGCCTGAATGGTGAAGACGCCGTCGCGAACCTTCACGCTGTCGCGGCCGCGCAAACCATCCTCCACGGCGCTGATGTTGTACGTGCCGGATACAACGACCAAGTCGTCCTTCGAGCATACCGCGTGGCGATACGCGCTCGTCACGTTCAGCGTCCCGGACCCGTTCAGCGTCAGGTCGCAGCGGCTGAACAGCGTGGCGTACGGTTCGTCGGAATCACTTTCCAGCGCATACGACGACCCATCGGACAGATTATTCTCCGTCCCGGCGTCCAAGGTGACGAAGCACTTGTCCGCATTACGCACGTAGATTGCCGGGGCGTCCTCGTTATGGATGGTCGCGCCCGCCAGCACCAGCTGCACCTTGTCGTCGTCGCCGGCGTCGACCAGCAGCTGCCCGTCGGTCAGCTCACCCGACACGATGTACGTGCCCGCCGACGAGATGACCGCACCAGCGGCGCTCGCTTGAGCGCCCGCCCCCTGCACGCTAGCCGAATCGCCGGAAAGCGTGATAACGGTCGCCGACGACGCATCATGGGATGCATCAAGGTCGCGCTTGGAATAGCCCAGGTCAAGGGCGCTTTCGTCAAACGTCGCCGCAACCTCCTCGAACGACGCATACTCCACGTCGGAAGCGCTTGCCGCAGCAGCCTGCTCAGATGCGGCCGAGTTTTCCGCATCCGTCGAAACCGCCGCGCAGCCCTCCATCGCCAGCACGCCGCTCAAAGCCAGCAAGGCGACCGCGCCGCACGCCAGGCGCGTCAGGCCTCGCACATCGTTGCGCTGCGGCGCCGACGATCCGCCCGCCGCTGGCGCGGCGACATCGGGACCATGCTCATCCTGGCCGACAGCCCGGCAAAACGCCCCAGACGCCTCGACCCCGCTTTCGCGCGCCGCCCGGGCGCGTCGGTTCGCAAACCAGCCCATTTAGAGCACCTCCTTGGAGACCTGCGCGTTGCTCAAACTGACCTTCAGATTCCCATTCAGACAGCGCACCTCGTCCATCAGGCGTTTCTCGATCCCGGGCTGCGCCAGGCGCACCTGATACTCAAGCTGGTACAAACTGCCCATGTTCGTGGTGCAAACCTCCGTCAGCTCATGCTCGGCGGTGTATCGCGCCAGCACGGCGTCGAACATTCCATCGAACTCCAGGTCCTCTGGAACCGTCACGCGGAGCACCTTCTCCGGCTGCTGCGGCCGCCCGAACGGCGACAACACGTACACCACGTTCACCACGCCGACGATGAACGTGAACAGCACGGCCAGCGCGATGAACCCCATGCCCGTGGCCAAGCCGATGGCCATGGCAAAAAACACGCTGCCGATATCCTTCGCGCTGCCCGGGATGCTGCGGAAGCGCACCAGGTTGAACACGCCCATGACGGCGATGCCCGCGCCAAGATTGCCGTTGACCAGGGTGATCACCATCTGCACGATAAGCGGCAGCAGCGCCAGGGTCACCACGAAGTTCTTCGAGTATTTGTGACGGAACATATAGATGCAGGCCACGGCCGCACCGAGCACAATGGACGCGACACAGCACATCAGGAACTGCACGGTGGACACGCTTGCCACCAGGGAATCGGCCGTTCCGAAGACCGAGGAGAGCGCGGAATCAAGCACAACGATCATCCTTTCGGGAAGTCAGGGTCGGGAGAGCGTTACGAACGAAACGGACGCCGGCGGCACGTTCGCACTCCTGGTAGGCGGCGCCGTACTTGCTGAACGACGACGGATACGCCTGGCATCCGCCGAGCACCTCGACCAGCCAAGACGGGTAAGCACCGGCGGTCTTCACCTCCATAATCGTCTCGCCCAGGCCCAAAAGCGGATGGAAGGTGCTGCCCGCTCCGCGCTCGCCGGCCAGCACATCGCGATACGCGACGCCCGAGTCGAACGTGATGCGCAGCCCGTCGGCGTCGGCGCCCGGGACCGGGGCGTACGCCGTGCGCTCGCACACGATGTACATGGAAGGCCGCAGGTTGCGATAGCGCGCCGCGAACGCATCGATCTCGCGGGCGATCTGGATGCTGTGCAGCGTGAGCGCCTCGTCCTGTTGCACCTGGTCGGACAGCGGATTTTGCACGCAGGCGTTCTCGTAGGGCACGCGCCCCATCAGGTAGGCGTACGCCGCCGTCAACGAGCATCCCACGCGGCGCTTGTACACGATGCCGTCGTATTTCTTCTTGATCTCCACGTACACGCGCTCGCCCGAAGTCGGCGTGCCGTACCAACGCAGGCGCAGCTTCTCCTTGTACAGGGGTTTTTCCAAGCTGCGCGCGATCAGGTCGCGCCTCGGCGTATCGAAATACAGGCTGGTGATGCGCGTGCGGCCGTACTCGTCGGCGGCCATGCGCCCGGCCAGCGCATCGAGCACCTCGCGATGCTGCTTCGCATTTAAGCGGTATTTGACCTCTTTGCGTTCAAAGGTGTCGGTGAATGAAGCCATCGTTTCCTCCCAAGGGCCCACAGCCCAGGCTCGGGGAACATTTCGAGACTAGATGCTACGAAGACACCCTTAAAGTTGACTGAAACCGAGGTCGGAAACACGAAAGCCCGCCGGTGGCGGGCTTTCGATCGTTGCAGTCGGGATCTTCCGGGATTGGCGCTACTCGGGCTTTTTTGCCACGTGAACTGCGGCGATGCCGCCGGTGTAGTTCTTCCAGGTAACGCCTGTGAAGCCGGCATCCTCCATCATGCGGGCAAGACCCTGCTGGTTGGGGAACGCCTTGATGGACTTCGACAGATACACGAAGCCGTCGCGGTCGCCCGTGATCAGGCCGCCCCAGAACGGGATGAGGTGCTTCAAATAGAAGTTATACAGCGCGCGCCACACGGCGTTGGGCGGGGTGCTGAACTCAAGGCACACCAGGCTGCCGCCCGGCTTGAGCACGCGATACATCTCCGACAGCGCGCGCGGGCGGTCGGGCATGTTGCGAATGCCGTAGGCCATGGTGATGGCGTCGTAGCTGGCATCGGCGTACGGGATTTCCTGCGCGTCCACCACCTCGAAATCCACCGGCACGCCGTCGGCAGCGCCATCGGCGTAGTGTGCGCGAGCCACGTCGAGCATCTCGTTGACCAGGTCGGTGCACTGGATATGGCGCGGATGCTTGGCGCGCGCCACGGTGAAGCTGACGTCGCCCGTTCCGCCCGCAATGTCGAGAACATCATCGTTTGCGCTGATGGGAGCCTGTTTCATCATGCCCGCCAGCCACATCTTGTAAGCGCCGAAGCTGGAGATGGCGTTGAAGCGCTCGTACTTCTTCGCGATGGTGGAGAAGATGTCCTTCACGCGTTCGGACGAAATCTCGGCCGGCGCTTCCTTGCCGGTGGCGGTATCGATGGCCATGCGGTGCTGCTCCTTGCGTATCGTGCGCGCCCGGCGAACCCGGGCGCGTTCATCAAGCTGGCCCTGAGCGGGCCGTTCGTTCGACATTCCAGTATAGCCGTTCGCGCAGCCGCGCCGCGCGTTCGGCATGAAGCGAACACGCAAGCTGCGGCTGCGACGACGCAGCGACCGAAGGTCGGCGAGGGGGCGCGGCCGCGCAACCCGCGCAAGGCGCAAGCGGCAAAGTCATGCCCATCAGGCAAAACGCCGACGAGAGCCGTGTTCGCAAAGCCTCGGGGCGCGAGCTGCTAGTACTCCTGCTCTAGGTCCGCGTGCGCCTGCGCGTCGGTTTCAAGGCCATAGAACTTCCCTTGACGGAAGCGGCCGAGCGCCACCAGGGCGATCATGCCGGCATTGTCGCCGCAGGCCGAAAGCGGGGGCATGACCAGGCGCACCTGCATCTTCTTGCACAGCTTCCCGTACGCCGCGCGCAGCACGGGGTTCGCAGCCACGCCGCCGCCCAGGCAGAACGTGGGGGCGCCCGTTTCACGCAGCGCCATCTCGGCCTTCTTCACCTGCACGTCCACCACGGCGGCCTCGAAGCTGGCGCAGATGTCCGGCACGTTGAGCTCACGGCCCGCGGCGCGCTCGTTGTTGATATAGGTGACCACGGCGGTCTTCAGGCCCGAAAGGCTGAAGCGCATGTCGCCCGAATGCATCATGGCGCGCGGGAACTCGATGGCCTTCGGGTTGCCCTTGGCGCCCTGCGCCGACACCACGGGGCCGCCCGGGTAGCCCAGGCCGAGCGCCTTGGCCACCTTGTCGAACGCCTCGCCCACCGCATCGTCGATGGTGGCGCCCAGCACGCGGTAATCGCCCCAGCCGCGCATATGCACGAGCATGGTGTTTCCGCCGCTGACCAGGGAAACCACCGCCGGAGGGGCGAAATCGGGCGCGCCGATCTTGTTAGCGTACATGTGGCCCTCCAGGTGGTTCACGCCCACCAGCGGCTTGTCGGCAGCCCAGGCCGCGCCCTTGGCGAACGCCACGCCCACCACCAGGGCACCCACCAGGCCAGGCGCGTACGTGACGCCCACGCCGTCAAGGTCTGACCAGGTCAGACGCTCCATGCCCAAGCGCTGCGCCGCAACGTCCAGACACTCGTCGCACACGCCGCAGATGGCCTCGATGTGCTTGCGGCTGGCGATCTCGGGCACCACGCCGCCGAAGCGGGAATGGAAGTCGATCTGGCTTGCCACAACGTCGGAGAGCAGGTTGCCCTTCCCGTCGACGATTGCCGCGGCCGTCTCGTCGCACGAGCTTTCAATAGCAAGGATGAGCGGACGCTCGAGCTGCGCTGCGGGCTGGGCGGCCTTCTGCGCATCGTGCGCCTCGTCCACGCGAAGCGTCATGCCGGCAACGTCGACCGAGGACTCTTGGATGCCGGCATCCTCGGTGACGGCGCGCAGCGCCTTCGCGTCGGCGGCGCCGCCGACGGCCGAAGATCCGATGACGCCCTGCAGCGGGCCCTCCATGATGACGGCGTCCTCGCGGTCGGAATAGTAATGCGGGCGCTTGCCGATGGAATGCATGCCGAGCGATTCGTAGAACGCCTGCGCGCCGGCATTGGAAGCGCGCACCTCGAGCGAGCACGTGGTGGCGCCCAGGTCGCGGGCATCGGAGGCAACGCGCGAGATGAGCTGACGCGCGATACCGCGGCGGCGCCACGCCGGATCGGTGCCGATCTTGAGGATCTGCACCTGCCCGTCGATCACCATGCCACCGGCATAGCCGACCAGCACGGTTCCACGCGCGGAAGAGGCGCCTTCGGAGCCCGCGACGGGTCCGGCATCGGGGCCTTCCCCGCTTGCATAGGCCGCCCACCAGGTGCGATCGGCACGCGGAAGTTCATCGGCCACCAGGGCCGCGTTCCATGCATCCGAGCCCATGACCTGGGATTCCATGGCGGCAACGTCCTCGGCATGCGCGGCGTCGAGCGGCTTGTACGTGATGCCGTGCTCGTCAGGGCGCGCGTTGAGCACCGCCGTGTCGTGCATGGTGGCGCGCTGATCGCGGCGGGGCGCGGCGTCCTGCACGCCGGTGGCAAGGTTTTTCGGGTCGTTCTTCGCCAGGCGGATGCGCTCGTTCTCCTCGGCGTCCGACAGGCGCGTGTACACCGGCAGCAAGAACGCCGGGTTGTGTCGCTGCGCATCCAGCGGGTCTGCCGCGCCCGTGCGCCACGCGTCCTGCAGCGCCAGCAAAAGCCCGCGGCCCGTGGGCGCCCACAGCTCCTCGGGCAACAGCGTGCCAGCGGGGGCGAACAACTCCGCGTACTTCGCAAGCCCGTCGCCCGTCAGCTGCAACGCGCCGACCGCAGCGCCAGAAGACGCTTCGTCGACCAGCTCCTGGGCTGCCACCTGGGCTTTCACCACGCGGTCGGCCTCAAGGCGATGCACGCCCGCATCATCGAGCGCGTAGCGGACGGGGTAGACTTCCTTGCGCATGGCGTCGGCGACCACGGCCAGCCGGCCACGCACGCCCGAGGCCCACGCATGCCAGGCCACCACGTCGAGCGACGACACACCCACCAGCGCGGCACCGAGCGCCTGCGCGGCGCCCTTCGCCGTGGCCATGGCGATGCGCACGCCTGTGAACGAGCCCGGTCCGCGGCCGACGCACACGCACGCCAGCTGGCCGCGCTCCACGCCGGCTTCGCGCAGCAGGGCATCCACCCGCACGAGCAGCTGCATGTTCGACGCGCGATGCGCCGCCACCTCCACCGCGGCCACCGGCTCCACCGCGCATGCCGCGGCGTTCAAACGGCCCAGCCCGATGGAGATCACCTCGTTCGCCGTATCGAACGCCAACGCATATGCGGTTTCAGGCACAGTGCTCCCCTTGCTTTCGAATATGGTTCCTTTTATGGCCGGTTTCGCTGCGAGATACCGCCTGCCGCGCGACGTTCGCCCGGGACGCATCAGGCACGGCAGCAGGCGATCACATCGTCTCAGCAGGCGAATCGGCGGGTTTGGCCTCCGCGACCTTGATCGGGGGGATGGAGCCCGTGCTCATAGGGGCGCCACCCGGCACGATGAAGCCGCCGGCGCTGGCCGTGGTCTTCGACAGGCGAGCCTTCGAGTCGTTTGCCCACACGGTGAGCAGCTGACGAGCGCGGTTTCCCAGCGCATGCGCGAACACGCGGCGGCCGCCGTCCTCCGCCACCAGGATGCGGATCTCCAGGTAGCCGTACGGCAACGCGCCGGGGAACTTCTCGCCCCACTCGATGAACGACACGCCATCGGCGTCGATGGTGTCGTAATAGCCCGTGTCCTCCAGCTCATCCTGGTCGTCCAGACGATACAGGTCGAAGTGGTACAGCGGGATACGCCCCTGGTAGTACTCCAGCAGGATGTTGAACGTGGGGCTGGTAACCTGAGCGGATATGCCCAGGCCCGCAGCAACGCCTTGCACAAATTGGGTTTTGCCGGCGCCCAAATCGCCCGAAAGCACCACCACGTCGCCCGGATGCAGGTACGGAGCCAGCGTTTCGGCCAGCTGCTTCGTTGCCTCCGTGGACGCGGTTTTACGTGCGTATGTCAGTCCGTTAGCCATAATGCAGCACATCATACGCCAATGCGCGGCAACATGCACCCCGCCCACGAAAACGGCGGATAAGCAGGGGAAAACGGCTTTCAGGAGCAGGCGGGCGTTACGCTAACCTTTCAGGCTTTCCTTCAGCTGGGCCTCAGCGGCGGCCACGGTGTGCTGCATGGTCATGCTGGTGGTCACGGTGCCCACGCCGCCGGGCACCGGGGTGATGGCGTCCACGATGGGCTCCACCTCGTCGAAGTCCACGTCGCCGCACAGCTTGCCGTGAACATCGAAGTTAATGCCCACATCGAGCACCGTCTGGCCCGGGCGGAAGTACTCGCGGCCGTAGGCGCGGGCGCGGCCCGTGGCGCAGATGACGATATCGGCCGAGCGGCTGATCTCCTGCAGGTTCTCGGTACGGCTATGGCAGATGGTGACGCTGGCGTTGCGGCGCAGCAGCATCATGGAGACGGGCTTGCCCACTACCAGGCTGCGGCCGATGACCACCACGTGCTTGCCGGCGATGGGCACCTTGTAGTGCTCTAAAATGGCGACGCACGCCGCCGCGGTGCAAGGGGGGAAGCCGTCCGGCGCGTCGGTGAACACCGCCGCAAGCGACGCCAGCGAGATGCCGTCGACGTCCTTGGCCGCGGTCAGCGTGTTGCACATGGCCTTCTCGTCCATGAACGTGGGCAGCGGGCGGAACATCAGGCAGCCGTGCACCGTCTTGTCGTAGTTGATGGACTGCAGCGTGGCCTTGAGCGCTGCCTCGGGCGCGAACTCGTCGAGCACGTAGGGCTTCGTGTGAATGCCCAGGCCGGCGGCGCGTTTGACCGCCGTGCGCTCATACGAAAGGTCATCGGGACGCTGCCCCAGGCGCACCAGCGCCAGCGTGGGTTTCACGCCCTGCTCCTCGAGCGAGGCGATGCGCCCACGCATATCCTCGGCCATGCGGTCGACGACCGGCTTGCCCTTCAACAACTCTGCCACGTTTTCTCCACCTTCATCTATCGGCCTGCAGGCTGTTTACGAGACCGCATCCTTCACGAACGCGAACACCTCGTCGCAGTGCTCGCGCATCTGCGCGACGAGTCGATCCGCCTCGTCGCGGTAGCGTGCAGCACGTTCGGCGTCGTCGATGGACGCCGCGTTAATGTACACGTTCAAGCTGGCGCCGTCCACGGCCGCCCGGGCGAACGCCACGGAAACGCCCGCATCGCTGCGCGCCATGCGGCTGCCGTTGCGCGCCAGGAAATCGGCGTGCTCCACGCACGCGGCCGCCGTGCGCATGATGTCCAGCGGCACCTCGGTGGCGCCGACAAGGGCATCCTGGATGGCCGCCTGCTTGGCCTCAAGCTGCTCGGGGGTGTCCTTGGGCATGCGGTAGGCCTCCGCCAGCGGGCCGAACGCCTCGGCGTCGGCGCCCACCAGCCCGAGCAGGCGCCCGCGCAGGTCCGCCAACTTCTCCAAGCGCATATACACTTCGGGTTCCACCTGGGCATACGTCTTCTTGCCCACGGTCAGGTTGCCCACCATGGACGCCAGCGCGCAGGCCAGCGCGCCGCAATATGCCGAGGCCCCGCCGCCGCCCGGCGTGGGGGCCGCCGAAGCAAGCTCCTCGACGAACGAAGTATCCATACGCTTCCTTTCCATCATCAACTGCACAAGCGGCCTGCGAGCTCGATGCCGGGACCCAGCAACCCTACGAGCAGTTTACCCAGCTGAGTGGCTGGGTGGTGTCCACAAAGCGAGTTCCGCACGACGCAAAAGCCCCAGTGGGGCTTTTGCCAAAGCAGGACTGTCTGAGCGACTGGACACCACCCAGTCGCTCAGCGTCCGGGACTTAGAACAGCCCCGTGATCTTACCGGTCTCGTCGACGTCGATCTTGAAGGCCGCGGGGCTCTTCCCCAGGCCCGGCATGGTCATGATGTTGCCGGTGAGCGCCACCACGAAGCCGGCGCCGGCGCTGACCTTGACGTCGCGCACGGTGATGCGGAAGCCGCGCGGCGCGCCCAGCTTCGTCTGGTCGTCGCTGAAGCTGTACTGGGTCTTGGCCATGCACACGGGCATGCCGCCGAAGCCGAGCTTCTCCAGCTTCGCCAGCTCCTTGGCCGCCTTTGCCTCGAAGTCGACGCCGTCGGCACGGTAGACGTTCTTCGCAACGGCCTCGATCTTCTCGCGCAGACTCAGGTCATCGCCGTAGGAGAACTGGAACGTGTCGGCGCTGCGGCCGGCCTCGTCGCCGTTCTCGCACAGGCGCACGACCTCGTCGGCCAGCGCCAGGCCGCCCTCGCCGCCCTTGGCCCACACCTCGGACAGGGCCACGTTCACGCCCAGCTCGCGACACTTGTCCTCAACGAGCTTCAGCTCGGCCTCGGTGTCGGTGGGGAAGCGGTTGATGGCCACCACGCACGGCAAGTTGTACACGTTCGTGATGTTCTCCACGTGCTGCAGCAGGTTGGGCAGGCCGGCCTCGAGCGCCTGCAGGTTCTCATCGTTGAGCGCGTCCTTCGCCACGCCGCCGTGGTTCTTGAGCGCGCGGACCGTTGCCACCACGACGACGGCATCGGGCTTCAGGCCGGTCAGGCGGCACTTGATGTCCAGGAACTTCTCCGCGCCCAGGTCGGCGCCGAAGCCGGCCTCGGTGATGGCGTAGTCGCCCAGCGCGCGGGCCATTTGCGTGGCCATGATGGAGTTGCAGCCATGCGCGATGTTGGCGAAGGGGCCGCCGTGCACGAACGCCGGCGTGCCCTCGAGCGTCTGCACGAGGTTGGGCTTGAGCGCGTCCTTGAGCAGCGCGGCCATGGCGCCCTCGGCGTGCAGGTCGTGCGCGGTGACGGGCTGGT
Organism: Senegalimassilia anaerobia JC110; assembly: GCF_000236865.1. Classification (GTDB taxonomy): domain Bacteria; phylum Actinomycetota; class Coriobacteriia; order Coriobacteriales; family Eggerthellaceae; genus Senegalimassilia; species Senegalimassilia anaerobia. Next base: position 304,900 of record NZ_HE611014.1, on the reverse strand, counting down.
CGTCGAAGGTGTAGCCGACCACGATGCGGCCGAGGCGCTCCTTCAGGTCGGTGATGCTGGTTGCCAGGCAGAAGATCGCCATGATCTCGCTGGCCACGGTGATGTCGAAGCCGTCCTCGCGAGGCACGCCGTTGGCCCTGCCGCCCAGGCCGCACACGATGTTGCGCAGCTGGCGGTCGTTCATGTCCACCACGCGCTTCCACGTGATCTTGCGGACGTCGATGCCCAGCTCGTTGCCGTTATGGATGTGGGCGTCGAGCAGCGCCGCGAGCAGGTTGTTGGCCGCGCCGATGGCGTGGAAGTCGCCGGTGAAGTGCAGGTTGATGTCCTCCATGGGGATGACCTGGGCGTATCCGCCGCCCGCAGCACCGCCCTTGATGCCGAACACGGGGCCCAGGCTGGGCTCGCGCAGCGCAACGACGGGGTTCTTGCCGCGCTTCTGCAGCGCGTCGGCCAGGCCCACCGTGGTGGTGGTCTTGCCCTCGCCGGCCGGCGTGGGGTTGATGGCCGTCACGAGCACCAGCTTGCCCGGCGTGTGCTGCTCATCGCGGAGCAGGTTGTAGTCCACCTTAGCCTTCGTGGTTCCGTACTGCTCCAGGTACTGCTCGGGCACACCCGCCTTCTGCGCGATGGCGCTGATGGGTTGCGGAGTCGCTGCCTGGGCGATTTCGATGTCGGTCAACACGTCGGGGCCTCTCTCTCGTCTGGATGCGGACGCGCCCCGTCCTTTGGCGGGGCGCATGAACGTAGGTGTCATTGTAGCGGCGAGCCCTGTCGGCCATGGGACAGGCGCCTGTTAAGAAACCCAGATTTCAAGGCAACGGCGAAAATGCGGCCAAATTTGTTGCAATTGTGGAGAAGTGGGCGACGGAACCGCCTTGCGGACGGCTTCCCAAGACGCCGGAGGGCGAAGCCGGGATGGGGCGCCGGCGGGGGCTCGCCCTACTCCAGCACCTCGTCGGGGCGGCCGTACAGGCCGGTGACGTCGTTGTCCATAAAGTTGTCGTACACCAGGCGAAGGCCCTCGAGCGTCAGGTCCTGGTTCACGTGCGTGATGGTGCGCGACAGCGGCGCCACGCGACGCGCCAGGCCGCCGGTGGCCACGACGGCGGCTTTGTGGCCGAGCTGCTCGAAGATGCGGTTGACCAGGCCATCTACACGATCGGCCTCGCCGTAGACGATGCCCACCTGCATGGCCTGGGCGGTGTTGCGGCCGATGGAAGTGTGCGGGTTGACCAGCTCGATGGCGCCCAGTTTGGTGGCATGGCTGAACAGCGCGCGGGCGCTGGTGTCCACGCCGGGCGCGATGATGCCGCCGGCGAACGTGCCGTCGCCATCGATCACTTCCATATTAGTGGCGGTGCCGAAATCGACCACCACCACGGGCGAGCCGTACAGCATGCGCGCTGCCACGCAGTCGGCGATGCGGTCGGCGCCGATCTCCCACGGGTTGGGATAGTCGCCGGCATCGAACAGCCCGGCGGCGTTCTCGGCGGTGCACACCACCGCACGCACGCCGATCATCTGCTTGGTCGCCTGACACCACGCCTCGGTGAGCGCCGGGACCACCGACGCCAGCGCCACGCCGCTGATATCGTCGAACGAGATGCCCTCGGAGCTGAGCAGCGGGATGAGCTTCACGCGCAGCTCGTCGCACGTGTGCAGCTTGTTGGTAGCCACGCGCCAGCGGAAGCGCAGCTTCTTGTTCTCGTACACGCCCAAAACGGTCTGGGTGTTTCCCACGTCTATTGCCAGCAGCATGGCGCCGCTCCCCTCGTTCTCATGTCCCCCGTCACCGCGTTCCGCGAGGGGGCCGATTTTTCCGCGCATCAGTATAGCAGCAGGCTGCAAGACGGCCGGCAAGCACACGGGAAGCGCCCGAATCCGCCCGCCGAGCGCACGCATCGGGCGATTCGGACGGGGTTCGAACGCAGACGCACCGGCGCGGGGCGGGGCGCGGGCACGGCGGGGCGGGACGCGCGGGTCGGCGCGGGGCGGGCCC
>NZ_HE611014.1:284205-302566 GCF_000236865.1 Senegalimassilia anaerobia JC110 | reverse complement strand
GTCGGCGCGGGGCGGGCCCTGGCGCTGCTCGGGCCGAGCCCCGGCGCGGGCCCGGGCTCCGACTCGGCGACCGGACAGATAAGCCTCCGTCCCCAAGTGTCCGGATCGGATCGTTTCGCCCCGGGGAGGTAACGTGTTTTTGACGGGAAGGCCACCTGCCGGGCCGATGCGGGTATAGTTGTCGTAAGAACGTGGGACGGCTGCCACCTTGCGGCGCCCAGCGCTCGGCAACGGCGCTGCCCGGCATGCCGCGCAAGCAGCCTTCGCAATGGAAAGATGAGGCACATCATGAACGAAACGCCTTCGCGCATCCTGGTCGTGGACGACGAGCCCTCCATCACGGAGTTCGTCGGATACGCCTTGAAGAAAGAGGGCTTCCAGCCCGACGTCGTGGACAACGGCGAGGACGCGCTGGCAATGGCCCAGGAAAACGACTACGACCTGTTCGTCCTGGATATCATGCTGCCCGGCATGGACGGCTACGAACTGTGCCGCCGCCTACGCACCAAGACGTCCGCGCCCGTGCTGTTCCTCTCGGCTCGCGACACCGAGCTGGACAAGGTGGTCGGGCTCGAGATCGGCGGCGACGACTACCTGGCCAAGCCCTTCGGCGTGCGTGAGCTCATCGCCCGCGTGCGCGCGCTGCTGCGCCGCAGCCAGGGCAACGAGCTCACGCCGAACAGCCACGCCATCACCGCCAGCGGCATCACGCTCGACGAGGACGCGCACACCGCCACCGGCCCCGCCGGCGACATCGATCTGACGCCCCGCGAGTTCGAGCTGATGGCATGCCTTATGAAGAACGCCGGCAAGGTGGTTTCGCGCGAGGAGCTGCTGCGCGACGCCTGGGGCTGGGAATACCTCACGGAAACCAAGACCGTGGACACCCACATCAAGCGCCTGCGTGATAAGATCGAGCAAGCCGGATACGATCCCGGCCTTGTGGAAACGGTTCGCGGTTACGGATATAGGTTCAAGCTATAAAACGGCTGCAGACATATTTCGCGCTCTTGGCCACGCTGCTCAGCCTGCTCGCTGCGGTGGTCACGGCCGTCGTGTGCATGCTCGTGTACGACGCCTCCATAGCGGTCCTGCTGGTCCTTATCCCTATCAGCGTGGTCATCTTCTGCATCAGCCTGCTTATCGGCCATTTCCTGTCCGAACCGCTTAGCGACCTGGCGAAGAAGATGGCAGCGTTCCGCAGCGGCGCGCCCGTCACGTTCGAGCCCGACGGCCGCATGTACGAGGCCGACCTGCTGACCAGCGACTTCAAGCGCCTCGTGCAAACCACCACCCAGCAGCAGCATGACCTTGCCATCAAGGAGCGCCGCCAAAACGAGTTCATCAGCGACGTCGCGCATGAGCTGCGCACGCCGCTGACGGCCATCCGCGGCAACGCCGAGATGCTCGCCGACCCCGACCTGCCGCCCTCGCTGCATGAGAAGTTCTGCGGCATCATCGTGAACGAAAGCGAGCGCCTCAGCCGCCTGACGCACGACCTGCTGACCCTGCAGCGCATAGAAAGCTCCCCCATCCCCGAGACCATGCAGCGCGTGAACCTGCACGATCTGGCGAACAGCGTGGTCGACGCGCTGTCCCCCATCCTGCACGATCGCCAGGCGAACACGAGCGTCTCGGGCGAGGCGCCCGACGTGCTGGGCAACCCCGACAGCTTGCGCCAGGCCGTCACCAACCTGGTCGAGAACGCCAGCCGCTTCATCAAGCCCGGCGGGCACATCAACGTTGAGCTGTTCGGCATGAACGGCAACTCCATCATCGCCGTGAAAGACGACGGCTGCGGCTTCGGCGACGTGGACCCCAAGCTGCTCTTCGACCGTTTCTACCGCACCGACGCAAGCCGCACGCGCGGCACGGGCGGCACGGGCCTGGGCCTTGCCATCGTGAAGTCCATCGCCGAAGCGCACGACGGCACCGTCGAGGCCGTCAACCTCCCCGAGGGCGGGGCGTGCTTCATGATCGCCATCCCCTCCATCCCCGCCGACATCTCGGTGAAGAAACCCCACGGGAAAACGAAGAACGCCTAAAAGGAAAGCCTGGTCAACCGGGCTGACGGCCGATGCCCGGTCCGCTCCCCAGGCGGCATCGGCCCTTTCGCCATGCGCGCCCCATAACCGGCCATCGCCGCCCATCCGCACATGCGCCCGACCCCTCCGCCGGCCGGAACGTCCCCAGGACATCGAGCGTTTACTTCACCCGCGCATCGATTCCGGTACGAGCAGGGGTCATGACATGGGGATTCGCAGGGGCCGCAACGCGCGATGCTATACTCGAACGTAATCGACACGCATCATCTCCGGGGCGCATCGCCCCGCACATCGAAGGAGCATCATGGGTTGCACCATCATCGGCTGCGGCAAGCAGCTGCCGGCACTTGACGTGCCCAATGAAGAGCTGACCAAGCTGGTGGACACCAGCGACGAATGGATTTCCTCGCGCACGGGCATCCTCTCGCGCCGCGTGTGCGTCGGCGAGGGCAACGTCGACCTGGCCGAAGGCGCCGCGCGACAGGCGCTCGGCTGGGCGGACGGCGGCTATTCCGAGCGCAAGATCGCTCCCGAGGACATCGACCTCATCATCTACTCCACCATCACGCCCGACGAAGTGGTCCCCACCTGCGCCGCCGTGCTGCGCCGACGCTTGGGGCTGGTCAACGCCGCGGCATTCGACATGAACGCCGCGTGCTCGGGCTTCATCTACGGCCTGACCATCGCCGAGACCATGATGTCCGCCAGCGCCCCGGGCGCTGCAGGCGCGGCGGGCCGCAACCCCATCCACCGCGCGCTCGTGGTAGGCGGCGAGCGCTTGACCCGCATCGTCGACTGGAACGACCGCAACACATGCGTGCTGTTCGGCGACGGCGCCGGCGCCGCCGTGGTGGAGTGGGATGAGCGCAAGCCCGGCATCCTGGCCTGGTACATCAAAAACGATGACGACGACTCCAACGCCCTCACCTGCCCTTCCGCCTACGACGCGCCCCAGCCCTTCACGCCCGAGGGCATCGATGCAGACGCTCTGCAACAGGCCGACCCCGGCACCGCCCCCATCGACGCCGAGCTCGATGTCACGGAACGCGTTGCCGCAGGAGCGCCGCGCCAGGCCCTGTACATGAACGGCCAGAAGGTGTTCAAGTTCGCCACCAGCGTCATGCCCGCCGCCATCGAGGAGGTGCTACGCCGCGCGAACCTGACCATCGACGACGTGCAGTTCATCGTCCCGCATCAGGCGAACCTGCGCATCATCAAGTACGCCGCCAAGCGCATGGGCCTGCCGCTCGAGCGCTTCCAGGTGTCCATCGCGCATCGCGGCAACTCATCGTCGGCGTGCATCCCCATGACGCTGTGCGACGCGTACGAAAGCGGCAACATCCACCCCGGCGACAAGGTGGTGCTCGTAGGCTTCGGCGGCGGCTTCACCAGCGGCGCCGTCCTGTACGAGGCGTAACCGCACGCTCGGATTCCCTTTTCTGCAACGGGGCGCCGCGGCAGCTGCGAGACCATCCGACAGGCCCTGCTCGTGCGGGCGCGCATAATCCCTCCTTTGCGCGCCTGCACGCCTGGCAACCGGAAGCCCGTCCTCGGAATTCAAGCCCGCATCTTGCATCAGAACGCGAAAAAGCCCGCTTATGCGGGCTTTTTCATTACGCTTGGGTTATGCGATATCGCTTATGCGCGACGCCCCACGGCAGCGTTGACGGCGCGGGCGCAGATGACCGCCGCGACCAGTTTCGCCAGGTCGACCAGGATGAACGGCGCAACGCCGGCCGCGAAGGCGGCGGCGGGCGTCATGGAAGCCACGGCCATGAGCTGCGCCCAACCGCACACGTAGGCGACGGCAAGGAACACCAGACCGGTCAGGAAGTCGATAGCGAACGCACGGGCGCCCTTCGCCTGGCCATCGCGAGCCAGCACGGCCTTCAGGCCGAAGCGCACTGCCACGGCCAGGCCCACGCCCAGCAGGTAGCCCCACAGAAATCCGCCGGTCGCACCGGCCAGAACGCCGATGCCGCCGCGCATGCCGCTGAACACGGGCACGCCCACAGCGCCGAGCACCAGGTACGCGGTGATGGCCGCAACAGCCTCTTTCGGCTGCAGCACCAGCACCATGAACGCCACGGCGAAGATCTGCAGCGTGAACGGCACAGGGCCCAAGGGCACCGTCACCCACGCCGACACCGCCGTGATGGCGACCGTCAATGCGACGAACGCGATAGAACGCGTGCGCGACCCAGCTGCCGTCTTCTTCTGAACCTGTTCCACAACTTCCCCTTCCTTGTCCCCCTGGTTCATCCAGAAGGCCCATCCGCGACATCATCGCGGCGATCGCTGCGCCGAACGCATCGATCCTATTTCCTATAAATCACAGCGGAATTGTAGCATGCGCACAATTTCCTTCGCCCTTTTTGACCGCAAAAATAGCCTTGCAGCGCAAAAAACGTTGCAAGGCTGAAACAAACCGCTAGAACTTGGCCTGTAGCTGGCCGTTCTCCAGCTTGCGCAGGCGCTTGAGCTCCAGCAGGACGAACACGCCGGTGGTGAAGATGGCCAGGAAGTCCGCCACGGGGCACGCGAAGTACAGCGCATCCAGACCCGTGTAGCCCGGGAACCATACGGGCATGACCATGGGCAGGCCGATATAGAGCGGGATCAGGAACAGGATCTGGCGCGTGAGCGACAAGAACACCGATTTCGCCGGCTGGCCCGTTGCCTGGAAGTAGTTCGAGCCCACGATCTGGAAGCCCACGAACGGGATGAGGAACAGCTGCACCTGCAGCGCGAACACCGTGAACGACAGCAGGTTCGGGTCGGTGATGCCAAAGAAGCCGACGATCTGGACGGGGAACAGGTGCACGAGCGCCCACAGCACCACGGCGATGACCGTGTTGCCCGCGATGCCCCAGGCCAGCGTCATCTTCACGCGCTTGAACAGGTGCGCGCCGTAGTTGAAGCCGAGCAGCGGCTGGATGGCGATCGACATGCCGATAAGCGGCAGCACCACGAACGAGGCAACGCGCTGCACCACGCCGATGGACGCCAACGCGCCCTCCGCGCCGATGGGGCTTTGCGCGCCGTACATGTTCAGCAGGTTGTTCAGCACGAAGTTGACCGCCGCCATGCCCGCCTGGACGGCGAAGCTCGCAAGGCCCAGCGACAGGATCAGGCGCACGGTCTCGCCGTGCAGCGGCATCATGCGCAGGCGCAGGCGCATGGGGACGCCCTTCGTCAGGCAGAAGTACCACAGCACCGTGGCGCACGAGATAGCCTGGCCGCACACGGTGGCAAGCGCGCTGCCCACGACGCCCATGCCCATGACCAGCACGAACAGCGCATTGAACACCGTGCACGCCACGGCGCCGATGATCATGGTGCCCAGCGCGCGGTTCGGGGCGCCGGCGGTACGGATGAAGTTGTTCACGCCCATGCCGATGCACTGGAAGATGAAGCCCAGGCTGATGATGCGGATGAACTGCATGGCGTAGCCCCAGTCCTCGGGAGTGGCGCCGGACACGCTGAGCAGCCCATCGATGCAAGCTGGGACGAACATGACGATGGCAACCACCACCGAGGCGATAAGGGAGAGCGTGACCGTGTTGCCCAGGCTGCGCTCGGCCTCCTCGGGCTTGCCCTCGCCCATGCGCAGCGCGGCCAGGGCGTTGCCGCCGTTGCCCACCAGCATGGCGATGGCCATGAACACCGTCATGATGGGCATGGCCACCGTGGCGGTGGACAAGCCGATCTCGCCCATGGCCTGGCCCAGGAAGATGGAGTCGATGACGTTGTACGCGCCGTTGACCAGCATGCCCAAGATGGAGGGGACGGCGAACTCGGTGATAAGGCGCGGGATGGATTCCGTGCCCATGCGCGTCACCTTATCGTGCTGTCTGGGCTTGCCTTGGCCGCCGGGTGCCGCAGGCTTGCCCTGGGCATCCGTCGGATGGGACGGCGCCGCAGACGTATCCTTCGTTTCTTGCTCGTGCGTCATGCTTGCGTGCTGCCTTTCGAAACCTTTTACTACCTAAAATTTTGTCAGCTCTTAATTGTATGACCGGCGACCCACGGAGAGCGCACGCAGGAGAACCCCATGCCGGGATTCCATCGTTCATGCATATCAGATAAGAAAGGAAAAAAGGGGGGCGAAGCTGGACGCCTTCGAAGCGCTGCCGGCTTCGCTGCCGCGCACATGTCGGACGCATGCGCCCAAGCCGCATGCGCGCAAACGCCGAAACAGCGCGCGCATCTGGCGCGCAGGCGCCGCGGTCGGCACGCATGCGACGCACCGACCCGCAGAGACGCCTAGCGGATATGAGCCTCGCCCGAGCTGGCGAACACCTCCACGCCTTCCGGCGTGCGCAGCACCAGCCTGCCGTCCGGGGCCACGCGCGTCACCATGCCCGCCGCCAACACGTTGCCCGAAAGGTCCTCCATGCGAACGAAGCGCCCGGACAGCGCAGAGCAGCCGTCGAACTCGGCTTGGAAGGGCTCAAAGCCCTGTTCGCACCACAGCGGATAGGCGATGGCAAGCTGATCGCAGAGCGCATCGGCCACGGCGTTGATGCGGTCCTCAACAGCGCCTTCGCAAAAACCGAGCTCATCCAGGTACGCAGGGACGTTCTTCCCCGCCGGCACGGATGCGGCATCGGCCGGACGCGCCACGTTAACGCCCACGCCCACGCACAACGCCCGCGCATGCATCTCCGTCGAGATGCCGCACAGCTTATGGAAGGGACGGCTAGGCTGGGAATCGCCACCAAGGGCCGCGTCGCAAAGGGGCGAAGGCCCCTCCCCGCAAGCGGAACCCTCGCCCGCCGCGGACGCGGCTTCATCCAGGGAAGCGGGCGCTTCAGCCACCACGATATCGTTCGGCCACTTCACCTGCATGCGGTCCTCAAGCTCAGGAACAAGGACCGCAACCGCGCGACGGACGGCAAGGCCCACCAGCAAGCTGAGCGTGGGAAGCTGCGCCGGCGGGACTTCGGGGCGCAGCAAAAACGACTGGTACATGCCGCCGATCGGACTTTCCCACGCGCGACCCTGCCTGCCGTAACCGGCGGTCTGCCGCAGGCCGCGCACGGCCAACCCCTCGGGCTCGCCTTCTTCGATAGCACGCTTGATCAGGTCGTTCGTGGACGTTACGGTCTCAAACGATTGCACGCGAAACTGCATCCCAGCACCTTTCTCCCCTTATGTGGCGGCACGGCGTAAAGCCATCGCAAGGCCACGGAAAGCCGCAATGAGCCAACGCTCCAGCTTCGCAAACCGCAGCCCATCGCCCAAGCCGACAACCCGGCCCTGGGCCCCGCAAACCCGACGCAAGCCCGATATCAGAGCCTGCGCCCCGGAACCCATCCGACCATCCGCAAGCCGCCGCTTTCCCCGGCTTAACGGCTGATGCGCTCGGCTTTCCCGTAGCGCTCGGATTCCGGCTTGGCCGCCTGCGCGACGCGCACGTCGTCGGCCAGCACGTGGTTCGGGCGCAGCTCCAGCAGCGGCTTCAGCACGAAGTCGCGCTCGAAGATGCGCGGATGAGGCAGCGTGAGCACATCGTTGTCCGTGACGTAGAGCTGATAGTCCAGGATATCCAGGTCGCACGTGCGCGGCCCGTTCTCGATCTCGCGCACGCGGCCCAGGCTGTTCTCGATAGCGTGCAGGTATCCCAGCAGCTCCTTCGGCGCGATGCCCGTGCGCAGCAGCACCACGGCGTTGACGAACGTGTCCTGGTCCTCGTAGTACGCAGGCTCGCTTTCGTAGAAGCTGGAGATGTCGATGATCTGCGAATCGGGAAGGCTGCACAGCTCGGTGATGGCCTGGTTGAGCATGGCGATCTTGCCCTCAAGCTCCTCGCCGGGCTCCGCCACCAACGGCACGTTGCAGCCCAGGCCCAAGAACGCGTACGGGCGCATGTCGGATAGCGCCTTCACGGTTTCCGCCACGTTGTGCGCACGCACAACGCCCGCACCCAGCTCGCACGCCATAAGCGCCTCGGTGGCGCTCACGTGGTCGCGCTCGACCGGGTCGTCGATGCCGTAGGCGAAGCCCAGATAGCTTTTGCGGGAAACGGCAACCATGACCGGGTAGCCCAAGCGCGCAAACTCCTGGAAGTTGCGTACGAGCTCGAGGGTCTGCGAAGCCGTTTTGCCGAAGCCCGGGCCCGGGTCGACGCAGATGCGCTCAGACGCCACGCCGGCGGCCTCGAGCATGGCCGCCTGGCCCCGCAGGTAATCGCGCACCTCGGCGACCACATCGTCGTATTGCGGGTTCTGCTGCATGGTGCCCGGCTCGCCCTTCATGTGCATGACCACCACGCCGCAATCGCTTTCGGCGGCAACCTGCACCATGGCCGGATCGCGGAAGCCCGACACGTCGTTGATGATGGCGGCGCCGGCTTCCACGCACGCCTTCGCCACAGTGGCATGACGGGTGTCCACGCTTACGCAGACGCCCTGCTCGGCAAGGGCGCGCACCACGGGAAGCACGCGGGCCGTCTCCTCCTCGACGCTCACCTCGGCCGACCCCGGGCGCGTTGACTCGCCGCCCACGTCGATCATATGCGCGCCCTCGTCGAGCATCTGCTGCGCCCAGGCCAGCGCAGCCTCGGGCGTGTTGTGCGTGCCGCCGTCGCTGAAGCTGTCGGGCGTGACGTTGAGGATGCCCATGATCACCGGTTTGCGCGTATCGAACTCGAACGAGCCGCATTTCCACATCATGCTGAATGCCTTTCTTTCAAAAGAAGGCGAGCCTGACGGCCCGCCTTCTTGCTATACCTTGACGTTTTCACATCGCGCCAGCCGCACCAGGCCGAAAAGCCCAGCACGTCGTGCGCGAACGATCCCGCCGCCGCCCACCGCGAAGGTGCGGCGCAGCGCCACGCCGGTTTACTCTGCCGGCGGGTACGGGGGCTGCTGACCGCCCGCGGGGGGAACCGGCGGCTGACCGCCGTTCGCAGGAGCCTGCGGCTGCTGCACGCCTGCCGGCTGCACGGGCGAACCCGACTGCACGGGCGAACCCGGCTGCGCCGGCGGCACCTGACCGCCCTGCTGGCCGTTCCAGTTCGGGTCGGCAAGCTGCTCGTCGCGAGCACGCGCCGCCGCCTCCTCGGCCTCCTTCGCGGCGATGATGTCGCCTTCGCGCTGCAGATAATCGTTCCAGTTGTTGTCCAGCAGCGCCTTGCAGGCCTCGCCCTCGACGGTTTCGCGCTCAAGCAGCACGCTTGCCATAAGGTCCATCTGCTCGCGATGCGTGCTGAGGATATGGTAAGCGCGGTCGTGCGCTTCCTTCATGATGCGCGCGACCTCGTCGTCGATGCGGCGAGCGGTTTCCTCGGAGTAGTCCTGCGTGTTGCCCATGTCGCGGCCCAGGAACACCTCGTGGTTGGGCTGGCCGAACACCTGCGTGCCCAGCTCGGCGGACATGCCGTACTGCGTGACCATGGCGCGGGCCATCTTGGTGGCGCGCTCCAGGTCGTTGCTGGCGCCGGTGGTCACATCGTCGCAGAAGATCTCCTCGGCGACGCGGCCGCCCATGAACACCGCCAGCTCGTCGCGCATCTCGCCCGCCGTGTTGAGGACCTTGTCCTCCTTGGGGATGGACAGGGTGTAGCCCAGCGCGCGGCCGCGGCTGATGATGCTGATCTTGTGCACCGGATCGGCCTTCGGCAGCAGGTGGCCCACCAGGGCATGACCGCTTTCGTGGTACGCGATGGTGTGCTTGGTCTGGTCGTCCATCACGCGGCCCTTGCGCTCGGGACCGGCGATGACGCGCTCCATGGACTCGCTGACCTCTTGCTGCGTGATGATCTTCTTGTTGCGGCGTGCGGTCAGAAGCGCTGCCTCGTTAAGCAGGTTGGCCAGGTCGGCGCCGGAGAAGCCCGGCGTGAGCTTGGCCACGGAGGACAGGTCCACGTCGCTGCCGAGTGGCTTGTTCTTCGCATGCACGTTCAGGATGCGCTCGCGGCCCTTCACGTCGGGCACGTCCACCACGATCTGGCGGTCGAAGCGGCCGGGGCGCAGCAGCGCGGGGTCGAGCACGTCGGCGCGGTTCGTGGCGGCGATGAGCACCACGGAGTCGTTGGCCTCGAAGCCGTCCATCTCGACGAGCAGCTGGTTGAGCGTCTGCTCGCGCTCGTCGTGGCCGCCGCCCAGGCCCGTGCCGCGCTGGCGGCCGACGGCGTCGATCTCGTCGATGAATACGATGGAGGGACTTGCCTCCTTAGCCTGCTTGAACAAGTCGCGCACGCGGGAGGCGCCCACGCCCACGAACATCTCGACGAAGTCGGAACCCGAGATGCTGAAGAACGGCACGCCCGCCTCACCGGCCACGGCGCGGGCCAGCAGCGTCTTGCCGGTGCCCGGAGGGCCCACCAGCAGGCAGCCGCGCGGGATCTTCGCGCCCATGGACTGGTACTTGGCGGGGTTGGCCAGGAAGTCCTTGATCTCCTGCATCTCCTCGACGGCCTCGTCCACGCCGGCGACATCGGCGAAGCGCACGTCGGGGCGCTCCTCGATGCTCTGCTTGGCCTTGGCCTTGCCGAAGTTCATCTGCGAGTTATTGGCCTTCGCCATTTGGTTGAACAGGAAGAACAACATTGCGCCGATGAGGACGATGGGCAGCAGCGTGGTGAGGATGTCGCCCCACGGGCTGGGGGTCTTCACCTCGTACTTGATCTCGGGGTGCTGGGCCATCAGATCGGACAGCGAGCTGCCGGCCCAGGTGCACGTGAACTTGTGCTCCTGGCCGAGCGTTTGGGATTCGATGTCCTGCGTGCCCACGCCCGAGAGCGGCTTGCCCGTGTTCGGGTCCTTCAGCGTTGCCATGCCTGCGTTCATGGCGTCGATGGCGCTGTTGAACGCGTCGGCGGCGGAATCGCCGGCCGTGACGGCGGGGTAATACGTGCCGGACACGGTGTAGTCACCGGCGCTGTACGTGACCTCCGTGACGCGGTTCTGGTCGACCGCCTGCAGGAACTCGGACGCCACCAGCTTATCGGTGGTGCCCTGCGAAGACTCCGACATGCTCATGAACTGCTGGCCCACGAAGAAGGCCACCAGCAGGAAAAGGACAACCGAGATGATGGTTGTCCGGGGGTTGGGCTGCTGGATCTGGGGTTTGTTGTTTTGCGGCATAGGCCTTGCTTTCCTAGTTGTAGAGCTCGGGCTTCAGGACGCCGATGTACGGCAGGTTGCGGTAGCGCTCGGCGTAGTCCAGGCCGTAGCCCACGATGAACTCGTCGGGGCACTCGAAGCCCACGTATGCGCAGTCGATCTTGGCCTGCGCGCGGGTTTTCTTGCGCAGCAGCGTGGCGACCTCGATGGACTTCGGGTTGCGCGCCTTCAGCGTTTTCAGCAGGTAGGTGAGCGTGAGGCCGGAGTCCAGGACGTCCTCGGCGATGACCACGTTGCGGCCCTCGATCTGGGAGGACAGGTCCTTCAGGATACGGACCACGCCGGAGCTTTTCACGCCGTTGCCGTAGGACGAGACGGCCATGTAGTCCATCTCGCACGGCAGCTGGATCTGACGTGCCAGGTCGGCCATGAAGATGGCCGCGCCGCGCAAGACGGAGATGAGGATGACGCCGTCGGGGTCGTCCTTATAGTCCTGCGTGATGCCCGCGCCGATCTCGGCGACGCGCTGCTTGATTTCATCCTCGGTGAACAGGATGCGATCGATGTTTTCGTGCACGATGATTACCTCTTCGATGCATTTCGCCTGAAGAGCGCCCTAAGCGCCCTTATATGAACGAGCACAAGTGTACCATTCGGCCCGACCGGGCACATGACAATACCGTAACGCCACATAAATACGAGCCCCTGTGGACCTGCCGAAACCGCCGGAAGCGGGCATGCGGCGCAAACCCGCCGCACAGGGCGCAAACGGCCCGAAACGCGAACCGGGGCGCCGCAGCGCCCCGGGATGCCGATGGCCTGCCGCTTGCGAAAACGGCGGGGCCGGCTACTTCAGATCGGGAAACTCCTTGAGCAGGCGCGTCACCGGAAGGCCGATGACGGTGTCCAGGTCGCCCTCGATATGCTTGATGAGCTTGGCGCCGTTGCCCTGGGCGGCATATGCGCCCGCCTTGTCGAACGATTCGCCGCACTTCAGGTACTCGGCCAGCTGCTCATCGGTCTGCGGATGGAACGTGACCGCCGCGCGGTCCACGAACGTGCGGAAGCCCAGCGACACGTCCTCGGCGTTGGGCGCGGACACCAACCACACCGACACGCCGGTGAGCACCTCGTGCGTGTTGCCCTGCAGACGACGCAGCATGCGCTTGGCGTCGGAGATGCTGGCCGGTTTGCCGAAGATCTCGCCGTCGCACACCACCATGGTGTCGGCGCCGATGATGGCCGCCATGCCCGTGTAGCCCTCGCCGAGCACCTCCTGCACCACGGCGCCGGCCTTGCGCTCGGCCAGCTTCTTCACCGCCTCGGGCGGGTTGGCCTCAAGGTCGGGCTCCAGCGACTCGTCCACCTCGGATACGCGGATGGTGAAGCTCACGCCCTCGCGCTCCAGAAGCTCCTTGCGGCGCGGGCTGCCGCTGGCAAGGATCACATCGACGGTCATCGGCTGCTCAGCGGCCTGCGCCTGCTCGGCTGCGGCCTGCTCGTTCTCCTGCGCCGCGTCTTGCGGCATGGGCTGTTCGCTCATTTCCTTCTCCTTGCTCTGAATGCGGCCATGGGCTCGAGCCTCACGCCGCGCTTGTTCGCGCTGATTGCCAGGTTCCCCTGGATGTTCGCAACGTATCCGCCATGCGGGGCGGCCTGCGGGGTGCCGGGCTCGTCCCACGCCGCCAGCACCGCATCGATCGATGCTGTCTCAACGCGTGCGTCGGGACCCAGCATGGCCTGCAGCACCTGCACCGCCGCGCGACGCTGCAGCGGCACGGGTTGGGTGCCCAGCTCGGGGGCGAGCACGCCGCCCTCCTCGTACGCCGGCGGTCGGTCGGGCAGCGCCTCGGTCCATGCCATATGGCGTTTCACCAGGTCGGATGCCATTTCCTCAAGCATGTCATCCTCGTCGGCGATCAGGTTCATGGTGCGCCCGAGCACCTCGAGCAGCTGCGGGCTGCGCTCCTTCACGTGCGGGATGACCTCGTGGCGCACGTAGGCGCGGAAGCGGTCGGTATGCGCATTGGTGGCGTCCTCGCGCCACAGGCAGCCATCGGCGTCGCATGCGCACGGCAGGCCCTCGCGCTCGCGCTGCTGCACGTAGTCGCGCAGGTCCTGGCGGCCGACGTCGAGCAGCGGGCGGACGACGGGGCCGTTGGCGTACTTCATGGCGCGGAAGCCGCCCGGCCCGGTGCCCACCATAGAGCGCATGTAGAAGTTCTCCACGCGATCGTCGGCGGTGTGGGCGGTGAAGATGCGGCCCTCGGACAGAGGCGCGGCGGCGTGGCGGCACAGGCTTGCAAGCGCCTCGTTGGCGGCGAGGTAACGCTCGCGGCGGGCGACGGCCTCCACGTTGCCGCCCTCGCGCTGCGCCTGGCCTGCGACGTCGATCTGACAGCTGAACAGGGGGATCCCAAGCAACTCCGCCAACTGTGCCGTGAACGCCTCATCTTGATCGGCGGCACCGGGGCGCAGCCGATGGTTCACATGCAGCATGGCGATGGGCCCGATGGCCCCTTCATCGGCCAGTTGCCGCGCGACGTACGCCAGCGCCGTGGAGTCCGAGCCGCCCGACACCATGAGCAGCACGGGCGTCTCGGCGTTCGCCAGCCCGCGCTGCTCGATGGCGCGACGCGCCGCCGCGAGCACGTCCTTGGGACGCGCGGCCGCATCGGCGCCGACCCCGGCATCGCCCGCCGCGGCGCGCTCGTTCCCCGTTCGCTGTTGCTCTGCCATTTCCTTCCCTACCTATATATATGGTTGCCGCTACATGCGCTCGATGAGCGCGATGGTCTCGATGTGGTCGGTGTGCGGGAACATGTCCACGGGCTGCACCGTTCGCACGCCGTAGCCGAATTGCTTGAGAAAGCCCAGGTCGCGCACCTGCGTTTCCGGATTGCACGAGATGTAGGCGATGCGCTCGGGCGCCAGCTGCACCGCTGCGCGCAAAAACTCCTCGGTGGAGCCGGCGCGCGGCGGGTCCATGAGCAGCACGAATGGTCGGCCCTCCTCATCGGTGCCTGCACGCCCTGCCGCCGCGGCCTGCGCCGCCATGTCGCGCATGAACGCGCCGGCGTCGGCCACCGCGAAGCGCGCGTTGTCCACGCCGTTGTGGCGCGCGTTCTGCCGCGCATCGCGGATGGAGGATTCCACGCAATCCACGCCCGTGACCTGCGCCGCGCCCATGGAGGCCGCCACCAGGCCGATGGTGCCCGTGCCGCAGTACGCGTCGATGGCGTGCTCGGCGCCGGTGAAGCCCGCCAGTTCGATGGCCTGGCGGTACAGCACCTCGGTCTGCACGCTGTTCACCTGGTAAAACGACTGCGACGAGATGCGGAAGCTCAGCCCGCACAGCTTGTCCAGGATGAAGCCGGGGCCGTAGAGCACCTGCTCGCGCTGGCCGAGCACCACGTTGGTCTGACGCTCGTTGACGTTCTGCACCACCGTGGTGATGAACGGGCAGCGACGCACCAGCTCGCGGCAGAAGCTCTTCGCGCCGGGGAACTGCTGGCCATTGGTGACCAGCGTGACCAGCACCTCGCCGGTGGTGTGGCCCACGCGCACCACGGCATGGCGCATGAAGCCGGTGCCGCGGTCCTCGTCGTAGGGCGGGATGCCGAACTTCAACATAAGGCTGCGCACCGTGCGGATGACCTGCTTGGCCTGGGCGTTCTCGATCAGGCATTCCCCCGTGTCGATGATGCGGTGCGTTCCGGCGGCGTACATGCCGCACAGGATGTCGCGCTGCGGGGAGGCAGGGCGGCTGGGGCGCTTGCCGCCGCCGCGCTTGCCGGGCGCGGCCTTGCGCGGCGCGCCGGGGGCGAACGGGGACATCACCTTGTTGCGGTAGGCGTACGGATCCTGCATACCCAGGATGGGACGCAGCGCCTCAGGGCCTGCCACCTGGGAAAACAACTGGGCCACGCGCTCGTCTTTCGCCGCAAGCTGCTGGTCGTAGGGCTGGTTGACGTGCTGGCAGGCGCCGCACTGGCGCGCAACCGGGCACTGCGGCAGACCGTTTGCCGCCACGTTGCCCTCCTGCCCGCGCTCCCGCTGACGCCGAGGACCGGCCTGGGGCCGTGCCGCCTGCCGCAGGCGCTTTCCGCCCTGCCCGCCTGCGCGCTTCTGGCCGTTTTCCTTCATGAGCTCCCCTTGTCCGCTTGCATAAAACCGTAACTACCCAGTATACGCACATGCGCGGCCAGCGAGGCTGCGCCGCCGACAACCTCAAGGCAGAATCCACGCCTCCCCGTAACGGGCCGGCAACGGACGCGGCACGGTTCGGCGCACGTTCGCCCGCGCCGCCGTACACCGCGCCCAGAGCGCATATGATGGTGCGGACGACGGCTCGCCCAACGCATGCGCGCCAGGCTCGTATGCGCAACGGGCCCGGCGCGCATACGCCGGCGCCGGCCGCCGAAGCCTTCCATACGCACCGCGCGGGCATTGCCCGCGCTTGCCCGAAACGAGGTCCCATGCAACGACGATCCCTCGCCGCCGCCATCGGCATCGTCATCGTGACGCTTGCCTGCGTGTGCGGCCTGTACGTCCACTTCATACAAGAGAAGGTGCACGACGAGAGCGCCGACCACCTGAAGGAAATCTATTCCCAGGTCAACAACACGTTCTCCATGCTGGTATCCGACAACTGGAACCACCTGAGCACATGGAACACCATGCTCGAAGACTCCGCCGCCCACTCGCCCGACGGCTCCGTTTCCGGCGACGATGCCGAGCAGGCGCGCGAGTTCATCGACGGCGAACAGGCAAAATGGGGCTTCACCGACTTCTACTTCATCAACTCACAGGGCGCCTACGCCACCCCCGACGGCGAGCGCGGCACCCTGAACCTAGGTCAACAGCTCGATCAGCTGAACGGCGGGAGCAGCATCGTGGCGGACACCGTTCCCACCAGCGGCACGGGACTGACGGTGTTCGCCACGCCCGTGGCGCCCGCCTCGTTCGACGGGTTCGAATACTCAGCCATCGCCATAAGCTACAACAACCACGACATGGAAGCGGCCCTTGACGTGAACGCCTTCGACGGGCAGTCCAGCTGCTTCGTCATCACGCCGGCCGGCAACCTGCTGTTCTCCGCCACCGACCAGTACTCGCAGTCGTCGAACCTGCTCGACTGGCTCGGCCAGACAGCCTCGTTCGGCGCAGACGACGGCATAGATTCCCTTCGATCAGACATCGATGCAGGTCAAAGCGGCACCACGCAGTTCTCCACCGCCACCAACCAGTACTATCTCACCTACATGCCCGTCGGGTTCCAGGACTGGGTGATGGTAGGCGTGGTCCCGAGCAACGTGGTCAACGCCAGCATGTCGGAGGTGCAGCTGCTCACCATCGCAACCGTGTCGGTGGTTCTGTTCGCGCTTGCCGCGCTGGTAGTGGTCATCCTGGTGCAGCACGGGCGACGCGTGCTCGACCAGCAGGTCCGGGAGGTGAAGTACCGCGAGCAGCTGTTCAGCGCGCTGTCGGGCAGCACCGACAACATCTTCATCATGTTCAGCCCCGACGGCGGATCGGTCGATTACGTCAGCCCGAACACGAAGCGCATCCTGGGCATCCCCGCCGCCGACATCGCCAAGGACGTGCGCAACATCGACCGCTCGCTGGAGCCGGGATCGGTAAGCCTGCTCGAGATCAACATGCATTCGCTTCCCAGCAACGACCACCGCGATGGCGACAGCACGCGACGCCATCAAGAGACCGGCGAGCTGCGCTGGTACCACGAGACGCTATTCCGCGCGAAGGTGGGCGACACGGAGAAGCTGGTGTACGTTCTGTTCGACCGCACGAAGGAGACCGAGAGCCGCGAACGCCTGCAGCAGGCGCTGGCCATTGCCAAGCAATCGAACCAGTCGAAGAGCACGTTCTTGGCGAAGATGTCCCACGACATCCGCACCCCCATCAACGCCATCATGGGCATGACGCAGATTGCGCGCGACAACGCCGGCGACTGGGACAAGACCGACGAATGCCTGGCCACCATCCAGACCTCGTCGCAACACCTGCTCAGCCTTATCAACGACGTGCTCGACATGTCCAAGATCGAAAGCGGCGCCATCGAGCTGCAGGAGGAATGCTGCGATCTTGACACGCTGATGCGCGATGTGGACGCCATCATGCGGCCGCAAACCGCCGCGAAGGGGCAGCTGCTCACGCTCGATGCGGTGAACGTGCAGCACCGCAGCTTCGCCGCCGACCAGCTGCGCGTGCGCCAGATCCTACTGAACCTGCTGTCGAACGCGGTGAAGTACACGCCCGACGGCGGCATGGTGGCCCTGCACGTGGAGGAGCACGAGCAGACCAGCCCGCATTTCGTGCGCCTGAGCTTCATCGTACGCGACAACGGCATGGGTATGCCGCCCGAGTTCATCGACCACGTCTTCGCCCCGTTCGAGCGCGCCGAAGGCAGGCAGATGCAGGGCATCCAAGGCACCGGCCTGGGCATGACCATCACGAAGGCCTTGGTAGACGCCATGGGCGGCACCATCGACGTGGAAAGCAAGGAAGGCCACGGCACCACGTTCACCGTGAAGCTGAAGTTCAAGCTGGGCGAAGGCGAAGGCGCGAAGCCGTGTCCGTGCAAGGCTGCCGAGAACGACCCCGGCACGGGAAAGCGAACGGGCAAGGACGCCGAGCGCGGACGCGCGAGGGGCGATGCGGACGAGAAGCGCCCCTCCTATACCGAGGTGTTCAAGGGCCGACGCTACCTGGTGGCCGAGGACAACCAGATCAACCGCATCATCCTGGCCGAGATGCTCACTGAGCGCGGGGCGACCCTCGAGCAGGCGCAAAACGGCAAGGAGGCCGTGGAGCTGTTCGCAAAAAGCGAGCTGCAGCACTTCGACGCCGTGCTTATGGACGCCATGATGCCCGTGATGGACGGCTACGAGGCCACGCGCGCCATCCGCAAGCTGCCGCGCCCCGACGCGCAGACCACGCCCATCGTGGCGCTGACCGCCAACGCCTACGCAGACGACGTGAAGAAGGCGCTGGACTCGGGCATGAACGCCCACGTGGGCAAGCCGTTCAAGATCGCCGACCTGGCGAAAGCCCTCGACGAGCTGCAGCGCGGCGACGATCGCTAGCGGCGCAGGGGTGCCGCGGCACCCCTGCAGCGGAGCCGCGACGCCCCACGGCATTGCCCGGCGGCACCCTACGCGCGCTGCGCATAACGCGGGGCTATAATCGGAAGCGAACCGCCTTGACCCTATGCCCCACCGCATC
>NZ_HE611014.1:273422-282848 GCF_000236865.1 Senegalimassilia anaerobia JC110 | reverse complement strand
ACGCCATGCAATTCATCATCCGTTGGCTGGCCACCGCCGTCGCCGTAGGAGCCGCCGTATGGTTGGTCCCCGGCATCGCCGTGCTGGGCACCACCGAAAGCTGGATCGCCGTGGCCATCACCGGCCTGGCGCTATCGCTCATCGACATGAGCATCAAGCCGCTGTTGCAGTTGCTCAGCCTGCCTATCACGTGCCTGACGTTCGGCATCTTCTACCTGGTGGTGAACACCGCCATGCTGTACCTGGCCGCCTGGCTGAGCAACGGCATGTTCAACGTGGGGTTCTACATCTCCAGCTTCGGCAGCGCGTTTTTCGCGTCCATCGTCATCAGCATCGTGTCCGCCATCATGAACTCCATCGTCGCGGACAACTAGGCGAACGCGTCCGGGCGCGTCACGATGCGCCCGGACGCGGCTCCGGCAACTACCCTGCTGCCCCGATCATCGTCCAAGCAAGCCAAACCCGCTGCTGCCCCGATCATCGTCCAAGCAAGAAAAACCCGCTGCGCTCCCCCGCAGCAGGCCGCATGCGTCGAAACGCCGCGCGCACGCTTCGCTGCGCCCAAACGCACGGCCGACAGAGCGTTCTTGCAAAAACAATCGATACAAAATCTTGTTAATACTTCCATTTTCTCGCTTCGCGGCGTACTATGTTACTAGTTTAGTAGCATATGAACATAGGAGGGGGTTCTCATGGATATGCTATCCGACGTCGCGCTGCTCTCGCGAATCCAGTTCGCGCTGACCGTGGCGTACCATTTCATCTTCGTCCCGTTATCCATCGGCCTAGGCCTGATCTTGGCCATCTTCGCCACCAAGTACCACCGAAGCCGCAGCGATGCCGACGGCAACGCCATGCGTTTCTGGGTGCGCATCTTCACCGCCACCTTCGCCATCGGCGTGGCCACGGGCATCACCATGGAGTTCTCGTTCGGCACGAACTGGGCCGACTACTCGCGCTTCGTGGGCGACATCTTCGGCGCACCGCTTGCCGCCGAGGCCCTGTTCGCATTCTTCTTGGAATCGGTGTTCCTGGGCGTGCTGCTGTTCGGGCGCAACAAGGTGTCCAGCCTGTTCTACACCGTGTCCGCGTGGCTGGTGTGGGCCGGTTCGTGCCTGAGCGCGCTGTGGATCCTCATCGCGAACTCGTGGATGCAGACGCCCGCCGGTGCCGAGTTGGCCGCCGACGGCTCGAAGGCCGTCATCACCGACTTCTTGGCCGCAGCGTTCAACCCGTCCACGCTGCCGCGCTACACCCACGTGGTGGTGGCGCTGCTGATCATGGGCGCGTTCGCCTCCCTCGCCATCGGCGCCTGGTACCTGCTGCGCGACAAGCACGCCGACTTCGCCATGAAGACCATCCGCGTGGGCGCCGTCGTGGGCATCGTGGCCTCGTGCGCCCTGATCGTCACCGCGCACTCCTCCGCTGTGGAGGTGTCGCAGGAGCAGCCCACCAAACTTGCCATGATGGAGGGCATGTACGACGACGAGGTGCCCCCGCTGTACGCGTTCGGCTGGGTCGATGAGGAGAACCAGCAGGTCATCACCCCGTTCTCCATCCCCGGTGGCACCAGCTTCCTGGCAACGGGCACGTGGGACGCCCAGTACCAGGGCCTGAACTCGCTCGCGCAAACCGAGAAGTACGGCGACATGGACGTTGCCGACCTGCCCGTGAACCTGGTGTTCCAGTCCTACCACCTTATGGTTGCCATGTACGGCCTGATCATGATCACGGCGATCCTGGCCGTGGTGTTCAGCCTGCGCGGCGGCCGCATCCGCTCCATGCGCTGGTTGCAGAAGCTGCTGCTGGTAAGCCCGCTGTTCCCGTTCGTCGCCATCCAGGTCGGCTGGATCACCGCCGAAGTCGGCCGCCAGCCCTGGGTCGTCTACCCTTCCACGTCCGGCCCCGACGGCGTGAGCCTGCTGACGAACAACGCCATCTCGCAGTCGGTTTCCGCCCCTGAGCTGCTGCTGACCCTGGCCCTGTTCACAGCCGTGTACGTGTTCCTGTTCATCGGATGGGCGCGCGTGATCTCGCGCTTCATCGAGCGCGGGCCCGTCGGCGATGCCGCCCCCGCGGCCGACGCCGCCGACGATGCAACCGCCGCCGTCAAGGAAGGGGAATAGCCATGAGCGCGCTTGCAGTCCTTTGGTTCTTTCTGATCTTCGTGCTGATCGCCGGGTACTTCGTGCTCGACGGGTTCGACCTGGGCGTGGGCGTCCTGCACCGCGCGCTGGCGAAAGACGAGCGCGAACGGGCGCTCGTGCGCCGCAGCATCGGCCCGGTGTGGGACGGCAACGAGGTGTGGCTGCTCACCGCCGGCGGCGCGCTGTTCGCGGCGTTCCCCGCAGCGTACGCCACCACGTTCTCGGGCTTCTATCTGGCCGTCATGCTGGTGCTGTTCGGCCTGATCGTCCGCGCGGTGTCGCTTGAGTTCCGGGCACACGACCCGCAATGGGCGCGCGCGTGGGACGTCTGCTTCACCGTCGGCTCGCTCCTGCCGGCGCTGCTGCTGGGCGTGGCGCTGGGCAACGTGATCGCCGGCATTCCCATGGCAGCCAACGGCGATTACGCGGGCGTGCCGCTGCTGGGCCTGCTGTCGCCGTTCACCCTGGTCGCCGGCCTGCTCGGCCTGGCCATGTGCCTTTCGGCGGGCGCTGCGTGGGTAGCGCTGAAAGCGCCTGCCGGCTCCGCCGTGCATAAGCGCGCCGCGAAGCTGCGCGTGCCCTGCCAGGTCGCAGCCCTGGTGCTGTTCGCCGTTGCCACGGTCCTGGCGTTCGCGGTGGTGAAACCCGTGTTCGCGCCGGGCATGCTTGCAGCCGGCGTGATCATCGCCCTCGTGTTCCTTGCGTGCGTCGTCGCGTCGATCGTGCTCGGCCGTAAGGGCAACGACTTGGTGGCGTTCCTTCTGCAGTCGGTGGCGGCCGCGTGCCTGGTGGCGCTTGCCGCGGTCACGCTGTTCCCCAACCTGGTGGTGGCAGCCCCCGGCAGCGTGGGCGCATCCATCACGCTGATGAGCGCGGCATCCTCCGACACATCGCTGGCATGGATGACCGGCATCGCCTGCGTGGGCGTGCCGCTGGTGCTGGCCTACCACGTGATCGCGTACCGCGTCTTCCGCGGGCGTCTGGATGACAAGGATGTGAACTACTAGATGGACGCGCGGGGCTACATGAAATGGCTGAGCATCCTGTGCCTGGTCATGGCGCTATTCGGCACGGCGGTCATGCTGGTAGGCTACAAGGCGCCCACCATAGGCCTGGTGGCAACGGTGGCAGCACTCGTCATAGCTGCGGCCGCGCTGAGGTGGAAGGCTCGGGAGCGCTAACGCCGCCAGCCTGATGGCCGAACGCTTGGAAGCCGGCCAACCAAGCCGCGGGCCAGGCGCCCGACAACCAGCTCGGTGGCCGAGAACGCATGGGCGATCGGCCGGCCTATCGCCCAGCAACTGATCAGTCGACTGAGAGCTCGACGGCCGATCAGCCCGCTGAAAACCCGACAACCGATCCGCCAACTTCTCGCAGGGGGCGATGGGAAGCAACTCCCGTCGCCCCCTTTCGCATGCCCGGGTTTTGTGAGGTTCCGTTGCACGGCTTGTGCCGGTCGCGTGGATTCCCCGGCAAACTTTTGAAATGCCGGGCAAGCGTCTTAGTATGAGACCCTACACAAACGGTATCTATTCCCGAAAACCACCAAGGGGTTGTTCCACGAATCATGAAATCGAATAACGACGCCGCAAGCGTCAAGTGTTGTGCGCGCAAAATCTGGGCCCACTTCAAGGAATTCGTCGCCTCCGTCAAAGGCGACCTGAAGGAAACGCACGACGAGATGTTCCAGGGAGCCGATACCCCCAAGCAGCGCCTGCAGCGCTCCGTCAAGCACGGCTTGCTGCTGCTGGCCCAGTTATGCCTGATCATGAGCGTATACGCAGCCGGTTGCGCACTTGCATCCGTGCTGCCCATCACGCTTCCCGGCAACATCTTGGGCATGGTGCTGCTGCTTGTGCTGCTGGGCACGCACATCCTGAAGACAAAGTACATCAGCGAGGCCTGCGACTACCTCATCGACAACATGTCCGTGTTCTTCATCCCCGCCGGCGTGGCCATCATGGGCTGCTTCTCCATGCTGCAGGCCGCGGCGGCGAAGTTCGCGTTCGTCTGCATCGCCACCACCGTCATCGTCTTCTTAGCCACGTCCTACACGGTGTTGTTCGTGTCCTGGATCATGGCGAAGCTGGGCAAGGACACCGCGCTCGCCCCCGCTGTTGAGGCGGAAAACGCGCTGAAAGCCCAGGCAGGCAGCACCGACTCCAACAGCAAGCATGCCGAGGGCGCCAGCAAGCACCATCCTCATACGCCGGGAACCGGCATCATCTCCCCCATCGCCGGCAAGGAGGCTTAACCTATGCTGAACCTCATCGCAACCCTGGCTGTAGGCACCGTCATCTCCTTCATCGTGTTCAAGCTGGCCGTGGCACTGTACAAGAAGGTGCGCTCCCCGCTGCTCAACCCGCTGCTGGTGACGGTGGCGGTTATCATCGCGCTCCTGTGCGTCTTCCACATCCCGCTGGATTCCTACGAGTCCAGCGTGCAGCTCGTCTCGTTTCTGCTGGGGCCGGCGACGGTCGCCCTGGCGTATTCGGTCTACCGCCAACGCCAGATCCTCAAGCAGCACTTCATTCCCATCTTCTGCGGCTGCCTGGTAGGCTCGGTCGTGTCGATGATCAGCGCATACACACTCTGCGAGCTGCTCGGCCTGGGCGACGAGATGGCTACGTCGTTCATCCCCAAATCCGTGACCACCCCCATCGCCATCGCCGTGTCGGAGCAGCTGGGAGGCATCACGTCCATCACCGTGGCGGCCGTCATCATCACCGGCATCCTCGGCGCCATCTTCGCGCCGCTCATGTCGAAGATCTTCCGCGTGAACAACCGCATTGCCAAGGGCGTGGCCATCGGCACCTGCAGCCACGCGGTGGGCACCACGAAAGCCCTTGAGATGGGCGAGCTGGAAGGCGCCATGTCCGGCGTGAGCATCGCCGTATCGGGCCTGCTCACCACCGCCATCGTGATCATCGTCAGCTGCTTCGCGTAGCCGTTCGGCGTTTGCGTCGCCGTGACCGCACAACAACACCTCACGGCACAGCTTCTCCGCCTAACCGGCGCCCGTGGCGATTGCCGAGACCCTGGCGCGCAAGCAGCAGGCCGAGGTCATGGCTCCGGCCCCTTCCTCAGCCCCCCCCAAAAAACCCGCAGAAAGCCGCGAAGGGCCCTGCGACTTCCCGAATCTGCCTCCAACCACGGCGCCGACCTTCCGGCCACGCCATGCGGTTTGGGAAGCGAATGGGAGCCGCAGGGCCCTTCCCTATTCGCAAACGTTCGCCTGCCGGCATTCGGCAGGCGAACGTATTTCCTTACAGCGCCAAGCGGTAGATCTCGGCGGCGTCCTCCATGGTCAGCTTCTTGAAGCTGCCGAACGGCTCGCCCTTGTTCTCACGTAGGGTGGGGATCATCTCGGCGATGGCGTCCTCGATGTTGTCCTCGTCCAGGCCGAGCTCGCCCAAGCTGATGGGCATGCCCAGGCTGGCGAAGAACATGCGCGTCTCGTCGATGGCGGATAGCGCGTCGGATTCGATGTCGCCCGTGGGCGCCAAGCCGAACACCTCGTAGCCGTACTGCGCGAAGCGCGCCGGATTGGCGTCGTAGACGTACTCCATCCATGCCGGGAACAGGCAGGCCAGGCCAGCGCCGTGCGTGACGGTGGTGTCGTAGGCGGACAACTCGTGCTCAAGGCCGTGCGTCGCCCAGTCCTCGTGACGGCCCATGCCCAAAAGCCCCTGATGGCACAGCATGCCCGCCCACATGATGTTCGCGCGGGCATCGTAGTTCTCGGGCTCGGCCAGCACGCGCGGGGCCTCTGCGCGGATGGTGCGCATGACAGACAGGTTCATGCCGTCGGTGACGGGCACGGCGCCCACGTCGTCGAAGAAGCGCTCGAGCAGGTGGCAGAACATGTCGGTGATGCCGGCGGCCGTCTGGAACGGCGGCAGCGTGAACGTGAGCTCGGGGTTCATGAACGCCAGCTTCGGGCGCTGGTAGTTGCTCGCATAGCCGGTCTTCATGCCCAGCTCGTCGTTGCTGATGACGGTGTTCTTCGACGCCTCGCTGCCGGCCGCCGGGATGGTGAGCACCACAGCGATAGGCAGCACTTCAGTGTTCGGATATTTCTTGGTGATGAGCTCCCACACGTCGTAATCGATGCAGGCGCCGTTGGCGATGGCCTTCGCGGAGTCGACCACCGAGCCGCCGCCCACGGCCAGCACCCAGTCCACGCCGTTTTCCTTGCACAGCGCGACGCCCTCGCGCACCAGGCCGATTTCAGGGTTGGGACGCACGCCGCCCAGCTTCACGTACTCGATGCCGGCCTGCTCGAGCGATGCGCACACGCGGTCGATGAGGCCCGACTTGATGGCGCTCTGCCCGCCATAGTGCAGCAGCACCTTACGCGCGCCGCGCTCGGCCAACATGGGGCCGACCTTGCTTTCGGCGTTGTGGCCGAACACGAAATGCGTTGGGGAAACGAACTCGAAGTCTTCCATGGGAACCGCCTTCCTCGGTTTCGGGATGCCGCGCCGCCCACCTTCGCCCGCAAGCAGCACGATGCGCTCAGTATAACGCGCGAACCCGGTGCCTGGCGCTATCGGGTGAAGATTGCCGCGCTCGTGCGATAAAGGATAGTTGCGCGACGCCGCATAACCGTCCCAACACCATAGATAGTTGCACAATGCCCGGTATGATAAGAGGCAGTTTTGGAACGCCGCAAACCGCCCAGCACCATGGCATACGAGCGCGAGTCGCGCAACTGCCTTCCAGAACGACCAACCGAAAGGAATATGAGATGTTCCGAGTGCGGCCGCGCTATCGTCCCCTCCTTTTGGTACGAGGATGCGCACGTTTCTCTATACCGACTATGCAGTCAGCCGCCGGTACGGCTACTCCTTGAGCAGAGACGCATCCAGGTAGCGGCGGGAGCGAACGCTTTCGGTAGGAGCGAACGCCGGCGCAAGGCGAATCGATTTCTTGCAGGTGCACAAGAAAAAATAAAGCCGGGTAGGAAGGACCCGGCTTTCGAAAGGAATCCCGACAGGCAATGTGCGGGGTCTTGGCAACCCGCGTTCCGCTTGGCGACGGAACCTGCAAACCCGAGACAGTCGATTTGGCGAAGATAGTCGTTTGAGTTTTGCAATGTTATCCGCTGTCGGACAATGAATATTCTTGCATGCCATATTGATTCATGCAACCTTTCGAATCACCTGTTTACCTGGTCGAAACAGTCATTTTCCGCCGTTTGAACTGGTGTTATAGCCGTAGATATAGGCAATTGTAAGTTTTTATAGAAATGCATAATACTTCACTATTTATGCATAAACCACTCAAAAGGACGCTCAATCGATAGTCGCTGTGAATGATGTGACACGCTCAGTCGATAGACACCGCGAAACCGCGAGGCAGCATCCGGCAAGACGCAGGATATGCAACAGCACCGGGATTTGCCCGCTGCCTATCACCGGAACGCGAGCACAGCGACCCTCAAACCGCAAATCGCGTCCGACAAGGCGCGACGTGTGCAGCACCCTACATACTCTCAACTGTTTCAACCAGAACGCAAAAGACGCCCCGATTCGCATCGGAGCGTCTTTTCAGCGTGGTTTTGCATTCGGAATCACCAGAGCGGAACACCTTGTCGGCATGCATTCGGAATCGCCGGGTTCGAACGCCTTGTCGGCGTGCTTTCGCGTTTGCCGGGTTCGAACGCAATGCCAGCAGGCATTCGGAATCGCCAGAGCGAAACGCCATGCCGGCATGCTTTCGCGTGTGCCAGAGCGGAACGCCATGCCGGCATGCATTCGCATTTGCCGGAGCCGGACGGAACGCCCGCAAGCCAGGCAAGACCGCCTTCGCCGTGAAGCTACGCGTTGGCCAGCGGGCTGGGAACGGCGTACACGCGAGCGGCATTTTCACGGTCAAGATCGTAGAGCGCCTTGGCATCGCTGCCGAACAGCCTCATGCGCGACACCTGCTTCTCGGCGTTGTCCTCTTCCTCCTGCTGCTCCTCGATGAACCAATCCAGGAACTTCATGGTGCGATAGTCCTTCGCCTCGAAGGCGGCGGTGTAGATGTCGTTAATGGTGCTGGTGATGTACTTCTCATGCTCCAGCGCGGCCTCAAGCGGCTCCAGGTGGTTGCTGAAAGTCTTGTCGGGCTGGTCGATGGCCTGCAGCTTCACCTTGCAGCCGTTCTCGTGCAGATACTTGCGGAAGATGAGCGCATGGTCGCGCTCCTCCTGCGTCTGGATCTCGTACCAATGAGCGAAACCCTCCAGGCCCTCTTCCTCATAGTAATCGGCGAACGACAGGTACAGGTACGCCGAATACAGCTCCTTGCGAATCTGATCGTTGATCAGCTCGTACACCTTTGCATCCATAGCATCCTCCTTCAGGACAGAAAAGCCGGCAATGCAACCGGGGTTTGAACACATCCATGGTACGCCGCGCACGACGATTGCACCAGCAACGACATAGGAGCGGCACGATTGCACACAACAGCCGGACGAGCGCGAGGAGCGCGCGGCGGGCTGCGCGTGCGAAGGCCGGACGGCGGGCTGCGCGTGCGAAGGCCGGGCGGCGGGCTGCGCGTGCGAAGAATCGCCCGTTTTGGCCAGTTGGGGACAAAACAGGCGATTCTTCGCACAAACCAGACCGCAAAGCGGACATAACTCGCGATTCTTCGGCGTTTAGCAGGGAAGCAGGGCCAAAAACAGCTTCGCAGCCCCCGCAACCTGCGGATAATCGCACCTTTTGGCCACGGCCGGACAAAACGTGCGATTATCCGCAACCTCTACGGCCAGAAGCGGCATTCCCTCGGAGGATGAAGGCGCAATAAGGTGACAAGTTACCGCCTGCAGAAGAAGCGATTCATCATCCCCTCCTCAACGGGCGGCGGCCGCGAGCCTCCTCGAGCCGCTGGCCTCCTCAACCAGCAGCGGCTGCGGCGCTTCAGGGACGCTTCGGGGACGTAGCGCTATGCGCCCGGATTCCCCAAAGCGGCCACTTCGAGGCGCCTTCAAGTCCATCCGGGTGCTTCAAGCGGACGCTTTGGGGGACGCCCTGGGGGCGTAGCGTCATGCGCCCGACTGTCGGACGTTTAGCGCTACGTCCCCAAAGCGTCCGGGCACGCCGCGCGGGCCGAAGAACCTAATCCCGAGCGAAAGCCGGACAGATAAGGCCACGTCCCCGAAGCGTCCGACCGGGCTCCGCAGCGGGGCATCCTCCCCCCCAAATGCAAAAGGGCCGCCGCCCGGGGATGCGGGCGACGACCTGGGGAAGGGAGGGCGGCGGCCCGGGGAGGCCGCCGCTCCAAGGGAAGG
>NZ_HE611014.1:219875-273149 GCF_000236865.1 Senegalimassilia anaerobia JC110 | reverse complement strand
CAGGCGCGGGGCCGGGCGCCCCGCCCCGCGGGCGGCTAGAGCGTCCAGGCGACCGTCATGGTCACCGGCAGCGCGGCCAGCAGCACCAGAAGGCGCAGCACGAAGCCGCCGACCAGCACGCCGATGTCGGAGCCGGCGCTGATCATGTGGGCCTTGCGGGACTCCTCGAACTCCTTGGGGCTGAAGAACAGCATCTTGGTCTCCAGCACCGTCGGGATCACCAGGCCCACGGCGACGAACAGCACCCAGAAGACCACGGCGTACCTGCCGCACGCCAGCGCCTGCACCGAGGCCAGGCCCGCGGTGGAGTTGGTCGCCGTGATGAACAGCAGCGCCGCCACCAGCAGCATCTCGATGCACGGGAAGCAGAAGTGGAACTTCTTGAGCACGCCCACGCGGTTGAACTCCTCGGGGCACTTGAACACGCCGGCCAGCAGCACGGCGGCCATGCCCGTGGACACGGCAGACACCAGGAACAGGATGGGCAGCAGCGCGTTGTTCCACAGCGGGAACGTCTTGCACACGCCCAGCAGGCAGCCGGTGTAGATGGCCACGCAGATGCCGAGCACCGCGCCGACGATCTCGAGGGCCATGGGCACGCGGCGCTTCTTCAGGTCCATGATCAGCGCGACCAGCGCGACGATCACGAACGCGGCCAGGATGACGACGCCCCAGGTCATCACGGACCCGAAGTTGGTCAGCAGCAGCGCGAAGCGCAGCGGGTTGTGCAGGCCCGCCTTGGCGTCGAACATCAGCAGCACGAGGCCGACGATGACGACGATCGGCGCGATCCAGTGGCCGAGCTTGCGCATGGTGACCGCCTCGGGATGACGCCAGGCCAGGAAGGCCGAGGTGGCGAACGCGCCGCCGCCCAGGCCGCCTAGGAACAGATAGCAGGCGATGATGCCGCTCCAAATAGGTGTGTACTCCATCTCAGCATCACCTCACGTAATAGACTTTGGACTTGGTAAGGTCGCCGGCGATGGGGGCCGCGTGCGTGGCGGCGATCTCCTTCACCAGCTCGCAGTCCGGGTCGTCCAGGTCGCCGAAGATGCGCGCGCCGGTCGGGCAGGCCGTCACGCAGCTGCACATCTCGGTGCCGCTCGTGTAGTTGGACACGTTGCAGAAGCGGCACTTGTCGACGGCGCCGGTCTTCTCGTTGCGGTTGCGCACCTGGTAGGGGCAGGCGGCCATGCAGTACAGGCAGCCGATGCAGCGGCCCTGGTCGACCTCGACGATGCCGTCGGGGCCGATGTGGGCGGCTCCGGTCGGGCAGACGCTGGCGCACGGCGCGTCCTCGCAGTGCATGCACTGCAGCGGCACGTGCTCGACGCTCACGCTCGGATACTCGCCGACCTCGCGCTCCTCGAAGCGGATGAACGAGTCAGTCGGATCCAAGCCGTTCTGGCGCTGGCACGCGGTGCGGCAGGCGTAGCAGCCGATGCACTTCTTGGTGTTGATAAGCATTCCATAGCGTGCCATATGCTATGCACCTACTTTCTTGACGGTGACGACGGCCTCCTGGGAGCAGATTCCGCCGTAGCCGGGCTCGATGCGGAAGGGCACGTAGTCCATCTGGCGCAGGCCGACGCCGTACGCCGTCTTCTCCTCCTTCGAGGAGCAGCCGTAGTGGCTGGGCATGTACAGCGCGTCGGGGTTGATGCGCTGGGTGACCTTCACCTGGACCTTGCCCGTGTGCTGCTCGTTGGAGACCTCGACGGTGTCGCCGTCGGAGATGCCGAGCTCCTCGGCGCGCTGGGCGTTCATCCACACGCGCTCGAGGCCGTACTGCTTCGTGATGGCCATGAGCGGCTCGCAGTCGGCGGTCTGCGTGTGGGTGTGGATGGCCTGCTTGCCGCCGATCAGGCGGAAGGACTTGCCGTCCTCGGGCACGGCCACCGCGGGCTCAAGCCACTGCGGGGTGCGGGGCAGGCCCGCCTTCTCGCAGGCATCGGAGGCGAACTGGAACTTGCCGGAGGGCGTCTTCCACTTCGGGTACGAGCCGTACTTGAACGCCTTCTCGGGGAAGGTGCTCACGCCGCAGGCGCGCAGGCCGTCGAGGGACAGGCCCACGGTCTTGAGCTGTGCATCGGCGAGCTCCTCGACGGTGAAGTCGAAGTACTGGCCCACGCCGCACGCATCGGCCAGCTCGGAGAAGATCTGGTCGACGGGCTTGGTGTTGGGGTGCACCTTCTCGATGACCTGGTCGCGGATGGCCACGGCCGGGATCTTGCCGCCGTAGAACTCGGGGAGCTCGAGGCGCTCGAGGTAGCTGGTGTCGGGCAGGACGTAGTCGCACGCGTGGCACGTCTCGGTCATCTGGACGTCGATGCACACCGACAGCTCCAGGTTGGCCAGGCACTCCTGCAGGTAGGCCGGGTTGGAATAGCCCGCCACCATGTTGGAGTTGTAGAAGAACATGCCCTTCATCTTGCCTTCCTTGGCAAGCTGCGCGGCGTAGACGTTGACGCCCATGCCGGACAGGGACAGCGGGTACTCGGACTGGCCGGCGATCTTCGCCTCGACCTTGGGCACGGACGGGAACTTGGCCTTGTCCACGTCACCGGCCTTGACCGACGCGCTGAACAGGGCGCCGCCCTTCTGGTTCCAGCAGCCTAGAAGGCCGTTGAAGCAGGCCACGGCGCGGGCGGTCTCGCCGGAGTTGGCATAGCTGCAGCCATAGGCGCCGCGCCAGCTGGGCTCGATGCAGGCGGCCGGGGCGCACTCGGCGAACTTCACCGCGACGCGCTCGATGTCGATGGCCTTCAGGCCGGTGATCTCAGCTGCCCACTCGGGCGTGTACTGTCCCAGGGTGGCGGCCCACTCGTCGAAGCCGGTTGCCTGCTCGGACACGAACTTCTTGTCGTACAGGCCGCGGTCGACGAGCACGTGGCTCATGGCCAGCACCAGCGCCAGGTCGGTGCCCGGGTTGATGGGCAGCCACTCGTCGGCGAAGGCGATGGAGTTGTTCAGGCGCGGGTCGACCAGCACGATGTACGCGCCGTTCTCGTGCGCCTTCTCCAGGGCGTGCAGCTGGCTCGGGCGGATGGCGTCGGCGTAGCTGCGGCCGATGAACATGCAGGCCTTGGCGTTCTCGACGTCGGCCAGGTAGTCGCCCGCGCCGATGACCTGCGTGAAGCCGGAGTTCTTCGACATGTTGCAGGCCGCGCCGTGCGTGTACACGTTGGCGCTGCCGAGCGCCTGCATGAAGCGCTTGGTGTAGTAGGAGCCGGACGGGCGCGGGTCCTGGACCATGGCCAGGGCCTCGGGGCCGTCGGAGCCGATGATGGACTTGACCTTCTCGGCGATCTCGGAGTAGGCCTGGTCCCAGCTGATCTTCTCGAACTCGCCCTTGGCGTTCTTCTTCAAGGGGTCGGTCAAGCGGTCCTCGGAGTAGGCGATGGACGCGTAGCCGTATGCGCGGCCGCACAGCGTGCCCTCGCAGTGGGGATGGCTGGGCTCGCCGATCATCTTGGTGAGCTTGCCGTCGACCACGTACCCCTTGAACCCGCACTTGGAAGAGCAGGAGTTGCACAGCGAGTAAGCGGTGTGGGATTCCACATCCTTCGTCCCGCTCGCGTCAGCCTGCTCCCAGGCGCCGAAGCTCATGAAGCCCGCGCCGGCCGCTACTGCTGCGACCCCGGCGCTGCCGGCCAGAAAGCTTCGCCTGGTAATAGCGTTTTCTGACATTGCTGATTCCTCTCTATATGCATCCTGCGTCATCGTTTCATCCATGATGCGAACCGCCATCAAGCCGTCTGGTCGGACTCGGACTCCGCGCGCTGTTCCGCGCAAATGCCCAAGATCACGTCGACCAGGCTGATGTAGAACCGCGCGTCATCGTCAAGCTTCAGCAACTTCAACCGGTAGTCGGTCAACCAATCGAAGCGCTCGGCCACAAACTGTCGAGCCTCGGCGTCCATGCCGCTTCGCAGCAGAACTGCCACCAGGTCAAGCTCCAATGCCAGGTGATCGGGGCAGTCGGCGTATTCCGCCGGCACCTCCAGGCCCAGCTGCTCGATCAATGCCCGCATGTAACGCGCCGAAGCGCCCAGGTACAGGCCCTTCTGCTTGCCGATGAGCGGATTCACGTTGTCGGGAGTGTTCCAATCCGTGTACAGCGATTCCACCGGAATCGCCGACTGGGGAAGCCCTCCGGTGAAGTGACGCGCCGCAAAACCCTGCTTCTCATCGAAAAGCGGAGGGCAGAACAGCTCGTCGACCTCGTTGGCGGAAAGGAATTCCTGCATGGGCGCGCGCACATGCATGCGCTCGATGGGGGTTGCCTGCTTGCCGAAACGCGTGTCGTCCTGCAAAAGACGGCGAACGCCGTCCATGAACTCGGCCCAGGCAGCGCTGCGCGTCATCTGCTTCCATTCGTCCTTCTCAACGGAACCGAAGCACTTCGAAAGCACCGAGAACACCGCTGCGTCGTCCATCATCTCGCGCTCACTCCTTTCCTTGGTCGCGGTTATAAGGTTTTCGACCTTTCACATCCCGCGCTTGCCGCGCGGGCGTTCGCATCATGCGAGGTATATCGCCCCGAAACGATTACGCGGTGACCGCGGTCGTCGTACGAACGATGCCCTCGTCGATGATCTTCTGCGCGATATCCTGCCAATCGATGAACTGGATGGCGCCATTGGGGCACTGCTCGGCGCAGCGGCCGCAGGAGATGCACTTCGTGGACACGCCGGTCTCGGTGTCGACGCGGGGCATGTTCCAGGGGCAAGCCTGGCTGCACATGCCGCAGCCGATGCACTTCTTGGTGTCGACCGTGCGGGCGCCGGTCTTCTCGTCGGCGTAGATGGCGTGGACCGGGCAGTACTTCACGCACTGCGCGTCGGCGCACTGCTTGCAGTGCTCGACGGTGAACTCGCAAGCACCCTTGCCGTCGCCGAAGGAGCCGTCGCCGGTGTCGGCGGACTTGCCCCAGTAATAGTTATCCCACACACGCACGCGGGCGATGTGCTGGCACACGCGGCCGTCGTTCTTCAACGTGCACATCATCTCGCAGCGCTGGCAACCCGAGCAACGGGCGCGATCGGTGACGATCATCTTGGTGGGCGTGGTGCGCAGCTCGATGCGGCCGGATGCGATGGACTCCTGGGTGACGCCCCAGCTGGCCAGCGCGCCGCCGACGACCAAACCTGCAACGCCGCAGCCGGCCATGGCCAGCACGTCACGGCGGGTGATGTTCTTCTTGACCGGGGCGCTGCCGCTTGTATTCGTATCTGACATTCTCAGTACTCCCCCTCACATATATTGGTGAGTCGCTACCTTGCGCCGGTTCCTCCCTCAGCCGAGGCCTCGTCCGCCTCGTCCCTTCTGATTTCCGGCGCACACTCTTCGCCCTTTCCGGGTCACGCAACGGTAAGTAGTATGCGGCTCACCTCTTTTTCGGTATCCCCTCTTTGGGGGTCAATGCGGTCGAATTTGTCCCCTCATTCGCCGGAAAATCCAATCCGTTCGCCGTTTACCAGGCCATTTCCATAAATTACCCTCAAAGAGGGGATACCCGATTCATAAGGTGCGCAACACTGCCCAGTGACGAATTGTCGTCTGCACCCGAATCGCCCGACATGTCACGCAACGCATGTATCGAGAAGAGATTTGGAGATGCAACATGGCTGACGAGAAGTCATACGGCTGGGCCGGCAAGATCCTGCGCGTCAATCTGACGACGGGCAGCATCACCACCGAGTCCACCGCACCTTATAAGGAATACATCGGCGGCATGGGCCTTGCCAACAAGATCATGTACGATGAGGTGCCCGCTGGCACCGATCCTCTTTCCGAGGAGTCCAAGATCGTTTACGCCGTCGGTCCGCTGACCGCTTCCGGCGTGCCGCTGGCTGGCCGTACCACCATCAGCTTCCTGTCCACGTTCAGCAAGGACCATCTGGTCGTCGACGCACACTGCGGCGGCATGATCGGCGCCCGCATCAAGCTGGCCGGTTACGATGCCATCATCGTCGAGGGCAAATCCGACAAGCCGGTGTACCTGCACATCAAGGACGATCAGGTCGAGATCAAGGACGCCTCCTTCGTCTGGGGCATGGGCACCCGTTCCACCACCGAGGCTTTGAACCGCCTCGAGGGCAACCGTGCCTGCGTGGCGACCATCGGTCCTGCCGGTGAGAACCTGCTGCCCTACGCCGTCATGATGAACTCCCGTAACCACTCCGCCGGCGCTGGCCTGGGCACCATCATGGGCTCCAAGAAGCTCAAGGCACTGGTCGTCGAGGGCAACGGCAGCGTGAACGTCAAGGACCCGAAGGCCCTGGCCGATCTGTCCGACTACATGCTGCGCGAGATCGTCGGCTCCAACAACAACCATGTCGTGCCGTCCACCCAGCAGGAATGGGCAGAGTACTACGACAAGGGCACCCGTTGGACTGCTCGCAAGGGCCTGTACTGGGCCGACGCCGAGGGCGAGCCGATCGAGACCGGCGAACCGAAGCCGGGCGAGATCAACACCGTCGGCTACCGCTGCATGAAGACCACCAAGGACGAGGGTCCCGAGGCCGAGAAGTACACCATCAAGATGAACGGCTGCCACAGCTGCCCGATTCACTGCTACTCCGACATGCGCGTGCCGAACGCCAAGAAGAACGGCGGCTTCGAGATCACCGGCAACACCTGCGTGCCGAACTTCCCGTTCTCCATTTACATGGTGAAGATCCTGGGCGAGCACACCCCCGTCAAGGCTTCCACCGAGGACGGCCTGATCTGGGACCAGGTTGTCGGCGGCACGATGGACGACCTGGGCATGTGGTGCAACTACGCTCAGATTTACCGCGACATCGCGCACTGCGTGTCCAAGGGCATCTTCAAGAAGGTGCTGCCCGAGGCCGAGTACAACATGTTCGACTGGACCAAGTTCGAGAAGAACGACCCGACCATCATGGTCGAACTGCTCAAGCACATCGCCCAGAACGACAACGAGATGTCCTACCTTGGCCACGGCCCGCTCGTGTGGTGCCCGCGCTGGGACGACATGGAGTGGTTCGACACCACCGCTAGCTGCCTGATCAACTACCGCGGCTGGCCGGTGCACCACGCAATCGAGTCCTACGGCCAGGTCGGCGGCCTGCTGAACATGGTGTTCAACCGCGACCCCATGATCCACTCGCATCAGAACATGCTGCAGTGCGGCCTTCCGCATGAGCTGAAGCAGCAGATCGCTGCCGAGCTGTGGGGCGGCGAGGACGCTCTGGACGACGCCAAGGACTACAAGCCGATGAATGAGCACAAGGCGAACTTCTGCTGGTGGTCCATCGTCACCGACGTGCTGCATGACTCGCTGACGCTGTGCAACTGGGTGTGGCCGATGGCCCAGTCCCCGTCGAAGAGCCGTAACTACCGCGGCGACCTCGACCTGGAGGCCAAGTTCTACAAGGCCGTCACCGGCGAGGACATCACCACCGACGAGCTGTA
Source organism: Senegalimassilia anaerobia JC110 (assembly GCF_000236865.1). GTDB lineage: Bacteria > Actinomycetota > Coriobacteriia > Coriobacteriales > Eggerthellaceae > Senegalimassilia > Senegalimassilia anaerobia. The sequence continues at coordinate 265,709 of NZ_HE611014.1, read as the reverse complement.
CAAGCGCGCCGCTAAGATCATGACGCTGCAGCGCGCCAACACCGTGCGCGGCATGACCGACAAGGACGGCAAGATCGGCTGCAACGACTGCCGCACCATCCACGACGTCATCACCCAGTGGCCGTTCACCAAGGACCCGGACAAGGAGCCGTTCACCAAGGGCACCGACAAGATGGAGAAGGAAGACTTCCAGAAGGGCCTGACCATGCTGTACGAGAAGTTTGGTTGGGATTCCGAGAAAGGCTGCCCGACGGCCGACTGCCTGGACTACTACGGCATGGACGACGTCAAGGCCGAGCTGCAGAGCCTGAACCTGCTGCCGTAAACGCTAAGCTGGCAAGCTAGACCGGCAAAGCAAGCTTGAATCGCAAACGCCCCCCGTTGCGCAGACAGCGGGGGGCGTTTTTGCGTTCTAGGGTTAGCAAAAAAATGCGTCCCGAGCGAGACTGCTCGGGACGCATTGCGTTGCGTATGGCTGCTGCGCGCTAGGCCCTCATCGGGCATTACACGTCGGCGGGGCGCTCCACCGCATCGTATTCGGCCAGCGATGCCGCATAGCCGGACTCGAGGTACTGCGTGGAATAGTAGTACACGTCGCCGTTGGATGCCTCGGTGCGCTCGATGTCCGGATAGTTGCCGGAATCGCGCACAGCCTGCCACGTTTCCTCGATCTGCTCGTCGGTCATGCGGAAGGGCGGGTTCTTCAGGCACTCGGCGGCATAGGGGCGAGGGTACACGCGCGAATCCTCGCGCACGCATTCGACGAACGTTACCACCGGGTTGTCCTCGGCCGCTAGGAACGCCCAGCGCGCGTAGCTGGCAGTCATGAGCGTCTCATCGTACAGGTAGTAGCTGTGCATACCCATGAGCACCTTGATGCGGTTGCACTTGATCTCCTTGCGCACGGGTGCCGCGTTCTCGTCCTCCACAAGCACCCATTCGCCGTCGATCTGCTCAAGGCGGTAGCCCTCGGGGATGCGCAAGCCGGCGAAGGGGCTCCTGTCGTCCTCGGCAGGCTGGTCATCTTCGGCTGCGCTATCAGGGGAAGCCGTGGCGGGCTCGGAAGCCGCAGGCGTTACGGCGACGGCGGCGCTTTCGGCGGATTCCGCAGCGTTATCGACCTGCACGGAAGCATCGACGCCCGCGGCGGACTCGGCTTCAGCGGAATCCTCAACGGCTTCCGGCGCCTTATCGGCAGCCTCGGCCGCCTTCGCCTCGTTGTCGGCCTCGATCTGCTTCAAGCGGCGGTTCGGGATCTTCGGGGGCACGCCCACCGCTCGAGTGGCAGAACGCACCGCGGCGGCCTTCGCGCGCTCGGCGGCGCGTTCCGCCTCGATCTCTTCCTTGTGTTCCGCCTGGTAATCATCGAGCCATTCGTACACGAACATCTCGAAGTCCTCGGCCGTCATATGCTCGGGCACCAAGCCGATCTCAGGCCAACGCTCGGGCGTGACCAGGTGGCTGTCGGCAGACTGTTTGCGCACGTCATCGAACACATCGGCAAGTGCGTTGTTCTCCGCCAGCTCGCGTGCGGCCGCAAGCTCCTCCTCCGTGGGCTCGTCGGCCGCTTCCCCTTCAGGCGCCTCATCGACGCCGACTGCGGCAGCTTCCGCATTCCCAGCGGCTGCGACGCCCTGGTTGGCGGCAACCTCCCCCACCGCCGATTCCGCGTCTTCCGAAACGACATCCTGGCCCAGAGGCTCCCCGGCCGTCTTCATCTGCTCGCTCATTTCGCCTCGCCGGCCTTCTGCTTCGCGATGGCCTCGTTAACCCTCATCTCGACGCGCGTGTCGCGCAGGCTGCAATGCTCGCACATCAAGCACGCCACCGACATCTCGTCGCAGGGCAGCTTCTCGTCCATCTCCGCAAGCGGCATGCCGCAACGGTACATCCAGTCGCCCACCAGGCCGCGCACGGCCTCGATGGCGAACAGGGTGGTATGCCCCTTGCCCTTCGGCACGCCGTCTACCGCAAGCTCCACGTCCTTGGGCGTCAGCTCCAACGCCTGCGAGAACGTCTTGCCCTCGATCATGGAGCAGATGGCGCTTGCACAACCGGTCATGGCCAGGCACCCGCGGCTCTTGAAGCCCACCTTCACGAACACCGGGTCGGCAACGGAGTCGTCGACCACCGCGAACAGGCGCAACGCCACCTCGCCGCGCTTCGACTTGCCCACCATGCTCTGCACGTTGAAGCCCTCGGGCTTGCCGGCGTTCTTGAAGTTCGCCACGATGGCGAGCATCGTTTCCGAGTAGCCTTCCACGCCGTTGTCCAGCTCGGTCTGGTACACGTCCTTCGTGCGGATGAGCGCACGGTCGTCCGGCTCGTGGTAGATGTCACGGCCCTCATCCGGCTCATCGAACGTGATTTCCTGCTCGTTCGCCATATCGATACCCCCTACAGTTAACGTTGCTGTTACTATGCATTATTTCCCTTATGTTATGATGGCGAACATGGCGTTTCGCGCATACCCTCTTTGAGGGAATTTGCGAACAAGTAAGCCGGCCTTTTGGGGAGAGGGACGGCCACCTGGCAAATCGCGCTGCATGAACCAGGAGGATCAGTGAGGATCAACGAAACGGGCGATTCGATCGCTCAGCGCGCACAACGGCACGGAGGGGCCTCGGCCTCTGGACAACCGGCAAGCGCTTCAAGCGCCGTCGGCGCGAAGCCGAGTGCTCGAACGCGCACAGGCCGCCTTACGCCCGACGACGCCGCTCACCCTATGCCAACCGGCATGAAGCTGCTCAGCCTGTACATCCCGCTCCTCCCCTCCATCTTGGGCCTGTGCTTCGCGCGCGCGGGGCTTATCGTTGCCGGCTACGGCAGCTATACCCACACCGATGAGGGGATATTCACCGATGGCAGCATGCTCGTGGCGCTTTCCTTCATGGCCGTTATCCTGCTTGTCATCGGAGCGCGGAAGATCCGCCTGAAAAAGCGCACCACCAACCGCATCATGCGCACGTGCGTTGCATTGGAGGCGCTGTGCGTGCTGCTGCTTCCCCTGGCCCACATTGCAGGCGCCTTCTGGCCGAACGTGCATTTCTGGCTATGCGCGACCGTCACGTTCTTCGCATCGTTCGCCATCTTCTATTGGCTGCGCCGCGCACGCGGATGCGGCAGCACCACCGCCGTGCTGTATGTGTTCAGCGCCCTTGCCATCAGCGAGGTGGAAATATACGTTTGCTCGCTCATCGGCACCTACGGCTTCTACGTTGCCGCCGCTCTCTCCCTCCTGCAGTTCCCCTGCATGCTGAGCGCGCGCAAGAACAAGCTGGCGAACGATATCGAGTCGTTCACGCCCAACGACGACTTCTTCGGATTCGCCACCACGTTGCTGTCGAGCAAGCGCTTCCTCACGGCGACGGCAACGAGCATCGGCGTGCTCTCCATCGTGGACGGCTTCTTGCGCGGCTACCCAGACGGTACGCCCATCGCGTTCCAGCCCGCCACCCGGGTTGCATATGGCCTGCTCACCATAGCCATTTGCGTCATCGTCATTTCCTTGATGATGCACAAGCGCAAGAGCGTCATGACCGTGGGCATGTTCATCCTCTTGGAGCTGTTCGCGTGCGCCGCACTGGTGCTGTATGCGGCCTTCCCCGATATGCCGGACATCGGCGCGGTGTTCACCACCACGCTCAATGCGCTGCTGGTAGCGTTCACCTGGTACATCATCATCGCATTTATGAGCTTCGGCTGGCGCGACCCGTATTACTACGCGCTGGGCGGCTGGATCGTGTGGCTCGGCTGCCGCGCCATCGCGCGCGTGACGCTGATAAACGTGCAGTCGCTTTCCACGAACGACCTGCTCATCAACGCCATCATGGGCACCTGCGTGGTCATCTCCACGCAGGTGGCGCTCGGCCAGTTCCTCAAGGTCTCCCAGATGGAAGCCGATGAGCGCCACGATCTGCACGTACGCCGCATGGAGCGCCTGGAGAAGCAGCTGTCGCGGGCGCAAGCGAATGTGGAAGCGCTCACGATCTTGAAAAACAACGCTGGCGAATACAGCGAGTGCGCCGCTTGCGCAAATGCGGCGCCTATGGGCGCCGGTACCGCCGGTGCGGTCGGTACCCCGAACCCCTTGCAATGCGCAGGGGTAATGCCCATCGAAAGCGTCGATCAGGACGAAACGGCGGACGAGAGCCGCAACGCGCAGCCCGGTTCCAAACGCGGGATGCGGCTGGTGCGGCTGATGGGCCTTGACGAGGGCGATTCCATCGCCGATATCCGCAAGGCCACCATGCGAAACAATGCCGAGCAGATGGGCAAGCAGTTCCTGCTCTCCGACCGCGAGGTGGAAGTGCTTGCGCTGTACGCGCTGGGCTGGACGCAGAAGCGCGTTGCCGAGGAACTTTACATCAGCCCCAGCACCGCACACGCCCACATCAAGCGCATCTACGCGAAAACGGGCCTGCACTCCCGCCAAGAGATTCTGGACTTCATGGACCAGTACACGTCCTAGAAAGCGGCGTCTATGGGGTCGCCGACCTCCACGTCCTCCTGGCCGCGCTCCAGCGCCGTCAGCGCATCAAGCAGAGGCTGCTGCGTGCCATCGAGCATGCGCAGGTTCATGGTGACCGCATCGGCGAAATCGGTTGACAGCACCTTGGCGCCGTGGTCTTCCGCCAGACGCATCAGCTGCTCGTAACGCGGGTACGCTATGCGGATGCGCAAATCCACGCAGCGCGACACCACCACCAACTGCGCGGCATCGATACCCGCCTGAGTTGACTGGGTGTAGGCGCGAACCAAGCCGCCCGTGCCCAGCAGCACGCCGCCGAAATAGCGCGTGACCACGCACACCACGTCGGTCAGCCCCGCATGCTGCAGCACCTCGAGAGTGGGCAGGCCCGCGGTCTTCTGAGGCTCGCCATCGTCGGAATAGCGAACGCGCCCTGCGGCACCCGCGCCGCCCTGGCGCAGGATATATGCATACACGTTGTGACGCGCCATGCGGTTCGCCGCACGGATCTCCTCGAGGAACGCCAGCGCCTCTTCCTCGGTCTCCACATGGGCCAGGCTGGCGATGAAGCGGCTTTTCTTCTCCTCGATCTCGGCGACGGCGCGCCCCTCGATGGTGGTGTACGAGCTCATTCGGTTCCTAATCTCCAATGGTCATTTGAAGCAAGTATACTTCTTCGCGCAAGTTGCGCGCCGTCTCGCGGCTGATGGCGCCCTCGTCACGCATCGCCTGGATCTCCTCAAGCTCGATGCGCAGGGCGTCTGCCTCCACATCGGACACGCGCGCCTTGATCACCTGGATCTTTTGCGTGTCCATGCCCTCTAGCGCGCCGCGCATGCCGCCGGCGTCCATACCGACGACGCTGCCCGCAACGTTGGCGCTGGCCAGCTTCTCCGGCTCATTGGCCGCGCGCAAAAACGCCAGCGTGGAGCGGCATTCCGCCGCAAGCACGCCCGCACCATCGGCGATTTCCAGGTTCTCGTCGGTCATACGAAGGTTGTAGTACGCAAGCGCGCACTCCTCCAGCTCGATGCGCAGCTGGCGATGCTGCTCGATCTGCGATTCATCGTCCACCACGTGGCGAACCGCGCGATCGACGCGGCGCGCCGTGTGCACGGTGCCCACCTTCAAGCGACTCCACACCTCGCCCAAAGCTTGTCGACGCGTATGCGCACGCAGAAGCGTGCGTCTTGAGCTTTCAAGGCGCTCGATCTCGCGCTCGCCTTCGGCGCGGGAAAGGCGTCCTTCGCGGATATACTTATCCACCTGGGCCTTCTGCTGCTCGATGGCCGTAGCGCGAAGCTCGAGCAAGCACGGGGCCGAGGTGTTCTTGCGGCGCAGCCGCTTGATGCGCTCGCTGTACTGCCGGACGACGATTTGCGTGGCAGCCTCGTTAGTCGGCGTCTTCTGCTCGCGCACTTGGCGGATGACGCGTTTGAGGATCTCGATGTGCGCCGCATTCACCGCTTGCTCGTCCCGCTCGTCAGCCTGCTCCTTTGGCGCAAGCAGCGGCACCACGAAGTTCGCCAACAGCAGCGTGCACAGGATGACGCCCGATGCCAGGAAGATAAGGTTGTCGCGCTGAGGGAACGCCTCACCCGTCGAAAGGGTGAACGGGATGGTCATGATGATGGACAGCGTGATGGCGCCCTTCGGGCCCGAAAGCGTGGTGACCAGGGCATCGCGTATCAGCTGACCGCCTGTGCGCGGCTTGGAGCCGCGATGCATGCGCTCCATGATAAGCACCCATAGGAAACGCACACCGACCACCAGCGCCGTGACGAGTAGCACCAAGGCGCACAGCAGAAGCGAGCTGGTCTCGCTGCTGTGCCACGACGGCATGACCGCCTTCGGCAGCTGCATGCCCAGCATGACGAACACCACGCCATTGATGACGAACACGAGCGCCTCCCACACGCTGTTCGACGCAAGCTTCAGACGCGCAGCGGCGGGCGTTGGCTTATGCGGCATCAGCGCGATGAGCAGGCCGGCAGCCACCACGGCCAGGATGCCGCTTGTGCCGAAATGCTCGGCCGCTAGGAACGTGATGAAAGGTGTGAACACCTCGAACACCACGTGCACCGTGATGCTCTCGTAGCCGTAGCTACGGATGGCGCCGAGCGCCAGCACCGCCAGCAAGCCCACCACCAGGCCGACCGCGATGCCGCCAAAGAAGCTGATGGCGAAGCTTTGTGCAGCGTTGGCCAGGGAGAACGAGCCCGTGATTGCCGCCGCTATGGCGAACTGGAACGACACGACGCCCGATGCGTCGTTGATGAGCGCCTCGCCGGAGAGCAGGGATTTCTGACGGCTGGACAGGTGGATATCCTTGCCAAGGGCCGAGACGGCCACGGCGTCGGTGGGCCCCAACGCCGCACCCAGGGCGAACGCCGCCGCAAGCGGGATGGAGGGCTCGAGCCAGTTCAGCACGAAACCGACCACCAAAACCGTGGCGAGCACCAAGCCGACTGCAAGGGACACGATGGCCCCCTTGTTGTCCCACAGCCCACGTTTGCTTGCATGCCGCGATTCGTCGAACAGCAATGGAGCGATGAACAGCACGAGGAACAGCTCGGGATCGATTGCCACGTCGACGGGCGTGCCCACCAGCAAGATGATGACGGCGCCCAGCGCGATCTGCACCAACGGCAACGACACGCGCGGGGTGACCTGGTCGAGCACGGCGGAGACAAGCACCGCCGCCAACAACAGCAACACGAACTCGAGCATTTCCATAAGCATATTTCCTTCGGGAATCATCGCCACGGTATTAAGGTTTCCGCACTATAGTAGCAAGCAAGACAGGCCCGAAGACAGCAACGCTGCGTTAACAAGAATGAAGCACAGCGTTTCACACCGAAATAGGTAGGTTTGCGGAACGAATGGCAGGGCGCTGCAATTGTCCGCATACGCAAAAAGACCCGCCGAAGCGGGTCTTTCGATTTCGATGGTGCGGGCGAGAGGACTTGAACCTCCATGGGGTTGCCCCCATACGGACCTGAACCGTACGCGTCTGCCAATTCCGCCACGCCCGCGAATTGGCGCCTTAACAAGGCAAGAAAGTATGTTACGTCATTTCCTTATTCTACGCAAGGGGGAATTTCATGTTATCTTGCACCTTCCTGCAGCACGAGAAAGCAAGCTTCAGCAGAGCGAACTGCAGCGCACCTATCCAAGACGCAAAAAGACCCGCCGAAGCGGGTCTTTCGATTTTGAATGGTGCGGGCGAGAGGACTTGAACCTCCATGGGGTTGCCCCCATACGGACCTGAACCGTACGCGTCTGCCAATTCCGCCACGCCCGCGAATTGGCGCCTGATTTCTCAAAGCGGAAATGTATATTACACGCTAAGACGTATGCACGCAAGTGTTATCACGCAATTTCTTTGCGAATTTTCAAGACGATACCTGAGAGCATAAGGGCCGACACCGCAAGCAGCACGGTGTCGCCCACCGCCCCCGATGCATATGTTTCGGGCATCGTGCCTGCTAGGAGCACGTTTGGCGCCAGGTACAGTACATCGAAGCCGGCATGGATGAGTGCGCAAGGCCATAACCGACGCGTTCGCACATACAGCGCACCCAGGATCACGCCAAACAGCAGAGCCTGCCCAAACTTCAACGCCGCCTGCAAAAGCACCAGCTGGCCAACCGATACGTCGGGCGCGCCCACATGCAGCAGCGCGAACAACGCCGCCGACGCCAAAATGGCGCGCTTCGTATCCAACGCCCGCTCGAACGCCTCTATGCCCAGCACGCGCATGAACGATTCCTCGTACAGACCGGTGAGCAGGCAGATGCCTAACAAGAGCAGCAGGTTTTCCATAAGATCGGCAGTCGATGGCAACGCAGTAGACGCAAAGCACGCCATAGTGCCACCACCGGCAAACAACCAGGCCAGAAGCGTTATCGCGCCGCCGACAAGACCCACCAAGAGCAAGGTGATCGCTGTAAACCGCACAATACTCCGTTGTTGCACGGTTTGCGTACAACGCTTAAGCGCATCAGGAACGGCGAGTCCCACGGCCACAAGTGCGACCAGCGCCAACACCGCTTCCTGCAGCAACGCGGCCAGCAACGTATCGGATGGCATGGCGTTCATAGTCGCAAATGATACGACGAGCAGCACAGCAAATACCGCAACAGGCTTTCCGCTTCGCACCTTACGCACCTCCTCCACGTATGCTCCTCCACCCCGCTCCTGTCACTTCAGTAGGTTCGCCCGCAGATTCCGCGCGCAAGCCTGTAAGCACGTACCGAGCAGCCGAGCGCCTTCCGTATCTGACGGCAAAAAGGCCGGCGCCTTTCGGCACCGGCCTGATACTTGCTCATATTCCCGAGCCCAACCAGCTCTCCTTACAGCCCCAGGGCCTTCTTCAGCGCGGAGACGCGACGGCGGCTGACGGGGATCTTCTCTTCCACGCCGTTGAGCGTGAGCAGCAGCGTGCCGCCGGCGACGGGCTCGATCTCCTCGACCATGGACAGGTTCACCAGGTAGCCGCGGTGCACGCGGAAGAACCCATGGCCGTCCAGGCGCTTCTCCAGCTGCGCCAGGCTGACGGTGCTGAAGTAGCGGTCCGTGTCGGTTTGCAGATACGCGTAGTCGTCGCGTGCCATGACGAAACGGATCTTATCGATGCTGATGAGGATCTTCTTGCCGGCCTTCTCGACCGGGATGCGCTCGGACTTCTGGGCCTGCGCATGCAGCTGCACGTGCTCGCGGACGCGGGTGATGGCCTGGGACAGGCGGTCGGTTTCGACCGGCTTCACCAGGTAATCGATGGCGTTGACCTTGAAGGCGTCGAGCGCGAACTCGCTGTAGGCGGTGACGAACACCACCGCAGGCGGGAACTTCAGGTGCTGCAGGGCCTCGGCGAGCTGCAGGCCGGTTGCCTCGGGCATGTTCACGTCAAGGAACATGACATCGCAGGGATATTCCTTCAGCTTCTCGATGGCCTCGCGCACGCTTGCCGCCTCGGCGACGACCTCCGTTTGACCCAGTTCGTCGAGCAGGAACTTCAGTTCGGAGCGCGCAGGGGCCTCGTCGTCGACGATCATCGCTTTCAACATAAGTAGGGCCTCCTTGCTTTCCTTTTATCAGATGGCGAATCTGAGAATCGTTTCTTCCCGCAGTGTAGCATACGGCGATGCGCTAGGGCGCTCCCCTGCGCAAAGCCGACCGTTTTTCCCAACAATTTGCGCTGCGAACGGTCGAGTTAGGGGTTTGAGCGGTCGGTTTCAGCGGTAAACGGTGGTTTTAGCACGCACACTTGACAAGACCGCGCTTGCCCTACAAGTCGAGCTGCATGAGCTTGCCGATGGTGAGCGCGTAGATACGGAAGGCCTCCTTCAGCAGCTGCTCGCCCACGCCTTCGTCGGGCCCGTGCATGCCGCCCACCCACTCGGGCGCCTGCTCCCACGGCTTCTCGGGGCCGAAGCTTGCCGCGCAGGAGAACTCGCGTGCATACGTGCCGCCGCCCATGGTGAACGGCTCGGCATCCTCGCCCGTTGCCTGGTTGTACGAGGCCAGCAACGCCTGGATGGCCGGTCCCTGCGGATCGAGCAAAAACGGCGCGTCGTCGCGCGTCTTCTCGCACGTGCCGCCCGCTGCCTGCGCCAGCGCCTCCAGCTTCGCGTGCACCTCGTCGCCCGTGATGGTGGTGGGGTAGCGCACGTCGATGGTCTGCGTGAAGCGGCCGCCCTGCATGGCGGCATGGCCCGCTACGATGGTGAGCTCGCCGAAATCGGCGTCGGAGCAGGCGAGGTCGACCGTGGTCCCGTCCGTTGCCGCCGCGATGCGCGCCACCGTCTGGAAGTAGGCGCGCTCCTCTTCGCCGATCAGGCCGTTCTCCAGCAAGTAACCGATCAGCATCCCGATGGCGCTCACGCCGCCCTGCGGCAGGCTCGCGTGCGCGCTGCGGCCCGTGGCCGTGATGCGCGCCAGGCGGCAGCCGGCAGCATCCGCCTGTGCGCCGGCGGCCTTCAAGACCGCCGCGGCATCGCGTCCGTCAAGCACTTCCAGTTCGATGTCCTGCGCCGTCGGAAGCTCGCACGCCCCCGCGCGCACCACCGCCTGCGCATGGCCCGGCACCGCGTTCACCGCCGTGCCGCCTTCGAGCGAAATCACCGTACGCTGCTCAACCGGCACATCAGCGCTGGTCATAAGGCTGTGATAGATGCCCTTCTCGCCGTAGCACACGGGGAACTCAGCATCGGGCGTGAACAGGAACGCCGGGTCGGCGTGATGGGCGCGGTAGTAATGGACATCGTCCATGCGCGTTTCCTCGTTCACGCCGAAGATGAAGCGCAGGGTGTAGGGAAGCCGCGGCGCCTGGCCGTCGAACTGCATGCAGCGCCACAGGTTCATGGCGTGCAGCGCCACCACGCTCGGGCCCTTATCGTCGATGACGCCGCGGCCCAGCAAGTAGCCGTCCTTGCGCGTGACCTGGTACGGCTCGAAATGCCAGCCCGGGCCCGCCGGCACCACGTCGATATGGCCGATGATGCCCAGCTGCTCCTCGGATGTTCCGGCAAGATCGGCGTAGCCGACGTGGCCGGCGTCGTCGTGAACCTCGAAGCCCATGTCGTTCGCCATGGCGAGCGCGGCGTCGAGCGCCTTGCGCGGGCCGGGACCGTACGGCGCGCCCTCGACCGCTGCGCCAAGGTCCTCGAAGCTGGGGATGCGCACAAGCCTATCGATATCGGTGACGATATCCTCCCAATGCTCGTCAAGGTAACGGTCGATGCGCTGCTCGAGCAGCTCGTCCGACGGCATCTCCGTCAATGCTGCGTTCTCAACCATAAAGTCATCTCCATTTCCTGTTGTGCGGACCAGAATCATCCGGTACAATGGTAAAGCTCAATGCCCGAGTGGCGGAATGGCAGACGCGGCGGTCTCAAAAACCGTTGTCGAAAGACGTGCGAGTTCGACTCTCGCCTCGGGCACCATTCGCAATCAACGGCCCCGCATCTGCGGGGCCGTTTTCGTTTCCTAATATTGTCTCAGAGCGCCTTCGACCAAAACCAGGCGCACCGTGGTGCCCTGACCCAGCTCGCTTTCCACTTCCAAATGCGTGCCCGCGCCGAAATACCCGCAGATGCGGTCGTGCACGTTGCCCACGGCTATGCCGCAACCCGTGGTGGAACCGGGATGAAGGATGTTGTTGCAAGCCTCCTGAGTCATGCCGTTGCCGTCGTCGATAACGGAGACGATGACGTCGTCGCCCTGGCGCACGCCCTCCACGCGGATGGTCAGCTTGCCCTCGGAGGGCATGGCGTGGCGCACCGCGTTCTCCACCAGGGGCTGGATTAAGAACGGCGGCACCATCATGTCCTCAACCTCGGGCTCCACGTTGCAGATCAGCTCCAAGCGGTCCTCGCCGAAACGCGCCAGCTCGAACATGAAGTAGCGCTGCGTCTGCTCGAGCTCGCGACGGAACTCGATCAGGTCGCCGGAATCCTCAAGCGTGCTGCGGTAGAACTTCGCGAACTCGCGCAGCAGCGTGCGGGCACGCGCGGGGTCGGTGCGCGTGAACGACGCGATGGTGTTGATGGTGTTGAACAGGAAGTGCGGGTTGATCTGGCTTTGGAGCATCTTGAGCTCCATCTTGGTGGCCAGGGCCGTTTGCTCCTCGAGCGCCGATGCCGCCATCTGCGTGGACAGCAGCTGGCCGAAACCGGTGGCGATGGATTTCTGGGTTTCGCTGATGTGGCCGGCACGGCGGTAGTAGAACTTCAGCGTGCCCTTCACGTCCTTGCCCACGGTCAACGGCACGATGATGGCGGCGTTGATGCCATGGGTGCCCTTGGGGAAGCCGATCTCCTCGGGGGTGAACAGCACACGCGTCTTGCCGTCCGCCAGCGTGGAGTACGTGGCATGCGTGCGGATGACGCTGCCGGAAAGGTTGTGCGATTCCTCGTAGCCGGCGTAACCCAAGATGAAGCGATCGTCGGTGATCGCCACGGCGATGGCCGCGGTGGAGGGCAAAAGCAGGCTGCAGATGCGCTGGGCGGATTTGCTGTCCAGGCCTTCCTCGCCCATGGCCTCAAGGGTTTGACTTGCCAGCTGCAGCACGTTGCTGGATTGGCGCGCGCGCACGGAGTCGGGGTCCATGAGCAGGCGGATGAGCACGGTGATGGACAGGGTGAACACCATGCCCGCGATGAACAGCGCCAACACGCTGACGACAGGCGATACCAGGTTCCAGATGAGCACAAGGCCCGATAGCGCCACCATCACCGACATGAGCATCTCGAGCGTGAAGTAACGCGGAAGCCTTGCGCGGTTGTCCTCCATATCGACGTTCATACGCCGACTCCTTCCTTATCGGGCACGACGGGCAAGCCGAAAAGGCCCGCGTGCGGCGTCAGCCCAGTATACCGAATTCGTTGAGCATGAGCATAACGGCCGCCACCAGCAAAAAGCCGCCGAAGATGAACCGCAGCTGCCGCTCGGGCACCACGCGCACCAGCCGCGCGCCCACCAGGGCGCCGGGGATGCTGCCGACCACGATGGCGATGCCCGCCAGGTATTCGATGTTGCCGAGCAGGCCCTGCTCGATGACGCCGGGGATGGCCAAGATCGTGATGGCGATAAGCGACGTCCCCGAGGCCAAGCTCATGGGGATATCCAGGACGGCCAGCATAAGCGGCACCATGATGAAGCCGCCTCCCACGCCCACGTAACCGGATGCCAAGCCGGCGATCAAGCCGATGCACGCGCCCTGGAGGTACTGCTTGCGGGAAAGAACAGGCTGATCGGGCACGGCCTTCGCACTCGCCGCTTGCACGTTGCCGCCCGCCCGCCCCGCGCGGGGCGTGGGCGCGCACTTCACGGCCTTCTTGAACATCTTGAACGCGCTGAACCCGATGACTATCGCCGCCACGCAGATGACCAGCCAGCCGGGCGAGACGCTTGCCAGCCACACGCCCATCGGCGACATGACCGCGCCTCCCACGCCTAGCGCCAAGCCGAGTTTGGGCACGCAGGTTTTCGCGCGAGCATGCGCGACCACGCCCGAAATGGACGTGGGGATGATGGCGAACAGGCTGGTCGCCGTGCTGGCAAGCGGGCTCATGCCGAACGCCAGGCGGAAGATGGGCACCATGATGGTGCCGCCGCCCACGCCGAGAAGCCCCGACATCACGCCGACGAACACGCCCGCCAAAGCGGGCGCGATGAAGGCAGCGAACACGTCCATTGCGCCGCGCCGCCTTCCCTATTCGGCTATGTTCAGGCGAATCTCGCTGGTCACGCCCGGGTCGACGCCCGCGCCGGCTCCCGCCACGGGGAACGCCGCCGCCATGTTCGCCGCCGCTTGACGACGCGCCACGGACTGCACGATGGCCGTGTGCAAGATCTGGTCGCTGTCCATACGGGCCATGAGCTCGGGCCATACGAACTGGAACTCGAAATACTTCGAGCAGTTGCGCTGCGCGTACATGACGGCCTCGGTGCGCGCGGCCTTGGCGGCCTGACGGTACGCCTTCTTGTCCTTGCGGGCAAGGCTGCGCAGGATGGCCGTGATGCGGATGCGCTTCGTGATGCCCGGCTCCAGGAACGGGCCCGGGTAGGGCTCGAGGGACTGCGGCTTGACCTGCATCAAGTCGATCTGCGTGCGGCTGTACTCCATCTTGCGGTACTCGTAGAGCCAACGGTAGATATCCTGGCGGAAGCGCGTGCCCTCGCTGGTGGACGCCGGCGGTAAGTGGCGCAGGCTCCACTGATTGTCGAACCAGATGTCGCTGCCGTACATGCGCAGGTTCAGCATGTAATCCAGGTCCTCGCCGCGAGCGACCCACGGGTCGAACGACAGGCGCTTGAACGCCTCTTTATGAATGGCCAGGCAGCCGCCGCACACATGGTTGCTGCGCGACAAACGCGGACCGCGCATGGCCTTCGTGATCCACTTGTTGAAGGCCTTGCCCTGCTGCCAGAAGCGGTTGTACCACTTGTCCTGGCTTTTCGACAGGTACGAGCCCTCGGAGTTCAGGTAGAAGCCGGTCTTCGCCAAGATAGGCACGCCCTTGCGCGTGAGCTTGCCCAGGCCGTAGACGCCCTTCTGCAGGAAGTCGGCGTCGTCGATGACCTCGTCGTCGTCAAGGAACACGATGGAGTCGAAGCCCATGACGTTGGCGAGCACCAGGCCCAGGTTGCGGATGGCGCCGTAGCCGACAAGGCCGATCTCCTTCGACAGCTTGCCCAGGCCCAGCTGCTCCATGCGCTGCTGCACCAGGTTGCACTCGTCGGCGCCGATGATGGCGATGTTGAGGCTGGGGAAGCGCGAGACGATGTCCTGCACCTTCTCTGCGGCTTGATCGGAGATGGCGGGCTCGGCAGCGACTAGCACGATGATCTGCCCGATGCCGCGAACCTTTTGCAAAGACGTGAGCAGGCGCGGCAGCTCGCCGGGATTGCTCAGCGGGGTGGTGTGGTCGTACGTGGCGATCACGCTGCCGGAGTCCTTTCGGCGGCGCGGCGACACGAACGTCGGGATTACGATGACCGGATTCATGCACGTCCTTTGTTTCGGGTCCGTTTACGCCGAATGCGGGTTGCCGGGCCGCGGCCGTGGACCGGGCGCAGCAGCCGCACGCCGACGTGCGCGTTGCTTTCGGTTAACCCTTATATTGTAGCGTGTTTGGCAAGCGATCGCGAAACGGCCCGGCAATCGGATGGAGACGCCATGGACGTCGCAGGTGCTAGCGGCGGCGCTTGCCACGGCCCGGACGACCTCCCTGGCCGCCGCGCTTCTTGTCGCTGGCCTTCTCGCCGCGCATGCGACGGGCCTCCTCGCGGCGGTCGCGCAACGTGGCCGTCTCCTGCTTGAGCGCCTGGTAGCTGGCGAAACGCTCAGGGGCTATCTCGCCGGACTGGACGGCGGCGCGCACGGCGCAACCCGGTTCGTTCTCATGCTTGCAGTCGCGGAAGCGGCACTGCTGCGCCGCCTGCTCGATGTCGGCGAACGCCGCGCCGATGCCCGCGTCGGCGTCCCACAGCCCCAGGCCGCGCACGCCGGGCATGTCCACCACGTACCCGCCGCCGGGGATGGCCACCATCTCGCGGCTGACCGTGGTGTGACGGCCCTTGCCGTCACCCTCGCGCACCGTGCCCGTTTCCTGCACCTCTTCGCCGACGAGCATGTTGACCAGGCTGGACTTCCCCACGCCCGACTTCCCCACCAGCACCGTGGTGGTACCGGGGGCCATGAGGGCGCGCACGGCCTCCACGCTTTCCGCGTTGCCGTCCGACACCACCAGCGTGCGCACGTCGGGGCCCGCCAACGCGCGGACGCGGTCGGCCACCTGCTCCACCTGCTCCTCGCTCTCGGCAAGGTCGGCCTTCGTGAGCACCACCGTGACGGCGGCGCCGGTCTCGTACGCCAGCACCAGCTCGCGCTCCAGACGGCGCAGGTTCACCTCGGCCAGCGGCTGGGCCAAGATGACGCGGTCGAAGTTCGCCGCCAGCACCTGGGGGACGGCGCGCTCGGTGGGATCCTTGCGCACGAAGGCGCGCTCGCGCGGGCAGATGGACTCGATGATGCCCTTGTCGTGGCCCTCCGGCGCGTTCACCTCGACGAAATCGCCGATGACGGCACGGACCTTCTCGCCCTTGACCAGGGCTGTTGCGTGTTCGCAGCGCACAAGGCGCCCATCCTCGCATCGCACGAGCGGATACCCGCGGTCAAGTTTCACAACCTGCGCTCTCTGCAAGCTTTCCTCCTTGTAGCCTTATCGCTGGCGTTCGCGCAGCAGATAGAACACCACCATCATGGCCAGGCCGATCATGACGGTCACCATGCCCGGGGTGAACGCGTTGATGTCGAACTCGTCGGGAGTGGCCTTGCCCTTCTCCGTGACCGTCACCACCTGCGCATGCAGATCGGATGCGCCGTCGTGGTCGGGACACGCCAGATTGAACGTGCCACGCACCTGCAGCGTGGTGCCCTTGCGGCCATAGGCGCCATACGTGTCCACCTTGTCGGCGGACTCGTTGGTAAGGTAAACGGACACCGTGGACGAATCGGAGGGCGATGCCAGCTGCAGCCAGCAATGGCGACCATCGCCAGCGATGATGCGATCGCCCACCACCTCGCCAGTGACCTGCACCGTCTGCTTGTCGTAATAGGTGTCGGCAGTGCTCAGGTCCGTGATGGACGTGTCGTAGATGAACGAGCTGTCAGGCAGCTGCGTGACGTTGACGGCGTTGTCGCCTTCTGCCGGCTCGTCGGCGAACGCTGCCTGCGGGCACGCGAACGCGGGGAGCGCCAGCGCGAACGCAAGCGCCGCTGCAGCCATTCCTTTCCGCATCATGAGCGCCTCACCAGCCTGCTCTTCACTACTCTGCGCGGATCGAGCGTCACCACGACCTCGACGATGAGCGCAATCAACGTGAGGAACTCCAGACGGCCGGCCCACATCTCCAGCATGTAGAACAGCTCGAGCGACGCGGGCATGCCCTGGGAGCATACGCCCGACGAGATGCCGCCGTTGGAGGCCATGGCCACCGATTCGAAGATGGACTGCGTGGCGTCGTAGCCGTGCGCGATGCCCACGAGCGCGCCCACGGCGTAGGTGACCACGTACAGCACGAACACGGTCATGGCCTGCTTGACCACTTCAGGCGACAGGATGCGCCTTCCCAGGTGGTAGTACGAGACCACCACGCGCGCCGAGTCGGGCGCCAACGTCTCCTTCACCGTGGCCACAAGCGACTTGATGATCAGGCCCATGCGGTTGAACTTGATGCCGCCCGACGTGGAGCCGGCGCCGCCGCCCACGCACATGAGCGCGGCGATGACCAAAAACGCGCCGGAAGTCAGCGATGTGGTCAGCTGGTTGGTGGTGACGTTCTGGAAGCCCGTGGTGGAGAACGCCGATACGATCAGGAACACGCCGCGGCGCATCATGGTGGCAAGGTTCGAGAAATCCGAGCTTGCCGACACCGACGCGGCGAACACCAAGGTCATCACGGCGATCCAGATGAACATGGTGCGGATCTCCATGTCGCGGAAGTACACGTTCAGGTGCCCCTTCCACAGCTCGGAGTGCAGCACGAAGTTCACCGACCCGATAATCATGAGGAGCATGAGCACCACTTCGATGGGGAACGAATGGTAGTACAGGATGGACGTGCTCATGGGCGCGAAGCCGCCGGTGCAGAAGCTGGAAATGGCCAACCATAGGCCGTTGAGGAACGCGCGCGACGCCTCCATGCCGGCGAACGCGCACATGACGGCCAGCACAGCGGTTCCCACGCAGATGAAGCCCAGCGACAACTTTGCGATGAACTGGGCGGTTTGCACGATGTTGGGGACCACGTGCTCGCTGCGGCCCTCGGACATATATAGGCTGGCGCCCGAGCGCTTGCCGAACAGACCGAACGACAACGCCACCACTACCAGGCCCAAGCCACCAAGCAAGATCGTGACAAAGCGCCACATGCTATCGGCACAGGAAAGGTGGTCAAGGTCGGAGATGATGCTGACGCCCGTGGTGGTGATGCCCGAAACGCCATCGAACATGGCATCAAGGAACGTGTTGTAGTGGCCCGAAAGATACAGCGGGATGGTGGCCATGAACGCCAGGACCACCCACGCCAGGCCCGTGACCACCAACGCTTGCTGGCGGTTCAGGCGCCCGGGTTCGATGCGCAGGAAACGCAACACCGACCCGACGATGAGCGATAGCCCTATGGAAAGAAGGTAATGGCTTGCAGGGACCCATTCGCGGAACACGATGGCGGTGACCAACGGCACGATAAGCGCCACGGACGAGAAAAGCACCAGCATGCCCAGGTAATGGCCGATGACCCTGACGTCATACCATGTGAAGCGCTGCCACATAGCGGTGCCTAACCCCGCCGCCCGGCGCGCGAGATGTGCCGTTGCGAGCTCATCCCACCACGAACCTAACCAAGATCATGATGATCCACAACGACAGCAGGAAGCACACGCAGCTCAGCACCACCACCGTGAAGCTGATAAGCGGCGTTTCGATCATCTGCAATATGTCGTGGATGCTCTTCTGCATAGCGTGAACATCATAATACAAAAGCCTGCCGGCCCTGTTGAGGGCCGGCAGGCTTCACATTCGGAATGGCTTTCGGCAGGTGACGGGCGGTCGGGGCCGCGCAGCGGGCGCGGGCGCGCCGTTCGGGACGGCGGGCCCGCAGGCCGCCGGGTTTGCGCAGGCGCTCCCGGACCGCGTGCCGTGTGCCGCAAACGGCCGCTTAGGCCATCAGCTTCGTGACCGCGTTCGCATAGGCGACCGGATCGGCGATGGGCATGCCCTCGACGATGAGCGCCTGATCGTACAGGATCTCGGTGTAGAGCTTCACCTTCTCGGCATCGCCGGCGGACTGGGCGTCCTTGAGCACCTGGAACACCGGGTGCTTCGCGTTCAGCTCGAGCACGCGCTGCGACTTCACCTCGCCCATGCCGTCGGGCATCTGCGACATGAGGCGCTCCATCTCAAGCGACACGGGGCCCTCGGTGGTGACGGCAGACGGCGCATCGGTCAGGCGCGTGGACACGGCCACCTTGGTGACCGCGTCGCCGAGCTGCTCCTTCATGGCGGCGAGCAGGGCCTCGTTGTCCTTCTCGGCTTCCTCGGCCTCCTTCTTCTCCTCCTCGGAGGCGAAGTCCAGGTCGCCCGACGCCACGTTCTTGAGCTCCTTGGGGCCGGTTCCCTCGATGTCCTTGCCCTCGGCGTCCTGCTCGGCCTCGGGACCGTAGGTCATCATGGCCTGGAAGCAGAACTCGTCGACGTCCTTCGTGCACAGCAGCACGTCGTAGCCCTTGCCGAGCACCGTGTTCACGATAGGCAGCTTGGCCAGGCGGTCGGTGCTGTCGCCGGCGGCGTAGTAGATGGACTTCTGGTCGGCAGGCATGGCCTCGAGGTACTCGGCCAGCGTGACCATCTTCTGCTCCTTGGCGCTATAGAACAGCAGCAGGTCGGCCAGCTCGTCTTTGAGCATGCCGTAGCTGGTGTAGATGCCGTACTCCAGGCCGCGGCCGAAGTCCTCGAAGAACTTCTCGTAGGCGGCGCGGTCGTTCTTCAGCATCTTCTTCAGCTCGCTCGTGACCTTCTTCTCCACCTTGCGGGCGATGGCGTGCAGCTGGTTGTTCTGCTGCAGCGTCTCACGCGAGATGTTGAGCGTGAGGTCCTGGCTGTCCACGACGCCGCGGACGAAGTTGTAGTGGTCAGGCAGCAGGTCCTCGCACTTCTCCATGATCAGCACGTTGGAGCTGTACAGCTCCAGGCCCTTCTTGTAGTCCTTGCTGTACAGGTCGTACGGCGCGCGGCCGGGGATGAACAGCAGCGCGTCGTAGGACAGCGCGCCCTCAGCGTGGATGGAGAACGTGGCGGCCGGGTCGGTGAAGTCGTGGAAGGTTTGCTTGTAGAACTCGTTGTACTCTTCCTGTTGTACGTCGGACTTGCTGCGCTTCCAAATCGGCACCATGGAGTTGATGGTCTCGACCTCGGTGTACTGTTCGTACTCGGGCTTGTAGTCGTCGCCGGCATCCTCGGGCTTGGGCTTCTGGCGGGACTTCGAAACCTCCATGCGCACGGGATAGCGCACGTAGTTGCTGTAGCGTTTGATGAGGTCCTTCAGGCCGTACTCGCTGAGGAACTGGTCGAAGTTCTCCTCGTCGGTGTTGTCCTTCAGGGTCAGGATGATGTCGGTGCCGTTGCCCTCGCGCTGGGCCTCCTCGATGGTGTAGCCCTCGACGCCGTCGGATTCCCAGGCCCAGGCCTGATCGCTGCCGTAGGCCTTCGACACCACGCGCACGGACTTTGCCACCATGAACGCGCTGTAGAAGCCCACGCCGAACTGGCCGATGATGTCGACGTCGTCGCCCTGCTGCTCGGCGTTCTCCTGCTTGAAGGCCATGGAATCGGAATGGGCGATGGTACCCAGGTTGCGGTCCAGGTCCTCCTGGGTCATGCCGATGCCGTTGTCGGACACGGTGATGGTGCGGGCATCCTTGTCGAAGGCGACGTCGATGCCGAGCTGATCCTTCGTCAGCTGGATGCTGGAGTCGGTGAGGCTTTTGAAGTACAGCTTATCGACGGCGTCCGACGCGTTGGAGATAAGCTCGCGCAGGAAGATCTCGCGATTGGTGTAGATGGAGTTGATCATCAGATCGAGCAGCTTCTTGCTCTCTGTCTTGAACTTGCGCATGTGCGGCGCTTCCTTTCCGTTCGTGCTTGGTGCTGCGGGACCGGCCGCGCGTCGCGAGGGCGATTCGTTCATGTGGGGAATGCGGGCTTGCGGGCACCCGCCCGCAGGCGGAGCGCCGGGCCGCGCATGCCCCGGCGAACGGAACGCCCCGCAGGTGCGGGGCGCGTTAGCAGTCTCACAGCTTGAGTGCTAATTTCGATTGTAGTCTGGCACTTGGGAGTGTCAAGTGACAGGAAGGTGACAGCGGGAAGGCTTCGCTAAATCTCGATTTGCGTGTAGTCCAGATCGCGGTTCTCGCACAGCCATTCGAACATGCCCGGCACGTTCGTGACCTTGACCAGGCCATTTTCAAGACCGTCCGGGTCATGCGTGAGCAGGAAGTCCGCGCGCAGGTCGATGGCGGCGTTGACCATGAGCTGACCCTCGGGGTTTTGCCCCGACGAGGCCAGCATGCGGTCGACGTTCGCGGCGGTGAGGTCCGCCACCTGCACAAAGGTGCGCAGGCCGCGGATGCGCTCCATGGCGCGCGGCAGCAGATCGGGCTTGCCGCCCTCGGAGAGCAGGTAGACGAGGTCGACCACCTGAGGGGCGGTTACCCACAGGTCGAACTCGCCCACGCGGCCGGCGACCATAAGCATGCGCGTTTGCCGGTAGAACGGTTGGCGCTCGTTCATGAAGTCCATGACGACTTCGGTACCAAGCAGGACACGGGCCTGAGGCATGCTAGATCACCCCCCGCGAGGAGAATCGCGCGGCGCGGGCGATGGCCGCAAGGTCCGGGCCGTCGGGCGGCAGGTCGCCGTGCTCGAAAGCGCGATCGACCAGCGCCGAGGGCGCTTCATCGTCGGCATCGGATGCGCCGTTGGATGCGGGTTCGGAGAGGGAATCGACGAACTCCACGGCGTTATCCCAGGCCGCTTCGTCCTCCGCCGCCACGATGCCCGTGAGAAACGACGCATCGCCGTTCTCGATGAGCTTATCGTACATGCGGTTGATGGCCTGAGAGGCCGTGAGGCCCTCCCGCTGCAGCACAAGACCGCCGCGGCGCTTTTTGCCGGGCGCCATGCGGCCGGTGACCATTGCCTCGCCCATTGCAACCTCCGATCGTCCCGCTTCGCTGCACGGGGAAACGGGCGGCCGGCCGATCCGCCGGCCGTTGTTCCCCGCAGCGATTACCAGCGTTGCGCCGGGCTCCGCCGGCGCAACTTGTGTGAGTGCGTGGTTCGTATTATTGTACAACGTCTTTCGTACAACGTCAAGGGGACAGTCTACGGCATTCACTGGTTGCACATAAGTTTTTATGCGGTTCACCTGGGGCTATTCTGATGGCGAATACAGCGCGGGAAGGAGACTGACGAGCTTGGAAAGAAGGGTTTGCGGGCGCGGAGCCGAAAGGCCGGGGAAGAAGGGCGTGCGGACGGAAACGTAAGCTGCGGCGGAGTTATTGCGGTTGTTTGGGCTTTATCGCCTGAGACATCAGACAAGAACGCGGTGACAAGGAAAGCAATGGAAGACGGAAGAGGCTGGTAAAACGAGCCAGCAGCGGCAATTGCGGTAGGTTCGCCGGCCTCGCGTAGACGGCGATAAGGACGCTTCGGCGTTCCGCAATGCGAGGCTACATAGACTGTTAACAGAGCCTTCGCGAGGTTTTGCTACCATGTGCTACTGGACAAAAGCAGTCCCGACGCGCGGCGCCGGGACGCGATCACGAATGACGCAAGGAAGGCGGTCGAGCATGCCCGCGAAGACGTTCTCCATCATGGGCGATTCCATCAGCACCTTCGAGGGGTGCGTGCCCGATGGCTACACGCTGTTCTACAACGACGAGCGCTTGGAGCGATCCGGAGTGCTGCGCCCCGAGGACACGTGGTGGTCGCACGCGGTGCGCGCGCTCGGCGGAACCGTGCTTGCCGATAGCGCCTGGTCAGGCAGCATGGTCGAGGGCGCGGGCTTCCCCGCCGCCAGCAGCCCCGAACGCGCAGCCGCCCTGCTGGGACCCGACGGCCAGGCACCGGATGCGGTGCTCGTGTTCATCGGCATCAACGACTACGGCTGGGGCGGCGCCGAGGCGCAGGCCGCCGGCCGCAGCCACGCCATGCCGCGCTGCATCGACCCGGCAACCGTTCCCGAGCAGATAGCCGGCGCCGCGCCCGCCAACGCCGTGGAGCGTTTCGGCGCAGCATACTGCACCATGTTGCGCAACATCCACGCGGCCGCCCCTAACGCCACGGTGTATTGCATCACACTGCTGCCTGGGCGCACGCACGGCGTCGATCATCCCGAGTTCTGCTACCGTCTGCGCGGTCACCACTTGGACGAATACAACGTCGCCATCCGCGATGCAGCCGCAGCAGAAGGCTGCCGCGTAGCCGACGTGCGAGCGTTCGGTCGCGACTACGACTCGCTCGAGGGCACGCACCCCACGAATCTGGGCATGCGCCAGTTCGCCAGCATGGTGGTGCGCGCGATGCAGCTGGCAGATGCGGCGGGAGTGGAAGCAGCAGCCGAAGCGGTAGCGGGAGCAAAAGCGGGCGAGGATGAGGAAGCGCCGATAGCGGGAGCGGGGACAAACGCAGAAGCGCCGACGAGCCCGAACCCCGCGAGGACGCAAGCGGAAGGCGACATGCACGACAATATCGAAGACATCACCGCCGGGGCGCAGCCCGAGACTGCAAACCCCGCGCTTGACCTGCAGGATTTCTGCGACGCACCCGAAAGCGCGCAACTCTGCGATGCGCCCACCTGCATCGGCTGCCCCCACGCCGCCAACACCGGCAACCAATGGCTGTGCAGGTGCCTGAAGTAGGCGATATGCGTATCCCGGCAACGCGATATCGAGCATGACACACTATAGAATGTCGCAGCTAACACCCGAGCAAAGTTCTGGGCGGTTTTGCAGGCTACACGATGTTCATCCAGCGCTCGGCGGCCAAACGCCTGAGTGAAGTTTGGGCGGTTTCGTAGGCTGCGGAACGGGGCGCCGACGATGTGAATGCTTCTGACCTGGGGCTATACCGTAGCCATCGACGCGAATCGCAGCATCGCGGCGAGAAAACCGCCCAGAACCGGGAGGCGACAAATTCGGGCACGTTTTCCTGCAAAACAACCCAGAACCCCGGGGGGTCAACGCGGTCTGCGCCAGCACAGGGCGGCACGAGCTGCGGCATTGCGGCGGGAAAACCGCCCAGAACCGGGGGCGCGGCACCAGAGCAAGGCCGAGACGCCGTAACGGGGGCGGACACCAGAGCGAGGGTCGCGCCCATTGCAGTCTGAGATAAGCCGCCGATGAACTTCAGTGGCGAGCATTCGGCGCATGGCCTACAGCTTGGCCAAGCCCCGAGGGGCCGCCGATCGGGCGTCCCCGGATAGCCATACGCCCCTGCCCCTCGAGGGCCCGGGGGTGTTGCCGCCGAGGATGCTCGCCGCTCCGAACGACTGATAGGAAACTGCCGGGCCCGAGACCACGGCCGGGTAATGCGGGTATCGAGGGGGGCTTCCGATCAGCCTACCGATTGGAGGACACCACCGTGGCACCACCCCAGCGCACGCCAGGACGAAAACCGGGCTCCGGAGCGTTAACCGAGCCGAGCATCAAACTTCGGGATGCTAATCTAGCTAAGTATCAAGTTCCCAGAGTATTAGCCGCGCCAAGCAGCGAGTTTCCAGAGCATTAGCCGAGCCGAGCAGCGAGCTCCCGCTGCGAAAAACCGTCAATTTTGTCCAGCCGTGGTCAGAATTGACGATTCTTCGCAGCCTCAAGGACAAAACACGCGATTATTTGCGCTAACGGAAAGCCCCTACGCGAACAACCGGCAAAATCGTCCATTTCCCACTTCCGAGACCGCGAAAAACCGTCTATTTTGACCGCCAGCGACCAAAACCGACGGTTTTTCGCATCGCGCGCCCCCAGAGCGGGGGGCAGAGCGCCGGAGCGCGGCCCAGGGCAAGGGCCGTGGTCCCCAGAGCGAGGCCGGAACGCTGTCGCGAGGGGGGGCGGCTCCGGAGCGAGGTCGGGGCGCCGTCGCAGCGGGGCACAACTCCAGGGCGAAGCCGATATGCCGTCGCGGGGGGGCGTGACGGATTGCGGCCGGCATACCGCGGCGTCGTACCAATCCCGACCGGCACGACGAGCCCGGCCTGCGCGGCGCGGCTGTGCCGCACCTCCGCCCTCAAACGCAATCGGGCCCCGGCGTTTGCCGGGGCCCGATCTGCTTCACGCAGCCTTAAGCTACGCAATGATGCTTGCTTGCCTACTCGTATGCCTGCTCGCTCGCTGGTCGCCTACTTACTTGACCAGCTGGATCTTCTCGATGTCGTCGCGGGTGGTCTCGCGGTAGAGCACCACGCGCTTGCCGATGACCTGTACCAGCTCGGCCTCGGCCTGATCGGCAATCTCGCGACCGGCCTCGGCGGCCTGGCTGCCCGTTTCGCACAGCACGCTGACCTTGATGAGCTCGTGGGCCTCAAGACCCTCGTTAACCTGCTTGAGGATGTTGGCGGTGACGCCTTCCTTGCCGACGATGACGGTGGGCTTCAAGTTGTTCGCCATGCTGCGCAGCTGACGGACCTGCTTGCCGGTGATAGCCATGGGTTGCGCTCGTTTCTCTTCGTGTGCTAACGCTAAAGCGGCGCGCCCGTGAAGGCGCGCCGCAGATTCGCTTACGTCTATTTTACATGCTTCCTGCACGTTTCGCATCGCGTTTCACCGCGGCACGCGAATAAACCAGCGCGAGTGCACAACCTGCCGCGGCGATGCACGCGGCCACCACCATGGCGATCGAGAAGCCTTGCGCGGTCGCCAGCGCCTCACCGGCGCCCGCAGCCAGCGCGCCCGCCTGGGCGGTGGACATGATGCCCGTGTACAGCGAGGGGCCAATACAGGCCGCGATCTGCACGAACGTGGTGGAGATGGCGACCCCGAACGGGTTCATCTCAGCCGGCAGGGTGCGCAGGCCCGCCGTCTGCGATGGCGAGAAGATGAAGCCGGTGCCGCCCATGATCAGCAACGCCGCGATAAACGCCGCCAGCAACGACAACGTAGGCGCCAGCGCCGCCATCAGGGCGAAGCCCGCGGCAATCGCCGCGAAGCCCGCCGGCAGCAACGGCCACTCGCCGCGCGCGTCCATGATGCGGCCGCCCAGAAGCGTGGTGCCCGCGTTCGCCAGCACCGGGACCAGCATCAGCAAGCCGGCAGCGAACGCCGTCAGGCCCGTTCCGCCTTCCAGGTACAAAGGCAACAGCACGCTCATGCTGAAGCTGCCCATCATGGCGATGGTGGTCAGCACCACCGACGGCCAGAACGCGCGGCTCTTCATGGGCGTCAGGTCGATGAGCGGATGCTCGCAGCGCAGCTGGCGCAGCACGAACAGCGCCGCCGTGACCACCGCCACCGCAAGCGACCCGACCGCAAGCGGGATGTCAATGGTCAGCTCCACGAGCCCCAAACTCAGCGCGCAGAGGAACGCCGCCGAGAGCACTGTCGACGGAATGTCCAGGTGAGCAGGGGAGAAGCCCATGTTCTTGACCGCGAACAACGCCATCAAGGCAAGCACGGCCATGGCGGCAAGGGGCACCGCGAACACGCTATGCCAGCCGGCCGAGGTGACCAGCGCGCCGCACACCGTCGGAGCCAAGGCGGGCCCGAACGTGATCACGCAACCGCCGATGGCAAGGAATGTCCCCAGATTGCGTTTAGGCGCGATCACCAGCACCGTATTCATCATGAGCGGAATGAAGATACCCGAGCCCGCGGCCTGCACCAGACGCGCCGCCATGAGCAGCCCGAAGCTTGTGGAGAACAACCCCATGACCGAGCCGACCAGCGTGAACGCCGCAGCGGCGAAGTACAGGGGACGCAGCTTGAAGCGGCGGTACATGAACGCCATGCACATGACCACGATGGTCGCCACGATCATATAACCCGTGACCAGCCATTGCACCGCAACCGAATCGACGCCGTACTCGCCCATGATGGACATGAGCGCCATGTTCACCAGGTTCTCGTTGAACCCCGCCAAAAACGCGCTGGCGTATAGAACGACCAGCAACATGACCAGCGATTTCCCTTGCATTCCGCATCCTTTCACGCGCATTGGCCGGACAATCGACGCAAAGGCGGAAAACGGCGCCGGCGCCGCCCGCTTGCGCGGGAAACTCGCCGGGATGACGACCGGAGCGGCGCGTCGGGAAGACGCGCGAACCGCGTCCCCGAAGCAAGCTTTTGAAACGCGCATCGAACGACGCCATCCCGCTTGCGCGGCGATCCCGTCGCAAAACCGCAGCCCGCTTGCGCAGAAGTCCGCGGCAAAGACGAACGGCGGCGAACGAAACCGCTTCCCGGAGCAAACGCGCAGCGCCAAAAGGCCAGCGCGAGCAAACCCCTGCATATCGATTGTGTTTCTGGAACCCCGGAAAACTGGCGCGTGCGGCGCGGAAGCGCGAATGCACAGCTTGGGCACGCTTACCCGTGGTACGCAACGTATTCTAGACACATCCCCGCTTCGCTGCGGACTTTCCCACAAAGAAAACCGCCCCGGCGCCAGCGAAAGCCCGAGGCGGACGGTCACCGGGGCTGATGGCGCGCAGCGGGAAAAGAACCCGAAACGCAACCGGGCAAAACCGCCCCGGCGCCAGCGAAGGCCCGGGGCGGACGGCGCGCGTCGGAGCAAGGGGACCCCGACACGCAGCCAGGCAAAACAACCCCAGGCCGGCGGGGAAAGCCCGGGGCGGAAACCGCGTACCGGGAAAGGGACCCGAAACGCGGCCTATGAGAACCGCCCCGGGCCGATGGGGCCCGGGGCGGATATCGCCGCATGTTGAAGGGAGGGGGATCGCCAACACACGGCAATCGGCAGAGCGCCCCTTGGCGCGAAGAGGATGCACAAGGGGCGCTTGCCTTTCGAATCGGTTATCTCTCGTTAGGAGCCAGCTTCACATCCTGCCCGCGTTTGGCGACCACCGGCATGGTGATGGCGTTGGCCGGGCAGGCGTCCACGCAGGCGTTGCAGCGCGTGCAGTCCGCCAGCGTACGCTCGCCGTAGTCCGGATGACGCAGGTTGATGTCCGCCTCGCACACCATGGCGCAGCGGCTGCAAGCCGTGCCCTTCGACGTCTCAAGGCACTTCGCGTCATCGATGACGGGCTTGAACGTACGGCTGAAACGGCCCATCAGGTTCATGAGGCCGGCCATGGGGCAGAAGCGTGTGCACCATTTACGCAAGAAGACCAGCTCGATGATCAGCATCAACGGGATGAGGACCACGGCCACGGTCATGTCCGCGTTGGCGAACAGGCGCCAGAACACCAGCACGGTGGCGAAGGTCAGGCCGATGGGGCACACCAGGCAAAACACCGGGAAGCCGAAGATGGCCGTGGACAGAAGCGCGCCGCCCAGCACATAGTGGCGCGAATCCAGCTTGGTGCGCTGCTGCTTGCAGGCGCTGCAGCTCTCGCAGCCGCCCTTCCCGCCGCAGCCCAGCTCGAACTTGGCGATATCGAGCGCCTCATCGCGCTTCGCCTGCTCCAGCTCGCGGCGCTTCTTCGGCGAACGGAAGAACGCGCGCAGCTTGCCCAGCACGGGCACAGGGCAGATCCAGCCGCAGAACGCGCGGCCGAACAGGAACACCAGCAGCGCCATGATGATGATGCTGAACACGGCGCGCGGGACCAGGGTCTTGGTAGCCAACATGGTGGTGATGGCGCCGAGCGGGCACAGCGCGCTGAAAGAATCGAAGCCGAAGCCGGACAGCGTGCCCATGTTGATGCCCGCGATCAGGCCCACGGCCAGAACGCAGAACACGGCGGCCGCCACGATGGTGCGGATCTTGCTCAGTTTCACGGCAACCTCCTTACAACGAGGACGCAGGACGGACGACGATGGCGCGCTCGGTGGCTCCCACGACGATGGAACCTTGCTGCAGCGACACGCACACGCTCTCGCAGGCGCCGCAGCCGACGCACTTGTCCTCGATCACGTACGGGCGCGGGCTGTAGCCGTTGCCATCGAGCTGGATGGCGTCGTAGCCGGCATCGCGGCAGGCGTCGAAGCAGAAATGGCAGCCCGTGTCGCGGAACGCCAGGCACGTCTTGCGGTCGATCTCGGCCAGGCCGATGATGGTATTATGCGCATCCGCGCCGGCGGGAAGCTGCAGCGCCTCGGTAGGGCACGAGGCCACGCACAGCGGCACGCCGCCGTTCTCCTCGGCGCAGAAGTCGCAGTAATCGGCGCTGAAGTCAAGCTGGGGACTGCGCATCCCCAGGAGGCCGTCCTCGATCTTGGCCGGCTTGATGACGTGGCGCGGGCACGCCTCGTAGCATTTCTCGCAGCGGATGCAGGCGCTGACCAGGTGCGCCTCGTCCTGGCCTCCCGGCGGGCGGTTCAACGGCACGTGCCCGGCATAGCGCAGGGCGCCCAATCCCAGCAGCGCGGCCGTACCGCCCACGCCGATGAGCAGCGAGCGGCGCGAGACGCTCATCGGCTCCTTCGCCTTCTTCGCAGCGGGCTGCGCAGGCGCCGCATCGGCAGCCGCGCCGACGTCCTGCGGGGCGGCCGCCTGCGCGCCCTCCTTCTTCTCTTCGCTCATGAAGACCCCTCTCCTTGTCTTTCGGATTCCTCTTCCTATGCGCGAAGCCCCGGTCGGGGCTGTTCGAAAACGCGTATACGAGGGGGCTTCCGTTGCCGAAAGCGGGGCGTTCAGGTAAGCCCCCTCCAACACGCCTTTTCAGCTTGCGAACAGGTGTTTTCCCACCTACTCGCCCGCAAGGCCGGCCGACCAGAACCGGCCTTGCGCCCTTCGCCTCTTAGAACAGGGCGAAGATGTGCATCGCTGCCGAGTACAGGAGCACGCGCCAGATGATGCCGCCGATGATGCAGCACACGCCTGCACCGCCGGCGTAGATGGCCAGCTGCTGGCCTTCCTTCGCCTTGCCGAGCCACAGGATGGCGGCAGGGGCGATGATGCCTACGATGATGGCGCCCAGCCAGAACATCACGGCGTTGGAGCCGGCCAGCAGGCTGCCGACGACGGCGGCGCGGTCGACCATGGGCACGTCGGGCAGCGTCGGGTCGAAGTAGAACGCGATATCGGCGGAATACGTGGCGGCGGAGCCGTTGATCACGATCGCGTACGCCAGCACGATGACCAGCTGGGCCACGGCGCCGACCAGGGCGGTCTTGACCATGAAGTCGCGAGCTTCAACGTCGCCGGTGAGGCCGGCGATCACGAGCGCGGCCAGGCCGCCCATGAAGATCGTGTTCGTCAGGTAGTACACGATCAGAAGCGGGGTATCCCACGTGGGCAGCGACGGCATCAGATAGGAGTCGCCGGTGACCATGGGAAGCGCCAGGCCCACGATGATGGCCAGAATGCCGGCCCACTTCGGGGCGACGCCGTCCTCGGCGCGGCGGGCGAACAGGAAGAACAGCGCGATCGCGATGAACTCCACGACGCAACCCCACAGCTCGAGGGTGATGCCGGACACGCCGTAGCCGTTACCGGCAAGCAGCGCGCCGAACGCGTTGAAGATGCGCTCCCAATGCTGCAGGTGCATGAACACGCAGATGCCGCCGATAACAAGCGTCGCCAGCGCGGCGATGAGCGCCACGTTCTGCATCTTCTTGCCCTTGCCGAGCACGGTGAGCAGGCCCTGTGCGCCCAAGATGCCGCCGGACAGGCACAGGAAGAAGGTGAAGAGGATTAGAGGCCATTCCGGATTCATGAGTCTACTCCCTCCACTTTCGGCCCTCGCGGAGCAGGTACATCAGCTTAGGCTTGTTGCCTGCGTCCTTGAGATGATGGATATCGCTTTCCGTGTACGCCTCGACGTAGTCCTTGAGCTTGACGCGGGTCTTGGTCATCTCGTCGTACTGGCAGCCGGGGCTGTCCGGATGCGCCGGGCCCTCGAAGCTGTCGACGCCCTTGTCAAGGTCGCCGAAGAAGCGAGCGCGGGCGCCGCACTGGGCCACGCACTGCGGCAGCTCGCCTTGGCTGATGCGCTGCTCGCACATGGTGCACTTCTCGACGACGCGCTCCTCCTCGTTGAGGTAACGCACGCCGTACGGGCAGGCCAGAGCGCAGAAGCGGCAGCCGATGCACTTGGACTTGTCGATCTGCACGGTGCCGTCCTCGCGGATGTGGGACGCGCCGGTCGGGCACACGCGCACGCACTCGGGGTTCTTGCAGTGCTGGCACTGGACCGGAAGGAAGTACATCTCCACGTCCGGGTAATCGCCCGAGCCGTCCTCGATGGGGTGCGGACCGATGCGCAGCGTCTTGATCCAGAAGTTGCCGACGTCGACGCCGTTGATCGCCTTGCAGGCGACCGTGCAGGCCAAGCAGCCGGTGCAACGGTTCAGGTCGGTGATGATCGCGTAATTTGCCATGGGTTGTTACCTCCTTTCCTTATTTGTAAGAGCCGAGCTTGTCGCTCAGCTGGCCTTTGTTGCTGTACTGGCCGAGGGCATCGCTTCCGCACTCGCCCTTGGGCAGCTTGCCGGTGACCAGGACCTCCGGGGATTGGATGGACGGCTGGCAGCCCTTCGCGTCCATATTGGCGAAGGTCAGCTCCACCTTGGCATCGGCAAGACGCGGGTCGTTGGACAACC
Organism: Senegalimassilia anaerobia JC110; assembly: GCF_000236865.1. Classification (GTDB taxonomy): domain Bacteria; phylum Actinomycetota; class Coriobacteriia; order Coriobacteriales; family Eggerthellaceae; genus Senegalimassilia; species Senegalimassilia anaerobia. Next base: position 234,450 of record NZ_HE611014.1, on the reverse strand, counting down.
ATTCCTTCAGACGCGGGTCGTTGGCGTTCGTGATGGCGGGGTTGCCCTCCGGATCGCACGGCACCGGGTTCTTGAACGGGGAGTTCTCCGCCGTGGCCTTGTAGATCAGCGCCGGGATGCCGCGCAGCTGCGAGGCGCCGCACACCCAGCACTGGGCGTACTTGTCCATGCAGCAGTTGATGCCGACCAGCTCGAAGCCGTGGCTTGCGGTGTCCATCTCGGGGTACCACCAGGCATGGTTGGCGTTGATGGTGCCTTCCTTGATGCCGTAGTACAGGTCGGCGACCTCGCGAACCGCGCCCCACGGGGTGCGGATCCACACCCAGTCGCCCTGCTCGATGCCCATGCGCGCGGCGTCCTTCGGGTTGATCTCGACGCGCGGGGACGGCCACAGCTCGCGGCACCAGGGCAGCTGACGGTGCTCGGAGTGGAAGTACACGGGCTGACGGGAACCGGTGGTCATGATGAACGCGTGGTCGTCGCCGTACTTCTGCAGGTTCTCCTTGTACTCCTCCATCAGATGATCGCCCTTGTAGTTGTCATTGATGTAGGAGTCCGTCGTGGCGATCTGATCCGCCTGGTCCTTGTGGTAGTAGCGCGGGGCCTCCACCTTGGAGTTCTTCGGCTCGAACCAGTGCGGGAACTTGTCGATGTCGGGGATCTTCCCGTCATAGGCGGCACGGTCCGGGCTGCAGCTCTCCGCGAACGTCTTGGTGGTGTCCGGGATGTAGGTCTCGGCGATGGTGGACCACACCTCGACCTTGGCGGTCGGGGTCATGAAGCCGCACTTCTCGTCGACGGCGGAGTACAGGTTGTAGCCGCCCTGCTGGCGACGGTAACCCATCTCCCAGCGACGATACGTGCCCCAACGCTCGGGATGCCACTTGCGGCAGTCAAACCAGCCCTCTTCCTGGAACTTCGCGGCGTACTCGGGGAAGTCCGGGCCCGCCACGTCGTTGATGGCCTGCGCGGGCTTCTCGGCGTCGGCATAGCTTGGGAACGCCGGGATGACCTGCTCGGGCTTGCTCTCCTTGTCCTTGAACTCCTCGATGCGCCACCAGTCGGTAGCGTCCTTGAGCACGCGATACTCCTGCTGCTCGTAGGTGATGCTGCCGCCCATCTGCACGAACTCGTTGTAGTCCAGGTTGTTCCAGCCGTCGTAGTTCAGGTCGCGGTCGTTCCAGATCACGGACGTGCGGTCGGCAGGGATGTCGGCGCGGGTCGGATGCTCCTTGCCCGAGACCGCCTTCGCCATGCCCAGGTACAGGCAGATGACGGCGACCGGGTCGTAGATACAATCGCCCATCGGCTCGACGGCGCGCTGACCTGCGCCGAAGATGCCGCCGGCGCCCTGGGACACGCGGCCGGTGTTGACCTCGAGCCAGTGCAGGACGGGGATGACGATGTCGGCGCAGCCGTTGTTCGGGCAGCTCCACAGGTTGAAGTCCAGCCAGAAGTCCAGGCGGGTCAGGGCCTCCCAGGCCTCAAGCAGGTTGGACTCGTTCATGAAGTCGCCGGACATGCACACGCCGCCGTGGATCTGATACGGGGTGTCGATGCCGTTGATGGAGTCCCAGATGGTCGCGGAGTCGGCCCAGCGGTTCCAGTAGCGAAGCAGCGGGAAGCGCTCTGCGGAGATCTGCTTGGCATTGCTGTCGAAGCTGGTCTTCAGGCCCGGCCATGCGCGGGAGCTCTTGTAGGCGCCGCCCTTGCGCTCGGCGATCCAGCGAGCCTCCTCGGCGGAGGGCACGTGGTTGCCATAGCGCTCGGCCAGCGGGGACTTCACGTCGATGAGGTGCTGCACGAAGCTCTGGATCAGCGGCACCTGGTCCTCGATGGACAGGTCGCGCGGGGTGTTGCCCAGCTCCATGGTGCCAACGCCCTCGCGGATGCCCCAGTCCTGAGGAGCATGGTCGGTGACCTTCATGTTCGCGCGGCCGCAGCAGCCGTCGACCTCGGCCTTGGAGGAGCCGCGGTTGCCGGCGGGCTCGTCGGAGTTGCCGGTGATGCAGGCGATCAGCTGCAGGGCACGGGAGTTCTGCACCGCGTGGCCCGTCTGGTCGGGAGCCAGCTGGTAGTGGATGCCGCCGTTGCCGTGCAGGGGGTTCAGGCGCGTGGTGTAGATCTTCACGGCCTCGACGATCTTCTCGGCGGGAACCTCGGTCACGCTCTCGCAGTACTCGGGCGTGTACTCGGACAGGCTGTCGGAGAAGGCCTCCCAAACGGTGCCGGCCTTGATGGTGGTGCCGTTCTTCAGCTTGATGTCCACGCCGCCGGGGAACAGCGCGGGGTTCTTCGGCAGGCCCATGGGGTTGGACTTCTTGCCGCCCTCGTTGCCCTCGTTCCAATACGCGTCGTAGGACGGGTCGGCCGGGTCGGCGAAGTGCGACGGGTCGGGAAGCCATGCGTCGGCGATGATCGGCTTGTACGGATGCTCGATCCAGGTGCCGGTCGTCGGGATCTTATGCTTCTCGCCTTCCCACTGGCACGCCTCGGCATCCCAGTAGGTGGGCTTGTTGTTGTTCTCGTCCCAGCAGATGAAGCGGCGATAGCTGTACTTCTCGTCCGCCGGCTCCCACCACTGGCTGATCCACTCGCGGTCGACATCGGCCTCGGTCAGGATACGGGATTCCATATCCACGCCGCCGTTCATCTCCTGGAACCAGCCCTTCTTCGTGCGGCCGTCCTTCTCGGGGTTCCACAGGAACGGGGCGTTGGTCCAACGGCGGACGAACAGGTCGTCATAGGCCTCGTTGTCCAGGATCCACTTGAGCCAGGTCAGGGAAAGGCACAGGTCGGTACCGACGCGCAGCGGCAGCCACAGGTCGGCTTCCTTTCCCAGCGGCGTCATGCGCGGGTCCACCAATATATGCTTGTAAGCGCGCTGCGAGCAGTCCACGACCGTGCGGTTCGTGGAGTCGTAGTTGGAGTACTCGGCGGCGGTGCCCCACTGCACGTACACCAGCGGACCCTGCTCGACTTCCATCCAGGGCGAGCCGATCTCGTCGGTCAGGATACCGGCGAAGTGGCGCGGGCCCTTGCAGATCTCGTACGCAAGATGGGCGTTCGGGGTCGGGAAGATGGACTTCAGCGTGCCGTACGGGGGCTGTGCCCACACGCGGGACGTGCCGCCCATGGCGAAATTGGCCTCTCCGCCGTACTTCTCCACGATCTCGTTGAGCTTGGCGCCGGCCTCATCGAAGGCATCGGCCAGGGAAATGCGGACCCAACCGGGATCGTCCTCGCCCTTGGGGTTCGTGCGCTTCAGGCAGTAGCGCAGACGATCGGGGTGGTACAGTGCGAGCATCGACGACTGAGACTTCGCGCAGCAGTGACCGCGGCTGTGAGCGTTGGACTCATCGCCCTCGACCTTGATCACCTTGTTGTCCTGAACGGTGACCCACGTGCCGCACTCGACCTTGCCGCACGCACGGCAGCACGAGCGGATGCGCTTCACTTCGCCGGCCGTCGGGTCGGCGCCTTCGGCCAGAGCCGCGGACGGCGCTGCCGCGAACCCCACGGTCGCGGCGGCACCCGCCATAGCGGACGCCTTCAGGAAGCTGCGGCGAGTCAAAGATAGTATCGCCATATGCCCCTCCTCTCCTTTTCTGATTCGTTTCTCCTTCGTCTCCCGCATTGGGAACGCGGCGCCGTGCCGGCACCCTGCCTCCGCCTGCAAGGGGGAAGGGAGGGAGGAGGTGGCGGCCGGGCCGGATGCGGCTACGGCGCAGCGTTCCCAATGCGATGACCCGATGGTACGGCGGTGCGCCGGACGGGAATCATAAGGGTGGGATTGTATGAGCACGCGCATATCATCCTTGCGGGATGATTTTGCTCTGAACTGGGCATTTATACTTTGATTAGCGAAGAGGACGCAGGCGGATGACCTGGGACGAACCCGATTCGGGTAGCCCGCAAGGCGTTCGCCGAACGAAGAGTTAGGGGTAAAGGACATGGCACAACCAAGGCCTTCGATGACGCTGATACTGGACCTGGACGAGCGCGTGGACTGCGAGGAGCTGCGACTGGAGATCGGCCGCAGCTACGCCTACGTCGGGTCGACGCTGGTGCGCACGCACGCCGCCGCGGGCGAGGACGCCCCGGTGGAGAACACCATGCACATGCTGGTGAAGCTGGGCACGCGCCAGTATCTGGCGGCAGGCGATGAGGGCTCCGACGAGCTGTGGAACGACGTGATGCGCGATTGGTTCCGCAACCAGTTCCGCAAGCTGGGCAACCAGGCGCTCATCTACAACAAGCGCCAGAAGGAGATCGAAGACGGGCGCGAGCTTGCGTTCACATGGCTTGAGGTGGACCTGCAGAACGGCACGCTGCCCGTGCGCCTGCGCATGAACGACGTGAGCGGCATCGCCGAGGACGCCGCCGACATGCTATCGCTCGTGCGCGACGCCTACAACGAGGGCAAGCTGGGCAGCACCGACTCAATCGCCCGCGTGAGCATGCCCTCGGATGATGATTGGGCCGCGCAAATGGAAGCCGGCGCAGCCGCGTTCGCCGAGCGCAAGGCCGCCGAGGAGGCAGCCGTCGCAGAGGCCGAGGCAGCTGCCGAAGCCGAGCGCGCCGCCGCAGAGGCAGCAGCCGCAGAGGCGTTCCTGGAATCGCCCGAGCTGATGGAGGCCGACGCGCATGCCGCTGACGGCAAGGACGTCGTCGGCGGCGGCATGGAGCCGCCGGAGCTTGTGTTCGAACTTGATGAGCCTACGTTCGCGCCGACGTACCGCACGTGGACCGTGGAGTATACTGACGGCACGAGCAAGGTGTTCGAGGCCTAAAGGCCTTTTGCGGGGGCCGCAAGCGCGCCCCGCCGCAGAACAGCCGCGCCCGTCGGAAGGCGCCGCCTGTGCGGCAACGTCTTCGCCACCTTTTGAAAACCGCCCCGTCGTGTGCCGCGCGCACGCGACGGGGCCCCAGATAGCCGCTACCGAAGGGAGTTTCACATGATAGATACCATCGCCGCATTCGATGGGCGCCTCGCCAAGGTCGAGGGCGCCGAGCGCAGCGGCAAGACGCAGGCGCTCGTGGCGCGCTGCGCGCACCTTATCCAGAACGGGGAAGCTCCCGCATCCATCTTGGTAGCGGTCACCAACGCCTTCGCCGCGCAGGCCTTCCGCAAGCGTCTGCGCCGCGCCCTTCCCGCAAACCTCATCGGCGCCGCCCTGTCGGTGCGCGTGTGCACCGCGCTCGACGCCGCCGTGTCGGTGCTCGACGAGCCCGCCGCCCGCGAGGCCACCGGCCGCGTTCCGCGCATCCTCAACAGCGCCGAGTACAACTTCTTCCTGGAGGATTTGAAGACCATCGGCGAGCATCCGCGCAAGCTGCGCAGCATGCTGGGCTTCCTGGACCGCAAGATGGCCGGCTATGAGCCGCGCGAAGAGTGGAACGCCGGCACCGCGGCGGACAACCTGCTGGCTTACGCCACGCGCATCCTGAAGCTGCGCGGCGCCATGCTTGCCGGCGAGGCCCCCATGCTTGCCGCCGACTTCCTGAAAAGCGACGCCGGCGAGGGCGCTCGCGGCAGCTTCGCCTACGTGCTGGCCGACGACTTCCAGAACTTCTCCCACGCCGAGCAGACGGTGCTGTGCCTGCTGGCCGACAAGCAGATCATGGTGGCGGGCAACCCCAACCAGATGATGTCCAAGCGCGGCAACCACCCCTACATCGAGGGGTTCCTGAAGTTCGAGGCCGTGCGCCGCGACGTGGAGGTGTTCCATCTGCAGGGCGCGTTCGGAAACCCGCAGATCATCGCGCTGGCCGATGCGCTGTGCACCGAAGGCGACATGGATAGCGCCTACATCGCCGGCAGCGCCACGCCCATCGAGCGCGCCGCCGGGGCCGAGGGCCTGCCGCAGGGCGTGCAGTCCATCAAGTGGAACACGCCTGAGGACGAGCTCAACGGCCTGACGAAGTACCTGCGCAAGCTGATGGACGGCCAGGAAGATGCGCGCGAGGCCCTCACCTGCGTCGTCGTCCCCAACCGCCGCTGGGCCGTGATGGTGGAGAAGATGCTGCGCCGCCGCGGCTTCAACGTATCGGCCGCCGGCGCCGCCGGCACGCTTGCGGGCGACCCGCGCGACTCCACGCGCTCCCGCGCGCTCGTGGCGTACACGAAGCTGGGACTGCTGGCCGACCCCACCGACATGATCGCATGGCGCAGCTGGTGCGGCTTCGACAACGCGCTGACGAACTCCGACGCCTGGATGGGCCTGCAAGACTTCGCCGAGGCCGAGGGCCTCACGCTGTACCAGGCGCTCCAACAGGTGGGCAACGCCGGCTTCGGCGCGAAGGAGCCGTTCCTGCGCGCTCGCACGCTGGCCGAGAAGTGGCGCTCCGGTCAGGACTTCCTTGAGAAGAACGCCACGCGCCGCGGCTTCGGCCTCATGAAGGCCATCGGCGCCGAGGGCATCAGCGAATTCGAGGCCGTCGCCGCCGACATGGTGGGCGATGAGACGGCGAAGAGCCTGCTCGAACTTGAGCAGGCCGCCATCTCCGACCCGGTGTGGACCGAGGACCCGCACGTCGTGCACATCTGCCTGCCGCAGAACCTGTGCGGCACCGAGTACGACAACATGTTCGTGGTCGGCTGCATCGACGGCTTCTTCCCGCAGCGCAACGCCTTCGAGGTGATCAGCACCGACGGCGAGCGCAACCGCATCATGGACTCCGAGCGCCGCGACTTCATGGGCGGCGTGGCGAAGGCCAAGCACCTGCTGGTGCTGTCGCACTTCAGCAAGGCCGAGCTGGAGCTGGCCGAGCGCACGAAGATGCAGGTGATGCGCGTGAAGAGCGAGAACGGCAAGCGCATGGCCATCGTTCGCCCGTCCTGCTTCCTGAGCGAAGCCGGCGACGCCGCCCCCACCACCATGGGCGGCCAGGCGCTTCTGGCGGAGTACGGCCTGAACTAGGCTGCAACCGGATACGAGCGGGCTTTGTGCGAATCGCAGCCCGCAAGCGCAGGGGCGCGGCAACAGCCGCGCCCCTGCGCATTCCAACACCCAAACCCCATTGCCTCTGCCAGCAGATTTCCCGAAATGTCCGGCGAACGCGGCTTTGCGCTGCCGTACAATCGGGGAAGTTTCCAAATGAGGAGTTGCATTATGGCCGTTATCGATGCGCATGCGCATATCTATCCCGACAAAATCGCCCCGAAGGCCGTGGAGGCCGTCGGGGACTTCTACAACGTTGACATGTTCGGCGATGGCACGGCCGACGGCCTGCTTGCAGCGAAGGACCGCGCGCCCATCACGCACTTCATCGTGCACTCCGTTGCCACCACCGCGCACGCCGTCACCGCCATCAACGACTTCATCGCGAAGCAGTGCCAAGCGCACCCCGAGTTCATCGGCTTTGCCGCCATGCAGCAGGACTTCGAGGACCCCGCTGCCGAGCTGCAGCGCGCTGTCGAGCTGGGCCTTCGCGGCGTCAAGCTGCATCCCGACACGCAGAAGGTGGACATGGACGACCCGCGCCTCATGGAGGTGTACGCCATCTGCGAGCAGCTGGGGCTGCCCGTGGTCATCCACACGGGCGACTACCGCTACGACTACTCGCACCCGCGCCGCCTGGTGAACATCCTGCGCACGTTCCCCGACCTGGTAGTGGACGCGGCGCATTTCGGCTGCTGGTCACGCTACGAGGTGGGTTACGACATCCTGCACGAGGTGGCCATGAACGACCGCGTGTTCCTTGACGAATCCAGCTCGCAGTTCTTCCTAGGACAGCGCCGCACGGTGGAGCTCACGCGCATGTGGGGCACCGACCGCATCATGTTCGGCAGCGACTTCCCCATGTGGGACCCCGCCGAGGAATACCGCACGCTCACCACCGCCGGCTTCACCGAGGATGAGCTGGAGAACATCCTGTGGCATAACGCCGAGCGCTTCGCCGGCGTGAAGGTCGAGTAGCAGGGCGAACGCGCGGTTGAAGCCGCGAACGTGCAGCTGCCAGGTCGGCTCGCTCCGAACCCCCGCTCTCTGAAAACGCCCCGGCGTCTGCGCCGGGAAGCGGCGTGAAAGCGGAATGCACACACCCGAGCTCGCTAACGCAGGGCAAAACGAAGGCCTCCCGAATGGGAGGCCTTCTTGTTATTCTTCTTCCTCTTGCTTGGGCTTCGGGGTGAGCACCAGCTTCACGCGGTCAATGCGATGGCGATCCATGCGCACCACCGTCAGCTTCGCCGTGGCCTCCTTGCCCTCGAGCGTCAGACTCTCGCCCTCGGAGGGGATGCGGTCGAGCACGTCCATGATCAGGCCGCCGAGCGTCTCGCAGTCCTCGGCATCCTCGGGCACGAAGCCGATGAGCTCCACGAAGTCGCCCACGGCCATGCCGCCGTCGATCATCATGGTGTCGTCGGTGAGCTTCTTCACCAGCTCGCTGTCGGCGTGGCGGTACTCGTCATCGACGTGGCCCACGATCTGCTCCATGATGTCGGTCATGGTGACGATGCCGGCAGTGCCGCCGTGCTCATCGACCACCACGGCGATCTTCGTGGAGCCCTCCTGCAGCACCTGCAGCAGCTTCGCCACAGGGATGCTCTCGGGCACGGCCTCGATGGTGCGCACGGGCAGATCGTCGATGGTGGAGCCCTTCTGCATCAGGTACAGATCCTTCACGTGCACGAAGCCCACGATGCGGTCCTTGGTCTCGCGGCACACGGGGTAGCGCGTGTACTTGTAGCGCGTGACCAGCGCCATGTTCTCTTCCAGCGAATCCTCAAGGTCGATGCACACCAGATCGGTTCGCGGGGTCATGATGGCCTCGGCGTCCTTGTCGCCCAGGTCGAAGATGTTGTCCACGAACTCGTTCTGCTCGGGGTCGATGAGACCGCTTTCCGTGGACTCGTCGATGAGCAGCTTGATCTCGTCGCCCGTGTACACCTCGCGCTCGTTGGCCGGGTCATGGCCGGTCAGGCGCACCACGCCGTTGGTGATGCCGTTGAACAGGATCATGATGGGGTAAGTAATCTTGTAGAACGCCATAAGCGGGCCAGCCGTGAACAGCGCATAGCGCTCGGTGGCGAAGATGGCGAACGACTTGGGGATCAGCTCGCCCACCACCACGTGCAGCGTGGTCATGATGAAATAGCCGATGGCCACGGCCACCACGCTGATCAAGGCCTCGGGCAAGTGCAGCATCTCGAACAGCGGGCGGATGAGAGCGGAGAACGCGGGCTCGCCCAACCAGCCCAATGCCAGCGACGCCAACGTGATGCCCAGCTGACAGGCGGACAGGTACTGGTTGACGTTCTCGGCAATGTACATGGCGCTTTTCGCACCCTTCTTGCCTTGCTCGACGGCCAGCTCGAGCTGGGATTTTCGAACGCGCACCAAAGCGAATTCGGCGATAACGAAAAACGCGTTCATGGCCAGGAACAAAACGACAAGAATCAGGCTTAAGCCTATGTGCATAAAAGCGGGTCTCCTTATGTCGGGTACATATCGAAGAGGCGGGCACTTGGCCCGCCTCCGAGCCCCCGGCACACCGGAGGCTTGCTAATCAGGTAGCTCTTCTATTTTGGCATGCGAACCCGCATTCACGGGGTTCCTTTACGCTATATCCAAAAGTCAGGCTGCGTTTTACGGAACCGTTACTTTTCGGAAGCCGCGACCTTGACCTCCATATCCCGGGGCAGCACCAGATTGGACACGAACATGGCCAAGATATGCTAGATGCCGTACGGCACGGAGCGGACGAACGGGACGTCGCCGTCAAGCTTGAGCAGCTCGTCGTGATCGAAGGGCTTCATGTGCATGTTCATCGGCGGAATTCGATCTCACCGGTTTCCGGGTTCATGGACTGCACGATGGCCAGCGACTCCAGATGATAACCACGACTGCGCAGATCGTCGCCGCCGGGCTGGAAGCCCTTCTCCACGGCGATGCCGATGCCCTCGACCGTGGCGCCCGCGTCCTCGACCAAGTCGATGAGGCCGTTCAGGGCGCAGCCGTTTGCCAGGAAGTCGTCGATGAGCAGCACGTGGTCGTCGGCGTTCAGGAACTTCTTCGACACGATGACATCGTAGATGCGCTGATGCGTGAACGACTGGATCTTCGTGGAGTACACGTCGCCGTCAAGGTTAATGGACTGGCTTTTCTTCGCGAACACCACCGGCACGTTGAAATGCTGTGCCACCACGGCGGCGATGCCGATGCCCGAAGCCTCGATGGTGAGGATCTTGTTGATGGGCGCGTCGGCGAACAGGCGCTTGAGCTCCTTGCCCATCTCGTTGAACAGGTTGATGTCCATCTGGTGGTTCAGAAAGCCATCCACCTTCAGAACGCCTTCCGACTTCACCACACCGTCGCGCCTGATGCGCTCTTCAAGCAGTTCCACAGTCCAGTCCCTCTTCCGATTCCTACCTATATCATGCGGCTTACGCTAAATGGAAACCGTTCCCGTGACCAGCAGGCCGATCGACACGATGGCCGCGATGAGGATGACGGCGGCGACCACGCGATCGAGCGTGTTTTCCAAGAACGGCTGGTTACGCTCCTTCTTGCCCTTGATATACACCAAGATGCCAGGAGCATACAGGATAGACATGAGCGTGACGCCGACGGCGCCGCTTGCCCACGCAAGGAACACGCTATAGATGACGCCGAAGACGGCGAACACGCGCCAAACGGGCACGGGAACGCCCAGCTTGCCCTTGAATGAACCCGCCTCGGTGAAAGCAACCTTGGCGAAATACGCAGCCGAAAGCAGGTACGGCAGCAAGATCATGCCGGCGGACAGCGCGTAGAAGAACTGGTACGTGCTCTCGGAGAACAGCATGATGACGAGGAACATCTCGATGATCAGGTTCGTGACGACCAGCGTGACGATGGGCGCGCCCTTCTTGTTCACGCGGGCGAACGCCTTCACGAAACCGCCCTGGGCCGCCGCCTCGTAGGGGCACTCGGCGGAGAGCACGGTGTAGCCGAGCATGGCGCCGACCAGGGACAGCACCACGCCGCCGTTGATGAGCGTAGCACCCCACGGGCCCACGGCGCGCTCCATGACGCCGGCGAGCGCCGGGTTGGAGAGCTCGGAGAGCTCGGAGAGCGGCATGACGCCCATAGACAGGGTGGAGACCAGCAGGTAGATGGTGAGCACGCAGACGAAGGCGATGACGGTGGCCTTGCCCACGTCGCTGTCCTTCTTGGCTCGGCCGGAGATCGCCACGGCGCCCTCGATGCCGAGGAACACCCAGATGGTGACCATCATGGTGCCGCTGACCTGCTCGAAGAACGACATACCCTCCACAGAGCCGTGCGCCATGTTCTCCATGAAGATGTTCACGTCGAACTTCTGGAAGAAGATGATGGCGGTGAGCGCGACGAAGATGGGGACGAACTTGCTGATGGTGATGATCAGGTTGACGCCCGCCGCCTCCTTCACGCCGCGGCTGACCAGGAACGCGTAGAACCAGATGATGCAGCTTGCCACGATGACGGAGGCCAGGTTGTTGCCCGTGCCGAAGACGGGGAAGAAGTACGACAGGGCGCCGCACAGGAGCGCGGAGAAGCTGACGGTGCACAGGATGGCGGAGATCCAGTAGCCCCACGCGCTGTTGAAGCCCAGAAAATCGCCGAAGCCGGCGGCGGCGTAGCTGTAGATGCCGCCCTTGAGCTGGGGCTTAAGGCGCGACAGCGCAAAAAACGTCATGACCAGGCACAGCACGCCCACGGCCGAGATGCCCCAGGCCGTCAGGATGGCGGCGCCGTTGGCACCATGGGCGGCCTGATCGCCGGACAGCGTGAACACGCCGGCGCCGAGGATCAGCGTGATGACCGACGCTACTAGACGGAAAATGCCCAGCTTGCCGTGATGTTCCAGGTCATGCAGCGCGCCGGACCCGGTTGCCACCGTGCCGGAAGCGGCCATTGAAGCGCCTGCCGCTTCGTTAGCGTTGTTCATCGAACCCTCCTCGTCAGAGTAAACAGTCCTCACCACTATACCCCACACGAGGCTTTCTAAAGGATTCGTAAAGGATATTTTCCGATGCAAATGAATAATGCTTGGGGTGTATGCGCGTTTTTGCGTGAGATGATTCGCGCGGCGGGGACGCGCGCGAAACCGGGCCGGGGCCGCAGGGCGGCGCGCACCGAGGGAGCGACGGCCCGAAAAGACGAACGCCGTGCGCCGGAATCGCCGCGGCCCCGGGGAGAACGTCTCCCCCAGGGCCGCGGCAACGCCGCCGGGGCGGCGCCGGTTACTCGTAGGTTCGCTGGTCGATGAGCACGCGCGACAAGGCGGATCGATCGAGCGTGCAGCCCAGGCCGTGCTCGTGGCCTCGGCGTTCGAGCGTGACCATCCCGCGCTCCACCGTGTACGGCGGATCGGTGACGTCGACGTCGAAGTAGCGCGAGGTGGCGCCGATGTCGCCCGCGTCGACCACGCCGGGCAGCATCTGGAACGCCGCATGCATACGCCGCGAGATGCCGGTGTCGTACATGCCGCCCATCCACACGCTCATGCCGCGCGCGTTCGCCATGCGCACGAATTGCAACGCAGGCTGGATACCGCCGAATTTCCCGATCTTGAGCGCGTAGCACTTCAGCTCCTGGTGCTTGAGCGCCTTCGCCAGATTGCCTGCGCTGAAGATGGACTCGTCCAAGCACACCGGCGTTTGGATGCGGCGCTGCAGCTGGGCCAGGCGCGCGAACAGGTCGTGCGGGCCGTTGGCCGGCGTGCGCCGCGGATCGAGGGGCTCCTCGATCCAGGCGATTCCCAGCGCGTCGAGGCCGCGCAGCACGTCAAGGTCGCGTTCGGTGAAGCTTTGGTTCGCATCCAGCGATACGACCAGGTCAGGGAACGCCTCGCGCACCGCCTGCACGCAAAACGGCGCCGTACCCGGCGTCACCTTCAGCTTCACGCGCGCGTACCCGTCGTCCACGCAGCGCTGCACGGCGGCCAGCGTGTCGGGCACCGAGCCCACGGGCACGGCAGCACCCGCCGACGCCGATGCGGGCCGACCATCGTCGGGCGCCTGCCCGCCGATGAGCCTCCAAAGCGGCTGGCCGACGATTTTGCCGTACAGATCCCACAACGCCGGCTCGATGGCCCCGCGCGCCATGGGCAGCGCGTCGGCGCCCGGGCACGCCGCCAGCAGGCCGTCCGCCTCGGAGGGGTGCAGGAGCACCGTGTTCAGCACCAGGGGGATGAGCTGCTCCTGCAGGATGCGCAGGTCCTGATCGAGCGTTTCGGGCAGATACCAATCGGTGGGGAAGGCCGCACACTCGCCAAGGCCCGTACGGCCGGCATAGTCCACCACTTCCACCAGCAGCGATTCGCGGAACGACAGCGTCCCCTTCGCCGTGGCGAAGGGTTTGCGAAAAGGCAGGCGGATGCGGTACAGGTTCACGCGCTTGACCTCGATGCGCTGCTCATAGAGCTTGCGCAGGGCCGAGCGGTCCACCTTGCCGATGCCCGTGCGCGGGAACGCATCGAGCACGAACAGGTGCTTCGGCTGATACACGCGCGACAGCTGGGACGCCACGCTGCGCGCCGCCTCCTGGGCGAACATGCGGTCGGAAACGGTGCGGCCGCGCTGTCCCGCGGCGCTCGAGGCGACGGAGGCGGACAGGGGCCTGGGCAGGTCGAAGGCCGCATCGCGCTCGATGAAGCCGACCGGACGGCGGCCCCATTTCTCGTCGGGCGCGCCGAAGATATAGGCATCGGCGACGCCGGGCACGCGCAGCAGCTTCTCGCGGATCTCGGCGGGGTAGACGTTCTCTCCTCCCGAGACGAACATGTCGTCGGTGCGCTCCTTCACGTACAGCTTGCCGTCGGGCGCGATGGCCGCCGTGTCGCCCGTGAGGAAGAACCCATCGGCCGTGTAGGCGGCGCGGGCGTTCAGATAGCCGGAGAACAACCCGGGGCCTCGCACGGCAAGACGGCCGAACCCGTCGGGCCCAGCGTCCACGATGCGCGCCTCATAGCCGGGAAGCAGCTGCATGCCGCCCGTGAAACCGGGCAGCACCAGGGAGTTCGCGATGTTGCTGGATGTCTCGGTCATGCCGTAGCTGGCGTACACGCGGGCGCGCGCGGCCAAGGCGCCGCCGAGCGTCTGCGCGTTCAACGGGCCCCCGCCCAGCAAGATGCACACATAGCGGCGCAGCTGGTCGGCGTTCGGCGCCGCCAGCATATCCTGCAGCATCTTGTCGACCACCGAGATATGGGTGGCGCCGCGACGGGCGGCGTCGGCCAGCACGAGGCGGGCGTCGAAGCGCTCGTAGAGGATGAACGGGTTCGCGTTCAGGAAGCTGCGCACCACTATCTGCAGGCCACCCACGTGGTACAAGGGCAGCGCCGCCTGCCACAGCCCCTCGCCGCGGCGGTTGAGCGAGGCATTCGAAACAGCCGCCGAGCCGCACAGGTTGTCCCAGGTCAGGGGCACGGCCTTCGAGCGGCCGGTGGTGCCGGAGGTGAACATGACCACCGCCACGGCGCCGTGATCGAACACATGCGCGCCGCGTTCGGCGAAATGGATGACGCTTTCCACGGCATCCTGGCGGGCGACGTCCTCGCGACGGCGCGCCGCCTGGCGGCCGTGGCCCGCGCGGCCGAGCGCGCG
>NZ_HE611014.1:206723-219382 GCF_000236865.1 Senegalimassilia anaerobia JC110 | reverse complement strand
GTGCGCGCCGCGAACGCCGTGCGCTGCGCATGACCGCGACCGTGCGCAGCCGCATCGGCGGTACCGGTGGCCTCGTCGGCCACGGTCTGCAGCAGGTGCGCCGCGTTCGACATATCGACGGTGTAGGCGACGTTCACGGCGCGGGAGCGCTGCAGGTCGAGCAGGCGCGCCTGCTTCTCGGCATCGGTCAAGCGCGTGTTCATGGTGATGAGCGAGAACCCGCCGTAGGCGGCCGCGAGCAGCATGATGACGAAGGCCGGGTTGTTCGGCAGGTCGATCACCACGGCATCGCCCGGCTCGACGCCCCTTCGACGCAACAGGCTGGCCAGGCCCGCCGCCATCATGCGGGCTTCCCTATACGAGAACGCTTCCACGTTCCCTTCCTTATCGACAAACGTGAAGCACGTGCGCTGCGGGTTCTGCCGCACCATGCCTTCGAATACGCCGATCATGAGGGTTCTGCGCCTACCTTTACCTTGAACTGCTGAAACGACTTACGGGAACTTCGGGTACTTGGAGAAGTCGGGCTTGCGCTTCTCCTTGAACGCGTCGCGGCCCTCCTTCGCCTCGTCAGTGGTGTAGTACAGCAACGTGGCATCGCCGGCGAACTGCTGCAGGCCGGCCAGGCCATCGGTGGCGGCGTTGAAGGACGCCTTCATGAAACGCAGCGCCGTGGGGCTGAACTGCAGCATCTCGCGCGCCCACTGCACGGTCTCCTCCTCGAGCTGCTCAAAAGGCACCACCTTGTTGACCATGCCCATGTCGAGCGCTTCCTGCGCCGTGTACTGACGGCACAGGTACCAGATCTCGCGCGCCTTCTTCTGGCCGACCATGGCCGCCAGGTAGCCCGCGCCGTATCCGGCGTCGAAGCTGCCCACCTTCGGGCCCGTTTGGCCGAACTTCGCCGTCTCCGCGGCAATGGACAGGTCGCACAGGATGTGCAGCACGTGGCCGCCGCCGATGGCATAGCCGTTGACCATGGCGATGACGGGCTTGGGCACCACGCGGATCAGGCGCTGCAGGTCGAGCACGTTCAGGCGGGGGATGTTGTCCTCGCCGACGTAGCCGCCGTTGCCGCGGATCTTCTGATCGCCGCCGCTGCAGAACGCCTCGTCCTCGTGACGGCCGCCGTGATTGGCGCCCGTGAGGATGATGACGCCGATGGAGGCGTCATCGCGCGCCACGGAGAACGCGTCGTACATCTCGTTCACCGTCAGGGGCGTGAAGGCGTTGCGCCTGGAGGGACGGTTGATGGTGATCTTCGCGATGCCCTCGTACGTTTCATAGACGATCTCGCGGTATTGCTTTCCAGGTTGCCACTGGATATCGCTCATGTGATTCCTTCCGCTGCTACGCGAAAACGCAAGGGTTTGCGCGAAGTTTTACGTGTACGAAACAATGGTAGCGAATTCGCCCGACATAAGCACGCTCCGCACGATATCCGCATCGTACGGAGCGTCTGAGCGGGTTCCCCGTTCCTTGCGCAGCTAAGCGCCGTCGATTGCTACAGGGCGGCGCGCAGCGCCTCGACCGTCTTGCCGTACTCGGCCTTTACGGGCTCGAACAGCTCCTTCGCCCGCGTGAAGTCGGCAGGCTTGGCGCGCAGCTCCTCGGTCAGTGCGTTCGACGGCTCGTACAAGCCGGTAAATCCCATGTTCTGCGAGACGCCCTTCAACGTGTGGGAGGCAAGGAACGCGGCATCCGCGTTGCCGCTTCGAAGCGCTTCGCCCAGCTGCTCGAAGCTGCCGTCCTCCAGGAACTTCTCGGCGAATCGCACGATGAGCTTCTCGCTGGTGAAACGGCGCAACACGTCGCTGAAATCGGCTCCTATCTGGTTATATGCATCTTGAATCGCGCTCATTGCCTATCTAACCTTTCCTTGTCGGCCCATTTTCATCATCGGGGCGCCCTTCATCGATCAAGCTTCCGCTCTTTCCCGCCCCCTCGTCATTCACCGAAATAGGGGGGGGTGAATCTTGCTCGTCCTTCTCGGCGACGATACGGTCCTGCAGATCGATAAGGCAATCGATGAGCAGCGGGTTGAACGCTCCGCAATCGCCGTTCAAGATCATGCGCATGGCCTTCTCGTGCGGGAACGCCTTCTTGTACACGCGATCGCTAGTGAGGGCGTCGTAGACGTCGACCAATGCCACGACCTGCGCCGATATGGGGATCTCCTCGCCCTTCAGCCCATCGGGGTATCCGCTGCCGTCGTAGCGTTCGTGATGCCAGCGGCAGATGTCGCGCGCGGCACGCACCAGGGCGCTGTCGCGGTACTGCACCATGCCCTCCAGCATATCGGCGCCGATGGTGGTGTGGGTCTTCATGATCTCGAACTCCTCGGGCGTCAACCTGCCCGGCTTGTTCAAGATGTTGTCGGGGATGGATAGCTTCCCCAGATCATGCAGTGTGGAGGCGGCGGCAATGGTGCTGCGATCGCTTGAGGTGATGTGGTAGCGGTCCGTTTTGCGCATCAGATGCTCCAGCATCATCTCGGTGAGCTTGCGTACGTGTTTCACGTGCGGGCCGCTTTCGCCGTTGCGCAGCTCCATGGCTCCGCCCATGATGTCGACGAGCATGCGGCTTTCGCGTTCGCGCTCGTAGAACTGCTGCGCGAGCATGGCGGAAAGGCGCCGTTGCTTGGTGTAGAGGCGCATGATGTTGCTGACGCGCTGGCGCACGATACGCGAGTCGAAGGGACGGCCGATGTAGTCGGAAGCGCCCAGCTCGTAGGCGCGCAGCACCGAGTCGTCGGAGTCTTCGCTCGAGATCATGATGACGGGGATGTCGTCGATCCAGCCGTTGCGCGACATGAGGGAGAGCACGTCGAAGCCGTCAACACCGGGCATGACGATGTCGAGCAGCACGATGGAGATGCCGCTTCCATGCTGTTCCAGGCACGCGATGCCCGCTTCGCCGCAATCCGCCTCGAGGATTTCGTACTGATCCTTGAGCATCTCGCTCAGGATGACGCGGTTCATCTCGGAATCGTCCACCACCAGCAGCAACGGTTTATGGAACTCATAGGAATCAAGGTCATCGGAATCGGTTATGACGAGGTTCTTGCGGCCCTTCGCCTTGTACATGAGGCCATCCGCCTGGCGTACCGCCTCCTCGACGGTGCGACCTTCGGACAGCACGCCGCCGACGCTGACGGTAAGGTTGATGTTCTCGTATCCGGGAACTGGCGTTTCGGCCACCTTATCCGCCATATCGTGCAGCTTGCGCGCGAAGACGTCAGCGGAAATGCCGGGGATGACCAGCACGAACTCGTCGCCGCCGTAACGTACGAGCATATCGCTGGACCGGATGCAGCTCCTGAGCGCGCTCACGGCCGTTTTGATGGCGACATCGCCGGCATGATGGCCCAGCGTGTCGTTGACCAGCTTGAAATCGTCCAGGTCCAAAACCGCCACGCCGGCGAACACGTGCTGATTGCGCAGGTTGTCTTCGTAGAATCGCCGGTTGTACGCGCCCGACAGCGCATCGTGATAGAGCAGCTCCTCGGAAAGCAAGCCGCCAGCGACCGCGTCGATGGGCTGAGCGCACATGAGCACACCCGGCTTGCCATCGACGTTCACGTACCGAGCCGATGCGCGATGGACCTGATCACCCATGAGCACCCTATGCGTTCGGGAGCCTCCATCGCGCAGAATATCCTTACACACCCCGCGCATGCAAACGCACGCGCCGCCGTACAGAAGGCAAGATTCATCTTCCTCTATCTCGCGTTCGTCAAGGAAGCGCACGACGGGATAGACGCCGAGCAAGCGGCCGATCTCCGCATCGAGTTCGTCCCTCGACATATCGGATAGCTGGTCTTGCTGCTCGGTACCTTGCGTTTTGTCATCCATAGCCGGTGAGCCTCTGTTTCGAGTTGATTCGAACTTGCGTGCATACTGGTTTCCAATGAGTGCATTGTAGCAAAGTCGCACCACGTCAAGACGCTAATCGGCAATGCACGGGAACATGGCACGGAATGGAAGGGGGCGAAACGGGCGCTTGCCGCAAGTACCTTGGAGCAAGGTTACGGCAAGCACCTTCCAGGCCGTTGAGAGGGGACTGACGGATAAGGCCGCGGAGTTCGCAGCCCGGCACCACGTTGCACGAGTGGACCGAGGACGCCCCGCTAGCACGTCGCCACGCAACACGGGCGGACGGCGACGCCCCGCTAGCGAGTCGCCACGCTGTGCACGCAGGCGGCGAACACCTCGGGGGCCTCCAGATGGACGTTGTGCCCCACCTTCGGCGCGATACGCGTCCTCACGATGCCCTCCTCGTGCAGGCTTGCTGCGAGCTTGCTGTATTTTGCGTCCTTTTCGCCGGCCAGATACAAGGCCGGGTAGCCGCGCAGGCCGAGGTCGCGCAGCGCCGCCGTGGTCTCGCGATACGAGGGCATGCGGTGCTGACCTGCGCATTCCACGCACTTCGCCAGCGCCTCGGGATCGTTGGCAAGCCTGTTTGCGCGGACCGCGGCGCGAACCTTTTTCGGCAGCGCCTTCTGCGACTCGAACAGCGGCAGGTTCTCCCAGTAGGTCATGAAGTCCTTCAGCGGCGTCTCGCGCAGGCGGCGCGCCATATCGGCATCGCGTTTGATGGCGGCATCGCGCTCCGCCTGCGTTTTCGGCCCCATGCCCACGCTTTCCAGAAGCAAGCCGCTCGTTTGCTTGGCGAAAGCCGCGGGACCGACCTCAAGCAATGCGGAAAGCGCTACGCGCCCACCCATCGAATAGGCCACAACCAGGGGTTTTCCCGGAATCAGCTTGATAAGGGCAAGGAGCGCCTCGCCCATTGCGAGCAAGCTGTACGGCGCCGGATGGACCGGGACCGACGACCCGCCGTGGCCGACGAGGTCGATGCCGTACACGTCGCGCTCAAGGAAGATGGTGCGGCTTGTGGGGAACCAGGACAGCGCGTTTTGCGCGAATCCGTGCACAAACAGCACCGGGGTGCGGCGACGACCGCGAGCGGGATCATCCTCCTTCATATACAGGTAACGATATCGGACTCCGTCAACGTCGAAGCAGGCGGTTTCCGACTGCTCGTTCATCACTTCCATGAGCTCCTCCTCGATCCCTTAGCGCTTTATCGTTGTATGTGCTGCGTACAACACAGTATGCCGGCAACGCTAGGGCGCAAATCGCCGACGCTGCGGCGATAATCGCGCAAAGCGCTTACCTTGCCAGCGACGGTTACGCGCCGAGCGCCTACCAATACTTGGCGTAGCGTTCGCGCAGACCCTGCAGGGGCACGGGCACTTCGATGAAGCTAATGCCCGGAACATCCAGCGATGCTCGATACGCCCGGTCGAACTCGGCCAACGTGGCCGTTTTGCTGTAGGGCACGCCGAATGCGGCGACCGCTGCCTGGAAGTCCACGTCCTGAGGCGTGAGGAACAGGCGCTCGAAATACGCTTCCTGCGACTTCTGCGGCAGCATATCGAATATGGCGCCGCCGTTGTTGTTCAGCAGCACGATGGTAATGCCCTGCTCGCCGGCGTTTGTTTCGCAGCTATTACGCTTGGCGCCCTGTTTCGGCGCGCGGTTCTCGTCGCCTGCGGCGTCGGCGAGCTGCCGCTGCACGCGCAGCTCGCGCTGCAACGCCAGGGCGTTCAAGTCGTGTTGCATGGTCAAATCGCCCGTGATCAGCGTGGTGCGGCCGAAGCAGCGCGAGGCGCCGATGGCCGTGGAAACCGTGCCGTCGATGCCGTTCAGGCCCCGGTTCGCCAGCACAGTTAGCTGCTTGCCGCCCTTCAAGTAGAAGGTGTCCACGGCACGCACGCTCATGGAGTTTGCCGCGAACAGGCACGAGCCTTCGGGGGCAAGCTCCAGCACGCGACGGACGTAGGCGCCCTCGAAGCCGTCGGCACCGGGCTCTTCGTCGGCATCTACCGCGGCTATGCGTTTTGCGGCGGCTTCCTCCACCTGCTGCCAGGCGTTGGCGAACGAAAGGTCATTGGCACTTGCCGCCGCGGGGCCGTCCTCCACGCGCAGCGCGCGCAGCATGCTTTGCGCGAAATCGGCGGGCTTTGTACGGATGAACACCGTGGTGGCGGCGTTGGTGTCGCGCGTTTCCAAGGGGTCGACCACAACCTGCAGCACGCCGGCGTCCTCGCGCGCACGGGCCCACTGTGTCGCGCGCTTCGACACGGGGTAGCGGCCAAAACGTACGATGACCTGCGGGTTCAGGCTTTCGTCAGGCGAGATGCCGCCAGGCTGGAACACGCTGTCGTAGTTGCCGATCACCAGCGGATCGTCGAAGGAGCGCAGGCCCGAGAGCGGGTCGGCGAGCACGGGAATGGCGAAGGTGCGCGCGAAGGCCAGCACGCGCAGCGCCTCCACGTGCGTGGCGCAGGAGCCTTCGCCCGCCAGCAGCAGCACGCTATTGGCCAGCAGCTCGCGGGCAAGCTGCGCCGCCGCAACGCCTTCCATGCCCCCATGCACGTGCGCGGCGCCGACGGGAAGCGACGGTTTGCGGGCAGGTTTTGCCCCGGGAGCCGCGCTGACTCCAGCGGGCTCGGCGCAAGGAATGCCGGCATCGAACAGGTCGGGGAGCGTCACATCGGGCTTGAGCGGCTCGTCGAACGGGAAGTTCAGGTGCACCGGACCACCGAAACAGGCTCCGGCAAGACGATGGGATGCGCTCGCCTTTGCAGCCGAGGGTACCGCCAAGGAGTTTTGCGTTTCCTGGTTCTGCGCGGGATTGCACGACCCGAGCGCGGCGATGCACGCCTCGCGGGCGGCTTGGCGGGCGAAGCGCAGCGATCCTTCGTCATCTGCGGGCAAGGGCATCCCGCGATAGGCGCGCACGTGCGTGCCGTAAGCGTGCGATTGATCGCAGGTTTGCGGAGCGCCCAGCCCCTGCAGCTGTGGCGGGCGGTCGGCCGTCAGCGCGATAAGGGGCACGCGCGACGACTCCGCCTCGAGGATGGCCGGATAGTAGTTTGCGATGGCCGTACCCGACGAGCACACCAGCGCCGCCGGACGACCGGACGCTTTCGCCATGCCCAGCGCCAGGAAAGCAGCGCCGCGCTCGTCGATGTCCACATACGTGCTCATCCGCTGCGGAGCGCGGCAAGACAGCTCGTAGGCGGTCATGGACAGCGGGGTGGAACGCGACCCGGGGCTGATCACCACGTTTTGCACGCCCCATTTCGCAAGCTCATCGAAGAACGCTCCCAAAAAGCGCGCAGTTGCGCACGGATCGGCGACGGTCATCGAGCTTCCCCTTTCCCTGCGGTCGTGGTTTGCGGGTCGGTTTGACCCGCGCTTTGCATTGCGGTTTGACCCGCAACCTGAGGGATCTCCTGCAGGTCAGCCGGCGACGCGGCTTGCGGGTTGGTTTCGCCCGTGGTTTGCGTTGCGGTTTGCGGGCTGGTTTGCGCAGCGTGGGACGAGGCGGCGCCGGCTTCGCCATCGAATGCCGAGAGCACGGTCTTCAGCTTCAGCGCGATCTCGTCGTACTCGTCCGCCGCGCGGCTTCCGTCGACGATACCGCATCCGGCGTACACGTAGCCGATCTCGCCGTCGAACACGCCCGTGCGCAATGCCACGCTGAACTCGCCGTCTCCCGCTGCATCGACGTAGCCGCATGCGCCGGCGAAGAAGCCGCGGTTATAGGCTTCGATCTGACGGATGAGCATCTTCGCCTCGCCGACCGGCGTGCCCGAAACCGCGGGCGTGGGATGCAAACCACCCATCATCGACCACAGATCGACGCCTTCGAGCAGTTTTGCGCGCGCAGGCGTCATCAGGTGCTGAATGCGCGTCAACGGCATGATGGTCGGCTCCTTCGGGACATCGACCGCATAGCACGTACGGCCCAGCACATCCCGGATGAAGCGCACGACGTAGTCATGCTCGGCGCGGTTCTTCGCATCGTTCAGCAAGCCCTGCGCAAGGCGCTCGTTCTCGGCCGGATCGGGCGATGCCGGGCACGTTCCCGCCAGGCACATGCTTTCCAGTTCGCAGCCCGATTTCCTCACGAGCAGCTCGGGGGTGCAGCCGCAGAAGAACACGTCGGCATATCGGTACAGCAGCACGGTTCCGTGCGCGGTGCCATCGATCAGGTTCACCAGCAGGTCCTTCGAGGAAAACGGCTCGTCGGCACGCAGCTTCAGACGGCGCGAGAGCACCACCTTCTCCACGCGGCCGCTCTTGATGGCATCAAGCCCGCTTCCCACCGCCTGCTCCCAAGCGGAGCGCGAATCGAGTTCCAGCTGATACGAAACGGTGCGTCGCGTGCGATGCGGCGCCGTCAGGGCAAGGCGCGCGAAACGCTCGACACGGCCGGCGTACACCGGGCCAAGGGAGTTCACCTGCAGGAAAGCGCCGCACTCGTTCTCGATGAGCACCACTTCGGGCAGCATGAAGTGCAGGTTGGGGAACGATTGGAACAGCTCATCGGCCGGCGCGGGATTATGCGCGTCGAATCGGTTGAACGAGAAGAACACCGGCTGCTCGGCGGCCGGCCCCGTCAGTTCGCACTCGGCATCGTCCAAGGTCGGCAACGCGATACAGCGCCCCAAGCCCATGAAACGGGTGGGGCGGTCCTTGCGGTAATACACGAATTGATCGGTGAAGCCCTTCTGCATAAGGCAGAATGCGTCGACGATATCAGCATCGAGCGGTTGGGTGTACGAATAGATTCGGGTCATTCGACTTCTCCCTGATCGTCTGATGGGTCACGGTTTCCTATTATAGCGGTGCGCAAAAAGGCCCGGAGTCTGCGACTCCGGGCCGTCGTTCGGCGGCTTATATGCAAGCGATTCGGCTTACGCCCTTGTTCGCAAGCAGCACGATCCGATTCGAGAACTAAATCTTGTACATGAACTGGAAAACATCCTCGCGCTGGATGGTGATCTGCACTCCCAGCTCAGTAGCGACCCCTTCAAGCTTCTCCTGCACAGCGTTGAAGTCGGCCTTCTCAGTGTCCAGCGTGGTCAACATGGTCATGGAGAACATATCGCCCAGGATGGTCTGGCTGATGTCGTCGATGTTGGCGCCGCATTCGGCCAGCGCAACAGAAACAGCTGCGACGATACCGCTACGATCCTTGCCAAGAACGCTGATAACGCACTTCATGTTCGAATCCTTTCACCCGCGCGACCGACGCGCTCGTTTCAGTATGCTTCCATAGTACCTGATTGTCATGCACCTTGTATTTCCAGGTGATGTTTCACGTGAAACATCCGCACCCATCGGCAGGCTGTTTCACGGCTTAGGCGACGAAATCCCAAATAACCTTCGCGAAGAAGATGACCAGGACGACGATGGTGATGGGTCGGGCGACCGCACCGCCGTTCTTCGAAAAGCTGTGGGAGCCCAGGTAGTTGCCCACGATGTTAAAGGCGCCAGCCACCAAGCCGAGAACCAACAACACCTGGCCATGCAGGAGGAACACCACCAGCGCCGTGACGTTGGTCGTAAGGTTGATGGCTTTCGTGATGCCGGCGGCGGATTTGAGCTTCAGATGGGCCACGCCGGTGAGCAGCAGCATCAGGAACGTGCCCGTCCCAGGACCGTAGAAGCCATCGTATACGCCCACGCAAAACGCCACCAAAGCGCAAAGCGACGCGGTGCGTTTCGGCGAAAGCGGCTCTTTGTCCTGCTTACCGAAGCTCTTCGACCTCATCACGTAGATGGCCGTGATCGGTAACACGGCCAGCAGGAACACGCGCAGGAAGGCATCGCTGGTGATGAGGACCAGATTCGACCCGATGGTCGATCCGGCTACGGCAAGCACCACGCAAACGCCCGCCAACTTCCACTGGATGTAGCCCGATTTCGCATAATGCCAGGTGGCGATGGTGGTGCCCATGGTCGAGCTCATCTTGTTCGTTGCGATGGCGGCATGCGTGGGCAGGCCGGCGATCATATAGGCAGGCAGCGAGATCAGGCCGCCCCCGCCCGCGATGGCGTCAACGTATCCCGCCAGGAACACGAGCAGGCACACCAGCAGCATAGCCCCTGGGGCGATGCCGAACAGCTGTTGACATACGTCGGCAACGGCTTCCATAACCAAGCCTTTGCGTTATCGGGTTTCGCGCAAGATGAGCGACATGGCCTCGGAGCGCGAGGCGCGGGCCGCATCGGTGCTGCCGGCGAACACGCCGCGCACCGCGCTGGTGACGGTATGGCTGCCGGGCTTCTTCACGCCGCGCATGCTCATGCACATGTGCTCGGCCTCAAGCACCACCACGACGCCCTGCGGATTCAGCTGCTCGACCAGGGTGTCGGCGATCTGCGAGGTCAAACGCTCCTGCACCTGCGGACGCTTCGCATACACTTCGACCAGACGCGCCAGCTTCGACAAGCCGCACACACGGCCGTCGGCCGCCGGGATGTAGGCGATGTGGGCCTTGCCGAAGAACGGCACCAAGTGATGCTCGCACATGGAGTAGAAATAGATGTCGCGCACAAGCACCATTTCGCTGCAGTGCTCATCGAACGTGGTGGCGAAATGCACAGCAGGGTCTTCCGTCAGGCCGGCGAACACCTCTTCGTACATACGGGCAACGCGTGCAGGCGTCTCCTTCAGACCCTCGCGGTCGGGATTCTCGCCCACGCCTTCCAAAATCATGCGAACGCCGGCTTCGATCTTTGCAGTATCCATACGGTTATTTTCCTTCTAGCAGTACTGAATACAGACTCGGCAGCTTGACTTCCAGTTGCCGCAGCCTCTCGTTTCGAACCCTAGCATGATACCACGCTCCACCAGCAGCTTCGCCAACCCCCATCCCAGACACATCGCGGCCTGACACTTCGGGCGAACAGATAGCGCTACGTCCCCGAAGTGTCAGGACCAAGGCGTCGGAGCTAGTCCACGTCGAGTTCAAGACCGACGGGGCAGTGGTCGCTGCCGAACACCTCGTTGTAGATGCTGGCGGCTTGGATGCGCGGGGCCAAAACGTCGCTGACCAGGAAATAGTCGATGCGCCACCCCGCGTTGTTCTTGCGTGCGTTGAAGCGGTAGCTCCACCAGGAGTACGCGCCAGCAAGATCGGGGTGCGTGCTGCGGAAGGTGTCGACGAACCCGGCGTCAAGCAGCTTGGTGAATTTCTCGCGCTCCTCATCGGAAAAGCCGGCGTTTCCGCGGTTGGGGCCGGGATTCTTCAGGTCGATCTCGTGGTGCGCCACGTTGAAATCACCGCAAGTGACAACGGGTTTCGGCTGCGCCGATTCACCAGGCTGGGTCAGCGGAAGCCATTGCGTGGGCAAATGCCCGTCGCCCATGGGGGCCGATTCCGGGATCACGTCCGCGCCGTTCTTCCCTTCGCCAAGGCCCGCCTCCGGACGCAACACCACGTTACCGTCGGCGCCGGCACGCTCCACCGGAACACCGGCCGGGAGCACACCCTCTTCCAGGCCCTTGCAAAAGTCGCGGAACGCGTCATCCCATTCCATGCGATGATTTATGCGCGCCAGCTCGTTTTGCGCGTTCGGCGTGTAGACGCAAACGAACCAATACTCGGGAAACTCGCACGCCACGATGCGCCCCTCGTTATCCAAGTGGGGAAAGCCCAGACCGTGAAGCACCTGCAGCGGCTCTTCCTTCGTGAAAACCGCCGTACCGGAATAGCCCTTCTTCTCCGCATAGCTCCAAAACTCGCGATATTGCGGCAAATCCAGCGTCGCCTGGCCCGCCTGCAGCTTCGTTTCCTGCAGCGCGACCACATCGGCATCGAACTGGCACACGATATCCTCGAAGCCCTTCTTCAAAACAGCTCGCAGGCCGTTCACGTTCCAAGAAATCATCCGCATAGGGAAGCGCCTCCTTCGCAGGCAAATTCGTTCCGAAACAGTATAAGAAGCTCGGCAATCGCGGGCAAACGCTTGCTTCGCACATGACGATCGAAGCAAAGCGGGCAGATACCGGCAGCCCCTGAACGGCCGCGATGCGAACAAGGATGCCGGCAAAACGACGATGGTTGCGTAAAGCCGCTGTTCAGTCAGCGCGGTGCCGTGCATTCATCCCCGAACCGGACACCTAACGACACGTCCCCTAGCTGTCACCCTAGCTGTTACCTGAACTGGACACTTAACGACACGTCCCCTAAGTGTCAGCTAGGCGTCAGGTGCGCAATGTTATTTGTGGTAAGGCTCGCCGTGGGAGATTTTTTGGGAGCGGTAGAGTTGCTCGAGCAGGACTACGCGCGCCAGGTTGTGGGGGAGCGTGATGGGGCCGAACGATAGGAGCTCGTTTGCGCGCTTGCGCACCTCATCGCTCACGCCGTCGGATCCGCCGATGACGAATGCGAAGTTGCTTTTCCCTTGCAGCATCAGGTTGTCAAGGCGCTTCGACAGCCCCTCGCTCGAACGTTCCTTGCCGTCGATGGCCAGCAGCACCACATGCGTGTCCGCACCAAGCTTCTCGATCTCAGTACAGATGGCTGCGCCCTCCTTATCACGCGCGCCATCCACGCCGCCGGCCTTGCGCGGGTCGATATCCGCAATTTCGCGCACTTGGGTTTTCGCGTACGGCTGCAGGCGCTTCAGATATTCCGCACAGGCATCCACCCAAAAGCGTTCTTTCAGCTTTCCAACCGCCACAACCGTGAACTTCATCCTAACCCTTTCATAGCGCAACATAATATTGAGCAAAGCGATTACAACAGCATCCGTCGGGTTCTGCCCCCCCTTGAGAAGCAAGGGCGGGCA
>NZ_HE611014.1:65819-205463 GCF_000236865.1 Senegalimassilia anaerobia JC110 | reverse complement strand
CCCAGTCCTGCTCACAAGGGGACGAAGCTCTCTTCAGGCAACCCTTTGCATTGAATAGCCCGGGCTTGAACCCGCTTGTTGTGAGAGCAGATGCAGCAATCATTCGCCCGTTCCAGGTCGAAACCATGTTAACAAGGCGCACTCCCTAAAACGAAGGTGCAACCCTTATCAGAAAGAAACATCCACCTCGACAAACAAGCCGGCATCTTCGCAAGAAGCCATGCGCAACAGTATTAGTACATCATTGCGTTCAATCATTCTTGCACAAGAATCTCCTCGGGGTTCATTCTGCATCCCGGCCTTAATAACCGTTCTGTCTCATTCCGGCCTTTTTTATCCACTTGCCCAAAAAGTTACACGTTCGAAATATTAGGGTGTTTACAAGCCGTTACCCCACTGTTAAAGTTCATGCCACAATTTCATAGCGTCACCCCGTTGATATGTTCTGGATCGCAAGAAACAGGGCAAGCAGGGGCCTCTGGAGAATCCCAACCATGGGTGCCGAAGGGGCAAGGCGAAACGCAGGCCGCAAGACCTAACCGTAAACAGCTTCGATCAAGCTGCGACGGCGAACCGTTTCGCTGAAACTCTCAGGCAAAAGGACAGAGAAAAGTCAGTGACTTGTCGCAAACGTGAACGAAACTCAAACTCGGCGTTCACCAACACTTTTCCCTTTCCATAATCCCATACCCCAGAACCCCGCCGCTTTCGCTGAGCTCTCTTTCCGTGCATCCTCAGGGTCTCGCAGAGGTTGTATCGGTTCAGAGTTTTAGATAGGAGTGAGTTGTGGAAGGGTTTTTCGACGCCGTCAACACCGTGATCACCACCATTGACGACTTTGTATGGGGCGTACCGCTGATGGTGCTCATCCTGTTCGGAGGCATCCTGCTGACGGTACGTCTGGGCGGTCTGCAGTTCCGCCAACTGCCGCGAGCATTACGCTACATGGTCAAGAATGAAAAGGGCGGCTCCGGCGAAGTGACCAGCTTCGGCGCACTGTGCACCGCGCTTTCAGCAACCATCGGTACTGGCAACATCGTGGGCGTTGCAACCGCTGTCGTGGTCGGCGGCCCTGGTGCCATGTTCTGGATGTGGCTGGCAGCGCTGTTCGGCATGGCAACGAAGTACTCCGAGGGTCTGCTTGCCGTCAAGTTCCGCAGCATCGACGAGAACACCGGCCACGTGCTGGGCGGCCCGTTCTACTACATCGAGCGCGGCATGGGCAAGCGTCTGCCCAAGATCAGCTGGCGCTGGCTCGCTAAGATCTTCGCCTTCTTCGGCATGTGCGTAGGCCTGTTCGGCATCGGTACTTTCACCCAGGTGAACTCCATTAACACCGCCATCACGAACTTCTTCGATCCTGAAAAGGCCTTCACGATCAGCGTCCTCGGCATGGATTACTCCATCGCCACCGTCATCGGCGGTATCGTGGTTGCCGTGCTGGTCGGCCTGGTAGTCATCGGCGGCATCAAGCGCATCGCCAGCGTCTCCGAGCGTGTCATCCCCGTCATGGTCGTGCTCTACGTGGGCTTCTCCCTGGTCCTGCTGCTGACCAACCTTGACAAGATCCCCGGTGCGTTCGTGGTCATCTTCCGTTCCGCTTTCGGTCTTGACGCTGCTGCCGGCGGCATGCTCGGCGCCATCTTCATCGCCATGCAGAAGGGCATCGCACGCGGTATCTTCTCCAACGAGGCCGGCCTCGGTTCCGCACCTATCGCCGCCGCAGCCGCTCAGACGAAGGAGCCCGTGCGTCAGGGTCTCGTTTCCATGACCGGCACGTTCCTTGACACCATCGTGGTCTGCACCATGACCGGCCTTGCTTTGGTCATGACTGGCGCTTACCAGATCCCCGGCCTTGAGGGCGCTTCCGTCACTACCGCTGCTTTCCAGGCTGGCCTGCCGTTCGTTTCTCCCACCGTCGTGTCGTTCGTGCTCATGGCGTGCCTGGCTCTGTTCGGCTTCACCACCATCCTTGGCTGGGACTACTACGGCGAGCGTTGCCTCGAGTACTTCAGCAACGGCAGCATGAAGGCTGTGAAGGTTTACCGCTGGCTCTACATTGCCGCTGTGTTCATCGGCCCCTACATGACCGTTTCCGCCGTTTGGACCATCGCCGATATCTTCAACGCGTGCATGGCCGTGCCGAACATGATCGCCTTGATCGTTCTCTCCGGTGTGGTCGTCCGTGAGACGAAGGACTTCTTCAAGCGTCTGAACGACGCAGGCGGCAAGGAAGAGGACATGGTTCCGCATAAGAATCATGACGACGTGCCGCCAATCGACTCCCTTACCGATCGCCTGGGCGCCAAAACCGCCCAGGAGGACCGCGCAGCAGCTGCACAAGGTTTCGCCACCGCATAGCAACTGCCTGCCCCTCATGCTGGCCCCGATGTTTCACGTGAAACATCGGGGCCTTATTTGTTTCTGCCAGGATTTCACATGGACTTGCGGCATGACCTTTGAGCAACGCTTTCCTCCTCCCAGCTGAAAAGCATCGTTGTCCGTTGCTAGCAGAGCGCCACAAAGCGCTTCACCATCGAACCGTATGTCGTGGTTTTTCCGAACCCTGCAGCACAGCAATGTTTAACTGCTTAACTTACTCACCTGCATAAAAAAGGCCACCTTTCGGTGGCCTTTCAACATCCTAATGTTTCACGTGAAACATTACTTCACACCTTCATGGGCAAGCGCATCTGCAACCTTACGAGCCGCAGCGGTGATGGACAGGTCGTTCACGTCCACCGTGATGCCGGCATACTGCTCGTACAACGGCAGACGCTCGTCGTACAGCTCCTTGAGGCTCATACCGATGCCACCCTTCAAAACAACGCCGCGCTCCTGCAGGTCGCTTAGACGATGCACCAGCTGGTCATAAGAGATCTTGAGATACACAACCGTGCCGATCTCCGCCAAGTGCTTCATAGCCTCATCGGAGTACACGGCGGAACCACCCGTGGCGATAACGCTGTTCTCCGCATCGATCTTGCTGAGAATCTCGTTCTCGACCTCGATGAAACCCTCAGGGCCGCATGCATCGATGATCTTCTGCAGCGTCTTGTCGCACTGGTTCTGGATGACGATGTCGGCGTCGATGAAGTCCTTCGTCATGATTTTCGCCAAAACGATGCCCAGCGTGGATTTACCCGAGCCGGGCATGCCGATAAGAACAACGTTGTTCTTCTCCGCCATGGTAAGCCCTCCTTGATCGGTCATGTACGTCCGAATTGTATCATGCCTGCTCATGCGTCAAGACAACGGTAACAAGCTGTTCTTATATAGCCTCCTCAACGGCGCCATCAGGCTGTTTGCGCTTCAACGGAAACGTCTCGCTGATGATGATGGCCACGAAGATCAAAAAGAAACCTATCAACAAGCGCAAGCTCAGCTGCTCGCCGTACAGCAGCACGCTGAACAGCACGCCGAACACCGATTCCAGGCTCAGGAACAACGATGCTTGCGCGGGAGGAATATGCGCCAACGCCACGTTCTGGATGCCGAACGCCACGATGGAAGCGAAAATGGCCAGAAACAGCAGCTGGCCGATGATGTCGGGCGTAAATACCGCAAACCCCGGAAACGTCTCAAAAGCCGCCCCCGACAGCAAGCCCATGCAACCTTCAGCGACAAACTGCACAGCCGTCAGGGCCAGCACGTCATAGAAGCGGGAAAGCTTCGAAACCAGCACCATGTGCACGGCGAACAAGACCGCGCACAGCAGCGTCATAACCTCGCCAAAGCCCATAGTCATGCCGCCCGACTGGACCGACACGAGCCAAATACCCACCAAGGCAAGCACGGCGGCGCCGATATTGAACACCGTTGGACGTCTGTGGGCGACGATCCACCACAAGAAGGGGACAATCACGCAATACGTCGCCGTCAGAAACGCGTTGATGCCTGGAGTGGTGTGTTCCAAGCCAACGGTTTGCGTCCAGAACGCCAGGAAATCGGCAAGGCCGAGCACCGTGCCGGCAAGCACCATCTTGCCGCTGAACGCCTCGCGAACACGCTTCCAAAGAATGGCAGTCAACACGATGCCCGCAAACAGGAAGCGGAACCCCAACAGCCACGCTGGCGGAAGGACCGCCACAACCCCCTTCATGGACACGAAGCTATAGCCCCAGATGATGGTTGCCACCATGATGGCAATCTTATATGCCCAAGCGGGCAATTCCTTCTTCATACAGCCTTCCCTTTGCCTTCTATCGCAGCTCGCTACCAGGGGCATAAAGAAACGCCAACCTACAGCCGCACAAAGCGGCGCAGATCGGCGTTTCACTTTCATCAAGATTCGCCGCTAGACGATGCGCCCGCTATCTTAGCAGACGGGCGGCGTCAAGCAAGCTGAAAGCGTGCCGCGAGAATCGAGCGACAAGCCAGCGGGGTGTGCGCAGATCGCGAACCTGCCTATTGCAGGCTTGGCCTTCGCCGAGATCACCACATCCGCAGCTTCCTTCTTAGCGACTAGCGAGCTCCGCCGCCACCGCCACCGAAGCCGCCGCCACCGCCGCTGGAGAATCCGCCGCCACTTCCGCTGCCGCTCGATTCAGCTTGAATCGCCTCGTTAGCGGTCTTCACAGCTTGGTTGAACGACGAGGAAAGGAAGCTTCCCACATCAGGCATCCCAGCGTTCGCGCCGCTCTCGTAGGAGGTGTACCAACCCCACCAGGGCACGTAGGTATCTCCGTACGTCTGGTCGACCGCGAACAGCTGGGGCTGCGTCTTGCGAAGCTGCTCGATTGCCTGCTTCGCAACGCCGAACAAGTACGCGTACACCATGAACTCGCCCCACACCTTCACGTCGGTGGGCGGGCGCTCCTCAAGCGAGCTGAAGTCACGCAGCCAATTGCGCAACGCCTTGCAGTGCGCAACCAGGTTGTTGCCGTCGATGCTGCGTCGCGTCATATTGTTGCCGATGAACGCCAAGGCCGCAGCAGTCGGGACGGCGCACATCATCGGCATCATGTTGTCGGACATGAACCAAATCACCATGGCGATAACGAACAACGCAACAGCGATTGTCCACGTCCAACCGCGCAGGTTATTGCCCTTCTCCTCGAAGAAGCCGTGCTTATCCGTCTCCGCGGTCAGCACGCCTTGCCAATTCTTCACCGCGTTTACCAGCTGCTCCGAATGGTCCTCGCCATACTTCTTGATGCTGCCGAACCATAGCGAGTTCTGACCTGACGCCACCTTGTCGAACAGCAGCTTGAACGTTGCCTTGTCGATCGGATCGCTCACGGCATCGGCTTCCACCAGCTTCGTGATATAGAAGTCGTTCACGGTCTTCGTGCCGCCATGCTTCTTCGGCACCATGTACGAACCGGAATCGATGCGCACGGCGCCCGTCTGCGCCAGATGCATGATCGTTGCCGTAAGGTCGTCGGTGCTTTCCCTATTCCAACGCCACAGGCGACCGATAACGGCCGGGTGCACGCCCTGACGCGGCACGTCGCGCCAATACTGCTCCGTGAAGTCAGGCTTGTGCTCTTTGCCGTGGCGGAAGAACATGACGACAGCCCAAACCAACGCCGCAACGCATACGGCCACGCATGCTGCGGAGAACGCCAGCGACATCATGCGCTTGCTATTCGCGGTATCCGCCCAAGCCTTCTCCTCTTTCAGGACCGTGTCCAGGCGCTGCTCGCCGGCATGCAGGCGCTGCGTGCTCAGCGAAACGTTCGTCAGCCACTTGGAGGGGATGCACACGCGCATCTCGGCATATTCGTCAGATTCCACGCGGGGAACCGTGCACGTGACAGACCCATCGGCGTTAACGGAAACGCTGCCGCTGAGCGGGCCATGGCCCCACGCATGCACGTTCTCGCCAGGATCGACCGTAACTCCCTGGGGAAGGGGAAGCTGAAGCGTGGCCGTCACGTTCTCGGAAGGAACCGCCCAGGCGGAGCCTAGATACTGCCAGTACACCTCAGAGACGTCATCGTAGACCTGCGCCATGTTGGTGATGGTGTAATCAAGCTCCACGACCACACGTTTGGGCTGGGACCCGAAGAATACGTACACGGTGTTCTTCGGGCTATCGACGGAATACGAATCCTTTCCCGGTCCGCCTTCCTCGCGCCATTTCAGCTCGAACGGAACCTCGGGCATCGCCGACATAGACCCCTCGGCATCGTTGGACTCGTCAACGCCCATCATGCGAACGCCGTTCACGGTGAACTCCGCGTTCGTGGGCAGCAGATTCAGCGTCCACCATACGGCGGAGAACGACCCGTCGAAATCAAACGTACGCTGCTCAACCACGTGAAGCGTGCCGTCGGTTTCCAGCTGGGCTTGGATATCCACTTGCGGCATGGTGTACGACTTTGCGTAGGCTTTGCACGGCAAAACCGCCAGCGCACAAGCGCAAGCAACAACCACTAAAGCGACCGCAACCAACCATGCGGCACGGCAACGCGCGCCATCCCGCTGGCTGCCTGGGAAATGAGGTGTCCTTGTGTATTGCATCGAGAATGCTCCTTGCAAGTTTTCGACAGTCAAGGTATTATATCTACCCGCACCTATTATAGCGTGGAGAAGTGACCGAGAGGCCGAAGGTGCTCGCCTGCTAAGTGAGTATGCCCCACAAGGGCATCTAGGGTTCGAATCCCTACTTCTCCGCCACTGGATACTTACGCGAACCCCCATCAGGGCATCCTGATGGGGGTCGTTTTTTGCATCCCAACATTTCCTGTATCGATGCCAACTCCTATAACCAGTTCGTTGCCACGACTCTCTAAGCTTCGCAGGCGGTCTTGAGCAATGTAGGGAATTCAGACAAGAACGCCTATAGAGGGCACTTTACCGTAAGCAACCACCTCAACGGCATGCTCTTTGAAAGATGCTCTCCCGCTCTTTCTAAAATCGTTTTCCCAGCGCCTTCCCGCGCCATAAAAAAGGCGCCCGATTTCGGGCGCCTTCGCGATCTATCTTCTTCCCCAGGGCCAGCGGCGCAAACGCTTCGCTTTCATCGGCTTCATCCGATACGAGGGGTTGTGCTTCAGAAACACGGCGCGGCATATCCGCGTGATCCCCAGCGCCACCAACGCCGTAACCATGAACGAAAGCGTTAAATCCAGCACATCGCCGTTACTCTCCGATAGCGCATACAAGCTTGCCAAGCCGAAGAACGCGGTCAGCGCCACGTTCAGCACGGTGAAGGCCTTGATAAGAATCTCCTTCGCCCGTGCCGGCGAGTAGCGCCATGCCGCCACCACGTACACCACGCCGGCCACGAAAGCCAGCAATAGCAGCAACGGTATGATGCGCGTCAGCCTCGCAACCATGCTAGAACGTCACCCTTGGAGCGACGGAGGCACCCTCTTCAGCGGTAAAGCTCGGGCGCTCCTTGAATCCCATCACACCCGCAAAGAGCACGGCGGGAAACGTCTGGATGGCGGTGTTGTACTTCATCACCGTATCGTTGAAGCTCTGACGCATGTAACTGATCTTGTCTTCGGTATTCGACAGCTCAGCCTGCAATTGCTGGAAGTTGGCGTTCGCCTTCAAATCGGGATAGGCTTCGGCCACCGCGAACAAGTTTTTGAGGGTCTCGGTAAGGTGGTTGTTTGCTCCCATGCGGCCTTCGGGAGTGGTTGCGCTCGCCACAGCCGCGCGAGCCTGCGTCACGGCGTCCAATGTAGCGCTCTCGTGCTGAGCATAACCCTTCACGGTTTCCACCACGTTCGGGATAAGGTCCAAACGCCTCTGAAGCTGCACATCGATCTGCGCCCAAGCGTTGTCCACCATGTTGCGAAGCTTCACCAGCTTGTTATAGAGCGCAATGATGAGCACGATGAGCACTACCGCTATCGCGACAAGGATGATTACCGCCGTCATGGCCTCCTCCTTCTACCGGTTGCCTGAATTACGCGACCTTGAAGATCGCGCTTTTTCACAAATCGCAGTCCGAGCCCCTTGCAAGGTCGAGGTCTCCCAAGACAAGGTGCCCCCCTTTGGATACAGCATAAACGACATCGACACGCTGAAATCCCCTACGCTGCACGGTTTGTCTAGCAATTCGTGGTAAGCGTCGCCTTAAAGGGACCGAACGTGGTGGTGCGGGCCCACCATCCCTTGGCCTGTGCGTCGGTTGCCACCTTTGCCGCCGATGCGAAGGAATCGCATACCGCGAACACCGCGGCGCCGCTGCCGGACATCATGGCATTGCATACGCCCGGCTGCTCCTGCAGCCATTCGCGCACAGTGCGGATTCCCGGATTCAGCTGCTCGCTGGCCTTCGCCATATTGTTCAGCAACGGCACGCTCATCGCATACTCTGCCGACTCCGCAGCTTTAGCGTCCTTTGCCGAGATAGGCTGGGGATCTTCGTCGAGCTTCTTGTACGACTCAGCGGTGGAAACGCCGCCTTCGGGCTTCACCAGCACCAGGAAATCATTCATCGGCTTGAGCGTGCGGACCAGATTCTCCCCGATGCCGTCGTAAAGAGCGCACCCGCCTTGCAAGAAGAAGACCACGTCGGCGCCCAGCTGGGCGGCAACCTCTTTGATTCGCGGATCGAGAACGCTTTCGCCCCACAGAACCGCCGAACCCAACAGCGCTGCTGCCGCATCCGACGAGCCGCCGCCCAGGCCCGCCTGGACGGGGATGCGCTTCTCAAGATGCACGCGCATCGTTTCCTCTTCGCCCAGCGTGCGGCCGAACGCCTCCGCCAACTTCAAGATGGCCTTCACCACGATGTTGTCCTGCGGGTCAACATCCAGGGGAGCCAGCCCCTCGAAGCTGCGCGTGGTCAGCTTCACCGCTTCACCGGTGCCCGGAATGATCTTCATGCGCAGCACGTCATGCAGCATCAGCGCATGCATCGTCGTGGACACTTCATGGTATCCATCATCGCGCACGCCCTTGACGTTCAGGTACAGATTCACCTTCGCCGGGGCAACCAGCTTGAGCGAGCCCATACCTGCGAACTCGCGCGCTTCCACGTCTTGGGCAACGCGGGCTATGTCGAGCATGTCCACGGACCCCTCCAATGTTTCACGTGAAACATTCTGCTTTTCGTCTTGCTGCATCACTGCTGCTCCGTTCGTTTCTTTCGACGTGCCTTGAAGAATTCTCGCAATATGGTTGCGCATTCCTCGGACAGCACGCCGGCCTTTACGTCGAATGTATGGTTGAGGCGCTTATCCTCGTGAATGGAATACAGCGTGCCTAAAGCACCCGCTTTCGGATCGGGCGCACCAAACACGCAGCGGTCGACCCGAGCCTGATGCATGAGCCCGGCGCACATGATGCACGGTTCCAACGTCACGTACACCGTGCAACCCGTAAGCCTCCACACGCCAAGTTCGGCGGCAGCCGCCTTCATGGCAACGAACTCCGCATGCCCTGCAGGATCTTGCTGCGTCTCGCGGATGTTGCATGCCCGCGCGATCACGCGAGGCTCTGCGAGGGGTCGGCGCGTTGCTTTGTCGATAGGGTGGTACACAACAACGGCGCCGATGGGGACCTCTCCCATAGCCGCCGCACGTTGCGCCTCCTCAAGCGCCATGCGCATGTATTCTTCGTCATTCATAAGCATCATTATATGGTATCCTAGCAAGCTACATGGAGGAATGGCCGAGTGGTTGAAGGCGGCAGTCTTGAAAACTGTTGAGCCGCAAGGTTCCGTGGGTTCGAATCCTACTTCCTCCGCCAGAATGTTATCGCCCGGGTCGCCGGGCGTTTTTCTTTTTCTGAACCAAACCAGCCCCAGCTACCCATTTTAGTTTTATGTAACCTTCAACCCTTTCGCCTACTTACTCGCCTCAAAACAGCGCAAAAGCGCCCGGATGCGATCCGGGCGCTTTAACAGGGTTTTGCGTTGTGTTGGGCTTAGCGCTCGTCCATAGGGATATACGCACGCTTCTTGCTGTAGATCGACTTGTACGCGGGACGGATGATGCGCTTGCCCGAGACGATTTCCTCGAAGCGATGCGCAGCCCAACCCGACATGCGAGCGCAGGCGAACAGCGGGGTGAACAGATCCTCCGGAATGCCCAGCATGGAGTACACGAAGCCAGAGTACATGTCCACGTTCGCGCACATATCCTTTCTCGTGCCCTTCTCATTGAGGATCACCTCAGGTGCCAGGCGCTCGATCTTCTCGAGCAAACGGAATTCGGCTTCGAATTCCGTGCCTATGGCCAGCTTCTCGGCAAAGCGTTTGCAGATGACAGCGCGAGGGTCGGACAGCGTGTACACCGCATGGCCCATGCCGTAAACCAGACCGCTCTTGTCGTAAGCCTGCTTGTTCACGATCTTGGCGAGATACGCGGCAACCTCGTCATCGTTCTCCCAATTGACGACGTTGTCCTTGATCTCCTTCTGCATGGCCAGAACCTGATGGTTCGCGCCACCGTGCTTGCGACCCTTCAGCGACCCGATCGCCGCCGCGTACGTGGAGTACGCGTCCGTATCGGCGGACGTCAGCACGTGCGTGGTGAACGACGAGTTGTTGCCGCCACCGTGCTCGGCATGCAGGCACAGCATGATGTCGAGCATGCGCGCTTCCTCAGGTGTGAACTGCCTGTCGGGGCGCAGCATGGACAGAATGGTCTCCGCCGTGGACTGACCCGGGATGAAACGATGCATGATCATGGACTCGTTGTTGTAACGCGCGCGGATCGCATAGTACGTCAATACCATAATGCGGGGCAGGCGAGAGATGAGGGAGATGGCGGTGCTGATCTCGTGCTGGACGGATCGATCCTCGGCGTTTTCGTCATAAGCGTACAAAAGCAGGATGGTTCGAGCCAGCACGTTCATGATGTCGGGAGGGGTGTTGCGCATGATCATGGACGCGGTGAAACCATCGGGCAGCTCGCGCTGAGCATCGATGGTGGCGATATAGTCGGAAAGCTGCTGCTCCGTGGGAAGCTCGCCCATCAGCAGCAAATAGGACACCTCTTCATAGTTGAATCGGCGATTCTTCGCATCAACGCCCAGAAGGTCGTATAGGTCGTACCCGCGCAGGCGCAGCTCGCCCTCGTCGGCGCGTTTCTCGCCATCGGACATGACGTAGCCATGCACGTTGGAGATGCCCGTCAAACCCGCCAGCACGCCGGTTCCATCGGCATTGCGCAGGCCGCGCTTCACATCGTAGCGTTTGTACTTTTCAGCATCGATAGAATTGATGCTCTTGAAATTCTCGTACAGG
The DNA here is from genome assembly GCF_000236865.1 of Senegalimassilia anaerobia JC110. Taxonomy (GTDB): domain Bacteria; phylum Actinomycetota; class Coriobacteriia; order Coriobacteriales; family Eggerthellaceae; genus Senegalimassilia; species Senegalimassilia anaerobia. The sequence continues at coordinate 194,305 of NZ_HE611014.1, read as the reverse complement.
TCGATTTTCTGCGTGCCGCCCATTACGCTCCCTTCCTTTCGTGTCATTCATTCCCGCCGCTTCAAAACCAGCAATGCCCGCGCGAGGCGGGCATTGCTGGTTGTTGCTCATACGATATGCTATTTTGCAGCGCCGATGCGGCAGATGGTGGTGCCGCAGTCAGGGCACTTGCCCTTCGTGATAGGCTTGCCATTCTTCGTAACGCCCTCAACGGGATCCTTCATGATCTTCTTCGCCTTGCATTTCACGCAATATGCCTCGATAGCCATAGTAAACCTCTCTAGTTGCCGTATAAGAGTGCAGGCGCCGTGAATCGGTGAATGCACCTTCAGTTCATGCTCGTGCGGCCTGAAATTATAGGCCAGAGGCCGTGTTATCTCATGACGAGCATGTTGCAGGCGTTACATATTCTTCAACAACTCCATAAGGAAGTCCACGTTGGAGGCCAGTTTCTTCTCGTCGATGTTCTCGACGATGTCATCTTGCTGGCCGTACAGCGCGGGCTTGCCGCCTTCCATGCCCACCAGATGGGTAACCTGGCAGCCATGCTTCGCCGCATACGATGCAGCGCTTTCCTCGCCGAGCAGCGCACCGGATGCCACCTTGGTGCCGGTAGCCTGCGAGGCCTTGCGGATGTAGCGCTTCATACGCGACGATGCCTTCGAGGGCCTCAAGAAACCCTCGCGCTCGATCATGGTCAGATCGCCGGCGCCGATAGCGTCGATATCGACGATGAACGCACCTCGCAGCTCGGATTGATGAGCCTCGAGGAACGCCTTCATGCCGGAATTCTGAGCAAGCTCGGAACCCAGGGCCACGAACCACACCTCGGCATCGATGTCGGGGTTGCGGAACTGATACACCTCGTTGAGCTCCTCGTTGAGCTCAACAGGCGTGGGCACGGCCGCCGCGGCCGCTTCGTCGGCAAGCTCCTCGGAAGACAGGTTGCTGTTCTCCATGCGACGTGCGGAATAAGCGCCGCCATGCCACGGACGGAAGCGGTTGGACCCGGACTGCTCGTTGTCTGCCACGTCGTCGACATTGAATGAATCGTCGTACGCGACCTGGGAAACCTCTTGGCCTGCCGCCTCGACATCGATCGGCTGGGGCGTCCACGCCTGGGTTGCGCCGAGATCGTCGCTCTGCAAAGCGGGCAGAGCCTGCGTAGCCCCAGGATACGCTGCAGCATCCTGATCGGCTTCGACAGCGTAATCACCCTGATACTCGCCTTGCTCGTAGTGCTCTTCCTGGAAGCTCTCCCAGCCGCCGCGCGCCTTTCCAGCGGCGCGGGCCTCGAAGTTGTCGTCCACATCGAGCCACTCCTGCGGCGTATCCTCTTCGTCGTCCTTGCGATGGAGGAACTTGTCGAACAGGCGGCGGAAGCGCGACTTGGGCATCTCCATGTAACCCGGGCCCGCAAACGCGCCCGTTTCGGTGAAGTGATCGTCGTAAGCAGAATCATCCGCATCGTCGACGTACATGTCCTCGGGATCCATGGTGCTGGCAAGCTCGCTGCTCACCGGAGCGAACGAGCCGGTAGCACCAGCGGTGCCGAAGCTTGCGGCAGCGTTCACACCCGGCTGGGCCTGAGCCGCATCTGCTGCCTTGATCGAGCCGGACAGCGAAGGCAGGGATGCGAGCAGGGAAGGCTTGGGATCCTTCTTCTCACCGGGTTCCCCAGCCTCTTCACCCTCCTGCTCATGGGAGGCCTTGATATCGGAGGACCCAATGGAGGGAAGCAAGCTCAGCAGGCTGCGCGCCGCGGTCTTGCCGGCGGATTCGACGTCGGCAAGAGGAGCGCGCTGCTTCACTGCCGCCGCAACGGGGGCAGCAGGCGCAGTCGCGGAGATTTCCGGCAAGGTGACGGGAGCCGCGGGGACCACGGAAGCATCAGGGATGTCAAGCGGCTTGGCTTGCAGTTCCGGCACCATCTCATCTGCGGACTCAGACGCAGGTGCAGGCATAGGCACCACGGGAGCATTTGCTGCATCGACACGACCGGCGTCGTTGATGGAAGCCTGCGTCACGTCGACGCGATTGCCCGAGCGAGGAGCGTCGGATTGGCGGGACTGGGCCTCTTCCTGCACCTTGCGCGGATCCAGGAACGCCGGCATGGGAACGTCGCCCATCGGGGGGACATCCTCAAGATGGAGCTTCGTGACGTCGATCGGGGGCGTAGCCGCCGTGGCGAAGGGATCAGCAACCTCGGCAGGAGCGACAACTTGGGCCTGAACAGGCTCAGGTGCGGAAACCTGCGCGGGAGCAAACTGCGCGACGGGCTGCTGAGCGGCAGCCTGCTCGAATGCGGGCTCTGCCACAGAAGCAGAAGCCTCGGGGGCGGGAGCTGCAACCGCGGCATCGTCCTGAGGCGCTGCGGGCGCGGGCTTGTCAGCGGAAGCCGTCTCGACCTGCGCATCGAGCTGCACTGCCTGTTGGGGTGCGGGAGTCTGGATAGCCGGCTGCTCTTGCACAGGTGCCTGCTGCATCTGCGAAGCCTGTTCAACCGCCGACACCGCGTTCACGGAAGCGTTTACAGGAGCGGCGTTCACCGCCGACTGCTCGGTCTCAGGCTGCACCGTGGGCTGCACGGGCGCGATGGTCGCCCACTGCGGAGCGCGAACCTCTCGGATGGTGTCGCGATCGATGTCGAAGGAGCGCTCGAGCTCATGCTCCACGATGTTGTTCGCCTTCGCGAAATGACCGGCGCTTTCGGCGACCGCCGCATCAAGAGCGCTAGCGTAACGGGAACGTTGCGCCGGCTTCTCGGCGTTACGAGGCTTCTTGGCCTTCTCCTGAGCGCGGGCATACCAATCTGGCACGCTTGCCTGCGCTGCGCGCTGTTGCTCCGCGGCGGCCTGCATCTGCTGGGCGGCAGCCTGCTGGGCCGCTGCTTGCTGGGCCTCGAACTCCGCCTGCTGCATTGCTGCCTGCTGAGCCTCGAACTCTGCCTGAGCCTTTTCGGCTTCCTCTGCCTGCTGAGCCTCAAGAGCCTGCTGCTCCTGCTCTGCCGCAAGACGAGCCTGCTCGGCATCGCGGCGGGCGCTCTCGATGGCGCGCGCCTCCATGCGCTGCATTCGAGCTTCCTCTTCAGCTTCCTCGCGATCATGTCGCTCGATCTTCTGGAGATTGCGCTCAACCTCTTCAGCGGTCATGCCGTCGACGGGCTTACCCGACAACGCCGAGATCGCAGCCTTGGCGGCGATAAGGCTCTCCTCGTCTTCCATGGAGGAACGGGGATGGGAGGAATACACGAACTCGGCGCCTTCAGGGACAAGGCCGCTCTCATACGCAGCCTCCGGTCCATGCATCAGGGCGTCCTCGCGCTCGGCGATCTCGGCTTCGCTCACACGACCCGCGCCGACACGATGAGCCAGCTCAAGCAGAGCTGCAACGCCGGAAGCGTTGCAATTCGCACCTTCGTTGTAAGCAGCAGTCTGATGTAGCGCACCAAGAGCCAGCGGGATAGCAGTGAGCAGCATGGCGATAACGGTCAGCAGCGTGAAGATCGTGGTAAGCGTACCTTCGGAAGAACCCAGTGCAACGCCTTTGATGAGCAACAGCACGGGAAGGGCGACCATTGCACCAAAGGAGACCTTACCGACGAGCGGCATGATCTGCGCTGTGGGACCGGCAAGCTCGGCACGCACCTTGCCGGTGTCATAGCGAGCCACCAGGATCACCTTTCGGCGACGAGCGCCTTCGCCATCCTCAGGCGCTGCGGGGGCGTACTTCGCCACAACGTTTTGGCTCACGCCTTTTCCCAGAAGCTTCGAGATGATGGGCTTATCCAAATACTCCGCGGCGAACAAGCCGACGGCCGCAAGGCAACCGATAACCCCGATGATGCTCAGCACCGGCACAATCAACGACAGCAAGGCGAGCACCACAGCCGCACCGCAGCAGATCATGCTAGGCAAATGAGGGTCGCCGACCCCATTGAAATCCTCGATGTTAGCAGGCAAGCCTGCTTCCTTCTGGAATTGCTCGGTAATGTACAACGCAGCCTGCTGTTCCTCTTCGGTGCCAGCGGGACGGGCGCCGATCTCCTGCGACAGGTATGCGATATGCTCTTTAATATCCGGCATTTTTGTGCCTTTCGTTCCTCAATTACAGCAAGGCATATACGGATTGCAGTATACGCTATTTGCCTTGCGCGCCCAAATAATCACGTATAACTGCATCACTGGTACCGGCAGCCGCGCGCTGTCCGGCATAGCTTCTGATAACCTCGGCCCACGTTGCGAAATACGCATCTTTGACCAATTGCTTCGGGTCGCTTGGCAAGGCTGCAGCCATCGTCGCAGCTTCTTCTTCGGCAGCGTTATACGCATCGTTTCGCGCAATAGCCTCATCCTTGTTTTTCGCGGCGAGAGCCTCATCGGACTGCACGGCCAAATCCATCGCTTCCATCCGCTTTTCCACATACTTGATCAGCGGTGAAACATCAGCCGTTGGGTAATCCGCTTGAAGCGTCTTGAGCTGATCCAGGCTCTTGGAAAACGTTTCCTTCGCTTCCAAGGTGCACTCCCTAGATGCATCGACCTCGTTCCGTCCGGCAAGTTTTGTCGCCTCGCGAACCCTGGCATCCGCGTCCAGCACCACCTGCCACGCAGCGTCGCATTCCTTCGCCGCCTGCTCAGCATCTTCCGACGCCTCAACCAACTGCATGCCTTGCATTATCATGCCTTTGCGTGCCGTTATCGATATAACCGTTTGATTGGCGACTTCGCGAACGGAAGGACCGGATAGCTTTTCCGAAACGTTGCGCGCCTTCCCATCAGCATCGACTAGCAACTGCTTGGTTTGCTCGACGGAGGAAAGAACATCTTGCCTCTTTCCTTCGCTTTCTGCTGCAAAGGGGTCATCCACTATCGCATCAATTTGCAAGATGGTCTCATCAGCTTCGGAAACCAGTCTCAGCGCATCCATAAGCTCAGACTCGTAACCTTGCTGCTCGGTGACCTGACAGTGCCACGCCCAAACGCCAACGGATACGATTGCCAAAGAGGCAGCTGCCACCACGGATACCGCAGCAATCCTCCCTTTGCGGCGGCGCGCTTTTCTTCGCGCTATCTCCTCTTCGATGGACATGCGCTTAGCAGCAGCCGGCGCCTGAGACGAAGCTTCTTCGCTATAGTCTGATGCGTGGAGAGCCTTCTTGCGTTGGGTTGCCTGCTTAGCTTGCTTCTGTTTAAGCCAGACTCCGCTTCGCCGCCTGCCAGCACCGTTTTCGTTAGCGTGCGAACCAACTGACGCCTTATGACCGGATGTTTCACGTGAAACATGTTCGCCTGTTTCACGTGAAACACTCTGAGCATTCGCATCCCTACGGGCAGCGAGCAAATCCCTCAAGCTGAATCGCTGAGTTGTTTCCTTATATTTAGCAGCATCGAGAACGCTGAACGATATCTCGTTGGACGTTCCGTGCGTCCTCTCTTTGATATGAGCTGCTCGGGCGATTTTATCGTCTCGTCTTCTCATATATGCCGCCAGGTTCAGCCTCGGTTCGTTGCCGCCAATTCAGCAACGATTTGAGCGGCGGGCAGCACCTTGATGTTGCTGCTTGGCAAGGAATTCAGGAACACCTTCCCATAGCTCTTCGAAACCAACCTATGATCTGCGAGGATCAGCGCGCCAGTGTCATCGGCGCGACGAATCAATCGACCAGCCGCCTGCTTCACCTCGAGCACCGCCGCGGGCAGCACATAATGTCGCCAAGCTTGGTCATCGCGTTCCGCACGCTCGCAAGAGAGCGGATCGGTCGGTTTCATGAAGGGGAGCTTCGGGATGACGACGCCTTTCAGCGTTGCGCCCGGAGCGTCGAACCCTTCCCAGAAGCTTTTCAGCGCGAACAGCGACAAGTGCTCGTCAGCAAGGAAGTCATCGCGCAGGCCCTTCACCGACACGCCCCACTTCTGGCACACCAAGCGCAAATCATCGCTTTTCAGTTCAGGTTGAACATAGTCGAAGCAACGCTCCATCTCGCGACGGTTTGTGAACAGCGTGAGCATCGAACCTTGCTGCGCTTTATGCGCCTCAACAAGGAACTTTTGCAGGGTGGCCATATAGCTAGGCTCGTTCGGCTCGGGCATATCGGCCACAACGTACACCGTCATGTTCTTATCGAAGTCATAGCTGGAATCAAGCTGGCAGGTTTTGACCGGAGAGAACTCTCCTTGACCCAAGCCCATAGCGTTCGTGAAGCCATCAAAGCTCCCGTTGACAGACAGCGTTGCCGATGCGAACACCACCGAATGCGTAGATGCATAGAGCGTATCGTTCAGCTTTCCGCCGACGTTAACGGGCATACCTTGCAGCTTTTCGCCGACGCGGTCCTTCTTCCGGCACAGCGTTGCAGCGTACGCATAGCTTTCGTTGGGGTCCTCAAGGATCACCTGCACTGCATTGACCTGTTCCTTCAAGTCAATGGCCATCGCGGCTATCTCGCGTTGTATCGCGGCTGCGTTCTCGATGTCTTCAAGATATGCCACCAGATTCTGGCAAGCCGCGATCAGCTTCTCGGCAGATTCCCGCATCGCGACGCCCTTGTCCACGATATCGCCGAACGTGGCGGAACTCCGGATATCGCTGTTCACCCACAGCTCTACGATTTCGTAGCCGCGCCCATGTCGGTTCGTGTCGAAGAACAACAGGCCCTTCAAGCTGGCGCAGAAAGCCTCAGCGGTCTGACGATACGCTTCACCCGCACTCTTACCCTTTTGCGTGAGCGTATAGAACAGCGTTTCGCTTTCCTCTTTCGCGCCGTTCAGGACCACACGGCGCTCCGCGCGGGAGAACACGTTCCTACGAGCATCATCTGCCGCTACTCGGCGCGCCTCTCGAAGGATATTCTCAGCATCAAGCTCGATGGAAAAAGCACGGCGCGCCTCGCTTTCGGCACCATGGGCCTCATCGACCGCCCAGTAGCGAACCGGCGGCAGCAGGCCGCCATCAGCGGCCATGTCGCAGAACAGCAGGCTATGATTGGTAACCAGGATATCCGCAGCTTCGGCACGCTTGCGCGCCCCGTGGACGAAGCACAGGTTGCCGAAGAACGGACACTTGCGGCGCAGGCATTCCTGGCTGCTCGTCGTGATCACCTTTCGCGGCAGCAAGCGATAGTCAAGCTTCAATCCGTCGATATCGTCGTATTCCGTTTGCTCGATAAACGAAAGCAGCGCCGCCATCGCAGGGGCCTGCGACAGCTCTTTGCCCTGAATCTCCTTCATCGCAGCGCCGTCATCAACCACGCTGCGAATCTTGCGAAGGCAAGGATAGTGGGAGAATCCCTTCAACGGTGCACACGTCAAAGGCTTTGCATCGGGGTCGGATACACGTAATGCCTTCGCAAGCGCGGGAACCTCTTTGAATACCAACTGATCGAGCAAAGCATTCGTTTTAGTTGCCACGCCGACGGTGATGCCGTTCCTCTGCGCGGTAAGCGCCAAAGGAACCAGATACGCCATGGATTTTCCTACGCCGGTTCCGGCCTCAACAACAAGATTGTCCCCAGAAGCGAACGCATCACGCACCGAAGTGCTCATATCTCGCTGCTCGGCACGCGGCTCGTAATTCTTATACAAGTTGCCCACAAGACCCTCTTGGCTGAAGGCTTTGACAATCTCCTCGGCAGTGGGGTACTCCATGCTGCGCATGGGGTCGGAGGCGATCGCATCCGCATCAACCTTCGGCCTGTTCTCGATCTTGCGAAGACGATCGCGACGAATGGATTGCAGCGAGAACAAATCGAGCTGGCTCGTTGCCCATGAGAGCTGTCCCTCGTTTGTTTCACGTGAAACAATGTCGCGCGCAGCGTCTTCGACCAACGCAGCTTCATCGGACGTCATGTCAGCAGCATCACCGGAATGGTCGGCGAAGTACTGGAAAACAACCTGGGTTTCCCACTGCTCAGGCGTTGCAAGGGATGCGATTTTAGCCACAAGGGGCTTCGGCATGGCATCCACCGCAGCCAGCAGAATACGGAACACGGCACACGTAGCCGCAACGTCATCGTCTGCGCGATGCGTGGAAACCGGTGCCCCGAAGGTGCGAACCAGGTCGATAAGTCGATGAGATTTCAAGCGGGGAAGAGCAATGCGAGCAAGATCCAAGGAGTCAAGCCAGGTGTTCTCCAGCAAAGGATAGCCGCTTGGATGTCGCGTGGTGAAGGTGCGATCGAAGGCGGCATTATGGGCCACAAGCTTCGAATCACCAACGAACTCGGCGAGCTGCGCAAGCGCCTCTTCCGGAGAAGGAGCGTCGGCAACATCCTCATCGTGAATATTGGTCAGATGAGCAACATCTTCCGGAATAGGCTTTCCGGGGTTTACGAACGTCACAAACCAATCGACTATCTCGCCCTTATCCATGCGGGCGGCCGCAATCTGCGTCAACTCATCGTGATTGAACGAGAAGCCGGTTGTCTCGGTGTCTATAACGACGATATCGCGGTCAAGCTCACCGTAATCGCTTTCTTTCGAAGCATCAGCAAGCGATGCATAGCGATCGACGATCGCCTGAGGGGTTCCATCACTGATATACGCGAGCAAATCACCACGCACGGCATATTCCTTATCTCCCACATGGATGCTTCCATGTTTGCTTCTATCACTTTGTAACCTTCTTATTGTAAGTCAGCCGGCATCGATGGATGCCGGCTATTCCGGTTCTTCGTTTGTGTTACGCTTTTTTCACTTCATTTCAGATAGGAGACCCCATGCTGCCTGATTGCTATTTCGGCGCATATGCCCGCTTTAACACCACTTCAAAGAAAGATGCGGCGATTCTGCTTGGATCGAATTGCATCATCGGCGACGTTTTCAATATCGAGTTCAAGCCCTTGGAAGGCCAAACACGCGCATGGGTCGTGAACGATTATGGCGATACTCTAGGCTACCTCGACGAGCAAACGTCCCATAAACTCAACTTGCTTGCCGCCAAAAACTGGGAAATGCATGCTGTCTTGTCGTTCGTCGCCTTCACCGATCAGCCGGAACCGGGTTTCTATTGGGGCGAAGTCGCAATCTTCTGCTACGACAAGGTACATCAATCGGATTTCGATACTTTTATGCGAACGACCATGAAATCGCTTGCACAAGGCATACGCCCGCGTATCGACATCAAGAATCAAGGTGTGCAATCGATTCTTGATTCCCATGGAACCTGGCAGCCTTCGCAGCGAGCTGATATGCCCAAGGGCGACAGCCATACCGCCATCCTCAAGAAATCCCGGGGCTTTACCGACTTGATGGTTCAAAAGAGCAGGGAAGGGAACAAGGGCTGTTTTTTGATCAGCTGGGCATTCTTGCTAGCATTGGTCGCATTGGTGGTGTTCGGCTTAAAAAGCTGCAGGTTGTTTTAGATACACCCTTTCACTAAACTTCGTTGGCCAATGGCTTTCTTAAAGGATATTTCAAGGGTTCGCTCGACACTACGGAGTTCATCCTGTCATAGGACGACATAAAGTTTTTTGGAAGATTATTCGATCTTAAATCCCCGCATCGAGGTCAACTCTTAAATCAACGGATGGCATGATGGCCTGCTCTACGAATAAGAGCCCATCCTCCAAATCAATCTTAACGCTATACAATCCGTTAGAGCATCGCATGGTGCCAAGCTACAGCAAGAGGGGGCTGCCCCCGGAACACTTCCGGAATCAGCCCCCTCTGTTTGCCATGCATCCTTTGTCTAATGGCATCCATTTCTGTTTGCCACGTATTCTGTATCCAACGAAATCCATTTCTCAGGGGTGCGCTGAATTGTTTTAGGTCGCCTGTTTATGAAAAGACGACTAATTCAATCGACTGCCCAACAAACTTGTTCCGCAAACCCGTTTATCGCACAGGCTCTTCCAAAGCAAGCTCGATAAGCTTGGTGCACAACTCAGGGAAGGTCATGCCTGCAGCACGAGCGGCATCGGGAAGAAGGGACGTTGCTGTCATGCCGGGAATGGTGTTCGTCTCCAACGCCCAGCAATCACCGTTGTCTTCCAAGATGAAGTCAGTGCGAGAGGTGCCGCTGCACGAGAGCGCTTTATGAGCGTTTTCCGCCTCGCGCTGCATAACCTTCGTCACATCGTCGGGGATGCGCGCAGGGCAGATATGCTGAGAGCCGCCCACGGCATACTTCGACTCAAAGTCATAGAAATCGCTCTTGGGAACGATTTCGATAACGGGCATAGCCTTCGGCTCATGGTTCCCCAGAACAGCAACAGTGAATTCACGACCCTTGATATAACGCTCGATAAGCACCTCATCATCGATATCGAGCGCTTTCTGCAAAGCCTCTTCGATGGCTTCCGCGCCCTCTACGATGAACACGCCGATAGCGCTGCCCTCGGTACCGGGCTTCACAACAACCTTCTCACCCATAGACGAGATGACCTGCTGGATATCAACCTTGTCACCCTTGTTAACCGTCAAGGACGGAGGAGTGGGGATACCCTCGCGCTCGTAAAAGACCTTTGCCTTCACCTTGTCCATGGCAAGCGCGCTCGACCACACGCCAGAGCACGTGTAAGGGATACCGACGATATCGAGCAAACCCTGCACCGTACCGTCTTCGCCATATTTGCCATGCAGGCAGAGGAACGCCACGTCGAACGGTTCCTCGATCAAACGCTTCAGGTCTTCCTTGTTCGCCGGATCGATATCAGTGACGGAAAAACCCGCCGTCTCCAAAGCTTCGCGAGCACCCTTACCGGATGCCAAGGAAATTTCACGCTCGTTGCTTTTGCCGCCGCACAAAAGAGCAACACGACAAGAACGAGGATCGATACTTGAAGACATGACTCCTTCTTTCTCCTTTAGAGATCGTATTGCTGCAGTATAGCAAAACCCGCACACGGGCTTCACAGCATGCAAGGTAAGCGCTGATGTTTCACGTGAAACAGGTATAATGACCCGCATGAATACACCAATCAAAAACCTCACTCAAAGCGACCTGGCTTCCCTTATGAAGGAGCTCGGTCAACCATCCTTTCGCGCAAAACAGCTTTACGAGTGGCTCTACAGCAAAGGCGCTCAAAGCTATGACGATATGACCAACCTGCCCGCTAAGCTTCGAGCTCAGCTTTCCGAGGAGTATCCATTGTACGTGCCAAGCGTGCTAGAGGAGGCCGTTTCCAACGACGGCACCCATAAGCTGCTCCTGGAATACCACGACGGCGTATGCGTTGAAACCGTTGCCATCCCATCGCGCAATGGCGACCGTCTTACGGTCTGCTTTTCCACGCAAGCTGGCTGCCCTATGGCGTGCGCGTTTTGCGCAACAGGGAAAGAAGGCCTTACGCGCAATTTAACCGCAGGCGAGATTGTCGATCAGATCGTCACAGTACAGCGCCTTATGGGGCGTCGCGTGACCAATGTCGTCGGTATGGGACAGGGCGAACCGCTGCTGAACTACGACAACGTCTTGGGCGCGCTGCGCATCATCAACGACGAAAAAGGCTTGGGTATCGGAGCGCGTCACATCTGCATCTCCACGTGCGGCATCATTCCTGGAATCGACCGATTCGCGGAAGAGCCCGAGCAGTTCACGCTTGCCGTGTCCCTTCATGCAGCACGACAGGATGTACGCCTTGAGCTGATGCCCAAAACCAGTGGTTTCCCCTTGCCAAAGCTTAAGCAAAGCCTGCTGCGTTATATCGAGAAAACAAATCGTCGCGTCACGTTCGAATACATCATGACCGATGGCGTTAACGACACCGATGCGGACCTGACGGCACTGCTGGACTTCTGCAAGGGATTGCTTTGCCATATAAACCTGATTCCGATTAACTCGATCCCTGAATCACCGTATAAGCCAAGCGCTTCCAAAACCATCGACAAATGGATCGCCGAAACAGGCCGTCACGGGATAGAGACCACGTTGCGAGATTCCAGGGGATCCGATATCGCCGGCGCCTGCGGACAGCTGAAGAACACGTTCACGAACGGACGATAGCAAGTGCGCTTATCAAGTGCGGGCCCCGCAAACGGTAGAAATTGATGCCTTATCGCATTTGCAAAGACAGCACAAACTGGTTTCATAGCCTCACAACCTCCCGATGCTTTCTTGGATATCACCGAAAGCATCGGGAGGTTTCCTTTTCATAAACATACCCGCTCAAACAACCGAGAACAAAAGACGCGCTTGCTCATAATGGCGCAAACCCCTAAATCAAAAGCGCGCGATATCCATCGGGTTATCAGACCGACAATCCAATATACCCCTGACTCCTTCGGCGCTGGTGACGGCAACGAATGCGTAATCACTCGTCAAATAAAAAACGAGCCGGCGATGAATGCGTCGACTCGTTTACTTTGCTTGAAAAGAGAAATCCCTTATGCGAGGTTCGAAGCAAGAATACCCTTGAACAGACGCTCAAGATCGTCTTCGTCCTTAAATTCAATTTCAATCTTATTCTTGCCGTTGACGGATTTCACCTTAACCGGCGTATCCAGAACATCCTTAAGCGTACGGGCAACCTTTCGGTATTCCTTCGGCATAGGAGTCTTCGGCTTAGCGTTCTCATTTTTCTTTCCGGAGAACAAGCGTGCCAAAGCCTCAGCTTCGCGAACAGACAGCTTTTCCTCAACCAGCTTACGCGTCAGGCGCTCGCGTCCTTCTTTCGTGGGGATGGAAAGGATAGCTCGTGCGTGACCGGCGGTAATCTTCTCCTCGAACAGCAACTGTTGGGCTTCCTCGGGAAGCTCCAGCAAACGCAATGCATTCGCAACCGTGGAACGACCTTTCGACATCGCCTGAGCAACCTCAGCCTGCGTCATGTTCAATCGTTCCATCATGCGGCGATAGCCGTACGCTTCCTCAATGGGATTAAGATCAGAACGCTGGATGTTCTCAATAAGCGCAAGCTCCAGAGCCTTGTCGTCGCTAGCTTCTTTAACTCGAATAGGCACTTGGTGCAAACCTGCCAGCTTCGATGCCTGCCAACGACGCTCGCCGGCGATGATCTGATACGTGCCATCCTCAAGCGGACGTACCAGAATCGGCTGCAAAAGCCCGTCTTTTTGGATAGAAGCGGAAAGCTCCTCCAGCTCCTCGCGCTTGAAATTCGTACGAGGCTGATCGGGGTTAGGGGCAATCGCGTTGATGTCCACTTCGTTCACTTCGCGAGATTGCGCATCGCCGTCGTTTTGCACAGCAGCAGAAGGCGTTACCGCGCGCTCAATCACTTCCTGGACAGCAGGACGGGCAGCACGCTGGGCAACTCCCTTGATGGTGACCTCAACGCCGTTTTCAACGATCGACTCGGGCTCCTGCTCCTCATAGGAGGAGGGAACGGCTTCGCGAGCCGTCCGGGGCTCAGGCGACTTTTGCGCAGGAACAGTCTCGCGAATCACTTCACGTTCGGGCTGAGGCTTCGGTTGGGGCTGCTGCGGCTGCTCGACATCCACGCGCACACGTTGCGGCTCCTCCTGAGGAATAGCCTCCTCATAGGCACCGCCCAACAACGAGTTCAGACCACGACCAAGACCACCACGACCATTCCTAGCCACGGGCAATCACTTCCTTAGCAAGACTCATATACGACTGGGCACCCTTGCCCGAAGGGTCGTACAGGGTTATCGGTTGACCGAAGCTAGGAGCCTCGGAAAGCTTTACGGTACGGGGAATCAGCGTCTCGAATACCAATCGCCCGAAATAGCTGCGCACCTCCTCGACCACTTGGCGGGACAGCGTGGTTCGACCGTCGTACATGGTCATAAGAACGCCGTAGATATCCAACGTGGGATTCAAGCGAGTTTTGACACGTTTCATTGAATCAAGGAGTTTTGTCACACCTTCCAATGCATAGAACTCGCACTGAATAGGGATAAGCAGCTTGTCGGCGGCAACTAGGGCGTTAACCGTCAGCAAGCCCAGGGAAGGGGGGCAATCAATGAAGATGTAATCATATTTACCGCGAAGAGCCCCGATGGCATCCTTAAGACGATTCTCGCGCGCCATCTCGGAAACCAGCTCGACTTCCGCGCCGGCAAGGTTGATGGTCGCCGGAACCAAGTCCAAACCCTCGCACACATCGGGGATGATAACCTCTTCGACAGGAACATCGTTGAGCAGCACATCGTAGATGCAATTCTGCACCTGGCTCTTCTCAACTCCAAGGCCGCTTGAGGAATTACCCTGAGGATCAAGGTCGACAAGAAGCACCTGCTTGCCCATCTCGCCAAGCGCGGCGGAAAGGTTGATTGCAGTGGTGGACTTACCCACACCGCCCTTCTGGTTGATGATGGCCATGATCTTCGTCTGGCCAACCACATGCTTCACCGGCTTCTTATCGCGGTAGGAGCGAATGGGCGTAGGCTCGATTTCGGGGCGAGATTCAACAGGCTGCGGCTCGAGTTCGGTTGAGTTATGAGGGTCGCGCTCGACCACTTCGATGTGCTCGATGGCTATCTCATCCTCAACGGTATCTTCCTGTACGCGTTGTTCCTGCTGAACCGGCTCAGCTTGCTTTTTATCCTTCCTGAGGCCGTCGAAAAATCCCACAGGAACCCCCTTTCATGGTTTCAGACGCTAGTATACCGTGTTTCGTTTCACGCGTATAAAACCCCAACCCACAATAGGGACTTTTGAACGGAAATCAACGAAACCTCGATAAGAAAAAAGCCGCCCCTACAATATCGGGAACGGCTTATATCGCTACAGCGGCTTTTTCTGAGCCAAACCGGTTCTGCGAGGCAGCTTCAGCTTCGGCTTAGCAATCTTCTCATAGCACAGAATTCGACGAGAGTAATCATCAAGCTCGTAGGTCTGATCGTCTACCAGTTCCATACCAACCTGCTTGCCGACGACGCGAGCGTGATCAAGCTCATCTTGCTCAACGAGGGCCTTGAAGCAGATGAGACGGCCGCCCATCTTCAGCAGCGGGGAAGAGAGCTCCAGCAAAACGGACAGCTTCGACAATGCCCGAGCACTAATCGCAGCAAATTGCCCAGCCTGCTCGCGACCAAGGTCCTCAATGCGGCCGGCGTACGTGGATACGTTGTCAAGCCCCAGTTCCTCGATGAAGCCATCAAGGATCTGAACCTTCTTTTGAACGGAGTCGACCAGCAACGTGGGTCTACCGGTTTCAATGGCAAGCGGAATACCGGGATAACCCGCACCCGTACCAATATCGGCATAGCGGCCTTCAGGACAAGCGTTCAAAGCATCAAGGCCAAGCAGGGAATCCTGCACATGAAGCACCATGCCATCTTCCCAAGAAGAGATACGCGTGATGTTCGTGGTTTTGTTGGCTTCGATAACCAACTCCAAATGTCGCTTGAGCAAGTCCTCGTGCATGAACCGTTCCTTCTATCCTGTTGTTTCACGTGAAACATACTTTAGCCCTTCATGCAGCATATCGGACTCCAAGGATACGAACCCCTTGAAAAACAAAGAGGCCGCATCCGAAGATGCGGCCTGATAGGTTCCCGAGATATCAGCCAAGAGCCAAATAGAAGCAACTACCTAGAGCGGAACAACCACAACGTGGCGCGCGGAGCCCTCTCCCTCAGATGCCGTCTCGACGCGCTCATCATCACGAAGCGCGATATGCACGATGCGACGCTCGTACGGAGTCATGGGGCGAAGCTTCACGCTGCGATGTTGCTTGGCAGCCTTTGCGGCAGCATTACGAGCGATGGACTCGAGCTTCTCTCGCTGACGATTCTTGTAGCCCTCAACATCGACGATAACGGGATAACGGAAGCCCATGGTGCGAACGGTAATGGCGGACACCAGGAACTGCAACGCATCAAGGGTCTTACCATGGCGGCCGATGAGAACAGCCAGATCGTCACCGGTGATATCGAGAATAAGCTCGCCTTCATCGCCTTCGTACTCGTCAATGGTGACCTCGCCGACATCGAAGTGCTTTAGGATATCCTGGATGGTTGCGATGGCGGTATCCGCGATGCGATCAAGATCCTCGTCGCTGATGCCGTCTTGTTCGACCTGGGCGTCTTGAGCCTCTTCTGCGGTCAATTCCACGTTCTCTTCTTCTGCCATTTGCAGCTCCTTAGTACTAAAAACCACAGTGCGCGGTGTTTCACGTGAAACACCGCGCACCATTACGCAAAATCGATTAAGCGTGCTTTTTGGAGGTGTCCTTCTTCTTCGGACGCGGCTTCTTAGCCTTACGGGTAACGTCGACCTCGATCGGCTTCACCTCGATGGTCTCCTCCTTCTCAGCATCGCGCTTCTTCATGAGGCGCATGGAGATCTGCTGCTGGCACACGCCGATGATGGAGGAAACACCCCAGAACAGAAGAACGCCAGCGGGGGAGCTCCAGCTGATCCACAGCATGAACAAGCTCATGACGCCAGCCATGATCATGGTCTGGTTGCGCTGCGGGTTATCCTTCTGGCCCATCTGCATCAAGATCATGGGCAGGAACGTAGCGCCGGCGAACACGACCATGAGGATGAGGTACGGAAGGAACGTGCCGAAGCCGCCAGCAACCGCACCGGACGGCGTCATAACCAGGTTGGGAACCAGATTGAAGAACTGATAGCCCTCGTCGGAACCCAAATAGTTCGGCATCTCACGCAGCACCTGGAACAGGGCGATGAAGATAGGCATCTGCAGGAGCATGGGGAGGCAGCCGGCCAAGGGGTTGAACTTAGCATCAGCGTAAAGCTTCTGCATCTCCTCCTGCATGCGCTGCGGGTCGTTGGCGTACTTCGTCTGAATCTCCTGCATCAGAGGCTGAACCTTCTGCATCTGATAAGAAGACTTCGTCTGCTTATGCATCAACGGGGAGATAAGCACACGGAAGATGATGGTCACGATGATGATAGCCAAGCCCCAGTCTTGGCAGAAGCCAAAGAAGAATTGGATGATGTCGAATATCCAGTTCTTGAACACTTCCCACATACTATGGTTTTCCTTCCTTTAACCGACAAAAAGCCGCCGGCTGAAGCCCCGCCCTTACGGAACGGGATCGTAGCCGTGCGGCCCTCCAGGTCGACACCGTAGAATACGTTTTACCGTCAGCCTTAAGCCCTTTGCGAAACCGTAGCGTTGAAACGCGATGAGCCCGTATTCCGAGCACGTCGGGGTAAAACGGCAGCACGACGGGAACATAGGCGAGATCGCCGCCCTATAAAAGGTAATGAGAAACATAGCCACCTTACACGGTATGCTTCCGAAACCTTTCTTCATTCCAATCAGACCCTACCGAATTCCAGCGCGTTTCAGCGCTTCGTCGCATGTTTCGAGCACTTTACTATACTTAGCGCGGCAAATACCCGACTTCGCGAGAAATATCACATCGAGATTCGGGAATGGGCCGCCCAGCTCATGGCAAATAGCTCTCATTCGACGTTTTGCGCTATTACGCCATACAGCGTTACCGGACTTTTTTCCTGCAATAAAAGCAACACGACCGTGAAGGCCGTGCTGCTTCGCTGGTAACACTATGAGCGTAAGGTACGGTGTACGCAGGCGCTTTCCGCTAGAGAACAGATCGGAGATGTCCGCTTTGGACTTGATAGTCTCCAATCGAATACTCTTTACACGCAGAGACGCTTACGACCCTTAGCACGGCGAGCAGCCAGAACCTTGCGGCCGCCCTTGGTTGCCATGCGGGCACGGAAGCCGTGGCACTTGGCACGCTTACGAGTGTTAGGTTGATAGGTGCGCTTCATATCGTTTCCCTTTCATGGTTTAGAGCAACTTGTTGAGTATAACCGGAACGGCCCGACTGTCAAAAGGTTTTTACCTATATATGCCAACCGATGCACAAGATACCCACATTATGAAAGCCCACCTGCGAAAACACGAAGTTTTCCACAATATTGCCAGCGCACTAGAAAACGTTGCTTTCAACAATTCATTGGGGGATCGAAAACATGGGTCGCAACATCTAGTGGGGATATCTTTTCGGCGGCTCAAACGCACCGGTAAGGGAAAAATCGAAAAGGGATTCCCCTTTATGTTGCTTGGGGACGCCAAATCATCTTCATCTAACGGAGGCACTTTCGGCAACCCGAGGGAAATCGCGCGAGAAGCACGCTCCACCATCACCAGCAGCACCTACCCTCAACACATGAGGGGATAGCAGTGGAAAACCAAGGCGGGTAATGAAACGACATTCAACGAAAACGGACCTTGCGACCGATCGATGCTCGGGAAAAGAAGGAAACGCACCCCAAAATCCGCACCTAACGGCTGAAAAAACTTATCTCTCATCATTGAGCGATTCAGGCGATTGTGGAAAACGTTGAAAACTTGGAATTCATTCGAAAATCGCTGTGGAAAAATATCGAAACGTGCGGTTTTCAATCGCTCAAAACCGTAAGCAGGCAAGCGCTTGACCAGGCAATTAATCATGTGCATAGTTTTCAACACGCTTCTGAACAGGCATTTTTCCGTTCTTTATGGCACTATCAGAATGCTTTTCATCGGAATGCTCAACTGACCTGGTGCTTTCCGAATCCTGCAGCAAAATCCTCTCAGCAGTTGAAAAAAGCCATCGGAACGGGTCGGAACAACCTGGAATTTCAACAATGTCGAAAACCTTTGCACCTCTACTTTTCACACTTATTCGAGTTTTCATTCCAGTTTTCAACAATCTTTGAATAGAAAGTGGAAAACCAAGGAAACAATGAGTTCATCGTTGTGAAAAACTTTCAATCGAAAGTGATTTTTCCACATTCGATTCCGGAATTTGCCCAGTTGAATGGAATTCGATGGGAAAAGAGGGTACACTTTTCAAGGATTTTTCCCGAAAATGTGTAAAACTTTGGAAAACGACGAATGTGGAAAGCGGTAAAAGCGCAGATGAGCGAGCAAGAACAGCATCAGGAATCGCCTGAAAACAACGATGATGAGGGTTTCGACTTCACTCACGTGAATTCGGTTGCACGCATCGCCCTATACGACAACTTGCTGAGCGCGCCGCGTGTCACTGAAATCCAGCCCGCTCCCACCGGCGAATTCATCGAAAGCCTGGCAACGAACGTATACCAGCAATCGCAGGCGGCAGGCGGCACCATTCCCTATACGGTTATCCGCGAGGTTTCGGAAAACTTCATACACGCACGATTCCAGGAAGCTACGGTATCCATCCTCGATCACGGCTGCACCATCCGTTTCGCGGACCAAGGGCCGGGCATCGCTTGCAAAGACCGCGCGCAACTGCCCGGATTCACCTCCGCCATCGAGCCCATGAAAAGCTACATCCGCGGCGTGGGGTCGGGCCTCCCCATCGTGAAGGAATACCTTGACTTCACCCACGGCACCATCAGCATCGAAGACAACCTCGGCACCGGATCGGTAGTCACCATCAGCGCAAACGGCAGCAATCCGCAGCTTCCCAAGGAGCTTGAGATCGACCACGTCGAGGAGGACGAGGACGCAGAGCATCCCGAGCCCACGGCGCCGCGCTACCGAATCGCCGAGGAGGATCACGAACTCGCATACAACGCCCAGCCCGCATACGCTCAGCCTTCGGCTCAATATGCACCGGGGTTTGCGGCCCAGCCGCCTATGCAGGCATACCAGCAGGCTCCGCAGGTGGCATATGCAGCCCCGCAACAGTTCGCGCAACCCGGATACGCGCCGGCTGCTCAGCAAGGCTACATGCAGGCACCCATCCAGCAACCGATGGGCTACCCCTACGGCCAGCAAATGCAACAGCAACCGCAAATCCAGCCCGCGCCGGTGGATGCGCAGCCGATCATCGCGTCCCTGTCCCAGCGCGAGAAGGACTTCCTCGTCATCTACCTGAAAGAAGGGGTACTGGGCGTATCGGACGTGGTCAAACTGACCGGAGCGGCGCAGTCGAGCGTGCATAACACGCTGAAAAAGCTGGAAGGCATCGGGCTTTTAAAAATGTCCGGCAAAAAGCGCATGCTCACGAACCTGGGCATCCAGGTTGCGCAGCTGCTGTAAAACACGGCGGCAATCAGTTTTCAACGAACCGAAACCGCGTAAGGCGAACACACCTGTACGCGTATGATCGAAGGCCTGCTTATGAACACGGAAGAAATCAATCAGCTATGGGCGGAGGTATGCAGCCGCGTCAAAAGCTACGAGGGCATCATAGGCCCCCAGGTGGATGCGCTGTTCAGCCAGCTATTTCCCCAAGCCGCAAGCGACGGGTTCATGATGCTGACCGCTAATACGGAATTCATCAAGAACTTCATCGAACGCCATTACATCGACTGCATCAAGCGCGCGCTCGAAGAGATTCGCGGGGTGCCTTTCGACGTGCTCATCGGCATCGACGAATCGCAGGCTCCTGTACCGCAAGCTGCACCCGCTCCTGCCGCAGCGCCGGCCATGCCGACCGCCGCGGCGCCGGTCGCAGCCCCCTCGCCCGCGCCGCAAGCGACAGCGCAAACCACCGCCACGGCAGCAGCCGATCCCGCCGCCGCGCAGCAAACAGTCCCCGCAGCGGCGGCGATGCAGGCAACCGAAGCGCCGGCCGCGATGCAGGCCCAAACGACAGCGCAGCCCAACCCCGGCCAGCCGGCAGCCCCGGCGCCTGTCTCCATTGCAGCACCGGCTACCGCAACGGGAGCAGCAACCGCTGCCCCCGTTGCTGCTCCCGCAAGCGCACCGGGGCAACAAGCTGCTCCGACACCCGTTGCTCCCAACCCGGAAGATCCCGCCCTGCAGGCCATCTCGACCGATAGCGGCGAGACCGGTCAACCTGCGCCGAACAACTCCGTCACCTCGACGCTCACGTTCGAGAACTTCGTCATCGGCGACTCGAACCGCATGGCGTATTCCATGGCCGTCTCCGTTGCCGAAACCCCGGGCAAACCGCATCTGAACCCGTTGTTCATCTACGGAAGGTCGGGCCTGGGCAAGACGCATCTGCTTCGGGCCATACAGAACTACATCAACAGCAACATGCCCAACCTGCAGGTTGTCTACAAAGACTCGAACGAGCTGCTCGAGGACTACATGGACGCATCAGCGGCGCACGACACGGAGAAGTCCAGCTACAAGAATTTCAAGATGTACTACGAGGAAGCAGACGTCCTCCTCGTCGACGACGTCCAGCAGCTGCAGGGCAAGAAGCAGACGCTCGACATCATGTTCCAGATATTCAACAAGCTGACAAGCCAAGGCAAACAAGTCGTGCTCTCCGCCGACCGCGCGCCGAAGAACATCGACATCGACGAACGCTACAAAACGCGCTTCAACTCCGGCGGCACATTCGACATCCAGCCGCCCGAGATCGAGACCAAGCTGAGCATCGTCAAAAGCTTCATCCGCGAATACGAGGATATGGAGCAATCCGGGCCTATCAACATGCCCGAAGACGTACAGATATGCATCGCCGAGAGTTCAGGATCGAACATCCGAGAGTTAAAAAGCGCGGTGACCAACGTCATCGTCAAGATGAAATGCGGGGAAGGCTCGGACATCACCGTGGCCGACGTGCGCAAACTGCTGGAGAACCACTTCTCAGGCGGCCCCAGCAAAAGGCTCACAGCAGACGATATCCTGAAGGTGACGGAGGACTTCTTCAAGGTCAGTCACACCGACATCGTGGGAAAAAAGAGGACGCGCAACATCGCCCACGCACGCCAAACCGCCATTTACTTGTGCCGACAACTGCTCGACATCCCCTATGGGGACATTGGGAAGAAGTTCAACAGGGACCACTCGACCATCATGTATTCGGTGGGCAACATCGAGGCGAAGATGAAGGAGAACCGCGTAGCCCGCGAGGAGATGGAAGCGCTCAGGCAGATCATTCGCGAGCTATAACGCAACACCATCGAGAAAAACGCAATGTTTCACGTGAAACAACCAGGTTGACCAGGCACTTTAAAGGATTCGGGAAAACATGGGGATAAACATCGTAAAACATGGCGAAAACCATCGAACTCAAGGGGAAAGATAATGTAGTCAATAATCGCGGTGGATGGAGGGAACAGGCAACCCACATTCGAAGTTGAATTACTTTTCAAGGATGACATGGAGTTTTGCGAGTTCTCAACATTTCCACCGCGCTTATTATTACTACTATTCAAAAACCTATTATTAAAAGAAAAGCATTGAAGATAAATAACAACGTTGCATGAACCATCTATCATGGAGCAACGTCTTACGTAAAAGGAAAGAGGAGCCAGTGAAATTCAGCATCAACCAATCGGAACTGCAGGATGCGCTCGCCGTTGTGCTCAAGGGCATTGCCACCCGTTCCACGCTGCCCATTCTTTCGGGTATCTATCTTGATGCCCATAACGACAACCTGACGCTGCAGGCAACCGACTTGGAGCTGTCCATTCAATTCACCATCCCTGCCTTGGTGGAAGAGGAGGGCCGCTCGGTATTTCCCGGCAAGCTGTTCTTCGACATCGTGAAGAACCTGCCCGACGCCGCCGTGCATGTTGAAACGGGCGAGGATTCCGCCGTCATCACGTGCGACGCTTCTTCGTTCTCCATCAAGACGTTGGATGCCGAGGACTTCCCGGGATTCCCTCATGTTGATACCCAGCAGGCTATCTCCATCCCGTTCTCCCAATTCTCGTCCATGGTCAAGCGCGTGGCGCGCGTAGTTTCCAAGGACGAGAGCCGCGCCATCCTCACCGGCGTGCTCATCACGTTCGAGGGCGAAACGCTGAAGATGGTGGCAACCGACTCCTATCGCCTCGCCATCACTGAGGCCCAGCTTGGCGAGCCCGCGGCCGAGGGCTTCCAGGCCGTTATCTCCGGCTCGTTCCTGCAGGAGCTTGCCTCCCTGACGCGTACGGACGACCCGCTGACCATCGCCTTGGCGGAGAACCAGATCGTGGTCACCTATCACGACACCGTGTTCATCAACCGCCGCATCGAGGGCAATTTCCCGAACTATCGTCAGCTGCTGCCCGATTCCTACGCGACGCGCGTTCGCCTCAACGTGAGCCACCTTGTCTCCGGCGTGAAGCGTACGTCGATTCTGGGTCAGCAAAGCTCGCCGGTGAAGTTCGCCATCGACGTGGAAAGCCAGACCGTGCAGCTTTCCGCCGCCGCCCAGGATGTGGGCAGCGCTCAGGAAACGCTGGCGTGCCAGGGCGAGGGTGACAACGTCGAGATCGCCTTCAACTACGCGTACGTGCTCGACGGCTTGGGTTCGGTGAACACCGATGACGTGTTCCTGGAAGTCCAGTCGGGTATGAAACCGGGCATCTTCAAAGCCGGCGAAGGCGAGAACTTCCTGTACCTGGTCATGCCTGTGCGCATTTCCTAACAACGAAGGCGTTGCATGAGCCTTCGCGTCAAAGATGTTGCGTTCGACGATTTCCGCAGCTATGAGCATTTCCACTTGAGCGACATCGGGCCCCTGACCGTGCTGGTGGGGCCCAATGCCGTCGGTAAAACCAACGTCGTGGAAGGGATTCAGCTGCTTACGGCGCAAACGTCGTTCAGAAATCCCACCGGAGTGCAGCTTGTGCGCGATGGCGCCGATTTTGCGCGCCTGCATGCAACCGCCGCCGACGGGAACAGGTTGCTGGAGCTGGGCCTGACGATCGAGGCGGGCAAACGCCGGTTCACCCTCAACGGCAAGCAAAAGCGTACGGCGGACCTGAAGGGCGTCATCCCCTCGGTCACGTTCACTCCTGACGATCTGAACCTGGCGAAGGGTTCGGGTACCACCCGCCGCAACGCGCTCGACGCCGTGGGGTCGCAGCTTTCGCGCAACCATTACCTGATACGCCGAGACTTCGACAAGGTGCTGCGTCACAAGAACTCGTTGCTGAAAGACGAAGCGTCGCCGCTTTTACTGGAAAGCTTGAACGACCTGATGGTCACCTGCGGTGCTCAGCTGGTGTGCTATCGGGCGGCCCTGTTCGGCAAGCTGGCAGCGTCCATGGCAAGCTATTACGCCGAGATCGTGGGGAGCCGGGAAACGCTGTCGGCCCGTTATGCGCCGTCGTGGCTTGCCGAGGGCGAATGGCTCGATGCCGGCGAAACGCTCGATCGCGACGAGGCTCGCGAACGTTTCGCCGCGGCTCTTGCGGCGTCGATGGCGCAAGAGCGCGCCCGCCACCGCGCGCTGGTGGGACCCCATGCCGACCGCATCGAGTTCTTCGTCGAAGGGCGTCCGGTGGGCGTATACGGAAGCCAGGGCCAGCAGCGCTCGGCGGTGCTGGCGTTCAAGCTGGCGGAAGTCACGCTTATCTGCGACCTTCTGGGCCAGCAGCCGGTGCTGCTGCTCGACGATGTGATGAGCGAGCTCGACGAGCAGCGCCGCCGTGCGTTGGTGAAGTTCGTCTCAGGGGATATCCAAACGTTTATAACCACAGCGAATCTGGCGTATTTCGACGAGGATCTGCTCGCGGCGGCCCGCGTCGTGCGCTTGCCCCTTGAGCGGAAGGACGGTGAATGATGGCCGATCTCGGCAGCGGGCTGCGGCAATTGCTGCAAAGCCTTGGCGCCTCCGGCGCGCAGGCGGCGCGTTCCCAGCGCGTTGCGGAGGTGCACGTGCGCTGGAAGTGCGCCGTGGAGGCCGTGTATCGCGATTCGGCGTCACTGGTGCTCGACCATACCAACGGCGTGTACATCATGAAGCCCGAGCAGGCCAACGACCCCATGGCAGCGCGTGTGCCCGCGGGCAAGACCCTGCTCGTGGTGTATTGCGATGATGCCATGATCCGCTCGGATATCGATGCCCGTCAGGAGATGCTCAAGATCCGCCTCAACGAGCAGGGCGAGCATGTGGCCCTGTTCTCCATCAAGCCTGCCCGCTTCGACATGAAGGCCCGCCACCCGTTTCGCGAGGAGGCTGCGCGCGCCGCGCAGCAGGCGGCACAGGCTGCGCGCACCCCGGAGCCGCTCATCAGCTCGGAGGCCGCGGCCCGTTTGCGTGAGCAGGCTGCCGGCGTTGAGGACAAGCGCCTCAGGGAATCAATTTTGAAAGCCTTGGAGGCAAGCGGAAAGCCGGGAAGCTCAAAAAACGGCAAAAGTGGTCTTTAGAGCGAAAATCATGCCTTAGAAGGCATCTGAAGGCCTGTAAAGGGCGTGGAGAGCCCCGGTGCCAAGACGCGTTGTGATAGAATTACTAGGTTCCAGAACCATCCGGAATCGAAACATTCAATACTAGAGGAGCGTGTCAGTGGCAGCAAAACCTGATCATTACGACGGCTCGGACATTCAGGTCCTCGAGGGCCTTGAACCTGTTCGCAAGCGTCCTGGCATGTATATCGGCTCCACGGGCCCGCGCGGTCTTCACCACCTGGTTTACGAGGTTGTGGACAACGCGGTCGACGAGGCCTTGGCCGGTTACTGCAGCCATATCGAGGTGACCATTCACCCCGACAACTCCATCACCGTCTCCGACGACGGACGCGGCATCCCGGTCGATGAACATCCCAAGGAGAAGATCCCCACGGTCGAGGTCGTCCTGACCGTTCTGCACGCCGGCGGCAAGTTCGGCGGCGAGGGGTACAAGGTGTCCGGCGGCCTGCACGGCGTGGGCGTGTCGGTTGTGAACGCGCTGTCCACGCGCGTGCAGGTGAACGTGCGCCGCGACGGCAAGGAATACCAGATCGCCTTCGAGCAGGGCAAAACCTGCGAGAAGCTGCACGAGGTGGGCACCTCCGATCACACCGGCACCACAGTCACCTTCTGGCCCGACCCCGAGATTTTCACCGAGACCACCATCTACGACTACAGCGTGCTTGCGGCGCGCTTCCGCGAGATGGCGTTCCTGAACAAGGGTCTGAAGATCACGCTGACCGATGAGCGCGCAAACCCGAGCCTCATCGTGTCGGACGCCTCGCCCGACCCGCATAGCGACGTCTTCCAGTACGAAGGCGGCATCATCGACTTCGTGACCTATCTTAACGAGGGCCGCGAAACGCTGAACAAGCCCATCTACTTCGAGGCCGAAAGCGCCGACGGTACGGTCGAGGTGGCCATGCAGTGGTCCACGTCGTTCTCCGCGAACTCCGTCATGGCGTTCGCCAACAACATCAACACGCACGAGGGCGGCACGCACCTCGACGGCTTCAAGCAGGCCGTCACGCGCACCATCAACGAGTATGCGCGCAGCAAGGGCATCTTGAAGGAGAAGGACAACAACCTCTCCGGCGACGACACTCGCGAGGGTTTGGCCGCCGTCATCTCCGTGAAGCTGCACGACCCGCAGTTCGAGGGCCAGACGAAGACGAAGCTCGGCAACTCCGAGATCCGCCCGCTCGTCCAAAACGCCGTCACGCAGGGTTTGGCCGAGTACCTGGAGGAGAACCCCGCGCCGGCCAAGCGCATCATCGGCAAGGCAACGCAGGCCCTGAAGGCCCGCGAGGCCGCCCGCAAGGCCCGCGAGATGACGCGCCGCAAGGGCGTGCTCGACTCGTTCGCCCTGCCGGGCAAGCTGGCGGACTGCTCGTCCAAAAAGCCCGAAGAGTCCGAAATCTTCATTGTAGAGGGCGATTCCGCAGGTGGCAGCGCCAAGCAGGCACGCGACCGCAAGACGCAGGCCATCCTGCCGCTGCGCGGCAAGATCCTCAACGTCGAGCGCGCCGGCCTGCATCGCGCCCTTTCCAGCGACACCATCAGCTCGCTCATCACGGCCATCGGCACGAACATCGGCGAGGACTTCGACGCCGACCAGGCGCGTTATCACCGCATCATCATCATGACCGATGCCGACGTCGACGGCGCGCACATCCGCATCCTGCTGCTGACGTTCTTCTATCGCTACATGCCCGAGCTCATCAACCGCGGCTATGTCTACATCGCATGCCCGCCCATCTTCGGCGTGAAGAAGAAGAACACCCGCTCCACGAAGATCGAGCGCTATATCTACGACGAGAACAGCCTGAGCCGCGAACTCGAGGAAATGGGCGGTTCCGAGAAGTTCGACGTGCAGCGCTACAAGGGCCTGGGCGAGATGGACCCCGAGCAGCTGTGGGAAACCACCATGGAACCCGCCACCCGCACGCTTCTGCAGGTGAGCATCGACGATGCCGCCGAGGCCGAGCGCACGGTCAGCGAGCTCATGGGCGACCAGGTCGAGCCGCGCAAGGAGTTCATCCAGAAGCATGCTCGCGACGTTAGATTCTTGGACATCTAGGAGAATTGAATGGCAGATAACACTGACAACCGCGATGGTCAGGGCGGCGAGGAGCTTCCCGACGACCTGAAGCGCCTGGTCGATGCCGCCGAGGAAGGCGCGGCGGACGCCGGCGAGCAGGACGTCGAGCAGCCCGAGCCCGGCCATACGGTAACGTCGGGCCCGGTGTCCGAAGAGGACAAGGCCCGCTCGCTTATCGACATGTCTACCGTCGCCAACCCCCACGGCTCCATCATCGAGGACGCAAATGGCGGCGAGGGGACCACCGTTCGCGCGGCATATCTGGGCAAGGAGATGGCTTCTTCGTTCCTGGAGTACTCCATGAGCGTCATCGTCAGCCGCGCCCTGCCCGACGTGCGCGATGGCCTGAAGCCGGTCCACCGCCGCATCCTGTACGCCATGAACGAGTCCGGCTATACGCCGAACCGTCCGCATATGAAGTCGGCCCGTACCGTCGGCGACGTTATCGGCAAGTATCACCCGCACGGCGACTCCGCCGTGTACGACACCATGGTGCGCTTGGCCCAGCCGTTCAGCATGCGTGTGCCGCTTATCGACGGCCATGGCAACTTCGGCTCCATCGACGGCGACTCGGCAGCAGCAATGCGTTACACCGAGGCGCGTCTGGGCAAGGCGGCCATGGAGCTGCTGCGCGATCTCGACAAGGAAACGGTTGACTTCCAGCCCAACTATGACGAAAGCCTGGAAGAACCCACGGTCCTGCCCGCGCGTTTCCCCAGCCTGCTGGTCAACGGCTCCAACGGCATCGCCGTTGGCATGGCCACCAACATCCCGCCGCATAACCTTGGCGAGACCATCGACGCCACGTGCATGATGCTCGACAACCCCGAGGTGACCACCGCCGAGCTTATGACGGCACTTCCCGGTCCTGATTTCCCGACCGGCGGCATCATCATGGGCAAGAAGGGCATCCTGGACGCCTATGAAACGGGTCGCGGCAGCCTTACCGTGCGCGCGAAGTGCAAGATCGAAGAGGGCAAGAACGGCAAGAGCTCCATCGTGGTCACGGAGATCCCGTACCAGGTGAACCGTCAGCGCCTGCTTGAGAAGCTCGGCGAGCTGGTTCGCGAGAAGAAGCTTCCCGAGATCTCGAACATCCATGACGGCGCCGACCGCCACGGCATCGACATCATCATCGAGCTGAAGAAGGACGCCATCCCGCAGGTGGTGCTCAACAAGCTGTATAAGCACACGCAGCTGCAGGTGGGCTTCGGCGTCATCATGTTGGCGCTCGTCGACGGCGTGCCCCGCGTGCTCTCTCTGAAGGAGACGCTGCACTACTACATCGCCCACCAGGAAGACGTTATCGTGCGTCGTACGCGCTACGAGCTCTCCAAAGCCGAGGAGCGCGCCCATATCCTGGAAGGCTATGTGGTTGCACTCGACCACATCGACGAGGTCATCAGCATCATCCGCTCCTCGCAAACCGACAAGGAGGCGGCGGCTCGACTGACCGAGCGCTTCGGCCTGACCGACAAGCAGACCACGGCCATCCTGGAGATGCGCCTGCGCCGCCTGACCGGTTTAGAGCGCGAGAAGATCCAGTCCGAGTTGGAAGAGCTGCGCGAGAAGATTGCGTACTACAACCGCGTGCTCTCCGACCCTCAGCTGGTGCGCGACATCATCAAGGAGGAGCTGCAGGAGATCAAGAAGAAGTTCGACACCCCCCGCAGAACGCAGCTCTCCGATGCCGCCAAGGACTTGGACGTCGAAGACCTCATCGCCGAGGAGAGCATGGTGGTCACGGTCACGAAGGCCGGCTACGTCAAGCGCCTGCCCGTTGCCACGTACCGTCAGCAGAAGCGCGGCGGCAAGGGCATGCAGGCGGTGAACTTGAAGGATAACGACTACGTCGAGCACCTGTTCGTCGCGTCCACGCACTCCTTCATGCTGTTCTTCTCAACGAAGGGCAAGGTATATCGTCTGAAGGTCTACGAGCTGCCCGAGGCATCCCGTCATGCGCGCGGCACGGCCATCGTGAACCTGTTGCCGCTCGAGAAGGGCGAGACCATCAGCGCCGTCATCGCGACGAAGGACTTCCCGACCGACGAATACCTTATGTTCGCCACCGAGCACGGCATGGTGAAGAAGACGTCCATGGAGCAGTACGACCGTACGCGCCGTGACGGCCTTATCGCCATCAACCTCAAGGACGGCGACCGCCTTATCAGCGTGCGCCGCGTGGCTCAGGGCGAGAACGTCATCATGGTGTCGTCCGCCGGCAAGGCCATCATGTGGCCCGAGGACGAAGTGCGCGCCATGGGCCGCGGCACCATGGGTGTGCGCGGCATGAACGCGCCGGCCGATGCCAAGGTGCTCGGCATGGAGATCGCTCGCCCCGAGACCGATCTGTTCGTCATCACCGAGAAGGGGTACGGCAAGCGTACGCCCATCTCCGAGTATCCGTCGCACCATCGCGGCGGTCAGGGCGTCTTCACCATCACCATGACGGAGAAGAAGGGCTTGTTGGCTGCCATGAAGATCGTCGGTGCCGACGATGAGATCATGATCATGTCCGAGGAGGGCGTCGTGGTGCGCACTCCCGTCGAGGGCATCTCCGAGCTCGGCCGCTCCACGCAGGGCGTCCGCGTCATGAACGTTGCCGAGGATGATCGCGTGACCGCCGTCGCCATCGCCGCCCACGGCAAGAAGAAATGCGCCGCAAATGCCGATGGCGCCGAAGAGCTGGACGAGTCGTCCATCGACGAGATGGAAGAGTAGCCAGCTTCAGGCATACGCAAACAATAGAGAAAGCCGCTCCGCAAGGGGCGGCTTTTCTGTTGCATGGGCATGTTGCCGTACAGCAGCGCGGGGTGTGGCGTTGCGGGGAGCGCAAGGAGGGGAAGCGGCATGCTCGAATAGGAAACATGATTCGATTGGGTGATAGCCAATACCCACCTTGCTTTCCGATAAGGCTTATACCGGATGCGAGTTTTAAGATCTTCGAGCGGATTGCAGCAAGCTCGGAAACCAATCAAGGTGATATGGGGCTTAGTGATTCGATGGCAGCATGAGATGTTTCACGTGAAACATCTCAGTAGGAGGGTGCGGTTGGGCTGGGTGATCGCGTGGAGTGTCGGTCTGCGGGTATGGTGGTCGCTGCAGTGCTACGAGAAGTCCTTTGGGTCGAGGTCCTCCAGGAACGAGCGGAACTCCTCGAGTTCCTCTTCGGCGGACTCGTCCTCGATGGGCTTTCGAACGATGTAGGGGTACGAAGCACGCTCTAGGACGTCCTCGTTGACATAGAGCGGGGCATCTTCGCGCAAAGCAAGGGACAGAGCGTCACTGGGGCGGGCGTCCAGCTCGATGAGCCTCCCGTGCTGGCTCAGCGTGAGCTTCGCGAAAAACAGCGATCCCTTCACCTTGTCGATAAGGACGTGGTCGACGCTTGCATCAAGGTTGGTGAGGGCGTCGAGCAGCAGGTCGTGCGTCGTGGGGCGTGCAACCTTGGTATGCGTGACAGCCAAGTGCAGCTGAGCCGCTTCGGAGGCGCCCACCATAATGGGCACGATGCGCGATATGCCAGGCACGGGGCTCTCCTCGATAGGCTGCAGCACAAGGATGGAAAGGCCCGGTGCGCTTCCGATAATGATCTTTTGCACGGCGATGGGAACCAATCCTGCTCCTAACTATAAGCGATTCGCTCATATATAATATCGAGCCCTTCAGAAGCTTCTTTATAAGGGATTATACTCGTGAATACGGCTCTGACCTGCGGTTTCTTCTGTAAAACAGCGGTTGGAAATAATTTTTCAAAAAGTTGAAAATTCTTCTTGACCATTCTTGGAAGACCTGGTTATAATAAACGAGCACTTTTCGAAGGGGCCCGTAGCTCAGTTGGTTAGAGCGCACGCCTGATAAGCGTGAGGTCGCTGGTTCAAATCCATTCGGGCCCACCAGTATTTGCGATAAACGCTCCACCGTGAGCCGAGTTTGCCGGTGGAGCGTTTATTATTGTAAAGTGCGAGTTGGGGGTTTAGCTCAGCTGGGAGAGCGCGGGCTTTGCAAGCCTGAGGTCAGGGGTTCGATCCCCCTAACCTCCACCATTTAAGATTATTTGCAGGTCCGGAAACGGGCCTGCATTTTTTTTGCCCGCAGGTCCGGAAACGGGCCTGCTTTCGTATCGGGGCAGGAAATGGTCGAGCTGATAAGCGAGGTGTCATGAACCGTCTGGAAGCATTGCGTGCCTTGGGATTGGATGAGGACGCTACTGACGAGGATATCAAGACCGCTTATCGCGAAACGGCGCAGATCTTGCATCCCGACCGCTTCGCCACCGATAAAAAGCTGCAAGACCGGGCAACCGAGCAGTTTAAGAATCTGCAAGAGGCCTACGATTTCCTGACATCGTCCAAGGGCCGCAGGAAAGCGGGCGGCTCCTCGGCTTCGGCGCGTTCGGCGCGTGCGGCCTATGACGATGTCGATGCCCGTCTTGCCGGCATAGCCGCGGCCCGGACGCAGCTGGTGCGTCAACGCGATGCGGTATACGACGAACGTCGCAACGGCCTTGGCATGGCGGCTATCGGCGGGTTGGTGGCCCTGTTCTGCGGCCGACGTCCTTTTGGGTTGTTCGGTGTGGTTGCCGCCATAGCCGGCACTGCAGCCATCTGGGGCATTGTCCAGGTGGTATCATCGCAACGTTCCATCAACACGCTTACCGAGCATATTGACGAATTGAATAGGGAAGAGCGCAAGATCGCGCAAGAATCTGAAGAGGAGTAGCACACCCGTATGAAGCAAGAAGGCCTTCGCAACGTTGCCATCATCGCGCACGTCGACCATGGTAAGACCACGCTGGTCGACCGCCTGCTGTGGTCGTCCCACGTGTTCCGCGAGAACCAGGAAGTGCAGGAGCGCGTCTTGGACTCCAACGATCAGGAGCGCGAGCGCGGCATCACCATTCTGTCCAAGAACATCTCCATCCACTATAAGGGCATCAAGATCAACGTCATCGACACGCCCGGCCATGCCGACTTCGGCGGCGAGGTGGAGCGCGTGCTGAACATGGCTGACGGCGCCCTGCTCATCGTCGACGCTTACGAGGGTCCCAAGCCCCAGACGCGCTTCGTGCTCTCCCATGCTCTTGAGCGCGGCCTGCGCATCGTGGTCGTCGTGAACAAGATCGACCGCCCCAACGCCGATCCCGAGGGCGCTGTGGACAAGGTGTTCGATCTGATGGTCGAGCTGGGTGCTTCCGACGAGCAGCTTGATTTCCCCGTGGTGTACGCGTCCGCAGTCAACGGCTATGCCCGTCTGGAGCCCGATGACGGCAACATGGATATGATCCCGCTGCTTGACACCATCATCAACGAGATCCCGTGCCCCGATGTGGACGCCGAGGGTCCGGTTGCCCTGCAGGTCTGCACCGTCGACCACAGCAGCTATGAGGGTCGTATCGGCGTTGGCCGTCTGCACAGCGGCACCCTGCACGAGAAGGAGCAGGTGCTGGTCGTGCAGCCCGACGGTAATCAGTACAACGCCACCATCCGCAAGGTCTACACCTTCGAGAACCTGGGCAAGACCGAGGTTCCCGAGGCCCATGCCGGCGACATCGTGGCTGTGATCGGCGTCGAGGCGGCAGACATCGGCGACGTCATCACCGACCCCGAGAACCCGGTGGAGATGGAGCCCATCGCCGTCGAGGAGCCCACTATGGCGGTCGTGTTCGAGGCTTCCACCAGCCCGCTGGTCGGTCGCGAAGGCGACATCGTCGGCGCCCGTCAGCTCAAGGAGCGTCTCATGCGCGAGAAGGAGAGCAACATCTCCATGCGCATCGACGAGACTGAGGATAAGTCCGGCGTGCGCGTCGCCGGCCGTGGCGTGCTGCATCTGTCCGTTCTCATGGAGACCATGCGCCGCGAAGGCTTCGAGTTCCAGGTCGGCCGTCCGCAGGTCGTGTACAAGACTGACGAGCACGGCAACAAGCTCGAGCCGATCGAGGAAGCGACTGTCGACGTGCCGAACGACTACTCCGGCAAGGCCATCGAGGTCATGGGCACCGCCGGCGGCATCATGGAGGACATGTTCTCCGACGAGAGCATGACTCATCTGACGTTTAGCATCCCGTCCCGCGGCACCATGGGCCTGAAGACCCGCATCCTCAACGCAACGCACGGCGAGGCGGTGCTGTTCCATCACTTCCGCGAGTACGGCCCGTATTCCGGCGAGATGGACGGCCGCAAGAACGGCTGCATGATCGCTATGGCAACCGACAAGGCCGTCGCCTATGCGCTCGATACCCTGCAGCAGCGCGGCCGTCTGTTCGTCAAGCCCGGCGACGAGTGCTACGAGGGCATGATCGTCGGCGAGTCCGCCAAGGAAGGCGATATGGTGGTCAACGTGTCCAAGACGAAGAACCTGGGCAATCAGCGTTCCTCCACTGCGGACAAGGCCATCCAGCTGACCCCGCCGATCACCTTCACGCTTGAAGAGGCGCTGGAGTACATCGAGGATGACGAGCTGGTGGAGGTCACTCCCGAGTCCATCCGCCTGCGCAAGCGCATCCTGAGCACCATCGAGCGCAAGAAGGCGAACAAGAAATAGCGCAAAAGCCGTTTTCGCATCGACTTCACATTCGAGCGTGGTTCGATTGAGTGTCGGCAAGGCGCGACGGAATCAGCTTGAACCCCAAAAGGCGGCCTCCGGGCCGCCTTTTCTTATGGGGAAGTACCCCGAATGCTGTAGGAAAGCCCAGCTCCTGTGAATCCTGCATGGGCATATTGTGCTGGAAGAAAGGCGAATTCCGCCGTGTGGGAAAATACGCACGAGGCATTCGATTTGACCGTGGGACGCGTCTGTCCAGCGGTTTCATGCGTTTGAGGAAGGGTTTTATGAAGGCATCTCGCATTATCTCAACGGTTTGCGCGATGGGTCTTTCGGCGGCGTGCGTCATGGGCGTTGCCGGCTGCTCCAGCAATAACCAGAACTCCGGTTCGGGCGCGGTGGCCGCCACCATCAACGGTACCGAAATCTACGAGGACACGGTTACCGACTATATCCAAAGCGTTCGCGAGCAGCAGGGTCTGACCGACGAGGATTCTTGGGGCAATTACCTGGCTCAGATGGGCACCGATCCGGCAGGCGTGCGCGAGCAGATCATCAACACGTACGTCACACGCGAGCTCATCAACTCCGGTGCCGAGGAAAAGGGCGTTACCGTCGACAGCTCTGAAGTCGATAGCTATGTCGACAAGATGAAGTCCAACTACGACAGCGACGAGAAGTGGCAGTCTGCTCTCGAGCAAGCTGGCATGACCGAGGACGAGTATCGTTCCGAGATTGAGCTGCAGCTGAAGGCCAAGGAGCTCTACAACACCTTTACCTCCAGCGAGGAGCCTTCCAACGACGATATGCTTCAGTATGCGCAGATGTACGCCAGCGCCTACGATGGAGCCAAGCGTTCCAGCCACATCCTGTTCGATTCCGATGACGAGGCAACCGCTCAGGACGTGCTGAACAAGATCAACTCCGGCGAGCTCGACTTCGCCGAGGCTGCCAAGCAGTACTCCAAGGACACAGGTTCCAAGGACGCTGGCGGCGATGTGGGTTGGGATAAGACCAGCTCGTTTGTGCAGGAATACACGGATGCGCTGAGCGGCCTCGAAAAAGACCAGGTCAGCGGTTTGGTTACCAGCAGCTACGGCATCCACATCATCAAGTGCACCGACGTGTACAACGCTCCGAAGGAGAAGGCCGACGACGGCACCGAGACGGTGAAGATCACCAGCCTCGACCAGATCCCCTCCGAGTGGCAGGAGACCATCAAGCAGTCGCTGCAGTCTCAGGGTCAGACCACGAACTACCAGAACTGGCTGACTGAGAAGAAGGAATCTTCCGACCTCAAGATCAACGACATGCCTTCCGGCCTGCCTTA
Source organism: Senegalimassilia anaerobia JC110 (assembly GCF_000236865.1). Classification (GTDB taxonomy): domain Bacteria; phylum Actinomycetota; class Coriobacteriia; order Coriobacteriales; family Eggerthellaceae; genus Senegalimassilia; species Senegalimassilia anaerobia. The sequence goes on along the minus strand of NZ_HE611014.1, from coordinate 159,400 downwards.
TGACGTTGACATGTCGAAGTATCAGACCGAAGATCCCAACAGCACCGATAGCGCCGATACCAACGTTTCGGCTGCCGACTCGACGGACGGAGATGCCTCCGCCAGCACCGATGGTTCCGCTGACAGCTCTGCCAGCGCGGCCGACGCTGAGGGAAAGTCTTCGGCAAACTAGCCTGCAGGGGCGCGTGAAGCAAGTATAAGAAGGGAACCCGTCTCAACGGGTTCCCTTCTTCGTTTGGGAAGGAATGGGTGTATGAGCGAAGAAAACACCGAAGTGCAGCCCTTGTTCGAGCTCAACGACGCCGAGGTCGTGCGAGCGGGCCGTACAATCCTGCACGTTGATAAGTTCCTGCTTGCAAAAGGGGAGAACATCGCGCTTTTGGGTCCGAACGGCGCCGGCAAATCGACGTTCGTGAAGCTGATCACCAGGGAGGTGATGCCGTTGTACCGTGAGCAGCCTCCGGTGAAGTTCAACGGCAACCCGCGTGCGACGTTGGTGGATGTGCGCAAAACGCTGGGAATCGTGTCGTCCACCATGCAGGCGCAGATCAACGTCCATCTACCTGCTGTGGATATCGTGGAAGGCGGTCTGTTCGGCACGCTCGGACTTCCGCGTCACGTCCACCCGGATGAGCGCACGCATGCGAAGGCGCTTGACGCTATGGAGATGCTGGGTGTGGCGAAGCTTGCAGATCAGGACATCATGACCATGTCGAGCGGCCAGGCGCGCCGCGTGCTCTTCGCTCGCGCCCTCGTGCACGATCCGAGCACGCTGCTGCTTGACGAGCCGTGCACGGGGCTGGACCCGGAAGGTATGTACTATGTGCGTTCGAGCATGCGCGACCTTGCAAAGGCGGGCAAGGGTATCGTGCTGATTACCCACTATCCGGAGGATATCATCCCCGAGATTAAACGTTTGGTCCTGGTCAGAGAGGGAAAGCTGTTCGCTGATGGGGCGAAAGAGGATATGCTGACCGACCAGATGATGAGCTCGCTGTTCGATGTTCCGCTGCAAGTTGCGAAAAATGGCAAAAACAATGAGTATTTTTCTCTTGTGAGTTCGTACTAGATAGTGTAAAATACCTAACCGCTGCATGAGCGCACGAGAGAAAACGTGAAAGCAATGCAGGCTGTAAGCAAGCGGAGAGATGACCGAGCTGGCCGAAGGTGCACGATTGGAAATCGTGTATACGCCAAAAGCGTATCTGGGGTTCGAATCCCCATCTCTCCGCCAGATTATCCCGGCGGAACCTTTACGGTAACGCCTTTTTTATAGGTCGGCATAAATACCCAGCCGACCCACCCCATGCGGAGGGGTGGCAGAGTGGTTGAATGCGGCGGTCTCGAAAACCGTTTCACCGGAAACCCCGGTGACGAGGGTTCGAATCCCTCCTCCTCCGCCAGGAAACTTGAAGCCCTTGCAAATGCAGGGGCTTTTTCATTTCCCAGGCAGTTGCGCTATTGCTTTGGGATTTTCAAGAAAGAATCTTATTCATGAATAATCATAGATATAAATATAACCTGGGGAAATAGTAATCCACGGAGTGTTTATGGATAACGATGTTTCACGTGAAACACTGTACAGGCAACACTCGTATACTCACGTTATTCGAAGATTGCCTTACCTTATCGGTATAGAAAGGAATCACCATGAACGAAGCCGCAAAGTCTTTGGCTCAGATGAAGAAAGCGAACAAGCTTGTACGCCTGGCGTTCCGCAAGAACGGTCCGAAGAGCTTCAAGCGCGGTCAGGGCGCACTGCTTCAGGCCCTGCTGGTTGACGATGGCGCTACGCAGCGCGATCTCACCAAGACGCTTGGCATGAACCGCAGCAACCTTAAGGACATCGTGAAGAAGGCTGAGCGCAACGGTTATGTGACCATCGAGTCGGCAGATCAGCCGCGCACCTACGCGGTGAAGCTGACTGATCTTGGTCGCGAGCTTGCCGAGAAGCGCATTGCAGCCAACGATAAGACCGCCGAGGACATCATCTCCTGCTTGAGCGCCGAAGAGGTCGCCCAGCTTGACGCCATCACCGAGAAGCTGATCCTGGCGATGAAGGATAAGGGCATCTGCGGCAAGAAGAAGGGTTATAAGGTGCGCCGCAAGCGTCATCGTCGCTAAACCTGAACGCGGATTTTCAGCGGTTCGTTGCAACAACGATATCGTAGGTCGAAAGCCACGCTACACTGGATGCATCATGAAATGCATGCGGGGGCGTGGCTTTCGCATTGTAAAGAATCGAAAGGATACGGCAATGGCAGATCGCGTTGTTGAAAATCAGGATAACGAAGTTCCCGAGATCCCCGAAATCTTGGAGAAGGTGCTGCTGTTCTCGCTGGATGAGGCGAAGCAGAAGCTGTCCCAGAGCAACGAAGTTGTTCCCTTCACCGCGCTGGCGGTCAAGGAGAACCTGTTCATTGAGAACCATCCAGGCGAGTCTGTGGAGGCGTGTTTCAACGCAGCTCGCCATACGGTGCAGCATGCCCAGGGCGCGCAAGCTTATGCGCTCTGCTACGACGGTTACGTCGAGGTTGATGAGGGTGCGAAGGATGCTCTTATCGCCGAGGGCGGCGTGCCCGGCGCAGATAAGGGTTTCGCTGTGGGCTATCTGTACGAATGCTCCGAGGACGGCACCGTTGAGTTCGAGGACGAGCCGGCGTATATCGGCGAGGCCCCGAACTTCATGATCGCTCTGAAGGCCCCGGGCGAGTACAGCGACGATGAGATCGACGAGAAGTACACCGCAGAGGACGAGACCGAGTTCGAAGCGGTGGACGAGGGTTCCGAAGAGGAATAGCCCAAATAACTCGAGTTCGCCCAATAGAGGTTGCGAATCCGAGGACGGGGCTTTCCATGTGCCAAGCATTTTGCTCTTTCAGAAGCATGCTGTTCGAAATATCCGATAGTGCGAGATCGGTAAGATTAGCAAGCTTGTCCATCAAGCTAATAGGCTGGCGATAGACGCGAAGGCGGTTCACCTGCAAGGTTCAGGTGAACCGCCTTCGCCATTTCGACAAGGGTTCTGCAAGATGGCGTGCCTATAGTTGGGGATGCGGGCAGATGGCGGGCTGTGGAGCAGGGGCCTGCTGTCTGAGGTGCGGCGATATGTTGAAACGGTGCAGAAGGAAGAAAGCAAGGTGAAAGGCTGGCATTAGGGAATTGGGCTTGATAATATAGTCAGGCTAATTCCTGCCCCGGTGTGTGCCTTCACCAGCCCGGGGCCGTAAAGTCCAAAGGAGGTGAGCTGATGAAGGCTTACGAACTGCTGTTTATTATTGCTCCGTCTACCGACGAGGAAACCCGTGCAAATACGATGAATCGTATCCAGGGCATTATCACGTCCGCTGAGGGTTCCGTCGACAACGTTGACGAGTGGGGCAAGCGTAAACTCGCTTACGAGATCAATGGTCTGACCGACGGTGTCTACACCCTCATCGATTTCCACGCTGATCCCGCCGAGGTTGCAGAACTCGATCGCGTGCTGCGCATCTCTGATGTCGTTGTTCGCCACATGATCGTGAAGCGCACCGACCGCGAATAGGATTACGTAGGGGCCCACAAGGTCCCAGCATGAGAAGAGGTAGATACACATGAGCATCAATCGTGTCATGATCAGCGGAAATCTTACGCGCGACGCCGAAATTCGTTCCACGCAAAGCGGTATGGCCATCCTGGGGTTCGGCGTTGCGGTCAATGACCGACGCAAGAACCAGCAGACCGGCGAATGGGAGGATTACCCGAACTTCGTCGACTGCACCATGTTCGGCACCCGTGGCGAGAAGCTGCAGCCCTACCTTACGAAGGGCACGAAAGTGGCCATCGAGGGCAAGCTTCGTTACAGCTCGTGGGAGCGCGATGGTCAGCGCCGCAGCAAGCTTGAAGTGATCGTCGACGAGTTGGAGTTCATGTCCAGCCGCAACGGCAACAACGCCAACCAGGGTTACGACAACAGCATGACCGCAGGTTATGCCCCGCAGCCCGCTCCGATGGCCGCTCCCGTTGCAGCTCCGATCGTAGATGCCTCTGCTTCGGTTTACGACGAAGACATCCCGTTTTAAGCGAAAGAGGTTTACCAAATGTCCGACTACGCGAAGCAGCCTCGTCGCAAGTACTGCCAGTTCTGCAAAGAGGACGCGGAGTACATCGACTACAAAGATACTCAGATGCTGCGCAAGTATGTTACCGACCGCGGGAAGATCAAGCCGCGCCGCGTGACGGGTGCCTGCACCCAGCACCAGCGTGACATCGCGAACGCCGTGAAGCGCGCTCGCGAGATGGCTCTGATGCCCTACGCGGTTCCCGCAATTAGCGGCCGCGGCGACCGCCGCAATCGCTAGGCGCAAGGAGGAACCATGAAAGTCATCCTGCTCCAAGAGCTCAAGGGCAAGGGCGGCGAAGGCGACGTCGTGGACGTGGCCCCCGGTTTTGCCAACAACTACCTGATGCCGCAGGGCATCGCCATCCTGGCTACGAAGGGCAACCTGAAGCAGCTGGAGATGCGCAAGAACAACATCGCCAAGCGCGAGGCTACTCGCCTGGCCGATGCTGACAAGCTGAAGTCCGTGCTCGACGGTGCTTCCGTGAAGGTCGACGCGAAGGTCGGCGAAGAGGGCCAGCTGTTCGGCTCCGTTACCGCCACCCAGATCGCCGAGGCCATCAAGGAGGCTCTGGGCGTGGAGATCGACCGCCGTCGCGTCGAGGCTGGCAAGGCCATCAAGACCGCCGGCCAGCACGAGGTCGTCATCTCCATCTACCGTGACATCAAGGCCACGGTCACGCTGCTGGTGGGCATCGACGAGGTTGCTGCCGAGGAAGAGGCCGAAGAGGCCGAGACCGAGGTTGTCGCCGAGGAGGCTGCTGCTGAAGAGGCCGCTGAATAACTCAGCGCTTTAAAGCGAACTAGCAAATCCCCCATACGTTTGTGTGGGGGATTTTTCTATTTCAGGCTTCGAATCAGGTTGTTCTCCAATGCTTGATGTTGGTGTTCGGTTGACGTCCTGCGGCATCCATGGCGCAACTCTGAGTGCGGTATGATAAACCGGATACAAGAAAGGATGAGCAGCATGCCCGTTGACGTTCCCTATAATCCTGATTTTGCCCCTGAGGCGCCTGAGAGCTCCTCGATCCGCAAAATGGAGCCCCAGAACATAGAAGCCGAGAAGTCGGTGTTAGCAGCGTGCCTGCTCAACCAGGAGGCCATCGAGGATGTTGCCGCAAAACTCATCCCCGATAACTTCTATCGAGCCGCCCATCAGCGCATTTTCGAGGCTATGCTCGATCTTTACACGCGCCATATCCCCCTCGACCAGATCTCAGTTGCCGATAACCTGAAGGCAACGGGGCAGTTGGAAGCCGTTGGCGGCCAGGCGTACATCCTGGAGCTTGCCAGCAATTCGTTCGCCCTGGTCAATTGGCAGAATCATGTTGAAATCGTCAAGCGCACCTCCATCCTGCGCGATTTGATCCGTGCATCCGGGGAAATCCGCTCGCTTGCCTACGATGCTCCTGATGACCTTGGCGTTGTCGTGGAGCAGGCGGAGAAAACGCTGTTCGCGGTCACGGAGAAGCGTGTGTCCAGCGCATTCACGGGCATCGATACGTTGCTGGTCGACGCCTTCGAGGAACTACAGGAGATGGCGGCGCAGGAGAACAAGATCTCGGGCGTCGCATCGGGCTTCAAGGACGTTGACGACCTGTTCCACGGCTTTCGCGGCGGCGACCTGGTCATCCTTGCAGCACGTCCTGGTGTCGGCAAGACGGCCTTCGCCCTGAACTTGTGCACGAGCGCGGCGAAATTGGGCGCTACCGTGGCGTTTCTGTCGCTGGAAATGAGCGCCTCCCAGCTAGTGCAACGTGTTCTCGCATCCGAGGCGCGCGTGAGCTTGTCGAAGCTGCGCGCCGGCCAGGTGCAGGATGCGGATTGGGCGGCCATCATCGAGGCATCCAGCAACCTTTCTAAACTGAAAATCGAGTTCGACGACACGCCGGCGCTTTCCATCCTGGAGTTGCGCGCGAAGGCGCGCCGTGAGCTGCGCGACGCCGAAAAGGGCCTGATCATCGTCGACTACCTGCAGCTGATGCAGCCGCCGCAGGCGCGCCGTGACGGCAACCGCGCCGTCGAGGTCGCTGAGATTTCCCGTGGCCTGAAGGTGCTCGCCAAGGAAATGGACATGCCCGTCATCGCGCTGTCGCAGCTCTCCCGTGCCGTGGAGATGCGCGGTAAGAAGCGCCCGATGCTGTCCGACCTGCGTGAATCCGGCGCTATCGAGCAGGACGCCGACATCGTCATGTTCATCGACCGAAGCATGGACGAGATGGAGGCGGAAAGCGAGGACCGTCCCGACCTGGGCACGGCAGAGCTGATCGTCGCCAAGCACCGCAACGGTCCCACGCGCGATATCACGCTCGCCTTCAACGCGGAATACACCCGCTTCATGGACTTCATCGACGATTCGCGCGTTCCCGACTATATGTAGCGCACGCAACGACGGGGCCGGGGTAAACTGAAGCTATGACTGAGAGCCTGACATTCCTCCACACCGCCGATCTTCACCTTGGTGCGCCTTTCCGCGGCCTTGCCAAGGTGTCGCCTGCGTGGGCTGCCCGATTGGTGCAGGCCATCGCGGAAGCGTTCGATCGCGTCATAGACACGGCAGTCTCCCGTAAGGTGGACTTCGTGGTCATCTCGGGCGACGTGTTCGATGCGTCGCGCGCGTCATACGGCGACTACCTGCGATTCTTCGAGGGCATGCGCACGCTGGGAAAAGCGGGAATCCCGGTGTACCTGATCACGGGCAACCATGACCCTTATACCTCTTGGCAGCAAAGCGCGTTTTCCTTGCCGGAGAACGCCCACATGCTGCCGGCGGACAAGCCGGGTTTCGAGCTGTTCAGGCGCAACGGCAAGCCGCTTTGCATCATCGGCGGCCGCGGATACTACAACCAATCGTGGCCGATAGATGAATGCATCGCCGACGGCATCACGCGCGATGCGGCGCTTGCAGCCCTTCAGCAGCGCGAACCTGACGTCGCGCAGGCTCCCTTCGCCATCGGCATGCTGCATACCGGGTTGAACCTCGACCCCGTGAAAGCGCCGGTCAACCCCTCGGTGCTGCTTTCCGCCGGCATGGATTACTGGGCATGTGGGCATATCCATATGCGATACATCCACCCTGGCGAGGATGGTCCCCGCATTGCGTTCTCGGGGTGCATCCAGGGGCGCGACATCAAGGAAACGGGCCCGCGCGGAGCGCAGCTGGTCACGCTTTCCGAAGGCGCGGTCCCGCAGCTTGAATTCATCCCCACGGCAAGCGTGGTATGGCAGCGCCTGCGCGTCGACGTGTCCGACTGCACTACGTTGCCCGAGATCAGCGACCTGATCATCCGGGAGCTGTTCCGGGCGAACGGCAAGGCGCATTGCGAGGAGATGATCTCGCGCATCGCGTTGACGGGCACGACCGCGCTTCACGAGGTGCTTTCCCGTCCCGATGTGCTCGAGGACCTGCGCAAGCACGTGAACGATTCGTATGCGTCGTTCTTCTGCGACACCATGGTTGACGAAACGCAGGAACCGCGCGATAAGCAGGCCCTGCGTGAGGAAGGACTGTTCCCGGCGGTTTTTTTGCGCGTCGCCGAGACGCAGCGGTCCCTTCCCGAGGAGCAGATCTCCTTTCTGCAGCAGGAATTCCTCGATCGAGGGCTGCAGATGCCGTCGAGCTGTGCCGGCAAGGTGGGGAAGCTGTCTGAGCAGGCCGAGGATCTGGTGCTCGATATGCTGTCGCAAGGGGAAGAGCGCTAGTGGGCAAGTATCTGGAACATATCAAGATGGACGCGTTCGGCGCGTTCTCCAACCGCCTGATCGGGCCGTTCGGGCCGGGCATGAACGTGGTGTTCGGCCGCAACGAGGCCGGCAAGACTACGTTTGCCCAGTTCGTCGGCGGCGTCTTGTTCGGTTGGGAAGAGGCGCGCGGTCAGCGCAACACTTACAAGCCCGATAACGCGGAACGTGCGGGAACGCTGTTCTTCGCCAACGAGGACGGCTCGGAGGCGTCGCAGGCCTCGCGCATCCGCAACGCCGATGGGCTGCAGGGTGACGCGTCGGTCGCCGACGACATCGACCGCGAAACGTACCGCACCATGTTCAGCTTGACCAGCGACGAGCTGCGCCAGCTGCGCAACACCACCGACGTGACGGCCAAGCTGCTCACGGCCGGATCCGGAACGGGGGCTTCCCCGGCGCATGCGCTGACCGCGCTGCAAGAGCGCCTGGCGCAGTTCACCTCAAGGGCTGCGGCATCCGAGAAATCGCTGGTGAAGCTCGAATCGGAGCAGGATGAGCTGCGCCGTCGCATCGCCGCCGAATCCGACCGCGTGGAGCGTCTGAAGCGCGAGGATCGCGAGTTCGCCGAGCTGAAGCCGCAACGCGATGAGCTGCTGGCGAAGATCGGCGACTTGAACACCGCCATCGAGACGCTGAAGGCGAACCGCAAAACGCTGGAGAAGACCGAGGCGGACGAGGTCGAGCTGCAGGAGAAGATCGCCGATCTGCGTGCTCAGGAGGAGAGCCTGCGCTGCGAGCATAGGCTGGCGCAGCGCGAACATCCCGAAGAGCTGGCGGGCATCACGGCTACCGAGGAGCGCCATCTGCGTGACCGCATCGAGGCGCTTGCCGTCCAGGAGGCGAAGTCGGAGCACGCCGTCGACCTGGCGCGCGACAACTACGCAACTTCCAGGGCGGCCTACGAGGCGATGCTCGAGACCCAAGACGAGCAAAACGAGGCCATCCGCGCACGCCGTCAGCAGCGTGTGCAGATCGGCCTTTCCGTGGCGCTGCCCGTGGCCTTCATGTTCGCGGGCATCCCGCTGTTCATGCATGGCCGCGAGATAACCAGCCTGTCGTTCACCGCGCTGGGATTTTTCCTGGTGCTGGTGGCGGTGGTGCTCGCCGCGGCCTCGCTGATCATGCTGTTCAAGCCGGGCAGGAAAGGCGACGAACGCTCCCAACGCGTTCAAGACCGGCACTGGGTCATGCTGCAGGACAAGAAGAAGCTGGAAGCATGCCTGGCCGAGCAGGAGCATCAACGCCAAGCCGTGCAGGACGATCTTGCCGCCATGGGGCTTTCCGAAGCGAAAGACTCCCTGCGCCATGCTCGCGCGCTGCTCGACGAGGCGAAGGACGTCCGCGCGGAGAACGCCCTGTACATGCAGCGCAAGCAGGCGCTCGTGTCGCGCCGCACGGCGTTGGAGGATTCGCTTGGGAAGGCCCGCGAGATGCGCGAGAGCCTGTACGCGGAGATCGGCATGCGCCGCGAACGCGGCACGCTCGAGGCCGTGGACGCCTTCATCGCGCGCAAGACGCGCCAGCGCGAGGGCCTGATGGAGACGAGCGAGCACCTGAACCGCCGCTACGGCGAGCTTCGCCAGCTGCTTTCCCAGGCGAAGGGCGAGCGCAGCTTCGATGAGCTGAAGCTCGAGGCCCAGCAGCTCAAAACGCGCCGCGACGAGGCTGCCATGGAGTTCGCGAAGCTGCTGCTGGCGCGCCATATGCTCGAGGCGGCCATAGCGTCGTGGGAGAGCAAAAGCCAGCCCGAGGTGTATGCCCGCGCAAGCGAGCTGCTCAGCCTGATGACCGAGGGCAAGTGGGTGAAGGTGTCCATGAGCGCCGATGGCCGACTTCAGGTGACCGATGCGCTGCGCACCGTGCGCGAGCCCGTGCACCTGTCGCTGGGAACGTGCCAGCAGCTGTATCTGGCGTTGCGCATCGCGCTGCTCGTCACCGCCGACAACGTGGGACGCGCCGTTCCCATCATCGCGGACGACATCCTGGTGAACTTCGATTCCCAGCGCCGCGCGGGCGCGGCGAAGGCGTTGGCCCAGCTGGCGCGCCATCGCCAGGTCATTTTGCTGACCTGCCATGAAGAAATCGTTGAAACCATGCGCGTGGCCGATCCGGGCCTTACCGAAGTGGTTCTGTAGTACACTGTGAGGGTTGCGACACTGTTATCGAAAGGATGCGCACACATGCCCAGCACCGTTCTGGTTGGCGCCCAATGGGGCGACGAAGGCAAAGGCAAGATCACCGATCTCATTGCTAGCGAATACGATTACGTCGTCCGTTATCAGGGCGGCAACAACGCAGGCCATACCGTTATCCACGGCGACAAGAAGCTGGCGCTTCACCTGATGCCCTCCGGCGTCATGTACGAGAACGCCATTCCCGTCATCGGCAACGGCGTGGTGGTGGATCCCGGCGTGCTGGTCAAGGAAATGGCCATGCTCGAGGCTGAGGGCATCTCCTGCAAGAACCTCAAGATCAGCTGCGACGCGCATGTCATCATGCCGTACCACAAGGATCTTGATGGCGCCGACGAGAAGAGCCTGGGCGATCACAAGATCGGCACCACCAAGCGCGGCATCGGCCCGTGCTACCAGGACAAGGTTGCTCGCAAGGGTATCCGCATCCAGGACCTCATGGACGAGAAGATCTTCCGCTTGAAGGTCGAGACGGCGCTTATCCAGAAGAACGCCATCCTGGAGAAGATCTACGGCCTGCACACCTACACGGTCGAGGAGATCTGCGAGGAGTACCTGCCGTACGCCCGCATCCTCAAGCCGTATATGGCCGAGACCAGCCAGATGCTGAACAATGCCGTGCGTGAGGGCAAGTCCATCCTGTTCGAGGGCGCGCAGGGCACGCTGCTCGACATCGACCATGGCACGTACCCCTACGTCACGTCCTCTTCCTGCTGCGCCGGCGGCGCCGCTACCGGTTCGGGCGTGGGCCCGGTCAACATCGACCGCGTGCTGGGCATCCAGAAGGCCTACATCACCCGCGTCGGCGGCGGTCCTTTCCCCACCGAGCTGACGTACGCCGAGGACGGCGGCGAAGGCCTTGAGGCCGAGGAAGGCGAGACGCTGTGCCAGGTCGGCCATGAGTACGGCGTGACCACCGGCCGCAAGCGCCGCTGCGGCTGGTTCGACGCCGTCATCGCGCGCTACGCTGCCGACGTCAACGGCCTGACCGATGTGGCTCTGACCAAGCTCGATGTGCTTTCCGCCTTCGACACCATCAAGGTGTGCGTGGCTTACGAGTGCAATGGCGAGCGTTACGATTACTTCCCCATGCAGCAAAGCGTGCTGTTCCACGCCAAGCCCGTATACGAGGAGCTGCCCGGCTGGAAGGGCGAGGACATCACCGCCTGTCGCACGTTCGACGAGCTGCCGGAGAACGCCAAGAGCTACGTGGAGTATCTCGAGAAGAAGGTGGGCGTGCCCATCAGCATCGTGGCCGTCGGCCCCGATCGCGATCAGACCATCATGCGCGGCTGGTAAGACGCCGATAAACTCGATGGACTGCTGTCACTGAATAGCGAAGCGAATCCCGTGCGGGGCTGCATGAATCTGCGGTCCCGCACACGCATATTATCCGAGAGCTGGAAATGGAGGGTTAGTTACATGAACATCTTGGTTTTGGGCGGCGGCGGCCGTGAGCACGCCATTGCGTGGGCCTTGGCGAAATCCCCCCGTACCGACAACCTGTACGCGGCCCCGGGCAACGGCGGGACGGACTCCGTCGCGCAGAACGTGGCGGGTCTGAACGCCGAGGACGGCCAGGCCGTCCTGGAGTTCGTGAAGGGCAACGCCATCGACCTGGTGGTCATCGGCCCGGAAGCGCCGTTGGTGGCGGGCGTGGCCGACGTGCTGCGCGAAGCCGGCGTGGCGGTCTTCGGCCCCGATGCGCAGGGTGCGCAGCTCGAGGGCAGCAAGACGTACAGCAAGGAGTTCATGCAGGCCAACGGCATCCCCACGGCTCGCTATGGCAGCTTCACCGAGCTTGAGCCGGCGCTTGCGTACGTGCATGAGCTGGGCGCCCCCGTCGTCGTGAAGGCCGACGGCCTGGCCGCCGGCAAAGGCGTCGTGGTCGCCGACAACATCGAGGTTGCCGAGGACGCCGTGCGCAGCTGCTTCGACGGGGCGTTCGGCTCCGCGGGCTCCAAGGTTGTTGTGGAGGAGTGCCTGACCGGCCCGGAGTGCTCGCTGCTCGCGTTTGTCTCCGGCGGTAAGGCTCACTGCATGGCAACCGCCCAGGACCACAAGCGCGCCTTCGATGGCGACCGCGGCCCGAACACGGGCGGCATGGGCGTGTACTCCCCGGTGCCCATCGTCACCGATGAGGAGCTGGCGAACATGACGCACATGATGCGGGTTGCCGCAGCCGCAACGGCGCGCGAGCCCTTCAAGAACGATTACCGCGGCGTGCTCTACGGTGGCTTCATGCTGACGCCCGAGGGCCCGAAGGTGCTGGAGTACAACGCCCGTTTCGGCGATCCCGAGACGCAGGTCGTCCTGCCGCGCCTGAAGACCGACCTGGTCGATGTCATGATGGCCGTGGCCGAAGGCCGTCCCGACGACATCGAACTCGAGTGGGATGACCAGTGGGCTGTGTGCGTGGTGCTGGCTTCCGCCGGCTACCCGGGCAAGTACGAGAAGGGCAAGGTCATCCTAGGCGTTGAGGATGCCGAGGCCATGGATGGCGTGACGGTGTTCCACGCCGGCACCGCTCGCAACGCCGATGGCGAGCTCGTCACCGCCGGCGGCCGTGTGCTGAACGTGGTCGCGCTGGGCAAGACGTTCGACGATGCCCGTGCGAAGGCCTACGAGGCCTGCGACGTCATCAACTTCGAGGGCAAGCAGCTGCGCTCCGACATCGGCGCGAAGGCTGCCGCAGGCCGCGGAGCCTGGGAGTAAGGCCTCGCCTTTCGTGCACGAGGAGCGAAGCTTTCGTCGAGATTATATGAGACTGAAACGGTAGGATATAATTCCTACCGTTTTCACTAGGACGAGAAAAGGAGCGCGCGTACATGCTGTCAGAGCGCCTGCTTACGAACGTGGTTCGCCAATGCACGAACCAGTACCTGAAGCTCAAGCCCACCGATGAGGTGATGATGCCTGCACCTGAGCAGGGGAAACGCTATATGCTGTACATGCACGTGCCGTTCTGCGAGCGTCTGTGCCCGTACTGCAGCTTCAACAGGTTCCCGTTCAGCGAGGAGCGTGCCCGCCCGTACTTCGAGAATATGCGCAAAGAGATGCGCATGCTGAAGGATTTGGGCTACGACTTCGACAGCGTCTACATTGGAGGCGGCACCCCCACCATCATGATCGATGAGCTGTGCGACACCATCGACCAGGCGCGCGAGCTGTTCAATATCCAGGAGGTTTCAGGCGAGACGAACCCGAACCACCTGATTCCCAGCTATCTGGACAAGCTGCAGGGCCGCGTGCAGCGCCTGTCCGTGGGCGTGCAAAGCTTCGACGACGGCCTGCTCAAGCAGATGGACCGCTACGACAAGTACGGCTGTGGCCAGGAAATCCTCGAGCGCATCCAGGATGCCAGCCCGTACTTCGTGTCCATGAACGCGGACATGATTTTCAACTTCCCGGCGCAAACCGAGGACATCCTGATCAACGACATCGAGCGCGTCATCGAGAGCGGTTGCACACAGACCACGTTCTACCCGCTTATGGCATCGCCGTCGGTCGAGCGCAGCCTGGCCCGCACCGTGGGCAAGGTGGACTACGCCCGCGAGCAGAAGTTCTACGAGATCATCAGCGAATTGCTGACGGGCGGTCCCTTGCACCTGTTCGAGCACGGTTCGGCGTGGACGTTCAACAAGAGGAACACGTCGGCTGCCGGCGAGGACGCCATGATCGACGAGTACGTGGTCGACTATGAGGAGTATCCAGCCATCGGCAGCGGCGGCATCACCTATCTGGGCAGCAACCTGTACGTGAACACCTTCAGCGTGAAGGATTACAATAAGTGCATCGAGGCGGGTCACATGTCCATTATGGGCAAAACCACCTTCAGCAAGCGCGATCGCATGCGTTACCGCTTCATGATGCAGCTGTTCGGTCTGCGCCTGGATAAGCGCCAGTTCAAGAAGGACTTCGGCTGCTCGGTGGAGGTCGGCCTGCCGGTGGAGATGGCGTTCATGAAGGCCTCGGGCGCGTTCGCCACCGATAACGCCGACGAGCTGACGTTGACCCCGAAGGGCCGTTATCTGCTGGTCGTCATGATGCGCCAGTTCTTCATCGGCGTGAACAACTTGCGCGACCAGGCTCGTGCCGCGCTTCCCGGCGAGGAGAAGGAGCTGCTGTTCGGCAGCGGCTGCGCTGAGTGCAAGTAATGGGCCGGTCGACCTTGGGAGCGATTTCCTGAGAAGGGGAACGTATCTCAAAAAAGTTCGGAATCGGGGTTGACGAAAAGCGCTTGCTGCCGTAATATACTAACTCGCGTTCGCAACGAACGACTTCTGGTCGGGTAGCTCAGTTGGTAGAGCAGGGGACTGAAAATCCCCGTGCCGAGGGTTCAAGTCCCCCTCCGACCACCATGAACTTTACAAGCCCGATGGTGAAAGCCATCGGGCTTGTTGCTTTCTGGACCTGCTGCTCGAGTCTCGTCATTCCGTACCTGTTACTCGAGTCTCGCATTACCGGTTTCATATTTCCGAACCCGTTGCCCGGACCTGCTTTGAGTCTACTGTTCCGTAGTTGGCAAGCTCTCATGCTAGCTGGAGTTCTGCTCCGACTCCGCTTTCACGATTTTGCTTCCTTGGCTTTGGCATGTTTCGGTCTCCCATAATTTGCGTGCGGTTTTCCCAATGCTCCTGCATCCGCGTTACACTGCCTTGGAAAGCAAATCACGTGTTGAAAGGGTTGCGAAATGTCTTGCGATCACAAGAATCCCGTCATCGGCATCATCATGGGTTCCGAAAGCGATATGCCCGCTATGGAACCTTGCATGAAGCAGCTTGAGGAGTTCGGCGTCCCGTACGAGGTGAAGGTTGCCAGCGCGCACCGTAAGCCTGCCGAGGTGCATGAGTGGGCCTCCACTGCGTATGAACGAGGCATCAAGGTCATCATCGCCGCTGCCGGCAAGGCGGCTCATCTGGGTGGCGTGGTTGCCGCTTACACCCCCGACCCGGTTATCGCTGTTCCCATGAAGACGAGCGACCTTGGCGGCCTGGACTCGCTGCTGTCCATGGTGCAGATGCCTTCCGGCGTGCCGGTTGCCACCGTTGCCATCAACGGCGCGAAGAACGCGGCCATCTTGGCAGTGCAGATCATGGGCACCGGCTGCGACGGCGCTCGTCAGAAGATCATCGATATGAAGAAGGCCATGGCCGAGGCGTAAAGCCGGCCACTTGCGAAAGGGCGACGGGGCAACCTGTCGCCCTTTTGCTATCATGAACAGGTATCAAGACGATTCTTTCTTCGTTGTTTCACGTGAAACAACGAAGGGGGCGATTCCTGAAACCAGGCTTTGAAGCGGGGAAACATATGACGAAGAAACTGCTTATGGGCAACGAGGCGTTCGCCCATGCCGCACTTGAGGCGGGGGTGCGCGTTGTTGCGGGCTATCCCGGGACGCCGTCGTCCGAGGTGACGGAAACCGTGGCGAAGCTGCATGCTTCCGGCGCTGCTCAGGGCATCCATGTGGAGTGGTCCACGAACGAGAAAAGCGCGCTCGAGCTGCTGGCAGGCGCATCGTATTGCGGAGCGCGCACGCTGTTCACTTGCAAGCAGGTGGGCCTGAACGTGGCAAGCGATCCGCTGATGAGCTTGAACTACGTGGGAGTGAAGGGCGGCACGGTTCTGTTCGTGGCCGACGACCCCGGTCCCATCTCGTCGCAGACCGAGCAGGATACGCGCAGGTTCGGCAACTTCGCCAAGGTGCCGGTGCTCGACCCGGCAACGCCCGATCAGGGTTTCGACATGATGAAGGCGGCGTTCGAGCTTTCGGAGCGCTATAAGACGCCGGTCATCGTACGCCCCACCACGCGTGTGTGCCATGCTTCCACGTTCTTCGACGTTGCCGAGGAAACGCACGCCAAACCCATCCCCGAGGAGGGCTTCGAGCGCGGCCCGCGTTGGGTCATCTTCCCGAAGCGCGCCTATGAGGGCCATGGGGAAATCAACGAGCGCCTGCGCGCGATTGCCGTCGATTACTCGACGAACCCGGTTTTGAGCGCATTCAATCCCGTCGACGAGCGACGCGTGGCCGGCCAGCTCACCCGTCATGGCATCGTTGCGGGCGGCGTGTCGGCCGCTTATGCGCTCGAGGCCCTTCGTTTGCTCGAGGAGCGTGCGAACGAGCGAGGCGTGCAGCTGCCGGCATATCGTTTCTGGCAGGTGGGCACTCCCTTCCCGTTCCCTGAGCGCACGTGCGCCGAGTTCACCAAGGGGCTTGCCGATGTGCTCGTGCTTGAAGAGCTCGATCACGTGCTCGAAGACGAGTTGCTGGCGTTCGCGGGCAGGACGCATGCCGAGTACAACACGCACGGCAAGCTGACGGGTGAAGCGCGCGATCGCGGCGAGAACGACGTCGACGACATCCTTGCCCGTCTGGCCGTCTACCTCGGCGTCCCCGAGTTGGCCGAGGCGGAAGAAGCGACAACCTACGACAATGCCGACCCCAAGCAGCCTCTCCCGGTCCGCCCGCCGGTGCTGTGCCCGGGCTGCCCGCACCGCGGCAGCTTCTACGCCGTGAAGCGCGCGCTGGGTAAGAAGCCTGCCGTGTTCTGCGGCGACATCGGATGCTACACGCTGGGCAACGCCATGCCGCTCGATGCGGTGGACACCTGTCTGTGCATGGGCGCCGGCATCACCATGGCGCAGGGCTTCTCGGTGGTCGAGCCGCAGAAGAAGGCCTTGGCGTTCGTCGGCGACTCGACGTTCTTCGCAAGCGGTTTGCCGGGAATCGTGAACGCCGTGTACAACGGCCACGACTTCACGCTGTGCGTGCTCGACAACGCCACCACCGCCATGACGGGCAGCCAGCCGCATCCGGGCACGGGCGTGACGCTGATGGGCGAGCGTCGCAAGCCGGTTTCCATTGAAGCCGTGTTGAAGGCCGTGGGCTTCGAGTGCATCGTGCACGCCGATCCGTTGAACCTACAGCAGTCCATCGACGCTGCGCGTGAGGCGATTGATTTCGAGGGACCTTCCGCCATCATGTTCGAAAGCCCCTGCGTGCAGCTGTTCAAGCCGGCCGCTCCCGTGGTGTTGGACGCTCAGCGTTGTACGGGTTGCAAGAAGTGCATCACCGAGATCGGGTGTCCCGGCATCGGCTTCGACACCGATGCGCGCGGCCCGAAAAGCGGGGAGCGTGGTCAGGCGTTCATCGACGCCGGCCAGTGCAACGGGTGCGGGCTGTGCACACAGGTGTGCCCGTTCGACTGCATCTCCGTGGTCGACGCCGCATCCGCCGCAAGCGAGAAGAAGGAGGCCTAGCATGCTGAATATCCTGCTCACGGGCGTAGGCGGTCAGGGAACCGTTCTGGCTGCGAAGGTGCTTGCCCAGGCCGCTTTGGAAAAGGGCTGGCAGGTGCGCACGGCAGAGACCATCGGCATGGCGCAGCGCGGCGGCAACGTGGTGTCGCATGTGCGCATCGGCAACAAGGGCGAGCAGGTGCATGCGCCCCTGGTCAGCCGGGGTACCGCCGATCTGATCATCGCGTTCGAGCCGGCCGAGGCCGCGCGTGTGCTGCCTTATCTTGCCCCTGCGGGGACGCTGGTGTTCGCCACCACAGCGGTTCAGCCGGTCACGGCGGCGCTATCGAAGAACCCGTATCGCGCCAGCGACGTGATCGCGAACATGGAGCGCGCTCTGGCGGGCACTCAGGCGAAGCTCGTGCCCGTCGACGATGCCGCGCTTACGAAAGCGGCTGGCAGCCGCAAGGTACTTAACAGCCTGCTGCTTGCCAAGGCCTTGCAAACGGGATGCGTGCCCATCGATGTCGAAGACCTTCGCGCGGCGATCGCGGCTTGCGTTAAGCCGCGCTTCGTGGATATGAACCTGCAAGCCATCAACGTGGCGGTAGGGGAGTAGCACCGCAAAACCCTGCATTGCAAGCAACGGGACCGCAAATCGGTCCCGTTGCCGGTTTTGGGGGTTGCTTGCGGTTTGGTTTGGCCTACAATGACCAGTATGACTTCGGTATTCGACATCCACTTCTCCTCAGCCGCGCGCATCGCGTTGGCTGGTCGATGGCTTTAGCTTCAAGACCTGTAAGGCTTGGGGCCGATTTGCCGTGCTTTCCCGCAGCCTTTTCGGGCTTGAAGCGCCTACGCACTTTTCCTCACGCAGCATGAATAAAAAGAAACAAGCCATTTGAACAAGGGAGCATACTATGCAAATGAAGCCGGAGCAGCTTGAGATCATCAAAGAGCAGTTCAAAACCCTGAAGGACCGATCGGCCTTCTACGCCCGTAAATTCAAGGACATCGATCTGTCCGATGTGCGGACCCAGGAAGATTTCGAGAAGCTGCCGTTCTCGGAAAAGGCCGATTTGCGCGAGGCATACCCGTTGGGACTGCAGGCGGTGCCGGACGAGAAGATCGTCCGCATCCACAGCTCCTCGGGCACCACGGGCACTCCGGTCGTCATTCCCTACACGCAGAAGGACGTCGACGATTGGGCCACCATGTTCGCGCGCTGCTACGAGACGGCGGGCATCACGAACACCGACCGCATTCAGATCACCCCTGGTTACGGTTTATGGACTGCCGGCATCGGCTTCCAGCTGGGCTGTGAGCGCTTGGGCGCCATGGCCATCCCCATGGGTCCCGGCAACACCGAAAAACAGCTGCAGATGATGCAGGATCTGCATTCCACCGTCATCACGGGCACGTCCAGCTATGCGCTGCTGCTTGCCGAGGAGATCGAGAAGCGTGGCCTGCGCGATAAGCTCGACCTGCGCAAGGGCGTCATCGGATCCGAGCGCTGGAGTGAGAAGATGCGTCAGCGTATCGCCAACGAACTTGGTATCGAAATCTTCGACATCTACGGTTTGACCGAGATCTACGGCCCGGGCATCGGCATCTCCTGCGAAGAGCATCACGGCATGCACATTTGGGAAGACTACGTGTACTGCGAGATCGTCGACCCGAAAACCGGCGAGCAGCTGCCTGACGGCGAAGTGGGCGAGCTGGTGCTCACCACGCTGCGCAAGGAGGGCGCGCCGCTCATCCGCTACCGCACGCACGACCTTACGTGCATCATCCCCGGCGACTGCAAGTGCAAGTTCGGCAGCCACCATCCGCGTATCGACATCCTGACGGGCCGCACCGACGACATGGTCAAAGTGAAGGGCTGCAACATGTTCCCCTCCCAGATTGAGGAGGTGCTGCAGTTCACCGACGGCGCATCGTCCGAGTATCAGGTGATGATCGAGGCCATCAACGGCCGCGATGTGCTCACCGTGCTGTTCGAGACGCCGCTTGAGGGCGAGGAGCGCGAGCGATGCGAACAGCAGTTGGCGGCGATCTTCAAGGCGAAGATCGGCTGCACCCCCGAGGCGAAGGGCGTTCCCATGGGTGAGCTGCCGCGCAGCGAGAAGAAGTCGAAGCGCATCTTCGACTCCCGTTACTAAAAGCTTGCAAACAAGTTGAACGAAAGCGAAGCCGG
The DNA here is from genome assembly GCF_000236865.1 of Senegalimassilia anaerobia JC110. Classification (GTDB taxonomy): domain Bacteria; phylum Actinomycetota; class Coriobacteriia; order Coriobacteriales; family Eggerthellaceae; genus Senegalimassilia; species Senegalimassilia anaerobia. The sequence goes on along the minus strand of NZ_HE611014.1, from coordinate 139,926 downwards.
GCCACGTGCCCGGCTTCGTTGTTTCTAATACGAACCTCTTTGCTAGGAAATAATGTTACCGTTCAGGAAAATCCTGAAGGGAAAAGCACTTGACTGTGGTAGAGTAGCGCCCATGAGCATCGTGAACGGACATATCGCCGCATCCCGCAGCGCTCAGCAGCCCGCTGAGCTGGCTGCCATGCTGTGCGCCTTCGAAGTCCAAACGATGTCTTTTGCGGGTAAGACCACCGGTGAATGCGGTGCGACGAAGCCCTGCCTTCCTTCCTATTATTATTCCTATCGATATCTGTAGCACACGGGGCTTAGCCGCTGCGTGCGTCCGTTAGACGTGGCGTATGTTCGCAGCGAACTCGGGCTTGTGCCGTGTGCGTTTCCGGGTTGGGCGATTCAGATGCGTTCGCTTGCCCAGCCGTGTCCTTGACGAGGGACAGCTGCTTTCCGAATAGGGAAGATTCCACGGTCTACACGATATCGATCGGTAAAGGAACGATCATGGTCGCAAAAATCTGCATGGTTTTGATTTTCGTCGGCGTGGCGGTTGGCGTCGGCTTGTACTGCCGCCGCACCACCACGAGCGTCGACGGCTTCGTTCTGGGCGGGCGCAACGTCGGCCCCTGGATGAGCGCATTCGCGTACGGCACCAGCTACTTCTCCGCCGTGGTGTTCGTCGGCTATGCCGGCCAGTTCGGTTGGAAATACGGCATCGCCGCCGTGTGGGCCGGCATCGGCAACGCCATCCTCGGTAGTCTTTTGGCCTGGTGGGTGCTCGGTCCGCGCACGCGTGAGATGACGCATCGCCTGGGCGCCACCACCATGCCCGAGTTCTTCGGCAAGCGCTTCAAGTCCAAGGGCCTGCGCATTGCCAGCGCGGCGATCATCTTCGTGTTCCTGATCCCGTACACCGCAAGCGTGTACAACGGCCTGTCCCGCCTGTTCGGCATGGCGTTCGGCCTTCCTTACGAGGTGTGCGTCATCGGCATGGCCGTCATCACGTGCCTATACGTGGTTCTGGGCGGTTACATGGCAACCGTTATGAACGACTTCCTGCAGGGCATCGTCATGCTGTTCGGCATCGTTGCGGTCATCGCGGCGGTCATCCTGAACAACGGCGGCTTCAGCGAGGCCATCACCACGCTGTCCCAGATCCCGGCCGAGGGTTCGCAGATGGCCGGCCCGTTCGTGAGCATGTTCGGCCCTGACCTGTTCAACCTGCTCGGCGTGGTGGTGCTGACCAGCCTTGGCACCTGGGGTTTGCCGCAGATGGTGCAGAAGTTCTACGCCATCAAATCCGGCCCGGCGGTGAAGCAGGGTGCCATCATCTCCACGCTGTTCGCGTTCGTGGTTGCCGGCGGCAGCTACTTCCTGGGTGGTTTCGGCCGCCTGTACGCCGATAAGATCGAGATCGGCCCTACCGGCATTCCGGTGTACGACTCCATCATCCCGACTATGCTGTCCACCTTGCCCGATATCCTCATCGGCATCGTGATCGTGCTCGTGCTGTCCGCCAGCATGTCCACGCTGTCTTCGCTGGTTCTGACCTCGTCCTCCACGCTGACGCTCGACCTTCTGCAGGGCAACGTGGTGAAGAAGATGAGCGAGCAGAGCAAGCTCGGCTGGATGCGCGTCCTTATCGTGGTGTTCATCATCGTGTCCGCAGCGCTGGCGTTGGTGCAGTACAACTCCTCCATCACGTTCATCGCGCAGCTCATGGGCATCTCCTGGGGTGCGCTTGCCGGCGCGTTCCTCGGCCCGTTCCTGTGGGGTCTGTACTCTGGGCGCATCTCCAAGGCCGCCGTGTGGTGCAGTTTCATCGTTGGCGTGTGCCTGACCAGCGGGAACATGGTGCTCACGCTGATGGGCACGCCGCTGATCGCCAGCCCCATCAACTGCGGCGCCCTGGCCATGCTGCTGTCTTTGATCATCGTGCCGGTGGTCAGCCTGTTCACCAAGTCCGTTCCCTTCGAGGTGAACCCGCCGAGCCCCGAGGGCGCCATCGACCGCGAATACCAGCATGAGCTGGCCGTGGAACGCAAGGGCGCGGAATAGCCTTTCGATTACGGTTTGCAGCTACGGCTGAGATGCAGCGCGTAAAACCTGATGCCCGCGAAGAAGCGGCGGACGAAGCGTATCGTCCGTCGCTTCTTTATATAGTTGCGTTCGATATCCTGGACGTACGTCGACCGGGTGGAGAACCCGCCTCCCGACAACCTATTCCTTTTGTTTCACGTGAAACCCCTCCGGCGGAATCCTGGTGCGGTTCGACCGTTGCACTTGTATACTGATTCGCAATGGACTTTGAGGACCTTATGGAGAAAGGGAAGGGAAATGGAAGAGGCTTTCGAGCTTATCAGCACCGGCGCTTGGTCTATCGTGCCGCCGTTGCTGGCGTTGGCTCTGGCGCTCATAACCAAAGAGGTGTACTCGTCGCTGACCATCGGCGTATTCGTCGGCATGGTCATCTACCAGTTCACCCTCAACGGTGTCGGCGTCGATCAGCTGGTCACGGCATTCACCGATGTGCCGAACGCAATGGCGCTGCAGATCGCCGATAATGGGGCGTTGCTGTTGTTCCTTGCGTTGTTGGGCGCGCTGACCGTGGTCATCGCCACGGCGGGCGGCAGCCGCGCTTATGCCGAGTGGGTGTCCACCCATATCAAGAACGCGCGCGCCGCGCAGGTGCTCACCGGCTTGCTGGGCATCATCATCTTCGTCGACGACTACTTTAACTGCTTGACGGTCGGCGCGGTCATGCGCCCCGTGACCGATCGCTTCCACGTCAGCCATGAGAAGCTGGCCTGGATCATCGACTCCACGGCAGCCCCGGTCTGCATCATCGCGCCGGTGTCCTCGTGGGCCGTTGCGGTCGGCGGTTACTTGGGAGACGACGGCTTCACCACGTTCGTGCAGTCCATCCCGTACAACTTCTACGCGCTGCTCACCATCTTCTTCGTGTTCTTCATGCTGATCACGAACAAGAACGATTACGGTCCGATGCGCGCTGCCGAGGCGGAGGCGAAGACCTCCGAGGGCGCTGCTGCCGAGGGAGGCAAGCTGCTGGAGAAGCTGTCCACCATGGGCCTTTCCGATCAGGCTGAAGCCGATCCCGACGACCATACGAACCTGGAATCGGTCGTGACCGAGCAGGCCGATATCGAGCAGTCCGCATCCGCAGCCATCGACGAGTACAAGGGCCTTGACATCTCCGAGAAGGGCAAGGTCTACGACTTGATCGTGCCTATCCTGGTGCTGATCTTCTTCTCGATCCTGGGCATGATGTACACGGGCGGCTTCTTCGAGGGCGTCGACTTCGCCACCGCTGTCGGCGAGAACCCGGTCGGCGGCCTGTGCATCGGCGCTACGGTGGCCCTGTGCGTTGCCGGCGCCATGTTCCTACCCCGCGGCCTGACCACGCTGAGCGGTTTTGTGGAGAGCGTCTCCGAGGGCGTGCGCTCCATGGTCGGCGCCATTATGATCTTGGTGCTGGCATGGAGCTTGGGCGGTTGCTGCCGTTACATGCTCGGCACGGGCGACTTCGTGAGCAGCTTCCTGAACAGCCTGGGTGTGAGCTTGGCCATCCTGCCGTGCATCATCTTCCTGGTGGCCGGCTTCATCGGCTTCGCCATGGGCACGAGCTGGGGCACCATCGCGCTGATCCTGCCCATCGTCGTCGGCGTGTTCAACGAGGGCGATCCGCTGTTCCTGGTTGCCGTGGGCGCAACGCTGGCAGGTGCCGTGTATGGTGACCATATCTCGCCGATCTCGGACACCACCATCCTGTCGTCCGCGGGCGCGAAGTGCAACCACCTGCGTCACGTGGCCACGCAGCTGCCGTACGCGACTACCGTCATGGTCGTCTGCTTCGTGTGCTATATCGTTGCCGGCTTCACGGGCAATCCCTGGATTTCCCTGGTGCTAGGTGCGGTGCTCATCGTGGTTACGGTGAAGATCCTGCACAAGTCCAACATCGGCATGAAGAAATAAACGCCGATGCGCGGCGCAAGTCGCAAAAGTGGCAAGAATGCGAAAACGAGGGCTCCGTTGGGAGTCCTCGTTTTTTATGCCGAGAAGATGCGGGGGAGTGGAAGGTCGTGAGGTTCGGTGGGCACGCGGTCGACGCGCTGCTCTTCGAATGCCACGCCGGCCACGAAGCAGTCATCGCGCAGCTTGGGAAGGAACCGGTCGTAATTCCCGCCGCCGTACCCGAGACGCATGAGGCCGCTGTCGAAGGCAACCAGGGGGATAACGGCGATGTCGAACAGCTGCTCATCGGCTTCTCGCCAGCCTTGGGCATGCAGGTCGCCAAGCAGGTAAGGGCGAGCGGGATGGTCGAGGAAGGCGGGGCGCTGCTTGGTCAGATGGTTCTGCTCGATAGGGAAGAACACCATGCGCGCCGATGCATCCGACGTATCCTTGGCCATGCAGGGCAGAAACACCTCCCAGCCGCGTTCATATGCCGCAAATAGCAGAGGGTGCACGTCGACTTCGCTGCTCATAGGCTCGTAAGCGGCGATGCGCAGCTGCTTGGCGGAAGCTTCGGAATGCTCGCAACTTGCCAACCAAAGGTCGATTTCCGCAAGGAATCGCTCGCAGATGAGGAGGCTCTTCTCTTTGCGCTCGGCATCGGGAATCGCTTTGCGTCGGGCGAGAACCGAAGCCCGCGTATCTTGTTTCAAAGTCATATCGTATTCCTTGAAAATGGACGAAATCTCAGCATCGTGTGAAAAAGCATAGCAATAAAGTAGAGGATTATCGCTTGCGCTAGTATGTAAGCATACTCGTTGGGTCTGGCGATGGCTATGACAACAACGAGGAAACGAGGCGGCGGTGCACCCAGCCGAGGCTCCGGCAGGCATCGCTTCACCGCCCACCGCCTCAGCATGGGCGCGAAATCGCGATGCACTGGGCTCCAATGTGTTTGCGCAAGCCTCTATAGCAGATGACCAGGGATTTCGTTGACGAAGAAAACAGGGAAGGTGCATGTCATCCGTCCCCGCTTGGAACATCGAACACGAAATAGGAACGAGGGAAACGGTGCACTTCAAGGCTTCGGTCGAATATGGGATGCGCGCGGTGTTGTATCTAGCGGAAAAGGGCTCGATATGCTCGTCTCGCGAGGTGGCCGATGAGATGTCCATTCCGCGCGATTATCTGATCCAGCTGGCGCAGCTGCTGCGCAATGCCGGGATCGTCCATGCGCGCCCGGGCAAAAACGGCGGCTATAGCCTTGCGAAGGACGCTTCCGAAATCAGCATGCTCGACATCTTTAACGCGCTGCAGAACGACCGTCTGCGAGCGGAGCGCAAGGAAGCGGAGGATGCGAGCGATCTGCTGCAGGACATCACTGCTGCATGTTCCGCGGTCGAACGCGAAATGGAGGAGTACATGTCCTCAATCACCCTTCAGAATATGATCGAACGCATCCACGGCAAAGAATCCGACACCGCTTCCGGTTCTACCCGATCCCAAACACCTGCATAACCAGCAAAATCGCGGTAAGCACGGAGACGATGCCCACGGTGACCCAGATGAGTACCTTCGTCACGCGGCCGGACTTGAACTTGCCCATGACGCGCTTATCCGACGAGATCAGCGCCATGAACACCAGCAGCACCGGCAGTACCAGGCCGTTGATGAACTGAGCCATGAGCATGACGCCCATAAGGTCGATGTTCGGGATGAGCACGATGACGGCCGAGAACGCGATGACGAACGTGAAGATGCTCTTGAACAGCGGCGCTTCCTTCCACTTGAAGGACACGCCGGCCTCCCAGCCGAATGCCTCGCAGATGACGAACGCCGTGGTCAGCGGAAGCACGCATGCAGCCAAGAACGATGCGGCGATCAGGCCGATGGCGAACAGGGCCTCAGCATATTTGCCCGCGAACGGTGCCAGCGCAGCAGCCGCGTCGGCGGCGTCGCTGATGACGATTCCCTGCGGATACAGCACAGTGCCCGTGGTGACGATGATGAACCACGCGACCAAGCAAGCAGCTACGGTGCCGGAGACCACATCGACCTTCTGCGTGAACAGCTCGTCGGGCTTGATGCCCTTCTCAACCACGTTGCTCTGGTTGAAGAACATCATCCAGGGCGCAATGGTGGTGCCGATCATGGATATGACCAGTGAAACGAAGCTTTGCTGGTACACCACATGGGGAACGATGGTGTTGATGGCGGCATTCTCCCAGTTCGGCTGCGCCAAGAACGCCGCGATCACGTAGGTAAGGAACACTAGCGACAAGATGAGGAACACTTTCTCCACGCGTTTGTAGCTGCCTCCTACGATGAGCAGCCACACGGCGATCGCGGCGACGGGCACGGCGATGTATTTCGATACGCCGAACATCTCCATGCCCGAGGCGATGCCTGCGAACTCGGAGAACGTGGTGCAAACGTTGCCGATGAGCAGCGCGAGCATGGCCAGCGCCGTGAGCCTGATGCCAAAGGATTCGCGGATGAGCGCGGCGAAGCCCTTGCCGGTGACGGCGCCCATCTTCGCGGCGGTCATTTCCACCACGATGAGCAGCACGCACATGATAGGGATGACCCACAGCGTGGCGAAGCCGAACTGCGCGCCAACGGTCGAGTAGGTTGAGATGCCGCCGGCATCGTTGCCGGCCATGGCCGTGACGATGCCCGGGCCCATGGCGGCCAAGATGAGCAGCAGTTTGCTTTTCTGCTTGCTGGAGCCGCCGGTTTGCTCGAGCGCCTGCTTTTCCGCAAGCTGTTCGGCGGACAGCGTAGCCTCGCCGGTGTGGAAGCTGCTGCGCTCTAACGGGTTATGTGAATCGATGTCGGCAACGCGCCCGGTCTTGCCGTTCTGCTTCAAAACCACGGCTTACCTCCAATGGAATCCTGCGATTTGCAGTACGACAAGGGTGTAGAGGATCAAGAAGATCACGGCACCGGTCGCAATGCCTACCCACTTCCAAACGGAAGTTTTCGTTTTGTCGCTGCTGACGTCGTCCTCGATGGCATCCCAGGCGTCGTCGACGGTGACGATGCCAAGCAGCGTGCCGTGCTCGTCCACGACGGGCATGGCGGTCAGGTCGTACTTGAAGATGTCGGCGGAGACGTCCTCTTCGGTTTCATCCGGCGTTGCGGTGATCAGGTCGTCGTACATGCACTTCGACATGGGCGTTTTATCATCGGTGAGCACCAAGGTGCGCAGCGAGCAGACGCCAACCAGCTTGTCGTATTCATCCAGCACGTATACGAAGTGGACGGAAGGATGGTCCTCCGGAAGCTCGCGAAGCACCTCGATGGCGTGCCCGACGGTGTCAGTATCGGCGACGGATACGAACTGCGTGGTCATCATGCCGCCGGCGGTGCCGTCCTTGTAGCCGAGCAGGCGGCGGATCTCCGTTGCGTCTTCCACGCCCATAAGGCGCAGGAGCGTTTCGGCGCGCTCGTAGGACAGGTCGCGCACGATGTCGGCTGCGTCGTCCGGGTCCATGTTACCCAGCACGTTAGCGGCCTGCTTGTTGTCCAAGCTTTCGATGAAGTCGGACTGGTATTCGTCCTCCATCTCCGAGATGGCCTCGGTTGCCTGGGCGTCGTCGAGGTGCTCGAACACGTTTGCGCGCTGCTGCGGGTCCAGTTGCTCCAAAATGTCCGCGACGTCGGCGGGGTGCAGCTCGTCCAAGCGCTTGTGGGTGACGGATAGCTGCACCTCGGACAGGTCGCGGTCCAGCAGATCCATATAGTTCCACGCGATGATCTGCTCGTCGATCTTCTTGCCGAAGACCTTGGCGACGGAGACCACCGAGCGCTCGATCCAGGGAGCAAGGCCGCGCAGGATGCCGCGGACGCCCACCTCGGCGCCAAGCAAGCGAAGCTGGGAGCCGGATACGGAAAGCTTCAGGTCGTTTACACGCACGACCTTCAGGCCCTGCGTGTCGACGATCTGGCGGTTCATAAGATCGCGTGCGAGCAGCACCTCGTCGGGCTGCAGATAGCTGAAGCGGATATCATGCGCTTCGACCTGCAGGGTGAGGCCGTCGTCGTCGAATTCGTCGACGTACTTGCGCCATGAGATCATGAATGGGATCTTGCCCGGGCCTTGGAAGGCTAGGCTGGTGATACGCGGAAACACCTCGCCCGTGGAGATGGCGAGGTCAGATACGGTGCCGATTTTCTCACCGGTGCAGTCGACCACCGGTTTTCCCAGCATTTGAGAGAGATAGAGCATGATGATTCCCTTACTGTCCATGCTCGCGTTCGGCAGGGGCTTTTACAGGTGCCGGATAATGCTACGTCCGCCATGCGGTAATGGCGTTATGGGCACGTAAAGCTTCTATCAAACGAGAGCGCGCTGCAGCCTGCTCCTTCGGCTGCCAGCGTAAGGGAGGAGTCGAAGGAAGGCTACATACTGTGAGGTTTCGGTTTTCGAACCTTCAACAGGGTTCCTTTCTTTGGCCTACAAAACAAAAAACCGCATGTGCTCGGTGGAGCCATTGCGGAATTTCAAGCTAAGTGGTGCGCCGTGAGGGATTCGAACCCCCGACGTACTGATTCGTAGTCAGTCCCTCTATCCAGCTGAGGTAACGGCGCACATTGTCAAACGCGCTGTTAAAGTGGTGCGCCGTGAGGGATTCGAACCCCCGACGTACTGATTCGTAGTCAGTCCCTCTATCCAGCTGAGGTAACGGCGCACATCGAAACAGCAACGATTATTATGCGTGTATAACGGCGATGAGTCAACACCTAATTTCGGCCAATATCAAATTTTTTGCGATTAGCGATGCTGGGCGCCGCTAGCGAACACGGCAGGGCGACTGAACAGGGGATGGGGGTATGTTCACATTTAACCCTTCGGTGACGTGTCTGTTGTCGTGAACGCACCTCTGCCCCCTGTTCATCTTGCTCCGGGGGCTCTGGGTCAGACTCGCTCCGCCCTATAAATGTGAAAGCCGACTGTGATCGATTCCGGGCATAAAGAAAGGACCCCAAGCGGGATCCTTTCTTTATGAGGCAAACGGGAGACGCTTGCCGTTGGTTTTAGTTGCTGGAGCTGCTGCCTCCGTTGGTGTTGGAGCTGGAGCCGCCGCCGTTCGTGCTGTTGTTGCCGGAGCCGCCGTTGGTGGAGTTGTTGTTGCCGGAGCCGCCGTTGGTAGAGCTGCCGGAACCCGTGCTGATGACCAGGTGCACGGTCTTGCCGGGATCGAGCTCGGTGCCGCTGGTGGGCGTCTGGCTGATGACGTTGCCCGAGGAGACGGAGCTGCTGGCCTGGTACTCGGTGGTCACCTTGAAGCCCGCGTTGTTGAGCGTGGTCATGGCGCTGCCCTCGGACTGGCCGACGACGCTGGGCACGCTCACGGCCTTGCTCTCCTTGCCCTTCGACACCACGATGTTCACGGTGCCCTCGGCTTTGAGCTTGCTGCCGCTGGACGGGGTCTGGCTGATGACGACGCCCTCTTCGACGGTGTCGGAGTACTGCTGGTCGACGGTGACGTAGAAACCGGCGTTGTTCAGGGTTGCGGTGGCGCTGCTGCGGGTCTGGCCGACGACGTCGGGCACGCTGGTGCCCTCGGAGCCGAGCGACAGGTAGTAGGTGACCACGGTGTCCTTGGCGACCTTGGAGCCCGCGGCGACGTCCTGGCGCGCGATGCGGTCCTTCTCGACGCTGTCGGAGTATTCCGCGGTGCCAGCCTTGTACTTCAAGCCGTTGGCTTGCAGCAGTTTCTTAGCTTCATCTGCGGTTTTACCGACCAGGTCGGGAACCTCTATCTCCTGCGAGCCTTGAGACACGGTCAGGTTGATGGTGGAGCCCTTCGCCTTCTTGGTCTTGGCGGTGGGGTCCTGGCTGATAACCTTGCCCGAATCGACGCTGTCGGAGTAGGACTGCGTGACGTTGCCTACCTTGAAGCCGGCGGATTGGATGGCGGACTTCGCCTGGTCGAGCGTCTGGCCGGTTACGTCTGGGACCTCGATCTGCTCGCCGGAATCGCTGTTTCCACCCAGGGCGAACGCGGCGATGGCGATAAGCGCGACCACGGCTGCGACGGCAGCCACTATAGCGGCAACCTTCCTGCCCTTCTTCTTCGGCGCCGTGTTGTCCGACATATACGAATGGTTCTGCGAGCTGCCGCCGTGCTGGTTGGCGCCGCCCACTGCGGGCATGACCGCAGTGCCGTCGGGCATGGGGCCGATGTTGGGCACGCCGCCCATGATCTGCGTTTGCGCGCCGGTGAAGCCCGCGCCCAGGGCGACGGGTCGGCCGGCCAGGTAATCGTTCAGGGCAGAGCGCATGTCCTTGGCAGTTGCGAAGCGCTCCATGGGGTTCTTCGACATGGCCTTGAGGATGATAGCCTCAAGGGAGGGGTCGATCTCAGGGTTGAGCTCGCGCGGCGGCACGGGCTCGTCCTGAACCTGCTTCATGGCGACGCTGACCGCATCGGGGCCGTCGAAGGGCAGCTTGCCCGTGGCGGACTCGTACAGCACGATGCCGAGCGAGTAGATGTCGCTGGCGGCGGTGAGCTCCTTGCCCTGCGCCTGCTCGGGGGAGATATAGTGAGCGGTGCCCAGCACGCTGGAGGTCTGCTCCTTCGTGGAGTTCTTCGCGCGTGCGATGCCGAAGTCCATGACCTTCACGTTGCCGTCGGGCTGCACCATGATGTTCTGCGGCTTGATGTCGCGATGAATGATGTCGAGGCCGTGGGCGACGGAGAGCGCCTGGCATACCTGGCTGCCGATCTCGGCGACCTTGCGCTGGTTGATGGCGCCGCGCTGGTTGATGGCGGTCTTCAGGTCGGAGCCGCGCACGTATTCCATGACGATGTAGTACGTGCCCTCGTCCTGGCCCCAGTCGTACACGTTGACGATGTAGGGGCTTTGCAGGTTGGCGGCGCTAGCGGCTTCCTGCTTGAAGCGCTGCGTGAAGCTTTCATCTGCGGCATATTGGGGCAGCATGACCTTCACTGCTACCAAACGACCCAAGACGTTGTCTTGTGCACGGTACACCTCGGCCATGCCGCCGATGCCGATGCGCTCGGTGATTTGGTAGCGGTTGTTGAACACCCTGCCGATCATGTTTCCGGTCACGTTTGAACTCCTTTAGGTCACATGCTGGGCGGAATTTGAGTAAAACCCATAGTACCCCGCTCAGCATACTTTTTCTATATAAGCCCCTGAACTTCCAAAGCTGTTTGCAAGATGTCATGAGCCTTCTGGGTGCCCACGCCTTCGTCGCCGTCCTCGATGACCACGGCAACCACCACGCCGGCGTTGTCTGCGGGCGCCATGCCCACGAACCAGCTGTCGTTGCTGTTGGCCTTCTCGGCCGTGCCCGTCTTGCCGGCCACTTCCACGCCGTTGATCTGCGCGGCGGTGCCGGTGCCTTGCTTGACAACGCCCTTGAGGATATCGCGGACGCGCTTTGCGGTGTCTGCGCTGATGGAGGTGCGCAGTTTCTCGGGCTGTGCCGTGAAGCTGCGCTGGCCGTTGGCGTTGTACACGCCATCCACCAGGTAGGGCTTCATTTCCACGCCATCGTTGGCGATGGCGCTTCCCACCATGGCCATCTGCAGCACGGTGGCCTGCGGGCCGGCGGGGCTTTCATGGTTCATGGGGTTCACCGGCTCGCCGGCGGCGGCCCAGGCGGTTTCCCATTCGGTCATCTCGCTCGGGTCGGCCATGAGCGACGTATACATGACGATGGGGAAGTCCAGGTCCTGGTTGAACCCGAAGCGCTCGGCGCCTTCCACCAGCTTATCGGCGCCCATCTGCACGCCCAGCTGGCCGTAGACGGTGTTCGCCGACCACCATGTGGCCTGTTCGAGCGTTTGCGTGCCGTAGCTGGTCTTGTTGAAGTTCGACACGCTGGCGTTGCCGATGGTGATGGTTCCCGGAGACGAGAACGTGGTGGACTCGCTTGCCACGTCGTCCTCGATCGCCGTGGCCAAGGTGACCATCTTGAACGTGGAGCCGGGCGCGTACAGCGTGCCCGTGGCGCGGTTGATCAGCGAGGTCTCGGCCGTGCCGGAGTTCGCCTGCGCGATCACCTGCTCGAAGTCCGCGGCATCGTAGGTGGGCGCGCTGGCAAGCGCCAGGATGGCGCCGGTCTTCGGGTCCATGACCACCGCTGCGCCCACGTTGCCGGCAAGCGCGTCCTGGGCAGCCTGCTGGATCTTAGAGTTGATGGTGAGCGTGACGTCGTTGCCGGCGGTGCCCACGCCCGCCATGTCGTTGAGCACGTCGGTCCAGCTGGCGAAGCTCTCCTGGCCCTTCAGGGTTTCGTTGTACGAGGCTTCGATGCCCGAGGTGCCGTATTGCTGCGATACGTATCCGACCACGTGGGTGGCCAGGTCGCCGGCGGGGTAGATGCGCTCGTAGCTTCCGTCGTCGTCGATGGCGCTGCGTGCCAGCACGATGCCGTCGTAGGTGGAGATGGTGCCGCGCTCGCTCTTCGCTTCCTTGGCGAGCGTGTGGTTGTTGCCCGGCATGGTCTGGTATGAATCGGCCTGCACCACCATGATCATGGTGAGGTTCGCCACCAGCAGGGCGAACAGCGCGCTGCACAGCAGCATGCCGTTGGTCAGGCGCTTGCCCAGGCTGATGCGGCCGAGCACGCTGTTGGAGTGCAGGCTGGAGGTGGTGCCGTTGAGCATCTCCGTGCCCACGCCCGTGGCCTCGTCGCCCGCGCGCAGCAGGAAGCCCACGATGATGAAGCTGCCCAAAAGCGAGGAGCCACCCTGGCTGATGAAGGGAAGGGTGAGGCCGGTCAGCGGGATGAGGCGCGTGACGCCGCCCACGATGATGAACGCCTGCAGCACGATCATGCCCGTCAGGCCCACGGCCACGAAGCTGGACACGTCGGACTTCGCGCGCGCCGCGGTCAGGAAGCCGCGGATGGCGAAGCACAGGAACAGCAGCAGCACGCCGGCGGCGCCCAGAAGGCCGATTTCCTCGGCGATGTCGGCGAAGATGAAGTCGCTTTCCACGACGGGGATGGCGTTGAACGCGTCGGTGCCGCCCGCAAGGCCGTTGCCCAGGCCCACGCCGAACAGGTCGCCGTCGGCGATGGAGTAGAGCGCCTGGCACAGCTGATAGCCGGTGTTCTGCGCATCGGAGAACGGGTCGAGCCAGGTGTTGACGCGCACCTGCACGTGGCCGAACGCCGCGTAAGCGGCAAGGGCGCCCACGGTGATCAGGCCCAGGCCCACCACCAGGTAGAACTTCTTACCCGTTGCAACGTAAAGCATGAGCAGGAACACGAAGAAGAACACCATGGCGCTGCCCAGGTCCTTCTCGAACACCACGATGACCATGGCCACGCCCCACATGAGCAGAAGCGGCAGCAGCGATCGGATGTCGGGCAGGTGGAACGGGCCCATGCGGACGGTGAACACGGACAGCAGCTCGCGGTTCTCGGCCAGATAGCTTGCCATGAACAGGACGATGACGATCTTGGCGATCTCACCTGGTTGGAAGGAGAATCCGCCGATGTGCAGCCAGATGCGGCTACCGTAGATCTCCTGGCCAAGGCCGGGGACCATCGGCGAGAGCAGCAAGAGGATGCCCACGAGCATGAGGGTGTATTTGTAGTTGGCGATCTTATCGAGGTTGCGGAACAGCGCCAGCACCACGATCATGCAGGCAACGCCCACGAACAGCCAGACCACCTGGCCTTGCGCCATGTTGGGCGCGTCCGTGAACGGCGCGATGCGCGTGATGAAAGCGATGCCGATGCCCGATAGGCCGAACGCCAGGGGCAGTAGGGCGGGGTCGGCGCCGGGTGCGAGCTTGCGCACGGCAAGGTGGGCCACCACGAAGGCAGCGAAGATGCCGATGGGCACGCTGAGCGAATCTACGTTGACCTGCTGGCCCTCGTTGATGGCGATCATGGCGAACAGCAGCGCCACGACCGGTGCCGCCACCAGCAGAAGGACGAGTTCTATGTTTCGACGGGACATGATGCGCTACCTCTGGGTTCCCGCGCCGGTTTGCGAGGCGACCGCCGGCGCGTTTGCCGCGGCGTCGCCGGTGGTCGCGGTGCCGTTTGCCTGCGTGGACGCGGCTTGCTCGGAGCCTTCCGGCTTGCTGCGCTGAGCCGCTTCGTCGCGATATTGCTGCACCAGGTTATGCGCGGCATCCATGTTGTCGACGCGGATGCCCTCCTGCAGGCGCGAGGCCGTGCCCGGCTGCAGGCTGTCGACGCTCACGTCGGTGACTTCTTGTTGCTTATATAAGTGCATGCCCAGGAAATCGGCGGGGATGCCCTCGTAGACGGCGACCTTGCCGTTGTCCTCGCCCAGGTACGCGGTGGTGTGGAGCCACGTGTGCACGCCCCATGCACCGCCGCCCAAGATGGCCAGGAACAGCACGAGCACCAGCGCCACGGAGAACTTCGTCTTGCGCGCCAGCTTGCGGCGGCGCTTCTCGGCGAATCCGGTGACGTTGGAGACGATGACGGTGACGTTGTCGTGGCCGCCGGCGGCGATTGCCTCGTTGACCAGCTGCGATGCGCAGCGTTGCGGGTCGGGTACGCGTCGCATGACGGCTTCGATCTGCTCGTCCTCGATCATGGACGACAGGCCGTCGGAGCATACGAGCAGGCGATCGCCGGTTTCGACGTTTATCTCGTACATATCGGGGCGCGTGTTGGGGTCGGACCCGAGCGCGCGCGTGATGACGGAGCGCTGCGGATGATGGCGCGCTTCCTCGGGGGTGAGCTGGCCGGCCTCGATCATGTCGGCCATAAGGCTGTGGTCGCGCGTAAGCTGCTGCAGCTTGCCGTGATGCAGCAGATAGGCGCGCGAGTCGCCGACCTGCGCGATGACGAGGCGCTCGTTTTCCAACATGCAGGCGGTAAGGGTGGTGCCCATGCCCTCACGGCCGCGCCCATCGCGCGCCGCGCGGATGATCTCGTGGTTCGCTTCTTCCACGGCGTGCTCCAGGGCTGCGCCGTCGAGGTCCTTCGGGGCCAGCTCAGCCAGCACGTTCACCGCTATCTCGGAAGCGACCTCGCCTGCGGCGTGACCGCCCATGCCGTCGGCGACGGCGAACAGCGGCGGAGCCACCACCAGGCTGTCCTCGTTGTGGTCGCGCACGCAGCCGACGTCGGTTCGGCTTCCGAACGTGGTGACAGCGCCTCTGCGCGTGCGTTGGGTGGAGCGGTAGGAACGTTTATCACGGGACATTATGCAAACCTCACGCGAATGGCCACGTCGCCCACGTTGACGGTGTCCCCGTTACGCAAGGCGGTGGGCTCGTTGATGAACTGGCCGTTTACGGCCGTGCCATTGGTGGACCCCAGGTCCTCCACGAACAGGTTCTGCCCCATGAGGCTGAATCGGGCATGCCTGCCGGAGACGTAGCCCGCGCCGATGACGATGTCGGCCCCGGGGTTGCGGCCCACGATGACCGGGCCGCGCACCACGATGGATACGCCGCGCAGCTCCTTCGGGCCCTTTTCGACCGAAAGGCTCCACGTGCGCTCGCGTTTGCGCTGGCCGCGCACCGCTCCGATGCCGGTTTTCATGATGGCGAACAGGAACAGGTACAGCAGCGCGACGAACAGCAGGCGGATGAGAAGCAGCGCGTAATCGATCACGGGGAATCCTCTCGCTTTCGCTTAGGCCAACGTGAAGACGAAGTTCGTGGACCCCATGGCGATGTGATCGCCCTCGTTCAGCGGCTGGCTGGCGACGGCGCGTCCGTTGACGTACGTGCCGTTGGTGGAGCCCAGGTCGGTGATGACCCATGCGCCCTGCGGGCTCAGGGAGATCTCGGCGTGGGTGCGCGACACGTTGATGTCGGGGATGGTGATGTCGTTGCGCGACTCGCGGCCGAGCGTGACGCGGGCGCTTGCCAGGTCGATGGCGCGGTTGGCGGCCGTGTCGATCAGGCGGGCGCGGGAGGTCTGCTGCGGCTGGGCGGGCTGCTGGCCCGGCACGCCGGCGCCGGCGAACATCACGGTGTTGGCGGCCTGCTGGGGCGCCGCCTGCTGCGGCATGGCCTGGGGTCGCGGAGCTGCACTGGCCATCTGACCTGCGGCGTAGCCGGCAGCGGCTACCGCAGGGGCGGCGCCGGCGGCGTAGGCGTTGAACTGATCGACCGCACCGGCCGCGGCCTGCTGCGCCGCAGCGTAATCGGGGGCGGCAGCGGGCTGGTCCCAAGATCCCTGCGCAGGAGCCTGATAGCCCTGGGCCTCCCAGCCGTTTCCGGCGGGCATCTGCTGATAGCCCTGGTTGCCATACTGATCGTATTGGTCGTACTGACCGTACTGATCGTGCTGGTCATATTGGTCGTACTGGTTGAAGCGCTGGTCGGGCATGGCTGCGCCTGCGCGGCCGAACTGCTGCGCAGGGTATGCGGCGGCTGCGCCGTAGCCGGCGTTCGCCCCGCCCAGGCCGTAGCGCTCCATCTCCTCGTTGCGCAGCTGGGAGATGATGGGCGCGGCGACGGCTTCGGCGATGACGTCGAACTTGCCGTGCTTGAGGCCTTCGTCGACGATGAAGCGCACGAGCGGCTGGCCGTCCATGGTCAGGCCCTGCTCGGAGGCCTTCGCCGCCAGGTAGGTTTCCGTTTCACCCGCGAGCGTGGGGTAGTAGCCGAACAGACGGCGGTCGTCGTCGGGGTTGACCAGCACGGTGTAGAGCGTGGGCGCGTACTGTTTGCCGGCGCCGACCATCTTCTCGCGGCGCATCTGCTTTTCGGCTTTCTTGGCAATCTGAACGGGGGAGATGGGGGCGTCGAACATCTTGTCCGCCGTGCCCTCGAACGTGTCCTCCATTTTGCCTTCGAACTTCGAGAAGATGCCCATTACCGCTCCTTGCAACGCTGTTCCATATCATGGCGGCGATAAGCCGCGAATTTACCGATGGTCCATCATGCCACAAACATAATGGCGAGATGGCGTACTTTATGCAATCGTCATTTTATTGTAAGCGGGGAAAGCGGGGAATCGCCAGGTGAAGCGTCGGGAAAGCGGGGGAGGGGGTCTAGGGCGCGGGAGCGGCGATCGCCGGGGCGTTCGTTGCAGAAGCCCCGGCGTTCGCGTATGCGCTCGTTGCCGAACCCCTGGCGTTCGCGTCCGGCCAAGGCTGTTGGCTGGTAATGCCCCGTGCTGGGCAAGGTGCTCGAGCTCGTGTCTTGCCCTGCGTGCACGCAGGGTGCTGGTTCTGGGTTGTTTTGCAGGAAAACAGGGCATTTCACGCCATAGGTCCCGGCCTTCTGGATGGTTTTTCGAGCGCTATAACGCAACTGTTCGGTAAAACCCCAGGTCGCGAATGCTCGGATTCCCCGCTTGAGCGTTTTCAGCCTCCGAAACCCCCCAGAACTTGCACGAACAAGCCTTGCACCTTCGCACGGCGGGATGCTTGCTCCGCTATTCCGTCGGCTGCGCGTCCTCGACCATGCGCATGAGGTCCTGCTGGTTGTGGATGTCGCACTTACGGTAGATGTGGCGGATGTGCGTCTTGGCCGTGCCCTCCGAGATGTAGAGCTTCTCCTGGATGTAGGCGGCGTTATGGCCTTTGGCCAGGAAGAACAGGATCTCGGTCTCGCGACGAGACAGGAGGAACGTGTTCGCCACGGTCTCGCATTTGCCGCGGAAACGGCCGCCGCCGCGCGCCGGTTCGCCAGGTTTCGCGAAGCGCGCTTCGGCAACCGCCGCGGGTGTGGGCTGGGTTGCTTGCCGTTCGCGCGCGATAGGCGGGGCGGATGGCGTTGCGGTCGAGTCCGCTACGAGGTTGTTTCCGTTCGCGGTTCCGGCAGATTGCGCAACCGCCGCGTTTTCGGAACCGTTCGCGGCTCCGGTCGGCTCTGCGCCCGTCGTGCCTTCGCCGTCTTCGCGCGCGGCGCGGTCCGCAGCGGCGTTGCCGGCTGAAGCGGGAACTTCGCAAGAAGCCGCTTCGGCTTTCCCGCGGATAGCGGTCGCGGCGACGGCTGCTGAGGAAGCGTCCGCCAGCGCGGATGCCTCGCCTTCTGCTGCCGGGTCGTCCGCCGCCCGTTCGCGTCGCTCGGCGCTCTCGGCCGCCCCCTGCTCAAGGGCCTCCATGCCCTTGGCCGCGCCGCAGTTGCGCTTGCCAGCGGCGCGCTGGGATTCCTCTTTGCGCTCGAAGCTTGTGGACACGGCTTTGACCAGGGGGCACGGCATGATGATCGACTCGATCTCGCGCTCGCGGGGCAGCAGCGCATAGGCGAACACGATGACGAGCAGCAGCAAGATCACCAGCGCCTGCTCGCCGAACGGCAGCAGGTGCGCGTAGCTTGCGAGGGCGACGGGCACGAGCGCGCCGAACATGATGGCGACCGCCAGGATGGCGCGGCCGAGCCCGAACACTAAGATGGGCGACAGGCGGAAGCGTTGCGACAGGTCGGCGAAGAAGATCCACATGAGCGACTCGAAGCATAGGAAGCCCACGAGCATGATCACGCTGGTCAAAGCCGCGTGATCAGTGCTCGCGAGGGGCATGATGAACACGGTGACGGCGATGAACGGCACGAGGGGCTGGAAGAAGCGGCTCCAGCGGTCGCCGCCGCCGAGCGCCATGATGGTCACGAGCACCAGCACGGTGGCGCAGCCGGCGGCCAGCAGCAGCATCGGCTGCGCGCCCACGCTGGTCTTCATCACAAGGTTTTGCAGCGAGTTCGTGCGGAGCATGCCCAGGGCGATGCCGAGCACCAGCACGGGGGCGCCGAAGCGCACGACGAACCTGCCGCGGTTGATGGGCAGCGGCTTGAAGATGGGCACCTCGTCGCGTTCGTGAAAGGGTTGGGGCGTTTTCTTCAGCAATATTGCCAGCTCAAGCAGCGGAACGCAGGCGATCGCGATGGCGGACACGGGGAAGGGCGCGTAGTGCAGCACGGTTGCGAACAGGCCGATGGCGATGGAGATGGCGATGGCGGTGTTCAGCACGATCGATGCGCTGTCGGTGCGGGCGAACGCCGTGCCCCAGTACACGATGAGGATGGCGGAGCCGATGCCGGTCATGATGCCGGACGCCGTTTCCGCCAAGGGGGTTCCGAAGAAGGGAACCGCCAAGAGCAGCAGCGAGCCCGCGCACGAAAGCGCGGCGCCAATGCAGAGCAGCTTGCGAGATGTGTACAGCTTCAGGAAGCGCTGGTCGGTGGCTGCGATGAGCAGCATGGCGAATACGTAGACGATGGTTGAGATCAGATAGGGGATGGTAACGCTGCTACCGTAGATCCCTTGGAAGCAGGGCATGGGCCCGAACACCGAGGCGGTGCCGAACATGGTGGCGTACACCCACGCCTGATGCAAGCCGTAGCCGACCGACAGCAAGCTCAGCTCGCCGAATGCGCTCTCGTCGCCGAAGTCGGCATTGAGCGTGATTCTTGGAACGCGTACCCCCATACGCAAATCCTTCCCCGTATTGCATTGTGCATCCTCTTCGGTTCCTATGATACCGGGCGATCGGGGGATGATGCGCGTGATGCAGGGGTGATTTTGAGTCACCCCTGCAAAAGTCAGGCTATTGACCAGCGGAAATGGAAAAATCATCCTAGGAGGATGATGCTGCGGAGTGTGTTTGCTTCGCATGGGAGGCGTCTCCGTGCGGCCAAGCTCCATCGGTCTGGCCGAGCGCGTTCGCCGACCTCGCTCGCCACCGTGCGCGCTGCGTTCTGCCCGTCGGTTCGATTGCGCACGCGTTCGCAGCTGCGTTCCATCGATCTTGCCGCGCGCGCCCGCATTCGCGATCTTGCCGCGCGCGGGCCGGCTGGCCGACCGGCCCGTATGCGCGTCGGGCGCTAGGCCACCTTGATGACCACGTTGTCGTAACGGTTGAGCTGGGTGTCATCACCCGTGGTGCCCTGACCGTCGTGCGTGGTCTGCGTGCCCGGCTTCTGAGTCTCGGCGGCGTACACGGTTGCCGTGTACTGCTTGCCGGCCAGGTAATCGGCCAGGCTGGTGGCGTCGTAGTTGTGAATGGCCTCAAGGCCGTTCTGGTTCTCGCTGGACATGACATCCTCGTTCAGCAGGTCCTTGACCGTGCTTCCCTCGGGGACGATGACCAGCTCGCTACGGATAGCGCCGCCCTGGGCGGTTTCGTCCAGCACGCACGTGACCTCGTACACGCCCTTGCTTTCCACCTGGACGCCCTCATCGCTGTGGACGTAGTAGAACGCATAGGCCGGCACGGCGATCATCGCGCACGCGCAGCACGCGACCGCGATGGCAAGAAGCTTCCTGCCCCAAGATACGTTTGCCATTTGAGCCTCCCTTCTCGTAAGAGTCGAGGAATGGAAGCCCCGCTTTCGACAACGTGGTTTGCAGTATACGGGCGCATGGCTGTCCAAGCAACCGATTCGCAAGCCTGTGACCTGGGGAAACATGGAATCAGCCCCCGCGTATGATGCCATCAGCGTCCCGGATGGCGCGCCGGCGGCGACAACTTCGCCATTTTAGGGTTTGCGGGATGATGGCCTGTTCCCCGCGCTTCCTATAATGGGCGGCAGCGAAGAGGAAACACGCCTGCGACCTGGATGTTCGCAGGCATTCGGCCGCCGTTTCCAAGAGGGGCGGCCGGCCTTGGGCGCCGAGCGCGCAAGGTTCGACATGAAGAACAGGGGGATTCACGATGGCTGAAGACCAGATTGCCGGCTTGTGGGACGAAGAGGAGGAGTTCGACCCGCTGGCCGTTGATGACCTGGACATCGACCAGGAGGACATGGACGACGACAACCCGCTCGATACGGTCGACTACCCCACGATGCGCAACATGCCCGAGGACATGCGGCGCGAGGCGGTGTACAGCCCCGAGCGCCAGGGCGGCGCCGTCGAGGCGGTGCTTTCCCTGTTCGACCACAATCCGGCCCGACGCCCGGTGCTGGTTTCCATCCTTGGCTGGTGCGACGGCGGTTGCCTGAACAGCGAGCTGACCGAGAAGGTGGACGCGCTGCAGGCGGACAACCGCTCGGTGTACGGCACCACCACGCTGTGCCGCATGCTCGAACGTGCCGGCGCGCTCGAGCTGGAGATGCCCGAGACGTCCGAGGAGCGCGAGGATGCCGGCGAGGGCGTGGAGTTCCTGGAGATCAAGGAGCGCGTCGACCCCGTGTGGCGCACCACCGACGCGGGTCGCGAGGTGTTCGGGCAGATGACGGACGGCTCCGCCTTCCGCACCATGGTGTTCGACCGCGATGCGAAGTACCTGGAGGTATACCGCGCCGTGATGGGGTTCGTGAACGAGCGTCCGCGCTCGAAGGACGATATCGAGCAGCTGGTCGACGCGTTCGAGGTGGTGCAGAGCCCGCGCCGTTTCGGCGGGCACTTCATCGACATGCTGGAGAAGACCGACGCGCTGTGCTGGAAGGACCGCTCGTGGCAGCTGACCGATCTGGGCCGCCGCATGCTGCCCGAGGTTGAGGCCGCGTTTTCGAAGAAGGGGGAGTAACCGATGGCTGAGGATATGATCGCGGCGCAGGCCGCCGAGCAGGAAGCGGACCTGGTTGCGTTGATGGACGGCCGCGCCCGTATGTACGGCCTGATGGCGCGCTTGTTTTTGAAGGAGGTCGACAAAGCGGCGCTCACCGAGCTTCAGGGCATGCGCTTCCCGGCGGCCACGGGCAACGCCAAGGTGGACGAGGGCTACCACATGTTGTACGACTACCTGCGCACCAGCTGGGACGACAGCATCAACGAGCTGGCCATCGACTACGTGCGCACGTTCATCGGCCACGGCGTCAACGGCTTTTCGGCGGCGTACCCCTTCGAGAGCGTGTACACCTCCGAGCGTCGTCTGATGATGCAGGAGGCCCGTGCCGAGGTGTTGCAGACGCTACGTGAGAACAATCTCAAGCGTGGCAGCTGGACCGAGGGCGAGGACCATATCGCCCTTGAGCTGGAGTTCATGCAGCGCATGGCCATGCGCGCCGCCGACGCCCTGCGCGCCGGCGACGAGGACGCGGCCATCGAGCATCTGCGCACGCAGCGCACGTTCGCGCAAGACCACCTGTTGAACTGGCTGCCCATGATGACCGAGGACATGCGCCGCTTCTCGCGCACCATGTTCTATCAGGGCTTGGCCCAGCTGGTCATGGGCTACGCCGAGGAGGACGCCGCCGTGCTGGACGAGCTGCTGGATAGCGTGGACCAAGCTGCATAACGTTTGAGGTTTCGGGAGTTTTTCCTCCCCGCTTGCACGGAGGGTACCGGTTCTGGGTTGTTTTGCAGGAAAACGGGGCGTTTCGCGCCATGGTTCCCGGTCTTCTGGGCGGTATTTCGAGCGCTGTTTCGCGTTCTGTCGGTAAAACCCCAGGTCATGAATGGCTAGATTACCCGCTTAGACGTTTTCGGCCTCCAAAACCGCCCACAAGTTGAAAAGGGCTTGGGATTCTGGTGGAGGCTCGGGACTCCTATGAAAAAGCTCGGGGCCTCGGTGCGCGTCTGCGCGCCGGGGCCCTTGCCGTGATGGTGTACCCTAGGCAGCGCTGTGATTTTAAGACCAAGGGGGTTCGCTATGAGGATATGCGCGTTCGGCTCGTCGAGCCGGGATCTGGATGCGCCGTACATCGATGCCGCTTACGAGCTGGGGCGCACGTTGGCCGAGCACGGGCACGGCCTGGTGTTCGGGGGCTACGATGTGGGACTGATGGGCGCGGTGGCGCATGGCGTGGGCGATGCGGGCGGCAGCGTCATAGGCGTCGTCACCGAGGGCCTGAACAAGAAGGGACGCCCCGTGTACCCTTGCACCGAGCTGATCTGCGAATTCGACCTTGCCACCCGCAAGACGCGCATGACCTCGCTGGCCGATGCGTTCGTCACCTTGCCTGGCGGCCTGGGCACGTTCGACGAGTTCTTCGACATCGTCTCCCAGGTGAAGGCCGGCGAGCTGGATGCGAAGAGCGCCATCCTGAACGTGGGCGGCTATTTCGACCCGCTGGTCGAGATGCTCGACCGCGCGACCGCCACGGGTCTCAACTCTACCGACTGGCGCAGCAACTGCGACGTGTTCGACTCCCCCGAGCCGCTGGCGGCATGGTTGGAAGCGTAAATAGGTAACGAAACGCTTCCGTTTCCCATAAATACCTGCCTGCATCTAGCACTCGTGGGCAAAGAGTGCTAACTTTCTTTGGTAGCAAATATCGTTATGCACGTGCTCAAGGAAGGGGCTCATAGCATGGCTAAGGAAATCGCATACGACAACGAGACGCGCGAGAAGCTTGCGACCGGTGTGGCGAAGCTGGCCGACGCGGTGCGCGTGACCATCGGCCCGAAGGGCCGCTACGTCGGCATCACCAAGAAGGGCGAGCGCCATCCCAACGTCTCCAACGACGGCGCTACCGTTGCCGCGCACGTGGGCGCATACGACCATGTGGAGAAGATGGGCCTGCAGGTGGTCCGCGAGGCTGCGACCGCCGCGAACAACGAGGCCGGCGACGGCACTTCCACGGCAACGCTGCTCGCCGATGCCATCGTGCGCGAGGGCGTGCGCTACGTTACCGCCGGCAACGACCCGCTGGCGCTGCGCCGCGGCATCCAGAAGGCCGCCGACGTCGCATCCGACGAGCTGCTGAAGGCCGCCACGCAGGTGACCACGCGCGAGCAGATGGCCGAGATCGCCACCGTTTCCTCGGGCGACCCCGAGATCGGCGCGAAGATTGCCGAGGCCCTGGACGAGATCGGCCAGGACGGCGTCATCTCCGTTGAGAAGTCCACCAAGTTCGGCATCGACCTGGAAGTCAAGAAGGGCATGCTGTTCGACCGCGGCTTCATCTCCCCGTACATGGCCGACGACATGGGTTCCATGACCGGCGAGCTGGAGCAGCCCTACATCCTGATCACCGACCAGCGCCTGGCAGACAACTTCAAGGACGTCGTGCCCGTGCTGGAGGAGGTCATGCAGTCCGGCCATCCGCTGCTCATCGTGGCCGATGACGTGCGCGGCGAGTCCCTGAACTCCCTGCTCATGAATCGCCAGAAGGGCACGCTCATCAGCGCAGCCGTCATGTGCCCCGGCGCCGAGGAGCGCCGCAAGGCCGAGCTGGAGGACATGGCCATCCTCACCGGCGGCGAGGTCATCTCCCCCGAGCGCGGCCTGTCGCTGGCCGATGCCAAGAAGAGCATGCTCGGCCGCGCCGCAAGCGTGCAGATCACGAAGAGCCGCACGCTCATCATCGGCGGCAAGGGCAAGCAGGAGGCCATCGAGAAGCGCTGCGAGGCCATCCGCAACGAGCTGAAGAACCCGCATTCCGACTACGAGCTGGACGTCATGCGCGAGCGCTTGGCGAAGCTGTCCGGCGGCATCGCCGTCATGAGCGTCGGTGCTGCAACCGAGACCGAGATGAACGAGATCCGCAGCCGCATCCAGGACGCCCTGCGCGCAACGCGCTCGGCCGCAAGCCAAGGCCTGCTCGCCGGCGGCGGCGTTGCCCTGATCCAGGCGTCCAAGGCGCTTGACCAGGTGGAAGTCGCCAACGAGGAGGAGCGCTTCGGCGTTGATATCCTGCGCAAGGCACTCGAGGAGCCCATGCGCGCGCTGTGCAGCAACGCCGGCTACAACGGCGACGTCGAGGTTGCCAAGGCGCTTGAGGCTCAGCCCGGCTTCGGCCTGGATTGCGAGACCGGCGAGTATGGCGACATGATCTCCATGGGCGTTGCCGACCCGGCCAAGGTCACCGTCACGGCCCTGCAGGCCGCCGCGTCCGTTGCCTCGCTCATCCTCATCACCAACTGCAGCATCACCGAGGCTGACAAGAAGGATAAGGAAGAGAAGTAACAGTCGCGCAAGCAGCTGCCGCGCTGATTGGGGAAGCGGTTCCCCAACGCGAAGCCTCGGCTTCGCCAGTCCTTTCAAATAGAGCACGCTGAACGGGAGCCCTACGGGGCTCCCGTTTTTTATACGGAACGCGAAATCGTATAAAGAAGCGCTCGAAAACGCGCGCTAAGTTATACGAATCCCGGTAATCGTATAAAGTAAATGAGATTCCAGGCCCCTTCTTTATACGAATCGCGAAAACGTATAACTAAGAGTTGATGGCGGCGGGGCGGACCCTAAGAAGAAGCAGGGGCGGTTCATCGTGTGCAGAAGGTTCACGGTCGTTACGTGGGATGAGGTTGCGGAAATTGTGCGCGAGCTGCAGGCGAATTCGCCTGTGAACGCGCAGCTCGATTGGCCTGCGCGTCCGATGGCTGGTGAAGCCGCGACGGCGCAGGTTGAGCCGGGTGAAGATGCGTTCCCTGGCGCGGGCGTTGACGTAATCGTCCGCGGTCCGGAAAGCAAGCTGGCTATTGAACGTTTGAACTGGGGATTCCCTGTTGAATGGCAGCAACGCCCCGTGTACAACACGCGCTTGGAAACGGCGATGGGGCCGAACCCGGGCATGTGGGAGCAACCGATTGCGCAGGGTCGCGGCATCGTGGTGACGGGCGGATTCTTCGAGGCGCATGCAACTCAAACGGTGCGCAGCCCGAAAACGGGGCGGCGAATCAAGCAGCAGTATCGTTTCGAAAGCGGCGAAGGTTCGCCGCTGCTGCTGGCGACGGTATGCGGTCAAGGCTGCTTCTCGGTGGTGACTACGCGCCCGAACGCCAACGTTGCTCTCGTGCACAACCGTATGCCCCTGGCGTTAACGCTCGCCGAGGCGCGTTGGTGGTTGCGCGCGCCGTGGCCCAGCCTGGTGGCCAACTGGCAAAAGCTAGCAAATCGCGAAGGGTTCGCGTTGACGGCGGCCCCGGAGCAACCGGCAGCCCCGGCAGCGCTTGGGCAGGGGACGTTGTTTTAAGGTGTGAGTCGTTTGGGGGGGTTGCGGGCTAGTTTTTTGCTGTTGCGCAACGGCTTTTCGCCTCGGCGTCTTCTGCCGAATTGGTTGTTGTCGAACGAAGCGGACGCTGGCAGAATTGCAGTATGGCTTCGAGAGATGCAAACATATCGACTAGGGTGGAAACAGCGGAGGTGCCGTTCCCTCTGGCGCGCATTGATGGTTCGATATGCGTTGACGACTTCCTCCCGTATACGAACTTATCGATCGAGCGTGCGTTACGTTTGATTCCTCTTGAGGATGATCCAGAAAGCCATCGCAACCTATATGCGTGGTTTATGAATGAAACTGGGAATGAAGGCATCCGATTCCATGGCAGTACATTGCCCGGAGTTCAATTCAAGCATGTGGCGCAACGTGGGATTCATGTGCCGAGTCGTCATAGGTATGCGGCAACGGTGACAGTTGCTTATAACAGCTTATACAGCGATAACAACGATGGTGCTCGAGTTGATTTAGGCGATGGAACGTGGATCTTGTATTACTCCGCCCATCAAAATAATTCCGGCGGTACGACCGATATGCACTGGAACCAAAAACTGGTGAATTGCCTGATGGACGGCGTTCCCGTTGGCGTGTTTCTTCAGCAGAACTCGTCGTCGAGTTCGTACCTGCGCTTTCTTGCATTCGTTGAGGAGTTCAATCCCGAGAACGAGTTGTTTACCTTGCATGGGCCCGTTACGCCGGAGACCGAGCATTTATTTGCCAGTGCGACTCTGCAAGCTGAAATGGGGGAGTCGGCAACGGTTGATGAGCATCTTCAAGCAGATGAGATACGCGATCCGGAAAGCATGGAAGAGGACCGCCGCCGTTTTTCCGTTGTTCGTCACATGGTGCGTCAAGGGCAGCAAGCGTTTAGAAAAGACCTGTTCAAGGCTTATGAAGGGCATTGCGCGGTTACGGGGTTCGACACGAACGAGGTGTTGCAAGCAGCGCACATCCTTGATTACCGCGGTACCCAAAGCAATATTGTGGAGAACGGCATTTTGCTGCGATCTGATATTCACTTGCTATTTGACAGCTATTTGCTGGGCATTAACCCTGCCTCGATGCGCCTGGAGGCAAGTCCGCGGATTTCGGACGGGCAGTACGCAGATCTCGATGGCAAGAAGTTGTTTCTGCCTAAAGAGAAAGCCTTGCGTCCGAACGAGAATTTCCTTATCGCGAAATATAAACGTTTCAAGTGTTGCGTTTGATCCTGATAGAGTGTCGTGGCATTCCTCTTAGTTGAAGCTGAATGCCACGACACTTTGCCTTTTTGCCATTTCGCTAGCGATTTTGCCCTGTTGCAATCCATTGATGATCGGACTGATTGCTCCGGCTCTCAAGGCCTTTCCGTATTAGCTCACGGTTTGCAGATGCCGCAGGGGGAGTAGCCTCGGGCTATGAGTTGGTCGCGGGTGCCGGTGAAGTCTTGCTTGTTTGCGTTTGAGATGTCGCTGGCGGCGGAGCAGTCGGGCTTGTGGAATTTCTTGTTCTTCACGTTCAAGATGTAGTCCTGCTGCTCGGACGCGCCTTGGCTGCTGGCTTTGTTGCTGCCGGCTCCATCGGCATCGCTGGTGTTGCTCTCGCTGCCGGCCCCGCCGGCGCCGCTCCCGCTGCTACTCTCGCCGTCGGCTTTACTCCCGTTGGCGCTTCCCGCTGCTGCCTTGTCCGCTCGTGCGGCTGCTGCGGTGGTGATGGTGGCGCTGCCTTTGCTGGTGACCTGCGGGGTTTCGGACGATTCCCAGCTTTCGCCGGTCACGTAGTCGATGGCAACGCCCGGTTCCACGTTGTACACGAACACGTTGAACTGGATGGTCTCGCCGTTGTCCTCGACGGACTTCGCTTCCATCTGAACCCCGCGCGCCACCAGGTCGTTTGCGGCGAACAGCGGGGTGACGCGGTAGAGCACGTGGTTGCCCGTGCTGCGCACATAGTCGCCCACCAGCTCCTCGTAATACAGCATGCCCACCGCGTTGAACGTGCGCGTGCCCGTGATCAGGTTCTTCTCGTTGGCATTTTCTCCGCATAGCTGGTGCGCGATCAGGTGGCTGCGGTTGTACAGCATGCCGTCGTCGACGAAGCTGTATTTGCGCTGCACCCACCCGCTTGGGTGTACCTGCGAAATGTCGCCGCGCTTCTCGTTGCATACGGTGTCGGGTCCGATGCGTGCGAAAGCGGTGCCGCAGCGGCCTTCGAAATCTAGGTCGCTGAACTGCGTGAACGTTCCGCGCACCTCGTCCTGCGCCGTAAACCCGGGCATGCCATGGTTGATATCGATGCACAGCGCGCCGGTATACGCAGGGATGTCGGCGATGGTCGCCTGCGCGGATCGCGCGTCGCCGGAGTCGCCGTACGTGCCGGCGTTTCCGTCTGAGCTGCTGATGGAGCTGCCGGATTCAGCGGCGTTATCGCCGATGCTGACGGTACAGCCCGTTGCGGGAAGTGCGAACGAGAACGCCAGCGCCAGGGCGGCTAATGCTGCGGCGATGCGCTGGGGAAGCGAAAGCGTGCGGTTATCTTTCAACGGCGGCCTTTCTGTTGTTGCTTAGGCTGCCGATTGTAGCGAATGGATTTGATGTACCTATGGCGCGCAAGTGCCTGCAATATAATGTGCGCATGACTAAAACGCAGCTGATACTCAATCGATACAAGCCCCTTGCCAAGGCGGGGGCCGGCGGCTTCGGCACGGTGCAGGTGGCATGGGATACGCGCATCCAGCGCAAGGTGGCCATCAAGTGCATCCCCTTGTCCGAGGCCGAGTTGTTGCGCGCCGCTCTCCCCGGGGCAGATGCGCTCGATATTTCTCCTGATGAACATGGCGAAAGCTCGGCTGGTTCTCAAAGCTTCGGCGTAACAGGCGCGCATACGGCGGGTTCTGCGGCATCTTCGGCGACCGCCATCGATCCGGCGGACGTTCCCCCTTGGGAAGATTTGCCCGAGGAAGCGGGTTTTGCGGGGGTCGAGGATGCTGGGGTCCCCGACGGCTCCGATGCGTCGGCGGAGCCGGCGAGCGCTCCCGCCCGTGAAGTTGGGCCCCGCTTTGCGGGATTCGATTCTGCGGACCCGCCGAGCGCCGATTCGTTCCCTAACCAGCTTTTGCCCGGTCAGTCGGTCAGCCTGACGAATGCGGTCGACCCTGCCAGCCGCCCGCTGGTGCGCACGCTCTCGCGCATCCCCGGATTGGACGAGGCCCGTACGGCGGCCATGCTGTCGGACCCGAGCATCGTCGCGGTGTACGACTTCGAGATCCAGGATTCCACGGCGTACCTGATCATGGAATATGTCGAAGGCATGACGCTCACCGAGCTGTTGCGCGACCATGACGATCGGCTGACGCTCGATGTGGTCGCCGCCGTGTTCGAGGCGGTGGCGCATGCGCTTGAGGTGGCGCATGAGAACGGCGTGCTGCATCTGGACATCAAGCCCGACAATATCCTCATCAACGCATCGGGCCAGGTGAAGGTGACTGATTTCGGTCTGGCGACCTTGGCGGACGCGCAGGGATTCGGCGTGGCTGGCGGCGGCACCATCGGCTACATGCCGCTTGAGCAGATGCGCCAGGAGAACCTTGACGCGCGTTGCGACGAGTGGGCGCTCGCATCGGTGACGTACGAGATGCTGGCGGGTGAGAACCCTTTCTTGGCGCCGAACCTGTTCCAGGCGCAGGAAGCTATCGAGGACGGCGAGCTGGTGCTGCCGTCGCTGTGCTGGGACAACCTCGACCCGGCCGCGGACGACCCCATCTTCTACGCTTTGGACCCTGAGCGCGAGGAACGCTACGAGTCGGTGGCGGATTTCGCGGAGGAGCTTTCGCCGTTTTTGGGCGATCCGGCGAAGGGTCGCGCGGAGCTGGCCGACATCGTGGCCGGTCCGGAGGAGGAAGAGGAGCCTGAGCCGCAGCCTCGCGAGCCGGGCATCCCGTTGCGCGATCGCATCACCCCCGAGCTGGTGTTCTTCGGCTCGCATGCGTGTGGCGCGGCGGGGTCGGCGCTGCTGGCGTTTTTGTCGCTGCAGAACATCTCGCAGACCGAAGGGTTTGCCAACCCCCTGTTCTGGGGGTTGCTGCTGCTCATCGCGCTTGCCGGCGCGCTTCGCCCTCATCTGGGAGCGCTGTTGGGGTTCGTCTCCCTGTCGGCCATGCTGGTGATGTGCGGCGTGCCTGCCGCGGGATGCGTGCTGCTGGCGGGCACCGGCGTATGGTGGTGGTACCTGGGCCGCGCGGGCAACGCGACCGCGAACGCCGCGCTGGCGACGCCGCTTGCCGGCGCGATCGGGTTGGGGCCGCTCGGCCCGTTGGCGGCGGGTTTTGCGCTGCGCCCGGTTGCGGCGATGGCGACCGCGGCGTTCCAAGTGCTATGCGGGTTCATGCTGGCAGGCTTGGGAAGCGCCTCGTTCATGGGGTGGGATATGCTTGCTACCTGGCATTTCTCGGCGGCGGCGTTTGCAAGCGATGCGGTGATCGACCGGATGGCGGCCATGCTGTTGGAACCGGGCACGTGGATCATGACGGCGAGCTGGGTGCTTGCGGCGGGTGCGTGCGCCCTGCTGCGTTGGCGCCCCACGCGGCTGTTCGCGTCCTTCGGCGTACTGGCGGGCTCGGCGGTGCTGGTGGCCGGGTTCGTTTTGGCGGCGATTTGCGGGGCCCCTTCCGCATCCGCCTTCACCGATCCTGCCGATGCGGCTTCGTTGGTCGTTTCCGCGGGCATTATGCTGTTCGCCGCCTATCTTCTGCCCGACCCCGAGTATTATGACGAGAGCGACGAATAGCTTTCGCCCTTGACGTTAGGACGAAGCGGCGTTGCGGGATAACGCAAGAACGGCCGACGGCGCGGTGCCGCGGCCTTACATGAATAGGAAGGAAACCTATGATCGAGCTTAACGACGATAAGACGTTGTTCTTCTTCGACCGCG
This sequence comes from Senegalimassilia anaerobia JC110, assembly GCF_000236865.1. GTDB lineage: Bacteria > Actinomycetota > Coriobacteriia > Coriobacteriales > Eggerthellaceae > Senegalimassilia > Senegalimassilia anaerobia. The sequence continues at coordinate 109,302 of NZ_HE611014.1, read as the reverse complement.
ATCTTGAGCCGGTGCTGACCGTGAAGTCCGGTGAGACGGTGCGCATCCGCACGAAGGACTGCTTCAGCAACCAACTGACCGGCCCTCAGGACACCATGGACGATCTGGACTGGGACGCCGTCAACCCGGCAACCGGCCCGGTGTTCGTCGAGGGCGCGAAGGCGGGCGGCGCGCTGAAGGTGCGCATCGACAACATCGAGTTCGATGAGCAGACCTGCTCCGCTACTGGCCAGGACGAGGGCGTGTGCGGCAACCGCTTCACCGAGTGGGCCACGCATTACTGCAAGATCCAGGGCAACACGCTGGCCTGGGATGAGCGTCTGAACATCCCGCTGCGCCCCATGATCGGCGTCATCGGCGTGGCTCCCGAGGGCGAGCCGGTGAACTGCGGCACGCCGGGCAGCCACGGCGGCAACATGGACAACACGGCGATCACCACCGGCGCCACGCTGTACTTCCCCGTGGCGGTCGACGGTGCGCTGTTCGGCTGCGGCGACATGCACGCGGCCATGGGCGACGGCGAGGTCAGCGTCTCCGGCGCCGAGGTTGCGGGCTACGCCACCGTCACGCTGACGGCCATGCCCGAGCTGAAGCTGGTGAACCCGCTGATCGAGAACGACACGCATTTCGGCATCATCGTGTCCGCGGAATCGCTGGATGCGGCCGCTGAGCTGGCCGTTCAGCAGATGGTCGACCTGCTGGCTTCTCGCACGAACGAGTCCGAGGCCGACCTGGTCATGCTGCTGTCGCTGGTCGCCGACGTGCAGGTGTGCCAGATGGTGGACCCGCAGAAGACGGTGCGTTTCATGGTGCCGAAGTACGTGCTGGATGCCATCGGCTTCGCGCTGTAGCTTCAAAACGGGAAACGAAGAGCCCGCAAGCGCCGTGCTTGCGGGCTCTTTTGCGTTCGGGCAAAAAAGAAACCGCCCCGCGTATTGGCGTTGCGGGGCGGTTCGGCGGCAGGTGTGAGTGAGTGGCCGCCGCGTGGTTATTCCGAGTCTTCCTCGTCGTCATCGTCGAAGAAGGACCAGTCGTCCTTGCCCTTCGGGCGGTCGACGAATGTTTTGCGGGTGCGACGTTCCATGATGATGCATGCGATAAGGCTGATGACAAGACCCGCACCGATCATAATGCCCATGCCGGCATATGTCTCGAAAAGAAAGTGGTACAGGCCGATCCAATCCATGCTGTTCCTAACGGTTCGTTCGCAAGCGCTCGAAGGCGCGTATTACAAAGCCAAAGTATACTACACCGTTTCCGATCCGGTCGCGCCAAGAACGAAGAACAACCGACGATTAGCAACAAACCGCAAGAGTCTGAAGGCCTCGAGGGCCTGACGGTCGGACGGTTTGGTCGGACGTAGGACTAAGCGTCCGAACCGTCAGGCAGGGTGGACGGTTCCTGACGGATGGCCTCCGTCCCCGGGTGTCAGGGTTTGCGAAGGCGGCACCAGCAGGTGTGTTGGGGATTGCCGAACGCTAGCGGCGAGGGGCGGCTGGTAGTGAGTGTGTTGACGCAGCCGCCGATGTCGACGGGGTAGGCGGTGCGGGCGCTGGTGGCCCCGGGTGCGTTTTGCGTGCCGCGGCTTTCCGCTTGCCACCAGGCTCCTTGCGGCATGACGATGGTTCCGGCGATCACGTCTTCGGTGACGTGCGCGGGAAGGCGCAGCGTGCCGAAACGGTTCGACGCCTCCACCAGGTCGCCGGTTGCGATGCCCCGTGCGTCGGCGTCCGCGGGGTTGATCGAGATGACCTGCGGCACGCGCCGCGAAACGGCGGGCACGTTGCCCCATGACGAATGGATGCGCGCGACGCTATGGAAGCCGAACACGCGAAGCGGCTGGTCGCAGGCGGGTTCGGTGTTTGATTCGCTTTTGCGACCGTTTGCGGGAAGTTCGGCGTCCGATTCGCATTCCCGGCCGCCTGCGGGAAGGAATGCGACCGATTCGCATCCGTGGCCGTCCGCGCGCAGCTCAGCGTCCGGTTCCTGCGCCCCGTCGGTTGCGGGCCGTTCAACGGCGAACTCCGCTGGGCCCCATTCGGGTACGTAGGTGGGGATGGGCGTGACGGCGCCCTCGTCGGGCGTGTCGCGTAGCGTTTCGGCAGCGGCGGCAAGTAGTTCGCTGAACAGCTCGATCTTGCCCGACGGCGTGTCCAGCGGATGCGCATCGGGGTCGTGTCGCCAATCGGCTAGCGCTACGAACGGCTCGGCGCGGTCGGCCCGCCAGGCGAGCCCATCCTCGAGCAGCCGGTCGAACGTTGGCAACCCGGTGCTACGATCGCGGTCGCCCTCATACAGACGACGGATCCATTCGCCTTCTGTGCGCCCTTCGGTGAACGCGTTTTCGATTTCCCAGCGTTTCGCCAGCTCAACGCACGTGTTCCAGGCGCCGCGACGCTCGAAGCGCGCGCCCAGCTCCCCGGTGCTGACAGCGATGCGCCGGCCCCGGGTGTCGGCATCCATCGCGCTTTCCTGCTCCATGCGGAACAAGTCGGGTAGCACGATGTCGGCGTAGCGTGCGGAATCGGTGAACTCCACGTCCACGTTCAGGATGAACTCGCACTTCGAAGGGTCGCCCAGCACGCGGTGCGCGCGATTGACATCGCCGTGCTGGTTGGTCAGGCAGTTGCCGCCGTGGCAGATGATCGCCTTGATGCTGCTGGGAAGGTGTGCGGCGCTATCTTGATGTTGTACGGAATCTGTTGCACGTTTGCCAGGGGAAGATTGCTCTGGCTTCCCTTCCGCTGCGAAGACGGATCCCCCCGCATTAACGTAACCCGCTTCTGGCAGCCCGCGAACGCCTTCGCGTGTGCCCAGCGATTCCCCGTTCTCGATGGCATCGAGGAACCGATACGCCGGGATGCGGAAGGGAACAGGATTCTTACCTGCGGAAACACGCGTGAGGAAGCCGCCGCCCCAGGCGATGTTCATGCCGTTGTTCGTGCCGGGCAGGCCAACTTGGCCGAGCGCCGCTGCCAGCATCATGATCATGCCGCTGGTCATCTCGCCGTTGCTGCGACGCTGCGGACCCCAGCCCTGCATGATGAACACGGGCCGTGCAGTGGCAAGCTGCGCGGCCAGTTCGCGGATGTCGTCCGCGGGGATGCCGGTGATCGCCGCGGCCCACGCGGGCGTTTTCGCCACATGTTCGTAGCCGGTGCCGCGCAGGTAATCCATTACGGAAAGACCAAGGCCGCGCCGACGTTCGGGTAGCGTCTTGTCGGTGAACCCGATGCAGCGCTCGCGCAGGAAATCCCAGTCCAGCGCGTTGTGCGTGAACGCCAGCTCATGCAAAAGCGCCGCCGCCAGCGCGCCGTCGGTCCCAGGGTTGATGGGCAACCAGGAAACGGTTTTCCCGCCTGGCGCGGCATCGGCTGATAGCGCGCCGCCGCTAGCGGGTGCCGCTGGCCGTCCCTTGTGCGTGCTGCTGCCTGTCAGCGATGCGTCGCAAACCGCCGACGCCTGCCCCTCGCGCTCGCTGCTCGCGGACTTCTTGCGCTTGGGAATGGAGCCGTTGCGGCGGGGGTCCACCATCACGATGCGCCCGTCGCGTTCGCCCACCTGCTCGACTACGCGGTCCCAGGCGCCGTGCCAGGTGGCGCGGCCCGTCCCCGTTTCCGCTGGCGAAGCGCCGAACACCAGCACGAGCCGCGCATCGGCGGCGGCGTCGAGCTCGCTGCCGCCAGGGTAGAGCGCGCCGGGCCCGTATATGCTGCGCACCATGGCGTTGATCTGCGGATTCGAATAGTTGTTGTAGTGGTCGAGGAAGCCGCCGAAGCAGTTCATCAACCGCTCGAACGGGTCGGCCGTGGTGCATGATTGCCCGGTGGTGTAAGCCAGGTAGATGGACTCGCTGCCGTGCTCGCGGCGGATGCGGGCCAGTCGGTCGGCTATTTCGTCAAGCGCTTCGTCCCAAGTCACGCGCTCGAATTGCGCGGAGCCGCGCGGCCCGACGCGGCGAAGGGGCCACATAAGGCGGTCGGGGCTGTTCGCCCACGCGCGCATGGACAGCCCGCGGTGGCACGCGGGGGCGGCCTTGTTCGCCGACACGCGCGCAAGCTCGCCGTCGCGCAGGTGCAGCTCAAGCGGGCAGCGACCCGGGCAGTCGATGGCGCAAAACGCCGGCGTGCGGGTTTCGGCGGGGAAAACGGCCCCGGTTTGCGACTTGGCTTGCGCTCCGGTTTCCCCTGCAGCGCCTTCTACGGCTGCCTCGGCAGCTTCGCTTCCGAAAGCGGAATCGACCGGCTCCACCTTGCGGAACAGCCGGTCGGCTATGTTCGTGATCGTTTTCATGTCCCCATTATCGCCGGCGCCCTTCGCGCGCTGCTGCATGAGCTTGTTATTGCGCTGTTATCACATAGCTGCGATCCCTGCGCCTTCGCATGCCGCTCCCGTGAAGGCTCCTCATCGCCCACGCCGCACGCGCGTTCGCTGCGCTATACTGGGAAACTGCTCTACTACAACCGATTTATAGAAGGGGAGCGCGCAATGCTAGATCTTAAGTTCGTTCGCGAAAACCAGGAAGCCGTCGCCCAGGCGATGAAGAACCGTCATGCTTCATGGGACGCGTCGCGCTTCTCCGAACTTGACGAAGCCCGTCGTGCCGCCATCACCGAGGAGGAGGCCCTGCAGGCCGAGCGCAACGCCACGTCCAAGAGCATCGGCCAGATGATGGCCGCCGGCGAGAAGGACAAGGCCGAGGCCGCCAAGGAGCGCGTCCGCGAGATCAACGACCAGCTGGCCGCCGTCTCCGCCAAGCGCGAGGCCGCCGATTCCGAGCTGCACGACATCCTGCTGCGCACGCCGAACATGCCGGCCGACACCACCCCCGTGGGCGATGACGAGAACGACAACCCCGAGGTGCGCCGCTGGGGCACCCCGCGCGACTTCGAGGCCGAGGGCATCCAGATGAAGCCGCACTGGGACCTGGGCGCCGACCTGCACATGCTCGAGCCCGAGCGTGCCGTGAAGCTGGCTGCCAGCCGCTTCGTCCTGCTGCGCGGCCAGGCCGCACGCCTGGAGCGCGCCATCATCAACTTCATGGCCGACACGCACACCAGCCGCGGCTACACCGAGTGGTGGTGCCCGGCCATGGCCAACGCCGACACGCTGACCGGCACCGGCCAGCTGCCCAAGTTCGAGGACGACCTGTTCAAAACTCGTGAGGGCCTCTACCTGATCCCCACGGCCGAGGTGCAGCTGACCAACATCCACTCCGGCGAGGTGCTCGAGGCCTCTGACCTGCCGCTTCACTACTGCGCGTTCACCCCGTGCTTCCGCGAGGAGGCCGGCAGCGCCGGTCGCGACACGCGCGGCCTCATCCGCGTGCACCAGTTCGACAAGGTGGAGATGGTCAAGTACGCCAAGCCCGAGGAAAGCTACGACGAGCTGGAGTCCATGGTCAACGACGCCGAGAACATCTTGCAGCTGCTGGGCCTGCCGTATCGCGTGATCAGCCTGTGCACCGGCGACATCGGGTTCTCCGCCGCCAAGACCTACGACCTGGAGGTCTGGCTGCCCAGCTACGGCGCCTACAAGGAGATCAGCTCCTGCTCCAACTGCGTCGACTTCCAGGCGCGTCGTGCGAACATCAAGTACCGCGACCCCGAGAACTTCAAGGGCTCGCGCTACGTCCACACTCTCAACGGCTCCGGCCTGGCGGTGGGCCGCACCATGGCCGCCATCATGGAGAACTACCAGCAGGCAGACGGCACCATCAAGGTCCCCGAGGTGCTGGTCCCCTACATGGGCGGCGTCGAGGTCATCGGTGACCAGGCGTAAAGCCGGCGCGGCATTCTGAAGGAAAACTGCACGTAGATAAGGTATTTTGCACGTGGTAACGAAACGAAAGCCACCGAAGCAGAATAACGAACAGGGCGCGCCGGGCAAACCGGCGCGCCCTTCCGTTAAGGGCAAGGCGATCGCCCGTCCCGAGGCGCGTCCCGAGGCGGCTGCGGCGGGGTCGAACGACGCCGCCGCGAGCGCGGCGAAGCAGGCCGGCGCCCAGGTGGCGGCACCGGGCAAGCCCAAGCGGCGCATCGCCATGCCGCAAAGCTCGACGCGCCTGAAGCAGAACCAGGCGGCGAACCAGGCCGCCCCAGCTCAGGCTGGGGAAACGGGTGCATCGCAATCTGCGCGGCAGCCCGCCCCGCGGCCTGTGGGGTCTTCCGCTGCGCAGCCTGCCGGGCCCTCTGCGGGATCTTCTTCCCCGCAAACCGCCCCGCAGCCTGCCAGGCCTTCGGTCTCGCAACCGTCGAGGCCTTCCGTGACGAAACGCGGAACCGGCAAGCCGACGAAGGCGCGCAAGCCGTTGAACGTCCCTTCGGTGCAGCCGGGCGGTGACGGGAACGCCCCGGCGTCTGCGTCCGGGGAATCCGCTGCGCCTGCCGAGCAGGCCTCCACGGCGGAAGGCAAAGGCGCCGCGCTGAAGCGCCGTCTGAAGCGCTTCTCGGTCGCAAAGGCCGAGAAAACCGCTTCCGATCAGGCGAAGCAGATGGAGGGGGCCGTCTCCGAGGCCGATGCCGAGCAAGCGAAGGACGCCGCTCGCGCCGCCATTGCAGGTGAGGCCGCTAAACGCAGGCTGGAGCGCCGGCAGCGCATGCTCAAGCGCGCCGGAGAAGGCGAAGGCGCCGATGCTGCAGGTCAGGGCGTTGCCGAAGGCGATGTCGCGCAAGGCGGGGAAGCCGGAGAGGGATCCCAGGCCGGCGAAACGGCGCGCAAGCTCCCGTTCAACTTGTCCGAGCTGCACCTGACCTGGCCCGTTGTCGCCGTGTTGGTGGCGATTGCCGTGGTGGTGGTCACGGTGGGCTCGTTCTCGTGGGGTCGCTGGCTTCGCTATGACGACGCCGCCGACTTCCAAGGCGCGTGGTACGCGAACGGTACAACGTCCCTGGTCACGGTCGATGGCCAGGAGATCCATCTGACCAGCGACGTCGCTTACGGCTACACGCTCGACACGGGGGCGAAGACCATCACGTTCACGTTCGGGGACCTGCAGGGGCAGGGGCGCTACCGCTTCTCCGCCGACCGCAGCGAGCTGGTCATCACCGACGGCGACGGGTTCTCGTTCTGGGGCAACCTGTTCAGCGATATCGGCTGGCAGTTCGGCCAGCTCATTACCGGGTTGCAGGGCAAGGAAGCCCCGCGCGAGGAGGCCGTCGACGGCGTGACGGTGCTCGATCGCACGCCGGGTGAAGGCGCCGTGGCGGCGCCGGCAAGCTCGGCCCCGGCCCAGGACGCCGACGCGTCCTCCGCGGACGACGCGCCGGGCAACGCGGGCAACGGCGAAGCTTCCGATGGCGAAACCGCTGACGGCGAAGCTGCCGGCGCGGATGCGACGGGCGATTCCGCCGATGGCTCCAGAGGCTCCGGTTCGCAAGAGTTCACCGGCGCGGTGGCCGAAGGCGGCATCGAATCGGCGGGCAGCAACGCGGTGACCCTCGAGCAGCTGAAAAACGGGTCGTTGCGATGATGCATGACGGTGTCTGCGCGGGCGGGGACGCTTTGACGGACCCCGTCCGTGTCGAGTGCATGGAGGTGCGGCGCGGGCACTTGGTGTGCCGGGTGGCGTTCGGCGCCGCCCCGCGCGTCACCTCGCCCCAGCTGATGTCGCGCGTGCTGGCCATGGTCCCCACGTTGGCGCAGCATGCCTGCGTCAACGAGCGCGGCACCACGTTCGCCGCGGTCATGGACTGCACCCCGCTGCCGCATTTGTTGGAACATCTAGTGGTTGACCTGCAAGTTCGTGCGGAATCGGGGCAGTGGTTCACGCTGCCCGGTGCCGCTCCGAGCGTGTCGCCCCATGTGGCGGGCACAATGCACGATCGCCCCATCGTGGGCACCAGCGAATGGCTGGACGAGGCGGCGGGCATCGCCCGCATAGACGTGAGCTTCGCCGACGACTTGGTGGCCCTAAGGGCCATGCGGGATTCCGTGGCGTTTCTCAACAAGCTGTTGTGCGGGTAACGCGCAACATACAGGGAAAGGAGGCCCGAAATGGGCTTGAAGATAGCGGTGATCGCAGGCGGCGCGTTCGAGGCCGAGCGCTCGCTTGCCGCGGCGAACGACGTGATGGCGGCGCTGAAAGAGGCCGAGCACGAACCCGAGCTGTTCCAGGCGGACGGCTCCCTCATCGACGATCTGCTGCGCGCGCAGCCCGATGCGGCCATCAGCTGCCTGCGCGGCGGTGACGGCGAATCCGGCGACATCCAGGACGCGCTCTCCGCGATCGGCCTGCCGTGCGTTGGCAGCAGCGCGGCGGTGTGCCGCCTCGCCTACGACAAGGCGGCGCTCGCCGAGGCGCTCCAGGCGTACCACAACCTCACGGAGGACCTGGTCACGGCAACGGTTCCGCAAACGTTGACGCTTTCGCGCCGCGCGTTCGAGCTGTGGGGCATGGAAGCGGCGCTTTCCCAGGTGGAAAGCCGTTTTCCTGTCAGCTTCCCGCTGTGTGTGAAGCCTGCGTCCGGCAGCTCCGCCCATGGCGTTTCCCGCGTCGAGGACGCCGAACAGCTGGCAGAGGCGCTGCGCGAGGCGTTGAAGATCTGCGAGCGGGCGCTCGTGCAGCCGTGGGCCGAGGGCGTGCAGCTGAGCGTGCCCGTCATCGGCACGGGTTGGAACGCCTTCGCGCTGCCCCCAGTGGAGATCGTGGCGAAGGAGGGCTGGTACGACGCCGCGGCGCGACAGGCCTCTGACGCCGTCGAGCTGCACGTTCCCGTGCGCAACGCGTCGCTGTCCCCGAGCGAGGCCGATGCCCAGGCCATCCGTGCCGAGATCGAGCGCGCGGTGCTGGAAACCTATCGCGCTCTGGGCATGCGCGACTGCGGCTGCATCGACCTGATCTGGGATGGCGCGCAGGCCATCATCTTGGAAGCCGTGGCGAACCCGTGCTTCTCCGCCGAGGCCCCGTTCGCGCAGGCGGCCAAAGCCGCGGGCCTTACGTTGCCCAATCTTCTCAATGAGCTGGTCGAAAGCGCGTTGGACGCGTAAATCGGCAGATAACGGGGGCCTTTGCGGCCCCCGAGCTTTATCCGGGCTCTTCGCAATCTAACAAGTAGGCAACCTTTTTCTGCAGGTATTGGAAAGTCGGCAAGTCCTTGTTGGCTTGCTCGTATAATGGCAGCACAGATGATCGTCCCGCATATTTAGGAGGCCGTGATGAGCAACAAACTTGGTATCTTTCTCGCAGGTGGAGCCGTTGGTGCCGTGGCGGCTTTGCTGTGCGCTCCCCGTACGGGCCAGGAAGCCCGCACCATGGTTGCCGAAAAGGTGAACGAGGCCTGGGGTCAGGCGCAGAACATCAGCGCCGACGCCGGCGTGAACGCCCAGCAGGTGTATCAGAGCGCTGCCGTCCGCGGCCAGGAGGTCGTCTCTTCCGTGCAGGCCAAAGGCCAGGAAGTGGCCGGTCAGGCCGCTGCCCGCGTGCAGGAGGTGGCCAGCAACCTGAAGCCGTCCTTCACTCAGGACAACGACGAGCTGCGTGACAAGATCGAAGCTGCGCGCCAGCGCATCGCTTCCCAGGTGGCCAAGAACGCCGAGGAAACCGGTCAGGCAACCGAGCAGGTCGTCGAGGCCGTGGCCGAGGCCGTCGAGCCCGCTGCGGAAGCGGTCGCCGAGGCAGCTGAGCAGGCCGAGGAGCCGAAGGCCGAATAGCATCCTATTCCAATCGTGATACCGAAGCGGCGTGTCCGGCCTTAGGCAGGTTTCGGCGCGCCGCTTCATGCTGTATAAGGGGATTTCCATGGCAAGCAAACTCATCACCACCCATGAGCTGACCGGCACGCGCGTTCTGGGCGGCAAGAAGGGCACGAAGCGCATCGGCAAGATCCGCCGCTTCGTGTTCCACCCGAAGGAGAAACGCGTCATCGGCTTCGTGGTGAAGCGCCCCGACCTGCTATGGATGTTCCATCGCGCCGACGTGTTCGTCCCCATCGACGGCTACGACCTGGTGGACGGCCGCGTCATCATCCGCCCCGATGCCGCCGCAAGCGGCAAGGCCTATTGCAAGAAAGAAGGCCTGAACTGGGACGACTGCGTGCTGTGGGTGGGCCTTCCCGTTATGAGCGAGGACGGCGAGTCCTACGGCATCGTGGGCAACGTCACGTTCAACCGCCTCACGGGCACGGTGGATTGCTTCGAAACCGACAACGGCGCAACATCGAACGCCCTGCTGGGCAAGCGCACCATCCCCGCCGACATGGTGCGCGGCTTCAAGCGCGGCATGGGCGCCGCGCTGGCCAACATGGGCGCCGAGGGTATGGAGGGCGAAGAGGTGCAGCTTGGCGCTATGCTCGTCTCCCCCCAGGTGGCGAACCTGAACAGCGAGGGCGGCGTGGCCGAGAAGGCCGGCGCTGCAACCGCCGTCGCCGTCGACAAGGTGCAAACCACCGTCGACAAGGCGAAACCCGTGGTCAGCAAGGCGGCCGCCGCAACCGGCGAGGCGGTCAACAAGGGCGCGTACGCCACGGGCAAGCAGATCAGCAAGTCCAAGCACATGTTCCAGGACTTCAAAGCCGAATATGACAAGGCCGTGGCTCCGTCGGATGGGCAGAAGAAGGTCGCTTCCGCAAACAAGGCATCTTCTTCGAGCAAGGCCTCGAGCACCAAGAAGAAGGCCGCCCCGAAAAAGAAGAACATGTTCGCCGCGTTCAAAGACGAGTACGACAAGGCACGAAACGGCGACTAAGCCGGAAAGCGAAGTGGGCTAATTGAAGCGCAAGGAAGCAAGAGCGCAATCGAACACCCGCAAAAGGGGCGCCGTCAAGCGCAAGAACAAGGCGGCCCGTAAGAAGAAGCGCGAGCAAAGGCAGCATCAGGGTCTTCGCGAGCGCGCGCATGAGCGCAAGGAAGAGCTGCAACAGAAAGCAAACGAGGAAACGCAGGTGCGCGGCAGGCCTGTGCGCCGCGGCGATATCTTCAAGATCGTGGGCCTGGCGGCGTTCGTCGGCATTGTAAGCCTGGTCAGCTGGTTGGTGTGGCCCTACATCCACATGATGTTCGAGCCCGGCGGCATCGACCAGGTCATCGACAGCGTACGCAACGCCGGTCCCATGGGCTTCCTCATCTTGCTGGCGCTGCAGTTCCTGCAGATCGTGGTGGCGTTCATCCCCGGCGAGGCCACACAGATGGCCGCCGGCATGCTCTACGGTCCTTGGATAGGCGGCCTGGTCATCTTGCTGGGCAGCATCTTGTCGAGTGCGTTCGTGTTCATGGTGGTGCACCGCTTGGGCGCGCCGTTCGTGAAGGATATGGTGTCCGAGAAGTGGATGGATAAGTTCGATCGTTTCGAGCGGTCCGGCAAGCTGGAGCTCATCGTGTTCGTGCTGTTCCTCATCCCCGGTATGCCGAAGGACATCTTCACGTACCTGGTGCCGTTGACCGATATGCGCATGCGCACGTTCCTGCTGCTGTCCAACATCGGCCGCATCCCGGGCATCCTGGTCTCCACGTATGCGGCAAGCGGCCTGGTTGATGGAAACGTGTGGCAGAGCATCGTCATGCTCGCGGTGCTGGCTGTGGTCGCGGTGGTGTGCGTGATCTTCCGCGAGCAGCTGATGGGCGTGGTCGAGAAGTTGGGGAAGAAAAGGTAAAGGAAACGCTATGGATTCGATGAACGAACGCAGCGCAGCCGACGAGCTTGCCGCCGCCGAGGCGCAGTTGAAGGCCGCACAGGAACGCCTCGACGCAGCACGTCTGCGCATGGCGTCCGAACAACCGCAGCCATACGCGCAGCCTGCGGACGCGCCCGTTGATTCGCAGGGGGCGCAATCGCAGCCGCAGCCGTATGCTCAGGCGCAGCAGGCGTCGTATGCCGCTCAGCCTGCTCAGCCGGCATCGTTTGGCTCGCAACCGCAGCCTCAGCAGCCGACTCCGCCAGCCACCGCTTGGCAGCCCGATGCGCAACAGGCGCAGGGCCAGCCCTACGTGCAGCAACCCGGCGCCCAGCAGCCGGCCCAGCCGTACGCCGCGCCCCAGCAAGGGTCGCCGTACGCGCAACCTCAGCCGCAAGCGCAGGCGACCCAGCAGCCGTATGGGGCGCAGCCAGGCTACGGGTCCGTGCCGCCGCAGAACCCGTACGGTCAGCAGGCGCAATACGGGTACCAACAGCCCTACGTCGCGCCCGCGGTCGGCGAAAAGGACCATGTGGCGGCAGGCTTGCTCGCGCTGTTCCTAGGCTGGCTCGGCGTGCACAAGTTCTACCTGGGCTACAACACCTCGGGCTTCATCATGCTGGGCACGTCCATCTTGGGCGGCATCCTCACGTTGTCGGTGGCTTCATGGGCCATTTGGGTCATCGCCATCGTCGAGGGCATCTTCTATCTATCGAAGTCCCAAACCGAATTCGAGCAGATGTACGTCATCAACAAACGAGAATGGTTCTAACTGTTCCGCTTGCCTGTCGGCAAGCGGACTTACTCGACGTTGCGGGGCCCTGCGGCACGCCGTCTCGCCCTTCAGCTGCGCAGGCATGGCCCAAAGGCCAATGCCTGCTTGCTTCAGGGCGATACGACGCACCGCAGGGCCCCTCGCTGACTTTGCTGGCATCCCGGAGGTTTTTGGTTTCTATCTCGGGAGCTTTGCTTTCTATCCCCTGAGGTTGCTGGGGGAGGGCCTATGCCGGGTACCCTTGCGCCTGGCGTCCTCAGCGGTGGGAAAGCTCCGGCGAGTGGCCGCTTGCCGAGCTGGTCGCGGCTTTTTTCCGTGGATAGGCGCGGCGGGGTTGCCGCTTCGTTAAAATGAACCCAGACATGCGGCGCGTGCTGCGCCGTTTTCTTGGAACTTGCATCCTATAAGGAGGAACATCATGCCCAAGATCACTCGCGACCAGGTGAAGGTACCTGCCGACGTCCTGGCGGACGTCCGCGAGACGTACGTCGACAACTACATGAAGGCAACCCGTGGCACGGGCCGTCTCATGCTGTTCGCGTGCGACCAGAAGGTTGAGCACCTGAACAAGGACTTCTACGGCGAGGGCATCGACATCGCCGATGCCGAGCCGGAGCACCTCTTCAAGATCGGCGATCAGGGCGTGTGCGGCGTTTTGGCTGGCCAGCGTGGTCTTATCGCGCAGTATGCCGCCGATTACCCCAACATCAACTACCTGGTGAAGATGAACTCCAAGACCAACCTGGTCAAGACCGCCCAGGAAGATCCGTACAGCCCGCAGCTGTACGACCTGGAGGCCGTGCTCGCCATGCGCGACAACGGCGTGAACATCGTGGGCCTGGGCTACACCATTTACCTGGGCAGCGAGTACGAGTCCACCATGCTGGCCGAGGCCGGCGAGCTCATCGCCGCCGCCCACGCCAACGGCCTGCTGGTCGTGCTGTGGATCTACCCGCGCGGCAAGGCCGTCACCGCTGAGAAGGACCCGGACCTGATCGCCGGCGCCGCCGGCGTCGCGCTGTGCCTGGGCGCCGACTTCGTGAAGGTCAACCCGCCCAAGCCCGAGGGCGACGACAAGCGCACGGCCGCCGAGGCCCTGAAGGTCGCCTCCATGGCAGCAGGCCGCACGGGCCTGGTTTGCGCCGGCGGTTCCACCGTTGATGCCGAGACGTTCCTGACCCAGCTGCACGACCAGATCCACGTGGGCGGCGCAGACGGCAACGCCACCGGCCGCAACATCCACCAGCGCAGCCTGGACGAGGCTGTCCGCCTGACCAAGGCCATCAGCGCCATCACGCTGGCCGACTATACCGTTGCCGATGCCCTGAAGGTGTTCAACGGCGAGGCCGACTTCGCTTGGGAGGACTAACAGTCCCGCCTAATCGAAGGCAAAACCGATAACGTTGTCGCAAGCATCCCTGCCGAATCGGCACAGCTTGCGGGCAGGTGGGCCGTTGGCCCCCGACAACGGATAACCAAACGCCCGGAAGGTTCGCCTTCCGGGCGTTTTTGCGTTCACCGGGTTTTGTGCATATGCGCAAAACCCTTCGATTCCCAATGTTTGCCATGAATGCTTTTCATCATTATTTTGGAAAACGTGTACCTTTTCAGTCTTTAAAATCCTACCAAAGCACTACAATGAAAAAGCACGCAAGACGCGGAGCTAGGCAAGATGCTGAAGGAGTTTGCGGGTTTTTGAGCGATCGAACGGCTATTCAGACAGGTGTCAAAGGCACCGGCCATCCAGTCGAACAGACGGATGCTTCGGGAAAATCCAGGCGCAAGGCGGAGGAACAGGCCGCCGTGCGCGTTGGGGAGCCAGCCCTTCGGTCCGAGGAGCAACCCTCCCGGGCAAAGGACGAAAAACACTTGGTGCTGAAGCGTATTCTCGCTGCACACGAGCAATGGTTCGATGTGCGACGGGGATACGAGTACGCCGGTCGCACCTTCCCCGGGTATGCCGAGTTCCATTCCTATGGCGAAAAGTATGTGCTGGTCAAAAGCGCGAAGCTATGGGAAGTCGACACGCATGAGTATCTGTTCTTCGTCCTCGCCGATGCCTTGGACGAAACTCAGGTGCGCGATCTTGTGTCGTTCATGGAACACGATGGGCTCAAAAAGGTGGTTCCTAAGCCGAACCATATGTCCTCGGCCATATCCCTGGTGATCGTTGCGGATTCCTGCACCCAGGAAGCGGCGAAGGCGGTGCGCAAAACGCGCTTCCGCAAGAACTTCGCCCTGGGCATCCGCGGCTGGGCCGACCTTCGGGTGGCCGTCGCCGACCTCTCTGCGAACCGCGTGATAACGAACGCGGCGGGCAAGCAGCTGAAAACCACGTTGGAGGCCAACCTGCTGCCGCGTTCCTAGCAACGGAAACGCAAAACAGAAGAGGGTTCCATGAACGCATTGCTTATCCTCCTTGTTGCTGCGGTCATCTTGGTCATCGGCTATATCTTCTATGGCGGATGGCTGGCGAAGCAATGGGGGGTCGATCCCAAGAATCCGACTCCGGCGCACGAACTGGAAGACGGCGTTGACTACGTTCCCGCGCCGCCGTACGTGGTGCTGGGTCATCATTTCTCGTCCATCGCCGGCGCCGGCCCCATCAACGGCCCCATCCAGGCGGCCGTGTTCGGCTGGGTGCCCGTGCTGCTGTGGGTGCTCATCGGCGGCATCTTCTTCGGTGCCATGCACGACTTCGGCAGTTTGTTCGCGTCGCTGCGCCATAAGGGCCAGACGCTGGCCGTCGTGGTCGCGGAGAACATCGACAACACGGCGAAGAAGCTGTTCTGCATCTTCGCGTACCTGACGTTGCTGCTGGTGGTGGCCGCGTTCGCCTCCATCGTGGCGAACACGTTCGCCGTGGTACCCGATCTGGACGGCACGAAGGCGGCCACGAACCTGGCCAACCAGCAGACGGCCATGATCTCGGTGATCTTCATCGGCGTCGCCGTCGTCTACGGCATCCTCACGCGCGGCCGCAACATCCCCGGCCCGGTGAACATCGCCTCCGCCATCGTGCTGATCGTCATCATGGTGGCCATCGGCTACAACCTGCCGCTCATGGGCATCTCCCTGTCGCTGGATTACAACACGTGGATGATCATCCTGGGCGTGTACATCCTGATCGCATCGGTCGCTCCCGTGTGGATCCTGCTGCAGCCCCGCGACTACCTGTCCAGCTACCTGCTGTACGGCATGATCTTGCTGGCCGTCATCGGCATCGTGGGCGCATCCCTTATGGGCGCCGCCTCGAACCTGCAGATCCCTGCGTTCACCGGCTTCGTCGCCACGAACGCCGCGTTCGATGCCTCCACGGGCCAGGCCCTCGTCGACCAGGCCGGCAAGGCCATCACGAACAAGGCCGCCGCATCGGGATTCCTGTTCCCGGCGCTGTTCATCACCATCGCCTGCGGCGCCATCTCCGGCTTTCACAGCCTGGTCGCTTCCGGTACCACGTCCAAGCAGCTGGATAGGGAAGCGGAAGCGCAGCCCATCGGCTACGGCGGCATGCTCATCGAGTGCCTGCTGGCGGTCATCTCGCTGTGCGCCGTCGGCTTCGTGTGGAGCAAGTACGCCGCGGGCGGCTATGCCTCCCCGACCGCCGTCTTCGCCGACGGCCTGTCCCAGATGCTCGCATGCATCCCCGGCCTGGCCGACGTGCAGGGCTTGGCATATGCGCTGCTCATCCTGGCCGTTTCCGCGTTCTGCCTGACCTCGCTCGACACTGCCACCCGCCTGGCCCGCTACATGTTCCAGGAGCTGTGGACCCCCGTCGATGTGAAGCACGAGGACCTGACGGGCGTGCGCAAGGTCATGACGAATCCCTATGTCGCCACTATCATCACCGTGGTCATCGGCGTGTTCCTGGGCATGACCGGCTACACCATCATCTGGCCGCTGTTCGGTGCCGCCAACCAGCTGCTGGCCGCCCTGGCGCTGCTGGCCGTGTGCGCATGGCTGGGCAACGCGGGCCGCAACAACAAGATGTTCTTCGTGCCCATGGGCTTCATGCTGGCGGCCACGCTCACGTCGCTGGGCATCACGTTCTATCAGAAGACCCTGCTCATCATGAAGGGCGGCGACATCTTCGCCCCCGCCGTGCAGGCGCTGCTGGCTGTGCTGCTGTTCGTGCTGGCCGTGGTGCTGGCCGTCAAGGGAGTGAAGACCATCGTGGCAACTGCCAAGCGCAACGCCGCCTAAGCCGGTGCTTCACTAAAGGGAAGTCGCGCGACTGCGCCTTTTGAGATTCAAAACCCCGTCGCAACATCGGTTGCGGCGGGGTTTTCGCGTGTTATGGGATGTCTGCGCCGTTCGGGGTGAGAAGGACTGCCCGCGGTGGGGAAGTGGGCGCACGGTTTCGCGGGGTTTTGCCGGCTGATGACGTAGCCTCCTGGCGACCCTCGTTGGCGCGAAGGCTTTGCGTGCGGGCCGGGCCGGGCGAAGGGGCGGGTGCGGAGACGTGGCCGAGCGGAGGGCGCTACTCCCAGAACAGTTTCGTGAGGCCGACGCGGGATTGCGTGCCGGTTTTCTGATACAGCGAGGTCAGGTGCCGTTGGAGCACGCGCAGGGAGATGCCCATGTCCGCGGCCACATGCTTGAGCGGGCGCTCGTCGGCGGTGACGGCGGCAAGCACCTCGGTCTCGCGCGGCGTGAGCGAGAAACGGCCGGCGAAATCCGCAAGGTGCGCTTCGGGGTCGATGGCGGCATCGTCTACGGAAGGCGCGGCGCCGGGTGCCGGGCCTTCCGCGGCTTCCGGCACATGATCGGTTGCTGACGATTTGACGGGCATGTCGCCATTGGCGATGCCATGTGCGGCTTCGCTGGCAACAGGCGTGCGCTTGCTTGTTGCCGCTTGACCTGGCGTGATGTTGCCGGCGGAGCCGGGGGGGGCGCCGGCTTGCTTTCCGGCACGTCCTCCGGTTTCGCCACCCCTCGGGCGCGGGTTTAAATCAAGCATGCCGGCGGCGAAGAGCAGCGCGTTGATGCCGATGATCAGGGGGATCAGCAGCACGACAACGGCTATGGGGCTCGTCAGGTTGATCGCCAGCAGCGCGGGTGCGCCGATCGCGATGGCGGTCACGTTGTTGAGCGCTCGTCCCATGCTGCACCACAGGTCGGGTGCGCGCAGGAACTGCGCTATCCAGACGAACACCGCGGTATAGAACGTCATGAACACGCCCGAGCCCAGGAAGTAGACGACCTCTCCGACAACGTACGGCCCGCCTGCCTCCACCCCGAGCATTGCGCCGACCGAGAGCAGCATCATCCAGAACATGGCGATGCCCAGGTAACGCGCCCGGTGCAGGTCGAATAACACGCCGCCGGCGAAGCCTCCGACTGCCATCAGAACGCGCGGCGTGATGTTGGTGTATTGGCTGGTCCAGGGCGAGCCAATGTCTATAAAGGTGTAGAGCGTGTTGAACAGCACGGAGAAAAGCAGCACCAAGGCGAAAATCACGATGACGGCGGTGCGAGGGGTCATATGATCGAGGCGCCATCCGGCGAACTTGCTGCTTTCGAGGCGCTTGCCTTTGCGCTGTTCCCGCTGTGCGGAAAATTCTGCAAGCGCGGATCGGGGTGGCCATATGCGCGCGTTGATCACGCCGAGGGCGATGATGCTCGCGGAAAGCACGACGGCCTCGACCAGATGGTTCGATGTGAATTCGAGCAGGGGGATTTGCGCGAGCACGCCAAGCGCGTGGCTGCTGCCGATCAACGTTGCGAACCGCGCGATGCTGCGCGACCTCACGCACGTTGCCCAGTACACGGTGGCGCCGGCAAGCCCGATAAGGAAGAACCCGACCGCGCCCATGCATGCGATCACCAGCGGCGACGACGCGAAAACGACGCCGACAAGGGATGCGACCCCAAGGACGGTGACGGTCCCCATGAACACAGGCCGGCCCTTTTCGCCGACAAGACGGTTATTAAGGGGAAAAGCCAGCAGGCCCAGGGCGCTGGCACCCTGAATAGGGAACTGCGAAAGGAAGGGGCCATGCCCTCCAGGTTGAGCTAGGTTGGCTTGGAAGAACAGCGTCGACTCAAGGAATACGAAGAAGAACAACGCAAGTGCGCAAAACAGCAGTCTATTTTCGCGTTTCACGTTGCCCATCGCGCTCCTCCTTCCAGGCGTGTCTATGCCCTTTTCTTTATTGTATCCCGTGTTGCGTTTCCTTCGTTTTTCAATTTCTCCCAGATGGCTAACTTTGGCCGCGAGTTCTCGGGGAGCGTTTGTAGTTTGGCCGTATTGTCCATGGGGGTCGTTTATACGACCCCCTGACGCCCCTTCGCCCACCTGCGAAAACGGAATAGCCGGGTCGCACGTTCGCATATACGGCGTAGTTCCATGTGTCCCCCTTTGGCGATGATGTGACCAGGAGGTGCAACGGCTAAACGCCGTCTGCGCCGCTGGCGCGATGCGCGGTTACGGGTTGTGCGCGCGTTCGACGATTGGCGAGGGGTGTCGATGTTGGCGAACGCCATGGCATGGGAGAACCGTGCGGGAAGGAGCGGGCCCATGAAGACGTCAGGGTGCCGAAAAAGCCCGAGCGCGCATATGCAAGCGCGAGGGGATAAGGAAGGCCGCGATGCGGTGGAAGGAGGCGAGGACATGAAATCGACGAAGCGTTTCAAGGCAGCGTTAGCCGCTGTGCTGGTGCTTGCGTTGTCGCCGCTGTTCGGCGGCGCGGCGTTCGCGGAAGACTCGTCGGCGACAACGTACAGCGGCAACAAGACCGCCGTCACGGACCCCTCGACCATTTGGGATTGGCAGGGGCTTGTCGAGAATGACACGTCGAGCGTCGGACGTATCTGGACTGACAAGACCGTGTCGGACAATGAGATCAGCAAGAACGGCATCACCGTATCCAAGGAGAATGGTGCGGACTTCCTGACCGCGCTCACGGCGTTGTCGTCCACCTCGAACCTTTCCGATACGGCGACCACGCCGCTTGATATCGTGTTGGTGCTCGACGCCTCCGGGTCGATGGACGACCCTATGGGCGACGGCGATGACACGAAGCGCATCGACGCGCTCAAGAGCGCGGCGAACTCGTTCATCGATGAGATCGCCAAGCAGAATGCGACGGTCAAGGATGCCGCCAAGCAGCATCAGGTCGCCATCGTTAAATTCGCTGGGGACAAGACCGACAAGGTCGGCAACGACACGTATTACGACGGTAGAAATTGGTACAACTACAGCCAGGTGATGAAGACGCTTGCTCCGTGCACCAATGACACGAAAGGCGACTTCTCATCCCAGGTGAACGCCATCAAGCCCGCCGGCGCAACGAATGCCGCTGCAGGCTTGGAGCTCGCGAAGGGTCAGGCCTCCGGTCGTTCCGATGCCAAGAAGGTCGTCATCTTCTTCACCGATGGCACGCCGACGGAATATAGCGATTTTGAACCGGCCGTCGCCTCGAGCGCCGTTGGGCATGCTAAGGTTATGAAGGATGCGGGTGCTGCGGTGTACTCCATCGGCATCTTCCAGGGCGCCTATCCGGCAAAGTATCCCGATGGGCAGGGCGTTTCCAACGAGAACAAGTTCATGCACGCCGTGTCGAGCAACTACCCGTCTGCTACGTATTCTTACGAGAGCACGAGTTGGTGGTCGGGCGAATATATATGGAACTTCGGCGATCGTGCGAAGGGCTCCGATGGCAAAGACGCCACGTTCTACAAGAGCGCGACCAACGCCGATGAGCTGAAGCACGTGTTCGACGACATCTCCAAGGAGATCTCGAAGGGTTCCGGCTATCCCACGAAGACGAGCGAAGGCTTCGAGCACGAAACCGGCTACATCACCTTCGATGATCAGCTGGGCGATTACATGCAGGTCACCGACCTGTCCAAGCTCGTGTACAACGGAACGGTGTACGGCTGCAAGTCCAAGACCACGGACGGGAACGTCGACACGTACCATTTCAGCGGCGACGTGCATTCCGGTCTGGCCGCTGCCGATCTGAAGGACGTCGTGATCACCGTCACGCGTTCGGACGATGCTGCGGCGGGCGACAAGGTGCAGGTGAAGGTGCCCGCGTCCTTGATCCCGCTGCGCAACTTCGCAATCGACCTGGCGAAGGACACCATGAGCGTCTCGAACACCACGCCGATCTCGGTGCTGTACTCTTCCGGCGTGAAGCCGGCGGCGCTCGATCTGCTGGAGAACCCCGATGACGCCATGAAGGAGTATATGGCGAATAACACCGACGCAGCGGGCAAGGTGAACTTCTATGCCAACAAGTGGTCCGGCGAGAAAACGGGTGACGCGGTCGCTACGTTCCAGCCGGCAACGGGCAATAGCTACTATTACTTCACGCAGGACACGTACATCTACACCGACGAGGCATGCACCACGCCCGCGAAGTCGGTGAAGAGCGGCTCCACGTACTACTACAAGCACAACTACTATGCCATGGAGAACGGCAAGCCCGTTGCGAAGACCGAGCATGTGTCCTTCCCCGGCGACGCCGCCGAGCAAGCCGAGGGCGCTATCGCCTGGGATTCCGCGGGTGCCTGCTATCTCAAGTCCGGCACGCCGCGTTTGACCTACGTCAACGAGCTGCATAAGGTCAAGGAAGAGAACCGCACGGCTACGGCCGCGGATGTGCTGAACCCGAAGTGGAGCGGCATCGAGCAGTCCGCCGCGCAAACGCTGATCAACGCCTATCTGGGCAACAACGGCAAGCTGAGCGTCGAAGTGCCCGGTACGCTGACGGTGACGAAGCAGCTGGCGCTGCCCGTTGGGTACAGCGCGGATGATTTCGCGAACGAGTCTTTCGAGTTCACCATTGCGATGCAGGATGCCGTCGGCAAAAATTTCAACGCCGTGGTGAAGAACGCGAGCGGCGAGCAGCAGGGTGATAAGTTCGTGCTGGCATTCGGCCAGGACGGCCAGGCGAAGCATTCTCTGAAGCCGGGCGAGACCCTGTACGTGTACGGGCTTTCCGCAGGCTGGGACTATAAGGTAAGCGAGACGCCGCGCGATGGTTTCATGGCAGAGGCCGACGGTGCTGAGGGCAAGATCGCTGCTGGCGAGACGAGCGCGGTAACGTACATGAACACGTATGCCGCATCCGGCACGCTGGATGGTGAGAAGTACCTTAAGGGTGAGAAGGTGCTCACCGGTCGCGATTGGCTTGCCGATACGTTCGTGTTCATCATGAAGGATGCCGATACGTCCGTTGAGGCGCCGATGCCGCCGACCAACACTCTGGGCGCCAGCAAGGGCGAGGCGCGCGTTACGGTAACGAGCAAAGATGCCAAGGATGGCGTCCCCGTGAGCTTCCATTTCGAGAGCATCGGCTATACGAAGCCGGGTACGTACACGTACCAGATTTGGGAATCCGAGGAGCTCAGTCAACTGAGAGCCGGCGTGAGCGCATCTCAGGCGTTGTACCAGGTCGTCGTGACGGTAACCGACGAGGGCCACAACGGCACGCTGACGGTGAAGTCCAAGATGACGAAGCTGGCAGACGATGATGGCGTGAGATATGAGAAGCCGCAGCTCGTCGAGAACGACACGGCGTCGTTCGTGAACGAGTACGATACCCGTGAGGTGAAGTGGACTCCCAGCGGCACGAAGACGTATACGGATGCAACGGGTGAGAACCCGCTTAAGTCGGACATGTTCCACGTCATAGCTTGCACGGATAACGTCAAGGCGCCGTTGCCCAAGGGCGAAGGCGTGACGCGCGTTGATCATGAGTGGGGCGGCAAGATGTGGTATGGCGCCCTGACCACGGTCGAGGCAGGCGGCAGCATCGCGTTCCCGCAGGCAACGTTCACGTTTAACGATATTCCTTCCGGAGCGACCGAGGCTACCTTCGAATACAAGATCGTCGAGGTGGTCAAGGTCGACGATACATGGCGTGCCGTGCGAGACGTCCTGGCGGACAAGACCTTCGACCCGGCCGGCATGGTGTACGACCAGACGGTGTGGACCGCGAAGGTAACCATCGCGGACGTTGGCGGCAAACTTGAATTGAGCGCCAAGTACTACAAGAACGATAGCGAAGAGCCGATTACCGGCGCTATGTTCAGCTTCGATAACTCGTACAACCCCGAGCCCGCCAAGCTCGAGGGCGATACGGCGATTCACGGCACCAAGGTGCTGACCGGCCGCGATATGGCGGAAGGCGAGACGTTCGGCTTCAAGCTGAGCGCAGCCGATGACGCTACGCAGAATGCCAAGGTCGCCGGCAACATCGTCATCTCGCAGGGCGCCGACGAAGTCGTGGTGAGCGGTGCGAAGGCGGGTGCTGAGACTCCGTTCTCCTTCGGTGAGATGACGTTCAAGAAGCCCGGCACGTATTCGTTCGCGGTGCAGGAGGATAAGTACTGCGGCAACAATCTTGATGAAGTGGGCACCGCAACCGGCGGCATCGTGTTCGATCGTCACGTCCACAAGGTTACGGTCACGGTGACTGATGACCATAAGGGCAAGCTGGTTGCCGAGGTGAGCTACGACAATGGGCCGGCGAAGTTCGAGAACAAGTACGAGCAGAATGCGCAGTTCTCCGGCATCACCGTTCAGAAGATGCTGAACGGCCGCGATATGGCAGCTGACGAGTTCTCCTTCAGCATCCATGGCGTGGATAAGGAAGGCGCAGTTGCCGCTACCGAAGCCGAAGCTCGCTTGACGGATTCCGACCGCAGCTTCACCAACGCTGCGCGTGCCGATGGCGTCGCGTGCGATATGGCGAAGATGAACGGAGTCGCATTCACGCAGGATGATATCGGCAAAACGTTCGCGTACGAAGTGCGCGAGGTCGTGCCCGCTGCGGCAGATGCTAAACCCGGCGTCTCCTACGACAAGAGCGTGCATATGCTCGAGATCACGGTGGGTATGAGCGGCGATGCCGACAAGCATCTGACGCTGACCACCAAGCTGGATGGGAAGGTCGTCGATTCCGCGACCAAGCTCGTGGCCGTGGCGTTCGTGAACGGCTATCAGGCAACCCCGACCAGCTACGACACCGCAACCGCCGGCCTGAACAAGGTGCTCGAGGGCCGTAATTGGACCGATGCCGACAACTTCACGTTCGAGCTGAAGGCGCTCGATGGCGGTCCGCTGCCCAAGGATGCCGCGGGCAACGATGTGACCAACGTGACGGTGACCAAGGCGAACGCGGAGAGCTTCGGATTCGGCGCGATCGAGTTCACGTCCGACATGGTGAAGGCCGAGCCCGACCATAAGCGCACGTTCGCCTACGAGGTGCGCGAGGTCGTGCCTGCCGATGGCCATAAGCTGCCGGGCATCCATTACGACGACAACGTGGCTACCATCAAGGTGACGGTGTCCGACGATGGCTCCGGTATGCTCAAGGCCTCTGCGGTCGCGGAGAACATCAGGTTCGTGAATCGCTACGCTGCTGAAATCGATTACACGGCGGCGGGCGGCCTGAACGTGGCCAAGACCCTGACCGGCCGCGATATGGCTGAGGGGCAGTTCACGATCAAGGTGACCCCTGGCGACGAGGCGTCGGCGTACGCGCTGGGCCTGCCGCTGGAAGGCGCCGAGATCGCCATGCCCGCAGCTGCCGATGGTGCGCAAGCCGTGAAGTCTGCGCTGGGCGAGCAGCATGTGGTGCTGCGTCAGAGCGACGTGGGCAAGACGTACACCTATAAGGTGACCGAGGTTCAAGCAGCGGCCGATGGCTACACCTACGACACGACGGAGTACACGGTAACGGTGATGGCCTGGGACGACCCGCAGAAGGCCGCATTGACGGTCACCACCGAGGTGGCCGGGCCTGAGGGCATCAAGACGTACGTGTACGGCGCAGACCCGTCTGCTGCTGGCACGGGCCCCGCAGTGGTTCCCTTCGCCAACGCGTATGCCGCCTCCACCGATAACCCGGGCGGCACCGCCGCTCAGGTGACGGCGACCAAGGCGCTCACAGGACGTCCGCTTTCCGCCGGCGAATTCACCTTCGCGGTGAAGTACGCAACGGGCGGGGACGACCTGCGGACGGCCGAGAACGCGGCCGATGGCACCGTGACGTTCGACGGCCTTCACTACACCACCGAGATGCTTGAGGGCCTGGTGAAGGACGGCAACGCCTACAAGACCTCCGACCAGGGCGTCATTTCATGGACGGTGAGCTACCTGGCGTACGAGAAGACCGACGGCCTGGCTGGCCAGGGCGTCACGCCGCAGACGCAGCCGATTCCGTTCACGGTGACGGTCGTGGATAACGGTGACGGCTCGCTTACGGCAACGGCGAACCTGGACAAGGGTCTGAAGTTTGAGAACACGTACTCCACGGGCGATCCGGTGCAGGTGGGCCTGTCCGGCGTGAAGATGCTGCAGGCGGCACCCGGGCTTGCCCCGGCTTCCATTGAGGGCAAGTTCACCTTCACGGTGACCTCCGACGATGCGGCGGCCCCCATGCCCGAGCGCACCACCGCCAAGAACGCGGCGGACGGCAGCGTGGACTTCGGCACCATCGAGTTCACGTTGGACGACCTCAACCGCGCCCTGGGCGTGAACGACCAGACGGCTATCGCGAATGCCGATAAGGCCGAAGCGGATGTCGCGAAGGCTGCCGACCAGGCTGCAGCACCGGCTAAGGAAGCCGACGCCGATGCCGATGCATCGAGGGCTGCTGCAGACGCCGACAAGGCTGCCGCGGGTGCGGATAACGCTTCCGCTAAGGCGGCCGACGAGGGCGACAAGCCCGTAGCCGCCGACCAGGGCGACAAGCCCGCGGCAGGCGACGGGCAGGGTGCGGGTGCCGTGGCGGCTTCCGATGCCGCGAGCGGCACGGTTGACAAGGTTGCCCCCGGCAACCAGCCGGCGAGCCCGGAGCCCGAGTCCGGCAAGCCCCGTTCCCACGTGTTCACTTATAAGGTGACGGAGAGCGGTTCCGTACCCGGCGTGATCAACGACGCCGCGGCGACCAAGACGGTCAGCTTCAAGGTGACCGACGACGGCGCCGGCAAGCTGACGGTCGAGCGCCAAGGCGATGCGGCAACCCCGGCGTTCTCCTTCGCCAACACCTACACGGTGGAGCCTGCTAACTCCAGCGTGACCGATCAGGTGACGGTGACCAAGACGCTGACGGGCCGCGATATGGCCGCCGGCGAGTTCGCGTTCGAGCTGCTCGAGGGCGAAGACGTGGTGGCGACCGGCGCTAACGCCGCCGACGGCAGCGTGACGCTGAACGCGGTGAAGTACACGCAGCCCGGCACGCATCGCTACACGCTGCACGAGGTCGGGGGCGGCACCGTCGCCAACGGCGTGACCTACGACGGCGCGACGTACACCGTGGTCACCACGGTGAAGGACAACGGCGACGGCACGCTCAGCGTGACCCATGCGCTGGAAGGCGCGCGCGAGGCTGCTTTCGCCAACGCTTACCAGGCGACGTCCACGACCGTGATCATCGGCGCCACCAAGACGCTGGTGGGCAAGAACCTTGAGAACGGGCAGTTCACGTTCATGCTGACCGCGGCGGACGGTACCGAGCTGAAGGCGAAGAACGCCGCCGACGGCAAGATCGCCTTCCCGGCGTTGACGTTCGACAAGCCCGGCACGTACGAGTTCGCGCTCACCGAGCTCGATGACGCTCAGGCGAACGTGACGTACGACAAGCGTGCGTACAAGGCGACCGTGACGGTAGTCGATGACGGGCTCGGCCACTTGAACGCAACGGTGGCAGGCGATGCCGACGTGCTCGCGTTCACGAACACGTACGCCGAGCCTCCGGCGCCCGTGCAGCCCACGCAGCCCGGCGGCAAGACCTTCACGCCGCGCGGGCCGATCGGCAAGGTGCTGACGCAGACGGGCGACGACAAGCTTGCCCTGGTCCTGCCGCTTGCGGCAGTGGCCCTGGCGGGCGCGGCCTCCATCGCGGCGCTGCTCATCATGCGCCGTCGCGATAAGCGCTAGCGCAGCCGAACCCGGCGAAGGCCGGATACGAAAACCCGCTGCCGCACCTGCATAGGGCGGCGGCGGGACGCAAGAAGAGGGCCGGGTTGGTACCCGGCCCTCTTCGCGTTTCGCTATGCTGTGGATTTCTACACGGGCTTCACCTCGACGCCGGCCTCGGTCAGCGCGGTGCGGATCTTACCGGCGAACTCGAGCGCGTGAACGTTGTCGCCGTGGATGCAGATGGTGTCGGGCTTCACGGTGATCAGCTTGCCCGATGCCGACTCGATGGCGCCTTCCTTCACCGCGCGCACCACGCGCGCCACGGCGAAGTCCTCGTCGGTGATGACGGCGTCGGGGAGCTTGCGCGACACCAGCAGGCCCTCGTCGGTGTAGTTGCGGTCGGCGAAGAATTCCTGCGCAGTGCGGATTCCCTCCGCCTGGCCCGCGCGGATGAGCTCGCTGTTCGCCAGGCCCACCAGCACCAGGTCCAGGTTGGCGTCGTGCACGGCGGCGGCCACGGCGCGGGCAAGCTCCGGGTCCACGGCGGCGCGGTTGTACAGCTGGCCGTGCGGCTTCACGTGGTGCATGCGCGCGCCGGTGGCGTGGCAGAAGGCCTGCAGCGCGCCGATCTGGTACAGGATGTAGTCGTAGGCCTCGTCGGGCGACATGGCGATGTCGCGGCGACCGAAGCCCTGCAGGTCGGGGTAGCCCGGATGCGCGCCCACGGCAACGCCCGCCTCGGCGGCGAGCTTGACGGTGCGGCGCATGACCGCCGGATCGCCGGCGTGCATGCCGCACGCCACGTTGACGCTGGAAACCAGCGGGATGACCTGATCGTCAAGCCCAAGCGTGTATCGCCCGAAGCTTTCTCCCAGGTCGGAGTTGAGATCGATGCTCGGCATGTTCAAACACTTCCATTTCCATATACATGAGCGTGCGCGGTTGCGGCATGCCGCAACCGCGCACGGCGTCGGTTCGGGTTGTTCTCCCCTTGGGCAACCTTAGGCGGGTCGGCGCGATTGCCCGGTTAGCCCTTCAGGTCCACGTTCTTGGTGTCCGTGATCAGCATGTAGCCGGGGGCGTGCGTGATGGCGAACGGCGGCTTGCTGTTCATGACGATGGACTGCGGGGTGACGCCACATGCCCAGAACACCGGCACCTCGCCGGGGTTGATGTCCACCGGGTCGCCGAAGTCGGGCTTGGCGATGTCCTTGATGCCGATGACGGAAGGGTCGCCGATATGCACGGGCGCGCCGTGCACCTTCGGGATGGCGCCGGAGATCTGCACCGCCTTCACCACCTGGTCGTAGGGGATGGGTCGCATGCTGACCACCGTGTTGCCGCTCATGGAGCCGGCCGGCTCGCACGCCAGGTTGGTGAGGTACATGGACACGTTGCGGCCCTGCGTGTTGTGGCGCATTTCGATGCCTGCCTCAATGAGCTCGCTTTCGAAGCTGAACGAGCAGCCGATGATGAACGCCACCAGGTCATCGCGCCAGTAGTCCACCACGTTGTCGACCTCGTCCACCATGACGCCGTCCTTGTAGATGCGGTATCCGGGGAAGTCGGTGGCAACGTCGCAATCCTTCGCGCAGATGTGCGTCATGCGCTCGCCCACCTCGGTGACCTCCAGGATGGGGCAGGGCTTGGGGTTGCGCTGCGCGAACAACAGGAAATCATAGGCCTGCTCGCGCGGCAGGATGATCAGGTTCGCCTGCGCATAACCCGGGCACAGGCCGCTCGTAGGAGCGGCGAACTTGCCTTCGCGGATCAGATGGCGCGCCTCAGCCGGCGTGGCATGGAGCATCTGCTCCCACACCTCGGCGTCGACGCCTTCGGGCTTTGCGGGTACCGGCATTTCGATTCCCATAACGCTTCCTTTCGTTGATCCCTACACTTCGCCTGCAAGGAACTGCTCGATGAACCCCGTGTCGGCCAGGCCGGCGCGGAACGTCTCGTTCTCCATGATGGCGTATTGGAAGTCAAGGTTGGTGTTCACGCCCACGACCACCATCTCCTCGAGCGCGGTGCGCATCTTGGCGATGGCCTCGGTGCGGTTGCGGCCCTGCACGATGATCTTGGCGATCATGGAGTCGTAGTACGGCGAGATCTCGAAGCCGTCGTAGGCCGCGGTGTCCACGCGCACGCCGTTGCCGCCGGGCAGGTGCATCTGCGAGATGGTGCCGGGGCTGGGCATGAAGTTCTTCTCGGGCGTTTCGGCGTTGATGCGGCACTCGATGGCGTGCCCGCGCAGCACGATGTCGTCCTGGGTAAACGACAGCGGCTCGCCGGCGGCCACGCGGATCATCTCGCCCACCAGGTCGGTGTGCGTGACCATCTCGGTGACGCAGTGCTCCACCTGGATGCGCGTGTTCATCTCCATGAAGTAGTAGTTGCGCTCGGCGTCCATGAGGAACTCGATGGTGCCGGCGGACGTGTAGCCCACCGCGCGCGCGGCCTTCACGGCGTCGTCCATCATGCGGCGGCGCAGGTCCTCGTCGGCGTCCAGCAGCGGGCTGGGGCTTTCCTCGATCATCTTCTGGTGGTTGCGCTGCACGCTGCAGTCGCGCTCGCCCAGGGCCACCACGTTGCCGTGGTTGTCGGCGATGATCTGCACCTCCACGTGGCGCGGGTTCTGCACGGCGCGCTCCAGGTACATGGTGTTGTCGCCGAAGGCGTTGACGCTTTCGCGCTGGGCGATGTTGAACATGTCGGCGAAGTCCTCTTCGCTCTCCGACACGCGCATGCCCTTGCCGCCGCCGCCCGACGACGCCTTGATCATGATGGGCCAGCCGATGGTGCGGGCCTGCTCGAGGGCCACGTCCACGTCGTGGACGCCCTTCTTCGTGCCGGGCACCACGGGCACGCCGGCGTCCATCATGGTGCGGCGGGCCTGGCTTTTGTTGCCCATGCGGTCGATGACCTCGGGCGTGGGGCCGATGAACACGATGTCGTTGTCGCGGCACAGCTTGGCGAACGTGGAGTTCTCGGACAGGAAGCCGTAGCCGGGGTGGATGGCGTCGGCGCCCGTGCCCTGGGCCGCGGCCAGGATGGCGGTGGTGTTCAGGTACGAATCGCGCGCCGGCGCGGGGCCGATGCACACGGCCTCGTCGGCCAGGTAGGTGTGCAGCGCGTGGCGGTCGGCCGTGGAGTACACGGCGACCGTCTTGATGCCCATGGCGCGGCATGCGCGGATGATGCGCACGGCTATCTCGCCGCGGTTGGCTATGAGGATCTTGTTGAACATGGGGCTCGCCTGGCCTTACGCGTTCGCGCTGGTGGAGATGCGGAACAGCGGCTGGTCGTACTCGACCTGCGTGCCGTTTGCGGCCAGCACCTCGGTGATGACGCCCGGCGCGGGGGCGGTGATCTCGTTCATCATCTTCATGGCCTCCACGATGGCCAGCGTCTGGCCGGTCAGCACCTCTTGGCCCACCTTCACGAACGGGTCCTCGTCGGGGCTGGGGCCGGCGTAGAACGTGCCCACCATGGGGCTGCGGACCACGCTGGCGTCATCCTCGCCGGCCACGGGCGCGCTTGCGGCGCCGGCCACCACGCCGGTGGCGTCCTCGCGGGCGTTGAGCAGCTGGCCGACGCGCTCGGCCATGAGGGGCAGGGTGGAAGCGGACAGCGCGCCGGCGGCGGGCTTGCGCTCGAGCTCGATCTCCACCTGGCCGTCCTTGAAGCGCAGGGCCGTCAGGTTGCCCTCGTCCATGATGTCGAGAAGGTCGAGGATGTTCTCGCGGCGCTGCTTCATGGCGTCGGCGGTGCCGTTGGTTTCGTTCGTGGTCATGGGGTGCTCCTATCGGTTCGGATCGCTTGCGGGCTGCTCTGCGGGCTGCAAGCGTTGTTGCTCGGTCTTGCTCAGTTCGATCCACAGCTTCTGGCTGCCGGACGCGTGCGCGCGGGCCTGCGCTTCCAAGATGGGCGTCAGCCTTCGCGCCGTCCTTCGCGGCGATATGCCGCCGTAGCAGGGGCGCCTGACCATCTTGGCGAGCGCCTCCATGCGGCGCGCTTCCTGACGGTACAGGTCCTGCGCCTGCTGGATGGTGACGGGGGCGAAGCGGATGATGCGGCCCGGCGTGCACTGCACCAGCTTGGGCAGGTCGACGCTGCAGACGGTGCCGATCTTGGCGTAGCCGCCGGTGGTTTGGCGGTCGGAGAGCATGATGATGGGGCGGCCGTCGGCGGGGATCTGCACGGCGCCCAGCGCGATGCCGTCCGAGATGATATCGCTGCCGTTCACCGTTTCGATCTCCGGGCCGTCCAGGCGGAATCCCATGCGGTCGCAGCGGCTGGTGGTGGTGTAGGGCTGGCCGTAGAAGGTGTCCACGCCGTCTTGCGTGAACATGTCCTCCTGCGGGCCGGGCACCACGCGCAGCGTGATCTCGGGGTCGTCGAAGCCGTAGAACGCGTCGTCCCGGTCGACGGTGTGCGAGCCCAGGTTGGGGATGAAGTCGATGTTGCGCGTGCAGAACGGCAGGTAGTCGCCGGTGATGAGCGCGCGGCCTTTCCATCCGCCGATGCCGCACTTCAAGTTGGTGGAACGGCTGCCCATGACCTCGGGCGCGTTGATGGAACCGCCCGCGATGGCCAGGTAGCCGTACATGCCCGTTTTCGGGGCGCCGAAGGCCAGCACGCTGCCGCGGTGCACGGCAAGCGCGGTGTACATGGGCGCGGGGCGGCCGTCGAGCGTGGGGCGGAAGTCGCCGCCGGTGATGGCGACGTAGGTGCTGGTGGTGAAGCGAAGCGTCGGCCCGGCCAGGCAGAACTCCAGGACGGGGGCGTCGGGGTCGTTGTCGATCAGAAGGTTGGCCGTGTGCAGCGCGCGGGTGTCCATGACGCCCGACGGGCTGAAGCCGCTGCCCAGATAGCCGGTGCGGCCCCGGTCCTGCACGGTGGTCAGGATGCCGGGCTTGATGGCGGTGACTCCCATGCTAGACCTCCTCTACGATAACGTCGCACTCATAGCCGCCTGCGGCGATCTGCGCCTCGATGGCGTCGTACTGCTTCTGCGTGATGGGCTGGAAGCGAAGAT
Source organism: Senegalimassilia anaerobia JC110 (assembly GCF_000236865.1). Taxonomy (GTDB): domain Bacteria; phylum Actinomycetota; class Coriobacteriia; order Coriobacteriales; family Eggerthellaceae; genus Senegalimassilia; species Senegalimassilia anaerobia. The sequence continues at coordinate 78,001 of NZ_HE611014.1, read as the reverse complement.
ATTCGCCGGCGCGGTACAGGATGGGCTGAGCGCGCTCAGGGTCATACGGGCGCACGGGGCTGCGGCCGATGATCTGCCAGCCTCCGGGGCTTGCCAGCGGGTAGATGCCCGTCTGCGCGCCGCCGATGCCCACGCTGCCTGCGGGGATCTCGGTGCGCGGAACGGAAAGGCGCGGCGTGTGCAGCCGCGGGTCCAGTCCGCCCAGGTAGGCGAAGCCGGGCAGGAAGCCCAGCATGTCGATAAGGTAGTCGTGCGCGCAGTGCAGGCTGACGACGTCCTGCTCGGACATGCCGGCATGGTGTGCCACCGTGGGCAGGTCGGGGCCGAACTCCCCGCCGTAGCAGACGGGGATGACCACGATGCGCTTCACGCCCGCCTCTGCGGCGGCCAGGTTGCGCAGCTTGCCCTGCACGCGTTGGCACAGCTCGTCGTAGCCGATGACGCACGGGTCGTAGGTGACCATGAGCGAGCAGAACGTGGGCACCAGCTCGGTGACCCCGGGGATGGGATCGTCGGTGAGCGTCTGCGCCGCAACGCGGATCATGCCGCTGGTTTGCGGCGATATGGTTTTGGCGAACTCCAAGTTGATAGCGGAGTCGCCAGCGATGGTGATGTTGAATCCAGCCACTGTTCCCCTATGCTTTCGGATTGCGTACTTGCCTATGGTAGATGATGTTCCCCTTCATGCTAAGGCAATTAGCCGCAAATAGGCATTTTGGTAATATACTTGCAACTTATTTCATGGATAACGATGAAGCCGCGGATACGCGGCAAAAGGCGCGGCTGAGCAGGTGGGCATTCCGGTTAGCGGGGCGCATCGCGCGGCAGCGGGGCGTCGGCGGCAGTGGAGCGCGTGCGGCATTGCCGCGCCTGCGGCGTCGTTGCAACGACCATGCGGCAACGGAGCGCCTTTGGCGTCGTTTCGCCGATTGCAAGGTAACGGGAGCGAGGGTCTCGGTTGGTTAAGAACGTCATATTCCTGGCGGTGTTCTTGTTCGGCTACACCGTGCAGGCCATCACCGGCTTCGCCGGCAACATCTTCTGCATGCCGGTGGGCACGCTCACGCTGGGGCTGCAAAGCTCGGTGTCCATCTTGAACGCCACGGGCTTTCTGGCCTGTACGGTGCTGGCCGTGCTGAACATCCGCAGCATCCATTGGCGCGAGCTCGGCAAGATCGTGGGCGTCATGCTGCCGTTCGTGGTGCTGGGCGCCTGGCTTGACTCCGTGGTGCCGCTGCATGCGCTGCTGAAGATATACGGCCTGGTCATCCTTGCCGTGGGCATTAAGAACCTCGTGCAGCGCAAGCAGTCGTTCCTGCCCGAGTGGGCGCTGTGGGGCGTGCTGGCGGCGGCGGGCCTGATCCAGGGCATGTTCGTTTCGGGCGGCGCGCTGCTGGTCATCTACGCGGTGCAGAAGCTCACGGACAAGGATCAGTTCCGCGCCACGCTGTCGGCGGTATGGTCCATCCTCAACCTGCTGTACGCCGGCGCGCAGCTGTACCAGGGGCACTTCACCCACGAGGTGTGGGTCATGGTGCTGTGCTGCGTCCCGCTCATCGTGCTGGCCACGGTGGTGGGCGGCAAGCTTGCCAAGCGCATCAGCCAGGAGCGCTTCCTGAAGCTGACGTATGTGTTGCTGCTGGTCATCGGCACCGTTTTACTGGTCACGTCGTAGCATCATATCTCGAAACGAAAGCGGGGGCCGATGGCCCCCGCTTTTCCGTTCATGCTTGTTTCGCCGTTCGCTTTGCGCGGTTAGTCCTGCTTGACCACCAGCACGTCGCAGCGGACGTTGCGGATGAGGTACGTGGAAACGCTGCCCACGAACACGTACTTGATGTTGCTCAGGCCGCGCTCGCCGCAGATGACCAGGTCGGGCTCGATGGGCTCGATGAGCTGCTTCTGCAGCGTGTCGGTGATGCGGCCGGCACGGACGATCAGCTGCACGGAGGGGATGTCGGCGTTATTGCGGGCCTTCTCCAGCAGGTCGGCAAGGTCGGTCTTGATGCGGATCTTGCCCTCGTTGCACAGAAGCTCGAAGTCGACGCCCGATGCCTCATAGGGCACGGAGTCGATGACGTGGCCGAACGTGAGCTCTGCATGCTCTTCCTCCGCCAAGGCGATGGCGCGCTCCATGACCGCTCGCTGGGTGGATGCGCCGTCGAGTGCTGCGAAGATGCGCTTGTAACCGAAAGCCATGATAACCCCTTTCGTTGTGCGCGGCGCTTGGGCGCCTGCGCGGATGTTTTCAGGTCGGCTCGAGCGTGTGCCACGAGATCACGCGCCCGTGTTCTGGGGTTATTGTACCGCAATGTGCGCCCGCCGGCGGTGACGGTTTGCTTTCGGCGCAAGGTGTTGCCCAAGGGTTTCCCGGCGGGGAAGCGGTCTGCGCGCGAACGGTCGAGCGTGCAGGTGGGCGGCGGCGCGCGGGCGCCCGATCCGTATGCTCGGCGAGTGCCGGCCGGGCTGGTTGCGCGCCGCATCGACCGGCTGCTCTTTCCGTCGGGCTTCCCCAAATGCGGTTTTCGTGCTCCGGCTAACTTTGTTGGCAGCGATGCGGGCGGCAACGCGGTGCGAAAGTGCTAATCTGAACGGCGAACCTATCATCGTGCGTTATGCGCACCGGCATGCAAGGAGCACCTTATGATCGACGAAAGAATGTATGGCCTGGGAAATGCGCCCTCCGCGATTCGCGAGCTGTTCGCCTACGGTTTGAAGCGCAAGGCCGAGATCGGCGAGGACAAGGTGTTCGACTACTCTATCGGCAACCCCAGCGTGCCCGCGCCGCAGAAGGTGGCCGACACCATCGAGGAGCTTATGAAGCTGCCGCCGGTCGAGCTGCACGCGTATTCGCCCGCTGCCGGCATCCCCGCCGTCCGTCAGACCATCGCCGACAGCATCGCCCGCCGCTACGGCATCCCTGCGAAGGCGGGTCGCGTGTACATGACGGTGGGCGCCGCCGCATCCATCGCCATCAGCCTGGGCGCCGTCACCAACGCCGGCGACGAGGTCATCGTCCCTAGCCCGTACTTCCCCGAGTACAAGGTGTGGATCGAGACCATGGGCTGCTCCATCGTCGAGGTGCCCACGCAGGTTCCCAGCTTCCAGCTTGACGTGGAGGCCATGGGCGCCGCCATCAACGAGAAGACCGCGGCTGTCATCATCAACTCGCCGAACAACCCGGTGGGCGCGGTGTATACGCGCGAGAACCTGGAGGCGCTGGCCGCCATGCTCGAGGAGAAGGGCAAGGAGATCGGCCATCCGATCTACCTGATCAGCGACGAGCCGTATCGCGAGATCACCTACGGCGTGGAGGTTCCCTACGTTCCCACCATCTATCCCCGCACGTTGGTGTGCTATTCGTATTCCAAGGCGCTCAGCCTGCCGGGCGAGCGTGTCGGCTACGTGTACGTTTCCGACACCATGGACGCCGAAGAGGCGGACCGCGTGTTCTTCGCCGTCGCCGGCGCAGGCCGTGCGCATGGCTACATCTGCGCGCCGGTACTGTTCCAGCGCGTTGCTGCTGCGTGCGTCGACGAGCCGTCCGATGTTGAGGCCTACGCCACCAACCGCCGCATCCTCACCGAGGCCCTGGACGAGATGGGCTACGAGTATGTGCAGCCTGACGGCGCGTTTTACCTGTGGGTGCGCGCTCTGGAGCCCGACGCCCAGGCGTTCAGCGACCGTGCGAAGCAGCACGAGCTGCTCATCGTGCCTTCAGACAGCTTCGGCTGCCCGGGCTGGGTGCGCATGAGCTACTGCATCGCCCGCGAGACCATCGAGAACAGCCTGCCGGCCTTGAAGGCGCTCAAGGAGTCCTACGACGCCGAGTAGTGTTTACTTGATATGCCGTTGAGGCGCGAGCCGGGTGAGAAGCCCGGCTCGCGCTTTTTTGCGTTTTGGTGCTCTATGTCCATGCATTCGCAAGCGCGTTTGCAACGGCGGGCGATTCCTCGATCGAGGTGCTGTCGCTTCGCAGGATGAAGCGCGCGGGGGAGGTTTCGCTCGCCGTGTTTGCCTGCGGCTCGGTGCCGGTCGGGGCGCCGCTTAACGAAGCTGTGCCGGCGAAACTCGACAGCGGGGCGATGCGGATGCCGGCGGCTTCGGCGGCGGTGGCAAGTTCGCGTTCGCCGCGTTCACTCTCCAATTGCATGATGAAATGCAAGCCGTCGTTGAGGCCGGCGAACGCAATGCGATCGCCGAAGGCTTCGTGCAGGGCGTTGACCAGGGCGTCCTGCGTTTTGCGTGCGTGGGTGCGCAGGCGGTTCACATGGCGGTCGTAATGGCCTTGCTCGATGAAGCGAGCCAATGCCAGCTGGTCGAGCGGGCTGACGGTGTTCGCGTAGAAGCCGAGTTGCTTGCGGAATCGCTGCGCCAGTTGCGGCGGCAACACCAGGTACGCCATGCGAAACGCCGCGCCCAGGCTTTTTGCGAACGAGTTGAGGTACAGCACGCGTTCGGCGGCATCGATGCCGAACAGCGAGGGGATGGGTCGCCCGGCCATGCGGAACTCCGAGTCGTAGTCGTCCTCGATCAGATAGCGGTCTCTTTCGCGCGCCCAGTTCAAAAGCTCGCGACGTCGGGCCGCCGTGGTGACGATCCCGGTGGGGAACTGGTGCGACGGCATGATGTGGGCAACCGATGCGTCGGAAGCTTCCAGCGCATCGATGTCGATGCCGGAATCGTCCAGCCCGATATGCGCCACCTGCGCATCCTGCTGCTCGTACATGCGCGTGAGCAGGGGGTATCCCGGATCTTCCACTGCGTAGCGCCTTGTGCGCCCTAGCAGTTGCACAAGCAGCTGGTACAACGTTTGCGACCCGGCGCCTATGACGACCTGATCGGGCGACACGTCCATCCCGCGGTATTGCCGCAAATGGTCGGCGATGGCGCTTCGCAGTTCGGGCGACCCTGCTGCGGAAGCGGCTTCGGCCAGCGATGCCGCCGATTCATCCGAAAGCGTTCGGCGGACGGCTTTCGCCCAAGCGGAGTAGGGGAGCATGGTGGTTGCCAGCGTGCTGTGCGTGAAGTCTGCGAGCAGCGGCGCATCGGACGGGGCGTTTCGAGCGTGGGGTGCAAGGCCATTGAGCGACGGGGCGAAGTCAGCGTCGGATGGACGATATCCGGTTCGTCTTTCCAGATGCTCTTCATTTTGCGAAATAGGCTGCGGACCGTTCGGGTTTGAGGCATGACCCTCGCGCCTGCGGTTTGCTCTCGTTTCTGTCGCGGTTCGGAACCGAACGTTTCCCTGCTCCTCGATCTTGGCAGCGGGCGCGAGGTCGCATGCGTAGTAGCCGCAGCGTTCGCGCGAGCGGATATAGCCTTCGGCGACAAGCTGGTCGTATGCGGCCTCGATGGTGATCAGGCTGACGCCCAGCTGCTTTGCCAGCGCGCGTTTCGACGGCAATTTCTGCCCGGGTTCGACTTTTCCATGCGCGATATCGTGACGGATGCAACGATACAAGTATTCGTAAAGAGCCAGTTCACCATGCGATTCCATATCGTAGAAGAACACTTGTTCGTCACCGCTTTCCCCGATTGTTTCACGTGGAACATCTGGTCATATAAAAAGAAACAGTTTTGGTGATACTACCATAACCAGATGAAGCGTAACCTTCGGGCATTCACATTCTCAGAGAAGGAGTAGGAAATGACCGAGCCTCAAACCGCCGAAGAGCGCGTTGCCCTGAACCGCCAGCTTGCCCAGATGCTGAAGGGCGGCGTCATCATGGACGTCACCACGCCTGAGCAGGCGCACATCGCCGAGCAGGCGGGTGCTTGCGCCGTCATGGCGCTCGAGCGCATTCCCGCCGACATCCGCGCCGCCGGCGGCGTGTCCCGCATGAGCGACCCGAAGATGATCAAGGGCATCCAGGAGGCCGTGTCCATCCCCGTTATGGCAAAGTGCCGCATCGGCCACTTCGTGGAGGCTCAGGTGCTGCAGGCCATCGACATCGATTACATCGACGAGTCCGAGGTGCTATCCCCGGCCGACGACACGTACCACATCGACAAGACCCAGTTCAACGTGCCGTTCGTCTGCGGCGCCCGCGACCTGGGCGAGGCGTTGCGCCGCATCGCCGAAGGCGCCACGATGATTCGCACCAAGGGCGAGCCCGGCACGGGCGACGTGGTGCAGGCCGTGCGCCATATGCGCATGATGAACGCCGAGATCCGCCGCATCCAGAACCTGCGCGCCGACGAGCTGTTCGAGGCCGCCAAGCAGCTGCAGGTGCCCGTTGAGCTGGTGAAATACGTGCATGAGAACGGCAAGCTGCCCGTCGTGAACTTCGCCGCCGGCGGCGTTGCCACTCCGGCCGACGCTGCGCTCATGATGCAGCTGGGCGCCGAGGGCGTGTTCGTGGGCTCCGGCATCTTCAAGTCCGGCAACCCCGAGAAGCGCGCGCAGGCGATTGTGAAGGCAGTGGCGAACTACACCGACGCCAAGCTCATCGCCGAGCTTTCCGAGGATTTGGGCGAGGCCATGGTCGGCATCAACGAGAGCGAGATCGCCCTCCTCATGGCAGAGCGCGGCAAGTAATGGGAAAGAAAATCGCTGTTTTGGCTGTTCAGGGGGCGTTTATCGAGCATGAGCGCGCGCTGGCGAAGCTGGGGTGCGAATGCATCGAGCTTCGTCAGGGGCCCGATGTCGAACAGCCCTACGATGCCCTGGTTCTGCCGGGAGGCGAGAGCACGGCGCAGGCGAAGATGCTGCGCGAGCTTGGCATGCTCGACACGCTGAAGTCCCGCGTGGTCGCCGGCCTGCCGGTGCTGGGCACATGCGCGGGCCTGATTTTGCTGGCGCAAAACGTCGAAGAAGGCGTTCCCGCCGCCGGCGACCCGAACGGCCCCGTTGCCGCGGGCGCGACCGCGCCGGGCGCCATCGGAACGCTGCCGGTGACGGTTCGCCGCAACGCATACGGCCGCCAGCTGGGAAGCTTCCGCACCATCGCCCCGTGTGTGGGTTTGCCCGGCGTACCGGATGGCGAAACCGCCGACATCCCCATGACCTTCATCCGCGCCCCGTTCATCAAGGAGGCGCATGAAGGTGCCGAGGTCCTGGCGCGTGTGGACGATCGCATCGTGGCCGTGCGCTCGGGAAACCAGCTGGGCGTCTCGTTCCACCCGGAGCTCGACGACGACTTGCGCATCCATGAACTGCTTGTGAGCCTGATCTAGCATCTAGCGAACAGCGCAAACCCCCCGGAACCAAAGCCGTGTGGCTTCAGTTCCGGGGGGTTTGCTATGCGGTCGATTATGCGATACGGAAGCAAATCGCCCATAAATTACGGCAGACCCCTTTCGCTCGCTTCAGGCGATTTGCGACTTACAAAAGAGTTACGCGTGCTGCATTAGGTTGTCGGCTTCGCTTTGGCGGGCACTCGGGAGCATATTTCCATGTTTGCCTTCGAGACCGAACTTCCCCGTTTTCAACTCAGTAAAACACACGTTGACCTGCAAAAAAGCGCCGCAATATCATCAATAGCATAGTTCCTCTCATTGGTAATTCGTATTGGCGAGAACAAGCGGTCTCACAGTTCAAACCATTCATACCATCTATCAATACATCTATATAACCCTATTAGGTTATATAGATGCACCCTTCTAACCCGTACGCAATAACTAGTCTAATCCCTTCACGCACTTTTCATAAATGGTACAGCAAGCCGATTGAGGGTTATCCCTTGCGGCTCGTAAAGTGGCAGCCATCGGATCCCAAGTGAGGGGTTCAAACCAATAGCGAATCGTCGAAAGACGAACGGCGAGAAAGAAGGAGTGAGGGTTATGAAGCACGAGCATTACATGGACATGAACCGTCTGAGCGACTGGAGCGTGGACCAAATCAACGAACTGCTTGATGTTTGCCTGCTGCTGAAGGAGATGGAGGAGAAGGGCGTTCGCTTGCCTCTGCTTAAGGACGTCTCCCTTGCTATGATGTTCGACCAGCAGTCAACCCGTACCCGCGTAAGCTTCGAGACGGCCATGACCCAGTTTGGCGGCCATGCAATGTTCCTCGATGGCAGCTCTCTGCATGCCGGCTCTGGCCAAGAGGATATCGCGGAGACTGCGGCCATTATTTCTTCCATGGCCGACGCCATCATGATTCGTAGCCTGTCTCAGCGCGTCATCGATGAGGTTGTTGCCAACTCCACTGTACCGGTTATCAGCGGCATGTCCTGCGCCGAGTTCCGGTCTGATGGCTTTGGTAGCCAGGAGCAGCATCATCCCACGCAGGTCATTGCCGACCTTATCACGATGATCGAGCGCAAGCCGAAGGGCAAGAAGCTGTCTGATTGCACCTTCATGTGGCTGGGCGATGGCGCTGACGGTTTTGACTGCGTGTTCATGGACCATCTCTCCCTGTTCCCGCGCTTGGGCATTCGCGTGATTTGCGCTGCCCCCAAGAAGTTCTGGCCCTCCGACGAGCTGCTGGCAAAGTGCCGCGCTCAGGCTGCCGAGGATGGCAACGGCGAGATCATCTGCACCGAGGATCCCTATGAGTACGCTCCCGAAACCGATTTCTTCTACACCGGTGTCGTGAACTACCACAAGATGGGCGTTTGCGAGAAGGAAGCCTTCGAGGTGTTCTACCCGAAGTACCAGATCAACGAAGAGCTCATGGCTCATGCCCCGAAGTCCGCTTGGGTTATGCACTACCTGCCCGGTAACCGTAACTGGGAGATGACTGACGCAGTGTGGGATGGCCCACAGTCTGCTCTGCTGCCCCTGGGCGAGAATCGTCTGTATGCTCAGCGCGGTATCCTGGTGTACATCCTGTGGCCGCTCCGCCGCAACACCAGCGAGTATCTGGAGAACTACTACCGCGGTAAGGTCGAGGATCTGCTGACCCCGCGCATTCACAACTACGACTTCTAAGGCGTAAGTTTTGTCGTTCGGTTGACGCTAGCCCAGTTCTCGTCAATCGAACAAGGCACAATCATATTTCGCAAAGGGCTGCATGGTCGGCAGCGATCATGCAGCCCTTCGTACTCATTGGAGGTACTGAAATGCGTCAGATTACCGAATCCGAATCCACTCCTAAAGCCGATGGCTTCTATATGCCGGCCGAATTCGCCCCGCAAGACCGCGTGTTCATGGGCTGGCCGAACCGTCCTGACACGTTTGCGTTCGGCGCCGTGCCCGCTCAGCGCACCTATGCCGGCATTGCGAATGCCATTTCCGAGTTCACTCCCGTTGTGATGTGCTGCAACGAGGCCGACTACGACAACTGCAAGGCTGTGTTCAAGGATAACGAGCGCGTGACGGTTATGGAGATGAGCATCAACGATGCTTGGTTCCGCGATACCGGCGCCACGTTCTTGGTGAATGGCAAGGGCGACAAGGCTGCTACTGACTGGCACTTCAATGCATACGGTGGCTTGGTGGACGGCCTGTACTTCCCCTGGGACAAGGACGCTAAAATCGCGCGTAAAATGGCCGACTACGTGGGGGTTCGCACGTATCGTCCCGACCATGTGATTCTCGAGGGCGGTTCTATTACCGTTGATGGTGAAGGTACCCTTATCGTTACGGACTCGTGCCTGCTTTCCGGTGGTCGTACCGCTTCTGTGCTGGTCGCCCATGAGCCTGATGCAGGTGATTGGCCGCTGTACCCGCGTAAATATGAGCCTTTCAGCGAGGAACTGCGCGCTTACATGACCAAAGAACTCGAAGAGTACTTGGGCGTTGAGAAGGTTATTTGGGTTAAGGAAGGCATCGATCCCGAGGTTACTAACGGTCATATTGACGACTGTGCGACCTTTATCGCTCCTGGCGTTGTGGCCTGCATCTGGACCGATGATCCGGACTATCCGTTCTATCGTCAGTGCCATGAAATCTACGACACTTTGGTTAACGCTACCGATGCTAAGGGTCGCAAGCTGAAGGTCTACAAGCTTCCCATGCCCGAGAAGCCTTGCTTCATGTCCGATGAGGAAGCGAATTCCATCGACCTGGTGAACCCGCGTACCGCGCAGGACGAGCCGCAGATTGCTTCCTACATGAATTACCTGGTAACCAATCACGGTTGCATCGTCCCGCAATACGGCGACGTTAATGATGCTCTTGCCGTAGAAACCTTGCAGAAGATTTACGACGAGACGTGGGGCGAAGGCGTGTTCAAGTGCGTTGGCGTTGACTCTCGCCAGGTTGTGTACGGCGGTGGCAACATCCACTGCATCACGCAGCAGGAGCCCTCTGCTTAAAGCTTGGAAACACTTTCAAATAGGCATCTGACCCATAAATTCATGATTCGCATTAATTGCTAACAGGGTTAATGGGTTCTGAATACGGAGGGCGTAGGTTTTTACTAGAGGTAAGACTTGCGCTCTCTTTTGGATTACGAAGCGCAAGAGGGGAACCGTGCGAAAGAAACGACCCTTTTTGAAAACGCCGGTGGCGGTAATGGTTGCCGTGCTCGCTTCGTAGGATGCCAACTTCGATAACAGAAGGAGGGAGTAGTCCATGAGTGCCGTAGATGAAATCAGGTCCGAGCTGAGCGGAAACACGAACTTCGATGAAGCTCACGAAGGGGAACTGTTCGAGCGTATCGCGGAAATCGAAGAGCAAGAACGCGAGGGAAAGCTCATTCCTGGACTGGATAAAGCCGACAACATTTTGATAGCCGCAATGTTTATCGTGCTGGGAGTGTTGCCTGTTATCTGGTATGCGGTCATGTATTTCTAAGGGGAGGTGCATTATGGCTGAAGCAGATGTCAACAGCGAGGCTCAAAGCGAGTCTATGCCTGTTCTAAAAAGCGAGCGTCCTTATGGTTTCAAAGATTACACGGTAGTTATCACGGGTTTTGCGTGCGCGGCATGGTGTTTTATCACCGGAGGAAGTCTGGCGCTATATGTAGACGTTCCGACAGCGCTGGTTGGCTCGATTGCCGGCAACATCGTTGCAGTATTGCTTATGTCGCTTGCGACGCAGGTGATATCGGGAAAATATGGAGTCGACGCATACACATCGGTGCGAGGCATCCTTGGTGGCAAAGGCACGAAGGTATTCCTGATTTTGATGTCCATATTCGTTATTGCTTGGCTGGTTATCCTCTGTATGATGGTGGCGAAGGCCGTTGGCAATATCGTGCTTGGGTTTACCGGAACGGACATCACTACCGGTGTTCCCGTGTTCATTCTTTCGGTGATTGCCGGCGCGATTTGCTGGATGGTCGCCTGGAAGGGCCCTGTGCTCTTGAAGAAGCTCAATAACTTCGTAGCACCTATTTTCGTCATCATTTTGATCTTCCTGTTCGTTGTGGTCAGCATGAACTACGGTTGGGATACCGTTCTGTCCGCTAAGCCCTTGGCTCCGTTTGAGGACCAGTGGCTGAACTTCCTGGTAGTCTTCGAGCTCAGTATGGGCGCCGGCTTTTCTTGGTGGCCGAATATGGGTGGTGTTGCGAAGCTGTGCAAGACCACGAAGGCGGCTTTCTGGCCAAACGTTATCGGATTGGTTTTCGCCGCGACTCTGGGCACCGTTATGGGTGTTGCAGCATCTCTGCTGGTGAACAGCTCCGATCCGACTGCATGGATGATTCCGATGGGCGGTCTGGGTCTTGGCACCGCGGCTTTGCTGCTGGTGATTTGCGCCGACATTACCGCATGCTCCGTTATGTTGTACAACCTGGGTATTGGCATTAAACAAGTGAAGACCTTTGTGAAAATCCCATGGGGCAAGTGCACTGGCTTGATTACCCTGATTGCTTTCGTCGGCATGATTTGGGCTGAGCCGCTGTACGACAATTTCTATATCATCCTGGGTATTTCCAGCATGAGCTGCGCTCCTATCGCAATGATGCAGCTGGTTGACTACTACGCGTTCAGGAAAAAGCACATTTCCATTCGCGACGCTTACAACAACGGCAAGAACTCCAAGTACTATTTCTGGGGTGGCTTCAACTGGGTTGCAATTGGCGTTTTCGCAGCTTCGGTGGCGCTGTATCTTGCAATTTTCGATCCCTTCCTGTGCATTCCTCATGACGCCTTCAGGTACTGCAACGCAACAACTGCCGTGTGCGTCTTCAGCGCGCTTGCATACTATGTGCTAGGAAAGCTGCTCCTGGTGAAGAGAGGTATTGGCGGTTTCCCGAAGCCTAATGAGAAGGCTGGCATCGAATCGAACGGTAAGGAATAGTTTTCGATAAACAAGCAAGGAGGTAAACCCTATGCCATATCAG
>NZ_HE611014.1:0-64802 GCF_000236865.1 Senegalimassilia anaerobia JC110 | reverse complement strand
TCTCGAGGGCAAGACGGGCACCGTCATCGTTGCTTAATTCGATGACGCCTCAAGGCCGTCGGCAGAAGTCCGAGGATGTTGACCGTTGCAGGAACGCACCACGGATCGTTCAAAACGGCCTTAGGTGGTCTCGGAGTGGAGAGATTCGCGTAGCCTTCGGATTTGTGGGCGATACTCCGAATCGTTTAATCGGAGCGCCACCGAGTACTCGACTCCGGGATGTCATCCACCTATTCGCGGCAGTGCGTGCGCATGCTCTGCCGCAACCCTCCTAAGCGCCCTCGGGGTGAATCCTCTGATAGGGTTTACCCCGAGGGCCGGCGTTGACGGGTGACACCATACTTCTTCCTTGCGTTGCGTCCCCTCCTCGCGTGATTTCGGACTTCTACGCGTGTGCATGAGCGAGAAGGAAGCATGGTGTTCCTCGTGGAACGTGTTCAGCTGAACGTTTTGCGGGTCTTGGTAGTCGCCCGGAGCTTCTGCTCGGGGCCTCGCATCGTGGCGGTCGGTGGCCCTTCCTATTTTTGCCACCGACTGTGCGAGCGTGAAATGCAGTTTGCCTTGCGACGGAATTCGCCGCTGTCGCATTTTCCATCTGCAGGCAATAGCCCCATCGGTAAAGCGATGGGGCTATTGCCATATTGAACAAATAGTAATCTCTTGTATGCTTCCGGTTTTATGGGAAGGGGGCATGCCTCCTTCGGTGCCTTCCAGAACCGACCGTCGATGAAAAACCATTGCGCATCATGTTAAGCGAGTATAATTCCATGTATGGGGACACGTTGATCATGCATGGAGTGGTGCATATGGAAGATGACATCCATAGAAAACAGAATGACCTGATTCTCAAGCTTTACACTACACCTATGGAAGATTTGCTCGTAACTTGTTGTGATGGTTTGCGGGGGATAATACCTTTCGATCATTCATATACAGCGCTTAACGACCAATCCGATTCGCATAAATCTGCTTTCAACTATCGAAGCACGGATACCGACGACGAACTTACGGCGTTATATGCGAATTACTATCACGCTATTGACTATCTGTCGTGGTTTTACAATCAATGCTTACCCAGGACGATTCGCTCAACGGATTTAATGCGACCAGAGGTGATTGAGCGGTCGCGTATTCACCAGGAATGGGAAAGCCGTTTAGGCATTTTCTACACGGCGACAGCTTGCATCGCTGCCGATGATATTCTGTTCGGCACTATTTCCCTTATGCGCTCAAAAGAGCATGGTGATTTCACCGATGAGGAAATGCGCGTGCTTGAAGAAGTGAACGAACATCTTTGCAGTCGTTTTCGTCTTGTGTACCCAAATGGCGTGAATCGCTTTATGATGGATTGCGATGTGGACCCCATTGTTGCTGCGTACTCTCTTTCCCCGCGTGAGTGGGAAGTTGCTTGCTTGCTGGTAAAGGGCATATCGCGTGTAGAGATTGCCGATAAGCTAAGCATCAGTAGAAATACCCTCAAGCGCCATATTGCCAACATCTACCATAAAATGGGCGTTTCGAATGAGATGCAGTTTTTTGCAGCCCTTAATCGAGTCAGAGACGGGGGGGGGTCCTCAAAAGCCGAAAATGACGCTTGGCATTGCTGCGTGATTGGCTGGCGAGATGGACTTTGTTTAGCCTCTTAGGTGTCTGGTGTGCGCTTTCTTCTAAGCGTAGCCTGATCCGTTGCTTGCAAATGCAGCTGTCTCGTACTTTACGCGAAACCCCTGGAGACGAAGCCTAATGGCTGCATCGCTTCCGGGGGTTTCGCTATTCGTTGGGTTGTGCGCGGACCCGGATCGCCTTTCGCTTGCGCAAGTCCTGTGTTCGCGTATCTTCCCTGTTCAGACGCTAGAACTCACCGAAAAAGGAACAGCCGCCGCGTCCGTTTTCCTTCGTGTGATACAGCGCATCGTCCGCGTCCTTGTAGATGCTGTCGCCGGGATCGGGGCGATCGGCGAACGCGGCGCCTGCGCTCAGCGATACCTGCGGCATGCCATCGATGGGCTTCGATAACTCCGTATTCACGAAATCGATCTTCTCTTGGATGATGTGTCGCAGATCGCTGGTCGCATCCACCATGATGACGGCGAACTCGTCGCCGCCGATGCGGCACACGAAATCGGTGTTGCGGAATGCTACCTGCAGCAGGCTGGATACGCGCTTGAGCACCTGGTCCCCCACGGCGTGGCCGAAGGTGTCGTTGACGGATTTGAACTGGTCGACGTCGGCTAAGATGAGCGCGAAGTCGTGCTTGCCGTCGTCGTGGAGTTTCAGGGCCTTGTCGAACGACCCGCGATTGAGCAGGTCGGTCAGCGGGTCGTGCTCGGCCTGATGTTTGACGACCATGTGCGTGGCCTCGTTTTCCGTGAACACGCGGTTATACGTTTCCGCCAGCACTTGCAGCTCGCCGGCGCCCTGCACGGGGAACAGTTGGTTGGCCTTGATGCTGTCGCCGAAGCTTAGCAGGGGTTTCACGACGGCGCGACGGACGAGCGCGCAGATGACCAACGTCAGGGCGATGTAGATCGCCACGCATGCCTCGATCGTGCCGTAAATGCCATCGAATACGGAAGCGGCGCGGTTTTGGTTGCCGATTGTGGCGTCGGTTACTTTGGCGATGCAGTCGGTGGTGTGGCTGTTGATGGAATCCTTCGCTTCCTGGTATTTGGAATCGGAAACGAGGTTTTGCGCCTTATAGATCATGCTGTCGTGCGATGTGCGCGAATCATCATCGCTGATCTGGCATGATGCGATTTCCGGCCAGGGGGAGGGGTCGATATCGTTCGCCTCGCAGATCAGGCGCATGGCGTAGAACTCGGTGTTCATCAGCTCGTTCGATTCGTCCATCGCGGTGCGCAGCGATTCGTATGCATCGGTTCCCTCGAACCGGCTTTTGAGATCCGCAAAAGCCTCGTCGAACTCCTCGTTGCTGTTTGCCATGGAGAAGTAGTTGTCGATGTACTCCGGTTTGGCGGTCATGGTGACCAGGCGAACCTGCTCGGTCAGGCGATCCGACCTGTCCTGCACCTGCTGCGCGTCGTTCTCGCAGGAGATGTACGCCTCGGTTGCTTGCTGCAATACATTGAATTGCGCTCGTCCCTGCCAAAACAGGATGGCGCATACGATGGCGAGCGCGATCGTGATGGCGATGTTCGCAAAGCTAACGGTCTGGACGTGGACCCTTCTCATGGCATGTGCCCCCTCTTGTCGCCTAGATGGCGTTTTCACAGCAGGTAATTATAGGGCTTATCGTCCGCATCGGTCAGCGTGGACAAGGGGGGCAACGAAAAATTGTATGCGCACTTTGAAAGCCGAACGCGTCCAGAAAAGAGAAAAGACATGGCGCGCGCCGTCGGTGTGATTCGGGTGCTGCATGAACGCACTTCCGCCCCCTGTTTACGCGCTCCCCGCTGTTGAATCGGGGTGGTTTTGGGCAAAAAGGGAAGGGACTCGAATACGAGCCCCTTCAACATGTGCTGGAGAGGTAAAACCGTTCTACTTCTCGTGGTATTGCGGAATCTCGGTCTTGTCGACTTCTTCCAGGTTGTTGTCGTATACGTAATGCTTCGTTTCGCGGGCGATGATGGCGGACAGGCCCAGGACCGCGATGCAGTTCGGGATGGCCATGAGCGCGTTCATCACGTCGGCCACATTCCATACCACGGAGCTAAGGTTGGAGACCGCGGCGCTGCCGGCGGCATCGCCGACCATCATGCAGCCCCAGAACACGAACAGCAGGAACACGATGTAGTAGGGCAGGGCGGCCTTCTTGCCCAGCAGGTAGCTGATGGCACGGTTGCCGTACTGGCTCCAGCCCAGGATGGTGGAGTACGCGAAGGTGACCAGGCCAACCAGCAGCACCAAGGGGCCGAACACGGGGATCTTCTCGAACGCGGCGGTCGCAAGGCCGGCGCCCGAGGAGATGGTGCCGTTAGCGATGGCCGTGGAAAGCTCGGGGTTCGCCAGCAGCGTGGTCATGAGCATCAGGCCGGTGATGGCGCACACCACGACGGTATCCCAGAACGTGCCGGTCATGGAAACCAGCGCCTGACGTGCGGGGTTCTTCGTGGTGGCGGAGGAGGCGACCAGCGGGGCGGAGCCCAGGCCGGACTCGTTGGAGAAGATGCCGCGCTTGAAGCCGAACTGCAGGGCCAGGGTGATGGTCGAGCCCACGGCGCCGCCTGCGGCGCCTGCGGGGGTGAAGGCGCCCACGATGATCTGGCGGATCGCCTCGCCCAGGAACTGGCCGTTCATGCCGATGATGATCAGGCAGCACACCACGTAGAAGACAGCCATGACGGGGACCAGCTTCTCGCACACCTTGGAGATGGACTTGATGCCGCCCAGGATGACGATGGCCACAAGAGCCACCACCACGGCGCCCACCAGCCACTGTGGGATAGCCTTGCCGTCGATAAGCGAGGTGTTGTACAGCGCATCTGCCAGGGAGTTCGACTGCGTGGAGGCGCCGATGCCGAAGGCCGCCAACGAAGCGAACAGGGCGAACAGGATGGCCAGGATGCGGCCGGCCTTCTTATTCTTGAAGCCGCGCTCAAGGGCGTACATGGCGCCGCCGAGCATCTTGCCGGAGTGGTCTTTCACGCGGTACTTCACGCCGATGAACACCTCGGAGTATTTCGTGGCGATGCCCAGGATACCGGTGATCCACATCCAGAAGATGGCGCCCGGGCCGCCGAACAGCAGGCCCGTGCCCACGCCGACGATGTTGCCCGTTCCGATGGTGGCGGCAAGAGCCGTGGTCAGCGCGCCGAACTGGGTGATGTCGCCGTCGGCGTTGGAGGGGTCGTCCTTGGTGACGGACAGCTTGATGCCGGTGCCGATCTTGCGCTGGATGAACCCGGTGCGGATGGTCATGAAGATGTGCGTGCCAAGCAGCAGCAAAATCATGATAGGGCCCCACACGAAGCCATCGACGGCATCGATGACGTCGAGCGGGCTGGTAGCGGTGGCGATTCCCTCCGCAAGTCCGGTGAACGGCGTGATGAAGAACGATGTAAGGAAATCCTCCATGGCCTTTCCCTTTCCCTGTCGGGAAGAGCGCATGCGTTCAGGAGAACCGAACGGGGGAGCGGGTCTCCCTAACGCATACCCTTTCCTCGCGTACATGACAGGGAAAACGCTACCGAAGGCAGTTTACGGAATTGTTTCGATTTGGAAAACGAACGCGTTGCGGCATTAATTGCGCGTTATGCGGCAGGAGGGGCGCTTTAAACGCGTCAGGCAGAATCGCCGGTTCCGTTAATGGGCGCTTCTGTTGTCGAAGTAGCATGTCGGCCTGGTGAAGAAAAACGTTTTGGCAATAAAAAAGCCGCCCGATGGGCGGCTTGAACATTTGGTTGCGGGGGCAGGATTTGAACCTACGGCCTCCGGGTTATGAGAACACCTTGCAAGTGGTCAGATTGCTTCACTTTTCCCTATTTTACAGTTCAGAATCCCGTCAAAAAATCCTGATACCCATGATGTTTCAGGATGTTTCAGCATTTTCGCCCAAAACCCAAAACAGTACGTTTCCGTATCGTGACCGAAGACGGGAAAAGAAGACCGTATCAAACACTTGACAAGAGGTGTCTCGAATGGCGGTCTTCTTTCCCATAAAGACGAGAAGGGAAAGGGCAAACGATGTCAGGAAGAAGCTCATTATCCGGCATAGGATCGATCGAGAAGACGGGCAAGAAGAACACGCGGCGCATCAGGGTCTCGCTCGGGAAGGACCCCGTGACGGGCAAGTGCAGGAAGTAGCCCAGCCGCACCGTCCACGGCACCAAGTCGGAGGCGGGGTGCTCGACGTCCTCAACAGGCGGGATGTCTCCGCCGTCTTGGATCCGGTGTCCGCGGCATCCGTGGCGATGCTGCCTGTCATCGACGCCACGGTGGGACTCAGCTTCGGGTGGTTCGTCGCCTTCGGCCTGATCGGCGCGATAAGGGACGTTCCGGGCATGACCACGAGGGACGTGCTGCTTCCTGCGGTCTGCAAGAAGGATGGCGTCGACATGCAGCGCTTCGTCGGGGTCTCGCAGTCGGCAGAGAGTCTCCTCGCCGCCGTCGGCCCCTCCGCCGCCGCGGAACGAGCCGTCAGCTAGTCATCCCTTCGCAGGCGGCCGGCGCGCAGGGGGGGAGACCTGCGCCAGGCACACGCCGGCGAGGATGATGGCGACGCCCAGCCACTCGACGACGCCGAGCGGCTCGCCGAGGACGATCATGGCGACGAGCAGGCCGGCGGGGAGCTCCGCGGCGGCCATGACGGTGGAGAGGCCCGCGGGCAGGTGTGGAGAGCCCATGCCGAAGAGCAGGACCGGGCAGAGCAGGCCAAAGAAGCCGGCGATGACGGCAAAGAGCAGGATGCCCTGGGCGAGGACGCCCGAGACGACGTAGTCCGGGCACACCGTGAGCGACATGACCACGGAGCCCGCGCACACAATGACGCCGCGCTGCTCGGACGAGCAGGGGGCCTCGACCCTGCCGGAGAGGGTGACGAAAAGGGAGCAGGACACGGCCGCCCCCAGCGCGCAGAGCAGGGCCACGGGGTCGTACCCGGCGATGCCGGTCTTGTAGACGCCGCTCGCGAACACCGTCCCGAAGACGACGACCAGGGCGGAGACCGCCTGGAGGGGCCTCGGCGGCCGGCGCGTCATGACGGTCTGCCACACGAGCCCCAGCCACGTGAACTGGAAGAGGAGCGTGAGTGCCACCGGGGCGGGCAGCACGCTCATGGCGTAGCAGTAGAGAATCGAGGTGAGGCAGGTGAGGGCCCCCAGGCCCATGAGCTTGAGGGCGAGCTTCCAGCCCACGCGCTGCCAGCGGTGCCCGAGCGCGTGGCCCGCGAGCGTGGCGAGGGCGAAGAAGAAGCAGCCGAACCACGCCTGGCTCGCCACCACCTGCGCCGAGGTGAAGCCCGCGGCGTAGGCGAGCTTGTAGGTCGTGGCCATGGCACCGTAGCAGGCGCCGCCCGCAAAGACTTGGAGCGCCGCCTTGGCCTGCCCCGCGCTCGTGGCTCCTGCCCCGGCGCCCTGCTGCTTGATTGTGTCCGTTCCTGCCATCATGCTTCCTTCCGTCTGCTGTCTCGCAGACGCACGCCTCGTGCGTCTGTTCCCTGCAGTCGGAAGGTGGGGTTCGTCCGGTCTTCTGGCGGTGCTTGTGGCGCCTGCTGCCGAGACGAAAAAGCCACACAACCGACTGCTCGGTTGCGTGGCGAAAAGGTGGCTGGCGCCCAGAAAAATCCACGCGTTTTTAAACAGGGGCAAGGTACTACAACAGGGGAGATGCCGTCAAGACAAGCCGAGGAAAAAGCGAGTCTCTGCCCGCCGCACCTCCCTAGAAAAAATGACCGAAATTGGAGAAAATCAGGCGGAGTCTATTCCCTGGGAATAGACCTCCACGAAACGCTCTTTCATCGCTCTTCTCCTTCCTTGCCGTATCTTTATTCAAATATGCTAGGTCTCATCAAATGCGGAAATCGCCTCTTGACGGATCAGCCGATGAGCTTGAAAAGAAGGCTCGCAAGCCCCCATCCGAAGCAAAGCCCGACGAACGCGGCTATTACGGTTCTCGCGGCGAGTTTGCCCCACCACAGCCTTCCGGTCTTTCGGTTCCGCTCGTTTGCCACGTCGGGATCATCCCCGCGCATGAACGCCTCGACCGCGCGGTAGGTGAATAGCTCGTCCCTAACGCATGCGCTTTCCTCGCGTACATGACAGGGAAAACGCTACCGAAGGCAGTTTACGGAATTGTTTCAAACGCGATAACGCTCGTGTCGTGGCGTTAATTGCGTGCTACGCGGCGGGGAGAAGGGGCGGGCGCGAGGGTTCCAGCATCCATGACGTTCGGTTGAATGGCTGGCTCGCGCCGTTCGCGGCTCTGAGGGGCGCAAGGACGTGGTTCCCGAGGTTGCGGAAGAGGTTGAGGTCTAACCTTCGATACGGCTAACATCCTTGTTGGCTTTGCTTAATCTCGATGGGAGGGGAATGAGATGGGAAAAACAGGTGTTTTCGGAAAAAGCGCAGGTGCCGTAATCGCGATTGCGGTGGCGATGTGCGCGCTAGGCGCCGGTCTGGTGGGATGTGCCACGCAAAATTCCGGTAACGTGACGAGCGAGCAGGACGAGAACAGCGCCGTTGAGAAGGCGACCATCGCAACGCGCACGGTCACGTTCCCTGCTTTATTCTTCCAGGATACGGTAGCTGAGGATGTGCAAGCAAACCTTCAGGAGTGGGGCTGCACCGACATCGTCGCCAACGAGGACGGCTCTTATACCGCGACGATGCCTATAGATAAGTACAACGAGCTTGTGGACTCCTGGCATGATTCGACGGCAAAGCAGCTTGACGAGATGCCCAACAGCGAAACCTGGTCAACCATCACCGCCGTTGACTACGATGAACAGTTCTCCAAAGTGACCCTGACCACCAGCAACAGCCAGGTCGGGCTCAGCGAGGCTTTCGCCCCGTTGCAGGCGGGGCTGATCGCCTGCATATATCAGCAGTTCGCGGGGCAGCCGGTCAGCTGCGTTGTGAGCATCGTCGACCAGAGCGGCGCGGAACTTGCTAGCACGACCTATCCAGACGCGCTCGACCAAGACCAGCGCGATTCGCTCACGGCAAATTAGCAGGGAGACCATAATGAACCGATCGAAGATAATACTTGCCGCTGCCCTGGCCTGCGCTTTGGCCGCATGCGCAGCCATGTTTGCCGGCTGCGCTGAGCAGAACGGCCAAGATCAGCCCCGGTATGCGGACGAGGCGTTCATGCAATCGCTCGCAAAAGGCTACGAGGCGCGCGATGCCCTGGTGGAAAAGTCCACCAAGACTGACAAGTCTACCGAGTATTATGAGAAGCTGGTCGACGCCGAGCTGAATCAGGTAGAGAAGTATCAGAGCTTGCAGTTTGAGGACAGCAAGCTGCAGGAAAATGCTATCGCATACATCAATTCGCTGAAAGATCAGCGCGAAGCCGCGGAGTTGTGCGCGACAGATAACGAAAAGTTTCAGCAGGATTGGCAGAAAGCTTACGACAAGCGCACCACGCTGCTAAAAACGTTCGTGGACGAGTACGGGCTTACGGTGTCATCCTCATGCCAAGACAGCTTAGATAAATTGGTCAGCCACGGCAAGAAGGTGGAGCGCGACAATAACGAGAAGGCGGCAGTAGAATCGCTGGCAGGCACGATAAACCTTGAGTTTACCGAACAATACTCGACCTTCACGGGCCAAGCAACCGTCTCGAACAACACCGGATACGATTTCGACTACATCAACTTCAAGGTCGAGCTGTTCGATGCGAACGGCGTCAAAGTGGAGACGACGGGCCTGTACGCAAACCATTGGCTGAACGGCGAGACTATCGTGCTCAATTGTTACACGTCGCAGAAGGAGGCTCCGGCGACGGTGAAGATCGTAGCCGATGGCTACGAGATTGCCGATGCGTCATAGGTAAATCGGGAAAGCGATAGAAGGACGACTGTTTTGAGGCCGTGGATTAACTCCGCGGCCTCTGCGTTTGAGGCTGATTTGCATGCCAAAAAACGTTCCGCCCGCTGGTTGCTACGAGCTATTGCGACAAAGGCGTTGATTCGTGAGTAGAGCTTACTTCATCGTGCAGAACTGCTTAGCTTGCTCTTCGATTGTTTGACGCGATGGCTCCAGCGTATCGTGCAACAAAAAAGCCGCCCGATGGGCGGCTTGAACATTTGGTCGCGGGGGCAGGATTTGAACCTACGGCCTCCGGGTTATGAGCCCGGCGAGCTACCAGACTGCTCCACCCCGCAATATGCGACCCGCTTTTCGCGGAACTGAATGTTTCGGAAAAGCTGCGAGAAAGAACTATACGCGCCATCCAGTCTCAATGCAAGCAAATGATTTCCTGTCACAGAACCTTCACAAATGGATGGTGCTTCAGAGTAATGTCGCGCAACGCTAAAAGGGTCCCTATAGGCAAGGCTACGGCGAAGATATGGGAACCTTAACAGGCGATCTGCGGCATCTCTGCAGGCGATTCGGCGGAACCCCATAGGTGACGCAACGGCAATGCCACGAGGATCCTATGGGCAAACCCACGGCAAGCCTTATGAGCGACGCTTGTGCAAGTGCCCCGTCTACCGCTCGGGGAAAATTAGCGCCGCTGCCTTTGACACGAAACCGTTACCTCCTTACAATGCACCACTGGTTCGCGCAAATTCTGCTAGCGCAATCATTCTGCTATGGGCTTTCTGCCCGCATCCGACGCATTCTGCAAGGCGTCGATTTCGCCGCGCTTTGACGCGGCTTGCATTGTTTTCCGTTTCGAATGGCGTTTTGGGCGTGTTCTGCCTTGTCGTCCCCGCAGGCCTGTGGGCCCGTGCGTGCGCATGCGCGACGGAGGATCGAATGCGAACGATTCATCTTTATATATAGAAAGGGACTTCCTTGGATTTCCTCAACAGCAAAAAGGGCTTGGCCCTGGTCGGCGTGCTGGTCGGCCTCGGAATGGCGCTTCTGGCCTTCTCCGGCAACCCCGCCAACATGGCCATGTGCGCCGCGTGCTTCATCCGCGACATGGCGGGCTCCATGAAGCTGCAGACCACCGAGACGGTGCAGTACTTCCGTCCCGAGATCGTCGGCCTGGTCGTCGGCTCGTTCCTGATCGCCCTGGCCACGCGCGAGTACCGCTCTACGGCGGGTTCTTCTCCCATGACCCGATTCGTCCTGGGCTTCATCATGATGATCGGCGCCCTCATCTTCCTGGGCTGCCCGCTTCGCATGGTGCTGCGCATGGCCGCCGGCGACCTGAACGCCTGGGTCGGCCTCATCGGCTTCGTCCTGGGCGTCGCCACGGGCACGTTCTTCCTGAAGAAGGGCTACTCCCTGGGCCGCGAGCATGACACGAACAAGACGGCCGGCGCCGTCCTGCCCGTGCTGCTGATCATCGGCCTGTGCATCAGCGTCTTCGCCGGCGTGTTCGCCGTCAGCCAGGCCGGCCCGGGCTCCAAGCACGCTCCCGTGCTCATCGCCCTGGTGACCGCCCTTGTCATCGGCGCCCTGGCGCAGAAGGTCCGCATCTGCTTCGCCGGCTCCGTCCGCAACATCTTCCTCATGCGCGACTTCGACCTGATGCTCCCCATCGCCGGCCTGTTCGTGGTCATGGTGGTGTTCAACCTGGCCACCGGCGGCTTCAAGCTCAGCTTCGCTGGTCAGCCCATCGCCCACTCCCAGCACCTGTGGAACATCCTGGGCTTGTACGCCGTGGGCTTCGGCGCCACACTGGCCGGTGGCTGCCCGCTGCGCCAGATGACGCTGGCCGGCCAGGGCTCCTGCGACGCCGCCGTCACCTTCGTCGGCATGCTCATCGGCGCCGCCTTCGCCCACAACTTCGGCCTGGCGGGCGCTGCCGCCTCCGCCGCAACCGCCGAGAAGGCCGCCGTCCTGGGCGGCCCGAGCGTTGCGGGCCAGATCGTGCTCGTGTGCTGCATCGCGGTGCTGTTCGTCATCGCCATCGTGAACGTGCGCAAGCAGAAGACCGCCGCGTAGCGTATAAGCTGCAAGCGTATTTCCCCAGTTCATTTACCGAAAGGACTTCCAATGATCGAAGTTGACGCCCGAGGGCTCTCTTGCCCCGAACCGGTCATCCTGACCATGAACGCCATGAAGAAGGGCGGCTCCGAGCCCATCAAGGTGACGGTGAGCAACACCGTGGCGCGCGACAACATCTGTTCGCTGGCGAAGAAGCGCAAGCGCACGGCGACGGCGCAGCGCGTCGGCGACGATTTCGTGATCGAGATCGCCTAACCCATGGCGCGGCGGAAGGTGAAGACGGCGGTGGCGTCGTTCCATACCACCACTGACGCGCTCGCCTTCAAGCAGGCGGCCGCAGGCGAGGGCCTTCGCGGCCGCCTTGCGCCCATCCCGCGGCAGCTTTCGGCGGGATGCGGTATGGCATGGCTCGAGCCCGAGGCTGCGGCGGAGCTGCTGGATTCGCTGGCGCAGCGCAGCGGCATCGAGCTCGAGCAGGCCGTCGTACTCGAGCTGTGAGCCTCACGTGCCTATATAACGCGCCGAAAGGGCGTGCCTTCGCATATGCGGGGCCACGCCCTTTTGCGTTTGCGGCTTTTGCGCCGGAGGGCGGGTTCGCCCTGAGCGGCTGTCGCTTTCCGGGCGCTGTTTCGCGCCGCTCGGCCTTCGGGTTGGACGCAGGCTTCCCGATGGGGGCGGTGGCTCGGTGGCCGTGGCGCGTTCTCCCTTCGCCGCTTTCGCCCGGCCGTCGAGCTTGCCCCGCCGTGGCGCCGCCCGCCGTGGCGCGCCTGCGGCGGTTGGCGTACAATCGCTCGAAACGGCGGCAAGCCGCGTTCGCAATCATGAAGAAGGGGGCATCATGCAGATTATCACCGATCAGGTTTACGAATTCTCCAAGGACAACAAGCCTTGCGCCACGGCCAAGCCCGGCGAGGTGCTGCAGTTCAACACGCAGGACTGCTTCAGCAACCGCATTCCCGATGAGAACACCACCATGGCCGACCTTGATTACACGTACGGTTTCGCCAATCCCGCCGCGGGCCCCGTCTACATCGAGGGCGCCGAGCCCGGCGACGTGCTCGTGGTCGACATCTACGAGGTGAAGGTGGCCGACGAGGGCACCATCGCCACCGACGATCACTGCGGCCCGCTGTTCGAGACCACCGGCTACCGCACCAAGAAGATCCCCATCAAGGACGGCATGGCCACGTTCAACCAGGTCAGCTTCCCGATCAACCCCATGATCGGCGTCATCGGCACCGCGCCGTCCGGCCCCGACGTCATCGACGGCTTCGTGGGCAGCCACGGCGGCAACATGGACAACAAGAAGATCACCAAGGGCACGCGCCTGTACTTCCCCGTGCGCGTTCCCGGCGCGCTTCTGCAGATGGGCGACGTGCACGCCACCATGGGCGACGCCGAGCTGTGCGGCACCGGCATCGAGATCCCCGCTGAGATCACCGTTCGCGTGCAGCTGGTGAAGGGTTTCGAGCTGAACTGGCCGGTGCTCGAGACCTTCGGCCCCAACGGCAAGTGGTACGTGAACTGCAGCGGCACCCATTACGAGCAGGCGCTCATGAACGGCTCGAAGGAGCTGCAGCGTCTGCTGATGCGCGTTACCGGTTGGGATGCCGTGGAGACCTATATGTATATGTCCGTCCAAAGCGACGTCGAGGTGAGCCAGGGCTGCGAGCCGTGCGAGGTCGACGTGTCGCTGCGCATCGGGACGCCGAAGCTGTCGGAGTTCCCCGTTCTGATTCCTCAGCCGTAAATCCCTCAGCCGTAGGCACCGGCTGGTCTGATCGCGGGCTGCAACGATCGTTTACGGCGCCGGGGTGCTTCCGGTCAAGTGGCAAGGCCTGGCCGGATCACGCCGCGCAACGAGCGAAACACTATGCGTTCGCGCAACCGTTTATCGCCATAAATCTGCCGTTCGCCTTAGTTAGCAGAGGCTAAAATACACGGCAGTTCCGGTGTCGTCGATTTCGATATCTTATGCAAAATGCCCGGTTTCCCCAGGGAATCGGGCATTTTTCGTATCTCGTGAGCGCGTAGGGCCGCCTTTCGGCCCCAAAATCATGCACGGCATTGCTAGGAATTGCTATATTCACTCTACTCATGCGCTTTAACGTGCTAAAGTACGGGCTATTGCGTAGAGCCGGGAATCGCGCTTCTGGCCCTGCGCAATGCTTGTTTTCCCCGCAAGAAAGAAAGGAAAGGGAAATGGCAGAGCAAAAAGCTCCGGCGAAGGGTAACGCCGGGGACAACATCGAGCAGTTCGGCTACAAGCAAGAGCTGCGCCGCGGGATGGGCCTTTGGGACGTGGTGATGTACGGCGTCCTGTTCATGGTCATCATCGCCCCGCAATCCATCTTCGGCTCCATCCAGCTGAACAGCCACGGCATGACGCCGCTGGTCTACATCATCGGCTTCGTGGCCATCATGTTCACCGCTATGAGCTACATGCGCATGTCCGGCCGCTTCCCGATCGCCGGCTCCGTGTACTCCTACGTGCAGCGCGGCATCAACCCGCACGTCGGCTTCATCGCCGGCTGGCTGATCCTGTTGGACTACATCCTGGTTCCGTCCTTGCTCATCGTCATGGTCATGAACTGGGGCACCGCTCTGATCCCCAACAGCCCGGCATGGCTGTGGGCCGTGGTCTTCATCGCCTTCAACACGTTCGTGAACATCCGCGGCATCCAGATGAGCCGTGGCGTTGACTGGGTCATCTTCGTCATTGAGGTCCTGGCCGTCATCGCGTTCATCGCGCTCGGCTGCAACTTCATCATGGGCGGCGGCGGCGCCGGCGCCTTCGTCCTCGACCCGATTTATCAGGAAGGTCAGGTCGACGCCCACTTCATCGCCGCCGGCATCTCGCTGGCAGCGCTTTCCTTCCTGGGCTTCGACGGCATGTCCACGCTGGCCGAGGAAACCCACGAGCCCGAGAAGAACATCGGCCGCGGCATCCTGATCGCCCTGTGCGCCATCATCGTCGTGTTCGTCGCTCAGACCTACATCGCCGCCATCGTGCAGCCCGACTGGGCCAACACCGATCCTGACATGGGCTTCTTCGACTCCGTCATGCTGGTGGGCGGCCCGGTCTTCTACAAGATCATGCTGGTCATCAACATCATCGCCATCGGCATCGCCAACATCATGAACGCCCAGATGGCCTCCTCGCGCCTGCTGTACTCCATGGGCCGCGACGGCGTTATCCCGAAGGCGTTCGGCAAGGTCCACCCGAAGTACCAGACCCCCTGGTTCTCCGCCGTGTTCCTGGGCGTGGTCACCCTGTGCCTGTCCATCCCCATGGGCGACAAGATGACCCAGCTGGCCGGCTTGGTGAACTTCGGCGCCCTGGCTTCGTTCATCCTGTTGAACTTCGCCGTGTTCCTGTTCTTCTTCATCCGCGAGAAGAAGCGCAACACCTTCGGCGACATCGTGAAGTACCTGATCTGCCCCTGGATCGGCATCGCCATCCTGGTGTACGTGTTCACCGGCTTCGAGGCGATGACCTATATCGTCGGCGTCGTGTGGCTGATCCTCGGCCTGATCGTCGGCGCCGTGAAGTCCAAGGGCTTCAAGGAAGTGCCCGAGGCGTTCAAGCACCTGGAGGTGTAGCCGGCGAAAGCCCTCGCTTTGCGCGAACGGGGCGGTTCGCCTCCTCTCATCGCGATCGCGAAACGTTACAACATGGCAACGCCGTTTGCGCGAACGGCGTTTGCGGAAGCCCTGCGGCGATTGCCGCGGGGCTTCTTGCTATACTGGGGATAAAGCCTGATGGGGAAGGGTCCGCGGCGCTTGTACGCTGAGTTGCCTCAGCGGCCTGCGGAACACGTGCTGCACGCGGGGATACGCGCGCGGTTGCCGGGGATGCGCGGCGTTCGATGTTCGTCGCAATGCGCTACGTCGCCTTGCCTTCCTAGGTTCGACCGGTGAGAGAAGGGGGTTGCAATGCTCTACGATGCCGTTATGGTCCCGTTCGACGGGTCCGATTCCGCTTGTGCAGCGCTTGACGAGGCCGTGCGCTTCGCGAAGGAGGACGCCGGACTTGCGCTGCACGTCGTCCAGATCGTCGACCTGGAGCGAACCGCCGTGGCCAAGCTCGAGGCTCGCGGCGTGGATTTGATCGAAAGCGTCGTCCCCATGGGTATGCAAGAAGCCATGGAGGAGGCAACGGAGGAAGCGTCCGAGCGCCTGCATGCGCAGGTCGATGGGGTGATCCGCCCGCTTATGAACGAGAAACGCGTCTGCCTGCTGCCCGAGGTGCATCCGGGCGACCAGATCGTGAAGTACGCGCAGGAGAACGGCTGCGGGCTCATCATCATGGGCAGCCGCGGTCTGGGCGCTCTGCGCGGCATGCTGGGTAGCGTGAGCAGCTACGTGCTGCGAGAGGCCCAGGTTCCCGTGCTGGTGGTGAAGGCCCCCGAGAACGAGGAGTAGGCGGCGACGCTGCGCATCGGGCGACTCTTAGGCAAGGACGCCGCAGCGGTTGAGCGCATGCCCATGCGGCTCTCGAGGGCCGCAACGCTAGGATGCGAGCCTGTGGAGAAACGGCGAATGCCCGCTCGTTCGCCCGAAAAGTTGCATTTGCCCCTTGCGAAACGACAGGCTCTTCGGTATAGTTCATATTCGCGCTTCGCAAGAAGCCGTGTGCCAACGTGGCTCAGCTGGTAGAGCAGCGCTCTCGTAAAGCGCAGGTCACCGGTTCGAATCCGGTCGTTGGCTCCACGAATGTACGCGGGCCGGGCAGAAATGTCCGGCCCGCTTTCTTTTTTCTCAAAATCGCTCCCAAACAAAAAGCGCGGCGCCGGCTCCCATGCGTTTTCCTCGCACAGGGCCGGCGCCGCGCTTTCGCGTTCGCTTGCAGCAGGGGCGCTTCCGCGCCCGCCCGCATTCCAACGATCTGCCGCTACTTGGCTCCCAGCTTGTCGCACATGAAGGCGTTGGCGGCTTTCTCGGGCGCATCATCGAGCGGGGTCAGCTCGATCAGGGGCTGCCCGGTTCGCTTGGCGTTTCGCTCAAGTGCGCGAGCAAGCAGCCAGTCCGCGATCTGCGGGTTCTTTGCCAGAAGCGGGCCGTGCAGGTACGTGCCCAGCACGTTCTTGTAGCGCACGCCGTCCTGCTTGGTCTCCTCGTTGTTGCCCAAGCCCGTGTTGGAGACCACGGTGCCGAACGGCTCCACGCCCTCGTCAAGGTACGTGCGGCCTGCGTGGTTCTCGTAACCCACCACGGGTTCGTCGGCCAAGGGGCTGCGAAGGGCGATGTTGCTTACCAGTCGGTCGCCCGAGGTGCCGGGGCGTCCCGTGGTCATGCCCACCAAGCCCAGGCCGGGCACCTTCTCTCCGTCCACCAGCCACTCGCGGCCCAGCATCTGGTAGCTGCCGCAAATGGCAAGCAGCGGGCCCATGTCCTGTACGTATGCGTCAAGCTGGTCGCGCATGGCCACGATGTCGGCACTGGCCAGCTTCTGCTCGCGGTCGGGGCTGCCGCCCATCATGATCAGGTCGACGCCGGAAAGGTCGATGGCGTCGCCGTGGTTCACGCGGCGGATCTCCACGGGGATGCCGCGCCATGCCAGGCGCTGCTGCAGCACGCGCACGTTGCCGCCGTCGCCGTACAGGTTCAGCAGGTCGGGGAACAGGTGCGCGATGACCACGGGGTTTTGGCCGTTCGCCACATCTTCGCCGGCCGGCGCGCCGTCGGCGCCTTGGTTTCCGAAATCGCGCGGCGCGGGCGCCTCTCCCGTGGCGGGCTCGACTTCGCCGCCTGCGGCCACGGCTGCGTCCAGCGCGGCCTTGCACCCCGGCAGCGACGTGTAGTTCGCGATGATGTACGCGCTCACCTCGCGCGGCTGCTGCGCGATGCGATGCAGCAGGTCGTTGGCGTTGTCAACGGTTTGGGCGTCTATGCCGGCATACTTCAGGCGCACGGCCATGTCGCGCCCGCGGATGCCGCCGGCGTATGCCGTCAGCGGGCCCGCCTGCGCCAGCTCCTCGAAGTCGATGTCCCACAGCCACGACACGTCGCGCCCGTCGGCCTCCTTGTCATTGATGAAGAAGGCCACCACCTTCGGCGCTTGGTCCTGCGCCACGATCTTGAGGTTCTGGTTGAAGCCGGTGGGGTTCTTCGCCAGGTTCAGCAGGACGCGGCGGCCAGCAAGGTCGTAGGTCTGCAGGCGCCCGTTTTGCGGGTCGAACGCGTCGATGGCCTTCTGCAACGCCTCGTTCGTGCATCCCAGCAGGCTTGCGGCAACGCTCACGGCGGCAAGGTTGTACACCATATAGGCGCCGCTGAAGCGTGCCGTCACCGAGAACGCCCCTTCGCGCCCGGCATCGCCGGCGCCGGGCTTGGCAAGCGAGAACGCCAGCCCGTCGGCTCCCAGCTGCACGTTTTCGGCGGCGAAATCCAGCGCGGGGCGCGCGAAACCGCAGTTCGGGCAGCGCCATTCGCCCAGCTGCCCGTATTGGCGCCAGTCGTATTCGAACATGGTGGAGCAGCGCTGGCACATGGTGGCGTCGGAGACGGTGTTTTGCGCTAGGCCCATGCTCTCGGCCACGCCGAAGGCGATGGAGCGCGTGCCCTCGCGACCCGGCAGCTGCCCGGCGCGGTCGGCGATGGATGCGCACAGCGGGTCGTCGGCGTTATAGACCAGCACGGTTTCAGGCGAGCTGCCCAGCGCCTTGACGATGCTGTCCTGGATGCGGTCGATCTCGCCGCAGCGATCAAGCTGGTCGCGGAACAGGTTGAGCAGCACCACGTAGTTGGCGCGCAGCTGCGGCAGGATCTTCGCCAGCCACAGCTCGTCGCACTCGAACACGCCCCAGTCGGCCTTGCCGGCGTGCAGCAGCGCCGTGGACACGCCCGAATCCAGGTTCGCGCCCGTGCGGTTGCAGACGACCCGCTGGCCCGACGCTTCAAGCACGTCGGCAAGCAGGTTGGAAACGGTGGTCTTGCCGTTGGTCCCCACCACGCACACGCTACCGCGATCGAGCTTGCCGCGCAGATGCGCGATAAGCTGCGGGTCCACGTACAGGGCCATTTTGCCCGGGAAGTTCGCGGCGGGGCGGCGGAACACGTTTTTCAAGCCCCAAGTGGAGACGCCGCTGACGGCGCGGGCGGCGGTGAATCTCAATCCCATGGTTTCCTCGCTTACCTTCGTAAATGCATGCGCCCAGTATATCCCGCGCTCGGGCGGCCGCCGCGCATTGCAGCCTTTCAACGTTAAAACACGAGAAACTTTCCCCATGGTTCCGCATGGGGAAATCGGGTTTTGCTATAGTGGATTTTTGCGCGATTGCATAAGGATTTCGCGCGCTTTGGAGAAAGAAGGACCCGTGGAAAACAATGTAACCAAGGCGGTGGGATATGGATACTAGCCAGATCATTTCCGTCGCCATCTTCGTGGTGGCCATGATCGCCATCATGACCGAGAAGGTGCATCGCGCGCTTGTCGCCATCACCGGCGCCATGCTGCTGCTCATCCTGCACATCATGCCGTTCGAGACGGCTATCGGGCACATCGACTTCAATACGCTCGGCGTGCTGTTCGGCATGATGCTGTTCGTGGCCGTGGTGAAGCAGTCGGGCGTGTTCGAATTTTTGGCCATCAAGTGCGCGCGCGTGGCGAAGGGCAACCCCTGGACCATCATGGTGCTGTTCGTGCTGCTCACGGCCGTGCTGTCCGCCTTCTTGGACAACGTCACCACCGTGCTGCTCATCGGCCCCATGACCATCACCGTGTGCCGCCTGCTCGACATCGACCCGGTGCCGTTCTTCATGACGCAGATCCTGGCGTCCAACATCGGCGGCACGGCAACGCTCATCGGCGACCCGCCCAACATCATGATCGGCTCTGCCGCGGGTTACACCTTCGCCGACTTCATCGCCTATGATGCGCCTGCGGTCGTCATCATCCTGGCTGCCGTCATCGGCCTGTTCTACGTCATGTACGGCCGCAAGATCTCCGCCAACGAGGAGCACCGCAAGGCCATCATGGAGCTTGACGAGAACGATTACATCAAGGATGCGCGCCTGCTCAAGATCAGCGTCGCCATGGTCGTCCTCGTGGTCGTCGGCTTCATGACCCACGGCGCGCTCGGCCTGGAGTCCTGCGTCATCGCCCTTGCCGCCGCCGGCCTGATCCTGCTCATCTCCGGTGAGAGCATCGAAGAGGCGCTGCACGGCGTCGAATGGACCACGCTGTGCTTTTTCGCCGGCCTGTTCATCATCGTCGGCGCCATGTCCGAAACGGGCGTCATCGGCATGCTGGCACAGGGCCTTATCGACGTCACGGGCGGCAACCTCATGATCACCATGCTGGCGGTGCTGTTCGGCTCGGCCATCATCTCCAGCTTCCTGGACAACATCCCGTTCGTGGCAACCATGATCCCCATCATCCTGACGCTCGAGGCCGACGGCCTCGACGGCACGGCGCTGTGGTGGGCGCTGTCTCTGGGCGCTTGCCTGGGCGGCAACGGCACGCTCATCGGCGCATCCGCCAACGTGGTGCTGTCCGATATCAGCAAGAAGTTCGGGCATGAGATCACGTTCATGCAGTTCTTCAAACGCGGTTTCCCGATCATGTTGTTCACGGTGGCCATCGCCGCCATCTACATGGTCATCCGCTTCCCCGGCGGTTAAACGGTTCCGCCGGTCTGTCGGCTGGCGGACCGACTCGACGCTGCGGGGCTTGTGGCACCCGGCTTTCACCTTCAGCTTCGGCGGCATGGCCCAAAGGCTTATGCCGCCTTGCTTCAGGCGGATTCTGGGCACTATAGGGCCCTCGCTGACTGTGGCGGAGCCCCGGGTTTCCCGCCTTGAAGGCCTGGAACGCGAAATGCGTTCCAGGCCTTTCTTGTCCCTCGGACAGGCCGCCGTTTCCCCGCTCGTGCTCATATGGGCATTTCCCGCAAAGCGTGTGAGGTCGCTTGCATGGGGGCCGGGGGCCGTCACAATGACCGTATGGATAACAAACGCACAGGCTACGGGCGCGACCGTTACGGCGCGGGCCGAGCAAACACGAACCAACCATCCAACGGCAGGCGCGCAACCGCTGCAGACGTGCGCGCCCAAAACCGCTACGCGCGCGATAGCTACGGCGGAGACCGGCCGTCCGCTGGTCAAGGCGAGCCGTCGGCACGCCGCCTTTCGCGCGACGAGTACGCCAAAACCCACAAGCACAAAAAGCACGGCAAGCTGTTCTATGCCGGCATCGCGGCGCTTGCCGTCGTGGTCATCGCCGTCGGCGCGGCGTTCGCGTACGTGCAGGTGCTTTCCGGCAACCTTCACGCGGGCCTGGGCAACGTGGGGAAGTACCTGGTCAAAACCAACATGACCAAAGAGCCGTTCTATATGCTGCTCATGGGAACCGACGGCTCCGAGGAGCGCGACGAGTCCGGCGATTTTGGCGACAGCTACCGCACCGACAGCATCATGCTCGCGCGCATCGACCCCGTGAGCAAGAAGGTCACGCTGGTCTCGCTGCACCGCGACACCATGGTCGACATGGGCGAATACGGCGTGAACAAGCTCAATGCCGCGCACGTGTTCGGCGGTCCCGCGCTCTCGGTGCAAACGGTGTCGAAGCTGGCGGGCGTCGATATCTCGCACTACGCCGAGATCAACTTCGATGGCTTCCGGGATATCGTGGACGCGCTCGGCGGCATCGAGGTCGACGTCCCCATGACCATCGACGACGAGGACGCCGGCGGTCACCTGGACGCCGGCCCGCAAACGCTCAACGGCGACCAGGCCCTTATCCTGTGCCGCGCGCGCCACGCCTATGACGAGATCGGCCCGGGCGACGAGTATCGCGCCGCCAACCAGCGCCTGGTCATGTCGGCCATCGCCAAGAAACTGCTGTCGGCCGACGCTGCGTCCATGGCCTCCACCGTGCAGGCGCTCTCGAAGTACGTCACCACCGACCTGGGCGTTACCGACATCATCGGGCTCGCGCAGGCCATGCAGGGCCTCGACCCGTCCACCGACATCTATTCCGCCATGGAACCCACCACTTCCGAGTACATCGACGGCGTTTGGTACGAGGTGAACAACACCGCGGAATGGAAGGCCATGATGAAGCGCGTCGATGCGGGCCTGCCGCCCACTGAAGGCGACGTCGTCGACAAGACTTCGGGCACCATTCTGGCAACCACCGGCGACGGCGGCGCCACAAGCGGCGGCACGGCGGGCGAGGGCGCGGGCGCGGTCAAGCGCGGCGGCAGCGTGGCCATCCGCAACGGCAACGGCCTTGCGGGAGCCGGCCTCGACGCCACCGAGCGCATTCAGGGCCTTGGGTACAGCGTGAACACCAGCAATGCCGACAACTTCGACTACCAAGACACCGTGGTGGTGTACAACGATTCCTCCGACAAGGAAGCTGCCGAGGCCATCGTGAAGGCCCTCGGCGTGGGCAAGGCGGTGCAGAACTCGAACACCTACCTGTTCGAGGAGGACTTCCTCATCGTCCTGGGAGCCGACTGGAAATAAACGTCGCGTTCGTTCTTGGACGCTAGCGAAACGGCGAGGGCCGCTGCAATCGCGCAGCGACCCTCGTTGTCTTCCCGGCCCTCGCCGGCTTTTGCGGTCCCGCGCGCTACCCGACCTGCATCGGTCTTCGTGCGATCGCGGCGCGCTACCCGACGTGCGTCGATCCTCGTGCAGCTCCAAGCATCCTACCCGGTCACGGCGATGTTCCAGTCGCCCAGAAGCAGCCCCTTCGCCAATCCCAGCACGGCGATATGCGCGGGGTAGTACGCATAGAAGAACCATTTCATGGACCTGCCGCGCCCGCCGTTGTAAGCCCACAGCAGGGGAATCGTGGCGCTGCAGCCTACCAGCGGGTATAACGCGAACGCTAGGTTCTGCAGCGTGGGAAGCTCCATGAGCTGCATAAGCGCCGGCAGCCCTCCGGTGGCAATGGGCAGCAGCGCCGAGTACGCCACACGTTGCCTGCGGTCCTTCACCACATGGAGCGTGAGCACCATGCAGGGTGCTAGGATGCCCCAATCGCAAAACGCCGTCAGGGCGGTCACCAGCGCGAACGTCAGCCAAAACAGCCCGCGTCGTCGCATATGGTCGTACGCGTACAGCAGGCACAGGCACACGAACAGCGTGAACAGCACGTTCATCTCATGCGCCAGGAACAGCCCGTAGGGCACTTGAGCCACAAGGGCGAATATCAGCAGACGTCGGCCGTAACGCCGCACGCTCGACGTATGTCGATACCCTTCCACCAGCAGAAACGCCATGATGGGGAACGTCAGGCCGCCAAGCGCGAACAGCGCGCACAGAATCCCGGGCGGCAGATAGTCCCAGTAGATGTAGCAGGCGTGGTTGCACGTCATGCCGGCGATGGCCAGCGCTTTCAGGGGAAACGCGGTGAAACCGCGTTGGGGGCGCGGCTTTGCCGCGGCGGATGTTCCAGCTTGTTGTATCATGCGCACAGTATACCCTACGTGCCGGCTCGGCGTTTCGCCTCCGGCATGCATTCCCCGCGGGGCGCGCCCCGCGAAATCTGCGCTTGCGGCCCGCCCGCAAAGGATAGGAGCAACCATGGCAGCAATCATCAATCCTCGCAAGGTGGCCATCGTCGGCTGCGGGTTCGTGGGCTCGGCCAGCGCCTTCGCCCTCATGCAATCGGGCCTGTTCTCCGAGATGGTCCTCATCGACGTCGACCACGATCGCGCCGAGGGCGAGGCCCTCGACATCGCGCACGGCATGGCGTTCGGCAGCCCCATGAACATCTACGCGGGCGACTACTCCGATATCGACGATGCGGCCATCACCGTGATCACGGCCGGGGCGAACCAGGCGCCCGGCGAGACGCGCCTCGACCTGGTCAACAAGAACGTCGCCATCTTCAAGTCCATCATCCCGCAGATCGCCGAGCGCGATTACCAGGGCATTCTGCTGGTGGTCTCGAACCCCGTGGACATCCTGACCTACGTGGCCCTCAAGCTTTCCGGCATGCCCGCCAACCGCGTGCTCGGCAGCGGCACCACGCTCGACACCGCGCGCTTCAAGTACGCCCTGGGCGAGCACCTGGGCGTCGATCCGCGCAACGTGCACGCCCGTATCATCGGCGAGCACGGCGACAGCGAGATCGCGGCATGGAGCTTGGCTAACATCTCTGGCATTCCGCTCAACGACTTCTGCGAGCTGCGCGGCCACACCGACCACCAACGCAACATGGACCGCATCGCCGAGGAAGTGAAGAACGCGGCCTACGAGATCATCAAGAAGAAGCGCGCCACCTATTACGGCATCGCCATGACGGTCAAACGCATCTGCGAGGCCATCACCCGAGATGAGAAGCCTATTCTTCCCGTGTCCAACTACATCGACGGCGAGTACGGCCTGCACGACATCGTGCTGTCCATGCCCGCGGTCGTCGGCGCCAGCGGCATCGAGTACCAGGTGCCCATCAAGATCAACGAGACGGAAACCGAGCAGCTCAAGGCCTCGGCCGCCACGCTGCGATCGGTCATCGACAAGCTGGACCTGTAGCGCCCCGAGCCTGTTCGGCGCCGCCCGCGACCTCGCCCGCCGGCAACACGCGGGCGGGTCGCGCCGCTTTGCGCCCCGGGCGTCCTTTGCGGCGCCCGCTTTCCGCATCCGCCCGACCCATCGCCGCCGGCGAGCCGGCAATTCCTCGCGCCCGCGCCTGCACCCGCGCCTGCCCGTCCCCCTCCAACCGTATAAAGCACGCGCTATCCGCCCTAAACGCTGACCATTCCGCTTCCCCGTTCACAACTCCATCACACGGAGACGCCTAAACGGGGTACCATCTGCCACGGTTTGCTAGAATGCTGAATACTTACGCAGAAAGAAGGTGCTCATGCTGTCTGGAGATATGGAAAAGCTCTACCCCTCCGCCAAAACATTGGTGAAGGAATGCGTTGCCAGCCGCCTTCATGCGAAGGATGCAACGCTTTACGGCTTTTCCGACGAAGCGCAGGAATGCGCACAGAATTACATGGGGTGGACGGACCTCGCAACGAATCCGCCGTACCCGCTGCACGAGATTCAGGCATTTGCTGATTCCATCATCGCCCAGGGTTTGAAGTCCGTGGTGCTCATCGGCCAAGGCGGCTCCACCCAGGCGCCCATGACCATAACCAAGTACCACAAGCCGGACTCTTCCCTGGTGCGTTTCCGCACGCTTGATTCCGACTCCCCGGTCCGCGTGCGCGGCATCCTGTCGGAGATCGACCCTCGCACCACGCTGTTCATCGTGTCCTCCAAATCGGGCGGCACCATCGAGCCGCGCCTGGCGCTGCGCGCCGTTCGCGACGCTCTGGCCGACCAGATCTCGGACGAGGAAATGGTGCAGCATCTGGTTGCCATCACCGATCCCGGCTCCAAGCTCGAGCAGCAGGCTCGCGAGGAAGGCTGGGCTGCGGTGTTCTCCGGCGAGCCCACCGTGGGCGGCCGCTTCAGCGCCATGTCCGTGTTCGGCCTGCTGCCCGCCGCGCTCGTGGGCATCAACCTGCAGGAGTTCATGCAGCACGCCATCGAGGCAGAGCGCGCCTGCAGCGAGGACGCCATCGACAACCCGGCCATCGGCCTGGCCGCTTTCCTGTACGACAACTACGTGCAGGGCCGCAACAAGTTCAGCTTCCTCACGCAGAAGCGCGGCCGCGTGCTCGGCCTGTGGATCGAGCAGTTGGTCGCCGAGAGCGTCGGCAAGAACGGCCAGGGCATCCTGCCCAACATCGAGATCGACACGCTGCTGCTCAAGAAGGACCCGGGCGACCGCAGCGTCATCATGTACCAAACGAAGAACGACCTGTGGGACGAGCGCCACAACTTCGAGATGAGCCTGTCCTATATCGACCCCACCATCCCGCGCGCGGCGTTCAAGATCGAGTCCGTGTACGAGTTGCCCGAGCATTTCATCATGTGGGAGTACGCCATCGCCATGTGCGGCTACCTCATGAAGGTCTGCCCGTTCGACCAGCCCGACGTGGCGTCGGCCAAGGCCGCGGTGCTCGACATCCTGCGCGACGGCCAGCCCGAGCCCGACTATGTGCAGGACTTCATCGATGAGGTGCACATGGGTCAGGTCGAGGTGCGCCAGGCCCCGTGCTTCAAGGACTGCTCCGACGTGCGCGCATCGCTGCGCGCGCTGCTCGCCAGCATCCAACCTGGCGACTTCTTCGCGCTCAACGCCTTCCTCCCGTTCACGGGCGAAGGTCGCCGC
Source organism: Senegalimassilia anaerobia JC110 (assembly GCF_000236865.1). Taxonomy (GTDB): domain Bacteria; phylum Actinomycetota; class Coriobacteriia; order Coriobacteriales; family Eggerthellaceae; genus Senegalimassilia; species Senegalimassilia anaerobia. The sequence continues at coordinate 39,089 of NZ_HE611014.1, read as the reverse complement.
GAGGCGCTCGAGACTATCCGCCACGGCGTGGCCGAGAAGCGCCGCGTGGTGTCGTGCCTTGAAGTCGGCCCGCGCTATCTGCACTCCACGGGCCAGCTGCAGAAGGGCGGCCCGAACTGCGGCGTGTTCCTCATCCTGTCGGCAGACGAGCTGAAGGACATCCCGCTGAAGGAAGAAGCCGAAAGTCTGGGCTCCTTGGCGAAGGCGCAGGCCTCGGGCGACCTGGTCACGCTCGCAAGCCGCGGTCGCCGCTGCGTGCATCTGCATCTGCCTGATAACTCGGGCGTCACCTTGCGCGCGCTTGCGGAAGTGGTGTGCGACATCTTGGAAGAGCTGCAGCAGGCATAAAGCCCCTCGGCTCAATGGCTGAAACCCAACGCGCGTCGGCAATCTCGCCGACGCGCGTTTTTTGGAATCGGCCGGCGGAAAAACGTAAACCTTAAATGAAAGGGCGTCGTATGATCGAAGCGCTCGACATACAGGTAAAAGGCATCGTGCAAGGGGTGGGCTTTCGCCCCTTCGTGTATCGTTTGGCGAAAAAGTACCAGCTCAACGGCTGGGTGCTCAATGCTGTTGAAGGCGTGTTCATCCACGCCGAGGGCGAGGCGAACCTGCTGGACAAGTTCGTCACCGAGCTGCATATGAACCCCCCGTCTGCCGCGAAGGTCAAGGAGATCGACCTCAAGGAGGCGCCGCTGGAGGGGTTCAACTCGTTCGACATCCGCTTCTCCGACGATCACGACGCCCAGCAGACCACGCTGGTTTCCCCCGACCTCGCCACCTGCGACGACTGCCTGGACGAGCTGTTCAACCCCTCAGACCGCCGCTATCGCTATCCGTTCATCAACTGCACGAACTGCGGCCCGCGCTTCACCATCATCGGGTCGTTGCCCTACGACCGCCCCGCAACGTCCATGAAGGATTTCCCCATGTGCCCGCGTTGCGCTGCCGAATACGCCGACCCGCTCGACCGCCGCTTCCATGCGCAGCCCGACGCCTGCTGGGATTGCGGTCCGCACATCAGCTGGGTGAACCTTGCGCAAGGCCGGCAGGAGCCGCAGTGGGGCAATACCCGCGAGGAATCCGACGCCATCTTCGCGGAAGCGGTCAAGCTGCTGCTCGACGGCGGCATCGTCGCGGTGAAGGGCCTCGGCGGCTTCCATCTGGTGTGTGACGCCTCGAACCCCGATGCGTTGGCGAAGCTGCGCCAACGCAAACGCCGTCAGGGCAAGGCGTTCGCCGTCATGGTTGCGGGCGCGGCCGACGCGCGTCGCGTGTGCCATGTCGACAAGGCGGAGCAGGGCGCGCTGGAATCCACTAAGCGCCCCATCGTGCTGCTGCGCAAGCGTGCCGAGGCGCAGTTCGCCGCCGGTCTGGCCGACAACCTTCCCGAGCTGGGCGTCATGCTGCCTTGCACGCCCGTCCAGCATCTGCTGCTCCACGATTTCGCGGAGGCGCTGCGTGCCCAGCAGGGTGATTCCGCGCTTCCCATGCTGGTCATGACCTCGGGAAACCTGCATAACGAACCTATCGTCACCGACGACGATCAGGCGCTGTCCAAGTTCGCCGGCATCGCCGATGCCGTCCTGGGCAACAACCGTCGCATCCTGTCGCGCTACGACGACTCGGTGCTGCGCGTGGTGCGCGTAGGCGACGAGCAGGCCATCCAGTTCGTCCGCCGCGCCCGCGGCTTCGCCCCGCTGCCCATCGCGCTCGATTGCCCCGAGGCGCAGCCCAAGCAGGAAACCCTGCTGGCCACGGGCTCGGAGCAGAAGGCCACGTTCACCTTGGTGCGCGCCGCCGCGGCCGACGACCAGCGCCCCGACGCGTTCGTCTCGCAGCACATCGGCGATGTTGAGAACGCGGAAACCTACGACGCCTGGCTCGAGGCCGAAGACCGTTATCGCCAGCTGTTCCAGGAAACGCCGCGCCGCCTCGCCTGCGATGCGCATCCCGAGTACCTCGCAAGCAAATGGGCCCGCGAGCAGGCGCAACGCAACAACCTGCCTTTGACCGAGGTGCAGCATCACCATGCGCACATCGCCTCGGTGCTGGGGGAGAACGGGCTGTTCGGGCCCGTGTGCGGCATCGCGTTCGACGGCACGGGCTACGGCGCCGACGGTCGCGTGTGGGGTGGCGAGGTCCTGCTCGCCAACCAGCAGGCCTACGAGCGTTTCGCCAACTTCGCCTACGTTCCCATGCCCGGCGGCGCCGCGGCGGTGCGCAATCCGCTGCGCATGGCGTACGGCGTGCTGTACGAGTTCAATCTGCTGGAGCATCCCGGCGCCGCCGATGCGCTGCTGGCGTTGGGCGACCAGGCCGAGGTGTGCGACCAGATGATCGAGCGCGGCCTGAACACGCCCTACACCTCCTCGGTCGGGCGCCTGTTCGACGCGGCCAGTGCCCTGCTCGGCGTGTGTCGCCAGCCGTCCTACGACGGCCAGCCGGCCATCGAGCTCGAGGCGGCCATGGGCGCGGTCCCCGAGGGGTTGCCGGCCACCGACGCCTACCATATAGATGTCGTGAAGAATACGGCCACCGAAACCAGCACTGCGCTCGATACGTCGGTCCTGCTGTTCGACGCGGCGCCGGCGTTCAAGGCGCTCCTCGACGACATCGCCTCCGGCGTTCCCGTGGCAACCATCGCGCGCCGCTTCCACGATGCGTTCGTGAACGCCATCGTTATGGCTGCTCAGCTGGTGCAAAGCCTGTACGGCATCACTACGGTGGCGCTGTCGGGCGGCGTGTTTCTCAACCGCTACCTGCTCGAGCACGCCGTGCCGGCGCTGCAGGGCAGCGGCTTCACGGTGGCGCTCAACCGCGACCTGCCGCCCAGCGACGGCTGCATCTCCTACGGGCAGGCTGTGGTAGCATGGGCAGCAAGACAAACGGACGAGACGGCGGGGAAGTAGCAGCTCGGAAGGCGTGCAAGCGCCTGGCGGCGCATCCCCAAAACGTCTCATCATGGAAGGAAGAAGGCAGCGAATGTGCCTAGCTATTCCCGCGAAGATCGCGCAGCTTGACGGCGACGGCATGGCCACGGTGGACATTCTCGGCGTCACGCGCAGCGTGTCCATCGACCTCACGCCGCAGGCGGGCGTCGGCGATTTCGTGCTCGTGCACGCCGGCTTCGCCATCGAGGTTGTCGATCCCGACTACGCGCAGGAAACCATCGACCTCATCAAGGAGTTCCCCGACCTGGCGGGCGACGAGCTGCCCGCCGCCACGGCGTAGGCAACGCCCAACCGGCCGATCGCTTGCAGCCTTCCGGCGCGCAGGCGGTCGGCTTTTCGCATTTCGCCCCTCGTACCAAGGAATCTCATCATGCAACCCCAGAACATACATCGCAGCCGCACGGTCGACGCCGGCACCATGCAAAACGAGCTGGCGGCGTTCAAGGACCCGAAGCTCGCCCGCGGCCTCATCGAGTCCATAGGCAAACTCGCGCCGGAAGGAGGCGCTACGCTCATGGAGGTGTGCGGCACGCACACCGTGGCCATCGCGCGCAACGGCATCCGCAACCTCATGCCCGACAGCGTGCGCCTCTCGTCCGGCCCGGGCTGCCCCGTATGCGTCACCTCGAACCGCGATATCGACGCCGTCATCGCCCTTGCCCGCACCCCCAACGTGACCATAGCCACGTTCGGCGACATGACGCGCGTGCCCGGCAGCACGTCGAGCCTGCTCAAAGAGCAGGCGGCAGGGCGCAGCGTGCAGATCTGCTACTCGCCGCTGGACGCGCTGGCCCTGGCGAAGGCCAACCCCGATCGCCAGATCGTGTTCGTGGGCGTGGGCTTCGAGACCACCACGCCGCTGGTGGCCATGGCCATCAAGCGCGCCGCGGCCATGGGCCTGAAGAACTTCAGCGTGTTCGCCGCGCACAAGAACATGCCCGGCGCCCTGGAAACCCTGGTGAAGGACCCGGACCTCAAGCTGGACGCGCTCATCCTGCCAGGTCACGTGGGCACCATCACGGGCACCAAACCCTTTGAGTTCCTAGCGAAGGAATACGGCATCCCCGGCGTGGTCACGGGCTTCGAACCCGTCGACGTGCTCCAGGGCATCGCCATGATTATGCGCCAGCTGCACGAGGGAAGGGCGGAGATAGAGATCGCCTACGCCCGCGGCGTCATGCCGCAGGGCAACCCCGTGGCCCTGGCCGCCATCGACGAGGTCTTCGAAACCTGCACCGCCACCTGGCGCGGCCTGGGCGATATCCCCGGCAGCGGATACCGCATCCGCGAGGAGTTCGCGCAATTCGACGCGCTTAAACGTTTCCAGCCGGAAATCGAGCCCACCATCAACCCCAAGGGCTGCCGCTGCGGCGACGTCCTGCGTGCTCGCATGGAGCCCAGCGATTGCCCGCTGTTCCGCAAGGTGTGCACGCCCGAGAACCCCGTCGGCCCATGCATGGTCAGCAGCGAGGGCAGCTGCGCCGCCTACTATAGGTACTATTAAAGCGAAACCGGGAACATCGTCGCATCAGAGGGCGGCGCAGCAAGCAAGCTGCGCCGCCTTTTTGCGTAGCGGGGCGGGTAATCGGCCCGAACACAGCCTCGGGAAGCGTTGCGGTGTCGAATAACGACGGCTATGCCCTTCAATGACGGCAGCCGAGTTTCCAGAACGGGCTACAGGTCGGATTGCGAGTCGAGGATCGAACGCATCGCGCAATCGCGAAGTCTCATACGGAGCTCCAGCCGGCTAAAAGCGACCAAGGTGGCGAACGATACCGTAGACCTGTCCTTTTATCGACTGTGCACCGTCCATATCACGAAACGGGAAGCATGAAAACGGTCAAATAACGGCAATATCTGCTGCTTAAGCGAGTGCTCAAGCAGCAAAGCCTCAGATCAAGAACGAAAAGCCGTTAAGTGCTTCAGGAAAACCGTTCGCGGCCTCTAGGCGAGGATTGCTACGCAGATGCAATAACAGAAAACCGATAGACCAAGGTTATCAGAGGGCGCTTTTCCCATTGGTTGTGCAAATATGAGCGCTCTGGCGAAACATAGACTTGACCATATAAATGCATGCAAATTCGATTCGTACCGATAATCATTCGTGCAAATCGGTTCAATCAAGGAAAATATCCAATAATCGGACGAAAAATGCATAAACGAGTATTTCGGCTGTGTTACAGATTTTTGTGCAGCTGAACAATGAACTTGTGCAAAGTGCCTGAAAATACGTGTAAATGACCTATTGCAGGCGCACAACTCTGGTGTTATAAATATCTCGTCGGCAAAACCGGAACACGAAATGAAACGAACTTACAGGGTTGCCAAGTGATCTTTCCCTCTTAGCGAATTTCAAATCAAAAGGCCGGTTGAGCCAAAGGGTACACAATAGGTAGTGTGCATCGTCGAAGGTGTAGGAAGCACCTTCAAAGAAAGGAGACAGTCATGGCGAAGATTGTCAACTCTTGGAACGACTGGGATCCGTTGAAGCGCGTCATCGTTGGCCGCTGCGATAACTCCATGATCCCGCCCGAGGAGCCCGCAACCTCTGAGAAGGTGCCGGTTGACTCCGAGATGCGCGGCATGTGGGGCCTGCGCCCGCTGCGCACCGTCGAGCGTGGCAACGAGTGCCTCGAGAACCTGGTCAAGGCCGTTGAGGAGCGCGGTGTCGTCGTCGACCGCCCGACCCCTCTGCAGTGGAACCAGGCCATCGGTACGCCGGACTTCCGCAACGATTCCATGATGACTTGCATGCCTCCGCGCGACATCCTGCTGACCGTCGGCAACGAGATCATGGCTTCCGCCAACTCCTTCCGCTGCCGTTACTTCGAGTACCTGGCCTACTGGCCGCTCATGAAGCAGTACTTCGATGAGGATCCCGAGTTCCTGTGGACCCAGGCTCCCCGTCCTCGTCTGACCGACGCTTCCTACAAGCACAACTACTACGACGAGAAGATCACCCTGGAAGAGCGCCTCGTCCGTACCGCCAACAAGGACTTCGTGACCACCGAAGTCGAGCCGATGTGGGACGCCGCTGACCTCATGCGCATGGGCAAGGATATCTTCATCCAGCATGGTCTGACCACCAACCGCACCGCCATGGAGTGGTTCCAGCGCTACTATCCCGAGTATCGCATCCATGCCATGAACTTCCCGGGCGACCCGTACCCGATCCACATCGACGCCACCTTCGTGCCGCTGCGTCCGGGCCTGATCATCAACAACCCGCATCGTCATCCTGCCGAGGGCCAGAAGGAGATCTTCGAGGCCAACGATTGGCAGATCGTCGACGCCGCTCAGCCTGCTCATGACGAGCCGCCCGCGCTGTGCTACAGCTCCGTGTGGCTGTCCATGAACTGCCTGGTTCTGGATCCCTCCACGGTCATCGTTGAGGCTTCTGAGGTCCACGAGCAGGAGCAGATGGACCAGCTCGGCATGAACGTCATCCCCGTTGACCTGCGCGACGCCTATCCGTTCGGTGGCGGCCTGCACTGCTCCACGGCTGACGTTTACCGCGAGGGCGAGTGCCTCGACTACTTCCCGAACCGCGTCAAGGACTGCACGCTCATCCACCCGGAGATGTGGGAGGACTAGGCTATCGGCCTAAATCAGAATCTACTTCGGTAGAACTCTGAACATGTAATAGAAAGGGGGCCTGGCAAGACAAGTTCAGCCAGGTCCCCTTTTTTTAGTTCGCCTTCCAATCCAGTCAACAAGGGTTTTCGATTCGACCGGACAGGATCGAGCTTAGATAGGGGTATCAAAACAAGCACGACCTAGTTTGGTCAGAACCGAAATTGGGTGAATTGGAGGCACCTGTACATGCTACTGGTTTTTTAAGGAGGAACCAATGGCAGACGAAATCAACACTAAGGGCCAGGGGGATGGCTCTCAAGACTATCAGATGAATCGCAAAATCGGCACTATCTTCATGCTGATTTCTGCAACGGGCATGGGTCTGGTGCCGCTGTTCAGCCGCTGGGGTACGCGTACCGACATGTTCGACGCTACCCAGGGTTTGAACGGCTCCGACTCCATCGGCGCAATTATGGCGCTTGGTCGCATGGCCATGGGTGTGCTGTTCTTCGTGATTCTCATGGTTGCCACCCATAAGGTAACCACTTTCAAGAAGCTTAAGCTTACTCCCGCAATCGCACTGGGTGGCTTGATGATCGGCATGTCCCTGGCATGCTACGTCACCTCTACGCTGATGACCACCGTCGCGAACGCCGTTATGTTCATCTACACCGGCCCGGTTATCTGCGTGTTGCTGGCTCGTATCTTCCGTAAAGAGCCGATGAGCCCGCTGCAGTGGGTATGCCTCTGCGTCGTGTTCGTTGGTATGCTGTTCGGCGAGAGCCTCCTCGGCTTCGGCGTCGGCGGCAACGTCTTCGGCCTGGACTTCAACCTGGCCCCCTCCACTCCGGAATTCCCGCAGAAGATGGTTGGCGACATCTTCGGTCTGCTGTCCGGCGTGTTCTACGGCGCTTCCATGTTCTTCAACGGCTACCGCAAGGATGCTGACACCACCGCACGTGGTGTGTACAACTTCATTTTCGCCGTTATCGGTGCAGGTGTTATCGCTATCCTGATGAACGTTGTCGGCATGGCTACGGGCCAGACCAACTGGATTACCGAGATTCACTTCACCGCCTTCAACTGGGTGGGTGCCGTGCTGCTGTGGATCGTTTGCGGTCCTATCGCTCTGGGCTGCCTGCTGGTCGCTGGCCGCAACCTGCCGGCAATGGACTACAGCACCATCGCCTACTGGGAGGTTCCTGTCGCTCTGTTCATTGGCCTGGTTGTGTTCAGCGAGCCCGTTACGCTCAACACTGCAATCGGTATCATCTTGATCGTTGGCGGCGGCGCATTCCCGACCGTCAAGGCCATGATCCAGGGTTCCAAGATGGAGAAGCAGCAGCAAGTTGCTGAGAATCTGTCTGAACGCCTCGCCGAAGAGGCTGCCAAGGAGGAGGAGCGCTAGCATCTGCTAGTGCCGGACGTAGGTGCCTTTGAAAGGAGGCTGCGTCATGAAGGTTACGAATCGCTTAACCCATATCGCAACGAAGGTTGACTTTGAAGCCGCAATGACCGAGGACCAGCTGAAGGCTGCGTTCGAGGCAAAGGGCATCGCCGGGTTCCCCGCAATGCTCGACATCAAAGAGCGTACGGAGGAGCATGTCCAGTTCATCGCGCTTGATGACCTGCTGGCGTTTGCCAAGGCTTCCGGTGTTGCTGCCGTCACGTATGACGTTACGTATTTCCCGCATGCTGATCAGGGCGAGGTTGAGCGCCAGCTCAAGCAGCTCGGTCACGACCTGGAAATCAGCGCTGAAGTCATCAAGGACGTGTGCGCAACCGAGATTCAGGAGTATCTGGATCTTGATGCCAAGCGTGATGTGGCGGTTCCCGTCCATAGCATCGTCGAGTGCTATGTCAACGGTACGGCTTTCGCGTGGTATGGCCTGAACGACTATCCTCGCCTGAAGGGTGTTGTGCTGCAGAAGCTCGCCCGTGGCGGCCAGAAGGCAAAGCATGACTTCATCATGCGCGCCAGCCGTGCTCAGGTTGACCTGATGGACGAGGACGACATTCCCGCGGACGTTGTTTTGCGGTAATAGCTAATTATGGTGGACTGTGCTTATATAAGGGAAGGTGCAGTCCACCATTTTTTATCGGTAGCGGAACGTAAGTCATGAGGGATAGCGTTTCGCCTGATGAGGGCCTCTATGAAACGGCGAAATCATAGGAGGGGAGCCCTCGAAGAGGAGATTGTGATGGGGATATTCAATACTATTGGATTGGGTTCGTGCTCGAGCGATCTGAAATGGTTCCAGGGTGATTTCCATGAAAGATAACGCTCGGTTCGACGCGGAAAAGAGCAAGACCGTACGCAAAGTGGCAACGGCGTCATTTTTCTGCAACTTCATTGAATGGTTCGACTATGCCACGTATTCGTACTTCGCGGTTGTTATCGCGCAAGTGTTCTTTCCGAACGATGATCCTGCGTTAGCGTTGATTCAAACGTTTGCAGTGTTCGCTTTGTCGTTCTTGCTTCGTCCTATCGGTGCTATTTTCTGGGGCAACATGGGCGACAAGAAGGGCCGTAAATGGTCGCTGACTGTTTCGGTCTTCATGATGGCCGGTGCCACGTTCTGCATCGGCTTGCTTCCCGGGTATGCTGCCTTGGGCATTTGCGCTCCGGCTTTGCTGCTTCTGCTCCGCATGATCCAGGGCTTCTCCGCTTCTGGCGAGTATGCGGGTGCGGCAACGTTCTTGGCCGAGTATGCGCCCACGGACAAACGTGGCATGTATTGCTCTATCGTTCCCGCTTCCACGGCCATTGGCTTGCTGGTCGGCAGCGCTTTTGCGACTGTTATGTACACCATCATGCCGGAAGCTGCGGTGAACGAGTGGGGCTGGCGCATCCCGTTCATCCTTGCCGGTCCTTTGGGTATCGGCGCGTATTTCGTGAACATCCAGCTTGAGGATTCTCCTACGTACCAGGCGATGCAGCGTGCGCTCAAAGACGCTGAGGCTTCTGGCGCCGCCGGTGCTCCGGAGCGTCCGATTCACTGCCTGTTCACGAAGCATCTGCGCAAGCTCATCATCTCCATCGGCGCTGCAATGCTGAACGCCGTTGGCTTCTATGTGGTGCTTACCTACCTTCCGGTATACCTGGAGACGGCCGTCATGATGCCGAAGAACGAGGCGTCGTTGATCACCACCATCGCGTTGGTAACCTACGTCGCTTTCATTTTTGCGAGCGGGCATCTGTCCGACAAGTTCGGTCGCAAGAAGATGTTGATCACCGCATGTGTGTGCTTCATCGTCTTCACCATTCCGGCGTTCATCCTGATGAGCACTGCGAATTTCGTGACTGTCCTGGTGGTCGAGCTGATTATGTGCTTGATCCTCACCATCAACGACGGTACCCTTTCCAGCTACTTGAGCGAGACGTTCCCCACCCAAGTGCGTTACTCGGGCTTTGCCCTTAGCTTCAATATGGCTAACGCGCTGTTCGGTGGCACGGCATCGTTCATCTGCACGTCGCTGATCACGGCGACGGGCTCCACCCTTGCTCCTGCGTTCTATATGGTTGCGGTTTCCTGTGTAGCGCTGGTTGCCATGATCATGTCGCATGAGCACTCGAACAAGGATTTGTCCGAGATTTAGAGAGGTTCGATTAGGCGATTAAGGACTCCTCCTACCGCGATCGCCTGGTCATAGCAGGCAAGTTGTTGAAGAATTATTAATTTGGGATCGCGTTTTGCCGACGCGTTTACTTGAGACGATTCTTCATCGGGCTACGTTGCCGAAAGGTAACAACTTGCCTGCAAATGGCTAACATTGATAAGCGCACGGTATCATCTTCTTATCCGCCAGTGCATAGGTGGGGCCGGATTCGGCCCCACCTAGAGGGTAAGGAGGTTGAAATGCGAAACAACATCGCTTCAAGGGGAGGCGATGAACTGCCGTGTGCTGCAGTCGGTTTCAGTCTCAAAGCCGCTGCACTGTTCTTAGGGGAAAATCATGAATGCTGACCAACCGAGACCGATTCAGAACGAAACCGAACTTTCCGAGGCTGAAAAGCATAAAACGCTGAAGAAGGTTGTGTTCTCCTCGTTCCTGGGCAACTTCATCGAGTGGTTCGACTATGCCAGCTACTCCTACCTTGCCACCGTCATCGCTTTGGTGTTCTTCCCGGGCGAAGACAAAATGGTCTCAACTATGATGACGTTCGGCGTGTTCGCGCTGGCGTTCTTGGTCCGTCCTCTCGGTGCCATCTTCTGGGGCAACATGGGCGATAAGAAGGGCCGCAAATGGGCTCTGTCCATCTCCATCCTCATGATGTCCGGCGCCACCTTCCTTATCGGCTGCCTGCCCGGTTACGCCGTAATCGGCGTTGGCGCCCCGCTGCTGCTCCTGCTTATGCGCATGGTGCAGAGCTTCTCTGCTTCCGGTGAATATGCCGGCGCTGCCACGTTCATTGCCGAGTATTCGCCGAAGAACCACCGTGGTTTCTACTGCTCCATGGTTCCCGCCTCCACGGCCGTTGGCCTGCTGGTGGGCTCCCTGTTCGCTACCTGGATGTTTAACACGTTCGGCGCCTCGTCCGACTTCGTGGTGAACTGGGGCTGGCGTATCCCGTTCTGGCTGGCTGGTCCTCTGGGCTACATCACGCACTACATCCGCGAGCATCTGGAAGATTCCCCGGTGTATGCGAAGATGCAGGCCGAGCTTGCCGAGAAGGGCATGAAGAGCGAAGACAAGCCGATCCGCACCCTGTTCAAGAAGCACTTCCGCGTGCTGGCCATCTCCTTCGGCGCATGCGTGCTGAACGCTGTGGGCTTCTACGCTGTTCTGACCTACCTGCCGAACTACCTTGAGGCTACGCTGAACTACGATCCGGGTCAGGCGTCCATCATCACCACCATCGTGCTGATCGTCTACATCGGCTTCATCTTCCTGTCCGGCCGCATCTCCGACAAGTTCGGTCGCAAGAAGATGCTCATCGCGGCTGCCGCGGGTTTCGTGATCTTCACCATCCCCGCGTTCTGGCTACTGAACACGCTGGACTTCTTCACCATCCTGGTGGTCGAGCTGGTCATGTGCCTGCTGCTCACCATCAACGACGGCACGCTTTCCAGCTACCTGTGCGAGACGTTCCCGACCGATGTGCGTTACTCCGGCTTCGCGTTGAGCTTCAACCTGGCTAACGCCATCTTCGGCGGTTCCGCTTCCTACATCTCCTTCGCCCTGATCAACTTCACGGGCGACCCGATTGCTCCTGCGTACTACATGGTATTCATCGCCGTTCTGGCCCTGGGCGCCATGATCGCATCGCACGAGCACACCGGCAAGGACCTGTCCGAGGTGTAATGCGTCCGAGCATAACGGCAATCCAAAGATTTGCCTGATGAATGCCGCTCGAGGGTCTACCCTCGAGCGGCATTTCCTTTACAATAGGACCATTGGGTTTTTGCGTAAAGGAGACCGATGTGAGTGAGGCGAATCAAACCCCTAAATCGTTGAAGGCTCAGATCACGCGCACGTCGCTTGTGCTTGCCGCTGCGGCACTTTTGCGCGAACAGGGCCCGAAGGCAGTCACGTATCGTAAAGTTGCGCAATGGGCGGGGGCCGCATCCTCATCGGTTGGATATTATTTCGAATCTACCAATCAGCTTCTGTATGAGGCCGGTCGTTACAACATCCAGCTTTGGGCCGAGCGTGCTGAAAATGCCGCGGCCACGGCCGAGTCCATGGATCAGGCCGATTGCCGTAAGCATTTGATCAACCTGCTCATCAGCGCCAGCCTGCCCGATGATTCCGTTAATCCTGCCGCTCACTACATGCAGTTGCTTGCCGCATCCGAGTCCGAGGACGTTACCGAGGCGTATCGCAACGGTCGCGTGCAGCTTGACCAGGCGGTAGGGCGGATCCTTAAGCATGCGGGCGTGGGGATGCCTGCGCATGTAGTGGGGGTCGTCGTCGACGGAGCGGCCGTCGCGGCAATCTCCGAAGGCCGTGAAGTCAGGGAAATCGCAGCCGAACTCTTGGAGAGCCTTGTGGCGGCGTACGAGGGCTAGGGTATGTTTGCGCGTTGACTCGCGGGCCTGTCCTGTCGTGTGTGGTCTGGATACATGCAAAACATTGCGATGCTTGCTCGGTCTGGTCCGCAATAAGAGCATCGTTCCAGTGTGCAAGGATTAGGGAAGTGCTATTTGCGCTGACTCGCAGGTCTGCTTAAGCGCTTGCGAAGTTTCGGTCCTGGTGCGACGAAACGATGAGTGCCTATGCGTTCTCGTTTCGCAATGTGAATAGCTGCGATCCGCATTGGGATGCTATCCAGGGTTTCTTTGACAAGTGCTTACGAGTTCCTGCTCCGCAATGCTTGTAGTTTGGTTAAGCGGCTATCTGGTGTCACCGTGCTCTGAAATACGCTGAAACATGAAAAAGACCCGGACCATATGGTCCGGGTCTTTCTGCATCTTGCGAAGGAGGGGGGATTTCGCTTAGATGCCGATCACGCCCATGCCGACCAGCACCAGGGCTGCGACGCCGAGTGCGGACACAACGCCCATGCCGACCTTCTCGCCGTTCGTCAGAGCGTAGCCGCGGTCCTTGCGAGCCTTGGCGTACACGAAGAAGCCGGGGATGTAGCCCACGCAGGTGAGCAGCAGGAACGACCAGCCGTTGTACAGCACGCCGACAACCTGGAAGGCCAGGGCGATGACGCCGATGGTGATCTGGGCCGCGTTCTTGTCCTCCTTGGCGGAGAACTTGATCTGGTACAGCGCGATGAAGGCCCAGGTGATCACGATGGAGACGGTGCACATGCTGAAGGCGAAGTTGTAGGCATCCTCGCTGAACATCAGCACGATCAGGAACACCTGAATGCAAGCGCCTACGAGCAGCAGGCTCATCTGCGGAGCGCCCTTGCTGTTCAGCTTGCCCCAGGACTCGGGGAGCAGGTGACGCTCGGCCATCTCGGAGGTGGTCTCAGCGGGCAGCATGGTGAAGGACAGCCAAGCACCTGCAACGCCCACGATGATGGCGATGCTGATGAACGCGCCGCCCCAGCCGGGAGCCATGGAATCGAACACGTAGAGCATTGCGGGGTAGTCGAGCTGAGCGATCTCGGTGTAGCTCATGTAGCCGTAGGGGAGCACGGAGCAGCCGATGTAGATGAGCAGCAGGCAGATCAGGCCGATAACGGTAGCCTTGCCAACTTCGTGCTTGTTACGGGCACGGGAGCTCATGACTGCTGCGCCCTCGATGCCGATGAACACCCACATCATGATGATCATGCAGTTCATGACCTGCTCGAACAGACCGCCCATGCTGGCGGCGTCGGCGCCCATCTCGCCAGCGGCGACGGCGTTGTTGTACACGTTGCCCCAGAAGTCGGCGGTGAAGATGCCGGCGTTGAACATGAAGATGGCGAAGATCAGGAAGATGCCCAGGGAGGCAACCTTCGCAACCATGACGATAGCGTTCAGGAAGGAAGCGCTCTCAACGCCGCGGATGACCAGGAAGGTCAGCGCCCACATGAACAGCGAGGCGACGATTACGCACGGCAGGGTGTTGCCAGGGAGGAAGGTGGGGAAGAAGTAGCCCAGCGTGGACATCATCATCGTGGCGAACGCGATGTTGCCCAGCCATGCGGACAGCCAGTAACCCCAGCCGGAAATGAAGCCGGCAAGCGGACCGAAGCCCTCCTCGGCGTACTGGAAGATGCCCTTGAGCTCGGGCTTCTTGGCGCCCAGGTTGTTCAGCGACAGGGCAAGGGCGGCGAAGCCGATACCGACGACGGCCCAGGCCACCAGCACGGCGCCGGGGCTGGCAACGCCTGCAAGCTGGCCGGTGATGGCGAACACGCCGGAACCGATGCAGGAACTGACGACCATGCCGATCAGCCCGAACAGGCCGATACCTTTAGCTTTCTCGCTCATGATTTCCCTCCTTAGTAGAAATCAATCGTTTGGTTTCGCCACTGGACTCCGCTCGTTTAGCCGGACATACCGAACCTGCTTACGGTGGCGAATCCCGTTTACAGGCTCAAACGGAACGCAGAGGCGAAACCGATGGAAACAGCGGGCAGCGCGTCGTTTCGCAAGCTGCCCAAAAGGGAGGCCGATCGATCCGGCGGCCTCCCTTTATAAAAACGATTAGTCCTCGCGCACGACCGGCATGCTCATGCAGCGCGGGCCGCCACGGCCGCGGGACAGCTCGGCCGAGGGGATCTCGATGACGTCGATGTTGTTCTTGCGCAGCACGGCGTTCGTGACGTCGTTGCGCTCGTAAACAACCACGCGACCGGGAGCGATGCACAGCGTGTTGGAGCCGTCGTTCCACTGCTCGCGCTCGGCGGCGATACGGTCGCCACCGCCGCAGGGGATCAGCGTCACCGGCATGCCGATGTACTTCTCCAGGATCTGCTCGAGCGGGGCGTTGATCTCATGCACCTTGATGCCGTCGCCTTCGGGCGTGATCTCGAACACGGACAGCGGGCCCATGATGCCGGGATGGATGGTGAACTTGTCCACGTCGATCTGGGTGAACACGGTGTCCAGGTGCATCATGGCGCGGTTGTTCGGGATGTTGAACGCCAGGATAGTGTCGACCGGGGAGGTGGGGTCGTTGAAGATGTTGTGGGCGATGCCGTCGATGGCGTCGGGCTCGGTGCGCTGGGAGATGCCGATGGCCAGCACGTGCTCGTTGATGTTGAGGATGTCGCCGCCCTCGATGTGGAAGGTGTTGTAGCGGCTGTAGTACTGCGGGGTGCCCTGGAAGTCCGGGTGATAGTTGAAGATGTACTCGCCGTAGATGGTCTCACGGTTGCGGGTGACGGAGTACATGCGGTTGATGGAGACGCCGTTGCCGATCATCGCGAAGGGGTCGCGGGTGAAGTACAGGTTCGGCATCGGGGCGACGACCATCTTGGAGGCCTCGGACACCAGGTCGACCAGCGAGTTGGACTTGTCGGTGTGCAGCTCGGTGAGGTTGATGCCCTCCATGGTCTTCAGAACGAAGTCCTTGGCGTCAGGGTAGTTCTCCTGCATGTAATCGAAGATGATCTTGCGATAACGCTCGGTCTTGATGCCGGCTTCGTCGATCCACTGCAGCAGGAACTTCTCGCGCAGCTCGGGGTCGGCGGCCAGAACCTCGGCCGTCAGATCCTCCAGGTACACGACCTCGACGCCGTTGTCGCGCAGGGCCTGTGCGAAGGCGTCGTGCTCCTCTTGGGCAACCTTCAAGAACGGGATGTCGTCGAACAGCAGCTCCTCGAGCGTGTTCGGGGTGAGGTTCAGCAGCTCCTTGCCGGGACGGTGCAGCAGCACCTTCTTGAGCGGCTTGATCTCGCTTTTGACGTTCACGCCAGCCATTGCAAACCTTCTTTCGTCTCGTGGGATGAAGACTATCTTCGCCGTGCAAGCCTTCCAGCGCTTCTTGGCCTAACGCTTTGGGCTTGCGAGTGGGGCGTTTTCGGTGCCCCGTTCCGTTGACTCCACTTTGCAACCTCCACGTAAAATCCGGAAGGTCTAACGCGGATTTAACGACCCCTGTTTAGAGGTGGAACCAAGGACTATCGCAAAGCGAAACTTCCTAAACCCGCGATAAACCCCTGATGGAGAGCTTGTGGTATGGTATGGGGAAAACCTGGTAAATCGAGTCGACTCTCTTCGGTTTAGTTGACTTCGGCGCTCATCGTTTCTGTAAACAGGGTGGCGAATCGGGGTTGAGGGTAAAATGGGTGCGGGTAAGTGATTACAATACCGAGGATTGCCTTGGCCGGCTGCGGGAGGCTGGCGGCAAAGCGTTCTACGGAGGGGCCTGTGGAGCTTGCATTGTTCTATTACACGCTGCTGATGCTGCTCGTTTCCATTTTGGTGGCGGCGGTGTGCTTGTCCTCGTATCTGGTGTCGCGCAAGAAGACCATGCTGTTCCTTTCGGTCGCCTTCGCGTTCTACTTCTTCGACATTTCCTTGGTGTTTCAAGACGAGTTCATCGTCCGCTCAAGCGGGGATACGCTCACCTCCGGATATCTCCTCGTCCGTTCGCTTGCCTCGGTGTTGACCGGAGGCGGGTTCGTCACTGCGTTCTGGGTCTTGCTTTGCGACTATCTGAACGAAGCGCGCCGCAGCATGTTCGCGGTACCGCCGGCGGTTTTCGCGATCGCCAGCATTGCCACGCTGGTGGTTCTTCCCGATGGTGATGTGCAACGCTTCTGGTTCTGGTCCATACGCCAGTTCTATATGTATTGGATCCTGCTGTATGCGGGATATAGCTTCTTGCGTCAGAAAGATGACGCCGAGCGCGCCCGCATGTGGCGGCATCGGGGCCTGTATGCGGTGGCATGGGTACTGGGCCTGATCGTGTTGGCCGAGGATGCCGCTTCCTTCCTGGTGCTGGACTTGCCGTCGGTTAACCTGGGCTTGATCATCTTCAGCGCCGAGCGCAGCTATGCCGAGAATCTGCTGATGCTGGTCATCGGCGTTGCCGCGGTGCGCAACGGGGTTCGTATGCTTTCGCTTCGTTTCGAGCGTCCTCCTGCGCAGGGTGGTAGCAAGCAGCAGGAGCAGCAAATCGTCGAGAACCTGAACGTGTTCGCCACGCGCCATAAGCTCTCCCAGCGCGAGCGCGAGGTGCTTTACCTTATCCTGCTGGGCAAGGATAACCAGAACATCGCATCCGAGATGTCGCTGGCGCTTTCCACGGTGAAGGTGCACGTGCACAACATCTTGAAGAAAACGGGCGATGCCAGCCGACAGGAATTGATCCAAAACTTCTGGAAGATGTCGTAAGGCGCGCGCCGGTTTCGCCGTCCGTCCCTGAAAACCTACCCTCCACCGTCGCTGGACCGCGTGCTGTGTTACGGCCGTGTATCGAAACGGCGTCACAAACGCTTTCGCATGCTAAAGTGTCCCTCATATACCACAAGGAGGGGCGGGGATGCCCCGGTAGGAAAGGAGGGAACGATGGCAAGCTCGATTACCGAGAAACTGAAGAACATCGGCCCCGGTGCTTTGGTCGCAGCTGGTTTCGTCGGTCCTGGCACGGTCACCACGTGCACGGTCTCTGGTGCAAGCTATGGCTTCACCATGTTGTGGGCGCTGCTGTTCGCCACCGTTGCGACTATTATCTTCCAGGAGATGGCGGCCCGTATCGGCATCGTCACGCAGGAGGGTCTGGGTGAGAACATCCGCGATCGCATTTCGCATCCGGTGCTGAAGTGGATTGCAATCGTGATTGTTATCATCGCCATCTTCATCGGCAACACCGCATATGAGACGGGCAACATCACGGGCGGTATCTTGGGCATCCAAGCGGTGGTCAATGTTCCCATGATCCCCATCGTCATCGTGTTGGGCATTTTGGCTTTCGCCGCCATGTGGGTCGGTTCTTACAAGCTGGTCGAGAAGATCCTCACGGGCATCGTCATCTTCATGGGCCTGGTGTTCCTTATCACCGCTTTCGCTTCTCCTGTCGACTGGGGTGCTGTCGCGGCCGGTCTGTTCACGCCTTCTCTGCCCGAGGGCCAGGCTGGTGCCAAGGGTATCCTGACCGCCGTGGGCCTGATCGGTACCACCATCGTGCCGTACAACCTGTTCCTGCATGCTTCCGGCGCATCCGAGCGCTTTAAGGATCCCGAGCAGATCGCCGACGCACGTTTCGACTGCGTTCTGTCCATCGGCCTGGGCGGTATCATCTCCATGGCCATCCTCGTCTGCGCTGCGGCTAATATGCACGCTGCCGGCATCACCGTCACCAACGGCAAGGACATGGCCGTCGCCTTGCAGCCGCTGCTGGGCAACTGGGCCACGGTGCTCATCGGCGTCGGTCTGCTGGCTGCCGGTTTCTCCAGCGCCATCACCGCTCCGCTTTCCGCTGCTTACGCCGTCAACGGCGTGCTCGGCTGGGGCAAGACGCTGAAGGACCTCAAGTTCAAGGTCGTGTGGGTCATCGTGCTGGTGGCTGGCTGCTTGATGGCCGTGCTGCTGGGCAAGAGCCCCACGGAGCTGATTCTGGTGGCTCAGGCGGCCAACGCCATTCTGCTGCCTATCATGGCGTTCTTCGTGATGTACGTTGCCAACGGCAAGAGCCTGGGCAAGTGGCGCAACCATGCGTTCTCCAACATCTGCGGCGTCATCTTCATCTGCATCACGCTGTTCATGTGCTGGCGCAATATGTCCAGCTTCCTGACCACGCTGCAAACGCTTATCGGCGCATAGCGGCTTCGGCAACGGAAAGCATGTGCAAGGGCCTGTCGGACGAAAGTCCGACAGGCCTTTTTCATCGTTGGGATGTGCTCGGCTTTACCTGCTTATCACCCCTCGAGCCTCTTTCGGCATCCTGTGGACCGCATATACTGATAGGGTGCAAAAGGAACGGCTTTCACGCGGCGACTGCGCCTCTTCGCAGGCAAACCTAGTTTGGCTGCGAAGGTCGCAAAGCCCGTGCCAGCCCGTGCTGGAAGACGGCCGCAGGTTCGGCTGAAGAAGCTGGCAGGGATGTATCGACTGGGTATGGCGA
This sequence comes from Senegalimassilia anaerobia JC110, assembly GCF_000236865.1. GTDB lineage: Bacteria > Actinomycetota > Coriobacteriia > Coriobacteriales > Eggerthellaceae > Senegalimassilia > Senegalimassilia anaerobia. The sequence goes on along the minus strand of NZ_HE611014.1, from coordinate 20,097 downwards.
TGCGCCGCCGAAGTAAGGAGCGCCCGATGAATATTCTGGCAATCAACGGCAGCCCTAAGGGTAAACGTAGCAATACCTGGCGCTTGACCAGCGCTTTCCTCGATGGAATCATTGCTTGGGAAGAAAACGGGCGCAAACAGGCGCCGGCAATCGAAACCCTTAACGTCAACGCGCTCGATATCAAGCCTTGCCTAGGCTGCTTTTCCTGCTGGAGCAAGACGCCGGGCATGTGCTGCATCCATGACGACATGCAGGCGGTCATCGAGAAGATCTTATGGGCCGACGTCATCATCTGGAGCTTCCCCTTGTATTACTTCGGGCTGCCCGGCCAGCTGAAGAACCTGATCGACCGCCAGCTTCCCATGTCGCTGCCCTTTATGAGCGCGGAAACGGAAAGCGGCGGGCATCCTTCCCGCTACGACATGAGCGGCAAGCGCACGGTGGTGGTCTCGACCTGCGGTTTCTATACGGCGAAGGGCAACTACGACTGCGTGACCAGCTTGTTCGATCGGCTTTGCGGGAAGGGTGATTACGCGGCGATCTTCTGCGGGCAGGGCGAGCTGTTCAGGGTGAAGGAGCTGGCGGATCGCACCAACGAGTACCTTTCCTGGGTTCGGAAGGCTGGGGAGGAGTTCGCTTCCGGCGAAATATCGGGGGAGACCCGCGATAAGCTTGATCGGAACCTGTTCCCGCGCGATGTCTTCGAGGCGATGGCGGATGCCAGCTGGGGGGTTGGCGAGTCGGGCGAAAAGGAAGACCCTAGCCTGGTGTTCACCCGGCAGATGGCGGCCTTGTATCGTAAGCAGGCATGGCCGGGGCGGGATATCGCGCTCGACATGAACTATACCGATATCGGCAAGACTTACCGCATCGTCCTCGAGGAAAGTGGGAGCCGTGTTGAGACGGAACCCGCTGAAGGCTTCTCTGCGGGTTTCACCACGCGCATCAACACGCCTTTGAGTGTTTGGCGCTCGATCGCCAGCGGGGAGATCGCCGGCGACGAGGCGCTTATGAAGCATCTGTACTCGGTCGAGGGCGATTTCGATCTGATGATGCGTTGGGATGATTATTTCGGCGCAGCGAGCGGTGCGGATGGCGGCGAAATGGATGCTGGCGAATCGGACGCCGTTGCGGGCGGAGGCCCTGCCGCGGGCGCGAACGCAAGCGAGCCGAAAACCAATATGCTGCTGCTTTTGATTCCTTGGATCGTCTTTTGGGTTGCGGCTGCAATCGATGGCTTCTGGGGAAGCTTGGTCAGCATTGCGGTATGCGTCTTGCTGCCCGTTCTGATGCGACGGACGAAGGCGACCGTGTACGACCAGGTTTCCGCTCTGGCAGTTGCAGCGTGCTCCATCGCGTTGCTGACGGGAGCGCACCCTGCCCTGGTCATTCCGGCGTCGTACTTCCTGTTCGGGGCGATGTGGACAGTCACCTGCTTTGCCGAAGTGCCGCTGACCGCGCATTACTCGAAGAACAGCTACAACGGGGAAGCGGCATTGCGCAATCCGATCTTCATGAGGACGAACCGCATCCTGACCGCGGCGTGGGGCGTGCTGTACTTGATCACGCCCATCTGGACGTACTTCATCATGCAAACGGATGCAGCCAGCTTCGTCGGCGCGATCAACTCCATCCTCCCCGCGCTGATGGGCGTGTTCACCGCCTGGTTCCAAAAGTGGTATCCCCGGCACATCGCGCGTGGGTAGCCGAGATTTGGGAATCGAAGAGTTGTGGGGCAGCGCCCTTGAGGCTACCTTGCCCGTGCGTGTACCTGCGCTTTCGCCTGAGCGCGAAGGGCGCTTCTCGGTCTATTGATAATAGTTGCGGGTAGTTTCGAGCGGATTCTCCCCGGCGCATCCGCTTTGCCGGGAAATGAGGCCTCTCAGGAAATGAAAAGGCCATCGGCTTGAGCCGATGGCCTGGTGTTTCATGGTGCCCCAGATACGATTCGAACGTACGACACCCGCTTTAGGAGAGCGGTGCTCTATCCCCTGAGCTACTGAGGCGCGCACATCATTGTAGCATTAAACCTTTTGGCTCGATGCTCGCACATGCCAATATCACGGGTTAAGCTTCGCGGCTGCTACGCCCTCGCGAACTCAAGCAGCTGCGCAGGGTCGGAGATGATCGCGCCCGCCTGGGCCTCAACCAGGGTGCTCGCCGGGTTGTAGCCCCAGTCGACGCCGATCGCGTATGTTCCGGCATTGTGGGCAACGCGCATGTCGCCGGCCGAGTCGCCCACATAGGCGGTGCGCTCGGGAGCGCTACCCAACTCGCGGATGGTTCGCAGCAAGCCGGTAGGGGCGGGCTTGCGGGGAATGCCTTCGCATTCTCCATGTAGCACCTCGAAAAGGTCGGGGAGGAATCGCGGGATGACATCCTTCACGCCGCCCTCGTATTTGTTCGAGAGCACCGCAAGCTTGCATCCTCGCGCTTTCAGCTCGGCCAGCGTCTCAGGCATATGCGCGTAATGGCGTGTGCGAGCATGCCCGGTTTGGGGGTACAGTGCCTTCCAATATTCAAGCGCCTCGGCGCACACGGCGTCAGGGGTTCCTTCGGGAAGGGCGCGATAGATCAGGCGTTGCGCGCCGTCGCCCACGAAGCTGTGGATAGCAGCGTCGGTGTGGGTGGGGTAGCCGAAATGAGCGAGCGTTTCATTGGTGACGTGGATGAGGTCTGGCATAGTGTCCAGGATCGTTCCGTCCAGGTCGAAGATGAACGTGTCGAATACCGGATGCGATTCGGTCATCGTTGCCTCCTGAAAATGAAAACGACGGCTCTCGGCCGTCGTTGATGATCGATGGAGCGGGTGACGGGACTCGAACCCGCGAATGCGAGCTTGGGAAGCTCGTGCCTTACCACTTGGCGACACCCGCATACTTGGCAGGCGCTCCTTGCCATACCGTGTGGGCATTATAGCCTAAAACGCGCGAATGAGGGTAGGGAATGGTAAACGCATGCGAAATTCCCCACACCTAGGCATTGGCAACGCGATTGCACCGAATCATGAATGTGGATCGAACTGCCAATCAGGGGCTTTGCGCGGGATGGCGATGCTTGTCGGATCGAACCGCTCGAACAGCAGCTTCTCCGGCGTGGTCTCAAGCGCATCCGCAAGCTCTTCGACCATCGAAAGGCGGACATTCGCCGTGCCTTTCTCGATCTTGTTGAGCTGCGGTCTGCCGATGCCGACCATGGCGGCGAAGCAGGTCTTGTTGATCCGGCCCCGTTCACGAAGGCGCTTCACGTTGCGGCCGAGCGTGACGGCCATCTTCGGCTCGTCGCTCGGCGTATTCGCCAGCTCATTGATATGTGGGGCGGAAGTCTGCATGCATCGAGCGTAACGGCGCGATTACGCAACGCTGTAACCTGGCGGTTACGTTCCAGGAGATTTTTTCAAGAAAAGGAAGCGTTGCGACCTATATATATGAGTGGGAGAGCGCGAGTTCCCGTGAACACCCTGTTTCGGCCGCATGCCATTTTTATGGTTGTCAATCTGGGATGATACAATGCACGATGATTAATTGGGGCTTGGTGCACGGTTGTGGCCGTTCGTCAAGCCGCTGAAGGAAAGTTGAAATCGGGTAGCGTAGGCACCATGCCGGTGGGGAGCCGCATGGAATCTGTGCGGTGCGGAAGAAGGTAACGCATGCCCGAACGGACTGCTGTGAGGAGATCTTGCATGGCATTCAAAAAGAACCGCCGTCCCCAAGCGAACGATCCGCTAGCTTCCCAGGTGCCCGCCGGCTATCGTCCGGCGTTCACTCCCGGCTCCCAAGGCCCTGGCGCAAACAACGCGTTTCGCAATCAGGCGGGCGCGTCGCAGTATTCGCGTTCGAACCCACAGTATTCGGCACAGCGTTCGCGCAAGTCTGCCAAGGGTAAGAAGATCGCCCTTGGCGTGTGCTGCGCGCTGATCGTCGCCCTTATCGGATGCGGAACCGCGTTCGCCGTTTGGTACAACAACGTGAACAGCCAGCTGAATACGGGCGGCAAAACGTCCGAGGAGCTGGAGAGCATCAACGAGCAGTTGGTTAACTCCAGCTTCAACGAGCCGTTCTACATGATGCTGATCGGCTCGGATAAGCGCGAGGGCGATGACGAAGGCGGCGCACGTTCCGACACGAACATCGTCGTGCGCGTCGACCCGACTTCCAACCAGGCAACGCTCGTGTCCATTCCCCGTGACACCATGATCGATATCGACGGCTACGGCACCAACAAGTTCAACGCTGCGTACAATTACGGCGGCGCTGCGGCGACCATCCGCGAGGCAACCCAGCTCACCGGCGCCAGCATCTCGCATTATGCCGAAGTCAACTTCGAGGAGCTGGTCAGCCTGGTCGACGCCGTCGGAGGCGTCGACGTCATGGTCGACGAGCGCATCGACGACACCGATGCCGACAACACCACCGACCACCCCGAGAACCCGCGCATCATCATCGAGGCCGGCGAGCAGCACCTTAACGGCGAGCAGGCCCTGGTGTTCGCGCGTAGCCGCGCCTATGTCGACGGCGACTTCACGCGTACGGCCAACCAGCGCAAGCTCATCCAGGCTCTGGTGGACAAGGTGCTGGCCCTGCCCGTCACCGAGCTGCCCGGCGTTATCCAGGCTGCGTCGAAGTGCGTTACCACCGACATGAAGGTCAACGACATCATCTCGCTGGCGCAGCAGTTCAAAGATGACGGCGATCTGCTCATGTATTCCGCCATGCTGCCCTCTATCACCGGTTATGTCGACGGCGTTTCCTATGTGTTCGCCGATGAGGACAAGGTCACCGAGATGATGAAGGTCGTCGACCAGGGCGGCGATCCCAGCGGCATCACCGGCTCCACCAGCAAGCTTGCGCAGAAATATAGCGCCGGCTCCTCTGCGGGCGGCTCTTCCACGGGCGGTACCGCTACGGGTGGCGGGATGTATGCCGGCAATGATTACGATACGGGCGGCGCATCCGCCTATAGCGGCGGTTACTCCTCAAGCGGAACCGGCTCTTCGTCTTACTACGGCGGCGCAACGGGCGGTGCCACGGGCGGCTATGCCGATACGTCGTCCAGCGCATCCGGTGCTGGAACGGGCTATTCCGGAGCGGCATCCACCGGCGGTTCTGCTGGCTCGTATGGCACGGGCGGCTACGCATCCGGTGCGGGAACCGGCGGCTACGCAACGGGAACCGGCGTGGGTTCTGCCTACTAGCGCTTTTTCGATCTTCAAAGGGACGCGGTTTAAAGCTGCGTCCCTTTTTACTTCCTAATGAAAAGGGCTCGCAATCCGAATGGGATTGCGAGCCCTTGTGCGATCTGCGGCGGGTAACGGGTTACTGCTCGGTGGCGTATCCGTCGGGGTTCATGGATTGCCAACGCCAGCTGTCGGCGCACATACGGTCAAGGTCGTACTCGGCGACCCAGCCCAGCTCGGTGCGCGCCTTGTCGCAAGCAGCGTAGTTGGTGGCAACGTCGCCGGCACGGCGCGGCTTGATCTGGTAGGGGATCTCGTGGCCGCAAGCCTTCTCGAATGCGTGCACGACATCGAGCACGCTCGAGCCCTTGCCGGTGCCAAGGTTGAAGATGCCCACGCCGCGGCGGCTGCCGTCGGCGGCTGCTTCGCCTTCCAGCGATCCCAGGCCCAGCGCCTTGCCGGTGCCAACTTTGCCGCCCATCCATTCAAGTGCCGCCACATGGCCGCGGGCCAGGTCGACCACATGGATGTAGTCGCGCACGCCCGTGCCGTCCGGGGTGTCGTAGTCGTCGCCGAACACGCCGACGCACTCCAGCTTGCTCACGGCAACCTGCGCGACGTAGGGCAGCAGGTTGTTCGGGATGCCCTTCGGATCCTCGCCGATCAGGCCGCTCTCATGCGCGCCGATGGGGTTGAAGTAACGCAGCAGCACGACGTTCCACTCGTTGTCGCCCACGTACAGGTCGGTGAGCACCTGCTCGAGCATGCTCTTGGTCCATCCGTAGGGGTTGGTGCAGTCGTGCTTGGGGCACTCCTCGGTGATCGGGATGAACTCGGGCTCGCCGTACACCGTTGCGCTGCTGGAGAACACGATGTTCTTCACGCCGTGGTTGCGCGCCACATCGCACAGCACCAGCGTGCCGGCGATGTTGTTCCAGTAGTACTCCAGCGGCTTCTGCACGCTTTCGCCAACTGCCTTGAAGCCGGCGAAGTGGATGATGGCGTCAACGTCGTTTTCGGCGAAGATGGCGTCAAGCGCTTCTCGGTCCAAGATGTTCTGCTTGTAGAAACGCAGCTGGGCGTCGTCGGCGTCGATGCCGCAGATCTTGCGGATGCGGTCGACGGCGATCTGGCTGGAATTGCTCAGATCGTCCACGATGACCACGCTGTAGCCTCGCTGGATCAGCTCGACGCAGGTATGGCTGCCGATGAATCCGGCACCGCCCGTGACCAGGATGCTCAGGTCCTTCTGGTCTTTCGCCAGTCCTTTGTTTGCCATGAAAGCTCCTTATCCTTTGAGCAGGTCTTCCCTGTACGCGCAAGCGCGTTCTCATGTGCTTCATGGTAGCAGTCCGGCGGTCTCTTACGGGTAAAGAGTTCGAAAGCAACACGCGCGTATGAGCGTGTCGAAGACAACGGCAGCGCTCATGGCTGATAAGCCGCCGTTCGGAATGAGTTCAAAGATTATTCTTGACCTAGAACAATTATGTCGCTATTCTGTTCTCAGTTGGAGACAACGCTTCTCGATATCTCCTCCCCCTCGTTTCACTCGTCTGACGAAAGGCCGCCTCCCCCGCGGCCTTTCGTCATTTTTGGGGATATCGAAGCGGGGGTGCCTGCTACGTTCCGAGGCTCCGATGAAGTAAATGCTAGGCGACCATTGATTTGCGGTTTGCGCAATCACCTGGCGCGATCATCCCCGCTTGTCCCCGAATTTCGGCAGCTTTTTCAGCAAAGCCCAGGCGATTTGCTTATCCTGGGGCGTTTGTAAAAGGGACCCGAAGTCAAGAAACGATATCGCGGTGCGGCCAAGCAGGCGGGTTGCCTTCCCGGAGGGAACGGCAAGGTGATACGCCTGCCCGAGGAGCGCGGCGCTTTTGCCGTCCGCGGCTACGATGCAGATCGGGTCCAAGCCCTCGATCAGAACGAACAGGGCCTGCTGGTCAAGATCGCCGGGCACGACGTATGTGCACGCATCATGCCCGTGCCCCAAAGCCGCCAATGAACTGTTCAGCGCTTTTTCGGCAGCCTCCGAAAGCGGTTCGGAGCTGATGACGCAGCACAGCCCAGCGCGGGTGCCGCTCATGTACTGACCGAACAGCTCCCAGGTTTCGTCCAATGCGACCTCGTATTTGTTACCGCTCATGGTTTTTTTCACACCCGCTCTTGCCCTCGAAACGCGTTCGCCGTATAACCGAATCATACCAAGAACGCAAATAGCCGCGAATGGCGTGGAGCCATCGTCGCGGAAACAAAGGAGGACGTTATGTGCACTAACGGCATCAACACCGGTCAGTTCGAGATGATGATCGAGCAGATCGACGACCATTTGAAGCTCGAGCGCCGTTGGGCCCACACGCTGGGTCACAAGGCGGGCGACGCCGGCTATGAGAATGTTTCCAAGAAGCTGCACGAGGCGCAGGCGCTCATCGACGATGTGCGCGCGCTGCTCGACGAGGCGAAGGATGCGCTGGAAGACGATGCGGAGGCCGCCGGCGGCGTTACGGTCGAGCTGGTGTAGCCCGGTATGGCGAACGACCTGATGCGGTTCTCGGTCGCCATGCCTGAGGACCTGCTGGTAAGCTTCGATCGCCTGGTATCGCGACGGGGGCTGGCGAAGAACCGCAGCGAAGTGGTGCGCGACCTGGTCCGCGATGCGCTGGTCGAGGACGAGTGCGCGATGCCCGGCGTCGAGGTTGCGGGGTCGTTGACCATCGTGTTCGACCACCACGCAAACGACCTGCAGGAAAAGCTGCATGCCATCCAGCACGAGTACTTCGGCAACATCGTGTCGTCAATGCATGTGCACCTCGATGAGCACATGTGCTTGGAGGTCATCGTGCTGCGCGGCTATACGGAGCTGGTTCAGAGCATTGCGAACTTGATCCTCGGAACCAAGGGCGTGCAAAACGGCAAGCTCGTGCTCACCGTCGCCGAACATCACCACGAACATCATTAAGCGATCATCGGCCGTGCGGATCGAACGCCGTGCGGCCGTTCACATATATAAGGAGCAATGCAATGGATACTACGGTCATGCTCGGCCATGGCAGCGGCGGCACCATGATGAAGCGCATCATTGACGAGGTGTTCTTCGCCGCCTATGCAGGCGAAGAGCTTTTGCGCGGCGATGACGCGGCGGTGCTGCCCGCGCCGGCGCAAGGCGAGCGCCTGGCGTTTTCCACGGATGGCTTCGTGGTCACACCGCACTTCTTCCCGGGTGGCGATATCGGCCGTTTGGCCGTGTGCGGCACGGTGAACGACGTCGCCACCAGCGGCGCCACCCCGCGCTACCTGAGCTGCGGCTTCGTGTTGGAAGAGGGCTTCCCCATCGAGGACCTCAAGCGCATTTGCACCAGCATGGCCGAAGTGGCGAAGGAGGCCGGCGTGCATCTGGTCACGGGAGACACCAAGGTGGTTAACCGCGGCCACGGCGACGGCGTGTACATCAACACCGCGGGCATCGGCACGCTGCGCGAGGGAGTGAACCTGGGCGGCGCGCAGTGCAAGCCGGGTGACAAGGTGCTGGTCAGCGGCACGTTGGGCGACCACGGCATCACCATCATGAGCTGCCGCGAGTCGCTGTCGTTCAAGGCCGACCTGCAAAGCGACGCTGCGCCCCTGAACCACCTCATCGCCGAGGTGCTGGCGGCGGCGCCGGGCGCGCGTTGCTTCCGCGATCCCACGCGCGGCGGCCTTGCCTCCACGCTCAACGAGCTGGCGGCGCAATCCGGCACCGACATCACGGTAGAGGAGGATGCCGTCCCCGTGAAGCCCGCCGTGCAGGGCGCGTGCGACATGCTCGGCTATGATGTGCTGCAGGTGGCCAACGAGGGCAAGATGGTATGCGTCGTCGCCCCCGAGGACGCCGACGCGGCGCTTGCGGCCATGCGCGCGAACAAGTACGGCGCTGATGCCGCTATCATCGGCGAAGTGTCCGAAGCGCAGCCCGAGCGCGGCTCGAAGGTCTTCCTGCGCACGGCCTTCGGTGGAACGCGCATCCTGGATATGCTGGTGGGCGAGCAGCTGCCGCGCATCTGCTAGACGCGTCTGGACGATAACCGGTCGGCTTGGCCCCGCTTCTCCTCGGGAAGTGGGGCTTTTTGTGTGTTCGGTTGGCGGATTAGGCGTCAAGCTTGATGCGACGCACGGGTTAAACGTCGTTGCGAAAGCGCCGTCGTAACCGCTCCCCGGGTATTTTCCTGATTCGTATTGCAATCATCGGCAGTAGTGGTATTGTGCCTGCATTGCTTAATTGGGGTATGACCCGGTAGCATTTCGCCGGGGCTTATAGACGAGAAGGAGTTACCATGGCACATCCGGTTATTGTGGCTGACGAGTGCATCGGCTGCGGCATTTGCGTTGACGCCTGCCCGCAGGAGGTCCTGGAGGTCAACGGTGGCGTTGTCGAGGCTGTGAACGAGGAGAACTGCATCGCTTGCGGCGACTGCGTCGAGGAGTGCCCCATGGGCGCCATCCCCGAGGTCGTCGAAGAGTAACCTCTGTCGTTGATCGCGTTGAACGAGGCCCTTGCCTATATATAGGCAAGGGCCTCGTTGCGTATGGGGGTTCGATACGGGAGGGTTGGGCCGAGCTGCAAGGCGGGCTCGACCTTCAGCGTCCGACGGCCGAAACGTGCGTTGCGAAGACGGAAGGGCGTCTCCGGCGCCTGCGTTTGAGCGGGCGTGGGGGTCTTGTGCCAAACGCCCTTTGAGAATCTATTGCATAGCGACTGAGATCTTGCGAGTTGCATTACATTCGCGATCAAGCCGCGATTCCGTGCCAGCATGGGCGTCATTTTCCGGAAGAGGATATTGTTTTCCCAGTTCAAAAGCTTGATAGAGAAATTTCAACCTATCTGACATTTTGGTGTTGACAAAACGTAACATTATATTTCTCAAATAACTTGACATGCCAAGACTTAGATTTTATAGTACGAATCGTCGGAAAAAGGTTAAGCCCTTAGAGCCTAGCCGCAGTACCTGATTTCGGTTACATAACTCCAAGTGAGAGGAAGCAATCATATGAGCAAGATTCTGGGTATCGACCTTGGCACCACCAACTCCGCCATGGCCGTCATGGAGGGATCCGAGCCCGAGATCCTCGTGAACGCCGAGGGCGACCGCACCACTCCGTCCGTCGAGGGCTTCCGCAAGGACGGCGAGCGCGTGGTCGGCAAGGCCGCTAAGAACCAGGCCGTCACCAACCCTGAGAACACCGTCTCCTCCGTCAAGCGCTTCATCGGCCGCTCCTTCGCCGAAACCCAGGCAGAGCAGGCGAAGGTCAGCTACAAGGTGCAGGCAGGCAAGGACGGCCGCACCGTCGTCGACATCGACGGTAAGGACTACACGCCTGAGGAAATCTCCGCAATGGTCCTGCAGAAGTTGAAGAACGATGCTGAGAAGCAGGTCGGCTCGCCCATCACGCAGGCCGTCATCACCGTCCCGGCATACTTCAACGACGCTCAGCGTCAGGCCACCAAGGATGCCGGTAAGATCGCCGGCCTCGAGGTCCTGCGCATCATCAACGAGCCTACGGCAGCTGCTCTGGCATACGGCCTCGACAAGACGAACAAGGATGAGAAGATCCTCGTGTTCGACCTGGGCGGCGGCACGTTCGACGTGTCCATCCTGGAGCTCGGCGACGGCGTCTTCGAGGTCGCCGCTACCGCAGGTGACAACCAGCTGGGCGGCGATGACTGGGATCATCGCGTCATCGATTGGCTGGCTGACAAGTTCGCAAAGGACAACGGCGGCATCGACCTGCGCAAGGACAAGATGGCCCTGCAGCGTCTGAAGGAAGCTGCCGAGAAGGCCAAGATGGAGCTGTCCAGCACCACGCAGGCCAACATCAACCTGCCGTTCATCACCGCTGACGCCACCGGCCCGAAGCACCTGGACTACACGCTTACCCGCGCTGAGTTCGAGTCCATCACCAAGGACCTTCTGGACCGTTGCCGCAAGCCTGTTGAGCAGGCGCTGCGCGATGCCGGCATGTCCCAGGGCGACATCGACGAGGTCATCCTCGTTGGCGGCTCCACCCGTATGCCCGCCGTGCAGGAGCTGGTGAAGCGCATGACCGGCAAGCAGCCGAACATGTCCGTGAACCCCGATGAGGTCGTGGCCATGGGCGCTGCCGTTCAGGGCGGCGTGCTCGCCGGCGACGTCGAGGGCATCCTGCTGCTGGACGTCACGCCCCTGTCCCTGGGCGTGGAGACCATGGGCGGCATCATGACGAAGATGATCGACCGCAACACCACCATCCCCACCCGCAAGACCGAGGTGTACTCCACGGCGGCCGACAACCAGACCTCCGTTGAGATCCACGTGCTGCAGGGCGAGCGCCAGATGGCCAAGGATAACAAGACGCTGGGCAAGTTCCAGCTGGCCGGCATCCCGGCTGCCCGCCGCGGCGTGCCGCAGATCGAGGTCACGTTCGACATCGACGCCAACGGCATCGTGAACGTTTCCGCTAAGGACCTGGGCACCGGCAAGCAGCAGCAGATCACCATCAGCGGCTCCACGGCTCTGAACGACGAGGAAGTCGACCGCATGGTCAAGGATGCCGAGGCTCATGCCGAGGAAGACAAGAAGCACAAGGAAGAGGTCGAGACCCGCAACAACTGCGATGCGTTGGTTAACGCCACCGAGCAGACCCTGAACGAGTTGGGCGACAAGGTGCCCGCGGACTCCAAGTCCGCCGCCGAGGAGGCCATCAACGAGGCGAAGACGGCTCTGGCCGGCTCCGATATCGAGGCCATCAAGGCTGCCACCGAGAAGCTGCAGCAGGCGGGCTACAAGCTGGCCGAGGTCGCGTACAGCCAGCAGCAGGGCGCCGATCAGGCGGCCGGCGCCGCAGCGGGCGCTCAGTCCGATGACGGCCCCATCGAGGCCGACTACGAGGTCGTCGACGATAAGGAAGGGAAGTAAGCGCCATGACGATGCAGAGCACGCCCGAGCCTGAGCGCGCAACGCAGGATCAGGGCACCCAGATTCCCATTCAGGACGAAGCGTCCGACGTGAAGCAGGAAGGCGTCGCCCAGCAGGGCGCCGCCCCCGAGGCGGATCCCGCCGCATCCGATACGGTCGCGGAGGCCGAGGAAGTGCTCGAGGCCCAGGCCGAAGAGGCTCCCACCAACGACGAGCTGGTGGAGAAGGCCCAGGCAGAGGCGAAGGACTGGCAGGACAAATACCTGCGCCTGCATGCCGAATGGGATACGTACCGTCGTCGTACGGCGGAGCAGCGCGAGCAGGAGCGCCTCCGCGCCGGTGAGAAGCTGGTTGAGAAGCTGCTGCCCGTCATCGACGATTTCGAGCGCACCATCGACTACGCCGAGAAGAACGGCGAGGCCGGCTTGATCGACGGTGTGAAGGCCGTGCACAGCAAGTTCGTGAACGTGCTGGAAACCGGCGGCGTGCAGGTCATCAACCCTGCCGGCCAGGCTTTCGATGCGCTCGAGTGCCAGGCGGTCGCCACGGTCGACGATGCGTCCGTGCCGGACGAGACGGTGCATGAGGTGTACCAGAAGGGCTACAAGATGGGGACGAAGGTTCTCCGAGCCGCAATGGTCACCGTCACCACGGGCGGTCCGAAGAGGCCCAAGCCCGAGAGCGAAGACGAATAGATAGCTTTTGCGAGGGCGGGCGGTATGGTCCGCCCTCGTGCTTACTTAAGAAAGGAAGGTGGAGCGCATGCCGGCTACTCCGGATTACTACAAAACGCTGGGCGTTCCGCGCACGGCGACCACCGACGAGATTAAGAAGGCGTTCCGCAAACTAGCGCGCAAGCACCACCCCGATGCGGGTGGCAGCGAGGCCAAGTTCAAGGAGATCAACGAAGCCTACGAGGTCTTGTCAGACGATAAGAAGCGCAAGCTGTACGACCAATACGGCACCGCGAACGAGAATCAGATTCCCCGAGGATGGGGCGGTGGGTCCGTGAACGTCGAGGATATCTTCGGCGGCGCCGGTGCAGGTGGTTTCGGCAGCTGGGCCGATATCCTCGAAAGCATCCGCCGTGGCGAGGGTGCATTCGGCTCGAACTGGGATTTCAACGGCGCCGGCGCTAGCGGCTTTGCGGGCCGCCAACCGCGTCCGCGCAAGGGCCAGGACATGAACGTTACCCTGAACGTTACGTTCGAAGAGGCGTTTTCCGGTACGGAGAAGCGCGTTACCGTTCGCGTGCCCGGTCGCGCCGATTCGGAAACGCTTACCGTCAAGGTCCCTGCGGGCGCCGTCGATGGCGGGCGTTTGCGCTTCCGCGGCAAGGGCGCACCTGGTGAATCGGGCGGTGAGGCCGGCGACCTGCTGGTCACTACCCGCATTCAGGATCATCCGTACTTCAAGCGCGATGGGGCCGATGTGCTCATCGATGTGCCCGTCAACGTGGCGGAAGCCGCGTTGGGCGCCAGCGTCGTAGTGCCTGCTCCCGATGGCACGAAGGTGCGCGTGAAGGTGCCTGCCGGAACCCAAGACCAAACGGTCATGTCGGTTCGCGGTAAGGGGGCGCCGAAGGTGAAGGGCTCCGGCAACGGCGACCTGAAGATCACCATCAAAGTGCAGGTTCCCAAGTCTATGAACCCGCAGCAGCAAAAGGCCATGGAGGCGTTCTTGGAGGCGTCGCCCGATGACGTGAGGAGCTGGTAAGCATGCCCGAATGGAACGATCGCAACCGGCCCCTGTATATGATCGGCGTAGCTGCCGAACTGGCAGGCGTGCACCCTCAAACCCTTCGAGCATACGAGCAGAAGGGCCTGGTAACGCCCCAGCGCACCAGCGGCAATACCCGCATGTACTCGCAGGCGGATATCGAGCGCCTGTCCCTTATCAACGAGCTCACCGGCGAGGGCATCAACCTTGCCGGGGTCATCCGCATCCTCGATCTGCAGGGCCGCCTGGTCGATCGCGATCAGGAAATCGACGACCTGCACAAACGGGTTCGCCGCCTTGCCGATCGCGTGCACGAGCTGGAAACGCGCGAAAGCGTGAACTCCCTCGTGCAGTCGCCTACGGCGATCGTCGTTCGTCGTCCCAGCTCGCTTTTGTAAACAAATGCGTTGAACCGATTCAAAGGAGGTTCGCATGAGATTAGATAAACTTGCCGTTACCGCTCAGGAGGCCTTCCAGGCCTCGATGGGCGTTGCCGGCGATGCGCAATCCAGCACCATCGAGCCCATTCACTTGCTCAAGGCCATGCTGGACGCATCGGAGAACAATCTGTCCGCCATCATCAAGCGCATCGGCGCCGATCCGGCGCAGCTGTCGCAAAACGTCGACGCCGCCATCGCCGCCATGCCGAAGGCCAGCGGCTCCACCATGCCTATGGCCATGCCCAGCAACAACCTTATGAAGGTCATCGACAACGCCGTGAAGGCAGCGGAGCGCATGGGCGACAGCTACGCAACCACCGAGCACCTGCTCATCGCCTTGGCTCAGGACAAGGGCGACGCCGGCCGCGTGCTCAACGGCCTCGGCATCACGGGGAAAACCGTCGAGGAGGCGTACAGCTCCCTGCGCGGTTCCACCCGCGTCACCGATCAGCAAAGCAAGCCTGAGCTCGACGCCTTGAACCAGTACGGCCAGAACCTTACGCAGAAGGCGCGCGAGGGCAAGCTCGACCCGGTCATCGGCCGTTCCGAGGAGATTCGTCGCACCATCCAGGTGCTCAGCCGCCGCACGAAGAACAACCCCGTGCTTATCGGCGAACCCGGCGTCGGCAAAACCGCCATCGTCGAAGGCCTGGCGCAGCGCATCGTCGCAGGCGATGTCCCGTCCGGCTTGAAGGACCACGACGTCATCGCGCTCGACCTGGGCGCCATGGTCGCAGGCGCTAAGTACCGCGGCGAGTTCGAGGACCGCTTGAAGGCGGTTCTGCGCGAGGTCAAGGAGTCGAACGGCCAGATCATCCTCTTCATCGACGAGCTGCATACCATCGTGGGCGCCGGCTCCACGGGCGATAGCTCCATGGATGCGGGCAACATGCTCAAGCCGGCCCTGGCGCGCGGCGAGCTGCACGCCATCGGCGCAACCACGCTCGATGAGTACCGCAAGTACATCGAAAAGGATGCCGCTCTTGAGCGTCGTTTTCAGACGGTCATGGTCAGCGAGCCCACGGTCGAGGACACCATCGCCATCCTTCGCGGCCTGAAGGAGAAGTACGAGATCCATCATGGCGTGCGCATCACCGATGCCGCCATCGTCGCCTGCGCGGAGCTGTCGAACCGCTACATCTCCGACCGCTTCCTGCCCGACAAGGCCATCGACCTCATGGACGAGGCCGCCAGCCGTCTGCGCATCGAGATCGACAGCATGCCCGAAGAGGTCGATCTGGCGGAGCGCAAGCTTACCCAGATGCAGATCGAGGAGCAGGCGCTTATGAAGGAGACGGACGAGGTCAGCCGCGAACGCCTTGAGCATCTGCGCAAGGAAATCGCCGACGCTCAGGATGCATTGTCGAAGCGCAAGGCCGAATGGCAAAACGAAAAGGACGTTATCGAGGACGTCCAAACGCTCAAAGCCGACCTCGAAGCCGCGCAGACCGAAGAGGAGCGCGCAACCCGCGAAGGCGATTTGGTGAAGGCCTCCGAGATCCGCTACGGCCGCATCCCCGAGCTGCAGCGCAAGCTGGATCAGGCCGAACAGGCCCTGAACGACAAGCAAGAGGACGGCGCGATTCTCAAGGAGGAGGTGTCGCAGGAGGAAATCGCCGAGGTGGTGTCCACCTGGACCGGCATCCCCGTGTCCAAGATGATGCAGGGCGAGATGGAGAAGCTCGTCGACCTCGAGGACAAGCTGCATGAGCGCGTTATCGGCCAGGACGAGGCCGTCTCGGCGGTCGCCGGCGCTATCCGCCGCAACCGCGCAGGCCTGTCCGACCCGAACAAGCCTATCGGCAGCTTCCTGTTCCTCGGTCCCACTGGCGTGGGCAAGACGGAGCTGGCGAAGGCGCTGGCGGAATACCTGTTCGACAGCGAGAAGGCCATGGTGCGCATCGACATGTCGGAGTACATGGAGAAATTCAGCGTGCAGCGCCTGATCGGTGCCCCTCCGGGATACGTCGGTTACGACGAGGGCGGTCAGCTTACCGAGGCGGTGCGTCGTCGTCCGTATAGCGTCATCTTGCTCGATGAGGTGGAGAAGGCCCATCCCGATGTCTTCAACATCTTGCTGCAGGTTCTCGATGACGGCCGCTTGACGGATGGTCAGGGTCGTTTGGTGTCGTTCAAGAACGCCATCATCATCATGACCAGCAACATCGGCTCCCAAGCCATTCGCGAATACGAAAGTGCGAACGCCCAGAAGGAGACCATGGGCGACGTCATGGAAAACGTCATGAAGGGCGATGTGGAAACGGCGGCGAAGAGCTTGGCGGAGCTGTCCAACAAGATCAACGACGCGCTGCGTAACACCTTCCGCCCCGAGTTCCTCAACCGTATCGATGAGGTCATCACGTTCCATGCGCTGTCCATCGCCAACATGGAGCCCATCGTCGAGCTGCAGCTTAACGACGTGCGTCAGCGTTTGGCCGATCGTCGCGTCACGCTCGACGTCACGCCCGCCGCTATGGACCATCTGTCCATCGACGGTTTCGATCCGGTGTATGGCGCTCGTCCCTGCAAGCGTTTGGTGCAGCGCGAGATCGTCGATCGCATTGCACAGAAGATCGTCGAGGGCAAGCTGCCCGATCGCAGCCATGTGCTCATCGACATCGACGAGGCAACCGACGAGTACGTATGTCGCGTCGAGCCGCCGTTGGAGCTTGACGCCGTGCCGGTTGACTAGCCGAGCGGCCGTGCGTTGCGGTTATCGCGACGCAGCTGTAAGCGTGTAACGAAAAAGAGCGCCTGCCGAGTTTTATCTTGGCAGGCGCTCTTCGTTTGTATGCGAGATCATCGTTTCAAGTCATTCGCCCTTCGGCTGCATGAGTGGCGCAGGGCTTAGCGTTCAACCAGGTCAAGCAGCTCTTGCTTGCTATGCACATCTAGTTTCGAGTAGATATGCTTCGTGTGGCCCTTCACGGTGTTCTCGGTCAGGTACAGCGTCTCGGCGATGTACGCCTTCGTGCGTCCCTTGCACAGCAGCTGCATGATCTCAAGTTCGCGTGGCGTCAGCTTGTGCTGCTTGCCAACCTCCTCGCAGTGCTCCTCAAGGCTTCGGTAATCCGCGGGCGCGCTTACCGGTTCGCCGCGCAATTCCGCGAACAACCACTTCGTATCCTGGTCGCGCATTTCCAAGCAGAACGAGGACACCAGCAGCAGCACGAACATCAAGGCGACCACGATCACGGCATCGTGTTCGCCGCCTGAATACGCGGGGGGCATCATCGATCCGATGGCGAACGGCGCCGTATAGCAGGCCCAGCCGATGCCGAAGACCCACGGGGCGGGAAGCTTCGAATGCTGTGCCACGTCGGACAGGGTCAACCAGGCGAATAGCACGATAAGGTCCCAAGCACTGCTTTCCACGCATCGAAGCACGGTCATTTCAGGGAATGTGGCCTGACTGAGCATGTCTAGAGCAAGCACCAAAAGCGCGATACGCCACAATTGCGAGAAGTTAAAAGGCTTGTTCAGCTTCACTACTACGAATAGTACGATGCCCGAGATGACCATTTCCAATAAACGCCCAAGCAAGAAGTCGACAGCGGGCACCTGGGACTGGTTTCCCGAGAACCGGCTTACCAGGAACGCGGCCACGAAGCTGAACGCGGCAATGGTCACAGCTACCTTCCATAGCCCTCGCATGTTGTGGGAGTCAAAGCGAATGACGGCCTTTTCTGCGCTGGCGTTCTCCATGCTGCTGAGCGCGACGCGGCACATCCACACCGAGGCGATGGGTAGCAGCATGGCGAACACGCATTGGACCTCAAAGGGGACGAAATGCGTGAGCGCCTTCAGCGTCGACCCCCCGATGTTGGCCAGCAGCAGGTAAACCACCGCATGGCGCAAATCGAGCTTCGCATAGAACGTTCCCCACTGCAGGTATAGCCAGCCAAGAACGCATGCGCATAGGGCCATGGCGGCAAATTGGAGCGGAATCGAGGGGATTGCAGTAAATGTGAGTGCGAGCAGCAGCGCGCCTAGCGCGCCGAACGCGCCGACAACCGCTGCGGAAATCCCAGAGGTGAAGAACGTTGGCGCTTTGCGTGAAACGGCAGCGAACAGCAAAACGGCAACCGCCAGCAGAAGGTAGGAAAACGTCCAGGGAAGCTGGGCGGAGGGGCTTACTCCTCCGAATGCGTTGATCAAAAAGCCCCAAGCCAGCGGACACGCTATGCCCGTTGATGCAAACGCGGTCATCTTGGCGCTAAAGCGCGGCTTGCCGCCGGCAGGTTTATGGTTCAACTCCGGTTTTGCTGATGCTGCAGTTTTCATTTCGCCCCTTCTCTCAGGGGGAATGGTAACATACGCGGTTAACAATGAGCCTGCGCCCCAAGAAAAAGAAGCATAACAATCTGACCAGCGGAAATACCCGAGACACCCCTTTCGGGTAAGTAAAGAAAACCGTGCAGCGAGCCGAAAATGACCATCTAAGGGTGGCGCGCGGCTACCTGACCCGGCGTACTATCCATGTTGTCGGGAGCGAAGCCGCACCTTGGTCTTGGCCGAAATAAAGTTTCAGCCGGGACCGTTTCGCCAACTGTTTGCGGCTTGCGCTCATGCGACGAAAGAGATGGAGCGTTGACAATCGATAACACATCCGCGGAAGCTCGCAACGCCGAACGACCAACCCCCTCCGGTCGAGCGCACCCCATAACGCGCAGGCGAATCCCCTCACTAAGCGTTGCTTCCGAATCTCCTCCATGGCCCGCGAGCCCCCTTCTCGCGGGCCTCTTCTTTTTCAGGGGGTAAGCCGTTCAGGTAAGGAAACGTAGTTCGAGCGCCGACAAGCAAGCATGTTCGGGCAGCGATAAACGGGCATAGGAAGAGAACCAAGCGCAAGAGCAGCGGTCGCATGAGGCGAACCTCTTCTATATATCTGTATATCAATATCGCGGCATCGAACGCTGTTCGGCCGAACGAGCGAATCCAGCGCGAGCGAAAGAGCCCAGCCTCGCAATGTCTCAAGGGCGCTCCTCTAAAGCTAGTCATATTAAAACCGCCCCCTTGCTCCATTTGAACTGCCTCTCATTTCTCATGTTCAAGAAAAGGAGGCGGTTCAGGAATGGAGCAAGGGGGCTTGCCGCTATACAGTGAACCGAGCGGAATCGGGGGGTTGCTGATTGGGTTCCCCTCTTTGTGCGTATAGGCGAAAAAGGCAGCGCAACCTTCTATGCTCGAATCTATGAAGCCTTGCTGTGCCCGGCCGAATGTCCCTTTGCGTTCTCGACACGGTCGAAGAGAACGCATATCGCAAATGCGGGAAGTGGGCCGGGCTCTCTGCTCCCCGTCAAACCGCTCGTCTTCGCTGCCATGAGATGTCGCGATGGCTTGGCTAACGCTTTCTGCTCTAAAGTCCCGCAGTCTGCCGATTCGCCATAAGGGCGCACTGAGAGTCCGGGCATTGCTCCGCGACGCATCTACCTATAGGCCATCGAATCGCAAGGAGGCAGAGCGCAAAAGCGGCAAATCGTTTCGCCGGGATCCACCCCATGCTGCCCAACGCTCTGTGCCCCGCCGCTGCGAGCGCTGCCATGTCGGGCAGAGCCCCGCGCTCCCGTCGCCGCGGCTCGACCCAACGCCTTCTGGTCCAAGCTCCACTGCCCGTCGATATGCCTGCGGAGAGCAGCAGGATCGCGTGCCGCGCCGCAGCGCATACGCGTATAGGCCGTCCAGGTGCGGGGAAGGCCGCGTGCCTCGCGTTCCGTCTCCCGCCGTCACGGCTTGCGGCTGCACAGTGCAACGTGCCCTGCCCAGGGCGCCGTGGACCGTCCATATATAAGGAAGGGCGCAACGCGCCCTCGAGCCTCTTCCGAACCCCAGA
>NZ_HE611015.1:654227-679958 GCF_000236865.1 Senegalimassilia anaerobia JC110 | reverse complement strand
TGGCGGCCCGATCGGCGTTGCGGTGCATACGGGCCCCGCCCGGCATCGTGGGGCGAGCAGGTACCGCAGGGGGATCGTCCCTTGCGGGCCTCTCCACGTCTTGGGGCATTGTCCGGTGGGGCGGTCTGATCGGCGCCGCGCGCCGGCGCCGGCGCCTTATTTATCTTTATGAGGCCCCGGCGCGGTTCGCGGGCCTGGGCCGAGGGCCCGCAGGGGGATCGCCCCCTGTGGGTCTTTCTGTATTCCGAGGCCGTTCGCTGCCGGAGGATCTGCGCGAGGACTTCTTGCTGGACCGGTCCTGTGCACGGCATGTGCTGGAGGATCTGCGTGGGCTCCCTGCGGGCCTTCTAGCATTAACGTGGACTAGCAATCTGACGGAGGCGGTTCGGCCTGCACTTTCTCGGCGCTCTGCGGTATCGAAAAGATTTTGCATTGGACGTCCACCGTTATGGTGCCGGCGTTATGTGCCGCGTGTGTCGGAGGTGCGTGGGGTATATGCTCCTTCGATCTTATTATGTCTATGCTGCTATTGGCTTGTGTGGTCGGTTCTGCGATTGTCGCTTTCGGTGCTACACTTTTTAGTGAACGTTTTCGATAGCTGATTTTGGGCGCTGTTCTTTGATCGGGGGTTTGCATGACTGTGGTGCCGGACACCTTGGAGGATGCTGCTTTGGCCTTGGCTGACGGTCGACCTTGCATATTCCCGACGGATACCGTTTATGGCGTGGGTGTTGCTGTTTGCGCAGCTTCTGGGCCGGATATTCTCTTCGATGTTAAGCAAAGAGACGCTAGGAAGCCTATCGCTTGGCTTGTTGGGTCGATTGGCGATCTGCAAAGGTATGGCAAGAATCTTCCGTCAGGTGTTTGTCAGCTTGCTCACCGGTTTTGGCCGGGCGCCCTTACCGTTATCGTTGAAGCCTCGGATATAGTGCCGGCATCTTATCGGTCGGAGTCGGGCACCATTGGGCTGCGTATGCCTGCAAACGAAACCACGCTTGCTTTGATTCGCCGTGTAGGGAGCCCGCTTGCCACGACATCCGCCAATATCAGCGGTAGACCCTCGGTTTCTCGATTTGAGTTGCTCGATACGGAATTGCTCGCAAGGGTGGGGTGCGCTTTGCGAGATTCCGTTGAATCGTTGCACAGCGGCGTGGCATCTACGGTAATCGACTGCACTGGCGGAGGCGTGAGGATGGTTCGCGAAGGCGGAATCCCCTTTAGAGACGTCGCAGCTCAATCATAAGGATTGCGTGGGTAATGTTTTTGAGCAAGTGCGACAACATGTGCGGGTGTACTATCGGCTTTGCAGGCATCTATCAGTGGAAGGCGTAGATACATGAATATCAGCATTGCAAGCGACCATGCAGGTTTTGATCAGAAGCAGGTGCTGGCTGCGTATTTGAAGGAACTTGGTCACAACGTTATCGATCGCGGGCCGGATTGCGATGATCGCGTCGATTACCCGGATTTCGCCGAGATTGTTGCTCATGATGTTGTCAATGGCGAAGCTGAGCGAGGGGTGCTGGTGTGCGGCACTGGCATCGGTATGGCTATCGCTGCAAACAAGGTTGATGGGATTCGTGCGGCGAATATCGTGTCTCCCGCCTTCGCCGCGCTTTGCCGTGAGCATAACGATGCAAACGTCATCACGCTTTCTGGTCGCTTCGTCGATTTGTCAGCCAACAAGGAGATTTTGAAGTCGTTCCTTTCCACCGAGTTCGGCGGAGGGCGCCATGCAGGTCGTGTCGAGAAGATCATGGCGCTTGAGGGATAAGAGCGGCACTTACGGTTTTGCCCAATCAGAACGGCCGACGATTCGTCGGCCGTTTTTCCGTTTAAGGCCGTATCGTTACCGGATGATTGCGAGGATGTGCATACCCTGTGGGGCCGCGCGGTATGTGCTAGAGTACGGTTTGCAACGATTAATCAATTGGAAGGGTGTCCTCATGGCTATCGATCATGTGAAGCAAACCGATCCGGAAGTGGCAAGCGCGCTTGGGCAAGAGCTGTCTCGTCAGCGTTCGTCCGTCGAGTTGATCGCATCCGAGAACTTCACGTCTCAAGCCGTGATGGAGGCCATGGGCAGCGTTCTTACGAACAAGTACGCCGAAGGCTTGCCGGGCAAGCGCTATTACGGCGGTTGCGAGAAGGTCGATATCGTCGAGAACCTTGCACGCGAGCGCGCTTGCAAGCTGTACGGTGCAAAGTTTGCGAACGTCCAGCCGCACTCCGGTGCAAATGCCAACCTCGCCGCATATTTCGCCACGGTGAAGCCGGGTGATACGGTTATGGGCATGAGCCTGGATAACGGAGGCCACCTGACCCATGGCAGCCCGGCGAACTTCTCCGGCAAGCTGTACAACGTCGTTTCTTATGGCGTTGATCCCGAAACCGAGACCATCGATTACGACGAGATGGAGAAGCTGGCGAAAGAACACCAGCCTAAGCTGATCGTCGGCGGCGCCTCTGCCTATCCGCGCATCATCGACTTCGAGCGTATGGCGCAGATCGCGCATGAAGTCGGCGCATACCTTATGATCGACATGGCCCATATCGCCGGCCTGGTTGCCACGGGCGCGCATCCTTCCCCGGTGCCTTATGCGGACATCGTCACGTCCACCAGCCATAAGACCCTTCGTGGTCCGCGCGGCGGCTTCATCCTCACAAACGATGAGGACCTGTTCAAGAAGATCAATTCTGCCGTGTTCCCGGGTAGTCAGGGCGGCCCGCTCATGCATGTTATCGCTGGCAAGGCCGTTGCCTTCGGCGAGGCCCTGCAGCCGGCTTTCAAGGAATACATCGACCATGTGGTTGAGAACGCCGCTGCAATGGGTCAGGGCATGACCGATGGCGGCCTGCGTCTGGTGTCGGGCGGAACGGACAACCATCTGTGTCTGGTCGACTTGACTCCCGCCGATGTCACCGGTAAGGATGCCGAGAAGCTCTTGGAAAGCGTCGGCCTGACGGTGAACAAGAACACCATCCCCAACGAGCAGCGCAGCCCGTTCGTTGCCAGCGGTATCCGTGTGGGCAGCGCCGCCGCCACCAGCCGTGGGTTTACCAAAGAGGACTTCTACGAGGTGGGCCAGTGCATCGCTGCAACCGTGTTCAACGCCGCAGATGAGGCGAAGCTGGCAGACGTCAAGGCGAAGATCGATGCCATGCTGGAGAAGCATCCGCTGTATCCTGGCTTGGAGTATTAACAGTAAACAAAAGGTATAAGCCAACGGCCGGGCAAGGTGTCCTTGCTCGGCCGTTCGTGCATGGAAGGGGAGGGGCCGATGCCCGGGAGCACTGATCGCCGTCCGAGCTGGGACGAGTATTTCATGACGCTTGCCAACGAGGTCGCTACGCGCACCACGTGCCTTCGTCGCGCCGTGGGCGCGATCATCGTCAAAGATCGCAGAATCTTGGCCACAGGTTACAATGGCGTTCCCACGGGGTTGGCCCACTGCGCGGAAACGGGCTGCTTGCGTCAACAGCTGGGGGTGCCAAGCGGTCAGCGTCACGAGATTTGCCGAGGATTGCATGCGGAGCAGAACGCGATCATCCAGGCTGCACGTTACGGTATCAATATCACGGGCGCCTCGATTTACATAACTACCCAGCCATGCGTGGTGTGCGCGAAGATGCTCATCAACGCCGATATCGAGGAAATCATCTACTCGAACCCCTATCCGGATGAATTGGCGATGTCCATGCTTCGCGAAGCGGGCATCAAACTGCGTGTGTACGATGACGCTATGCAAAATAATGCAAATGCATAAAAACTGAACACTATCACGGTTTTGTTAATAAGAGAAAAAGTAGAGCAGGGTAAATGGTAGGCAAAATCGAATAAAATCACGCCGTTTGCCAACGTTTTGTGGCGATTGCGGAGTTTAGAGGGGGCCTGAGTGGTTCTACGTTATCATTAGCTCTGGTTTTTTATGCGGGAATCTTGATCAACGAAAGGTTTGGGTGAAACGCAGGTAATGGTTGCTGCCATCCTTATCGGTGCCATAACCGGTTTTGTCGGCTTTCTGCCGTTGTTCGCGGCTCTGCGTTTGGCTCGGAAGCATCCTTCGGTATCGATCGCCAATGCGGCGCTATACGGGCTAGGCGGCACATTCGTGTCTCTTGTAGTCGTTGCGGTCGCATTGATCGTATGCGCGCTCGTCGCGCGTCCGTCTGTGTTTCCCTTCGGCATGGCCGAAATCGTTTCGCTTATCGTTTGTACCGCAGCGTACGTGTGGCGTAAAAACGTTGCACGGTAATGTTGGATTCGTTTATTGGAAAGGCTGGGATGATCTGAGATGGGCGAGGCGCTCAACAAGTTCGTCGAAGAGGCACGGCACCTCTCCGAAACTTTCGATTCCCACACCGTATTCTCTATCGGCGGTTGGGACATCAGCCAGTACACGCTGTATATGTTCTTCATTTTGGCGTTGGTGCTGATGGTCGTTCTGATCGGAGGCCGCAAGCTTCAGCTGGTCCCGAAGAACAAGTTCCTGAACACCGTCGAGTATGGCTACGACTTCGTGAACACGAGCATCGGCCAGGACGTTATCGGTGAGGGTTTCAAGAAGCACATCCCGTTTTTGTGCACGCTGTTCTTCTTCATCCTCATCGCTAACGTCGTGGGTCTGATCCCGGGTGCGAAGGCCACCACGGGTACCATCTCCATCACGTGGGCGCTCGCAGCCATCTCGTTCGTGTACTTCAACTTCTACGGCCTGAAGACGCTGGGCGTGTTCGGCTACATCAAGAGCCTCGTGCCCTCCGGTGTTCCCGGCCCCATGGTCCCGATCATCTGGTTCCTGGAGTTCTTCTCCATGGTCATCCGTGTTCTGACGCTGGCAGTTCGTCTTTACGGCAACATGCTGGCAGGCCATATGGTTCTGGCCGTGTTCTCTTTGGCAACCACCGTGTTCCTGCAGCAGGCTGTTTTCAGCATGGACTTCGTTACCGCGCTGCCTGCTGTCGCATGGTTCGTTTTGCTGGTCCTCATGTATGCCATGGAGTGCCTGGTGGCGTTCCTTCAGGCGTACGTGTTTACCATCCTGTCCGCTTCCTACATCGGTATGGCGGTTCATCCCCACTGATGCGCGGACCGGCGGTCAAGCCGCCACCCGTTATGTTTGGCACCACAGCTGACGTAAGTAGATCAGCTTGGGCATATTGGCATGAGCACGGAGAAGGCTCCGGGTTCAACGAAGGAGGTAATTATGGAAATCACGCTCGCTGCGCTGAAGGTCGTCGGCTATGGCCTCGCCGCCATCGGCCCCGGCATCGGCATCGGCGTTGCAACGTATGGCCTGTGCGTGTCCGCTGCACGCCAGCCTGAGATGAAGGGCACCCTGATGGGCTACTTCTTCATCGGCGCTGCTATGTCCGAGGCTCTGGCACTGCTGGGCCTGGTCCTCTTCTTCATTGGCTAACAGGTTTTCGACTCAAGCAAGACCTATAGGCTAAGGAAAGGAGGCAAGCGAGTTGAACGTTAAGAACAAAGTGCTCCGTGGTTGCGGCAGCGCAGCCGTCGCATTCGGCGCGGCAAGCGCTATGCTTCCTGCTCAGGCATTTGCCGATGAAGGCAGCGGCGTTGCGGCTATCCTGCCGCAGATGGATGAGTTCATCCCCATGCTCGTTGCGTTCATCATCTTGTGGATCATCCTGGCGAAATTCGGTTGGCCGCTGTTCGAAGGCATGCTTGTCAAGCGCGAGACCACCATCAAGGACGCTCTCGAGCAGTCCGAGAACGCTCGCGTTGAAAGCGAGCGCGTGCTCGCCGAGTACAAGCGCCAGCTGGAGGAAACCAAGGCGCAGTCCGCGCAGATCATCGCCGACGCCAAGAAGACGGGCGAGGCCGTCAAGGCCGATATCACCGCCAAGGCCCAGGCTGAGGCTGCCGGTATGATCGAGAAGGCCCATGCTGCCATCGAGGCTGACAAGAAGGCCGCTATCGCCGAGCTCCAGGGTTCGGTGGCCGACCTGTCCGTCGCCGTGGCTTCCCGCCTGATCGGCGAGGACCTCAACGATGACGAGCACCGCAAGATCATCGAGCGCTACGTGAACGAGGCGGGCAGTTTCAATGCCAACTAACCGCCATGTTCAAAAGGAAAAGGTTGCAACCTATGCATCCGTCCTGCTGGATGCCGCTTTAGCGGCCGGCGGTCAGGATGCGGTGCTGGAGGTTCGCGACCAAGCCGAGCGCATTATCCGCATTATGCGTTCGAACATGGATCTCTCTAGCTCTTTGCAAGACAGCTCTTATACGCCCGAGCAGAGGAATAGCCTTGCGCGCAACGTGTTCGCGCAGGCACATCCGGTCCTTATCGATGTCTTGGCCGTCATGGCCGAGCGCGGGGACTTCGCGTTGCTCTCGCGCGTATGGGAGAGCTACGGAGAGCAGGTCGAACGCAAGCTGAACGTCACCGTGGTCGACGTAACCACCGTCGTGCCGCTCGACGATCACCTGCGCGAGGTTATTACGAAGAAATCCGAAGCCGACTTGGGCACCAAGGTCGTATTGCGTGAAAGCATCGACAAGTCCCTGATCGGCGGCATTTTGATGAGCGCCAACGGCAAGCGAATCGACGCCAGCATGACGTCGCAGCTTGAGGCCGCTCGCAACGTGCTGAAACATTCCACAGATGGAGGTGAATGCTAGTGACTGAAATCACCGCACAGTCTATTGACGCGGCGCTGCGCAAGCAGCTCGATGCGCTGAACACCAGTGTGGAATCCCGCGAGACGGGTTCCGTCATCCAGGTGGGCGACGGTATCGCTCGCGTTGATGGCCTGAAAAATGCGATGGCAGGCGAACTTTTGGAGTTCACCAGCTCTACCGGCCAGGTTGTCTACGGTATGGCACAGAACCTCGAAGAGGATGAAGTGGGCGCCGTTTTGCTGGGCGATGTCGCAGCAATCAAGGAAAACGACGCGGTCAAGACCACCGGTCGTCTGGTTGAGGTTCCGTCCGGCAAGGCCCTGCTCGGCCGTGTCGTGAACCCGCTGGGCATGCCGCTTGACGGCAAGGGCGAGATCAAGGCCGAGGGCACCCGCCCGGTCGAGTTCAAGGCTCCGGGCGTTATTCACCGCAAGCCCGTTCACGAGCCGATGCAGACCGGTATCCTGGCCGTCGACTCCATGATCCCGATCGGCCGTGGCCAGCGCGAGCTGATCATCGGCGACCGTCAGACCGGTAAGACTGCCATCGCCGTCGATGCCATTCTGAACCAGAAGGGCAAGGACATGGTCTGCATCTACGTCGCCGTGGGCCAGAAGGCCTCCACGGTGGCCAACGTGCAGGAGACCCTGGAGAAGCATGGCGCGATGGATTACACCATCATCGTCAACGCTTCCGCTTCCGATTCCGCTCCGCTGCAGTACATCGCCCCGATGGCTGGTGCTGCAATGGGCGAGTACTTCGTCTACAACGGCGAGGACGGCAAGCCCGCCGGTCCGGAGAACCCGGGTCGTCACGTGCTCATCGTCTACGATGACCTGACCAAGCAGGCCGTGGCTTATCGTCAGATGTCTCTGACCCTGCGTCGCCCGCCGGGACGCGAGGCTTACCCGGGCGACATCTTCTACCTGCATTCGCGCCTGCTGGAGCGTGCTGTGAAGATGAACGAGCAGAATGGTCTCGGCTCCATGACGGCTCTGCCGATTATCGAGACCCAGGCCGGCGACGTCTCCGCTTACATCCCGACGAACGTCATTTCCATCACCGACGGTCAGATCTACCTGCAGACCGACCTGTTCTTCCAGGGTCAGCGCCCTGCAGTCGACGTGGGCATCTCCGTGTCCCGAGTCGGCGGCTCTGCGCAGATCAAGCAGATGAAGCAGGTTGCCGGTACGTTGAAGCTCGACCTGGCCGCGTTCCGCGAGCTGAAGGCCTTCACCCAGTTCGGTTCCGATCTGGACAAGGCCACGCAAGATCAGCTGACCCGCGGCGCTGCCATGACCGAGCTGCTGAAGCAGAACCGCTTCTGCATGATGGACGTCTACGACCAGGCCGTTGCCATCTACGCTGGTGGCAAGGGTTACCTGGACGATGTTCCGACCGAGGACATCGTGCGCTTCCGCACCGAGCTGCTGGAGTTCCTGCATGCTTCCAAGCCGGAGGTGTTCGACGAGCTGGCCAAGGCCGGTAAGTGGACTGGTGACGTCGAGAACCTGACCAACGCTGCGATCGAGGCTTTCAAGCTTCAGTTCGCTCCCACGGCGTAAGGTAGGTAGAGATGCCCAACCTTCACGACATTGAAAGGCGTATCGGCTCCGTCTCTTCGACGAAGCAGATCACGCGTACCATGGAAATGGTTGCTGCTGCGAAGATCCGCCTTGCCGGTGAACGCGTGGCGGCGGCTACGCCGTACGCCGAGTCCATGGTCGAAATGTTGGCCAACGTTGCCAAGCGTGTAGGTGGCTCCGAGAATGCGCTGTTGCGCAAGCATGACGAGGTCAAGAACGTGCTGATCGTCGTCGTCGTGTCGGACCGCGGTCTGGCCGGCGGCTTCAACAGCAACGTGCTGCGCCAAGTCGATCGTTTGATGAAGAGCAAGCAGGCGGCCGGCGCTGAGGTCAGCGTCGTTGCCTGCGGCAAGAAGGCCATCGGCTATTACACGTATCGCCGTGTCGAGCCGGTTCTTGCCTTCGCTGGCCAGTCCGCCGACCCTACGGTCGAGGAAGCGGACGAGATCGCCGCGTATGCGGTGGATGCTTACGCCAACGGATCGATCGACGAGGTCATCGTGGTGTACAACCACGCTAAGAATTCGGCAGAGCAGCAGCTTCGCGAGGAGTTGCTGCTCCCCGTCGACACGTCGGCCTTCGAAGCCGCTAAGGCTGAGACCGCTGACGAGTCCGCGGGCGAGAAGCTTGAGGGCGATGTGATCTTCGAGCCGAGCCCTGAAGCTGTTCTTGACCAGCTGCTGCCGGCGTATGTTCGCACTACGCTGTATCATGCGCTGATCGACTCGGCAGCTGCTGAGCAGGGCGCACGCCGCAACGCCATGATGTCGGCAACGGACAATGCCACCGAGATGGTTAACACGTTGACCAGATTGTATAACCGCGTACGCCAGGGCGCTATCACGACCGAGATTTCGGAAATCGTCGGTGGCGCTGCTGCTTTGGAGGATTAAATGGCTGAACATTTGTTTACTAAGGAGGAGGTCGAGGCCAGCAAAGGCGCCACGGGTCGCATCGTGCGTATCGTCGGTCCTGTTGTTGACGTTGAGTTCCCCCCTGATCAGCTGCCGGCGATTTACAACGCGCTGACGGTTGACGCTAAGACCGAGGCGGGCGACCTGCACGTCGTCCTCGAGGTCGAAACCCACCTGCCGGGCAACATCGTCCGCTCCGTCGCCATGAGCTCGACCGACGGTCTGATCCGTGGCCTGGACGTTCTGGATACGGGCCATCCCATCATGATGCCCGTCGGCCAGGAGACCCTGGGTCGCATCTGGAACGTCATGGGCGAGCCCGTTGACGAGAAGCCCATGCCCGAGGTCACCGGCTACATGCCCATCCATCGTCCTGCTCCCGAGTATGACGAGCTGGTCACGAAGACCGAGATCTTTGAGACGGGCATCAAGGCCATCGACCTGATCGAGCCGTTCGTCAAGGGCGGTAAGACCGGTCTGTTCGGCGGCGCCGGCGTTGGCAAGACCGTTATCATCCAGGAACTCATCAACAACCTGGCTCAGGAGCACGGCGGCACTTCCGTGTTCACCGGCGTTGGCGAGCGTACCCGTGAGGGTACCGACCTGTACCTGGAGATGAGCGACTCTGGCGTTATCAACAAGACCTGCTTGGTCTACGGCCAGATGAATGAGCCTCCGGGAGCCCGTCTGCGCGTCGGCCTGGCTGGTCTGACCGAGGCCGAATACTTCCGTGATCAGGGCCAGGACGTTCTGCTGTTCGTGGACAACATCTTCCGCTTCACGCAGGCCGGTTCCGAGGTGTCCGCACTGCTCGGTCGTATGCCGTCCGCTGTTGGTTACCAGCCCACGCTGGCAACCGAGATGGGCGACCTGCAGGAGCGCATCACGTCCACGTCCACGGGTTCCATCACGTCTGTGCAGGCAGTTTACGTGCCCGCCGACGACTTGACCGACCCCGCTCCGGCCACGACGTTCACGCACCTGGACGCGAAGACGGTTCTGTCCCGTTCCATCGCCGAGCTGGGCATCTACCCGGCCGTCGACCCGCTGGAGTCCACCTCCCGCGCTCTGGATCCCGCAATCGTGGGCGAGGAGCACTACCGTGTGGCCACCGGCATTCAGGAGCTGCTGCAGAACTACAAGGACCTGCAGGACATCATCGCCATCCTTGGTATGGACGAGCTGTCCGAGGAGCAGAAGCTCACGGTTTCCCGTGCGCGTAAGGCTCAGCAGTTCTTCGGCCAGTGCTTCCACGTGGCAACGCAGTTCACGGGCCTGCCCGGTAAGTACGTCAAGATGGAGGACACCGTCCGTTCCTTTGCCGCCATCCTCGACGGCGAGTGCGATGAGATCCCCGAGCAGTGCTTCCGCCTGAAGGGCGGCATCGACGACGTCTACGCTGCTTACGAGGAAATGAAGAAGGAAGAAGCGTAGTATGGCTAGCTTCAAGTGCGACATCGTCACGCCTGCCGAGAAGCTTGCAGCTTGCGAGGTTGAAATGGTCGTCGTCCCGGGCGTCGAGGGCGAGATGGGCTTTCTGGCCGGTCACGCTCCGTTGGTGTCCGTGCTGGCTGATGGCGAGATCCGCCTGACGCCTGCAGAGGGCGGCCCCGTGCAGCGCTACGAAGTCAAGGGCGGCTACGTGCAGGTTACCGACGACAAGGTGATCATCCTTGCCGATAGCGCAACGCCTGTTGCTGCATAGCCTGGGTGTTGGCTTGAGCATCTGAACCCGCGGCCGCTGGTGCGACTGCTGGCAACGCGACGGTCGTATCCATCGGCTGTTCACCTGAAACGGCTCCCGCCGAAAGGCGGGGGCCGTTTTGCGTAGGGCCGCATGAAACCCCGCGCGAAATCCATCGTTTGTTCGAACACGCGTGCGCTAAAGGCTGCTATGATGGGGAACCGGAAAACCCTGCTTCGGTCAATCGGCGCCCAGCCTGACCGAAGCGCAGCACATCACTTGCGAGAAGATTCGAGGCGCATCCATGGCGTTCGTTCATTTGCATAACCATACTGAATATTCGTTGCTTGACGGCCTGACTCATATCAAGGATATGGTGCGCCGCGCGGCTGAGCTCGACATGCCTGCTGTCGCCATCAGCGATCATGGCGTTATGTCGGGCGTCCCCGAGCTGTGCGATGCTTGTGCCGCCGTCGAGAAGGAAACCGGCAAGAAGGTCAAGCCGATTTACGGCTGCGAAGTGTATTTCACCACCGACGAGGAGCTTCGCAAGGATGTGAAGCCCAAGCTTTACCACTTGCTGCTGCTCGCCAAAACCAACGAGGGCTATCACAACCTGTTGAACCTGGTCAGCGAATCTCATGTTGACAACTTCTACTACAAGCCGCGTACCACGTTCAGCATGTTGCAGAAGTATGGCAAGGGCATTATCGGCTCGTCTGCGTGCATCGCGGGCATCATTCCGAAACTGCTTGACAATCGCCAGTTCGATGAGGCGGTGGAGTGGGCAAACAAGTTCGCGAGCTGCTTCGAACCGGGCGATTTCTATATCGAGCTGCAAAACCAAGGCATCCGCACTGACGGCGGGCTTACGCAAACGGAGCTGAATCATCAGCTAACCGAGGTTGCGCATCGTGCGGGTCTGAAGACCATCGCAACGAACGATTTCCATTACCTGCTGCAGGAAGATGCGAAGGCGCAGGATATCATGCTGTGCATCGGCACGGGCTCGGCGGTCAACGATACGAATCGCATGAAGTTCGAGAACGACCAGTTCTATATGAAAACGGAAGAGGAGATGCGCGAGGCGCTTCGCGATTTCCCCGAGGCATGCGATACTACGGTGGAGGTTGCCGAGAAGTGCAACGTCATCCTTGAGCGCGATTCCATTCTGCCGAAGTTCCCGCTTCCCGAGGGCGAGACGGACGAGAGCTGGTTCCGCCATCAGGTGCTCGAAGGCATGAAGAAGCGCTACGGCGACCCTATTCCCAAAGAGCCGCTCGATCGTGCCGAATACGAGATGAGCGTCATCATCCAGCAGGGCTTTCCTGCGTACTTCCTGATCGTGCAGGAATACTTGGACTGGGCGCGAAGCCAGGGCATCGGTGTTGGGCCGGGCCGTGGTTCCGCTGCTGGTTCGATCGTTGCATACGCTATGGGTATCACCGACTTGGAGCCGCTTTCCAACGGCTTGCTGTTCGAGCGATTCCTTTCCCCGGAACGCGTTGAGATGCCCGATATCGACTGCGACTTCGAGGATGAACGTCGTCAAGAGGTCATCGAGCACATTCGCGAGGTGTACGGCGCTGATCACGTTACGGGCGTTATCACGTTCGGCAAGCTGCAGGCGAAAAACGCCGTGCGCGACGCGGCGCGCGTGCTCGACTATCCCTACAGCGTAGGCGACAAGATCTGCAAGATGATCGGCGACGAGCTGGGCATCACTATCCAGAAGGCGCTGGACACGAACCCCGATCTAAAGAAGGCCTACGACACCGAAGAGGATGTCAAGGCGGTCGTAGACGCGGCGCAGTCCATCGAGGGCCACGTGCGCGGCGAGGGCGTGCATGCGTGCGCAACCATCATCTGCCGAGACCCTATGGCCGACCATGTGCCGGTCAAACGCGATACCAAGGGCGGCGGCATCATCACGCAATATGACGGCCATTACACGCCGGACCTGGGCCTGCTGAAGATGGACTTCCTTGGCTTGCGCACGTTGGGCGTGCTTTCGCGTGCGTGCCGCAACGTGGAGATGACCACGGGTCGTAAGATCATCCCCGAGGAGATTCCTACTGACGATGAGGCGGCTTTCGCTCTCATGCGTTCGGGCAACATGGACGGCTTGTTCCAGGTTGAGGGTGGCTTGTATGTAAGCTTGTTCGCACGCCTGCCACCGAAGAGGTTCAGCGACATCGTGGCTTCGATCGCCCTGAATCGTCCGGGCCCGTTGGAGTCCGGCATGGTCGACGACTATGTCAAGGTGGCAAGCGGTAAAACGCCCGTGCACTACTACGACGAGCGTCTGCGCCCGGTGCTTGAGGAAACCTATGGCACCATGGTGTACCAAGAGCAGATCATGCAGGTGTCCATGGTCATGAGCGGCTTTTCCGCCGGTAAGGCAGACAAGCTGCGTAAGGCAATGGGCAAGAAGAAGCTCGACATCATGCGCATGCTGCAGGAGGACTGGAACAACGGCGCGGTCGAGAACGGGTACTCGCTTGAGATCGCGAAGAAGATCTGGGACGACGCGGAGAAGTTCGCAAAGTACGCGTTCAACAAATCGCATTCGGCTGCGTACTCGATCCTGGTTATGCGCACCGCCTATCTGAAGGCGCATTACCCGAACGAGTACATGGCTGCAGTGTTGTCCAGCTATATGGGCAATACCGACCGCTTGATCCGCTATATCTCCAGCTGCAATCACAACGGCACGCCCGTGCTGCCGCCGGATATCAACTCGTCGAACGCCGAGTTCACGCCGGTTGAGAACGGCATCCGTTTCGGCCTGGTCGGCGTGCGCGGCGTCGGTCGCAACGTGGCGGACGAGATTATAGATGAGCGCGAGAAGAACGGCCCGTTCACCAGCTTGCACGACTTCGTGAACCGCGTCGATGCAAAGTGCTACAACCGAAAGACGCTCGAAGCGCTCATCAAGGGCGGCGCGTTCGATTCGACGGGGTACACGCGTAAGCAGCTCATGTACTTCATCGAGGAGACGCCGCTTCTGGAAGGCGCTGCGAAGCGCCAGAAGGACCGCGATCGCGGCCAGGTGAGCATGTTCGATCTGTTCGCGGACGATGCGGATTCGGGTTTCCAGGAAGATGTGCCCGCTCCTGACGGAGTGGAGTGGCCGAAGCGCCAGCTGCTGACGTACGAGAAGGAGATCATGAAGATCTACGTCTCGGACCATCCGCTCACGCCGTACGAGAACTACATCTCGCGCATTACGAAGTGGCAGTTGGGTGATTTAGCCGAGCGCACGAAGGAGATCAAGTCCGCGGTGTTCGTGGGAATGGTGTCCAATGTTGTGACGAAGCTGACGAAGCGC
Organism: Senegalimassilia anaerobia JC110; assembly: GCF_000236865.1. Classification (GTDB taxonomy): domain Bacteria; phylum Actinomycetota; class Coriobacteriia; order Coriobacteriales; family Eggerthellaceae; genus Senegalimassilia; species Senegalimassilia anaerobia. Next base: position 665,794 of record NZ_HE611015.1, on the reverse strand, counting down.
GGCACGAAGATGGCCACGTTCGACCTGGAAGACACCACGGGCCACGTGGAATGCATCTGCTTCAAGTACGAGGAGAACGCCGAGGCCATCCAAGAGGATACCATCGTCAAGATTAAGGGCAAGTTCGAGCATTCCGATCGCGGCAACCAGATCATGGTGTTCGAGACGGAAACGCTTGAGCTGAGCGAAGAGGATGCGAAGCCTCGTCAGCTGCGCCTGAGCGTGCCTATGTCGGACTTCGATCAATCGAAGTCCATGCGCTTGAACCGCATCCTGAAATCGTACCCGGGGCGTGATGGTGTGGTGCTGTTCGTGAAGCAAAGCGACGGGCACAAGTTCCGGGCGGAGCTGCCGGTCACGGTGGATGCGGAAAGCCCCATCATGCGCAGCGAGCTGACGGATCTGTTCGGCTACAACGTGCTCACTGCGTAGCGGGTGCACTGCTTGGTATTGGATATCCCATGGGACCCGGATGTGAATCCGGGTCCCGTTTCTTTTGACGGGCGTTGTCGCGTATCATGGACCGCATGGATAAAGCGATTGAACATAATGAGCAAGCGTTGCAAGCGGAAGCCGCGAGGATGCAGGCGGAAGGCGCAACGGCGTATGCCGATGCGGCACGGGCGAGCGATGCCGTGGGCTTCGAACGCGAGGATGCTGAGCGCACCTTGTCGCTGACTGTGTCCTATAATGGCGGCCCGTTCTGCGGATTCGCCCGTCAGCCCGGCAAGCTTACCGTGCAGGGAGAGCTTGAGCAGGCGCTATCCCTGGTGATGCGCCGGCCGGTGGAGGTGGTGTGCTCGGGCCGCACGGATGCGGGCGTGCATGCGCTTGGCCAGGTGGTCAGCTTCAACGTTTCCGTCAAGGAGCTTGAAAGCCGTAGCCTGTACAGCCTGCGTCGAAGCTTGAATGCGTTGACGCATGAGGACATCACGGTGCGCACGGTCGAGGAACGCGAGCCGGGTTTCAGTGCTCGATTCGATGCGCAATGGCGCGAATACCACTACCATATCTGCCTGGATGATACGCCGCCGCTGTTCATGCGCGATTTCAGCTGGTTCGTGCATGCCGATCTGGATATACCGGCGATGCAGCAGGCAGCGCGCTACCTGGAAGGCGAGCACGACTTCAAAAGCTTCTGCATGGCGGCCAGCGCCGTGGGCAAGCCCACGTGCCGCAACGTGCACGAGATCTCGCTTTCGCGCGAGACCATCATGGGCGAGGAGGTGCTGACCATCAAGGTGGTGGGTAACGCGTTCCTGCATTCCATGGTGCGCACCATCGTGGGCACGCTTGTCATGGTGGGCCGCGGCCTGCGCAAGCCCGAATGGGTGAGCAAGGTGCTTGAGGCCTGCGACCGAACCGCGGCGGGGGAGAATGCTCCAGCCGCCGGCCTGGTGTTTTGGAAGGTGCAGTACTGATGGCGGGTAAGCAGGAGGCCAAGCGCTCCGGGAGCAAGGTGGAAAGAAAACGCCATCTTGCGAAGTTCACCCATCTGTATGAAAGCCGGGATAAGCGCTTGTGCGTGTTCGAGGACGAGCATGGCCATCTGACGAGCGTTCGTGCTTCGCGCTTGGCGTGATGGCGGGCTTTTCGGTCACCGTTTTATCGACAAAAGAGGCCCCTTGCAACCTGGTTGCAAGGGGCCTCGGCGTTTCATCATAGCGCTGACTAGCGGGCCTGCGGCTTCTCGGGCACCGTCTTGTCCACGAAGTAAATCTTGTACCACATGAGGAACATGTAGACGATCCAGATCTTTCGGCTGCGGTCGGCGCCGGCTTTGTGCTCGTCAAGCAGTCGCACCAGCTCATCGGTGTTGAAGAACTCGCGCGCGATGTCGCCGGTGAACCATTCCTTCACCTGGTTGTAGTAGCGGTCCTGGCGTAGCCAGTTCACCACGGGGACGGGGAAGCCGAGCTTCTCCTTCTGCGCCCAGTCCTTCGGGATGGCGCGCTCGGACGCCTCGCGCAGCGTGAGCTTGGTTTGCGTTTCGTTGGCCTTGAGCGGCGTGGGGATGGTTGCCGACACGTCGAACACGCGGCGGTCCAAAAACGGCACGCGGGACTCCAGCGAGTGGGCCATGGACATCTTGTCCGTTTTCAGCAGGATGTCGCCGACCAGCCAGAAGTACAGGTCCACGTACTGCATGCGTGTGGTTTCGTCCAGGTCCTTCACCTCGGCGTATACCGGTGCGGTGAGCTGCTGGGGGGTGGGGGCGTTGCAGCCGCCGCGCAGCAGCTGGGCGCGCTCCTCCACGGTGAAGGCGACGCCGTTGGCGTTGGTGTAGTACCAATCCTCGGGGGTTTCGCTGGCGCGCTCAAGGTAGTTCGCGCCGCGGATGCCCAGCTTGCGCATGACGCCGGAGGCGCCGCGCAGCAGGCCCTTCGGGGCCCAGGAAAGCTTGGCGTTGGAGAACGGCGTTTGGTAGATGCGGTAACCGCCGAAGAACTCGTCGGCGCCTTCGCCGGAAAGCACCGCCTTGACCTGCGTTGCCGCGATCTGGTCCACGAAGTACAGTGCCACGGCGGAGGGGTCGGCGGACGGCTCGTCCATGTGCCACTGCACACGGGGCAGGCTTTCCCAATACTCGTCCTCGCCGATGTACTTGTTGGTGTTGGCGATGTGCAGCTCGTCGGCGAGCTCGTGAGCCCACGAAATCTCGTCGCGCATCATGCCGCCGGCACCCTCGGCGTTGTTGGCGGCGGCGTTCTTGTAGCAATCGAATCCCACGGTGAACGTTTTGATGTCGGGGTTTTCCTTGGCCAGGCAAGCCGCCATGTAGCTGGAGTCGATGCCCGAGGACAGGAAGCTGCCGACCTCGACGTCGGCCACATTGTGGTAGCGCACGCTGTCGCGCACTGCTTCGTCGATGGCCTCGACGGTATCCTGACGGCTACGCTGCGCATCGAAGTTGTACTCGGGACGCCAGTAGCGGCGCTCGGTGATGGACCCGTCGGCATGCACGGTCATGCAGTGCGCGGGAGCCAGTTTGAAGATGCCCTTGAAGAACGTCTCGGGAAGGGCGCTGAACTGGAAGCACAGGTACTGCTCGAGCGCTTCGCGGTTGAGCTCGCGCGTGTAGTCCGGATGCTCGAGGATGCACTTGATCTCGGAAGCGAAGATGAAGCGGCCGTTTTGCTGCGTGTAGTAGAACGGCTTGATGCCGAAGAAGTCGCGGGCGCAGAACAGCTCGCGCGAATCGCGGTCCCAGATGGCGAACGCGAACATGCCGCGCAGGCGGTCGAGCACGCCTTCGCCCCATGCCAGATAGCCTGTGAGCAGGACTTCGGTGTCGGAGTTGGTTTGGAACTGCCAGCCCTGCGCCTCAAGCTCGGCGCGCAGGTCGCGGTAGTTGTAGATCTCGCCGTTGAACACGATGGCGAAGCGCCCCTTGGCGGCAGCCTGCTCGGGCGTGCCGCACGGGGTGCCATCAAGGCGCAGCGCCGGCGAGGTGATGGCGGCGGCGTGATCACCCGTGGAGCGCACCATGGGCTGGTTGCCGTTGGCAAGGTCGATGAGCGAAAGGCGGCGATGGCCCAAGGCGATGCCGCTTTCGGCGTCGATGTACTGGCCTTCGCCGTCGGGCCCGCGATGGGCCATGACGTCGCACATGGCTTTCAGTGTAGGCAGGCTTGCATCATCAGCCTGCGTGAATCCGCAGATACCGCACATGGTGAGGCATCCCTCCAATCGTATATAAAGGTAAGGTTCATCATAACGAATGGGGCGGACGGTGGCACGCCTCCCGCGAAAAGCGCAGATTTTCCAACGAGCCCGCGGGGAGCGCGGCGGCGTTTGTGCGACGCATGCTACACTGCGGGGAAAGAATCGCTTGCGCGATAGGGGCGCCTGCGCTGGTCGGCTGAAAGGGATTGCGGGGAAAGGCTCGCCTGAACCGGTGGGCCGGTGACGCTTGCGGGGAAAGCGCGCTTGGAACGAAAGGGCTCGCGGGCGGGAAGGGCTTTTCGCGCCCGCCTGCTCGCGTCGCGTCTTGTTCGGTCTGTTGGGACGACGGCGGATTGCTCGCAAAGGCTTTCGCGACGTTGAATACGTTGATGGGGAAGGAGCGTGTCATGAAGGTGCATGTGGAGTTGGATGGTGGCCTGTTGGCGGATAGGTTTGGAAAGTATGCGTCGGAGCCGGACCGGCTGGAGGGTTTTCCCGTGCGTTCGTTTCCCATCGAGATAAACGATGTGCCGCAGGAAGCGCGGACGATTGCCCTGGCGTTCGTCGATTACGACGCGATCCCCGTGGGCGGCTTCTGCTGGATCCACTGGACCGCGTGTAATCTGCCGGCGACCACCACGCTTATTCCCGAGGACGCCAGCCGCACGGGGGCGGTTGATATGGTGCAGGGCCGCAACAGCAATTGGTCGCCCATGGCGCATGGTAGCGACAACCCGCAAGTGCACTCCCGTTATTGCGGCCCGCAGCCGCCTGATGCCACGCACAGCTACACGTTGGACGTGTATGCCCTCGATTGCGAGCTGGGGCTGCCGGAAGGCTTTTATCTCAACGAGCTGCGTCGCGCGATGAACGGCCATGTGCTGGATCAGGCGTCCGTGGAGCTGCCGAGCCGCGCGTAGGGTCGATGCGGTGCGTAGCCCCTTTTGATTCGTCCGATAAGGGAGATTCTTACAGTAATGAAACGGATTCTGTGGTTTGGCGTTGTACGGAGTAGTGCAACAGGTGGGGTATTTTACAATGACGGGTACGCAATAGGGCGCCTGTCGTCTTGACGTTTGGGCGTGGGCGGTCTGCCGTGGGGCTGGCCGCCCGCGCTTGTTTTCGCGATGGCGCCGCAAGGTTATGAAACCGCGCTTAGTAGCGCCGGCTATGGAAGAGGTACCGCCTGCTATGAAAAACGTTCTGCACGTGCTCGGCCGCGACCTGCTGCGCCTTTTGAAGGCGCCGGCCGCCCTGGTGGTGGTCGTGGTGCTGGTCGTGCTGCCGTCGACGTACACGTGGTTCAACGTCATCGGCTTTTGGAACCCCTACGACAACACGGGAAACATGCGCGTATGCGTGGTGAATCAGGATGCCGGGTCCGAGAACGACTTGATGGGTCAGATGAACCTGGGCAACCAGATAGTGGACACGCTGCATGAGAACAACCAGTTGAAATGGGAGTTCACCGATTACGACGACGCGATGCGCAAGGTGGAATCGGGCGAGGTGTATGCGGCGTTCGTCATCCCCGAGGACTTCACCGCCAACCTGTTCACCATCGTGACGGGCGATTTTCAGCAGCCTAACCTGCAGTATTACGTCAACGAGAAGATGAACCCTGTGTCGCCGAAGGTGACCGATGCGGGTTCCTCCGCCCTTGACGAGACCATCAACAGCCAGTTCGTGTCGACGGTCAGCTCGGTGGTGGCGGACACGCTCAACGACAAGGTCGCCGAGGCCGAGCAGAACCTGAGCACCGCGCAGAACAGCTCTGCCGCGCAGCTATCGCGCGCCGTCGATTCCGTTTCCAATGCGCGTACGACCGTGAGCGGGTTGGCGGCGTCCACCGAGGAGGCCCGCCAGAAGGCGCAGTCGGCGAAGGGCCAGCTAGAGCAGGCTCGTGCCGATGCGCAAACCGTGCAGGACCAGCTGCAGCAGGTCAGCGACCTTTCCCTGACGCTGCAAAACAGCCTGGGCACATTCACGTCGGTGGCCATGCCCGGCATGTCGAACACGAACCTGATGCTGTCCCAGGTGGCTTCGCAGGCGGCCGGGGCGGTCACTGATGCTTCCAATGCCATATCCGGCGCGCAAGGCACCGTGGATGCCGCGGCCGATCGCGCCCAGGGCGTGCTGGACACGAACGTCGCCGTCATCGAGCAGCTGCAGATCGTGCACGACCAGATGCCCGATTCCGACCCGAACAAGGAGCAGCTGCGGTTCGCCATCGAGTCCCTGACCGCTCGCAACGCCGAGCTGCAGCGCGACCTGAACGACCTGAAGACGCTCAGCGGCGATGTGGACGCCACGGCCGCCAGCGTCGCCGCCGCCGCCAACACCGTCAATGCTGCTGCGCAAAACGCCATCACCGCTTCGGGGGCATACCAGCAGCAGCTGTTCGGGAGCGCGTTGCCGCAGGTGAGCAACGGCATCTCCCAGGTCGGCATCGCCGCCGCCAGCTTGAAGGGGGCCATCTCAAACCAAGGCTATCTGATCGACGAGACCTCGGGCGTGATCGATCAGCTGTCGGGGACGCTGCATGTGGCAAGCGACGCCATGGCGCAAACCGACGTGCTGCTGTCCAGCCTTGAGGGGACCATGCGCCAAGCGCGCAACGACGTGGCCCTGTTGGGGACGTCGTCGGCGGTGTCGGAGCTGGTCGACAACGGGCGTATCGACCCGGAGAAGATCGCCGAGTTCATGCAGGCGCCCACGCAGGTGACCACCGAGAAGCTGTACCCGCTCAACGCCTACGGTTCCGCCATGGCCCCGCTGTTCATCAGCCTGAGCCTGTGGATCGGCACGTTGATGCTGTGCGTCATCTTGAAGCTGGAGGTCGATAAGGAAGGCGTGCCGGGCTTGACGGTTATGCAGGGCTATATCGGCCGCTGGCTGTTCTTCGCCCTGCTGGTGACCCTGCAGGCCGTGGTGTGCGTGGCGGGCTGCCTGTTCATCGGCGTGCAGGCGGCATCGGTGCCGGCGTTTTTCGCAACGGCTATCCTGCTGTCGCTTTCGTACCTGTGCATCACATACACGCTGTCGTCGTCGTTCCAGCACATCGGCATCGGCTTGTGCATCATCATGGTGTTCGTCCAGATCCCGGGCGGCACGGGTTTGTACCCGGTCGAGATGACCGATGCCTTCTTTCGCACGGTGTATCCCATGTTCCCGTTCACCTACGGCATCAACGCCTTGCGCGAGGCCATCGGCGGCTTCTATGGCACGCAGTGGCTGGGTTATTGCGGGGTGCTGCTGCTCATCGCGCTGTCCATGGCGCTGGTGGGCTTGTTCGTGCGACCGCATCTGACCAACCTCAACCGCCTGGTGGCGAAAGAGATTCAGCAAAGTGACCTGCTCAACGTCGAGGAGGCCTTGGTGCCCGAGCGCCGTTACCGTATCGGGCAGCTTATCCGGGCATTGTCCGACCATGACGAGTTCCACAATACGGTGCGCCAGCAGGCCGATACATTCCTGAGGCATTATCCTCGCTTGAAGCGCGGCGCGCTCATTTTGGGCATCGCCGTGCCGGTGGCGGTTTCGGTGGTGTTCGCCGTGACCACTACTGAGAAGGTGGTCATTCTGACGGCATGGCTGACCTGGTTGGTTATCCTTATCGGCTTTTTGCTGGGATTGGAGATGGTACGCGACAACATCCAGCGCCAGGCGTCCATCGACAACATGAGCGACGACGAGCTGCGCGGGCATCTGGCTGATCGGGGCAAAAAAGTGGTTAAGGAATTGGTGCCTGCCGCCATGTCGACGGCGCGCGTTTCGGTGCCCGTCGACCGTTCCGCCCGCGCGGCGGGCGTGTCCGTGCCGCTGCCGCCTGTGGGCGTGGCTGCCGACGACCTGGCGGACCAGCCCGTCTCGGCGTGCGGCGCCGAGGATGCCGGGCGGTGCGCTGCCCGCAAGCCGAAGGATGCTCCGGGTAAAGGCGCATCGCTGATGGACTTGGCGGCAAAGGGCAGACCGGCGTACTTCGACGGCCCGTTTTTGACCGACGAGGAGGCTCATGGTGAAAAGGGCGAAGACGGCAAGGGCGATGAGGAGCTGCTCGAGGCTGAGGTGCCCGCTCTTGAGCTGAGCGCCGAGGACCTTAAGGCGCTTGCGCAGCGCAAGGCCGAGCGCGGCAAGCACGGGAAGAAGCAGAAGAAGCATAAGAAGAAGGGCGATTCGAAGAAGGGGGGCGGCCATGCGTAACGTGTTCAAGCTGTTCTCCTACGATATCAAGCACCTGTTCGGCAACGTGATAACCGTGGTCATCGTCTTGGGCCTGGTGTTCTTGCCGTCCATTTTCACGTGGTACAACGTCATCGCGTGCTGGAACGTGTTCGATAACACGGGCAACCTGAAGGTGGCCGTCGCCAATTCCGACGAGGGATATCAAAGCGACCTGCTGCCCACGAAGATCAACGTTGGCGACAGCGTGGAGTCGGCGCTGCGCGCCAACGACCAGCTTGACTGGGTGTTCACCGACGAGGAGGATGCCATCGACGGCGCGCGATCGGGCAAGTACTATGCGGCGGTGGTCATCCCGCAAAGCTTCAGCTCCGACATGATGAGCTTCTACTCCGAAAATGCCGAGCACGCCGAGCTCATCTACTATGAGAATGAGAAGAAGAACGCCGTGGCACCGCGCGTGACCGATCAGGCGTCTAGCAAGGTTGCCGCCCAGGTGAACACCACGTTCGCCGAGACCATCTCCGATGTGGCCCTGGGGCTGATCGATTCGCTGGGGACGGTGGCAGATGATGCCGATGCGGCGGGGCGGGTTGCCAAGCTTTCGGGCACCATATCCTCGTCCGCCGATCAGATGCGCACCGCCGCCGACGTGCTCGAGTCGTACGCGAACCTGGCGGGAACGGCACAGGCGCTCGTAGGAAGTTCCACCCAGCTTCTGGGCAATGCGCAAAATGCGGTGAAGGATGCGCAGCAGCAGGCCTCGGGAGCGAAAAGCGGCGCCGAGACCATCGGCGATGCGCTGACGACGTCGGTTTCGTCCTTGTCCGATGCCCTGGCCCAAAGCTCCGACGGCTTCAACCAGGTGCCCGCGGCCATCGATAAGGTATATGCGCAGGTGGATACCGATAAGGCGAACGCCGCGCAAAGCCTTCGCGACCAGGCGGCCGACGTGGATTCCCAGATAGAGCGCTATCAGCAGCTCATCGAGGTGCTCGAATCCATCAAGCCGCAGCTCGACGAGCAGTACCGCCCCGCGGTGGATGCCGTGGTGTCGCAGCTGAACACGTCCATATCCTCGCTTGGGAAACTGCGCGACAGCTTGACCTCGGCGGCGGACAAGATGGCTACCGGCAACGACCCGGAGTCCTCGGCCCGCGCCGATATCCAGGCGAAGCTCGACGAGGCGAAGGCGAACGCCGACAAGCTGAAGAACGATTACGAGAATAACCTGAAGCCGGGCCTTGAGAGCTTGGCGAGCTCGGTGGCGCAGGCGGCTCAGTCCCTTTCGGCGCGCGCTTCGCAGCTTTCCGGCGTGGGCGACGGCTTGAACGGCGCCGCGTCCTCGGTGGCGTCCGACCTTGCGGGCGCGCAGAGCGCCATCCGCGCCATGTCCGATGAGCTGCATGGGTCGGCCGACAAGATGTCGGCGTTGTCTCAGCGCGTCAACGAAGCGTTGGCCAGCGGAAACGTGGAGCAGCTGAAGCAGGTTATCGGCTCGGACCCCGAGGCTCTTGCCAAGGCGGTGTCCGCACCTGTGGGGGTGGAGCGCATCGCCGTGTTCCCGGTGGAGGACTTCGGCTCTGCCATGGCGCCGTTGTATACCACGCTGGCCCTGTGGGTGGGGTCGTTGCTGATCATGGTGCTGCTGAACCCGGTTCCCTCCGAACGTGCCAAGCGCGAGGCGGGGCTGGTCGAGCCCAAGTCCTGGCAGCTGTTCTTCGGGCGCTACGGCGCGCCGTTCGTATTGGCCTTCATGCAATCGACGGTGGTGTGCCTGGGCAACATGCTGTTCGTGGGGGTCCAGGTTGCCAACCCGCTGCTGTACCTTGTGTGCTTCTGGACGGCGGGCTTCGTGTTCAGCTTCATCATCTACACGCTGGTGTCGCTGTTCGCCAACCTTGGCAAGGCGCTTGCCGTGCTGTTGCTCATCATCTACGTGACCGGCGGCGGTGGCAGCTTCCCCTTGCAGCTGCTGCCCGGCTTCTTCCAGGCCGTCAGCCCGTTTTTGCCGGCGACGCACGTCATCAACGCCATGCGCGCGGCGAGCATGGGCGTGTACCAGAACGATTTCTGGGTGCAGATCGGCATAACGCTCGCCTTCATCGTGCCGTTCGTGATCATGGGCATCCTGCGGCCGGTGCTCTCGCGCTTCACGTATTGGTTCGTGGAGCAGGTGGAGAAATCGAAGGTGGTCGCCTAGCCGACGGCTGCCGGAAGGCTGGTCTCTCAGGGCGCGGTCCGGTTTCGGGCCGCGCCCTTTTCGCGTATGCGCGTGCGTTCGGCCCCGTTCGGCGGTTCGTCTTGCCTTGCGGGAGGGTTCCGATCGCGGGTCAGCGGCCCGTCGCGCGCTGCATAGAGTATAATCATGAGCAGGTTCAACACGGTGCGTTACCTGCTTGAACGACGGCAACGTAACGGTTGGGTCCAAAAGCAAGGCGCCAAGGGGCAAGCCTTGTGCATCCGGCGATCGTCCGCCGGTTTCAAGCCCGTGCGGCGGGGTGCCGCTGGGCGCTTTTGAGGGAAGGAGCCCGTTATGATGTTCCGTCATGTCATGGTCCCCTATGATGGGTCCGATCACGCGAAGAACGCTCTGAACTACGCCAAGGACCTGGTTGCCGGCGATGCCGACGCCAAGCTGTCCGTGGTGCATGCCGTGCCGTCCAGCTACATGGGCGTGGACCGCATGGGAACCGATGGCGCGCTTGACGGTGTGCCCTACGGCATGCTGGACTACGAGGAGTATCAGGGCGTGGTCAAGCGCGTGCTCGACGAGGCGCAGAAGCGCGTTGTCGAGGATCTGGGCGATGCTCTGGCCGATCTGGGAGACCGTGCCCAGGTGGAGGCCGTTGCCGGCGCTTCTCCGGCAGATGCGCTGTCGCGTTATGCCGAGGAGCACGATTGCGACCTTATCGTCATGGGTCGTCGCGGCCTGGGCGCCATCCGCGGCATGCTGGGCAGCGTCAGCTTCGGCGTGCTGCGCGCCACCGATGTGCCGGTGCTTACGGTGAAGTAGCCTTCGCCTGTTGTTTTGGCCGATAAGCCGCCTGCAGCGCTTGCCGTTGCGGGCGGCTTTTTCGCGTTTCGGGGCGTATGGCGGGGCTCGGGCACCTGCCTTCGAATCGGGCGCGTCCGACGTTATGGCGATGCGGCATTGCTGAACCGTGTCAGGTGCCGGGGCGTTGCGGAGACGGGGCGATGAGGTTGCATCTCTGCTTGCGTCGCGATCGGCGCCGCCGGTGCGCTAAGCCGCTTGCGTCCCCAGCGCCCAGCGCACCAGCATCTTGCCGGCGACGACGCCCAGCACGCATACGGCCAAGCTGCCGAGCGCATAGGCGCCGCCTATGGCGTATTCGCCGCGCTCGATCAGCCCGAGCGTTTCCAGCGAGAAGGTGCTGAACGTGGTGAAGCCGCCGCACAGGCCGGTTTTCACGAACAGCACGGCGTTTGAGGGCAGCATGCCGGGACGGACGCTGGCCGCTTCCACCACGGCGCCGATGGCCACGGCGCCCGTGAAGTTGATGACGAAGGTGATGAGCGGGAATTGCCCCTGATAGGGGAGCAGCCCAAGCAGATAGCGCGCGATGGCTCCGCAAAAACCGCCTGCTCCGACGCATAATGCCGCGATCATGGCACATCCTTTCCAATGCGTGTTCTTCGGGTTCGTATTGTAGTGCAACCCGTTGCCGCGTGCGTTGGTTGCTAGACTGGACGGGAAC
>NZ_HE611015.1:560986-652870 GCF_000236865.1 Senegalimassilia anaerobia JC110 | reverse complement strand
CTGACCATGGCGGATGAGATGATGGATAAGGACCCGGCTTCGACGCAGATGGTATCGGCGGAGGCGGGCGTCGCCCCGGCCGATGTACGTGCGGCGCATGATATGGCGGCGTTCGTGCAGGAGTGCCCGAGCATGTTCCATACGGTGGTGGCAGTGCGGCGGCGTTTGGATGAGGCCGGTTTCGCCTATCTGCCCGAAAGCAAGCCGTGGGAGGTTCGGCGCGGCGGGCGCTACTACACCGTGCGCAACAACTCGAGCATCATCGCGTTCAAGGTCGGCGCGAAGCTTGACGCGTATCGCTTCCAACTTACGGCATCGCATTCCGATTCCCCGACGTACAAGGTAAAGGCGGCTCCCGAGCTTTCCGGTTCGGCGGGCTATTTGCGTCTGAACGTGGAAGCATACGGCGGCGTGATGGATCACACCTGGTTCGACAGGCCCTTGTCCGTTGCCGGCCGCGTGTTGGTGCGTTCGGGTAACCGCGTGGAAAGCCGCCTGATCGCGCCAGATGCCGATCTGCTTATCATTCCTCGCGTGCCCATCCACCTTGATCGCGAGGCGAATTCCCGTTTTTCCCCGAACCGTGCTGTCGATCTGTGTCCGGTCATGTCGGCAGGGGCGCTTCAGCCCGGGTCCTTCGATCGGCTGGTTGCCCAGGAGGCGGGCGTCGCGCCCGAGCAGGTGCTTGCGCGCGACCTGTTCCTGGTGAACCGTCAGCAGCCTTCCGTGTGGGGCTGGGGCAACGAGTTCATAAGCGCTCCGCGTTTGGATGACCTGGGGTGTGCCTACATCTCCCTTGCCGCGTTCCTGACCGCGGGCAACGACGATGCCGTCTCGGTGTTCTGCTGCTTCGATAACGAGGAAGTGGGCTCGAATACCAAGCAAGGCGCCATGTCGACGTTTTTGCGCGACTGCCTCGAGCGCGTGAACGCGGGACTTGGGTTCACGCTCGGGCAGCTGCGGTGCGCGCTGGCGAAGAGCATGCTGGCCAGCTGCGACAACGCCCACGCCGTGCATCCGAACCATCCCGAGTTCTACGACGAGGGCAACCGCGTCATGCTCAACCGCGGTCTTGCAGTGAAGGAGGCGGCGAACCAGAAGTACTGCACCGATGCCTTTAGCCGTGCGGTGTTCTGCGCGATATGCCAGAATGCGGGCGTGCCCTTGCAGCGCTTTGCGAACAGAAGCGACATGCCGGGTGGGTCGACGCTGGGGAACCTGTCGAATATGCAGGTGAGCATGCACGCCGTCGACGTGGGCCTGCCTCAGCTGGCCATGCATTCCAGCTATGAGACGGCCGGCGTCGCCGATATCGCCTTGGGAACCGCCGCATTGGAGGCGTTCTACAACGCCGACGTGTGCATTGAAGACGCCGATTTCGCGGAGCTGCGACCATAGGGGTGTTGGATACGCGGCCGGATCGGCGGGTTGCAAGAATGCCGATTGTAAGGTGACGATTGCGTTAATGGACATAATGCTGCAATATGGGGTGTTGCGCGCAGGCAAGACGAGCTCGCGTGCAATGATGCGATTCGCAAAACGATAGGAGTATTTTGCAGCAGCAATCTGTCGGCGCCGATGCGCCTTGTGTTCATATTATTACCGATTCGGCCTCTGACCTGGTACAAGGTGAACTCGATGGCGTAAGCGCCGTCGTGCCGCTTTCCATCGCGTTCGGCGATAAGGAGTATTTGGATGGCGTGGACCTGTCACATGACCGGTTTTACGAGAAGCTGGTGGAGTCCGATGAGCTTCCGCGCACCAGCCAGGTGTCGCCGTTCACGTTCTCGCAGACGATTGAGGGCGTGCTCGGCGCGCCCGACGCCGGCGGCTCGGACGAGGCGGTGGTCATCACGTTGTCGGCGAAGCTGTCGGGCACGCACGAGAGCGCGCTCGCCGCGGCGCAGGCGTGGGGAGGTCGCGTGCACGTGGTGGACTCCACGAATGTGACCATCGGGCAGAAGGCGCTCGTGGCGTTTGCGGTGCGCTTGGCGGAGCAGGGCATGTCGGCGGCTCAGATCGTTTCCGAGCTCGACGATGCGAAGGGCCGCATCCGCTTGGTCGCGCTGCTTGATACGTTGGAGTACCTGCAAAAGGGTGGACGCATCTCCAAAACGGCGGCATTCGCCGGCGGCGTGCTGTCCATCAAGCCCGTGGTCGCCATCCAAGACGGCGCCGTCGCCGTGCTTGGCAAGGCGCGCGGTTCGAAGAGGGGCAACAACCTGCTCATCCAGCAGGTGAAGGAGGCCGGCGGCATCGACTTCGACATGCCGTTCTTCCTGGGCTATACCGGCTTGGGCGATGATCTGGTGCGCAAGTACATCGAGGATAGCCGCGAGTTGTGGGAAGGCCACGTGGAAAGCGTCGGCTATTCCACCGTGGGCGGCACCATCGGCACGCATGTGGGGCCGGGCGCCGTGGCGTTGGCGTTTTTCGCCAAGCAGTAGCGCACCGCCGTCAGGCATTTTGCCCCGGCATCGTAACCGAGCGGTTACGATGCTGGGGCTTTTTTATCCGCGGCCGGGCGCGGAATGCGATCGGCGATAGCCGAAACCTTTTTTGCGGCCGTTTTGGTAGCATATACCTCCATACGCGTATGACCTGCAGTCTTAGTGGTATTACCCGCGATATTCCGTATGTTGTGCGAGGGGGTTGCAATGAGTCCGAGCATCGAGCAGCTTGATCGTTTCGTAAGATCGGCGCGTGCGGGTTCCTACAGCGCCGCTGCGCAGGAGCTGTACGTTTCCCCGCAAACCGTTTCGAAATCCGTCCATGACATGGAGCACAAGCTCAACATCGTGCTGTTCGAGCCGACAGGGCGCCGTCTGCGCCCCACCGCCCGCGGCGCGCAGGTGCTCCATCGCGCCTCCGAGGTCCTCGAGGGAGTAGACGATATCCGGCGCATCTGCGGCGACGGCGGCCTGTCGGGCGCGGCGGGGACTTCCCGGTTGCGTGTTGCGGTGGCCAGCTCCCCTTTGCGTGGCAGTGTGATGGCCGAGCGCGATTTCCGCGGTTTCCGGCGCCGCTGCCCGCATATCGCGCTCGACGTGTCCTTCCTTTCCAGCGGTTCGTGCTTGTCGGAGCTGGAATCCGGTGCGGTGGACGCGGCGGTGGTGGCGGGACGCCCGGGGGCCGAGGGGCTTGTGTCGGAGCGCGTGGGTGTGGTCGAGCTGCGCCTGTTGGTGTCGCGCGGGCATGCGCTTGCCTCACGCAAGTCACTTGCCCTTGCCGACTTGGAAGGCACCCTGCTTGCCGAGCCGTATGATTCCAGCTTTCTTAAGGCGACGGTGCTTGAGCTTCTTTCCCGGCACGGGGTGCGTCCGCGCATGGCGTCGCTGGAGATGTCGGCGGCGCGGCATCATGGTTTTCTCCACGAAGATGGAGGGGTGGTGCTCGTGGTGTGCGATGGCCGCTATCCCGAGCAGTTCCCGGATGTGGAGGCGGTGCCGTTCGCGGAAGGGGAGGGCATGGAGCTACCCGCGTACCTTGTATGGCGACAGGAAGCGGACGCTGCGCGGATGGGCGCTTTGGCGGAATGCTTGCGCGATTCGAGGTAACGGCCCGGGGCGGGCGCGCCGATCAGGTGCGCCCGCCCCGGGTTTTCGCGTCTTGGAGGCGTATGGCCGCGGGGCGGATGGGCGCCGGCAAGGCGGTTACCTTGGTTGCGGCGTTTCCCCTTCCTCATCGGCTATTGTGTCGGCAAACGGTCGAAATGGCCGCTTCCCCGGGTAAATAGGGCGGTTTAACGAGCAAATTACACTATCTGGGTGATGGAATACCCCCGTTGTTTTCGATATGGTTACCGTTAGAAAGCAAGGGATAAACGCTTAAGGAAAAAGGGAGGGCCTGTGAATACGAAGACGAAGCGTCGCATGATGGCGGTAACCGGCATCATCGTCATCGTGCTGGTCGTGATCTTGGCCGTCGTCGGCGGCTCCGGGGCTGCGAAGTCCGCTACCGTCGCCGATGCCGTTGCAGGTAAGTATGCCGACCAGAAGATCCAAGTGACGGGCAACGTGGTGGAGAACTCCTACACTACCAACGACAACGTGCTCACGTTCGCCATCTACGACAAGGACGGAAACCCCGGCGATCGGCTCGAGGTGCGCTACGAAGGGGGCGTGTCGGCCACGTTCGGCAACGATGTGACCGCAATCTGCACGGGCAAGATCGCCGACGACGGCGTGCTGCATGCTACCGAACTGGTGACGAAGTGCCCCTCGAAGTACGAGAACGCCTCGAGTGCGTTGAGCGTCTCCCGTCTGCTCGAGTACGGCGATGAGGTCGTCGACAAGCCGGTGAAGGTTTCCGGCACCGTGCAAACGGGCTCCCTGAAGGCCGCCGGCGAGGGCGATCGCTTCGTGTTGGCCGATCCCGATTCCGGCAAGACGCTGCCCGTCGCGTTCGACGGTGCGCTGTCCGACGAGATCGCGGAAGGCAGCTCGCTCGTGGTCACTGGCAGTCTTTCTGCCGACGGCAAGTTCGCCGCCACCGATGTGGCGCTTGAGGGTTAGGAAGAGGTTTCACGCATGTCGACTATCGGCCTTATGGGCCTGCTGGTGGCGTTCGCCGGCGTGGCCGTATCGGTGCTGTGCCTGCTTGCGGGCGCGATTTTGGGGCGCAAGGGGGAAAGCTCGCTTGGCGAGACTCTGACATGGGGCGGGCATATCGCCTCCATCCTGACCACGGTGGCGCTCACCGTATGCTGCGGCATCCTGGTGTACTGTTTCTTTGCGGGCGACTATTCCATCGAGTACGTGCTCAAGCAGCATAGCAACGCCGAGGGCACGCTCGGCTGGCTGTTCAAGCTGTCCGGCCTGTGGGCCGGCCGCGAGGGCTCGCTGCTGTTCTGGGCGTGGCTTATCAGCGTGTTCAACTCCGTGGTGGCCATCCGCGACCTGAAAAGCCCGCGCAAGCTGGACTCCATGGCCCTTATGGTGTCGCAGCTGGTGCTGGCGGCGTTCGTGGGCGTGCTGCTGTTCAGCGAGAGCAACATGCCGTTCACGGTCACGCCTCAGAAGTACTACAACGCCGACGGCTCGCTGACCAATGCGGCCAGCATGTTGGGCATGAACTCTCTGTTGGAGCATTGGGCTATGGCCATCCATCCGCCCACCTTGTTCGTGGGCTATGCGGGCCTGACCATCCCGTTCGCCTATGCCATCGCCGCGCTCATCGTGAACGACCCGTCCAGGGAATGGGTGGTGCGCAGCCAGCGCTACGCCCTGTTCTCGTGGCTGTTCCTGGGCATCGGCATCGGCCTTGGCGCCGTGTGGGCCTACGTGGTGCTCGGCTGGGGCGGCTATTGGGGCTGGGACGCCGTGGAAAACGCCAGCTTGCTGTCGTGGCTGGTGGGCGTGGCGCTCATCCACAGCTTCACCGTGTACCGCCAGCGCGGAGCGTTTAAGCGCTGGAGCGTCATGTGCGCCTGCATCACGTTCGCGTTCGTCATCGTGGGCACGTTCATCTCCCGTTCGGGCCTGGTGCAGTCCGTGCACGCCTTCGAGGGCGACCCGGTGTCGCTCGTGCTGTTCGGCGCGCTCATCGTCGTGGCGCTGCTGGCCGGCGTCGTGGGCCTGGTCGTTCGCTGGAAGAGCTTCGGCCCGGCAGCCGATGGCTCCGACGAGGTGGAGAACCTGCTGTCCAAGGAAGGCGCCTACTACTTCAACAACGTCATCATGGTGGTTTTCGCCACGCTGCTGGCGTACCTGACCGTGTCCTCGGCGTTGCCTGGGTTCCTGCCGTTCGGCGGCCAGACCGTGTCCTCGGGCACGTTCAACGCCATCGCCCGCCCGCTGGGCGTGGTGTACCTGGCCATCCTTGCGGTGTGCCCGCTGTTGGCCTGGGGCAAGACGCTGCGCTCGAAGTTCCTGAAGCAGGCGCGCATCCCCGCCATCTGCGCGCTGGTCCTGTTCGCGGTGCTGGCGGTGTACTGGGCCACGTACCTGGTGCCCAGCTATGACGCCATCCTCGCCGCAGGCGGCACCGCCGCCGAGGAGCTGGCAAGCGATGGCCCCGCCTGGTACTACAACGGCCTTGCGCTCGTGGGCTTCTTCGTGGCAAGCGTGCTGCTGTTCAACTCGTTGTTCATGCTGGGCCGCATCGTGCGCTCGTACAAGGAGTCGCATAGCTGCGGCGCCGTGGCAGCCTTCGGCGGATGCCTGCGTAACCGCCCCGCAAGCTTCGGTGGCTTCCTGTCGCATGCGGCCATGGCCGTCATCCTGGTCGGCCTGATCGGCTCGTCGATGTACGTGACGGAGAAGGTCGCCTACATCGGCTACGATGAGACAACCGACACCGCGTCCGAGACCTTCCAAATCAAGGATTACACGCTTGAGTACGTGTCCAATTCCGTGACCGAGGTGAACAACGGCGACGTCATCATGTACACCGTGAACTACGATGCCTACAAGGACGGCGCCTTCATCGGCCAGGTCAGCCCGAGCGTGCAGCTGGCGCAGAAGACCCAGCAGCAGAAGCTGGTCGCGAGCGTCATCTCGCTGCCCACCGAAGATCTGTTCGTGGTGTACCGCGGCGTGAACAACGACGGCGCGTTCTCTATGGATGTGCGGGTCAATCCGCTCATCTCGCTGGTGTGGGCGGGCTTCGGGCTGCTCATGGTCGGCGTGTGCGTGGCCACGGCGGGCCGCAGGCGCGCCAGCCGCAAGCTCACCGACGAGCAGCGTGCAGCCGCCGATGAAGCATCGGGCGAATCGGCGGCGGGCGCGGCATAGGCGCCCGAAACCGACGTGTTCGCTCGCGCGGCGATCTCGTTTTACGTTAGACTGGCGTGAGAATGCTCGTACGCATCCAAGATGCAGGGGAAGGGGGGCCGATGGAGGAAACGGCTGCCATCAGGACAAGGAAGCTGTCGAAGGTGTTCGGCACGCGCAAGGCGGTGGACAAGGTGTCCATCGAGGTTCCGCAGGGGGCGTTCCTTTCCATATTCGGCCCCAACGGCGCCGGCAAGACCACGCTGCTGCGCATGCTGTCCACGCTGACGCGCCCGACCGATGGCTCGGCAAGCCTTATGGGCATCGACCTGCGGGAAGATCCCGAAGCGGCCCGCGGGCGCATCGGGCTGATCTCTCATAACGCCATGCTCTATCCCGACCTTACCGCCGAGCAGAACCTGCTTCTGTATGCGAAGCTCTACGGTTTGGCCGATCCGCAGGCGCGCGTCATGGAGCTGCTCGAGGCCGTCGAGCTGAAGCATCGCCGCCTTGACGTGGTGCGCACGTTCTCGCGCGGCATGACGCAGCGCCTGTCCATCGCCCGTGCTCTGATCCACGACCCCGACGTGGTGTTTTTGGACGAGCCGTATTCCGGCCTTGATCCGCACGCCGTGGACATCTTCGATCAGCTGATCGAGAAGCAGCGCGAGGGCCGCACGTTTGTCATGGTGAGCCACGACCTGCGCAAGGGCTTCGACATGTGCACGCATGCGTTGGTGCTGGCGCGCGGGCGCGTGGTGACGTTCGGGGCGAAGGACCAGCTCGATTTCGACGAGTTCTCCGAGCTGTACCGCTCCACGGTGGGAATGGGGGTGTCGTAAATGGCGCGCAAGCAAAGCACGGGCGCCGATCGGGCGCGCGCCGGCCAGGTGGCCCTGAGCGTGCCGAGCACGTTTGCCCAGTATAAAACCCTGCTTGCCAAGGATTTGCAGCAGGAGTTCCGCACCAAGGAGATGCTCACGTCCATGGGCATCTACGCGCTGCTCGTGCTTATCGTCTACGGCGCTGCGCTCGGGCAGACGGCGCAGGCGACTGATGTGCTGCAGCTGTCCGGCGGCCTTCTGTGGGCGCTCATCGTGTTCACGTCGCTATTGGGCCTGAACCGCTCGTTCAACCACGAGAAGGAGCAGGGCTGCATGGAGGGCATCCTGCTCGTGCCCATGGACCGCAGCGTGATCTTTCTGGCGAAGGCAACCTCGAACCTGCTGTTCCTGCTGGTGGTCGAGGTGATCGCCGTGCCGCTGTTCTGGTTCTTCTTCCTGACCACAGCCCAGCCCGGTCCCGGCTTCATGCTCATGGCGGTGCCGCTTGCGGTGGGCACCGTAGGCATGGCGGGCATCGGCACGCTGCTGTCGACCATCACCGTGAACACGCGCGGCAAGGACGTCATGCTCGCCGTGCTGTTCGTGCCGCTGATCTTCCCGCTGCTCTACGCATGCGCGTCGCCCACCACCGCCGTGGTGGTGGGCGCCGAGGGGTATCTCGACGTGTTCACGCAGTCGATGGCGCTCGCCGGCGGCTACGATGTCATCATGCTGCTGGTCAGCTGGGTTCTGTACGATTTCGTTATCTCCGCATAGCTTTTGACCTGCGATCTTCATAAGGAAAGGAAACCAATGACGAACAAACCGGTGAAGCTGCCCGAGGCGGGGCAGTGGCCCGACAAGGTGGCGCCGTGGGCGCTGCTGGCGGGCATCGTGCTCTCCACGCTGGGCTTTCTCATGGCGTTCCTGTACGCCGGGCCCGTCAACGGCGCCGCCGTCGACGGCGTGGAGCTGATCGGCGGGCAGATGGTGGCCAACAAGCTGCTGCTGTCCCAGAAGATCTTCTACTTCCATATGCCGGTGGCCCTGGTGTCGTTCTGCGCGCTGGCGTTCGCATGCTATTACTCCGTACGCTTCCTGGCCACCAAAAACCAACGCTTCGACACGTGCGCGAAGGTGTGCATGGAGATCTCGCTCGTGTTCGTCATCTGCACCATGATCACGGGCGATCTGTGGGAGCGTTTCGAATGGGGCGTGTGGTGGACGTGGGAGCCGCGCCTGACCACCTACCTCATCCTTATGCTCATCGTCATCGCGTACTTCGTGCTGCGCAACGCCATCGACGAGCCTGAACGCTGCGGCGTTTACGCCGCCGTCATCGCCATCATCGCCATGGTCGACGTGCCCATCTGCTTCATGATCACGCGCCTCATCCCCTCGAGCGTGCATCCCGTGGTGCTGCGCGAGGGCGGCATGTCCGGCGATATGGGCATGACCGTGGCCGTGTGCTTGGCGGGCCTTCTGCTCGTCGGGTTCGCGCTGTACCGTTTCCGCTTCCGCCAGGTTCGCCTACAGGAGCGCCTGCAAGCCCTCAAAGACGAGGTGGAGGTTTTGGAGGAGCGGCGCTAGGCGAAAGCCGGGCGAGCCCCGTTACCCGTTAGCAAACGTTCGCGCCCCAGGGGCGCTTGATCGAAGGAGCATCCCATGAATCCCGTACTTGCCGACATCTACAGCACCGTCATCCCGTCCATGCCGTTCATCATCGCGGCCTATGCGCTTATGTGGGCCGTGCTGCTCATCTACGTGTTCGTTTCCATCAGCGGTTTGAAGAAGACCGAGAAGCAGATCGCCGTGCTTGAAGAGGCTGTGGCGGAACTGAAGGCCGAATAGCCTGCGTGCTACAATTGCCGAAGCGAATCGACGAAGCGCCGCGTCTCGCGGCGCTTCGCGTCTATTCCCCCGAAGAAAGGTAAACCTTATATGAAGGCTATTATCCCCGCTGCCGGCCTCGGCTCGCGCTTCCTGCCGGCCACGAAGGCTCAGCCCAAGGAAATGCTTCTCGTCGTGGACCGTCCCGTCATCCAGTACATCGTGGAAGAGGGCCTGGCGTCGGCCGCCGACGAGGTGGTCATCGTGAACAGCCGCGAGAAGAAGTCCATCGAGGAGCACTTCTCGCCGAATCCCGAGCTGGTGTCCATGCTGCGCGAGCGCGGCAAGGACAAGTACGCCGACGCCGTGGAGCATGCCGGCAACCTCAACGTCAGCTACGTGTATCAGGACGAGCCGCTGGGCCTGGGTCACGCCGTGCACTGCGCTGCCGAGAAGACGGGCGACGAGCCGTTCTACGTGCTGCTCGGCGACGTCCTGGTCCCCGACAACAACATGCTGCCCGCCATGCAGAAGGTCTCCGACGAGCACAACGGCGCCTCGGTCATCGCCGTCATGCCCGTGCCCGATGACCAGGTGAACCGCTTCGGCGTCATCGCCGGCTCCGCCATCTCCGACGATGTGTGGAAGATCGACGGCCTGGTGGAGAAGCCCGCGCTCGAGGATGCGCCCTCCAACCTGGCCGTGTTCGGCCGCTACCTGCTGTCCGCGCGCGTGATGAAGCTTCTGGCCGAGGCCAAGCCCACCGTCGGCGGCGAGATCCAGCTGACCGACGCGCTGGACGCGGTGCTCAAGGAGGAGGAGATGTACGCGCTCGTCATCGATCCGCAGGACGGTTTCGACACCGGCACCGTGGAAAGCTGGCTGGAGACGAACAACATCCTGTTCGAGCGTAAATACGGCAAGAAGGCCTAAGGTCTTCGGCGAAAACCTGTGACGGCTGGGCCGCTCGGTGATGCACCGGGCGGCCTTTTCATTGTCAGGGGGGCTGATCGACTGGGTAAAGCCGTGGATGTACTGGGCTTTAGGGAAAACGCGACCGCGAGGGGTCGGATGCCGGATGGCATGGTTGCGAATTCTTCGGCGTTCATGTGGCTTGAGGAGCCTGCGGGCGAGGTGCGGGAAGGCTCGAAAAAAGGAGCGGCCCCGGCAGGAAGGGGAACCTGCCGGGGCCATTAAGGAGGGGATATACGGCGCCGGTTCGTTGGCGCCGATTAACTGCTTTTAAGGAGAAAGCAGAGCGACGGAGGAAGGAGGGGAACCTTTCCGTTCGCTGATACGTAGTATAGCCATCGACGTTGAAGGCGTTATGGCAGCGGCTTGCGCATTTTGTGAAGCCGGCGGAAGGGCGGCTGCGTTTCGTGCCCGAGAAAAGGGATGGGCCGCAAGTGAAAAGGGGGAAACTTGCGGCCCGAAAGGAGGGGAGGAACGATGCTTTAGCATCGCGATCTGCTATGGGGAGCAGACAAGCGGTGGAAAGGGGATGTCCCGCTTGCAAGGCCTACTATACCGGCCGATGTTGAAGCGGGCGTGTCCGGGGAGTGGCTTTGGGGTGATGCGCTCGTGAACGGAATGTGAATGCCCAGGAGACGCCGTTACCGTTCCGTTGCCAAGCGGACGGGGGCAGGGCGGTAACACAGCGGTTTCCCCTGATGAAAGCCAATGTTCTCTTCCCGT
This sequence comes from Senegalimassilia anaerobia JC110, assembly GCF_000236865.1. Classification (GTDB taxonomy): domain Bacteria; phylum Actinomycetota; class Coriobacteriia; order Coriobacteriales; family Eggerthellaceae; genus Senegalimassilia; species Senegalimassilia anaerobia. Next base: position 641,808 of record NZ_HE611015.1, on the reverse strand, counting down.
AACCTTATGGAGCGCGGGTGTGGGTAGCGCTTGTGTGCCTGCGATGCCCCTTTGCCGGGCTCCTTGGGCCCTTTGGTATCATGTTCAGGTCGAAAGGAAACATCCATGCCTGATATCCAGCTGCGGTTCCACCGCGATATGCTCGTGCTGTCCAGCCCCGTCGCCCCCGTGCTCGCGCGCCAAGGGTTCGAGCTCGACGGCGATGTGGAATATGCCACGCTTATGGAACCGGAGGCCGTCGAGGACGCCCTTCGCCTGAACCTTATGGCGGGCGTGCAGTGCCTTGTCACCGAAACGGCCGGCATGACCCCGGCGCGCCTGGCGCATCGGGGCATGGCCGAGCGCCTGCCCGAGCTTGCCCGCGCCGCCGTCTCGTGCGCCGCGAAGCTGCGCCCCCAGCATGTGCTGGTCGAGCTTGGGCCGTGCGGTCTGCCGCTCGATGCGTCCAGCAAGGCGTCGCTCAACGAGAACCGCGACCAATACGCCCGCGCGGCGCGCGCCTTCGAGGGGCTTTCCCTTGATGGCTTCTTCTTGAACGGGTTCACCAACCCAAGCGACCTGAAGTGTGCGCTCATGGGCCTACGCCAGGTCAGCGGCCTGCCCGTGTTCGCTTCCGTGAACGTGGGCGTCGACGGCATGCTGGCAGATGGACGCCACGGCTTCGATGAGGCGCTCGACGTGATGGCCGAGTTCGAGGCGAGCGTTGCCGGCTTTTGCACGCTGGCCCCCGTCGAGCGCGCCTGCGAGCTTGCGCAGCAGGCGGCGAAGCTGCCCTTGCCCGTGCTCGCGCAGCTCGACGTCGTGGAGCACAACCCCCGTCAGCGCCAGGCAACGCCGGAAAACCCGTATCATCGCCCCGACGTCATGATGGAGGCGGCCCAGCATCTTCGGGCGGCCGGCGCGCAGTTCCTGCGCGCAACCGGCCAGGCCACGCCCGCCTATGCCGGCGCTCTGGTCGCGGCGACGGAAGGCCTCGATGCGCATCGACCCGACGTGGAGGCGTAGCCGCTATGGCGAAGCTTGCGACGAACACGCGCCGCAGCGAGCATTACGGCCAGCTGCAGCGCGTTGTCGATTCAGTGTTCGCCGACGGCGGGAAGTTCGTGCGGCGACTTGACGTGGTCGTCACGGCCGAGTCGTTCGATCTGCCCGACGACCTCGACGAGATCATCGCCTTGTTGCCGCCGGGCACCTACACGCGCCAGCGTCTGTGCGATCAGCTGAACTCGGCTATCGGCGGGCATGCCTGGGGTCAGGTGTACGGCACGGTGGAATAACGGTTCTTGCGGGGCCGCGTTCCGCCTCGGGCGCGGTCCTGTGGTTTGAAGCGGGTCATCCCGCAGAAGGGGCTTTCCTTATATGGAGGATTTCGAGCACGGCATCATATCGGCGGTGGGCAACGCGTGGCTGGGCACGCTCATAACCGCCGTAGTCATCATCGTGGTCACGGCGGTGATCGGGCATCTGCTCACGAAGTTCCTGCGCCGCGTGCTCAACTATTCCGACGAGCTGCCCTCGTCGTCGATCTTCATCAACATCGGGCGCGCCATCGTGTGGGTGGTGGGCGGATCGGTCGTACTGTCCACGTGCTTCGGCGTGGACGTGTCGGCCGCTATCACGGCGCTGGGCATCGGCGGCATCGCCATTTCGCTGGGCTTCCAAGACACCATCTCCAACCTCATCGGCGGCGTGCAGGTCAGCCTGCTGCGTATCGTATCGCCGGGCGACAACATCTCGGTCGGCGGCGCTGCGGGCGTTGTGAAGGACGTGAACTGGCGCCATACCACCATCACCAACTCCAAGGGCGAGACGGTGGTCATCCCTAACTCCATCATCAACAAGACGTCGCTCGTGCACCTGCCGCCTACGGGCAAGGTGACGCTTTCCCTGGTGGTGGAAGGCGGCGGCGAGGACCTTGACGAGCGGGCGCGGCGCATCGAGCAGGCGGCGCTTGCCGCGGCGCGCCGGGTGGGCGCGGTGGAGGCGGACCCGCGTTTGTGGTTCACCGAGGTCGTCGACGTCGGTTTCGCCGGATCGCTCATCTTCACCATGGCAAGCGGCGATGACGCCACGCCGGCGAAGGATGCCGTGTTGCGCGCCATTGCACCGCTGACCAGGCAATAATCGAATTTCGCATACAAATGGGCCAAGGGCTTCGGAGGCAGATGCTTCCGGAGCCCTTGGCTTTTTCGCATATGGAAGGGGCCACGCCCGTTCGCTTTGATGGCGATGATACCGTCTCTTCGCCTTGGTGCGCTTGCCCCGTTTCGCCTGCGGGCGTGCGGGTTTCGCAAACCGCCCTTCCTTTCGCCTTATTCGTGCAACAAGCCCAGGTAAAGCGCTTGCAGCGAAGCGGGCGGTTTGTAAAGCGCTCCGGCCCGGCTTGTAAGCCGCACGTAAAACCTTGTCACACTTCGGTCATGGACCGCGCTTGCGGCCGTGCTCTGGCCGATGGTGCGCGTATCATCCTCACCTGCAAGTTCGTTTTGCATGAGAAGACATCCGAAGGGAGTACACGTACTATGCAGGGTTCTTACATCAGCCGCCGCAGCTTCATCGGCATCGCCGGCATGTCCGCGCTGGCCGTCGCCGGTTTCGGTCTGGCAGGTTGCTCGGGTTCCAACGGCGGCTCCGCCGAGTCCGGCAACGCCGCCTCCGGTAAGAAGGCGCTTTCCGGCACCATCACGGCGGTGGGCTCCACCGCGCTGCAGCCGCTGTGCGAGGCGGCCGCGGAGCGGTTCATGCAGGAGAACCCCGGCGTCCAGATCACCGTTCAGGGCGGCGGTTCCGGTCAGGGCGTCACGCAGATCGCGCAGGGCGCCGTGCAAATCGGCAACTCCGACGTGTTCGCCGAGTCCAAGCTGAAGGATTCCTCCGACATCTCCAAGATCGCCGATAACAAGGTGTGCATCGTCGGCATGGCCCCGATCGTCAACGCCGACGTGGCCATCGACGACATCAAGCTCGAGGACCTGAAGAAGATCTTCACGGGCGAGATCGCCAACTGGAGCGAGGTCGGCGGCGCCGACGCTCCGATCACCGTCATCAACCGCGCTTCCGGTTCCGGCACGCGCGCCACGTTCGAGGACGTCGTCCTGGCCGGCACGAAGGTGCCTGATTCCTTCAAGCCGCAGGAGCAGGATTCCTCGGGCACTGCCGCCAAGATGGTCGCCAGCACCCCCGGCGCCATCTCCTACGTGGCGTTCTCCTACTTCGACAGCAGCTTCAAGGCCCTCAAGGTCGACGGCGTGGAACCGGACGCGCAAAACGTCGAGGACAACTCCTGGAAGATCTGGTCCTACGAGCACATGTACACCGCTGCCAGCCCCGATGAGGCCACGAAGGCGTTCCTGGAGTACATGATGGGCGAAGAGGTGCAGGGCGGCCTGGTGGAGCAGCAGGGCTATATCCCCATGTCCGGCATGAAGGTGGAGAAGGACGCTTCCGGCAAGGTGTCCAACAAGTAGGTTCGCCGTACCCGCATCGAGTCAACGAGTTTCGAAAGGAGACGCGCGCATATGGCCTTGATGGCGAAAGCACGCGTCGAGCGGGTCGGTCGGGGCGCCACGGGCGCGTGCATCGCGCTCGTGGCGCTTCTCGTCGTCACGCTTGTCGCCATGGTCGCCGGACGCGGTATCGCAACGTTTACCGCCGACGGCATCGACCTCGGTTCGTTTTTGACGGGAACCACGTGGAACCCGCATCAGGAGGACGCGAGCGGCATGCCCACGGTGGGCGCGCTTCCCATGATCGCGGGCTCGTTCTCCGTCACGTTGCTGTCGACGTTGTTCGCGCTGCCCATCGCGTTCGGCAGCGCCATCTTCGTGGTGGAAGTGGCCCCGCGATTCGGCCGCCGCGTGTTCCAGCCGCTTCTGGAGCTTTTGGTGGGCATCCCGTCGGTGGTTTACGGCCTTATCGGCTTGACGATCATCGTGGCCTGGGTGCGCGATGCGGCTGCCGCCATGGGTCAGACCATCACCGGTTTCGGCATCTTCTCGAGCGCCGTGGTGCTGGCCATCATGGTCTTGCCGACCATCACCAGCCTGTCGATCGACGCGCTGGCCGCCGTGCCGCACGAGTACCGCGAGGGCAGCTACGCGCTGGGATGCACGCGCTGGCAGACCATTTGGAACGTGGTGCTCAAAAGCGCGGCGCCGTCGCTGATGACGGCGGTCATCTTGGGCATGACGCGCGCCTTCGGCGAGGCCCTGGCGGTGCAGATGGTCATCGGCAACGCCATCCAGATGCCTTCCGGCCTGTTCACGCCCGCTTCCACGCTGACCAGCGTGCTGACCATGGGCATGGGCAACGAGGCCATGGGCACGGTCTACAACGATGTGCTGTGGTCGCTGGCGCTGCTGCTGTTGGCCATGTCGCTCGTGTTTATCGTCATCATCCACCTCATCGGGCATAAGGGGGCGGCGAAACATGGCTAACTTCGATATGTCGGCGCACGTGCGCCGCATCAACCGGCAGGACCGCATCGCCACCGGCGTGCTGGTGAGCATCGCTGCCTTCGTCATGCTCATGCTCGCGGCCATCGTGACCTACATTCTGGTGGCGGGCGCGCCGAAGCTGTTCGACCTGAACTTCCTCACGGGCAAGCCCCAGCAGTTCAAGGAGGGCGGCGGCATCGGCCCCGAGCTGTTCAACAGCTTCTATCTTCTGGTTCTCACGCTGCTTATCAGCGTGCCGCTTTCCCTGGGTGCGGCCATCTTCCTGTCGCAGTATGCGCCCGACAACGCCATCACGGCGGTGGCGAAGACCGCCATCGAGACGCTGTCCAGTTTGCCGTCGGTGGTCGTGGGCTTGTTCGGCTTCTTGTTCTTCGTGCTGTACATGGGCTGGGGCTTCTCCATCATCGCCGGCGCGGTGGCGTTGACCATGTTCAACATCCCCATCCTCGTGCGGGTCATCCAGCAGGCGCTCGAGGACGTGCCGCGCAGCCAGCGCGATGCGGGCCTTGCGATGGGTCTGACGCGTTGGGAAACCACCATCCACGTGCTGCTTCCCGCCGCCATGCCCGCCATCGTCACCGGCGTGGTGCTCTCCGCGGGCCGCGTGTTCGGCGAGGCGGCGGCGCTGATCTTCACGGCCGGCCAGTCCGCCCCGGTGCTCGACTTCACGTGCCTGGACTTCTCCAGCCCGTCGTGCCCGTGGAACGTGTTCCGCCCGGCCGAGACCCTGGCGGTGCATATCTGGAAGATCAACAGCGAGGGCGTCGTGCCCGATCTGACGGCCATCTCCAACGGCACCGCGGCGGTGCTCATGGTGTGCATCCTGGCGTTCAATATCCTGGCACGCGTGATCGGCAAGTATCTGGAAAGGAGGCTGACCAGCGAATGAGCAGGGAAAACGAATCGGTAGGCGCTTGTGCGCTTCAGGTAGGCGACAGTCGGTCCGACGGCGGGACGCTTTTGAGCACGCGCGATCTGACCGTATGCTATGGGAGCAACGAGGCCCTGCATCCCACGTCGCTCGACTTCGCGGCGGGGCAGGTGACGGCGCTGATCGGCCCGTCCGGCTGCGGCAAATCCACGTTTCTGCGCTGTCTCAACCTTATGAACCGCGAGATCCCCAAGTGCAAGATCGGCGGCGAGGCGCTCTATCACGGCCGCAACATCAACACGCGCAAGGAGAACCTGTTCGAGCTGCGCAAATCCATTGGCATGGTGTTCCAGCAGCCTACGCCGTTCCGCAAATCCATTCGCGACAACATCCTGTTCGCCCCCAAGCGCCACGGCCTGGTGAGCGGCAAGGAGGATTGCGATGCGCTGGTGGAGCAGAGCCTGCGCGCCGGCGCGTTGTGGGACGAGGTGCGCGATAAGCTCGACGAGAGCGCCTATACCCTCTCCGGCGGCCAGCAGCAGCGCCTGTGCATCGCCCGCACGCTCGCCATGCATCCCGACGTGGTGCTGTTCGACGAGCCGTGCAGCGCGCTCGACCCCATCTCCACGTTCACGGTGGAGGAGACCATCCGCTCCATCGCCGAGTCGGGCATCTGCGCCATCATCGTGACGCACAACATGGAGCAGGCGACGCGCGTTTCCGACAACACGGCGTTTTTCTACGTGGGCGATATGGTGGAGACCGGCCCTACCAAGCGCCTGTTCAGCCAGCCGGAGGATAAGCGTTTGCAAGACTATCTGACGGGAAGGTTCGGCTGATCATATGACCGATTTCGAAAACGAGCAGGGCGCGGCGGTGCGCGATGCGGGCGCCCAGGTCGACGAGCCCATGATCTCCATTCGCGATTTCAACCTGTGGTACGGCGATTTCCAGGCGCTTAAGGGGGTTACGCTCGACATCCCGAAGAACTGCGCCACCGCGTTCATCGGGCCTTCCGGTTGCGGCAAGTCAACGCTGCTGCGTACCTTCAATCGCATGTGCGACTTCGTTCCCACCGTGCGCACCGAAGGCGCCATCGAGGTGGCAGGGCGCGACATCTTCAGCGGCGATGCCAACGAGCTGCGCGTGAGGGTGGGCATGGTGTTCCAGCACCCCAACCCGTTCCCCATGTCCATCCGCGACAACATCCTGTACGGACCGCGCCGCATGCGCAGGCTCGGGCGCGCCGAGGCCGACGAGCTGGTGGAGAGGTGCCTGCGCGATGCCGGCCTGTGGGACGAGGTGCGCGATAAGCTGGGCCAATCGGGTCTGGGGCTTTCCGGTGGCCAGCAGCAGCGCCTGTGCATCGCGCGCGCTTTGGCCACGCAGCCCGAGGTGTTGCTCATGGATGAGCCCACGAGCGCCCTCGACCCCATCTCCACGGCGCTCGTCGAGGAGCTGATGGTGCAGCTTGCCCGCGAGCGAACCGTAGTGGTGGTCACGCATAACATGCAGCAGGCCACGCGCGTGGCCGACAAGACGGCCTTCTTCTACCTGGGAGAGCTGGTGGAATCCGGGCCGACCAAGCAGCTGTTCGGCAACCCCGTGCAGCAGAAGACGAAAGACTACCTGACAGGAAGGTTCAGCTGATGAAGACCCGTACCCGTTACATCAACAAGTTGGAGGAGCTGGGCGCGCTGGTCAATCAGCTGTCCGAGAAGACGGTGCTCGACGTTCGGGCCGCGGGCCGTGCGCTTGCCGGCGACGCCGATGCCGCCGAAAGCGTGCTTTCCGGCAGCAAGGCCGCGCGCAGGCTGCGCGAGGCCATCGAGGACGGCTGCCTTGACATCATGCTTATGCAGCAACCGCTGGTGGCCGACGATCTGCGGGAGGTGACCGGAGCGTTTCGCCTGGTCGGCGACTTGGCGCATATCGACGAGATGACGCGCGACGTCGCGTACCTCTCCCAGCAGCTTACGCCGAAGGCCGTCTCGCACCTGCAAAGCGAGTTCGCCGAGGCCACCGACAAGGTGTCGAACATGGTCTCGCTTGCCACGAAGGCGTTCTCCCAGGCAGATGCCGCGCTTGCCCAGCGCGTGTTCGCCATGGACGACGGGGTGGACGAACTGTACGATCGCTGCGAGCAGGTGGTGGTCGATCTGATCCGCAGCGAGACGCAGGGCGCCAGCCATCTGCCGGAGCTGCTCATGGTGGCGAAGTACTTCGAGCGCATGGGCGACGATGCCGAGCGCATCGCAAGCTGGGCCGTTTTCCGCGCAACGGGCGAGCATACGCTAAACTCTGCGGGTAAGGAAAACGCCGAAGGGTAGCGCGCCGCGGCGGCGGGGCGCAGGGTTCGCGTCGCATCCGGCGCTTCGGCTGTGGAAGGGGTGCGTAGGGGTTGACTGTCTACTATGTCGGACAGCCCGGTGGGCTGTCCGATCCCCGAGCACCGCGGCAGCGGGGCGCAGGGTTCGCGTCGCATCTGGCGCTTCGGCTGTGGAAGGGGTGCGTGACAGGTGGCTGTCTACTATGTCGAGGATGATGAGAACATCCGTCAGCTGGTGCTGTACGCCTTGACGCAGTCGGGCATCCAGGCCGAAGGGCAGCCCGATGATGCGGCGTTTCGAGCCGCATGCGCCAAAAACATCCCGGATGTGGTGGTTTTGGACATCATGCTTCCCGACGTCGATGGCCTGGAAATCCTCAAGCGCATCCGCAGCACGCCCGGCAAGCTTTCTCGCGTGCCCGTTATGATGGTCACGGCTAAAAACTCGGAGCTGGACATCGTGCGGGCGTTGGATGCCGGGGCCGACGAGTACATCACGAAGCCTTTCGGTATGATGGAGATGGTGAGCCGCGTGCGCGCCATGCTGCGCCGTGCTCCCGATTGGGGAGGCGGCCGTTGCGAGGACGTTCTGAGCCTGGGCGCCCTTTCCCTGGATTTCCAGGCGCGCGAGCTGCTCGTCGACGGGGCGCCCGTGGCGCTTACCATGCGCGAATTCGATTTGCTGGCGTATATGATGCGCCATCCCGGCGTCGTGCTGTCGCGCGAGAAGCTCCTGCAAAACGTGTGGGGCTGGGATTTCGGCGGCGGCAGTCGCACGGTCGACATGCACGTGCTCACGCTTCGGCAAAAGCTCGGCGAGCATGCCGATGCTGTGGAGACGGTGCGTGGGGTCGGTTATCGCCTGGCGGGCCCGCGTCCAGACGATTCGGTTGTGGAATAACGAGGTGCAAGCATGATCTACTACTTGGAAGACGACACGAATATCCGCGATTTGACGGTGTACGCGCTCAAGCAGGCGGGCCTTGAGGCGGCGGGCTTCGCCCATGCCGGCGACTTCTTCGATGCTTGCCGAGAATCGCTTCCCGACTTGGTGTTGCTCGACATCATGTTGCCCGAGGTCGATGGGCTCGAGGTTCTCCGCCGCCTGCGCGAGGACCCGGCGACCAAGTTCCTTCCCGTCATGATGCTCACGGCGAAAGGCACCGAGTTCGACAAAGTCAGCGGTCTTGATGCGGGCGCCGACGATTACCTGGCCAAACCCTTTGGCATGATGGAGCTGGTCAGCCGCGTGAATGCGCTCTTGCGCCGCGCCGCGGCGCCAACCGCGCCCGCCGGCGATGTGCTGGAGTGCGGGCCCATCGAGCTGCGCGTGCTCGAGCATACCGTTTCTGCAGGCGGCGTCCCCGTCGAGCTCACGCTCAAGGAGTTCGACCTGCTGCGCGCGCTGATTCGCAACGTCGGGCGCGTGCTGTCGCGCGGTCAGCTGCTCGAGGATGTGTGGGGCATGACGTTCGTGGGCGAGACGCGCACCGTCGACGTGCACATCCAAACGCTGCGCCAGAAGCTTTCCGCCGCATGCCCGGGTGCCGATGTCTGCATCAAAACCGTGCGTGGCGTGGGTTACAGCATCAGACAGCCGGAATAGAGGTTTGCCGCATGAGCCCTTCGCCCGATCACGTTAAAAGCCTTGCCGGCCGCATCTTCACCACCGTTTTGGCGTTTTCCCTGGGGATTCTTTTGGCCTTTTCCGCGGTGATGGTCAGCATCTTCTATTACTCCTACGAGCACGATGCCGAGCAGGCCCTGGTCCAGGAGGCCGGCCGGGCGGCGGCATCCCTTGACGAGGCTCCGGCGGCCGATGTGACCACCGTCTTGTCCCAGCAGTTCAGCGGCATCACCCGCTACACGCTTATCAGCGAAAGCGGCCTGGTGCTCTACGATAGCCAGGCGGATGCCGGTCAGATGGACAACCACGCCTCCCGTCCCGAGGTCAGCAAGGCCGCGCGCACGGGCGAGGCGGTGAGCATGCGCTATTCGGAAACCTTGGGCACCGATACGGTGTATGCCGCCGAGAAGCTCTCCGATGGGCGCATTGTCCGCCTGTCTGAAACCCGTCATTCCCTGTTCGCCTTCTTGGGCGAGATGCTCGTGCCCACGCTGTTCGCGCTCGTGGTCGTCGCCGGATTGGTGTTTTTGCTATCCCGGCTGCTCACGCGCCACATCATGAAGCCTATCGATGCCCTTGACATGGCGGAGCCTTTGGAAAACGACATCTACGGGGAAATGGTGCCGCTGCTCCAGCGCATTGACGATCAGCAGACGCAGCTCAAGAAGCAGAACAAGGAGCTTGCCGAAGCGGAAAGCATGCGCCGCGACTTCTCCAGCAACGTCAGCCACGAGATGAAGACGCCGTTGCAGGTGATATCGGGCTATGCCGAGCTCATGAAGAACGACATGGTGCTGCCTGAGGATCGGCAGAAGTTCGCCGGTCTTATCTACGACGAGGCGCAGGCGATGCGCGGCCTTATCAACGACGTGCTCACGCTTTCGAAGCTCGACGAGAGCGCGTTCGCGCGCGAGGAGCGGCCCATCGACGTGACGTCCGTTGCCCGACGGATGGCCGGACGCTTGGAGTCGTTCGCCGCTGACGAAGGCGTATCCATCTCCGTGAAGGGCGGGCCCGCCCATATCAACGGTAGCGAGACGCTTGCCGAGGAGATGCTGTACAACCTTATCGAGAACGCGGTGCGCTACAACCATGCCGGTGGAAGCGTGTCGGTGCGCGTGTCGCAGGGCGCTGCGTCCGAGGAGGTTTTGGAAGCGCTGCGCGCGGCAGGGGCGGAGCCGGACCCCGAATCGGTGGTCACGGTGCGCGTGAGCGATACCGGGTCGGGCATTCCCGAGGAGATGCGCGAAAAGGTGTTCGAGCGGTTCTTCCGTCTGGATAAAAGCCGTTCGAAGGAAACAGGCGGCACGGGCCTGGGGCTTGCCATCGTCAAACATGCGGTGCAATACCACCACGGCACGATTTGCGTGGAAGGGGTGCAAGGCGAGGGCACCACGTTCGTGCTCAGGCTGCCTGCGGCGTAGCTGCTTTTCGCAAGATGGTTGCGGGTGCGATGGCGGGGCGGGCCGGATTCGGGCATGAAAAAAGTCCCACCCCCGGCCGGAAGGATGAACCCACCTCAACAAGGTGGGTGCTCGCAGCTTGCTTCCCGGCTTTCGTGCCAACGGGCGCGAATCTCCGTTTCACTTGCTATCTTGAGCTCCCTCGGAAATAGCATCGGTCCATCGCAAAAAGTACGGCGACAAGGGTGGAACCTGATATCGAGTATATGGGACCTCAAGGCAAAGTAAAGTCTTGACAGAATCGGTGAAGCAGGTGTAGGCAAGCCGTTGCTTTTCGAGCAGAGCGAGACGCCCGGTTTTTCTCTAGGCAAACAAACGTTCGCGTGCTATCATGGTTTGCCAATCAACAGGCAGGGGTGGTCATGGACACGCTATTCACGGCAATGGAGAACGAACGCAAGCAGCAGGTGGCGCCGCTGGCGGTGCGTATGCGCCCGCGAACGCTGGAAGATGTGGTGGGGCAGCAGGATGCCGTGGGCCCGGGCAGCTGGCTGCGTGCGGCCATCGAGCAGGACAACGTCAGCTCGGTCATCCTCTACGGCCCGGCGGGAACCGGCAAAACCTCCATCGCTCACGTCATCGCCGAATCCACGAAGGCCACGTTCGTGGAGGTGTCGGCCATCGGCGGCACCGTATCCGACCTGCGCCGGGAAATCGACGCCGCCGAGAAGCGCTTGGCGCTCAACGGCTCGCGTACCATCCTGTTCGTGGACGAGATCCATCGATTCAATCGCAGCCAGCAGGATGCGCTTCTCCATGCGGTGGAGAACCGCACCGTGGTGCTGGTGGGTGCCACCACCGAGAACCCGTTTTTCGAAGTGAACTCCGCGCTGATCAGCCGTTCGCGCGTAGTCGGTCTCAAGGGGCTCTCCGACGGCGATGTGGCACAGCTGGTCGACCGGGCCGTTGCCGACCCTCGCGGGCTGGACGGCTTGTATAAGCTCGACCCGGCTGCCCGCAGCGCTATCGTGCTCTTGGCGGGCGGCGACGGCCGCGCATCGCTTACCACCCTCGAGCTTGCGGCGGGCATGCAGCAGCCCGGCACGCGCGAGAACCCTGCCGTTATCACGAAGGTGCAGGTGGAAAGCGCTACGCCGCACCGCGCATTGCCGTATGACAAGAACAAGGATATGCACTACGACATCATATCCGCCTTCATCAAGTCCATGCGCGGCTCCGATCCCGATGCGGCGCTGTATTGGCTCGCCCGTATGATCGATGGGGGAGAGGACCCCAAATATATCGCCCGCCGTATGCTCATCCACGCGTCTGAGGACGTAGGCAACGCCGATCCTCAGGCATTGCTGGTGGCTGCGGCCGCGTTCAGATCAGCGGAGGTCATCGGGTATCCCGAATGCCGCATCAACTTGGCGCAGGCGGCCACCTATATAGCTCTTGCGCCGAAAAGCAACGCGTGCGAGGCGGGCATCGATGCCGCCTTGGCGGAAGTGCGCAACGGGCCCAAGCGCGATGCCCCCGACTATCTCCGTGACAGGCACCGTCCCGGCTCCGAGCACTATGGTGTGTACAAATATCCGCACGATTATCCTGCAGGCTGGGTCGATCAGCGCTATCTGCCTGAAGGGCTTGAGCGCGGTTGCTTCTATCATCCCTCCGAGCGCGGTTGGGAGGCGTATCGCGTAGATGCCGCGGCCCGAGATAGGGCGCAGGCTCCCCATGCGGCGGCGGGGGTCCATCATGGGGCCGAGCTGCTGAAGGGAAGGTCGGTCGATATCGAGGCGAACGGTGCGCGCAACGGGCAGAGGAAACCGGGCGCGCGGGATGCTTCCGAAGGCGAGGAAACGGGTGCCCGTTAGGCGCTTCTTCTTAAGGAGCGAACGGGAAAACCCCACGTCTTTTCGAAGGTAACCGCACTGCAACCGCTATGAATGGCGGGTGTAAACGCATGCGTCGGCGGGGTAGAATTCAAGACCGCATGCTATAGTTGGCGGCGTATATGGATATATGAAGGAGGCGTCTGGTGGATTTCGGCGAAGTTGTGGGTGTGGTTTTGCCTATCGTGTACGTGGTGCTCGGCGTGGCTTTGGTGTGGTTCGTGATCGAGCTTGTGATCACCGTGCGCAAAACGCGCACCACGGTCGACGAGATGAAGGAGCAACTCGACCCGACGCTCGAAAGCGTGCAACGCATCACGAAATCGCTCGAGCCCGCTATGGACAAGGTCGATCCGCTCGTCGATCGCGTGTCCTTGACCGTGGATGCGGCGAATCTCGAGATCATGCGCCTCGACCAGATCTTGGAGGATGTTAGCGACATCACCGACTCCGCCTCGAATGCGGTGGGCGCGGTCGAGGCCGCCACGAACGCCCCCATGGAGATCATGAACAACGTCACCTCCAAGGTTCGCGAGAAGCTCAAGTCCAAGCATGCCAGCGATGAGTCGGTCGCCCTTGGCGAGGCGAAGGCGAAGGCCCAAGCCGCAGCGTTGGCAGGCGTGCCGGACGAAGGCGACGATGCCCAGGGTGGCACCCCCTCCAAGGCCCAGGCAAACGACGACGATGCGCCCCAGCAGGTCCAGCCCGATGACCAGCCTGAGCAGCCTGCGTACTTCACGTATGCTCCCCAGGGCAACGATTCCTTCCAGGAGCGCTAGGAGCTGGTATCCATGGCCACCAATCCCGATGTCGCGATGGAGAAGGCCCGCCGACGGTTCCTCATGGTATGGACCGCGGTAGGCGCCATCCTGCTCACAGGCGCAGCGGTCTACCTCATCAACATCCTCAGCGTCCCGATCGGCATCTTGCTTTGGACGCTGGTCATCGTGTTCTGCCTGCGCGGCACGGTGAACAAGCTGGAATCCAAGGGCGTGCCGCGTCCGGCGGGAACGGGCATCGCCTATCTGCTCATGTTCGCCGTGCTGGCGATCGTCAGCTTCCTTATGCTCTCCCCGGCGTTCGGCTTCGGCGAGCAGTTCACCGACCTGGTGCAGAGCATCCCCGGCTACATCAACGACTTCATGGGCTGGGCCAACGGCGTGTACGCTCGCTATTCCGATGTGTTCCAGAACAACACGGTGCAAGCCTATATGAACGAAGCCTTGTCCTCTATGGGCTCAGCGGCGTCCGATGTGGCGCGCCAGAGCGCCACGGGCGTGGTCGCCATCGGCGCAGGCGTGGTGAATACGGGCATAGCGGTGGGTTTCGCCCTGGTCATAGCGTTTTGGATCCTCATCGAGCTTCCCGCGCTCGGTCGCGAGACCATGCGATTGGCGGGCCCTTCCCATCGCGAGACCATGGATATGCTGCACGTCACGTTCACGCGCGTCATGGGCGGCTATATCAAGGGCACGCTTATTCAGTGCGGCGTTATCGGGGTGGCGTGCGGCGTGCTGTTCGCCGTCTCGGGCATTCCCAATTACGCTGCACTCGGCATCATCGCGGGCATTTTGAACATCATTCCTATTGTGGGCCCGTGGCTCGGCGGTGCGCTGGCGGCGCTTGTGGGCGTGTTCGTCAGCCCGTGGATCGCCCTGGTGGCGCTTGTGGGCACCATCATCATCCAGCAGGTGGTGTATACGTTCGTCTCTCCGAAGATCATGGCGTCATCGGTTGACATCCATCCGGCGCTCACCCTTATCGCCTTGGTTGCGGGCAGCGCGATCGGCGGGGCCATGAGCGGGTTCACCGGCTCGCTTGTGGGCATGCTGGCCTCTATTCCCGCCGTGGCGGTTATGAAGTCCGTTTTCGTGTATTATTTCGAGAAGCAAACCGGGCGCCAGCTGGTTGCCGAGGACGGCGTGTTCTTCCAGGGCACGCCCCGATCCGACGGATCGCTCGACCCCATCGCCGATGCAACGTCCCCTCATCCGGACGCTTCGACGGGCTTCTCCCTTCCGAAGGTGGGTCGCGGCAAAGAGCAACGTCGCGACGGCGATCGGCAATAGGGCGCACGCGCGCCGATTTATGGCAAGGCATAGTTAGAAAGACAGGCACATGGAGTACATGACTAGCGCGGAGATCCGCGAGAAGTACTTGAAGTTCTTCGAGAGCAAGGGCTGCAAACGCATGCCGTCCTCCTCTCTCATCCCCGACGACCCCTCGCTGCTGCTCACTAGCGCGGGCATGGTGCAGTTCAAGCCCTACTTCTTGCACCAGAAGGAGCTCGACCCCGCATACATCGGCACCACTACGGTGCAGAAGTGCGTGCGCACCAACGACATCGACAATATCGGCGATGCTCGCCACCTGTCGTTCTTCGAGATGCTGGGCAACTTCAGCTTCGGCTGCTACTTCAAGCAAGAGATGTGCGCATGGGCCTTCGAGTTCTCCACGGAGGTGCTCGGCCTTCCGAAGGACAAGCTGTACTTCACCGTGTTCGAGGACGACGACGAGACCATCGAGATTTGGAAGTCGCTCGGCGTGGCCGAAGACCACATCTCCCGTTTGGGCGAGGATGATAACTTCTGGCGCGCCGGGCCTACCGGCCCGTGCGGCCCGTGCTCCGAGATCTACTTCGATCAGGGCCCCGAGGTAGGTTGCGGCAGCCCCGACTGCAAGCCGGGCTGCGATTGCGACCGCTTCCTGGAGTACTGGAACTGCGTGTTCACCCAGTACGACGGCCAGGAAGATGGCACGCTGGCCCCGCTTAAGACCAAGAACATCGATACCGGCATGGGCCTTGAGCGCATGGCGGCCATCATGCAGGGCGTTACGAACAACTACGACACCGACGTGCTTCGCAGTCTGGTCGGCGTGGGCGAGCGCTTGGCCGGCGTCGAGTACGGCAAGGACGAGGCTGCCGACCTGTGCCTGCGCATCATGGCCGACCACAGCCGCTCGGTCACGTTCATGATCGCCGACGGCATCCTGCCATCCAACGAGGGCCGCGGCTACGTGTTGCGCCGCCTGCTGCGCCGCGCCGTCATGAAGGGCCATATGCTTGGCCTGGACAAGCCGTTCCTCAACGAGTACGTCGACGAGCTGGTCAAGCTCATGGGCAGCGTGTACCCTGAGATCATCGACAACCGCGAGCTCATCCGCGGCATCATCTTGTCCGAGGAGGAGCGCTTCGGCGCCAACCTACGCCAGGGCCGCGCGTTCCTGTCCGAGTCCCTCAACAAGCTCGAGGGCACCACGCTTCCCGGCGAGCAGGCGTTCACGTTGCATGACACCTACGGTTTCCCCGTGGACATCACGCGCGAGCTGTGCGAGGAGCGCGGCGTCGTCGTGGACATGGAGGGCTTCGAGCGTTGCATGGAAGCGCAGCGCGATCGCGCCCGTGCGGCCAACGTCAAGGACGCTGAGGCGGCATGGTCCACGTACGGCGGCATCCATGCCGAGCTGCTCAAGGAGCTCGGCGCCACGAAGTTCGTCGGCTATCAGGAGCTTTCCTCCCAAGCTACGGTCAGCGCGCTTATCGCCGACGGCGAGCGCGTGAGCGAGCTGCAGGCCGGTCAGACCGGCGAAGCGGTCCTGGATGCAACCCCCTTCTACGCCGAGATGGGCGGCGAAGTGGGAGACACGGGCGTCATCGAGGCCGAGGGCGTCAAGGTTCAGGTCGTCGACACGAAGGCTCCCGAGAAGGGCCTCGTCTGCCATGTGGTGAAGGTGCTCGAGGGCTCTCTTT
This sequence comes from Senegalimassilia anaerobia JC110, assembly GCF_000236865.1. Classification (GTDB taxonomy): domain Bacteria; phylum Actinomycetota; class Coriobacteriia; order Coriobacteriales; family Eggerthellaceae; genus Senegalimassilia; species Senegalimassilia anaerobia. The sequence goes on along the minus strand of NZ_HE611015.1, from coordinate 625,475 downwards.
CCCAGGGCGCTGCCGTCACGGCTTCCGTGGATGCGGATCGTCGCGCACGCGTCACGCGCAACCATACCGCCACGCATATCCTGCACGCCGCGCTGCGTCAGGTCCTCGGCGAGCATGTCTCCCAGGCCGGCAGCTATGTGGGTCCCGATCGCCTTCGCTTCGACTTCACGCATTTCGCCGCGGTTACGGCCGAGCAGCTGACGCAGGTCGAGCGCGTTGCCAACGAGTTCATCATGTCCGCAACGCCCACCAACATTTACGAGACCTCGCTTGACGCGGCCCGCGAAAGCGGCGTCACCGCGCTGTTCGGCGAGAAGTACGGCGATCAGGTGCGCGTCGTCGAGTGCGGCGGGTTCTCCCGCGAGCTGTGCGGCGGCTGCCATGTTGCCAACACGGCTGAGATCGGTATCATGAAGATCACGTCCGAAACCAGCGTGGGCGCTAACGTGCGCCGCATCGAGGCCGTCACCAGCTACGGCGCCCTTGACTACATCAACAAGGTCGAGGCAGAGCTGAAGGAAACCGCCGAAGAGCTGCGCGTTCCGCTGTTTGATGTGTCCGAGCGCACCGCTGCAAACGTCAAGCAGCTGCGCGAGTTCCAGAAGAAGGCCAAGCAGACCAAGGGCATCGTGTCCGATGACAACATCACCAAGCTCGTCGGCTCCGCCGTGAAGTCCGCTGCCGGCTACCCCGTGGTCATCTCCCGTGTGAAGATCGCCGATGCAGGCGGCCTGCGCAACGGCTGGGATGTCCTGTCCGCTCGCATGGCGGAGCCCGGCGCGTGCGTGCTCATCGGCGAGAAGGACGGTAAGGCCGTGCTGATGGCAGCCGGCACGCCCGAGGCGGTCGAAGCCGGCTTCAACGCCGGTGCCATCATCAAGGCCATCGCCCCCTGCGTGCAGGGCGGTGGCGGCGGCAAGCCGGCCATGGCGCAGGCAGGCGGCAAGAACGCCGCGGGCATCGATGATGCGCTCGAGGCTGCTCGCAAGATGCTGCTGTAGCTTTTGATTGCAGTTTTCACGCCCCGCCGCCCTAGGCTGCGGGGCGTTTTTCTTATCCGTTCACTGCGTAAGGTTAGGTCGATAATGAGGATTCTTGCACTGGATATCGGTCAGACGCGCATCGGCGTCGCCATCAGCGACCCGCGCGAGCGCGTGGCATCGCCTGTTTGCGTGCTTCCCGCAAACGAGGTGCTTTCGAATGCGAAAAGCTGGAAACGCGTGCTCGAGGACTGGGAGCCGGAGCTTATCTTGTCAGGTCTGCCGTATACGCTTTCGGGCGAGGAGGGGCCTCAGGCCGGCCGTATCCGCGGTGTCGCGGCAAGCATCGGAAAGTCCGCCGGTTTGCCGGTGGAGTTCACCGATGAGCGTCTCAGCTCGCAGGAGGCGAAGCGCAGTTTGCGTGAAAGCGGCATGTCGGAGCGCGATATGCGCGGCAAGATAGATATGATTGCAGCAAGTGTGTTCCTTCAGGCGTGGCTTGATGCCCGCCATGCAGGCGAAAGGTAGTGTAATGTCCCCTCGTAGGCAAGTGACCTATTCCCGCCGCCCGAACCATGCGGCACGCTCGGCGCACGCGCGCGGCGACCGTATGTTCCGCACGTACGATACCAGTTACATCCAACCCAGACGATCCAACGTTCCGCATTACGTGTTCCTTGCGGTTCTGGCACTTCTCGGCATCGGCATCCTGTGGTTCGTCGGTTCCTCGGTTGCCAGCTGCGTGTCGCCGAAGGTCGAGCTTCTGGCGGAAGGCCAGCAGGCTACCATCACCGTCAACGAAGGCGCATCGGCCAACACCGTAGGCTCCGCGCTGGTGGATGCCAAGCTGGTGGGGTCTTCCAAAGAATTCACCGAACGCGTGAAGGACCTGGATGCAGGGTCCGACCTCAGGCCCGGCACCTACACCTTTGCAGGCGGCGCGACGGTCGACGATATCATTTCCGCATTGCGCAACGGTCCGGTTTCCGATGCCGTGCTCACCATTCCCGAAGGTTATCGCCTGACCGAGATCGCCTCGGCGGTGGAAAGCGCCACCAGCGGGCGCATCAGCGCCGATTCCTTCAAGCAGGCGGCGTCGGATGCCAGCGTGTATGCGGGCGATTACGGCTTCTTGAAGTCTGCGGGCACGAACAGCCTTGAAGGCTTCCTGTTCCCGAAAACCTATGATGTTGCCGCCGATGCTACCGCCGACAGCTTGATTCGCGCCATGCTCACCCAGTTCCAAACCGAAACGGCGGGGCTCGACTGGTCCTATCCCGAATCTCAGGGCCTTTCCGTGTATGACACCGTCAACCTGGCATCCATCGTGGAGAAGGAATCCAGCGGTGACGAAACGGTGCGCGCTCAGGTGGCGGCAGTGTTCTATAATCGCCTGACCACCAAGGGCGAGCCGAGCAACGGTTACCTGCAAAGCGATGCCACCACCGCTTACGAGGTCGGACACGATCCCTCGGCGGACGAGGTGCATGCAAACAGCCCGTATAGCACCTACACTAACGCTGGGCTTCCGCCCACGCCCATCTGCTCGCCTTCCATCGAGTGCCTGCAGGCCGTGTGCTCGCCTAATAAGGATGCGCTCGGCAAGTACTACTTCTTCTACTTCCAAAACGATAAGTACACGTTCAGCGAAACCTACGACGAGCATAAGGCCGCGTTCTCGTAAGGGGATTCATGCCATACTTGCAGCCGGAGCGCTACTTCTCCCGCATATCGCATATCAACATAGAACGGGACCTGCTTGCATGCGGGTTCCGCTATGTCTTGCTGGATATCGACAACACCATCCTGTCGCGTGCAACGCATGACGTCCCGCGAGATGTGGGCCTGTGGCTTGCTCAAGCGAGAGACGCAGGCGTGAGCTTCTGCCTGGTGTCGAACAACTGGCACAAAAACGTGCACGAGCTTGCGAATCGCCTATCCATGCCCATTATCGCCAAGGCCATGAAGCCCTTGCCCGTGGCGCTGTTCGCGGCGTGCTCCATGCTGGGGGCGAAGCGCAGCGAGACCGTCATGGTCGGCGATCAGCTATCGACCGACGTGCTTGCCGCGCACAACGCCGGCATGTCGGCGTATCTGCTGGCGCCGCTGGCGGAGCAGGACCTGCGCCATACGAAGTACGTGCGCATGGTGGAGCAGGCCATCTTAGGCGGGGCGGTGCCCGAGGGCGCGCCTCAGCCGGCGCAAGCGCAAGCGGCCGACCAGTCGGCTGCATCAAGCGTTCTCTCGCAGCAAAAGTAGCGAATCCGCCCATTTGATGGGCGCTGCGGTCGAATTAAGCCCTACAAAAGTAGTCTGCATTGGTATGATGAAATCCCTGCTAACCTGCAGGCCCTTGATCGACCAGGAAGGACTTTCATGACCGAGCAGAGCGAAGGCGAACGCCTCTATATCCTGGGGCATCCGGTCGCGCATTCGAAATCGCCGGTAATGTACAACGCGTTATATGAAAGGCTGGGTCTGCCTTGGACCTATGCCCTTGCCGATTACGCCGAGCTGGACGATGCCCGCGCCTTTTTGGATGCGCGGGATTTCCTGTCCGTGAACATCACCACTCCCTATAAGCCGCTGGCCTTTCAGGCTGCAACACGCAAAGCAGCTAGCGCGCAGCTGGCGCAAGGCGCCAACGTGCTCGTCCGCAAGGACGATCAGCTGATCGGCTTCAACACCGATGGCGATGGGTGCGTCAAGTTCCTGGAGCTTGCGGGCGTGACATTCAAGGGCAAGCGCGTGGTGGTGTGCGGAACGGGTCCTACGGCCCTCTCCATCCTTCACGCGTGCGCTATCGCCGGCGCCGACGTGCTGTTGCTGCTCTCGCGCGACAAGGAGCGCGCGCGTAGCGTGCTCGACGCCTATCTCGAGCGTTTCGGCAAGCTGGCCAACGCCACCATCGATTTCCCCGCCATGAAGGAGGGGCATCGCAGCTTCCGCGAGGCTTACACGAAGCCGACGTTCAAGTTCGGCAGCTATACCACCTCGGCGGGGGCGCTGGGTTCTGCGGACATCATCATCAACGCCACCCCGGTGGGCATGAAGCCCGACGATCCCGCTCCGTTCGATACGGGGCTTTTGCGTCCTGGCCAGGTGGTTATGGATGCGGTATACGCATCGGGCCGCACGAAGCTGGTGGCCGACGCCCTCCAAGCCGATTGCAAGGCGGCTTTCAACGGCGGGGGCATGCTGGTGGCGCAGGCGGTTGCTTCGGCGCTCATCGTGTCCGACGTAGCGGAAGTGAAGATACCGTATTCCGAAGCGGAGCTGTTCAACCTTATGGCAGACGCCGCCGGGTTCGATTGCCCGCGCGCGTGATCGAAGCATAGTCATCCGTATCGGCGCGGCGCGAAGGTCGGGCCGCGCGCTAGCACGAAAAGAGAACAGCATGCGCTACTACACAGCAGGAGAGAGCCACGGACAGGGCCTGGTCGCCATCGTCGAGGACGTGCCGGCGGGCCTGAAGATATCCGAGGAGCAGATCAACGTCGATCTGGCGCGCCGCCAAGCGGGTTACGGCCGAGGCGGGCGCATGAAGATCGAACATGACATGGTGCAGGTGATCTCCGGCGTGCGCTTCGGGCGCACCATCGGAAGCCCCGTGGCAATGCTCGTGGCAAATAGGGATTGGGCGAACTGGACCGATCGCATGGCCCCCTTCGGCGAGCCGCCGCTCGATCTGGCTCGGGAGGTGACCCCTCGTCCGGGCCATGCGGACCTGGTGGGCGCGTTGAAAACGAACACCGACGACTGCCGCAACATCCTCGAGCGCTCAAGCGCCCGCACCACCGCGCCGCGCGTTGCGGCGGCGGGCATCGCGCGCGAGTTTCTGGCCGATCTGGGCGTGGAGATCTTCTCCTACGTCACCGGCATTGGAAGCGCCGTCATGCGCGAGGACGATCCGTTCATGAACCCGTCGCGCTACACGCCGCTTGAGATCGAGACGAGCGAAGTCCGCTGCCCTGATGCGGAGACCAGCGAGGCCATGAAACGCGAGATCGATCGGGCTATCAAGGATAAGGACAGCTTGGGAGGCACGTTCCGCGTGATCGTGCGCGGTCTTTTGCCGGGCGTCGGCGGCTATGCCGTGCCCACCGAGCGCCTGACGTCCACCATCGGCGGCGCCCTGTTCAGCATCCCCGCCATCAAAGGCGTGGAGTTCGGCATGGGCTTCGAGGCGGCTCGCAAGCCCGGTTCGCAAGTGCACGACCCCATTTTGCTCGATCGGGCGAAAGCCGAGTTCACGCGAGCGTCCAACAACGCCGGCGGCCTTGAGGGCGGCATGACCACGGGCATGCCCCTGGTGGTCACGGCGGCCATGAAGCCCATTCCCACGCTCATGCAGCCGCTGCAGACCGTGAACCTTGACACGCTCGAGGTGGCCCAGGCCTCCAAGGAGCGAAGCGACGTATGCGCCGTTCCGGCATGCGCGGTGGTCGCCGAGGGGGAGGTCGCGTTTGCCATAGCCGATGCCTATATGCGCAAGTTCGGCTCCGATAACATGGCCGACATCAAAGCGGCCATCAAAGCCTACAAGCAACGTTTGAACACCGTATCTCGTTAAAACAGCCAGGAGGACCATCATGGAACAGCAGGAAGTCAAGGGCGATGCCATCACCCCGGAAAGCAACCCGATAGCCTACACGCTGTCGGTCACCACCCCCGACGAGGTCGTCGCCATCGTCAACAACCCCGAGATCAAGCCCCATGCGCGCCCGACGTACGAGCTGACGCGCAACGTGTTCTTCGTGGGCTTCATGGTCGCGGGCAAAACCTCCACGTCGCGCCGTCTGGCCCGTCAGTGCGGTCTTGCCACCATCGACCTGGACGCCTACATCGAGCGTCGTGAGCGTCGGGCGATCAACCAGATTTTCGCCGAGCAGGGTGAGCAGGCGTTCCGCGATATGGAAACCCAGGTGCTCGATGAGTTCGCCCACAAGGGCCCCATGCTCGTTTCGTGCGGCGGCGGCATCGTGCTGCGCGAGGAGAACCGCGAGATTCTGAAGAACAACGGTTTCGTAGTGTATCTGCAGGTCACGGCCGAGCAGGCCGTCGAGCGCGTCGGCGACGTGTCCACGCGCCCGCTGTTCAAGAACCTCGAGACCGCGCGACAGACCATCGCCGGCCGCCTGCCTATGTACGAAGACGTCGCCAGCGTGTCCATCGACACCGTTGGCAAGTCCATCAACGTCGTGGCCCAGGAGATCCAGGAGATTTTGGAGAAGGAAGGCGTGCTGTGCCTGCGACAAGGGTAGTGGTGAACATTCCTGGCGAAGACGCGTACAACGTGCGCGTCGGCGCCGGGGTGCTTGATGCGCTGGGGTCGTCCATGCGCGGCGTTCCTGTGCTCGCCGATGCGCGGCAGGTGCTTGTCATCACCGACGCCAACGTCGGCCCGCTGTACCTGGCCCGGGCGAAGGCATCGCTCGCTCAAGCGGGGTATCGCGTTTCCGACATCTGCGTTCCCGCAGGCGAAGAGGCGAAATCGCTTACGGTGCTCGGCGAGGTGCTCGAGGCCATGGCCGCTTTGGCGCTCGAGCGCGACTGCGTGGTGGTCGCGCTCGGCGGCGGCTGCGTGGGCGATCTGGCGGGCTTCGCCGCGGCAACCTACATGCGCGGCGTGCAGGTGGTGCAGGTTCCCACCACGCTTCTGTCCATGGTGGATTCAAGCGTGGGTGGGAAGACGGGCGTGAATCTATCCGCAGGAAAGAACCTGGTAGGTGCGTTCAAGCAGCCTGCGTTCGTGTGCGCCGACACCGAGGTGCTGGCAACGCTGCCTGCGCGCGAGTGGGCATGCGGTTGCGGCGAGGTGGCGAAAACCGCGCTCATCGACGGCGACGAGTTCTTCTTCTGGCTTTCCGACCAAGCGTCGGCAGTGGTCGACCGCCAGCCCGATGCCGTCTCCGAGGCCATCGCCCGCTGCGTGGTGTTCAAGGCAGACGTGGTGGCGCAGGACAAAACGGAAAGCCGCGGCGTGCGCGAGTGCCTGAACTACGGCCATACCCTGGCACATGCCATCGAGAAGCTTTCGGGTTATGGCACGTACAGCCACGGGCATGCGGTTGCCGAGGGCATGCGCTTCGCGGCCCGTATGGGCATGCGGCTCGCCGATATGCCGGTCGAGCTAGCCCAGGCGCAAGGGCAGCTGCTCGATGATCTGGGTTTGCCCGAGCTTGGCTGGGAGGCTTCCCCGGCGCAGGTGCTCGATGTCATGAAACGCGACAAAAAGGCGCGTCACGGGCAGGTTCGCTTCGTGTGCTTGCATGATGTGGGGCAGTGGCGGCTTCAGGATGTGGCCGATGGCGTGATCCTGGAAGAGCTGGAGGAGTATTTCGCGCAGAAGCGGCGGTGATGCCCGGCCGGCGTAAGGCCCGGCGTACAAGCGGCAGACCATCTTGCAGGCTGGCCGGAGAAGGCGGATGCGGCGATGGCCACCGTTTCAAGCCGATGTCCGATGCGGCGCGGGAAGCAACGAAAGGTGTGCAACATGAAGAAGATCCTGCTGATGAACGGGCCTAATCTGAACATGCTCGGCATCCGCGAGCCGGGCGTGTACGGCAACGATACCCTGGAAGATTTAGAGGCGGGCTTCTGCGAATATGCCCGCGCGCACGGTTGCGAGGTGGAGTGCTTCCAGTCAAACCATGAAGGCGACCTGGTCGATAAGATCCACGCCGCGCACGGCGCGTGTGATGGCATCGTATACAACCCCGGCGCGCATACGCACTATTCCTATGCGCTGCGCGACGCTCTCGGCAGCGTGAGCACGCCGTGCGTTGAGGTGCACATTTCCGATGTCAGCATGCGCGAGGCGTTTCGCCATATCTCGGTGATCGCCCCGGCGTGCGTTGCCCAGGTCAAGGGCCGCGGCTTCGCCGGCTACAACGATGCGCTCGATATCCTGCTCGAAGGCACGACCGAGCGCTTGGGCGAGGGATTCGAGGGGCGCTACGCGCCGGGCCAAGTCATCGTGGCAGGACGTGATCTCATTGACGAATAGCATGAAAGCCCAGGCCGCAGGGCGTTTGGAGCGGTTGCGCAACGCGGCGGCGGAAAACGGCATTCGCACGTTTTTGGTACGCGACACGGCAAGCATCGAATGGCTGACAGCCTTTGATGGCGTTTTCGACGACGAACAGGCGCATGCGCTCCTGGTCACGCCGCATGACGCGGTGCTGCACACCGATTCCCGCTATAGCGGTGCGGCGCGAAAAGCGGCGCAGGGCGAAGGCGTTATCGTCGTCGATGACGCGCGTCGGGGCCATGGCGAATGGGTTGCCGACGTGTTCACGGCCCGTCACGCAAGCGCGCCCGCCGGATCGCCGGCGCCCGAGAGCATCGTGCTCGGCATCGAGGACTCCATGACGCTTGCGGCGTTCCGCGCGCTCGAGGGCGCCCTTGCCAAGGCGCCCGCGTCCCCGCAGCTGCTTGAGACCTCGGGCTTCGTCCGCTCGCTGCGCGCGGTCAAAGAGCCGTCGGAGGTTGCGCGCATGAAGGCGGCTCAGGCAATCACCGATGCGGCGTTCTCCTATATCGTCACGTACATGAAGCCGGGCATGACCGAACGGCAGGTGCAGATCGAGCTTGAGGACTGGATGCTGCGTCATGGTGCGTCCGGCCTGGCGTTCTCCTCCATCGTGGCCTGCGGCGCCAACGGCGCGAGCCCGCATGCCGTTCCGGGCGAGGCAAGGCTTGAGGCGGGGCAGTGCGTGGTCATGGACTTCGGCGCTCGCGCCTACGGGTATTGCTCGGATATGACCCGCACCGTGTTCGTCGGCCAGCCCGATGCGCGGATGCGCGCCGCCTACGAAACGCTGCGCGAGGCCAATGAGCGGGTGGAGGCCGCGATAAAGCCCGGCGTCACCGGCGCGCAGATGCACCAGATGGCCGAGGACGCCCTTGCCGCGGGCGGATTCGCCGGCAAGATGGGCCACGGGCTGGGTCATGGCGTGGGCATCGACATCCATGAGGAGCCCGTGCTGTCGCCTCGCAACAAGGAGCCGCTTGTCCCCGGAAACGTGGTCACGGTGGAACCGGGCATATATCTGGAGGGCGATTTCGGCATGCGTTTAGAGGATTTCGGCGTGGTTACCGAAACGGGATTCCAGGTTTTCACGCAATCTACGCATGACATGGTTATAATTTAAGGGTTGAACTAAAGGGGCGGCCTTGGTCGCCTGAACGGTTGAAAGGATCTACCAGTGGCTATCTCTACCGCCGATTTCAAGAACGGAATGTGCATCGTCAACAACGGCAAGATGTGCACCATCGTCGAGTTCCAGCATGTCAAGCCCGGCAAGGGCGGCGCCTTCGTCCGCACGAAGCTTCGCGACATCAAGACCGGTCGCGTGGTCGACTACACGTTCAACGCCGGCACGAAGTTCGACACCGTGCGTCTGGAAACCCGCAAGATGCAGTACCTGTACAACGACGGTTCCGATTTCTACTTCATGGATCCCAACACCTACGACCAGATGAGCATGCCCGCCGAGACTGTCGGCGACACCGCCAAGTGGCTCAAGGAGAACGACGAGGCCAGCCTGCTGTACGCTGGCGAGGAGCTCATCAGCATCGAGCCGCAGATGTTCGTCGAGCTGGAGTGCACGCACACCGAGCCCGGCTTCAAGGGCGACACCGCCACCAACACCACCAAGCCGGCAACCTTCGAGACCGGCGTTGAGCTGCAGGTGCCCACGTTCGTCGAGATCGGCGACGTGCTGCAGATCGACACCCGCGACGGCCGCGTCATCAAGCGCGTCTAGCTCGCATCGCATCGGCGATCGACGACCGCGGTTTTCGCCTCGAACGGCTTTTGCTGCGCGATTGAAGCATGGCAATAGGCGTTTGCGGAAGCCGGCATCCGCTCATGTTGGGCGAGCCAAAACACATGAATCAAGGTTCGTCGAGTGCGACGATATCTCCGAATGCGCCCGTTCAGGGCGCATTCGCTGTATTCGGGGCCGTTCCTTCTGGTGTGCGAAGGCCGCCGCCGTAAGCGGACCATCGCGGCTGCAGGGCTTGCGAAGCGCGCCGCCTGGGCGGCGTTTCTGTTTCTTGCCCGTGAATTCGCCGCGCGCGCACGGTATCGGCTCCGGTATCTTCTATAATCCTGGTTTCGATCAATACGGTCTGTATCACTTGAAAACGAAGGGGGTGCGAGTTCATGTCAAGGCTTCAGATCATGGATACCACTATCCGTGACGGCCAGCAAAGCCTGTGGGCCACGCGCATGAGCATCGGCGACATGCTGCCGATCCTGCCGAAGATGGATCGCGTCGGCTACTGGGCCATCGAGGCATGGGGCGGCGCGACGTTCGACTCGTGCATGCGCTTTTTGGATGAGAATCCGTGGGACCGCCTGCGTTCCATCAATGCGGCAACTCCGAACACGCCGCTGTCCATGCTCACCCGAGGCCAGAACCTGGTCGGCTACAAGCATTATTCCCGCGAGATCGTGAACCGCTTCATCAAGGCGTCCAAGCGCAACGGCGTGCACGTGTTCCGCGTGTTCGATGCGCTCAACGATATCCGCAACGTGGTGGATACCGCCGAGGCGGTCAACGAATGCGGCGGTCACTTCGAGGGCGCCATCTCCTACACCATCTCCCCGGTGCATACGCTTGACAGCTACCTTGAGTATGCGCAGCAGCTCAAAGAGCTCGGCGCCGACTCCATCTGCGTGAAGGATATGGCCGGCCTTATGACGCCGTATCGCGCCGAGCGCATCGTGAAGGCCCTCAATGCCGAGATCGGCCTGCCCGTGCATCTGCACTGCCACTATGTCGGCGGCATGGCCCCGGCCAACTACCTCAAGGCGGCCGAGGCGGGCGTGTCCATCGTCGACACCGCATCCGCTCCGCTGGCTTTCGGCAACTCCCAGCCCGCCGTCGAGATGATCGTGGCGGCGCTGCAGGAAAGCCGTTACGACACCGGCCTTGACCTGGACCTGCTCTTCGAGATCGCCGAATACTGGGAGGAAGTGCGCAAGCGCAGCCACTACAAGCGCGGCGTGTCCTCGCTTATCCATATGCAGGTGTATTCGCATCAGGTGCCCGGCGGCATGATGTCCAACCTCATGAGCCAGCTCGAGGTGCAGAACGCATCCGATCGTCTGCCCGAGGTCATGAAGGAGATCCCGCGCGTGCGCGCGGAGGTGGGCTATCCGCCGCTCGTCACGCCCATGTCGCAGATCGTGGGCACGCAGGCCGTGTTCAACGTGCTCACCGGCAAGCGCTGGGGCGTCGTGTCCAAGGAGATGAAGGACTACATCTGCGGCTACTACGGCAAGGCCCCGGGACGCATCGACCCCGAGATCATGAAGAAGGTCGCGGGCAATTCGCAGGTGCTGCCCGACGACGTGCCGCCGTCGAGCCTGGTCACCACCACCTATGACGAGGTCGCCGAAGAGGTCGGCGATCTGGCCCAAAGCGAAGAGGACGTGCTCATGTACGCCCTGTTCCCCAACGAGGCGCGCACCTTCCTGAGCAAGCACCGCGCATCCGAGAAAGTCGACTTCCTCATGCAGGAGGAGTCCAGCAATATCAAGGAGGACGATTACGTGGATATCAATCAGATTCGCGAATTGGTTCGCGTTGCCGAGGAAAGCGGCGTAGGCGAGATCGTGGTCGAGGACGGCGGTCAGCGCATCGCCGTGCGCATGCCCGGCGCTATGCCGGCAGCCGCACCGGTTGCAGCCGCTCCGGCGGTCGCCGCCGCACCCGCAGCTCCCGCAGCGGCACCTGCCGCTCCGGCCGCCGCTGCCGCCGAGCCCGAGCGTCCCGCCAACTGGTATGCCGTGAAGGCTCCCATGGTCGGCACGTTCTACGCTGCTCCCGCACCGGGCGAGCCCGCGTTCGTGAAGGTGGGCGACGAGGTTGCCGCCAACCAGACCCTGTGCATCGTCGAGGCCATGAAGCTCATGAACGAGATCACCGCCGAGGAGATGGGCACCGTCCGCGAGGTGTGCGTCAAGGACGCCGACCCCGTCGAGTTCGGCACCGTGCTGTTCTACATCGAGCCCCATTCCGTCCAGCCCGTCTCGGAGCAGTAACATGTTCAAGAAAGTACTCATCGCAAACCGCGGCGAGGTGGCCCTGCGCGTCATGCGCGCCTGCAAGGAGCTGGGCGTGAAGACCGTGGCGGTGTACTCTACCGAGGACGAGAACACCTATCCCGTGCAGTATGCCGACGAGAAGGTGTGCATCGGCCCCGCCCAGGCAACGAAAAGCTACCTGGTCATGTCCAATATCATCGCGGCGGCCACCATCACCGGCGCCGACGCCATCCACCCCGGCTACGGTTTCCTGGCGGAAAACGCCGACTTCGCCCGCGCGTGCGCCGACAACGACTTGGTGTTCATCGGCCCCTCCGCCGAGTGCATCGAGCGCATGGGCGACAAGTCATCCGCCCGTGAGACCATGAAGGCCTGCGGCGTGCCCACCGTCCCCGGTTCCGATGGCTGCATCGATACCGTGGAGGAGGCTCGCCGGTTCGCCGAGAGCGTGGGCTATCCTGTGCTCATCAAGGCGACCGCCGGCGGCGGCGGCAAGGGCATGCGCGAGGTCCACGACCCCGCCGACCTTGAGTCGCACTACAAGGCCGCCCGCGCCGAGGCCGGCGCCGCGTTCGGCAACGACGAGGTCTACCTGGAGAAGCTCGTGCTGCGTCCGCGTCACGTCGAGGTGCAGGTGCTCGCCGACGACTTCGGCAACAACGTGGCCCTGTGCGAGCGCGACTGCTCCGTGCAGCGTCGTCATCAGAAGCTCATCGAGGAGGCGCCTTCTCCGGCGCTGACCGACGAGCTGCGCCGCGCTATGGGCGTTGCGGCCATCAAGGCCGTGCGCGCCGTGGACTACCGCAATGCCGGCACCATCGAGTTTCTGCTGGACACCACGGGCAAGTTCTACTTCATGGAGATGAACACGCGCGTGCAGGTGGAGCATCCGGTATCCGAGCAGATCACGGGCACCGACATCATCAAAGAGCAGCTGCGCATCGCATCCGGCGAGCCCATGAGCTGCGCCGATAGGGCCCCGTTCACGCCGTTCGGCCATGCCATGGAGTTCCGCATCAACGCCGAGGATCCCGAGCACGGTTTCCGTCCGTGTCCCGGTACCATCACGCGCTTCGAGCCCCCGGCGGGCCCGGGCGTGCGCGTGGAGGCCTATGTGCATTCCGGCTCGAAGATCAGCCCGTTCTACGACTCCATGGTGGCCAAGCTCATCGTGTACGGCCAGGATCGCGAGGAGTGCCTGGCGCGCGGCCGCCGCGCCCTTGACGAGTTCGTCATCGAGGGCATCCCCACCACGCTGTCGTTCCATCGCCGCGTGCTGGATAACCAGGTGTTCTGCGCCGGCGAAGCAACCACGGACTTCATCGAAACCCAGATGGGAGATGTGTTATGAGCGATTTGACCGTTGACGGCATGGCGCTTGCGCCGGGCGTCGTCGAGACCATCGTCTCCATCGCCGTGGCAGATGTGGACGGCGTCGCCAGCGTTGGCAACGCCCCCGCGGCAAGCCGCGGCATCCGCGGCGTGCTCGGCGGCAAGCCCTCCACGTCCGGTATCGAGATCGCAGCGGACGAAAACGACAAGCTGCAGATCTCGGTGCGCATCGACGTTTATTATGGACACGTGCTGCCCGACGTGGCGGCTGCGGTCCGCCAGTCCGTGGCGGACGCCGTGGCTAGCCAGGTAGGCGCGCAGGTTGGATCGGTCGACGTCTACATCGACGGCGTCCAGTTCAACCGTTAGGAATAAGAAGAAGCACAGGGGATTATTTGCACATGGCATCGAAAAGACACGAGCGCACGACGGCACGTCGCGTCGCGCTGCAGGTTCTGTACACCGCTGAGATCAAGGGCGCATCCGCAGCTCAGATCGTGGCTGAAGGCGTCTTCCCGTCCGAGGAGGGCCCGCTTTCGGAATATGCTCAGGACCTGGTGCGCGGCGTCGAGCAGAACCGCATCGTCATCGACGGCAGCCTGAAGGCCGCTGCGGAGAATTGGTCGCTGGGCCGCATGCCCATCGTCGACCGCTCCATTCTGCGCTTGGCCGCCTACGAGATCATGTTTGTGGAGGATGTGCCCACCAGCGTCGCCATCAACGAGGCGGTGGAGCTGGCGAAGGATTTCGGCGGCGAGGATGATTCCCCGCGCTTCGTCAACGGCGTGCTGGGCCGCATCGCCAAGGACATCGACGATGGGGTCGCTGCGGCTCCCGCAGGCGATGACCCGGCGCAGCCCCTGGTGCTGTAAGGGCGCGATTCGGTGGCATTGGAATCGTACGGGTCCTTCGAGGAGCTCAAAAGCCGCCTGGATGAGATCGTCGAAGCGGTAAACGATAAGGATTTGCCCTTGGACCAGGCGCTTTCCCTGTATGAGGAAGCGGTTGGGCTGGGGCTTCGCGCAAGCGATCTGCTTGAGCAGGGCATCGACGAGGCCAGCGTCCAAGAGGCGCTGGCCTCCGAAGCCCCAGCAGGGCTTGCCGATGATTCGGCGCAACCCGCGGTATCTGCGGCGAGCGCGCATAAGGAAGGTCAAGCGGACGGCGGCGCGGCGCAGCAAGGCCAGGCCGCCGCTTCCGTCTAGGTCGCGCAAGGCGATCGGATGGCATGACAAAAGGAAAGGCGCAGCATGAGCGATAAGCGCATTCTGGACATAATCGCATCCCCTGCCGACCTGAAGCTCCTCAGCAATGAGGAGCTATCTATACTTGCGGGCGAGATTCGTCAGGAGATTGTGGCCACCACCTCGAAAACCGGTGGTCACGTCGCCTCATCTTTGGGCGCGGTCGAGATCATCCTGGCTCTGCACAGCCTGCTCGATTGCCCCAAGGATAAGATCGTATTCGATGTGGGGCATCAGGCGTATGCGCACAAGCTGGTCACCGGACGCTTGAAGGACTTCGGCACGCTTCGCACCTATGGCGGTCTCTCCGGCTTCCCCAAGCCCAGCGAGAGTCCCTACGACGTGCACTATTCCGGGCATGCATCCGACTCGCTTTCGGTGGCGCTCGGCTTGGCGGAGGCCCGTGATCTGGCGGGTGCCGACCAGAAGGTCGTCGCGCTCATCGGCGATGCGGCGCTTTCCGGTGGTATGGCCTTCGAGGCCTTGAACAATATCGGCCAGGCGCAAACGCCCATGGTCATCATTTTGAACGACAACGAGATGTCCATCTCGCACAACGTTGGCGCGCTCATGAAGCACTTGGGTTATATGCGCGCATCTTCGCAGTACCGTCAGGCGCGCGACAACGTGCAGGAGCACCTGGAGAGCAGCGGGCCGGTGGGCAAGGCCATCACCAACTTCGGCCGCAGCATGAAGGAATCGATGAAGCAGTTCGTCATTCCCCATTCCATGATCTTCGAGCAGCTGGGCATCGTATGCACGGCGCCGATCGACGGGCACAACATCGCGCAGTTGCGGGAAACGCTGCGAGCCGTGTTGAATGCCGACGGCCCGGTGCTCATGCATGTGGTCACGCGCAAAGGCCAAGGTTATATGCCCGCTGTGCGCAACCCCGAGAAGTTCCACGGCATCGCGCCCTACAACATCGCAACCGGCGAGGTCATCAAGTCGGGCAAGCCCTCCGCGCCGAAGTACACCAACGTGTTCGGCAAGGCATTGGTCGCCGAAGCGGAGAGCAATGCCGATATCGTGGCCATCACCGCTGCCATGAAGGGCGGCACCGGCCTAGATGAGTTCGCGGAGAAGTTCCCGGAGCGTTTCGTGGACACGGGCATTTGCGAGGAGCATGCCGTCGGTTTCGCCGGCGGCTTGGCGGCAAACGGCAAGAAACCCGTGGTGGCGCTGTATTCCACGTTCATGCAGCGCGCCATCGATCAGATGATCATCAACGTGGCGCTGCCGAAGCTCGATGTCGTCTTCGCCATCGACCGTGCCGGCATCGTCGGTGCCGACGGCCCCACGCACCATGGCGTGTTCGACCTGGTGTACGCCCGCATGGTGCCCAACATGCGCGTGCTGGCGCCTTCGAACGAGGCCGAGCTCGTGCATGCGTTGCATACGGCGCTTGCGATGGGCGGCCCGTTCGCCATCCGCTATCCGCGCGGCGAGGGCGAGGGCGTTCCGCTGCCCGAGGCTGCCGAGGTGCTGCCGGAAGGAAAGGGGCGTGTGGTACGCGAAGGCGATGACGTTGCCATTTTGGCGTTCGGCCGCATGGTCGGCCAGGCTTTGGGCGCTGCCGATACGCTTGCCGAGCAGGGGGTTTCCGCTCGCGTAGTGGACATGCGCTGGGTCAAGCCGCTGGATGTGCAGGCTATTCAAGCTGCCGCCGAAACGAAGCTGGTCGTCACGGTGGAGGAGGGCGTTATCGCAGGCGGCGTCGGTGAAGGCGTTCTCGGCGAGATGGCCCGCATGGGCTTGCACACCCCGGCTTTGAACCTAGGCATCCAGGATGCGTTCGTCACGCAAGGCGGGGTAGGGCAGCTGCTTCACGAACAAGGGCTTGATGCCGAGGGCATTGCTGCCAGCGTGCAAGAGCGCTATCGGGCATTGTAGCCCGCGGTTCCGCTAAGTTCGCGAACAACGAAAGGCCCCACGTCATTCGAGGTCCGTTCAAGCAAGTTGAGTCAGGTGCGCTTGCATTGCCGACAAGGTCGGCGAACGGAATCGAAGGCGTGGGGCCTTTTTCGCTGCAAGGCCATAAAGGCTTCACGGCAGATAGGCGAAAGCGCTTACGCTTCCTTTTCCATCACGTAATCATCCATGGCAAACCCGTTGCCGATATCGTTCTTGACGGATTCGATGGTGACGAATCCTTTGCCGTAGTAGGCTCGAATACCCAGGTCGTTCTGCTTGTTCACGGTCAGATACATGCTATGCAGATCGCGAGACCGGCATAAGTCGGTATAGAATCCGATGATCTGCGAAGCATAATGCTTGCCGCGCTCCTCGGCCAGCAGATACATCTTCGAAATGAAGTAGCGGCTGGTCTCGGGTTCCTCGCAGCCGCCGGTGTAGCCAACGGTTTTGCCGGCTTCGTCAATCACGAACCAGTATTCGTAGGCATGCTCGGTCATGTCTCGCTTGATGGCTTCCAGGCTTTGAAACTTTTCGACCATGTAATCGGTTTGCGCATCGCCGATGATCGCGGGCCAGTATTCGTGCCAAATCTCGTCGGCAAGCTTCGCCAGCTTTTCCTGATCTTCATCCGTTTCAACGGCAACGAATCGCACGCCCATAAGCTCGTTCCTTTCAACAAAGTTCGCCTGTTTCCACATTGTAACACCCGCGTCTCACGCTCGTTACAAAGCGTTTCCCAGAGCGTTAACAATGGCATATTGCGCAAAAGGCCAGGTCAATCAGTGGCAGTATCGAATGCGTAAGAGAAAGGTGCTCAGAGGGAATGGGTATCGGAAAGCGAAGGAGGTAACGTGATGTATGACACGGGTTCAACGGCATTCATGCTGGTATGCGCCATGCTCGTCTTGCTCATGACGCCAGGCTTGGCGTTTTTCTACGGAGGCCTGTCGCGTCGAAAGAACGTTGTGAATACGATGATCATGGTGTTCTCGGCCATCGGCATCGTGGCGATCACGTGGACGATCTGCGGCTGGTCGCTGGCGTACGGCGGGGACGGCTCAAGCCCGTTCTTCGGGGGCTTCGATCAGCTTGGCTTCCTGGGCGGCGTGACCGATATGCTCGCCGAGGCCGAGGCGGTTCCGGAGGATGCGGCGTATCCGACCATCATCGACTTCATCTTCCAAATGGCGTTCTGCATGATCACCACAGCCATTATCACGGGCTCTCTTGCCGGCCGTATGAAGTTCGGTGCGGTGTGCGCATTCGTGGCAGTGTGGACCATTGTGGTGTACCCGCCGCTTGCCCATATGGTTTGGGGCGGTGACGGGAGCCTTATCGGCGACACCATCGGCGCGCTCGACTTCGCAGGCGGCGATGTCGTGCACATCTCCTCTGGCTTGACCGGCCTTATCCTGTGCCTCATGCTCGGCAAGCGCAAGGGCTTCGGCATGATGAGCTACCGTCCGCATAACGTGCCCTTCGTGGCCCTGGGCGCAACCCTTCTATGGTTCGGATGGTTCGGTTTCAACGCCGGTTCCGAGTTCGTCGTCGATGGCGTTGCAGGTCTTGCCCTGATCAACACCGTGGTCGCCTCCGGCGCGGCGCTCGTATCCTGGATGATCGTCGAGCGTGTGAAGGTAGGCAAGCCCACGCTCGTCGGCGCCGCCACCGGCCTTGTCGCCGGCCTGGTCGTCATCACCCCGGCTGCTGGATTCGTCGAGCCTTGGGCCGCGATCATCATGGGCCTGATCGTTTCCCCGATCTGCTACTTCGCCATCTCGTTCTGCAAGGCCAAGATCGGCTACGATGACGCGCTCGACGCTTTCGGTTGTCATGCGGTCGGCGGTGTCGTGGGCGGTATCTGCACCGGCATCTTCTGCGTGCCCGAGCTGTCCTGGACCGACTTCGGCGGCCTTCTGTACACCGGCGATGTGAGCCTGCTATGCAGCCAGATTGCAGGTATCGCCATCACCATCGTGTTCGTCGGCATTCTCGATGTGGTGATCGCCTTCATCGTGAAGGCCTGTTTCAAGGGCAGCTTGCGCGTCAGCGAGGAGAAGGAAGCGCAGGGCCTCGACATTGCAGCCCACGGCGAATCCGCGTACCCTGCATACATCGGCTTGGACTAAGCTGCGGCTAGCATTGGAAGGAGTTGAACCATGAAGAAGATCACCGCTATCGTTCGCCCTGAAAAGCTCGAGCCGCTCAAGGATGCCCTGTTCGAGGCGAAGGTTTCGGGCATGACCATCTCGCAGGTGCAAGGCTGCGGGTCCCAGCATGGCTGGAAGGAGTATTACCGTGGCACCGAGGTGCTGTTGAACATGGTGCCGAAGGTGAAGTTCGAGATCATCTGCGACGATGCTGAGGTGGATGCGCTTATCGATGTGATCAGCGCCACCGCTCGAACCGGCAACGTGGGAGACGGCAAGATCTTCGTCTTCCCGGTCGACGAGGTGGTGCGCATTCGCACCGGCGAGCGAGGAGACGAGGCGATCTAGCCATCGGCGGCTGGTTGCGACCGCGATGCGCTCATAAGGAGCTAGAAGGCCTCCCATTGCTGGAAACGGGAGGCCTTCTTATGTGTGCGGGCCCATCGAGGGATCGCGGCGATTGCCGGATCGTTTAGAGCGCGAGGAGCCCTGTTCCAGGAAACGGGGGCAGGGATGCTTCTTTCTTCCGCAATACCCGATGGAATGGTTGTGAGCGAATTGCACAAGGTTTACTAGTGATATAAAATCCTATTAAGCATAAGCCTGGCAAGAAGGATAGGAGCAACGCGATGACTGCGAACGTTCAGGTTCCGAGCCCGCGTGGCTCGCGCAACACCAAGCAACGCGCGGTGGTGCTCGATGCGGTGCGCTCGCTGCACAACCATCCGACGTCGGCGGATATCTACGATGTGGTCCACCGCGATCACCCCAACGTGTCCCGCGCCACCGTGTACCGCAACTTGAGCGTGCTGTCCGAGCGCGGCGAGGTGTTGCGCATCCCCGTGCCCAACGCGGCGGACCGCTACGACTTCCGCTGCGATAACCACTTCCATGCGAAGTGCAGCCGTTGCGGGGGCGTCTTCGATATCGAGACCGAGGGGGTCGATCCCTTTGCGCGTATCGTGAACGATTACGGGTTCGAGGTAACGGGCTTCGACCTGGCGTTTTCCGGCGTGTGCCCTGATTGCCGCCGCAATAGCGGGGAATAGCGCGGAGTGCGTTGGCTCTCGTCCTCCAATCTGGGTGTTTAGGGGGGAGTTGAGCTCGAAGCGGCTGATCGTCGCGCAGCGCGCGGCCGGAGCGCAAGGCGGCGGTGCAAGAGCGTGAAGCGAAGGCTTGCCATTCCGCGTAGAAATCGTGCAGGGCGGAACGCTGTTGGAAAATAGTGGCTTGGATGCCGCATTGCGCGTGGTATACTCGATTGGCTTATGGGAAGGTCCCGTAAGCATTGGTAATGTAGGCCCCCGAGACATGTTTGTTGCACTGCTAAAAGGGAGCATCTCCTGCAAGCGAACATGGTTTATGTAGCAATCATTCATGACGAAGGGTCCCCGGCAAAGTATGGAAGGGGTCCGTTTTGACCGACATCAAGAACACGTCCGTCATCGACTTCGAGGACATCTCCGACGATCAGATGAACCAGATGATCGACGGCACGCTGACCGAGTTCGACGAGGGCGACCTGGTCAACGGCACGGTTGTCAAGATCGAGCATGACGAGGTGCTGGTGGACATCGGATTCAAGTCCGAGGGCGTTGTGCCCGTCCGCGAGCTGTCCATCCGCAAGGACGCCGATCCGTCCGAGATCGTCAATCTCGGCGACGAGATCGAGGCTCTGGTCCTGCAGAAGGAGGACAAGGACGGCCGTCTGATCCTGTCCAAGAAGCGTGCCGAGTACGAGCGCGCCTGGATCAGCGTTGAGGAGAAGTTCAAGGCTGGCGAGACCGTCACCGGCGAGGTTATCGAGGTTGTCAAGGGCGGCCTGATCCTGGACATCGGCCTGCGCGGCTTCCTGCCTGCGTCTTTGGTCGACCTGCGTCGCGTCAAGGACCTGGACATGTACCTGCACACCGAGATCGAGGCCCGCGTCATCGAGATGGACCGCAACCGCAACAACGTTGTCCTGTCCCGTCGCGTGCTGCTTGAGGAAGGCCGCAAGAACGAGCGCGCCGAGATCCTCTCCAAGCTGTCCAAGGGCATGCGCCTCAAGGGCACGGTTTCCAGCATCGTCGACTTCGGCGCCTTCGTTGACCTGGGCGGCATCGACGGTCTGGTCCACATCTCCGAGCTGTCCTGGAACCACGTTAACCATCCGTCCGAGGTCGTCAAGGTTGGCGACGAGGTCGAGGTCGAGGTTCTGGACGTCGATTTGCAGCGCGAGCGCATCTCCCTGGGCCTGAAGCAGACCACCGAGGATCCGTGGATCAAGCTGGTCGAGAGCTACCCGGTCGGCTCCATCGTCGACGGCAAGGTCACCAAGACCGTTCCGTTCGGCGCCTTCGTCGAGCTGGGCCAGTCCATCGAGGGCCTGGTGCACATCTCCGAGATGGCCATGCGCCACATCGACACGCCTGCTCAGGTCGTCAAGCCCGGCGACATGGTCAAGGTCAAGGTCATGGAGATCAACCCCGACCGTCGTCGCATCAGCCTGTCCATGAAGGCTGCTGCTGCTGAGATGGGCTTCGAGATCCCCGTGGACGAGTCCATCCAGGTTGAGGAGAAGCCGGCCAAGAAGCGCGAGAAGAAGGCTGACAAGCCCGCTGAGGAGCAGGCTGAATAAGCTGACCTAAGCCTCAAGCTTTAAGCTGAAGCATGAATCCTACAAGGCCCCCGGCATACGCCGGGGGCCTTGTTGCGTTTGAGGTTATCGAAGGATGCCCAAGGTTGGGACTGCGGGGTGACAAGGCATTCGGTTGGTGTCGTAGCTTTGATGCCTAATCTTTGCGCGGCAATAGGAATCCTTCTCTTAGGTGCGAAAATGCCGGTAAAGCTGCAGCGTATTTGTCGTCAACGCGGCGTCATCGTTTACGGATATCGTAAACCTCAAAGGTCAGAAAACAATTGTGACAAGCATGGCCCAAGTAGGGGTGTGCGTTAAGGGGTGTTGTTCTCGACGCTTGTCTCTCGACACAAATCGGGCCGCAATCGTGACGCGTTGATTCGCATGCGATTGCGGCCCGATCGTTCGAGTCGTGCGCCCGCTGATTAGATGCGCTTATTCCTGCGGGTGCTCCCCTAGGCTGTTGGCGATGTTGGTGGCAATGGAGGCAACAGCTGCCTGTTGCGCCGCGATGGCCTTCGAGGTTGCGGCTTCCATGGGTGTTTCCGCGTGTGCTACCTGGTCGCCTTCCTTGTGCTCGGGCAGAAGGCTTCCGATGGCATCGTGGACCATATCGATATAGGCTTGAGCGCCTTCCGAGGACAGATGCGTGCCGTCGCCGTCGAACCAGGTGCCATGCGATGCGCTCAGGCTGTACCAGTCGATTACCTGCACGTTGCCGTAACGCTCGGCGGCGCGGTCGAGCGCGGCGTTCGTCTCCGCCATCCAGCTTTGCGGGCTGCGGGTGTTCACGAAGAACACGTGCTTGTCTGTGCCCACCACGCCAAGCAGGTCGTCCAGCTGCTCGTCGGTGGCCTGTCCGTTCGTTCCCAGGGCGAACACCACCACGTCACCCACGATGTCCTGCTCGGCATAGGAGCGGTACACTTCCTCGCCGACGGTGAGCTGACGGTTCACGGCGGCATCGATGGCGCCGTAGGGGAACGTTTCGGTGAAGTTGGGGATGGCGCGAACCGATACCGAGTCGCCGATCATGAGCACGTCGAGCTTGGGCTTCTCGGCTGCTGCGGTGGTGCCCGACGTATCTGCAGGTAAGCCTGCGACATGCGCCGATTCGTCCTTCAGCAGATCGCCGCCCTCAAGAGCGGAGGTATCGGGTACGAAGATCAGCCCGCCGATGCAGACGATGGTGAGCACGGAGGCCGCCGCAGTGGGCAGGGCATGGGTGCGAAGCCAGTCGGCAAGCAGGATCTGCCCGCTGCGCACGTCGCCCACGAACTTCCCGATGGCGCCATGGCGGATGGGGTCTTCCACAAACTTGTAGGAGAACCATGAGATGGCGAAGATGACGGCGAGTTCCACCAGGTACATCCACCACGGGGTGCCTTCGATGTTGCTGCGCGGGTTCATGAGCAGGAGGATAGGGTAGTGCCACAGGTACATGCCGTAGGAGTGCAGGCCGATCCATACGAGCGGTTTTGCGGCGAACACCTTCGCCAACAGGCTAGACGGGTGCACGATGACGGCGATGATGACCATGGTGATCACGGAGGCGAGCAGGATGCCGCCGCGGTACATGAACGCCGACGTACCCTCGATGCCCGCCATCATGGCCACCAGGCCTATAAGCGCGATGCCGCCCACGGCGTCGAGCGCCAGCCGCACGTTGCGGTCCAAGTGGATCTCGTTGTTCGCGCCAAGTTGGTTCGATGGCCATACGAAGGCAAGCCATGCGCCGATGAGCAGGCTGAACGCGCGGGTATCGGTTCCGTAGTACACGCGGGAGGGGTCGGCGTCGGGGCTGAATAGAAGCGCCATCTCAAGGGCGGACGCCAGGGCGAGCACGAAGGTGGCGTTGCGCATATGGGTGCGCTTCACGCCGAACTTGTGCGCAAGGATAAGCACCACGGGCCAAACCACGTAGAACTGCTCCTCGATGGCCAGCGACCAGAAATGCGTGACGGGGCTGGGGGCGCCCAGGGCATCGAAGTAGGACACGTCGCGCAGGATGTACCACCAGTTGGTCACCCAGCAAAGCGCCGCCCACATGTCTTCGCGCAGCTTCGTGAGCAGGCTGTGATCGAATAACGTGCAGAGCACGGCGGTGACTATGATGACGAAGGCGATGGCCGGGAACAGGCGTTTCACGCGGCGTAGCCAGAACTGCGGCAGGTCGATGGTGCCCGTGGAATCCCATTCGATGAGCAGCAGGCTGGTAATCAGGTAGCCCGACAGCACGAAGAACACGGTGACGCCGAGCAAGCCGCCGGGCATCCAGGCCATGCCCATGTGATAGGCGATGACGCCGAGCACGGCAAGCGCGCGCAGGCCGTCGAGGGCGGGGATGTAACGTGATTTTTTCCGCTTAGGCTGTTCTACGCTGCCGGATGCGCGCGAGGTTCGCGGCGATGCGCCGTGCGCGCCGCCGTGGCGGCCGTTCGTTGCGGCGTTTGCCCGGCGGGCGTCGTGCGATGCGGCGGCAGAGCTGCTTGCGGCATGGCCGTGCACATTGGAACGGTGTTGCGTGTAAGAATCTGATGTGGGGCCTGCGTATGCGCTTCGCGAGCGGCTGCGTGCATGGCTCCCAGCCGGCGTTTCCGGCATGATAGTTCCCTTCTCATCTGCTGCGCTCCCTTAATCCGCAGCACATCGCCTCAGTATACCAGTGCCGCCTACCGTAACCTGTTGGCAAATGATGGCACGTGCCGTCCGTTTCGGCTGTGCGGTGCGTGTATCATATGAAGGAGATATGCGTGAAGGTAACGCTGCGATGCCGACAAAGGAGGCAGGCATGGGTATGAAGAAGCTGTTCGTCATCGGCGGCATGGGCGCCGGCAAGTCGACGGCCCGCAAGGTTCTGGCCGAGCAGGGAGTCCCGTACATCGACCTCGACAAGGTCGGTCACGACGTATTGCTGTGGGATACGGTCAAAGACGACCTGGTAGAGGCGTTCGGCGCCGATATCCTGGGCGCTGACGGCCAAATCGTGCGCTCGAAGGTGGCGGCGAAGGCCTTCGCCACGCCGGCGGAGACGCGCAAGCTCAACCGCATCACCATGCCGCGCATCGAGGAGGCGTTCACCGATCAGCTCGACGAGCTTGAGCGCCAGGGTAACAAGGCCGTGGTGGTGGAGTATTCCGTGTTCAAGAACCGCCAGGTGTCCATGGCCAACGGCGCCGATGTGGTTATCGCCGTGCTCGCCCCGCTCGACGACCGCATCGAGCGTGCCGTTGCAGGCGGCTGGGACGAGCAGGACGTGCGTCGCCGCATCGCCCGCCAGATCAGCGACGCGGACCGCATCGAGCAATCCGACGTGGTTTTCAACAACGACGGCACGCCCGAGCAGCTGCGCGAGCAGGTCGAGCAGTGGTGGCGTGAGTACAGCAAGACGCTTGACTAGGGCGGCATCGCGCTGATGGGCGCGATTGTTCGGAACGTTGCGGGCCCCTGCGGCGCGTCACCTGGTTTTGCCGGGCGCCGCGTGTTGCAGGGGCCTTTTGCGTTGCCATATATGTGAAGCGAAAACGTACACTTGTTCTTTTCCGTATGCCGTGATAGACTTCGGGCACTGATTCGAAGGAAGCGCCTGCGAAGGACGTGATTGCATATGAGCAGCCATCTGAAGAACATCGAGGGTATGGCAATGGAGGGCAAGTTGCCCGAAGTGCGCCTTGCGAACACGCCGTTTCGAGCGGTCAGCCCTTATGAGCCTTCAGGCGATCAGCCGCAAGCCATCAAGAAACTTGCACAGGGCGTTGAGGAGGGGCTGCGGTATCAAACGCTTCTGGGCGTCACGGGGTCGGGCAAAACGTTCACCATGGCGAAAACCATCGAGGCGGTGCAGCGCCCCACGCTTGTCATGGCGCCGAACAAGACGCTTGCCGCTCAGCTTGCAAGCGAGCTGAAGGAGTTCTTCCCCGACAACGCCGTGGTGTATTTCGTCAGCTACTACGATTATTACCAGCCCGAAGCGTACGTGCCCTCGTCGGACACGTTCATCGAGAAGGACGCCTCTATCAACGAGGAGGTGGAGAAGCTGCGCCATGCCGCCACCAGCGCGCTCCTTTCCAGGCGCGACGTGATCGTGGTGGCGTCGGTCAGCTGCATCTACGGTATCGGCAGCCCCATGGATTATGCGGGTATGGCCGTGTTCGTGGACAAGCAGAAGGAAATGGATCGCGATCAGATGATCCATGACCTTATCGACATCCAGTACGACCGCAACGACTACGAGCTGAAACGCGGCACGTTCCGCGTGCGCGGGGATAACCTCGATGTGTTCCCGCCGTACGCGGACAATCCAGTGCGCGTGGAGTTCTGGGGCGATGAGATAGAGCAGATTTCCGAGATCGACAACGTCACGGGCGAGGTGTTGCAAGCTTATGAGGCCCTGCCCATCTGGCCGGCCTCCCATTACGTGACGGCGCGCCCGAAGATGGAGCACGCTATCCAAACCATCCAAGAGGAGCTGCGCGAGCGTCTGCAGCAGTTTAAAGAGGAGGGCAAGCTGCTTGAGGCCCAGCGGCTGGAGATGCGTGTGAACTACGATCTTGAGATGCTGGAGACCATGGGCTTTTGCAGCGGCATCGAGAACTACTCCCGGCATTTGGACGGGCGCGAGCCCGGAGAGCCCCCGTACACGCTCATCGACTATTTCCCGGACGATTTCCTGTGCATCATCGACGAGAGCCATGTGACGGTGCCCCAAATCCGCGGCATGCATGAGGGCGACCGCAGCCGCAAGATCACCTTGACCGAGCATGGGTTCCGGCTACCCAGCTGTTTGGATAACCGTCCGCTGCGTTTCGACGAGTTCGAGGAGCGCGTGCCGCAGTTCATCTACGTGTCGGCAACGCCCGGCGATTACGAGCTGAAGGTCAGCCAGCGGCAGGTGGAGCAGATCATCCGTCCCACGGGCCTTCTGGACCCCGAGATCATCGTGCGCGGCAGTGCAAGCCAGATCGACGACATCATCGACGAGGCGAAGGAGCGCGCCGACCGCAACGAGCGTGTGCTCATAACCACGCTTACCAAGAAGATGGCAGAAGACTTGACCGACCACCTCTTGGACCGCGGTTTACGCGCCCGCTACATGCACAGCGACATCGGCACGCTTGAGCGCGTGGACATCCTGCGCGATCTGCGTTTGGGCAAGTTCGATGTGCTGGTGGGAATCAACCTGCTGCGCGAGGGCCTGGACTTGCCCGAGGTAACGTTGGTAGCCATCCTCGACGCCGACAAGGAGGGCTTCCTGCGAAACCAGCGCAGCCTGATCCAGACCATTGGCCGCGCTGCTCGTAACGCGAACGGCCAGGTGATCATGTATGCCGACAAAACCACTGACTCCATGGACCTGGCGATCTCCGAAACGCGGCGCCGTCGTAGCATCCAGATGGCCTATAACGAAGAGCACGGCATCACGCCCAAAACGGTCACGAAGGCGGTCGTGGACATCATGAGCTACGTGCATGGGGAAATGGGCGATGTGTCATCCGAGCAGGTGAACATGCAGCTTGCCGAGCTGTCGCGCGAAGAGGTGCTGCGCGTTATCTCCAGCATGGAGGAAGATATGGCGGAGGCGTCGCGCAATATGGACTTCGAAGAAGCGGCGCGCTTGCGAGACGAGGTGGTGCGCCTGCGCGCCGGCGTGGAGGGCGAAAGCGAGGCGGATGTGCTCAAGGACCTGAAGAAGAGCGCGCGCAAGGGCAGCGCCTTCGGCAATCGCAAGAACGCGGCGTACGGCAGCTCGCGTCGGTCGTAGAACCATGCTGTCCGTCGACCGTGGGTTGATGGGCACGGCGGTGACGGCTTGCTTGCTCAGCGCAGGGCGCTGGTGGCAACTCGCTTGCCGCGCATGCTATGGAGCGGGGCAATGGCGAGAGCGGTTGCATGGCATTTGTCGCGGCTACGGCTTGTGCGGCGCAGGGCGCTGGCAGTAGTCCCCCTTGCCGCACGTGCCCCGGCGTGGAGTAGTGGTGGGGTGTCTGCTTAGCATTTAGCTTAGCTGCGGCGGTAACTTGCGCTGCGCAGGAGGGGGTTGGCGTGTTTGAAGATGCCGCATACGGTTCGCAAGGCGCCGCCATTACCTTTTATCTATTCAGGAACGTTTTGGTTGAGGCTGCCGGTGCGATAGCCGTCGGCATCAACGGTCACGTAGGCGAACCCTGAATCGTGTATGCGCTCGGTCAGGTCGGTGGATATCAGTGCGTCCATAAGCGCCGCTCGCTGGTCGGGTGCCACTTCGATGCGTGCAAGGTCCCCATGGGCGCGGCAGCGTATCTGGGGAAAGCCTGCGTCCATAAGCGCATCCTCGGCATGCTCGACGGATCGAAGCTTGTCGGCGGTGATGGCCTCGTTGTAGGGGATGCGGCTTGCAAGGCACGCGTAAGAGGGTTTGTCCCAGGTTGGAAGGCCAAGCTTGTGGGATAGGGCGCGAACATCGCTTTTCGATAAACCTGCTGCCAGCAAGGGGCTGTCCACCTTCAGCTCGCCAAGAGCTTTAAGCCCAGGGCGGTAATCGCCCAGATCGCTGGTGTTGGTTCCTTCGGCCACGTAGGGTATTCCCAGGCGCGCGGCTTGATCCATGATGCGAGCGAACAATGCGCTTTTGCAGAGGTAGCATCGATCTGCGGGGTTTTCGGCGAAGCCGGGTATGGTCAAGGCGTCGACGTCCATCACCACATGGCGGATGCCCCGTTTGGCGCAAAAATCGCTGGCTTCGCGAACCTCTCGTGCGGGAATCATCTGCGCGCGGGCGGTGATGGCGACGGTGTTGTCGCCTAGCACATCGGCGGCAACGCTTAGCAGCAGGGTGGAGTCCACTCCGCCGGAAAACGCTACGGCAACCGCTCCCAGTTTTGCCAGATGCTCTTTCAGCGCGTCGTGCTTCTTGGAAAGCTCGGCGGGAAGCGGAGCGGGGGTGTCGGTGCTCATGGGGGACCTTTCG
Organism: Senegalimassilia anaerobia JC110; assembly: GCF_000236865.1. Lineage (GTDB taxonomy): Bacteria > Actinomycetota > Coriobacteriia > Coriobacteriales > Eggerthellaceae > Senegalimassilia > Senegalimassilia anaerobia. Next base: position 597,224 of record NZ_HE611015.1, on the reverse strand, counting down.
CGTTGCAGGTGGTTTCATTACACACGCTAGCACATGAAGTTAGCTTCAGGTTTTGCCGAGCTGCGAGATTTCGCGTTTAGAGCATATCGGTGAAGCGCAGGTTCATGTCGACGGGGGTGGAGATGCCGGCAACGCTGCCGGTGTTGCTGTACTGCCACAGCGCGAAATCGAACTGCCCGGAGGGCTGCAGCGCGTTGTATTCGGCGAACCAGACGGGGCGATCGCCTAGGCTATCCAGGTTCATGCGGGCGATATCCACTTTGTTGCCATACACCATGGAGCGGTAACCTGCTTGCTCGATGCGTTGGCAGAACGCCAGCGCAGCTGCGGTGAGGGTGTCCCGGTCCACGTTATTGCCGCGTGCGTTCACCGTCGTATCCTTCTCGTGGTCGAAGGTTATGGGAAGGTCGAGCTTGCGGCCGCCAAGCTGGTCAAGCACGAAGTCGGCCTCTTCCTGCGCCTCCTCGGCGCTGGTGGCTTGCGAGTAAATGTACACGCCGGTCTGCAAGCCGGCATCTGCTGCTCCTGCAAGGTTCTCATTCAGGCGGCCGTCCGCGAACAGACCGCCCTCGGTGGTGCCGCGGTAGCCGGCTCGCACAAAGGCGAACTGGATTCCATCGCTTGCAACCTGCTCCCAGTCGATGGCGCCTTGCATTTCGGACACGTCGATTCCCGTCTGCGACTTCTCGACCCCGTTTTCAGAGTATGAGAACCTGCCGTTTTGCTGGGAGAGCCCCGAGAAGTCATACGGGCTGACGTAGGGTTGCTTTGTGTTGGCCGAACGGGAGTTTTCTTCTTGCGACGAGCCGTTGAGCAGCGCCGATGTTGCGTTGCATGCCGACACGCCGACGGCAATGAGCGCAAGCGCGAACGCAAGGATGACGAACGGCTTGCGGGCGCCGGCGTGACGGCGCGGGCGCTGCTGAGGGCGGGCCGATCCGGGCCTCATGGATGCGTTGCGCGTCGACGGAGAGGTGCGGGATCGCACGCATGCATTTCGCGCCGATGGTGAGCTTTGAGGCCGCGTGGATGCGTTACGCGTTGGCGAAGAGGTGCGGGGCCGTGCAGGGTCGCTGCTCATTGATGATGAGACGCGGGGCTTCGTGGGCGTGTTGCGCGTTGATGATGGGATTCGGGCGGGTTGCCCATTGCGGTTTCTGCTATTCATAGGCGCTATGGTAGCAAACGGCGTGGGGCCCGGGGCGCCCGTCCATGGTTTGAACGTGGGGTTTTCAAATGCCGCTCATAGTGATTTCCCGCCGCTGACGCACGTTAACGGCGTTAATCCAATTGATACTAACTTACTTCTAATATGGTCGTCTCATAATTGGTTTTCAGCCTGATACGCACGCTCTCGCAGGTGTTTTCGTGCGTGATTTCGGGATGCTTGCGCATGTGCGCAAGCAAGCGGGTGTTCGTCTCGTTGGGGAAGCGGGGCGCGACAAGGTGAGGATGGGACGCTACGATGATGGTTTCGACAAGGGGACGGTACGCCCTCAGGCTTATGATCGATATCGCCAAGCAGGGGGAGGCGGGCGCGCTTGTCACTATGAGGCAAGCCGCGCAACGTCAGGGGCTTTCCGTCAAGTATTTGGAGCAGCTGGGCGGCGCTCTCGTGCGCGCCGGGGTGCTGAAGAGCATTCGCGGCGTGAGCGGCGGATATTATCTGGCCAAGCCCGCCGATCAGATCCGCATCGGCGACGTGCTGCGCGCTACGGAGGGTTCCTGCATGCCGGTCGCATGCGTGGACGATGAGGGCAAATGCGATCTTGCGGGCTGCTGCGAGGCGCGCGGCTTCTGGCGGGGGATGGGCAATGCCATCAACGCCTATATCGACCGTATCACGCTTGCCGATGTGCTGGAAGGCAACGTGGAGGCATAGCCGATTCCAGGTGGTGCGATTCATCATCGGAAACCGGTGCCGGCAAACGCGACGGGCTGCAGCTTGCAAGCTGCAGCCCGTCGTTTTCGTTCAACCATGTCCTTTGGCTATGCGTGCGCGAGAAGCCATGGTTGGGTTGTCGCGCACGCGTCTCGCTACATGAAGGAGCTTTCGGCAGGGTGTCGGCGATGGCAGGCTGCCGATGCCCGGCCCGGAAGCGCGGCGACGGGCTGCGATGTAACGTTTGCGGCCCGTCGCCATTGTTGGCGCTATTCCTCGTCGAGCGCGGTCTGCTTGATGCGGGCCGCCAGGTCGGCGCCGCGGTCGCCGAACAGAAGCGCGCTGTTGTGCTTGAAGAAGCGCTCGCTTCCGTGGGCGTTGATGAACGCCATGCTGTAGCGGTTTGCGGAGAGGTCGGTGATGAGCAGCAGCATCTCCTGGCCCTCGCCAAACGCTTGCTCGGCGAACGCCAATGCGCGGTCAAGGGCCTGCTCGCCCTGCTCAACGCGGCTCTCAAGCCCGCCGAGCATCTTGGAGAACGCTTCCTTGACCTGGTCGAACGTAAGGGCCCCGGTTTGCGCTCCCAGGTGCTGCGCCTGTTGGAGCATGTCGATTGCGCGCTCGTAGGAGCGATACTTCTGCTCGGACAGAAGCCCGCTTGCGCGGTCGGTGCGCAGCAGACGGCGCACCTCGGCTTCCTGCGCGCGCACCTCCTCGGCGGCATCGGCGGCGCCGGCGGCGTCAAGCTTGTCGCGCATGGCTGCAAGGCGCGGGTGCGCGAACTCCACGGCGCCCTCCTCGAGCACCGCCTCGCGCAGCACGCCCGCAAGCGCGTCGGAGAGCAAGCCCACTACCGATACGCGCTCATCGAAAGGCGCGGCCTGGGCGCGCTCGACCACTTCGGGGCCGGCCGTGCCTGCAAGCACGCGGTCCACCTGGTAGTCGGCGCGATACTTCGTGAACAGGTCGTAGTACACGGCGAAACGCTTGGCGATCTGGGGCGCCTGCACGTATTGGCCGATGAGCACCTCGTCGACGGGCAGGTCCTGCGCCTCGTAGAGCCTGATGGCGCTCGACAGGTCGTCCCAGCCGCGGGCCGTGACGAATTCCTTGCCGTCGGGCGTGGTCTCCAGGTGGTAGAAGTGGTCCTGTTCGACGTCAAGGTAGGTGATGACCGCCGGATGCACGCCGTGGCCGAGCGCATAATCGCGCCATGCCTGGAAGTCCGGCTCCACGTCGAGGCGCTTCAAGCGGTCCCACGTTGCCAGGTCGAAGTCGCGCGCCGTGCGGTTGTATTCGGGCGGGTTGCCCGCCGTCACCACGATCCAGCCCTCGGGGACCTTGTGGCGGCCGAACACCTTGTACTGCAGGAACTGCAGCATGGCCGGCGTGAGCGTTTCCGATACGCAGTTGATCTCGTCAAGGAACAGGATGCCCTCGCGATGCCCCGTCTGCTCGATGGCGTCGTAAACCGCGGCGATGATCTCGCTCATGGTGTATTCGGACACGTCGTAGGTTTTCCCGCCGTATTCCTTCTGGGCGATGAACGGCAGGCCCAACGCGCTTTGGCGCGTGTGATGGGTCATGGAGTAGGAAACGAAGCCCACCTCAAGCTCTTGTGCGATCTGCTCGACGATGGCGGTTTTGCCGATGCCGGGCGCGCCCAGCAGGAAGATGGGGCGCTGGCGCTGCGGCGGCAGGGCGTAGCCGCCGAACTCGTCTTTGGCGAAATACGCCTGCATGGTGTACTTGATCTGCTGTTTCGCCTGTTGGATGTCCATGGCTGCTCCTTGCTCGATGGGGTGGTGCTAGGCCAGGTCGCCGGCCTGCTCGGTAAACGTTTCGTCGAGGACGGCCTTCATGGCCCAGGGCGGCACCGGCGCGCTTGCGTCGGCGGTTTCGGCGTCGGGGAACACGAAGGCGGTATCGAAGGACGGCTTGTGGGCAGGGTAGGTGCCTTGGCCGTCGGTGAAGTAGAGAAGGCCGCCGAGGTTTTGGAACTCGCCTCGTTCAAGCGCGTCTTCGACATAGGCGAACACGGGTCGGAAATCGGTTCCGCCCAGGCCTTTGATCTGTACGTTTTCTAGGAAATCGTCCAGTTCGTCCAAGCTGTGGATGCAGTCGACGGCCGTTACGGCGGCGTCGCATTGCACCAGATGCACGTTCATGCGGGTGAAAAAGCCCGTCTCGTTGGACAGGATGGAATATGTGCGCTCAAGGAAGCGCCTGACCAGCCCGTCTTTGGTGGATGCGGAGGTGTCGATGGCTATGACGAAATCGCGGATGCGCCGCTCCTCGACGTATTCCAAAGGCTCGATCAGCGGCAGGTTGCCGTAGCGCGAAAGGCCGTAGCAATAATAGACGTAGTCGAACTCGTCGTCGTTGACGCGCACATGCTCGCCCATGCGCGCGAACTTGCGCAAGAAAGCGGTGAAGTCCTGCCGGCGGCGCGTGACCGAGCGCAGGTTCATGGAAAGGTTCGACCCTTCCACGCCCCAAAGCTTGATATAGGAGTCAAGCTGCACGCCCATCTCAAGCGCTGCGTTCTTCCACTGGTCGCGCGAGCGATCGAGGTTGACGGTGTCGGCGAAGCGGTTGGCTTGCACGCCGCGGGCCTGCTCGGGCGCCTCCTTCTCGGTGATGTCGTCGAGCGACAGGCCGCGGTGGGCCTTGTGATTGGGCTTGGCCTTGCGTGCCTCGTCGGGCATGGGCATGTCCGTGCCGTTCTTGCCCGCCTCGCCGGCGGCGGGGGCGGGGGAGTCGGCGGCGTTTTCCTGCTTTTCGCCCGTTTGGGCCTGACGGCGCGCGGCTTCCTCGGCCGCCATGCGGTGCCAGGGTTCGTGATCGTCGGCGACGAAGGGAGCGGCCAGCTGCGCGAGCTGCTGGTCGTCCATTCCCTTGTCGGCGAAATAGCGGTAGAGCGCCTCGGCCGTGAGTTGCGGGCATTCCGCCTGAAGCTGAGCGAGCGCCGCCGTTTGACGCGCGGCGCGCGGGCTTGCCGTGGCCGGCAGCGCCAGCTGGGTGATGACCGCTTCGACGGCTATGTCGCATGCGGCATCCCAGCGCGCGGCGTCCATGTTCGGGTTGGGGAAGGGGTGCAGAAACACGTCGTGCAGCATGATGTGCAGGTATGTGCGCGCAAGCTCCTCCGGGCTTGACGCGAAGGTGCGCGCCACGTCGGCCGGGCTGTAGCGCAGGTACGTGCCATCGGTGGCAATGGTCTGCCCAGGTTGCGCCAGCAGCTTGAGATGGGCGAACGCGGCGTTCATGAAGCGCAAGCTGACCAGCAGCTTGTTGCGGGTGAGCTCAAGGGCTTGCTGGGCAAGCCGACCTGAGGCGTTATATGCCATTGAGGGCCTCCCGTCGCTTGATTTCGTCGCTTCGCGCAGTGTAGCATGGGCGGCAAAGCGGGTAAACACAGGGCCTTGATATGGGAGGTGCTTCGATGGCAGCGGCTGAGGAGATGGTGTTCGCAACGCAGGGCGCGAAAGCGCAGGAGGTGGTGGCGCGCGCCCTTGCGGCGCCGGTGAGCCTTGCGGCCGATCAGGTGCGCGAGGTGAGCCCGGGGCGTTCGCAGGCGGGCGAGGTGTGGTCGCCGCAGCTGCTGCCGTATCAATCATGGGAAGGCGGCTCCGCGCGCGCCGGGAAGGTGGACGGCGATGCCGACGGCGATCTGCTGGCGGCGGGATCGCTTGGCATGGGCGTGGACGACGATGCCCGCGCGCGCTTGCTTGCCATGGCGGCCCGGCAAGAGGGCGTGGGCGGCTCCGCGGCCGTGGACGTGCCCGACGAGCAGGACGCGCCGGCGGTATCGGTTCAGCGCGAGGAGACGGGCTATGCCCTGGTCGGCTTCGATCTGCGTGCGCTTGCGCAAGCTGCAGGAGCGCAATCCGGGCTTGCCGTGGTGCTCCCCTCGTTCGTGGACGGCATTCCCGTGGTGCGCATCGCGCCCGGTGCGTTCGCGCGTCGCCTGGTGCGCGGCGTGGGCGTCGACGTGCTGGTGGTGCCCGATACGGTGCAGCGCATCGGCGCCGGCGCCTTCTCGGCCTTGCCCGGACGTCATATCCATCTGGGGGCGGGCGTGCGCGCCGGCGGCGCCCAGGCCTGCGACCTCTCCGGCGTCACGCCGCCGCTCGAGCGCCGCACCTATTCGGTGAGCGGGGAGAACGAGCATTATCAAGCGCAGGATGGCAGCCTGCTTTCCGCTGATGGGAAGATGCTTTTGTTCTGCGCCCCGCCCTATGAGGAGCGCTATGCCCTTCCCGACGGCGTGGAGGTGGTCGGCGAGACGGCGTTCGCGCAGGGTTGCGAGCCGCCGCATGTGGTGTCGGCGCCGGCGTGTCTGCAGCATGTTCGGGCCAAGCAATGGGATGCTGCGCTGTGGATGTGCCCGGTCGGGTGCGACGGTGCGCGCCGCCTGCGCCGCCGAGGCGTGCGCGTGTGCGGCCCTGACGCCATCGAGGCGGACGGCTGCTGGTTCGACTGCCGCGATGGCGCGGCCCTGCTGGTGGCGGGTCTGCAGCCTCCGAAGTCCGCATCGAAGCGCTTCGCCAGCGTGGCGGCGCGTGCGCGCGCCGCGGCGGCCAGCGACGAGGGCGTCGCCGTGGATGCGAAGCAGGCGGCGGCGCGCGCCGAGGCCAACGATTGCGGCGGGCTTGTGTCGGGCGGCAGGTTGGGGCCGGTCGGCCAGGGGCCGTCGGCGGCGGTGCTCGCGCAGCCCCAGGTCGTCGAAACGCTGGCTTTGCCTGCCCAGGTGCGGGGCGCGGAATTGACGCGCATCGCCCCGAGCGCGCTGCCGTATGCGCCGAAGACCCTGATCATCCCCGCAACGGTTCGCGAAGTGGGAGACGGCAACGCGTGTCGTGGAACGAAACGCCTGGTGCTTCCCGAGGGCCTTGAGCGCGTGGGCGCGCACAGCTTCTGCTCGCGTACGCTCGAAGGGCCCGTGGCCCTGCCGAAGTCGCTTCGGTCGGTGGGCGAGGGCAGCTTCGAGTTCTCCGTGTGCCGGCTGGCGTGGTCGGGCGTGGCAGTGCATGTGCCCGCCGACCAGCTGCTGAGCTGCTTCACCCTTGATGCCGAGCCCGGGTGCGACCCGTTCGACCTGCCTCGCTACGACGAGGTGCTCAGGTCGGGAAAGAACGTGCCGGACCGTTTAGGGGCGCTGCTGCATCGCCTGGAGCGGCCCGTGGGGCTGGATGTGCAGATGCAGGCCGCCTTCGCCGATGAAGTGCGCGCCGCGGGGCGCGAGGCGCTCGTGCGCATCGCCCGGGAGGGCAGCCTGGAGATGGTGCGTCAGCTGGCCGATCTAGGGCTTATGGAGGATAAACGCTTCGACGCGCAGATCGAGCTGCTGCGCCAGGGCAACCGCATGGACTGCGTGGCTTTCCTCATGGAGCGGCGGCATCGCAGCGGCGCGCAGGCTGACGAGACCGGCGAGCGGGACGCGTCTGCAAGCTTGAGGAGCAAGTTCGCCCTTTAGAGGGGACGGGTGTGCAAGGTTTTCGGGGGTATGGGGAGGTTTCCTGCCGACTTATGTCGGATACCCCGAAAAGCCTCCGCGTGCGCGCTTGTTGCGCGGCAAGGCTGGTATACTGTGCCATATAGAACAGCCGTACGTGTTGCGGCCGCATGATCCGCACGCAGAAGGAACCGCCATGATCGACGAGATGCAAGTTAAGAACTTGGCGCTGATAAAGCAGGCCTCCCTTGTCCCCGCGCAGGGCCTGACCGTGCTCACGGGCGAGACGGGCGCCGGCAAAACGGCGTTGCTGTCGGCGCTCAAGCTGCTGATGGGCTCCCGCGCGGACAAGGATTCCGTGCGCGATGGCCAGGACGGCTTGGAGGTCAGCGGGCGTTTCTTCGGGCTTTCCCGCGCGTCCTCGGATGGCGATGAGCCGCGCGAAGACGAAGATGAGCTGGTGGCCGTGCGCCGCGTGGGCGCCGATGGGCGCTCGCGCGTCACGCTTGATGGCCGCATGGCAAGCGTGCGGGAGCTGGCGGGCACGGTGTCGCCTTCCATCGATTTATGCGGCCAGCACGACCAGCAGCAGCTTTTGAAGCCGGCGGCGCACGTGGGGATGCTCGACGCATGGGCCGGGCAGGACGTGGCCGAGGCGCTTTGCGCGTATCGGGAGGCGTTCGTCGAGGCGTCGCGGGCGGCGGCGGAGCTTGCCCGGGTCCGCGATGCCGGAGCCGCCTCGTCGGCGAAGCTCGATGAGGCGCGCTTCGTGCTGCAGCGCATCGATGCCGTGGACCCGCGCGAGGGCGAATACGAGGAGCTTTCGGCCAAGCTTGCCCGAGCCGAGCACGCTGAAACGCTTGCGACGTCGGCGTATCGCGCGCATCAGGCGCTCGGGGGCGACGAGGGCGCCATCGATTTGCTGGGCAGCGCCGCGGCGGCCTTGGACGAGGGATCCCGCTACGATCCTGAGCTCGGCAAGCTTGCGGAATCCCTGCGCGAGGCGGGGTATGTGCTGGAGGATGTTTCGCGCACGGCCCGGGACTATCGCGATGGGGTGGAATTCGACCCTGAGGAACTGGAGCGGGGGCAAGAGCGCATGGCGGCCTTGCAGGGGCTCATGCGCGCGTACGGGCCGCGCATGGCCGATGTGCTTGCAGCGCGCGACGAGGCGGCCGACCTTGTGTCGTTGGTGGACGATGCCGAGGAGCGCGAGCGTGTCGCGCAGCGGGCGGTCGATGCTGCCGAACGGGCATTGGCGGCGGCGGCGCGAACCCTCGACGATGCGCGCAGCGAAGCTGCGCCAAGGTTCTCCCAGGCGGTGTCGGCGCAGATGCAGCGACTGGAGATGGGCACGGCGCAGCTTGTGTGCGAGCAGCGTGCGCTGCCGCGTGCATCGTGGACCCGTTCCGGTGCGTCGGAGGTGGAGTTCATGTTCCAGCCCGGCGCCGGCATGCAGGCCCGCCCGCTTGCCCGCATAGCCTCGGGCGGCGAGGTCAGCCGCGTCATGCTGGCCATAAAGGTGGTGCTTGGCCAGGCCGACAGCGTTGATACGTTGGTGTTCGACGAGGTGGATGCCGGCGTAGGCGGCTCCGTGGCCGTGGCGTTGGCCGAGGTCCTGGCAGACCTTGCCCGCAGCCATCAGGTCATCGTGGTGACGCACTTGGCCCAGGTCGCCGTGCATGGCGATGTGCACTATGCGGTCACCAAGATAGCCGGCGACGACGGGATGCCCCAGACCTGTCTGCGACAGCTGTCCGCCGACGAGCGGCCCGCCGAGATCGCCCGTATGCTCTCCGGCGACGCCACGGAGGCATCGCTTGCCCATGCGCGCGAGATGCTCGGGGCTGTGAAGGGCGCGCAAGGGGAATAAGGAACGGTGCGCTTGCCCCGTGGAGCCTCGTCGCATCCGATCGGGGTTTTCCGGGCCGCCAAATGGAAATCGCATAGCTTGAGGGCCGTCGGCTGAGCCGGCGGCCCTTTTGGGTTTGCGTGAAGGAATCGGGCCTGTGGCGCGTAGGGCGGATTCTCATCCGGATGCCGGCGCATCCCGGGTCCATAAAACGGAAGGCGCGTCCGTATCCCGGTGTTGCTCAGCCGGGCTTTTAGTGCGAAAGCGCGCTGGTTTTCGGACGCCGGCGCAGGTCAGCGTACATTTTTATGGGTACGGCATATTGACGGAAGGCTTGCGTGGCCGATTGCCGCGAGTTTGTCGGGCGCTTGCTTGCCCGAGATTTCCCGGAAAAAGAAAAGGTCAGACGAGAATAACGTCTGACCTGCGATTTTAATGGTGGCCGGTACAGGATTTGAACCTGTGACCTTGTGCTTGTAAGGCACCTGCGCTCCCGCTGCGCCAACCGGCCGGTTGATGTCCCCGAATGGGTGACGCCTATTGTCGCATAAGAAGCCCGCTTTCGCAAATACTGCACAACCCGTCGATGCCGCTGGGCCTGCCCGAGCTTGCCCTCCGCGTCGGCGGGTTTTTGCGTTGAAGGCATCTTGTTGAGCCATATGGCCAGCGTCGCCGCGCGGGTCCACGAATGCGCGAGAAGGTTGTCTGCTGCAAGGCTGTTCATAGTGCGGGGTTCGTGAACGTGGAGAAGCTGTCCGCTGCAGGGCATCACGGTGCGGGTTCGGCAGTTACCGGGTCCGGTTCCTTCTGCAAGCGTTTGGGGGCGGGCAAGAGGATTCCGCATGACCTCGGATCGGACGGGCTTGCAAGGTTGTGACGACAAGAGACGGCGTTGCCGGCAAGGGTTTCGCAAGATGGCGTTCCCATACTGGATGCTGCGAAGCGAAGGAGGTGCGCATGAGACGGAACAAGACCGCTGCGGCGGGTGCGATATGCGGTGTGCTGTGCGCGTTGTGCGTGCTCGGATATACCCAGTCGGTGCGCGGCGAGGCGGAGCGCGCCCGGGCCGACGCCTTGGCCCGCTACGGCGGCGATCAGGTGGAGGTTTGCGTGGCGAAGCGCGACATAGCCGCAGGTGAAACAGTAGATTCAGGGGCTATTGAGACGCGTTTGTGGGTTGCCGACCTCTTGCCGCCCGAAGCGGTGCGGCAAACATCGGAGGTTGTGGGGTCGAAGGCGTCTTCCACGGTGCTTTCCGGAGAGGTCCTTTCCGCAAGAAGGTTCGGCGCGGCATCGGCGGCGATAGACGTGCCCGACGGCAAGGTTGCGATCAGCGTGCCGGCCAAGGACGTGCAGGCGGTGGGCGGCGCGGTGTCGGCGGGCTCATCGGTGGACGTGTATGCCACGGGAAGCGCGGCCACCCAAGCATTGGCGCGGGGCGTGAGCGTGTTGGCCACCAGCGCCGGAACGGACGATCGGCAGGCATCGGGGTCGGCCTCGAAGGTGACGTGGGTGACGCTTGCCGTCGACCCGAACCAGGTGGAGGAGCTTGTGTCGGCGGCTCAAAAAACCGAGCTGTACCTGACCTTGCCCGGCGCGGATGCGAGGTGAGAGCGGTTTTAAAGCAAGCGGAAGGAGAAGGGATGTCCATGCCGTTGGTGGCGCTGTGCGCCGATGAGGAATGCTTCCGGCATCCGGAGCTGTTGGGCCTTGAAGGGGAGAACCTGCTTGCGCAGCAGTGGCTCATGCCGTTCACGTCCGCCGAAGCGGCACGTGCGGCGTTGCGTGATGCGGCGAGCGTGCAGGAGGTGTGGGTGGTCTCCTGCACGGACGTGGCGCCCATCAACCTTGCGGCGGCGTTGAAGCGCGATCGCGTCGATAGGCGCGTGTGCATGTTGACGGCGCAGGAATCGGGATCGCTGCGGTCCAGGACGACCGCGGCGGGCGTGGATGCGTCGTTGACCAGGCAGGCCTTCGTCGAGCGATACGCGCAGTGCAAGCAGGCGGCCATGCGGGCGATCGAGCTGCAGGCGGGGATCGGCCCTGGGGCCGGTTGCGCGCCTGCGGGGGAGGCGGCAGCGCCGCAGCAGGCGGCGTTCGGCAACGCGCCTTCGGCCGCTTCTCCGTACGGAACGGCCGCAATGCCTACGGCTGGCTTTTCGGGGACGTTTGAGGGTGCGGCGGCGCCCGCGGTAACAATGGCTACGTCTGCGGGGGTCCGGCCGGGAGAATCGTATGCGCCGGCGAACGCCCAGACAGGCCTTGTCGCCCCATCGGCGACGAAGGCCTTTGCCGCAACCGCTTCTCCTTATGGGACCGCATCGGGGCTGGGGGCTTCTGGAAGCTCCTCGGCTTCGGCGGCGAACGCGCAGCACCCTGCGGCGAAGGGCTTTTTGCTGCCGGTGGTGAGCGGCAGCGGGGGCGCGGGCAAAAGCGCGGTCGCGTTGCTTGCGGCGCATGCGGCCCAGGGGCTGGGCCTGCGCACGCTGCTGCTCGACTTCGACCTGCAGTTCGGCGACATGGCGCAGCTCATGGGCGTGAAGAAGCCCCTGCGCATCGACGAGGTGCTTGCCCGGCCTGAGCGTCTGGCCCAGCTTGCCTGCGAGGGGAAGGTTCCTGCGCTGCTGGCCGCTCCGGAGCATGTGGACGCCGCCGAGGCGGTGGTGGCGCAGGCGCCGGCGCTTCTGGATGCCGTGCGAGAGCGCTTCGACGTGATCGTGGCGAACACGGGCGGCGCGTGGGCCGAGCAGCATGCGGTGCTGTTGGAGCGCAGCTCGAAGGCCCTGTTCTTGGTCGATCAGCGAGCCACCTCGGTGCATGCGACGCAGCGCGCGCTCGACCTGTGCGCCCGCTGCGGCATAGCCGTCAACCCGTTCCTGTTCACGCTGAACGGCTGCGGCAAGGGGGCGCCGCTATCGTCGATGGACGTATCGTGCGCGTTGAAGGGGGCTCATGTGCATGAGCTGCCCGACGGCGGCGCCGATGTGGAGGAGCTTCTGGCGGCGGGGCTGGTGGTCGACCTGATCGATTCGCGCAACGACCTGTTCGAGGGCGTCGAGGGGCTTATGGCCGAGATATTGCCCGGCGTATCGGCTGCGGCGGGGTCTTCGCGCGAGGGGCCGGGCATGCCCTTCCTGCGCGGAAAGCGCTCGCGCAAGCGCAAGAAGGCCTGATCATGACGCTGGCCGAGCGTGCGCAGGCGTTGGGTGCGGGCGGCGGCGAAGGTCATGCGCCCACGGCGACGCTTGCGCGCCTGAAAGAGGATGTGCGCCTGTTCGTGTCGGTGGACGACATAGCGGCGTTGATGGCGTTCGAGCCGGCGCGGGCGCGAAGCGAGCTTTTAGGGGCGTGCCGCCAGGCGTTCGCGCTGCCCGTGTGGCAGGGGGCTGATGCCTTGCGTCGATCCAGGCTGTCCGAGCAGCTGATCGACGAGGTGTTCGGCTTCGGCCCATTGCAACCGTTGCTGGCCGATCCGACCATCACCGAGATCATGGTGAACGGCCCCGGCGACGTGTTCTTCGAGCGGCAAGGGCGCCTTGTGCGCAGCGACCGGGCGTTTTCGAGCCAAGCCCAGCTTCGGGCGCTTATCGATCGCGTGCTCGGGCCGCTCGGCAGGCGTGTGGACGAGTCGTCGCCGATGGTGAACGCCCGCATGCCCGAAGGCCATCGCGTGCACGTGGTCATCCCGCCGCTTGCGCCGGACGGGCCCATCGTCACCATCCGCAAGTTCACCCAGCGCGTGATAACGCTGCAGGAGATGGAGCGTTTCGGCTCGATCGACGGGCATTTGCGGCGCTTTCTGGAATGGGCGGTGCTTGCGCGCAAGAACGTGGTGGTGGCAGGCGGTACGGGCAGCGGCAAGACCACGTTGCTCAACGCGCTGTCGTGCTGCATTCCCGCAGGCGAGCGCATCGTGACCATCGAGGATACGGCCGAGCTGCGCTTTCTCGAGCATCCCCATGTGGTGCGCTTGGAGGCGCGCCCGCGCAACGCCGAGGGGGCGGGCGAGGTGACCATCCGCGAGCTGGTGATCAACGCGTTGCGCATGCGCCCCGACCGCATCGTGGTAGGCGAGTGCCGCGGCGCGGAGGCGGTGGACATGCTCACCGCCATGAACACCGGGCACGACGGGTCGCTCACCACGCTGCACGCCAACTCCCCGCGCGACGTGCTTTCCCGCGTGGTGACCATGGTCCGCTACGGCGTCGATCTGCCCGTGGACGTGATCGAGGCGAACGCGGCAAGCGCGTTCGATGTGGTGGTGCAGACGTCGCGGGCGCTCAGCGGCAGGCGATGCGTGACCCATGTGTCGGAGCTTGTGTACGACCAAAGGGCGCGTGCCTGCAGCGTGAAGACGTTGTTCGAGCGGCGTTCTCCCGAAGAAGCGGGGTCGTGGCAGGCCCTGCCCGATTGGGTGGACGACCTGCCCGAAACCATAGGGCTTGATGGGGAGGAGGTATTGGAATGGAAGCATCTGGCGTGTTCGGGGCGGCAGCAGCCATAGCCGCATTTGCCGGTGGTGCGCTTTGCGCGCAGGCCGTGTTACGGCGTACCCGGCGCCGTAGGGCGGGCGAAGGCGGAATCGGGCAGCATCTTGCACGCAACGGCGTGCGCTGCGCCGACGGGGTTGCGCGCCGCTTGCTTTCCGTGCCCAAGGTAGCCGCTCTTGCGGGTGACGCCCAGGCGGCGTTGCAAGGCCGCGGGGTGGTTTGCACGCCGCGGAGCCTGTGTTCGCTTGCCGTTGCGGCGGCAGCGGCGCTGGCGGTTTGCGTGGGGCTGGTATCCGCCTCGCCGTTTGCCGGCGTCGCCGTGGCGGTTCTGGCTTGCGCCGTGGCGGTGGCGCGCGTCCACGGGTGGCGCGATCGCCAGGAGGAGGCGTTGCGCGAGGCGGTGCCCGATGCGCTTCATGCCATGGGTTCGTGCTTTCAGGCGGGCTTTTCGCTGCTGCAGACGTTTCAGCAGCTGGCGGGCGAGATAAAGGGGCCGCTGGGGAAGAGGTTCGCGGCTTGCGCTCATCTGCTCGAGACGGGCCATGGCTCGAGCGAGGCCTTAAGGGCGCTGCGCGCGGGCGGGAAAAGGTCGGAGCTTGCCTTCGTGGCGGTGGCGCTCGACGTGCAGCACCAAGCGGGCGGCAGCATGCGTCCGGTGCTCGAGGCGGCGCGCGAGACGGTCGAAGGGGAGCTGGCCCTGCGCCGTGCGTTGCGGGTGCAGACGGCTCAGGCGCGGCTGTCGGCGCGCGTGGTCACGGTGATGCCGTTCGCTTTGGTCGCCGTGTTCTCGCTGGTGAGCAAAGGGTTTTTGGACCCGTTCCTGCAAAGCCCGCTGGGGTTGGGCCTGTTGGGATTGGCGTGCACGATGGAGGTTGCGGGCGTGCTCGCGGTGCGCCGCATGTTGAACGTGGAGGTGTCGTGATGGTGTATGCGATGGCGCTGCCTGCGATCGCGGCCGTTCTAGGCGCGGCGTCGGGTGCGTGCATTGGCTGGACGGGCGCGCAATCGATTCGCCGAGCCCGCGCGGCAAGGGCCCGCGCGCCTGATGACGGGCGGGCGAAAGGCGGTGCGCAGGCGAGCGCATGTCTTTCGTATCTGGAGGGTTTGAGCAGGCGATTGGCATTGCGGGCCACTCGCTCGGTGCTGCCTGTCGGCGCATTGCGCGGTGCGCATGCGCGCTTCGAGGAGCAGGTGGGCAAGGCCGGTCTTGGCGGGACGGTGTCGGCCCAGGCGTGTTGCGAGGGAGCGGTGCGCCTTGCTGCGGCGGGTGCGGCGGCGGGAGCGTTGTTGGGCTGCGCGGCATCGAACGAGCTTGCGGTAGTTGGTTGCGTGACGGGCGGTATCGCAGGCGCGACCGCGCCGGGACGTGCGGTGCGCGGGGCCCGGCGTCAGCGCGCTCAGGCGCTGGAGCGCAGCATGTCGGAGATGTTGGAAGTGGTGGCGCTCGGCGTGCGCAGCGGGCTTTCGTTCGATCGCAGCCTGCAGCTGTACACGGGGCATTTCGATGATGGGCTGGCGCGCGAGTGCGCCGTGGCGCAAAGGTCGTGGGAAGCGGGGCTTGCGACCCGTCAAGACGCTTTGCGCGCTTTGGCGCAAGGGTACGATAACCCGCTGTTCTCGCGCACGGTGTCGGCCGTCATCCGCTCGCTGCGGTTCGGCACCTCGCTTGGCGAGGTTCTGGAGCAGGCGGCGGAACAGGCGCGTGCGGCGCGAAAGGCGCAGGTGGAGGAGCGGGTCGCCAAGGCGCCTGTGAAGATGATGATCCCCACGGGGACGCTGATCCTTCCCGCCATGCTGCTCTTGGTGCTCGGGCCCGTGTTGTTGGAGCTTATGGAAGGGATGTAGGCATGATTCGAGCGGTTATGGATGCATATCGGCGAGCGCTGGCGAAGGCCGCGTGCAAGGTGGCCCGCCTTCGGCACGGCGAGGACGGGTAGGGAACGACCGAATACGCGATCTTGGTCGGCGTGCTGGTGGTGATAGCCATCATCGCGATAACGGTTTTCCGGCCGAAGCTGCAGGAGCTGTGGGATGCGATCGCCGACGGCATCAACAGCCTGTAGGCGAATCGCGGCGCGCGATTGCGCGGGTCAGGCGACGGTCGAGTTCGCGCTGGTCGCCGTGGCGTTTCTGTCGGTCGTGCTTGGGATGGGCGCGCTTTGGCGCAGCGTTTCGGCGGGCACGTTCGTGGAGCATGCGCTGTCGTGCGCCTCCCATTGCGTGACGGGCTCGTTGCCTGGGGCGCTGGCGGACACGGTGCTGTACTAGCTTTCGGATTCGCAAGGAGGTGAGGGATTGGGCGTTTCGCGCGCAAGCGAGCGCGGGCAGGCGACCGTGGAGGCTGCGTTCCTCATCCCGGTCCTGTTCACGGTGCTGTTGCTGTCCGTGCAGCCCGGCATGGTCCTGTACGACCGGATGGTCATGCAGGCGGCGGCAAGCGATGCGTGCAGGCTTGCCGCCGTCAAGACCGATGCCGTAGGTGATTCGTCGCAGGCCGTGGAGGCGTTCGTCCGCCATAGGCTGGGCGCCATCCCGCCCGTCCCCTGCTTTCACGTGCACGAGGGAGGTTGCAGCTGGAAGGTGTCCGTGCAAGGGGACGAGCGTTCCGAGAAGGTGAGCGTGGAGGTTGTCGGCAAGGTCAAGCCGCTGCCGTTTTTGGGCGCGGGCGCCGTGCTGCTCGGTATGACGGACGGCGATGGGCTGTTGACGGTGAAGGTCCGTTGCGAGCGGGCGACGCAGCCCGAGTGGGTTGCGGGCAGCCCGCAGGGGCTTGACCCTGAGGCTTGGATAGGAGCTTGGCTATGAGCGTGCCGCGCAGAATGGCGCAGGCGTTTTCCCTGCGGGATGAGGACGGGATGACCACGGTCGGCATGGTGGTGTCGCTTCTGCTGGCGTTGTCGATGATCTTCTCGTCGGCTCAGGTGTACCGAATCCAATCCGTGTCATCGCGTGTGCAGTCGGTGGCAGATGCCGGTGCGCTTGCGGCGGGCAACGTGGTCGCGGAGTTCATGGTGGCGGTGTGCGTGTGCGATTCCGTGGCCCTGTCCTTGTCGCTGACCAGCTTGACGTCCACAGGTTTGGGGATCGTCGCATGTTGCGTTCCCGGCGGGCAGGGCGTGGGCGCCAAGCTGCTCGAAGCCGGTGCGCGCGTGGCCGATGCCCGAGATTCGTTCTCGAAGACCGCTTCCGAGGGCTTGACGCGCGTTCAGAAGGCCCTCCCGTTTTTGGCGGCGGCCAGCGCGGCATCGGTTGCGCAGGGGAACGGCTCGAACGGGTCCGATTACACGGCGCTTGCCCTGCTGGTCCCCGATTCCGCCGAGGATATCCGGGTGCCGCAGGAAGACGCGCGCGCCAAGCAGGCTCGAGAAGATGCGATCGGCCAGGCTGAGGAGGTCAAGGAGCTGGCACGGCGGGCCGAGGAGGCGGCCTTGCGGGCCCAAGACGCCAAGCAGCGAGCGTTCGATCACGACTGCGGTGCCCGTCCCGGTTGGTGCATGGCCGAGCGCGCCGAAACCCTGGCGCATATGATGGGCGCGCAAAATCCGGTGTTCTCAAGCGTGGACGCCTGGTCGTTTTCCGTGGCGCTTCGCAGGGCACAGGCGTATTACCCGGCGCGCTTGGCGGTCGAACGCCCCGATGACGGCAGCGTTCAGGCCCAGGCCCAATCGGCGCTGCGCAAGCGCTTTTACACCTATGCCGCGAAGGAGGTGGCGCGTGGATACGTTCGGGAGGGCGATTCGTTCGAGGCCTTGTTCCCTCATCTTCCCGCCAACACCGCGCAGATGCGGGAGACCGAGCTGTTCGCGCAGGCGGTGTACCCGGTCAGCGTGACGGACGCCTCCCCGACCTTGCACGCGTGGGACGGTTGCCCGAAGGCGGCGGGGTCCACGTCGCGGGCCTCCCTTCGCGATATGGAAGCGGGCGCATGGGAGACGTGCTCGGAATGCGGCTTCACGGCGGCAAGCCTGGGCAAGGTGGCGGCAGCCTCCACGTCGATAGGAAACGGCTTCGAGCATCACTACGAGCAGGTGGCGCTTGCCGCCGAGGAGTATCAAAAGGCCCTTGAGGAGGGCGCCCCGGCGAAGCGGGAGGCGAAAAGCCGCGTATCCAAGCTGCTCGACCAGCTGCGCGACGCGTGCTCGAGCGTGGGATCGTTCCGCATCGATGCGGATCCGCCCGGGGGCAAGGGGGTGGTTTGCCTTGCGGTGAATACGGGCCCCGATGCCCCCGACAAGGGGTTCGAATCCGCGTTCGTGCAGGCCAGCGGCCAGCTGGGGTGCCGCGTGGCGATATCGGCGGCAACGCTGGTGGCCGATCCGTCCGGCGAGGGGCGAAGCGTCATCGCCTCTTTGACCGACGGCCTGGCATCGGATTCGGCGCTTGCGGGCGTGTTGGGCGCTGCAGCGGGCGTTTGGTCGGGGGCGCTGAGCGCCTATGCCGATGGGCAGTCGGCGTTGGATGCGGCTGTGCGCGAGGGCTTGGGGGGCTTGCCCCTGGTAAGCGCCTCCGGATTAGGGGATTGGGCCGCCGATGCGCTTTCGGATGCGTTTCGCACCGTAGGGCTTCAGCCGGCGAACCTGGATGCGCTGCGCCCGGCGACGGTGAACACGGCGCATGTCGCGCAGGCCGGCGATAGCGCGTTTTGCGCTCGCTTGCTCGAGGTGAAGCGGCAGGCGGTCGAGCATCCGCTCATGTCCAACGACGTGTTCTCGTCGGTGGTGGGCGCTGTTCGCAGGGACGTGCTGCAGCGTTTCGACGCTTGGGGCGATTCGGTGGAAGTAGCGACCATCAGCATAGGCGGCGCCCAGGTGCCCGTAACGGTGGCGCTGCCCCCGGCGGTGAAAGGGCTCGCCTCGGATGCCATCGGGGCTGCGGCCGACAAGCTTCTGTCCGTGTATGCGAGCGTGACGGGATTGAGGCAATGGGATTGATGGTTGATCGGATATGCGCCGTCGGCAGGTCGTCGGGGCAGATGACGGTGGAGTTCGTGGCGGCGCTGCCCGTGCTTTTGGCGGTGGCGGCCATCTCGGTCAACGCCCTGGCGTTTTTCGGCTGGTGCGCGGCGTTCGATGACGATTTCCGCGATTCGGTCCGGGTCTATGCCGCTTCGCCGGCGTACGGGCAGGGCGTGGGCGATACTTGCGCGCTCATCGAGCGGGCGCTCGATGAACGGTTGGACGCGGAAAACGTCTCGGTAAGCGTTTCGGCGCATGGCGTCTCAGCGGGGCATACATCGTTTTCGGCCACGCTCGAGTACATGCCCACGTTGTTCGGTCTGGGGTTGAAGTCGGAGGTGATGGGAGTGGCGCTGCCGAAGCTGTCGCATACCGAGGAGCTGGTGGTGGATTGCTACAAGCCCGGGGTGCTGTTGTGAGCGGCGGCCGTGGGTATGCGGCGTGCGGCGGTGATCGGGCGCCAAGACGGTCGGCGCGCGCGGGGCGCGGCGGTTGTGTGCGGGCGCGGCTTGTCCGTGCGGTGCTCATCGTTGCCGCGGGGATCGTGCTTCTTGCCGGTGCCGGCGGCGCGCAAGCCCAGGCGGCATGGTGGACGGCGTCCGAGTCGGCTTCCTTTGCAGGCTTCGATGCGGTCATGGGCAGGGTCGATGACGGCTTTTCCTGCTTGCCCTCGGATGTCCCCGAGACGTTCAGGGACGAGCTGTTTTCGGTGGCGGGCAAGCGCGGGCTGCGATGCGATGTCGGGTCGCACCTGGTGGGATTCGAGCATGCGGGCAGCGCTCCCGATGCGCTGCGGGAGGTGCAGGATGCGCTTGAGCGCGGCGGATGGAGGACGACGGCGGCAGGCCAGGGCTTATGCGCGACGTTCTCGAAAGACTGCGGCGCTTGTCGTTGGGCGTTTGTGCAGTGTGTGCAGATGCCGCAGGGGACGAGCGTGGTCGTGCAGTGGTCCGAATGCGAGAAGGAGGTGCGTTAGTGAAGGGAAGGGATGCGCCGATGAGGTTAGCGGTCGGCTTCGGGACGCGCGTGCGCGGCTTGCTGGGGGCGAAGCGCTCGAAGGGCGTCGTCATGCTGGCGCCGTGCAACGACGTTCACACCTTCGGCATGGCCGAGCTGATCGACATCGCATTCCTGGACGAGCAAGGGCGGGTGTTGGAGTCGTATCGGGCCGTCGGGCCGCGCAGGCGTATCAGATGCCGTAAAGCGGTGGCCGTTTTAGAGCGATTCTCCGTGAACGACCCGCCCTGGTTTTCAGCGGGGGAGCATGTGGAGATGACGAGAAAGGATGGTGCAGGGAAATGAGGGTATGCCCGGTTTGCCACGCAAGGGCGTTCGACGATGCCGAGGTCTGCTACGGCTGCATGCATCGGTTCAGCGGCAAAGAGCCGGTGGCTGCTCCGATGCCAGGCAACGCGCATAAGGGAGAGGCCGTCGGGTCGCTGTCCCAGGAGACGCAGATGCGTGCTCAGGCGCCGAGTTCTGGTGCGAACGCGGCTTCTTGGGCCGATGCGCGGCAGGCGGCTTTGATGAAGGGACGCTCGGCGGAGCAACTGCAGCGGCCGTTGCCCGATGATGGCGTTTCCGGAATCGAGCAGCGCCTGGATGGAGAACCTTGCGGGAGCGCTCCTGTCATCGCCAGGAACGTGAGCGTTTCCGCCGGCGGTGCCGACATCGTGGTGCGCATCGAGTTGGTAGGGGCTGCGGAAGCGAATGCGGCTGCGGAGGACGATGCGGCTCGTCAGGCGGCTCAGGCCACCGCTTGCCAGCTGTTACGCCGAGGTAGGCCGATACGGGGATCGGTCGGCGCCCGCCCGGCCGATGTGCAGCGAGGAGCATCGGCCGGGCAAGGGGCTGAGCAGGCAAGATCGACCCATCCGCGTCATGCTGCCGAATTGCAGGCGGTAAGCGCATGACGGGGTATGCGCTTACCGTGTTGACCTTATGCGCGGCAGTCGGGGCGGTGGCGGGGGCGTTCGCGATCCCTCGAATCGCCGACATGCTGCTGAGCAGGGCATATTGGCGCTCTTATACCTGGTGGTATCGTTGTTTGGATGATTTTGCGCATTATCGCGACGCCTGTCCTGGCCGGCTTCCCCGTCAAAACGAGAGGGGGACGGCAGGCGCCGTGGGCATCTGGCTTGCGGATTGCCGCTCCCAGGCTTTGAAGGGGGCGCTCACGCACGAGCGCGCCGAAGAGCTTCGGGAGGCAGGCATCGATGTTGGAAAGGGCGCCTCAACGCGAAGCGAGGTCCAGCAGCAACGGCGCTGCTCGTTCTCCCCGCGGTCGTGGCAGCGAGCGGTGCTCGCCGCCGCCATGGCGTTGTGGTTCGCGGCCCAGCCGCTGTCCGGCGTCCCGTGGCACCAAGGCGCTTTGCTTTGCGTATGCGGCGTGGCCATGGCGTCGGGGGTGGTGTGCGACCTGCGGGCAAGGATGATCCCGCTTGAGTGCTGTGCGGCGTTGCTGGTCGCAGGAGGCGCTTATCAACTTCTTCGCCATGGGTCCATCGGCATCGCGGAAGGCGCCGTTGCCGCGGCAGCGGTTCTGGCGGTGTGCTGGACGGCGAACCGCATTGCGCGAAAAAGCGGCGGATCGGTGGGCTTCGGCGATATTCGCTGTATGACGGCGCTTGCCTTCGCGTGCGGTCCCGCGACGCTTCTGGGCGCGGCGGCTTGCTATGTGTCGGCGTGCACGTTCTCGATTGTCGGGATGCTGATGCATCGGCTTGGACGTCGCGACGGCATTCCCATGGCGCCGTTTTTGTCCATATGGCTGGCGGTGGGGACGACGGTGCTCGGATGAGGGCGGGATCTGGAAAGGAGGTGGTGCCTTTGGGCTGGTTCGGCGTCGGTTCGATTCGATGACAAGGAAAAGGCAGCGAATGGGAAGGTTTGGATATGGGTATGGACATGAACGGCGTTGCCCTGAGGGGCTTTGCGGACAAGGCTCGCGCTCTGGCGTATCGCGGCGAGGAAGACGGCGGATCGGAGATTGTGCAGGTGGTCATCGCGCTCGGCTTCGCCGTGGGCTTGGGAGCGGCGCTCATGATCTTACAGACGCAGGTCAACACGGCGATCACGTCCGCTGGCAACTCGGTCACGAACATGTTCAAGAGCGTGACGAGCGGCGCGGTGGGAAGCAGGTAGCTGCGCTTGCGTGCCTGGCCGGCAGCCGGGCACGGGTCGATGGGGCGAGCGCCGTCACGTTCGTGATGGCGCTGCCCTTGCTGATGGGCCTGCTGTGCGCCGTCGCGGATATCGGAAGGGCGGCGTATCTGGGGATGGAAGCGGATGTCGCGGCCCAGGCCGCCTGCCGCTATGCGGCTCAGCGCGTCGCGCAAGGGGATAAGGGTCCGGACGGGGCGTTTGCTCTTTCGGCGGCGCTCGAGCAGGCTCCCGGGCTTGCGGGCGAGGGAGTTTCCTGCTCGATCGAGGTCGACTGCTCGCCCGTGCGGACGAAGGAGGTCGAGCGCAAGACGTTCGATCCGCAGGCGGATCGCTTCGAAGCGCGACCGGTCGGGTTCGCTTGCCGGCAGGTGGACGTGAGGATGCGCGTGAGCGCCCGATGCTTGACTCCCGTCGGCGAGGTGGCGCTCTCCGCGGCGGGCGCGGTCGACGGGCTGCAGCTGTCATCGGCGGCGAGCAGGACGGTTTCGGTGGATGCGGATGCGGAGGTGGGGCATGGTCGTCGATGAACGGGGGAGCGAGAGCGTGCAGTTCTCCTTCGCCGCGGTGCTGCTCATCGTCGTGGCGTTCGGCATCATGCAGGTGGCCATGATGAACGCGGCCGCCATCATGCTGTCCTCCGAGCTTACCCAGGCGTGCATGCGCATCGACGTGTCAGGTCTGAGGACGGCATCGGATAGGGAGTCGTTCGTCGCCGAGCAGATTCTCGATGAGTCTGCGCAGCTGCGCCGTAGCGATTTGACGGTGTCGGGGGTGCGGGTGGAATCGAACGCGCGCGAGGATGCGTTTTCCGCAAGCGGCGTCTCAAGCCGCACGGCCCTCACTTCCGTTTCCTACGACGTGTCCTATAAGGCGCCGATCTCGCTGGCGGGGTTTCGTGAAGGCGGAAGGCTGTCGCGTCATGTCACGTGCGCGGTGGTCGATGAGCGGGTGACGGAGGTGAGCCTTGCATGAGCCGATATCGGGGGGAGAGGGGCAACGTTGCCCCGCTTGCCGTGGCGTTGTGCCTGGTATTGGTGATGACGCTGGGCTTTTTGGCGGATTGCGCCCTGCTTTACGGCGCAAAGGCCCGTCAGGAACAGGCATTGGATGCCGCAAGGTCGGCCTGCATGGATGCCAGCCAAGCCGCCGCCGCGAAATACGGCGATGATGCAGGCGCGATTCTTGCCGACCTGATCGTGGAGCAGGTTAGGGCGCAAGGGGTGGAAGGGGCGATAAGCGTGTGGTTCTACGAGGCACCTGCTCAGGCAGTCGCCAAAAGCGAGCGGATTTGGGTGGTGGGCATGCAGGTGGAGGAGGCGAAAGCCCTTCCGTTTGCCACAAGCTCCGCCCCCGATGCGAAGGTGGCTTCGAGCCGGGTGTTCAGCGCGCGCCCGTATGCGGCGCAGCAAGTTTGGCGGCCTGATGCCCGCATATGCGGCGTGCATTGTTTTGGCGATGGCTGCGGCGCAGGCCAGGGGCGGTTTTCGGCGATAAGCGCGCTTGAGGGGTTCCCTCGGGAGATAGCCGAGGAGGCTCAAGCCCGTTTAGGTGGATAGCGAAAGGGGGACGACCATGTCGGTCGGAAGGAATACGGGGCGCGTCTCGCGGCAGACGCTGTCGGGGCGGTTGCGCTCCGGCGGGCGTTCGGGGGCGGCGTCTGGAAGGACGGCCGGGCAGCAGGACGAGGGCGAGCAGCGTCCGATCGACGATGCCGTCCGCTCGATGGATTCCGCAGCTGCGCGTTTCAAACAGATGTCGGCGGTGACCGCGGCGGCGGTGGCCGTTGCGGTCGTGGCGGTGGGATACGGGTTATGGCAGGCTGGGGTGTCCCATGCGGCGGTCGATCAAGCGACGAAGGGCGCTCGCAGCGTGGTCGTCACCACGCGCGACGTTGCGGCCGGCGATCCGTTCGGCGCGGATGCGGTGCAGCTTGTGGAGGTCCCTCAGGCCTTCCGCCAAGATGATGCGCTCGGCGCCGACGCCCTTGACGGTGCGGGCGGCGTGGCAGGTGCCCGGGCGTTGGTGTCCATTCCGGCGAACACGCAGCTATCGCCTCAGATGATCGCCGGCAGCGCGGCGGATGGCAGGTTGGCCGCGCAGCTCGCCGCGGGCATGGAGGCGGTGTCCCTGTCGGTCAACGACGAGACGGGCGTGGCCGGGCAGGTCCAGCCGTTCGACGAGGTTCGCGTGGTGTGCGTCACCGATGCCGCCGGCGGCGCGGTCAGCTTGGACGAGCTTTGCGCTTCGGCGCGGGTGATGTCGGTGGGCGGCGATGGCGCTGGCGAGGGTGCGGCGTATAGCGCCATCACGTTGGAGTTGACGCCGGAGCAGGCGGACGCCGTCCGCCGCGCGCAGGCGTCGGGCACTATCAGCGTCCAGCTCGTTGCGGGCGGCATGTTGTCGGGGGGTATGGTCGAGCATGATGGATAGGGGGACCGAGCTTGCCCTGAAGCGGGCGGTTCGCGAAGGCCTTGCGACGAGGTTACAGGGTGATTTCGATCCCGTGGAGGTGGAATCGGCCATTCAGTCGCTTGTGCAAGAGGCCGTGCGGGCGTGGAACCTGGGCCTTGCAGAGCCCGATGTCGCTCGCTTGTGCCGTTCGGTCGGCGACGATTTCCTTCGCTACGGCCCTTTGCAAGGGCTGTTGGAGGACCCTGGGATCACCGAGATCATCGTCAACGGCGGTGGCGTGGCGATCGATGCCGGAGTTGCAAGGTTTTTGGAGCCGCATGTGTTCGTGGAGCGCGCAGGGCGATTGGAGCCGTGCCCGTACGTTCGGTTCGACGACGCCGACCATCTCCGTCGCATCATCGACAAGATCGCCGAGCAGGCGGGCATGCGCTGCGATGAGGCGCATGCCATGGGCTGCGCCATGCTGCCGGGCGGCAAGGCGCGAGCGACCTACATCGTGCCTCCGCTTGCCCCGGACGGCCCCGCGCTCAACCTTCGCCTGTTCGGCGATGACGTCATGAGCATCGAGGATCTGACGGCGCGAGGCGCCCTCAGCCCCGTGATGGCAGAGTTTTTAGGCTCGGCGGTGCGCGCTCGGTGCCCTGTGGTCATATCCGGAGGCACCGGGTCGGGAAAGACGACCATGCTCGGCGCGCTTTCCGGGTTCATTCCCGACGATGAGCGCGTTTTGACCATCGAGGATACGCCTGAGCTGCGGTTGCGTGCTGCGCACGTCGAGCGGATGCAGACGCGCGAGGCGAACATCGAAGGCGAAGGGGCCGTTGGCATGCGCGAGCTGGTGGCGCTCTCGTTGCGTCGGCGCCCCGATCGCATCATCGTGGGCGAATGTCGCGGGGCGGAGGCTTACGAGATGCTGCAGGCGATGCAGACCGACCACCCCGGCTCGATGACCACCGTGCATGCCAACGACCCGGGGAATGCGCTGAGCCGCCTGCGCACCATGGTGGGTTATGCCAACGCCGATTTGGGTCGCGACGTCATCGTGCAGCAGATCTCGGAGTCGCTTGCGGGGGGTTTGACCGTCCATGTGGAGCGCATGCGCGACGGAGGGCGGCGCGTTACCAGCATCGTGGCGGTCGACCAGATGTCCGAGGGCGCGACGGTCATCCCCCGCGCCGAGCTGTTCCGGTTCGACCCGCGCGGGGTGGATGCGTTCGGCCGCATCACGGGAGCTTGGCGCGCGTGCGGCGTTCAGCCGCAGCGCATCAAGCAGCGCATGCTCGCGGCAGGGGTGAGGTTCGATCCGTCTTGGTTTTTCGGGTCATAGGAAGGCGATGGCTATGAAGGGATTCTTCTCCGGGGCGCTTGCCTTCGGCGTGCTTTTGGCGGCAGCGGCGGTGGCGTGCACCGCCCTGTCCTTGAGGTTGCGGCAAAGGGCCGAGGAAAGCGACGCTCGGGCGTCGGACCGGGCGTTGTACGAGCTGGGCAAACGCGATGCCGAGTCGGCGAAGGCGGATGCCGAAGGACCGCTTGGCAGGATGCTGCGCGATGCGGGTATCGAGGCATCTCCGGTTTCATGGACGCTGTGCTTGGGCACCGTGGGCGCGTTCGCGGCATTTTTCGGCATGCGGATAAGCGGCCCGCTCGGTGCGATGCTGGGCATGGGGCTGGTCGCCATCGCCGCGGCGCTGTACGTGCTGCGCGCACGGGCGAAACGGCGCGAGCTGCTTTCCCGGCAGTTCGTGCGGCTCGTTCCTCAGCTGTCGGCCAGCGTGAAAAGCTCGCTGACTCTTGAGCGCGCGCTGCGGGTCTCGGCCGACCATGCTCCGGAGCCGTTGCGCTCGGAGCTGATGGCGGTGCTCGCGCGCGTTTCCTACGGCATGCCGTTGGTGCAGGCGCTTGCCCGCATGGCGCAGAGCACAGGCGACGCCGATGTCGCGGCGTTGGCGTCGGCCATGCGCATCCAGCAGCGTTTCGGTGGGTCGATGGGCGCGGTTCTCGATCTGATCGCGGAGCACGCCCAGGGCCGCGCCCTCATGCAGCAGGAGCTGCGCAGCGAACTTGCGGGAACGCGCATGGCCACGGTGGTGGTGGCGTGCGCCATGCCTGCGATCTTCGCGTTCATGTTCGCCACAAACCCGGCTTTTTCCCTGTTCTATCGGGAAAACCCGCTGGGGTGGGCCGTGCTTGCGGGCGCTGCGCTCATGGAGGTGGCGGGTATTGCGGCGTGCCGTCGGATCACAAGGTTCTCGTATTAGGCGCGCTTGCGCCGGGTAGGGGGTGATACATGCGAAGTCTGACGTTTTGCGCGATCTGCCTGCTGGCGGTTGCTGCGGGGTTGGCGGTTTACGAGGCGCTCAACGCTTGGGTCGGGGTGAAGGCGCGTGGGCTTATGCCGGCATGGGCAAGATCCGATCAGGCAGGCGGCTCGTCGAGGGGTCGGGCTCATGCGGGTGCGGCTCGCTTGTGGTCGCGTGCTGTGGAGGCGCTTGCGGGTTTCGCCCCGCTTTCAATGAGGGAGCGGGAGCGGTCAAGGGAACGGCTTCGATGCGCGGGCATCGCTTTGGAGCCCGAAACCTGGCGTTGCGTGTGCTTTGCCGCGGTTTCGGGCTGCGTGGTCATCGCCGTTGCGGCGTGCATCGCGTTTCGTGCAGCGCCGGCGGTTTTCGTTTTCGTCGTTTGCGGAGCGGGGCTAGCGGGTTGCGGAGGCTTGCAGCTGTATCTGCGATCGAAGCGCCAAGCGCGCCGCGCCGCCATCGATGCCGGATTGCCCGACGCCATGGAACTGCTTGGCGTGGCGATAGCTGCCGGATCTCCGGTGGAACAGTGCTTCCGCCAAGTCGCCGAGAGCTTGAGCGGCCCGCTTGCCGATGAGTTCCGCCTGGTGGACCAAGAGGTCAACCTGTTGGGGCATTCCCGTGCGAAGGCGCTTTCCAATCTTGCGCAGCGCTGCGCAAGCCAGGAGGTCACCGCGTTCGCCGCTCAGCTGACTCAGGCCATAGAGCAGGGCGCATCGGTGGCGCAAGGGCTTGCCAATCAAGCTGCGCTTGCCCGTGCGCGCGCACAAGCGGCGGCGCTCGAGCATATCAGGAAAATGCCGACGAAGCTTGATGTGGTGCTGTCCGTTTGCTTTTTGCCGCCTACCACGTTGCTGGTGCTCGTTCCCACGGTGGTCGATCTGCTGGCGTTTCTAGGAGGTGGGCTGGCTTGAGGTCGTTTCGATGGGCGCCGCAGGAAGGAGGGGCGGGGCGATGGTGAGGAAGAGGCGTAAAACCGCGATGCGCCGTCGGCGGCGCTGCGTTCCTGCATCGGGTAATGCGGCGACGGGGGATGGACGCGTGTTCACGCGCCGCGGTTTCGTGTTCGGTTTAGGGGCGGTTGCTGTTGGACTGATTATGTACAACCCCCGAATGGCGTTTGCCGATGAGCCTTGGTGGGACGGGTCCTTGATCTTCCGCGGATATGGTGCGCGTTATGCCAGCAGGTTTTGGAACGAGGTCGGTTCGGTGCAAGCGGGGGCAGGCGCCGAACAGGCGGGGAATATGTACACCGGTTTGCAGGTATCGGCGAAAACGCCTTGGGTTGAATGGGATATCTCCTCACGGCAGTTCATCAGGGTGGCTACTAAGATCACCATGGCATGCGATTTCACGACGGAGCTGTATTACCACATGAGAGGCAAGCTCGAGATAGCATGCGGAAGCTATAACGAGCTGAATCCCTCGTATAACCTATGGCATACGGATTCGGGCGATGATACGCGTTTCATCCTGTTCCATACCGTCGATGGTGCGCCTAAAGGGGGCGTGGAAGAGGGGTCGAAGGTCGTTGTCATCGACAACGAGGCAGGAGCTGGCATCCATAGAGACGGTTACCATGTGTGGACCGATTACCGCGGGTATCCAGGATCGGATTATTCGGTATGGATCCGGCGCACCGACCGCGATGCGATGCATGGGTTTCAGCTGAGGTCGTGGTTTTGGAACTATTACTACTATGGGAAGGACTGGTACTACCAGCGTGCCGACGATCCCCCTATCGGCTTTTCCACGAAGTGGGTCAAGCAGCGTGCGAAACGGGTGGGCATTGCGAGTGAGGCGCAATGGGCCGGTCGCGTGCTCGTTATCTCCCCGGCAACGGTGCCGTCGCTGCAGTTGGGCGTCGACGGGCCTCGGACCGGCCAGGGATGCGGCGTGTTCGCCGCTGCGTCATCCACGAGGCGCCATTGGATAGCGGCGGAGCATGAAGATGAGCATCTTGCCGGGACGTTTCGCTTCGTGCCCGTTTGCGCCGGCGACGGATCGCTTTCATTAGGCCAGGCTGGCGGCGGGCCGCGTTTCGACGCAAGCGCGGCGGAGCTCCAGCATCGTGCGGAGGCCGATCGCGCGCAGGCGGTGTGGGTGCATGGGCGAGGGCCGCGCCAATGGCTTTTCAGCGATTGCTCCGGCATGGCGCTGGATCGCGTGGGGGCTTCGCAGGAAAACGGCGCGCGCGTGCAGTTCCATTCAAACGGCTATGCCGATGGGGAGTGGGGCAACGAATCGCATATGTGGCATCTCGAAGATGCTCGTTTCGGCACGGAGGACGGCGGCCTGTTCGACCTTGAGGGCGCTGCAGACGGCTCGACGGTTACCGTGGGCGTTTCGCTTGGCGTTCCCGACCCCCGGACCGCGTTCAGGCCCGGAGGCGCATCGGCCGATGCGAAGGGCATTCGATACGAATACCTGTGGTTTGCCGATGACGGTCAGGGAGAAGCTGTCTCCGAGATTCCCGAGGTCACGGGCCGTGCATGCGTGTCGTTTGGCGGCGGGCGCCTGCGGCTTGATGCGCAACCGGCGGCGAACGTGGTGGGAACGCGCGGGCGTGCCGGGGCTTTGCGTGCTTTGAACCTATCGGCCGAAGGAAGCGGGCTGGGGCTTGTCGCACGAATCGTCTCGTCCGGAGCGTGGCGCGATGCCTCGCAAGAGGGAGCCGAGGCGCAGGGTCTCAGCATAAAGCTCGGCGGGGATGCCGCATCGCGCTTTCATGTGCGCTATCGTGTGTGCGGGAAGGATGGGAGCTGGTCCGAGTGGGTCCAAGATGGGCAGGAGGCTTCCTGTGGCGGGATGCCGCTTCATGGCGTAAGCGCCCGAATCGTGCCAGCGGGGCTTCTTGAGGAGACGGGGCGGACGCTTCAGATCGGCGAGCATTTGGCGGGAAAGCGGCTGGCGTGCATCGTGCGCGCGACTACCGCGTACCTGGACGCCGCGTATCTTGGGTGTGCCGTTTCAAAGCCTTTGCGAGTAGTGAACCCCTTCACCACGGTGCGTTATTTCGTGGATGGCGAACGAGAGCCTTGCTGGTCCGAACGCGTCGACGAGTCGTCCTCGTACTGCGTCGCCCCCGATGCGCGCACCGCCGCGTTGAAGCCCGGGTGCGAGAAGGTTGAAGGGTGGTTCGCCGATGCCGCGTGCACCGTTCCGTTCGCGGATGGGACGGTGGTGCAGGGGGCGACGTTGGACCTGTTCGGACGCAATATCGCCGAGGTCCGCTATGCATTGACGGATATGGCGCGGCAATTGTTCTCTGAGCGGCGGTGCTTCGCCGATAAGCAGCTTGAAGCCGAGGTGGACGGCGAATCCATGCTGCCGCCTGTGCAAAAGGTGGCCTACGGGGAGGTGCTGTCGTTTTCGCGGCGTCCCAGCGTATGGTACGAGGCCGAGGGGCGTGCAAGGGAGGCGATCGGCGTTATCGGCGCATATGCCGATGCTTCTGCATCCCAGCCGCCGGCGCCGAAGCTGAAGGTGACGTGCTCTATGACGGCATATCTCGGATGGGCCTTGCCGAGATACGAGGGCATTTGGGTTTCGTAGGCGTGGAATACGAATCGAGCCGCCATCGGTTGGCGGCTCGATCTGGGGTGCGGTGCGCGCTGGGGCGCATGACAAGATGCGCGGTAGCGCCGCACCGCAAAATGCGAGATAAGGCCGATTTGCTTTCCCCGCACGTTATCGTTGAAAAACCTCGAGGTGATGCGTAGGGCGAGCGGCTATCGGCTACTGGCCATCAACCTGCTTCTCGAAGCTGTCCTCGGCTTGCGCTTGAAGCTGCTCCTCGATGGCCTGGTAGGCGGCAAGGATCTGCTCGCAGTCTTCGGTCAGTCGGCTTCCATGGGCGCCATCGCGGTAAAGAAGCTGCACGTCAAGGGCTGCTTCCGTGTCTTTGATGATGCGCCATGCCTTGCTATATGCCATGCCCATGCTCTTGGCTGCGGCGTTTAAGGAGCCGGTGTCTCGCACGCCGATGCACAGGCTGGCGATGCCGCGGCCGAACACCGAGTTGCTATCCGTGTTGGGATTGACCACGGAAAGCCTGACGATCGGTTTAAGCTTGGATAGTTTGCTCATGAATGGTCCTTCGGTTCCCCCTCGTGTGCTGCTATTCGTTGTCCAAGGCAGCGAGAAACCGCTCCGTCGCGCTCTCGATGTCCTCGGTGGTGCCGTCGATGACTTCGGTGAACTTGATGGGCAGACCGTCGAGTTCCGCCAGGCCGCGCGGCACGTCGTGGTGGCCCGATTCGTCGGCGACCAGGTCGTTGAGGCCGCAGCCGGAAAGTGCGGCAACGTTTTCCGGCAGGGGCTGGCCGGGCTGCATATCGTGCAAGGCGCGGTACACGTTGTTGCCGAACTTGGCCCAGTGGGCGGTGCTGGCGATGAGCACGGGGTTTTCGCCGCGCAGGTTCTGTGCGGCGCGGTATGCCACGGCGGTATGCGGGTCGAGCAGGTAGTCGTGCTTGTCGAGCACCTCCTTGATGGTGCGCAGGCACTCGGCGTTGTCCACGCTATCGGCGGCGAAGTGCTTGCGAACGGCCTTGAACGTGTCCTCGTCCACGCGGAAGCAGCGCTGCTGCTTCAAGTCTGCCATCCAGCCGGCGATCGCTTCGGGGTTGCGGCCCGTCAGCTCGAACAGCTGGCGCTCCAGGTTGGAGCTGACCAGGATGTCCATGGAAGGGGAGGGGGTCAGCACGAACGGGCGGTCGGACACGTCGTAGGTGCCGGTGTTGATGAAATCGGTGAGCACGCGGTTCTCGTTGCTGGCGCAGTACAGCATGTCGATGGGCACTCCCATGCGCTTGGCGTAGTACGCGGCAAGGATGTTGCCGAAGTTGCCGGTAGGCACGCAGACATCAAGCGGCGCGCCGGCTGCGAGCTTGCCGTCGGCGACCAGCTGCGAGTATGCGGACACGTAGTACACCACCTGCGGCAGCAGGCGGCCCCAGTTGATGGAATTCGCGCTAGAGAGCGAGACGCCGTGCTCGGAGAGCAGCTTCTCGGCGAAGGCCGCGTCGCCGAACACGTTCTTAGCGCCCGTTTGGCAATCGTCGAAGTTGCCGCGCACGCCCCACACGTTGACGTTCGATCCGCGCTGCGTGGCCATCTGGCGGTACTGGATGTCGCTCACCCCGCCGTCGGGATACATGACCGAGATGGAGACATGGGGCAGGTCGCGGAAGCCTTCGAGGGCGGCCTTGCCGGTGTCTCCCGACGTTGCCACCAGGATAAGGAAGTCGTGGTCGAGCTTGCCCTGCTCGCGCAGCTGGGCTGCCGATGCGCTGAAGAAGCGCGGCAGGCACTGCAGCGCCATGTCCTTGAAGGCGCTGGTGGGGCCGTGCCACAGCTCGAGGACGTGGGTGTCGGCATCAAGGGAGGTGATGGGGCAGATGCGCTCGTCATCGAAGTTGTCGCCATAGGCCTGGGCCATCAGCTCGTCGATCACCTGGGCGGGAAGATCGACGCCGAAGGCCTTGTAGATGCGCGCTGCGCGCTGCGCATAGGGCAGCTGAGCCAGCTCGCAGATCTCGTCGAGCGTAAGCTCGGGGATATGCTGCGGAACGTACAGTCCGCCGCCATCTGCCAGGCCGTTGATAACGGCTTCGGTGAACTCGACGGGTTGGTCGACGCATCCGCGCGTATCGATATAGCGATTCTCTTGCATGGGCTTGGCGCCTCCTTCGGCATTGCGAAAAGGGGGATTATTCACGGTACGCATAATATTCCTGCGAAAGTACAGATGGAAGATGAATTTCCCGTTCTTCAGACAAACGGTGGCGAATGACGTTTTCGGCAAATGAGATCGATGTCGGGACTCGTGCCGCCTAGCTGCAGAGGGCTCGCCCTCTTTTAGTGCGGGAAATACTTGCGAGCAGTTTCGACGGAGGCGGGTAGGAAGGGTGGCGGAGAGCAAGTTTGCAGTCGGAACGCTTTTCATGTCCGCTCGTCTGGCATCTTCAGCCGCGCTTTGCTCGTTCCGGAGTAAATGTGGTGAAACTTTGAAAAATTACCCGTAGCGTACAAAAAGTTGCCCAAGGCTTCCATGCAAAGTCAATTTGATGTAACATCTTTCTGTTGTATGCGTCTAACAAATGAAGGGAGAACATCATGGAGACTGCGATGACGAGCGCTGCGGTGAAGGCTGCGCGAGCTTCTAGCGTGTCCGTCCAGCAGATGCCGCTTTCCTTCCTGAAAGAGGGTGAGTCCGCGCATGTCGTCAAAGTGCGTGGGAGGGGCGACTTGCAGCATCATCTTGAGAATCTCGGCTTCGTGGAAGGAGCGGAGGTCAAGGTGGTGTCGGGCGTGGCGGGAGACCTGATCGTCTCCGTCAAAGGCGCGCAGGTGGCCATCGGCCGTCAAGCGGCGTCCCATATCATCACCTCCGCGGCAACGGCATAGCGGCCGATCCTCCGCCGCAGTAGGCGAATCCGGCCGCAGCGGGAAAACGCTGCGGCCGTTCGTGCGGCTGCGCTGCAGCCGCCAGTATAAGGGCATGGAGAGAAGCATAAGAAAGCGAGGATAGGGCTAGATGGCCGAGATTCAGGGCAAAACGCTGCGCGATGTGCAGGTCGGCGAATCTGCTACGGTGCGCCGCCTTAGCGGAGAGGGCGCGCTCAAGCGTCACATCATGGACATGGGCATCACGAAAGGCGTCGGGGTGTACGTGCGTAAGGTGGCGCCGCTTGGAGATCCCATTGAGGTGACGGTTCGCGGTTACGAGCTGTCGCTGCGCAAAAGCGAGGCGGAGTGCATCCTCGTCGACTAGCATGTACGCCGGCGTAACAGCCGGCGCATCGACCGTCGACGGGCAGTGGCGCGAGTGCGCCGTTTTTTACCGGAACGAGTTACCGTAACCTAACTCAAAATGACTTCTGAGCTGGGACGATGTGAAACATCGAAACCCAGAACAGCGCAAGAAGCCGAATCGATTCGCAAGAAAGGTAGATCATGGGAATCTGCATTGCCCTTGCCGGCAACCCGAACTGCGGCAAGACGACGATGTTCAACGACCTGACGGGCGCCAACCAGTACGTTGGCAACTGGCCGGGCGTGACCGTCGAGAAGAAGGAGGGCAAGTACACGCGCGACAAGGACGTGACCATCACGGACTTGCCGGGCATCTACTCGCTGTCCCCGTATTCGCCCGAGGAGATCGTGGCGCGCGATTATCTGCTCGAAGGCGGCCCCGACGCCGTCATCAACTTGGTCGACGCCACCAACCTTGAGCGTAACCTGTATCTGACCAGCCAGATCCTGAACCTGGGTATCCCGGTCGTGATCGCGCTGAACATGATGGACCTGGTGGAGAAGAACGGCGACAAGATTGACGTCGACGGCCTGTCCCGCGAGCTGGGCTGCCCCATCGTCCCCACCTCGGCGCTGAAGGGCCGCGGCATGGAGGACGTCGTCAAGGCCGCCATCGATGCCGCTCGGGCCGAGAAAGCCCCCGCGTCGCAGATGAAGTTCGACGCTGCCGTCGAGGAGGCGCTCGTCAAGATCGAGGGCGTGCTCGGCGATAAGGTGTCCCCCAACGCGGCTCGTTGGTACGCTATCAAGCTGTTCGAGGCCGAGGACAAGACCATCGCCGACCTCAAGCTGTCCCAGGCCGACTTGGACGCCATCTCAGCCATCCGCACCTCCATCGAGGACAAGCTCGACGACGATGCTGAATCCATCATCACCGCCGAGCGTTACGACGCCATCAGCCACGTTATGGGCAAGACCGTCAAGCGCACGCGCACGGGCCTGACCACCTCGCAGAAGATCGACCGCGTGGTCACCAACCGCTGGCTTGGCCTGCCCATCTTCATCGTCATCATGTTCTTCGTGTACTGGCTGGCGGTCTCCGTCGGCGGTGGCGTGGTGACCGACTGGGCCAACGACGGCATCTCCGGCGACGGCTGGCTCTACACCGGCAACGCCGCGTTCGACGAGGCCACCGAGGAATACGAGGACGCGCATTCCCAGGTTGTGACCTATGTCGAGAACATCTTGGGCGAGGACGAGGAGTCCGAGCTGCCTTCCGATGCATCGCAGGAAGTGCTCGACGCCTTAGCCGCCGAGGAGCCTGAGGCGCCTGAAGACGACGCCGATGCGGACGCCGTGGCCGAATATGAGGATGCCATGGCTGAATATGAGGAGGCGCAGGCCATCGTCGCCGACTTCGACGAGCAGGCGCAAGCCTCGCACGCCGTGGCCACCATGGAGGTTGAGGACGAGGATGGCAACGTGGAGGAGCAGTCCATCACGTTCGCCGATTACCAGAAGGCGCTTGAGGTCGAGGAGCCCGATCCGTCCGACGGCACGTGGGGCCTGTGGATCCCGGGTCTTGGCGCCATCATCGCCGATGCCATGGAAGCGGCAGACGTCGCGCCGTGGCTGCAGTCCCTCGTCAATGACGGCATCGTCTCCGGCGTCGGCGCCGTCATCGGCTTCATCCCGCAGATGGTCATCCTGTTCCTGCTGCTGGGCATCTTGGAGCTGTGCGGCTACATGTCCCGCGTCGCGTTCATCATGGACCGCATCTTCCGCAAGTTCGGCCTGTCCGGTAAATCGTTCATCCCGATGCTCATCGCTTCCGGCTGCGGCGTGCCCGCCGTCATGTCCACCAAGACTATCGAGAACGAGATGGACCGTCGCATGACCATCATGACCACCACGATGATCCCGTGCGGCGCGAAGATGCCCATCATCGCGCTCGTGTTCGGCGCTCTGGCGTCCGGTGATTCGTCTGCAACGTGGTACGTGGCCCCCATGTTCTACTTCCTGGGCGTCATCGCCATCATCCTGTCCGGTATCATGCTGAAGAAGACCAAGCTGTTCGCCGGCGAGGCAACCCCGTTCGTCATGGAGCTGCCCGAGTACCATATGCCTACGGTGAAGTCCATCCTGCTGTCCATGTGGGAGCGCGTGAAGGGCTACATCATCAAGGCAGGTACCATCATCTTCCTGTCCACCATCGTCATCTGGTTCCTCATGAACTTCGGCGATGCGGGCGAGGGCTTCGGCCTGCTCGACCCCGATGCCCCCGACTACATGGAGCACAGCCTCATGGCCGGCTTGGGCAACCTGCTTGCCTGGATCTTCGCTCCGCTGGGCTTTGACAACTGGCAGGCTACGGCGACCGCCGTCACCGGCTTGGTGGCCAAGGAGAACGTCGTGGCAACCGTGGGCATCATCACGCAGCTGGCCGATTACGGCGAGGCTGACCCGCAGCTGTGGTTCGGCTTCCTGCAGATGCTCGGCGGCTCCACCGCTGCCGTGGTCGCCTTCTGCGCGTTCAACCTGCTGTGCGCTCCGTGCTTCGCCGCCATGGGCACCATCCGCCAGCAGCAGAACTCCCCGAAGTGGTTCTGGATCACCA
Source organism: Senegalimassilia anaerobia JC110 (assembly GCF_000236865.1). Classification (GTDB taxonomy): domain Bacteria; phylum Actinomycetota; class Coriobacteriia; order Coriobacteriales; family Eggerthellaceae; genus Senegalimassilia; species Senegalimassilia anaerobia. The sequence goes on along the minus strand of NZ_HE611015.1, from coordinate 561,337 downwards.
TCGGCTACCTGTGCGGTTTCGCCTGGTGCGTGGGCACCATGCTCTACCAGTTCGTCGGCCTTGCGACCGGCGAGGTCGAGTTCAACGTGTTCACCGTGGTGGCCATCGTCATCGCAGCCGCCATGCTGTTCCAGATTTTCCGCCCCATGCCCAAGCGTGAGGAGAAGCAGGAGAAGTAGCGCCGCGCCCATCTTGCAAGACCGGTATCGGGCCAGAAAACCATCGATGACGGTTTTGCGAAGACGTGAGCTGCTTTAAGCGGGACGCCGCCTTTGGGTGGCGTCCCGCTGTTGTTCGTAGTATTATCCAAGGGAAACATTTTTCGCGCGCCGGCATAGGCGTGCAGCTTAG
>NZ_HE611015.1:536200-559531 GCF_000236865.1 Senegalimassilia anaerobia JC110 | reverse complement strand
ACGGGCCGTGATCTTGGGTTTGGAATTCAACCTGCCGACCGTGGCGGTCCTGCTGATCGTGGTTGCATGGGCCGCATGGGCAGTGCGCCGTCTGTGGAGCCGTGGCATGTGCGACTGCCATGCCGATAGCCCGCGCGGCTGCTCGGGCGGCTGCGGCGGGTGCACGGGGTGCAGCGCCGCGGCGCGCATGGCCGCCGACATGGGCAAGGCCGTGTCCGGTAGATAGGCGAACCGCGGGCGCGTCCGCGGTATAGAAGATGCTACCAAGCGGAGGGGCCGGCTTGATGCCGGCCCCTCCGCGTATATGGCGGCCTTGCGGTCGGGGGGCGGGGCGCGCAGCGCGCTCGTCCCGTGCGACGCAGCTGCCTGCGCGCGATGTCCGGCGGCAGAGGAGGTTCGCATGCGAAGCATTCGAATGGGCTTGGGAGCCAAATCAACCGGCAACGGGAAGTCCGTCTGCACCCGTGTCAAACGCAAACGAAGCGCTCGGGTGAGCTCGCGAATCATGAGCGCAAAATGAGAAGATCGCTAAGGAAAACTTTTCCCAAAAAAGTTATTGACGGTTTACTAAAGTTACCCTATACTGACAAATGTCGATGGCAAGCGTTCCCCCTCGCAAAAGCCATTTGACGCCTCTCTTTCTTTTGCTGACCCGGCGGCAGGGCTCTTCTCGTCTGGCCCCGCCGTATCAGCAGGCCGACGAGGGTTCCATACCCCCCCTCTCCACCCTCGTCGGCCACGTTTCCCTTTTCGAGTTTCCCTTGTGAATCCGCGGTCGCTTGAGCTGCTCGATGCGCAGCTATGCGCTTTTGGCGTTATGCTGTCGCCCTGTGGTACTATGAGGGCAACTATGAAAGGAGTGCCCAATGGAGAAGATGTCCAAATCGCACGAGGATTACCTTGAGGCCATCGTAATGCTCGGGGGCACCACGGAGGTGTCCGTCCGATCTGTCGACATCGCCAACAAAATGGGCGTTTCCAAGGCTTCCGTGAACAAGGCGGTCACCGCGCTTAAGGAGAAGGCGCTTGCCGAGCAGCCGTATTATGGCGATGTCACCCTCACCGAGGCTGGCTTTGCCTATGGCACCGCCATCTACGAGCGTCATTGCATGCTCTCGAAGTTCTTGCATAAGGAGCTGGGCATTCCCGCCGACGTTGCCGAGAGCGAAGCCTGCCTTATGGAACACGCCATCAGCGACGACTCGTTCGAGAAATGGAGAGCTTATATTAAAAAGCTCGACCTCTAAAGGCGCGAAGGCGCCCATCGCTGAAGCTAAACCGCATGCCAGCCGCCCGTTTCCACCTTGGAGACGGGCGGTTTTCCGTCTTGGGTGCCGCCCGCGCGGCGCCGGACGATATGCTATGCTACCGAATGCTTCTTGCATCAAATCACACACTTAATCGAACCACATGCGCTAAGGGGCGGTCATCCATGTCACGGCAAGCTCATATCCTCTCGTTCGACGACGTCAAGCGAGGCGGTTCCCGTTACCCAGAACATCACCATCGCGATCGGGCGGAGCGCTCGCAGGCGGGTCGTGCCCGTGCGGGCCAGCGTCCCTCGCAAGCCCCGCGCCGCCAAAGCTCGCCTTTGCTGTCCTATCTTTCCGAGGACGCGTTTGCGCAGCCGTATTCCGAAGAGGAAGCCTTCCGGCATCCCGCGCAGCAGCGTCGCGGCGCCTCCCGCGCCGCCCGTAAACGCGACGAAGCCGTTGCCGAGCAGCGTCGTTCCTCTCGCGTTTCCGCGCCAGAGCGCGATGGGCGCGCCCAGGAGCCGGAAGAGGGTCGGATCACGGCAGCCGATCGCCGTCGCGCCAAGGCCAAGGCGCGCGCCAAGGCCAAGGCCGGCCGCGCGTTCGAGAAGCAGTTCGGCGGGCAAGCGCCCGAGAGCGACGATTCCCCGCGCGCAGCCGTGTACAAAGGGCAGATGGGGTCAAGCCAACGCCGCGCCCAGCGTATGCAGGCCGATGAGTCCACGCCTTCTCGCAACCGCCGTCATGCGCGTTTCTCCAAAGATGCCCTTATGGGCGCCATGGGGTCTCGCAACTTCATGATCGGCGCCGCCGTGGCGGCGTGCTTGGTCATGTCCACGGTGTTCCTGTATCCCACCGCGCAGCGCTACTATTGCAGCGTGCGCGACCACGATAAGCTGGTCATCGAATACGATGCGCTCGTCGATCGCAACCAGGAGCTGCAATCCGACGTCGATTCCCTGCAAACCGATGCAGGCGTCGAGCAGCGTGCCCACGAGCAGCTCGGCTGGGTGAAAAAAGGCGAGGAATCCGCCAACGTGCGCGGTTTGAACCTGGAGGAAACCCAGCAGGGTTCCACTATCACACCCAACGTCTCCTCCGATAGCGTGCAGGCGCCCGATACGTGGTACTCGCCGCTGCTCGATCTGGTGTTCGGCTACAAATAAGCAGGCAAGGGGGTTGCCATGACCGAAAGCCGCATGCAAGGATTTGCTGCAGGGCGCTATGCCGCCATCGACATCGGAACGGTCACGTGCCGCATGCTCGTGGCGGACGTCGACGCCGCGGGCGCCATCCATGAGGTGGATCGCGAATACGCCATCACCAACCTTGGCGAAGGCGTCGATGCCACCGGTATGCTCTTGCCTGCCGCAATCGACCGCACCGTTGAAACGGTAGAGGGGTATTGCGCCGTGCGCGACCGCCTTGCCGAGCAGGGCGCCCCCATCGCCAAGACCATCGCGGTGGCCACCTCGGCATCGCGCGATGCAGGGAACTCCGATGAGTTCGTGCGGCGTTTGGCGGAGCTCGGCGTCGTCCTTTCGGTCATACCCGGTTGGAAGGAGGCGGGGCTGTCATTCTCGGGTGCATCGTGCGATTTCCCTGGCCAGGACCTTATGGTGGTGGATATCGGCGGCGGCTCCACCGAGATGGTGGTGGGCCGTGCGGGCCAAGCGCCTGCGTGGGCGCACTCCTTCGATATCGGATGCCGTCGCGTCACCGAGAAGTTCGTCCGCACCGACCCTCCCGCGCCCGCCGAGCTTGAAGCGGCGCGCGAATGGGTTTCGCAGCAGCTTGCCGAGCATCTCGGGGAAGCCGGGAAGGCCGGCGTGGCGCCTGAGCGTCTGGTGGCGGTCGCGGGTACGGCTACCACGGTGGTCGCGGTGCGCGACCAGATGCGCGTGTACGATTCGTCGAAGGTGCATAAGGCGCACGTGACGCGCCAGCAGCTCGATCGGCAGTACTCGCAGCTTGCCGCCATGCCCCTGGAGCGGCGCAGCCAGGTCGTGGGCTTGGACCCCGGCCGAGCACCGGTCATCGTGGCGGGCTTGGTCATCATGCAGGCTGTCATGGACGCCGTCGGCGTGGACGGGTTCACCGTCAGCGAGACGGACATCCTGCACGGCATCATATTGGACGCGGCCAAGCTCGAATAGGCCCGCCTTCCAAGCAAGACGACGTGCGTCGATGCCTAGCGAGCGGTCCCGCGCCGCTGCGTATCGGATCTGCCCGAACATGCAAAACGGCCCGGATCGGTGAACCGATCCGGGCCGTTGCCGTGTTCGCATGGTAGGAGCGGTGGGATTCGAACCCACAAGCCTTGCGGCGGCGGATTTTAAGTCCGCTGCGTATGCCGATTCCGCCACGCTCCCAAGCGCGTCAACCATCATATCAGAAAAAGCCGCGAGGGCGTCTAGGCGGCGGTCAATTTGAAGTTCCTTGGCTGATTGCGCCGCTTGTCCGGAGGGGCGCGTGAGCGCAATGCGCTTGTGGTACCATGGCAAGGAGCATGCAAGCGATTCGAATCAAGAAAGCGCTATGAAGAACATCAACGAGATCATCGCAGACGTAGCCGAACCCCCGAAAACCTTCGAAGGCTATCTGATGGCCTATGCCGATCAGGTAGGGGATCTGGTGAACACCTACCTTCCCGCGGGAACGCACCCCGACATGGATCGTTACCTGTACGCGCCGCTGAAGCGGTATAGCGAAAACGGCGGCAAGCGCCATCGCCCGCTCATCTGCTTCGCCGCATGCTTGGCCGTAGGCGGCGACATGCGCCTGGCCACCAGCGCGGCGGCGGCTATCGAGCACTTCCATACCGCAGCCCTCATCCATGATGATATCGCCGACGAGGCGGAGCTTCGCCGCGGCGAGCCGTGCATGCACTGCACGGAGGGCATCGGCCTTGCCATCAACGCTGGCGACCTGGCTCTGTCCCTGGTGAACGGCACGGTTGTGGAAGACCCCGATCTTGACGATCATACGAAGGTGCGCGTTATCTCTGAGCTCATCGAAATGACGCGTCGCACCATAGAAGGCCAGGCTCTCGACATCGGATGGGCGCGCGATGGCCGCTACGACATCGCCCCCGAGGACTACCTGGTCATGGCCACGCATAAAACCGCCCACTACTCCGGCGCGGTGCCGCTGGCCGTGGGCGCCATCATCGGCGGTGGCACGGCCGAGGAGGTGGAGGCCCTGCGCAGCTACGGCCTTGATACGGGCTTGGCGTTCCAGATCCAGGACGACCTGCTCAACCTCATCGGCAGCGAGGAGTCCACGAAGAAGGACTTTCGCAGCGACATCACCGAGGGCAAGCGCACGCTGGTTGTGGTGCACGCCCTGGCAAACGCCGCCCCTGAGGCGCGTGAGCGCCTTATCCAGATCTTGTCCGCCAAGGAGAAGGACCCGGCGGTGCTCGCCGAGGCGGTCGACATCATGCAGGCCACGGGCAGCGTCGAGTATGCGCGCGCTTACGCCGAGAACCTGACCAACACCGCGAAGGGCCGCTTGGTGGAAAAGGTGGGGCCGTCCCTGTCGCGCGATCTGCTGATCTCCATGGCCGATTGGTTTGTGAACCGACTGAAGTAGGTGGGTGCAATGGAAACCATTAAACTCAACGATTCCGGTGCTGCCGTCGAGGACGTGCAGCACCGTCTCTCCCGCATCGGGCTTCTGGACGAGGCTTGCATCGACGGCCTGTTCGGGCCCGAAACGGCGAAGGCCGTCGCCTCCTTCCGTTCCCAAGCGCATCTCGAGTGCGGCGACGAGGTGGACGAGAAAACCTGGGCCGCCCTGGTGGATGCGTCGTTTTGCCTGGGCGACCGCACGCTGTACCTGCGCATGCCCCACTTCCACGGTCATGACGTGCAGCAGCTGCAGAAGGCGCTTTCCGCGCTCGGCTTCGCCTGTGGCGACATCGACGGCATTTTCGGCGCGTTCACCGAGCTTGCCCTGCGCAAGTTCCAGACGAACCTGGGCCTGCCCACCGACGGCATAGCCGGCGCTTACACGTATGCCGCCATCCGCAACCTGCATCATTCCTGGGAGGGCAAGGAGGCCGTGCGCGGCTCCTCTCATCTGGGCTTCGCACGCGCAGCCGGCGTGCTGGAGCGCAACGCGCTGTGCCTGTTCGGCACGCAGGAGTTCACGCGCAGCGTGGCCTCGCGCATGAGCAACCTGGCGCTTGCCACCAACCCCGCATCGAAGATCGTCAGCGCCGACAACCTGCTGGTGGCGCCCGATGAGCAGATGCTGCTCGTGCACATCGTGCTGCCCGAGGAGCAGACGGGCAACGCGCCTCGCGTGGGGTTCGCCCCTGAGGAGACGCTGTCCATGCGCCTGGAATCGGCGCTTGAGGCGGCCATGCAGGCCGACCCGGCGCGCATCGCCGTCGAGCTTCCCGGCAGCATGTGGGAGGACGCCGGCGTGGGCCGTTCTGCCCAGCATTTCGCCATCACGCTGCTCGACGCGCTGTGCACGGCGCTCGCGAAGCGGTAGCTGCGGCTAGCGAACACCATTATCGTTAACGGGCGGTCAACGGAGCCGTCCGTTTTGCATCGGGATGGCAACGGTTTGCGCTGAGGCGGCGGTCCGTGCGTATACTGGGGATATCGAAGCAGGGCCCGAATGTGGCCCCTGCAACCAAGAGAAAGGTCCGATCATGACCGAGCACAATGATAACCCCACTCCGCAGTCCGAGCAGCCGGTTTCCCCGCAGGCTCCCGCTCAGCCCGCCGCCCAGCCGCAAGGCTCTTCTGCGGCTTCCCAAGTCCCGCCGGCTCAGCCGCAAAGCGGCTCCGGCGCATCCCAGGTGCCTCCGGCTCAGCCCCAGCCCGAGCAGCCGTATGCGCAGGCCCAGCAGCACCAGCCCTACGAACAGCCTATGTATGCGCAGCCGGTGTATCCTCCGGCCCCGCTCGTGAAGCTGTCGGGCGGCATGAAGTTCGCCTGGTTCGTCATCGGCGCGTTGGTGGGCATCCCGGGTATCCTGCTTGCCTGGGTGTGCAACGCCGATAAATACCCCCAGGTGAAAAACGACGCCGTGAAATTCTCCGCTATCGGCTTCGCCGTGTGGATGCTCGCCGGCATCATCTTTACCGTCATGGTGGGCGGCCTGCTTGCTGCGTTCGTGGCTGCCTGCGATCCCGGCTACTACGGCGCCTACGCCGGAACCTGGTAGCGCTGGGCTTCGCGGCAATGGCCGTCCGCGACGCACAGCATCTCGTACGGCTGTGCTCGGGCCCTTGCCAGCCCTAGCTTCAGCAGCTGAGCACGCCCTTCGCGTTAGCGAACGTAAACAATATGTTACGAAGAAGAGCCCCGCCGGGGCTCTTCCACATTTTCGGGAAATGCGGGTGGTACAATCACCCAGTTTTTCAAATCGCCCGATGTGCGGGCGCGCGAGGCTGCAAATCGAAGGAGCGAACATGGCACGTCCCATGACCATGGCCGAGAAGATCTTGGCCGCACATGCGGGGCTTGACGAAGTCGAGCCGGGGCAGTTGATCGAGTGCAATCTCGATCTGGTGCTTTCCAACGACATCACGTCGCCTATCGCCATTAAGAATTTCAAGCAGATCGGCGTGGAGAAGGTGTTCGATCCCACCAAGATCGCCCTGGTTCCCGATCACTACGTTCCGAACAAGGACATCAAAAGCGCCGAGCAGGCCAAGCAGGTGCGCGATTTCGCCCGTGAGCAGGGCATCACGCATTACTACGAGGTCGGCTGCATGGGCGTCGAGCACGCGCTGCTGCCCGAGCAGGGCGTCGTGGGCGCGGGCGATCTGATCATCGGCGCCGATTCCCATACCTGCACCTATGGCGCCCTCGGCGCATTCTCCACCGGCGTTGGCTCCACCGATGCCGCCGTGGGCTATGCCACGGGCAAGGCGTGGTTCAAGGTGCCCGAAAGCCTGCTGTTCAAGATCGACGGCCAGCTTGCCCCCGGCGTCACCGGCAAGGACGTTATCTTGTACATCATCGGCATGATCGGCGTGGACGGCGCGCTGTACAAGGCCATGGAGTTCACGGGCAGCGCCATCCGCACCATGTCCATGGACCAGCGCCTTTCCATCTCCAACATGGCCATCGAGGCCGGCGGCAAGGCAGGCCTTATCGAGGTCGACGACATCACGCGCGCCTACATGGACGGCCGCACCGAGCGCCCCTATACCGAATACCACTCCGACCCCGATGCCGTGTACGCCCACGTGTACGAGATCGATGCCGCCGATATCCCGGCAACCGTGGCATGGCCGCATCTGCCGTCCAACACGCGCCCGGCGGCCGAGTCGCGCGATGCGAAGATCGACCAGGCCGTCATCGGCAGCTGCACCAACGGCCGCTTGGAGGATATGCGCCAGGCCGCCGATGTGCTGCGCGGCCGCAAGGTGCACCCCGACGTGCGCTGCATCGTCATCCCGGCAACGCAGGCTGTGTACAAGCAGTGCATCGCCGAGGGCCTGATGGACGTGTTTCTTGACGCCAACTGCGCCGTTTCCACGCCCACGTGCGGTCCGTGCCTGGGCGGCTACATGGGCATCCTGGCTGCTGGCGAGCGCTGCGTTTCCACCTCGAACCGCAATTTCGTCGGCCGCATGGGCGACCCCACGTCCGAGGTGTATCTGGCAAGCCCGGCGGTTGCCGCGGCAAGCGCCGTGCTCGGCCACATCGGCCTGCCCGAGGACATTGCGGAATAACGGATAAGGGAAGGAACCGATCATGCATTTCAAGGGTACCGCGCATCGTTACGGCCGCGACATCGACACCGACGTCATCATCCCGGCCCGTTACCTCAACTCCTCCGACCCCGAGTGGCTGGCAGCGCACTGTCTGGAGGATTTGGACAAGGACTTCGTGAAGAAGGTGCACAAGGGCGACATCATCGTGGCAGAGGAGAACTTCGGCTGCGGCTCGTCGCGCGAGCATGCGCCCATCGCCATCAAGGCTGCGGGCGTGGACGTGGTCATCGCCAAGTCCTTTGCGCGAATCTTCTACCGCAACTCCATCAACACCGGCCTGGCCATCATGGAATGCCCCGAGGCGGTGGACGCCATCAAGCAGGGCGATGTCGTGGACGTCGATGCCGATGCGGGCGTCATCACGAACACCACCACCGGCGAAACGTTCAAGGCCCAGCCGTTCCCGCCGTTCATCCGCGAGATCATCGAGGAAGGCGGCTTGATCAACCGCACCCGCAAGGTGCTCGGCATCGAATAGCGTCATCGTCCCCTGTTCACGCGGGGGGTAAGGCATTAACCGTAACAGGAAAGAGGGCGGCTTGCTCACGGCAAGCCGCCCTCTTGCATTCGGGGCAGGGAGTGTGCCCTAGACGCGTCCGCGTCCTCCGCTTGCGTATGTGAACGCGATTCCATCACCGTTTCGCATCCACATTCGGCCGCGAACGCGTCTCCGTCCCCTGTTCACGAGTCCGCTTTCGGTTGTGAACGCGTCCCCGTCCCTCGCTCACCCGCGATTCGGGGACGTGCGGCTGGTGGCGTTTAATCCCCGAACAGCCTGCCGAGCAGGCCTTTGCGGCGCGGTTTCTCTTCCCGGTACGTGCCTTCGCCGGCTGTTGCCGTTTGGACGGCGCCCTCGTTGCCGCCGATGCGGACGATCTTGTACAAAAACGGCGATTTCGCGTACTTCACCTCGATGGGCGTTGCGTGCACGGTGCTCTCGGCGGACAGATAAAGGCCGGGGTTGAGCGGCGCCTGCACGTGAATCTCCTTTTTCTCGCTGAACACCACGGCTGCGGCGCGGCCCGTCTGCCCGTTCACGGCTATGCGCACCTGCTCGCCCTCGCGCCCGTCCGAGGCGGGACGATCGACGTAATAGATTGGCATGAGCATCAACCCCGATGCGTGTTTGCGCACGCTGCGGGCCCATTGACGCATGCTCTTCTTGCTGTAGCCGAACGCCTTCTCGGCATCGTTTCCCGCCAGCGAATACGTTAGCTTGTCGATGACGGCGCTCTTCTTCAGCAGGCCCTCGACGGCTATGACGCGGAAATCGCCTTCCTGCATGGCGGGGTCGAACGGGGCCACTGTCGAGAAATCCCACGGTTCGAGCAGGCCCATAAGCGGTATGTCGACGAAATAGGTCTTCGGCCACGCCCAATCGAGCACCTCGAAGTACACCTGCGATTCCTTCCCCGGTATCTTGCCGGGGAAGGACGCCATCATGCGTAGGTCGGCAAGCTCCACGGGCACGTACGTGAGCGCCATCTGCTCTCCGATGGCCTTGTCCACGTCGTGCCCGGCGAAGGCCTCGGGGTGCTGGTGTACAAGCGCAAGGGCGTTCGCGCGCGCCTGCTGGGCGGAGATACGGCAGGGAAGTGCCTGCTCAGGGATGTATTCCGCTCCAGTTCCCATGGAAAGCCGTTTGCTGAACGTGCCGGGTTTGAGCAGGTCGGCAACGCCGATCTTGTTGCCGCACGAGGGGCACTCGAACACGCTTTGGGTGGATTTGCCCTCGAACGCTGCCCCGCAAAACGGGCAAGGAACGCTTACGTGCTCGGCGTTTTGGAACTCGTCGGCGGTTGCGGGGTCTTCCCATAGCAGCCGCTCGAGCAGCGACATGTTGCGCCAGTAGGGCTTGTAGTAGTACCAGTCGGAATCCTGCGCGGGCTCGAGCTGCGAGACGTGCGTCAGCTTCAGCAGGCCGTCGACCACCTGAAGCGGCGTATGGCGGATGCCCATGGCAGGTGCCGGCTCCGGTCCGCCCTCGGCCCAGGGCGTGCTCGCCCCGCAATAGGCGCAATCGAAGCTGCGGGTTTGCTGGTGGGAGTACATGGGGCCGCCGCAGTTGCGGCACTTGATGGCGAAGAACCCTTCCATATATGGCCTCCTTGAGCGTCGGGGCTGCTATGTGCGAGTATGCCCGAGCCGCCTTGCCCGCGGCAAGCCCCGCGCGGCCCAAAAAGCAATGACTCCGGCAATGGAGCGGCCCATTTCGCGAAAACGCCCGGTCGACGGTGCCGCCGCTTTGCCGCCAAAGCGCACATCGCCCTGCGTGGACATATGCATATTTCCCACGGGAATAGGCCGTTGGGAAGCCCTAGTGCGTTACTATGTGAATGTAACCGGATCACATTTTGAAAGAGGCTTGCATCATGACGAAGCAATACGACATCTGCCTGTTGCCGGGCGATGGCATCGGCCCTGAGATCATCGCGGAGGGCGTGAAGGTCCTCAACGCCGTCGGCGCGAAGTACGACACGCGCTTCGATTGCAAGGAGTCGCTTATAGGCGGCGCCGCCATCGACGCGGTGGGCGAACCGCTGCCGACCGCCACGCTCGAGGCCGCGAAGGCAGCCGATGCCGTGCTGCTTGCCGCCGTGGGCGGGCCGAAGTGGGATACCACCGACCCGGGCGCGCCGCGTCCCGAGGCGGGACTTTTGGGCATCCGCAAGGGCTTGGGCCTGTACACCAACCTGCGCCCCGTGCAGATCTTTGATGCGCTTGCGGACGCTTCCACGCTCAAACCCGAGGTCATCGAGGGCGTCGACCTCATGATCGTGCGCGAGCTCACCGGCGGCTTGTACTTCGGCAAGCGCGAGCGCTTCTACGACGAGGAAGGTGCCGGTACCGATGGCGCCAAGGGCCAGCGCGCCTATGACACGCTCGAGTACCGCGAGTACGAGGTGGAGCGCATCGCCCGCCAGGCGTTCGAGGCGGCCCGCAAGCGCCGCGGCAAGGTGACCAGCGTCGATAAGGCCAACGTGCTTGAGACCAGCCGCATGTGGCGCGAGATCGTGCACCGCATCGGCGAGCAGGAGTACCCCGACGTGCAGATCGAGGACCTGCTGGTGGACAACACCGCCATGCAGCTGATCAACCGTCCCGCCGACTTCGACGTGGTGGTCACCGAGAACATGTTCGGCGACATCCTCTCCGACGAGGCCGCGCAGATCACGGGCTCGCTCGGCATGCTAGCCTCCGCAAGCCTGGGCGACTCCACGGCGTTGTACGAGCCCAGCCATGGCAGCGCCCCGGATATCGCCGGAAAGGGCATCGCCAACCCGCTGGCGCAGATCCTGTCCGTCGAGATGATGCTGCGCTACAGCTTCGGCATGAACGAGGCGGCAGACGATATCCGCCGCGCGGTCACCGAGGTGCTCGACGAGGGTTGGCGCACGGGTGACCTGAAGGATGCCGAAACGCCCGCCGACAAGGTGGTCGGCTGCGCCGGCATGGGCGACCTGGTGGTCGCGCATCTGTAAGCGCCGAGCAGCGGGGAAGTTCCCGCTGTAGCAGGATCGCGGGGTCGCGGTGCGGCCCCGTGCGGTAAACTGTTCGTGCGGATCGGCGCCGCGCCGCCGCACCCCTTCGACGAAAGGAACCTCAAATGGCCGATGACTGCCTGTTCTGCAAACTCATCTCCGGGGAGATCCCCACGAACAAGGTGTACGAGGACGATATCTGCTTCGCGTTCGACGACATCGAGCCCGAGGCTCCCGTGCATACCCTGCTTGTCCCGAAGAAGCACTACGACGACCTGTGCGACGGCATCCCGGCCGAGGTGCTCGGCCATATGCTGTCCGTGGTGCCGAAGGTCGCCGAGCTCAAGGGCGTGCGCGAGTCCGGCTTCCGCACGGTCATGAACACCGGCCCCGACTCCGCTGCAACGGTCAAGCACTTCCACATCCACATCTTGGGCGGCGTGAAGATGGGCCGCTTCACGTTCGAGAACTCCCAGCGCGTGGAGGGCTAGGGCCCGCAACTGCAATGCATAGGCTTTGATCGCAGAGCGCCGCTTGCCGAAAAGGCAGGCGGCGCTTTCGTTTCGCTACGGACACTTGGGTTCAGACGCTTGGGGACGTAGCATTAAGTGTCCGGTTCGCAAGCCCCTTTCGCTACAAAGCATCCATCGATGGCTAAAAGCCGTCGACCAGCAGGTCGGCGGCTTTTAGCATACTCTGGTAAGCTATTCGCCAGTATTTGAAAGGATGGTTCAGCGTGCAAAAGGTTGCGGGAAAAGAGGGCTTGTGGCGGCTTGAGCCGCACGAGAAGCTGTTGGGCGTGCGTTGCAAGGTCTTGCGCGACGCCATGCCCGCGCTCGCCGACGGCACGGTTTTTTCCGGGGCGTTCGGCGTGGTGGGCGGCCGCGTGATGCGGCCGAAGCCGAAAAGCGGCGGCATGTACCTGGTGCATCTGGAGGGCGATTCCCCCAGCGACCAGGCCATGCGCATCGTGGCGTACCTGGACAGGTATGGGCGCGTGTTCGCCTGCGACGAGCCGCAGGTCGCGCCGCCGGCGCGCATTCCCGACATGGAGATCGCCCGATTCAACGACGTGGCCCAGGACGCAGTGAAAACCGCCGGATACGTGTACGTGCATGACGGCGAGGGCGACGCGGCGCGCTGCGTGGCGGCCTACAAGGGAACGGCCGATCTATATAAGGTATCGGACACGTGGTATCGCTTCGGTGAGCGCAAGGCCATGACTTACAAGGAGTTCATGGCGCGCGCGTATTTCGCGCTGTGCTTCCGGCCGGCCATGGGCGCGCCCGCCGTCCCCAGCCGCGGCGTTATGGGCGTGCTCGACGCTGTGGGGCCCGAAAAACCGTTCGAGGCGTTGCGCGAGCTTGCGGGCCAGGTTCAGCGTGCGCTGTCCGACCCTCAGCTCGAGGCCCCCGGTGCCGTCAGGCTTCTGCTGGAGAACCTCGAGCAGGCGGGCCTGTTCGCCATCCATGAGCGCGGCGTTTCCGACGAAGCGGTGCGCCTGGTGCGCTCCACGAAGTACGCGCACTTGGCCTATCTGGTCCGCAACCAGGAGGATGCCGACATCTCCGATCAGGAGCTGTGGGGGATCGAGGCGGCGCTCAACTGCTTCATCTTGTTGTGCGAGCGCATGGGCGATCGCGCCGATGCTGCGGGCCTCGACGAGTGCCGTCAAGCCGATGCGCAGCTGTTCGTCGCGGTGGGCGAGCAGGACCTGGCGGGCGGCATGCCCGATGGCGCCCCGTCCGGGCATGAGGGCGGCGAATGGGGCGTGCGCTGCCGCTTGGCGCTGGCAATCGAGCAGCTGCGCCTTCCCGTGCGCGTGGATGTGGAGCTTGCGGGCGATATCGGCGCCGGTCAGGCAGCGTTTTGCCTGACCATGCCGCCGGAGGGCATGGTGCCGGGCGCTGCGGGCGGCGAACAGGGGGCTGCGCTTCCCTACGTCATGCGCGTGGGCCTGCTGCTCGCCGACCACGCTTTCGCCACCGAGCCGGGCATTGCCCAGGTGAAGCTGATGGCGTTCCCGCTGCCCGACCCGCAGGCGCCGCAGGATGCGCCTGCCGCAGGATCGCAGCAGCCCGTGCCCGCGGTGCTGGGCGCGCCGGCCGCGTCGGAGCAGTTGCGCGATTCCCGGGAAACGGCGCTGTTCGAGGTCGATCTGGACCGTGTGCTGTACGCTGAGCGCGGCGGTTTCAAGCAAGCTATCGCGGGTGATCCCCGTGAGCTGCTCAATGCCGCGGGAGCGCGTTATGACGTTGCCGACGCCCAGGTGCCGCGCCAGCGCGTGATGCACCCTGTGTTCGAGTCATGGAGCGCCGATGACCAGGCGGGCGAGCTTCCGACGTGGGCGCAAGGGCCCTTGGGCGCGAAGTGCGAGCGCGATCTCGATATCGAATATGACACGGCGTATCGCCGCATGGCCGAGGGCCTGGCGGATTCGCTTGTGGAAGCGCAAAGCGCCACCGAGGCCATCGCCGCCGTGCGCTGCGTGCAGTCCGCCGCGCTCGAAGCGAAGGACGAGCGCGCCGTCTCGGCCTGCACGCGCCTGATGGCCGCGCTTGCCGAGGGCTCCATCGACGCCGCCGATCAGAACGCGGTGGTGGGGCGCTTTTTGGGCGAGGACCGCTGCCTGGTGGCGCTCGGCCGCGCGCATTCGCTTGCCGAGACCGATCCCGCAGCTGCCGTGGAAGCGCTCATCGGCGCCATCGCCGAGGCTCAGTTGCTCGACGGCTTCGCTGACGGCTCCCAAGAGGTGTATCGTGCATTCGACAGCTACAGCGCCAGGGTGCTGTACAACGTTTCCCGTGCAACGCAGCCGGTACCGATTGATGGCAATCCCGTCGACCCTGGTCAGGGGCCTGCAGTCGATCCGGCATCCGAAAGCGTCGCGGTTCCCGATGCCGTGGCCGACGCCGGAAAGCGCGTGCGTGTGGTGCCCGACTCGTTCTACCTGTGCCACCTGGAGGTCACGCACTTGCTGGAACGTTCGTTCGAGCGCGCCGACGAGGCGCTGCGCTACGGCCGCGCCGCCGTGGCCATGGGGCCGTCGTGCGCCATGGGTTATCGGGTGCTCGGGCGCGCCTATATGCTCCAAGGCGATATGGGCCGCGCCTTCGACGTGCTGCGCGCGGGCCTTCGCGTCTCCCTGCAGCCTACCGACATCGCGCTCATGTACTACCAGCTGGGATACGTGATGTGGAAGCGCGGCAGCGCCGACGCGGGTGTGGCATGCTATCTGAAAGCGGTCGAGGCATCGCCGTCCATCGCCATGCAGGCTACGGCCGAGCTGCGCGAGCTGGTGGCCGAGACCGGCGCATCCATCCCGCCGGCAGGCGGCGTGGAGGCGGCCCTTGCCGCCGAGGGAATCCCTTGCGCGCCCGCATCCGAGACGCTCGACGTCATCGATGCGGCCCTGTCCGCCGCCTGCGATGCCGGCCTTGCCAACGTGGCCCGCAGCCTGCTCGCCACGCGCCTGCGCCATCGCCCCGACGACGCGCTCATGGGAGTGCTGCGCAGCTTCGGCGAGCCCGCGTAAGGGTCGCCGCCCGGGTCCCTCGCAACCGTCGCGCCCGCCATCCGTTCCGCAGCTGCGCTGTCTGCGCGCAACCGACGCGCCCGTCTGCGACCCGCGCCGCGCTGATTGCGTGGGGCCGCGGCGGGCGGGCCGCCGTGCGGCGTTGTCTGCGCTACAATGCAAGGGTTAACCGTTTTCAACCGTCCGTATCATCGGAACATGAGTTATCGGAAGTAAGGAACCGTCATGGCAATCAACTCCCCGGAGGGAACGCGCGATCTTCTGCCCGATGAGGCGAAGTTCTGGGCGCATTTCCGCGACACCGCGTTCGGCATCTTCGCCCGTTACGGCTATCAGCCCATCGAAACGCCGCTGTTCGAGCAGACCGACCTGTTCGTGCGCGGCATCGGCCAGGCCACCGACGTGGTGTCCAAGGAGATGTTCACCGCCATCTCCGGCGAGAACTTCAAGCGCGTCATGGAAGGCGGCACCATCAAGGCGAAAAGCCGCCTGAGCCTGCGCCCCGAGGGCACCGCGGGCGTGGTGCGCGCCGTGGTGCAGCATGACCTGGTGCCGCAGGGCGCGGCTCCGGCCAAGCTCATGTACGCCGGCCCGATGTTCCGCGCCGAGCGCCCGCAGAAGGGCCGTCAGCGCATGTTCAACCAGGTGGGCATCGAATGCCTGGGCGCGGAGGACCCCAGCGTCGACGCCGAGGGCATCATCATGCTCATGCGCTTCTACGCCGCCATCGGCGTTCCCATGGATGCCACGCGCCTGCTGGTGAACTCCATGGGCTGCGAGCAGTGCCGCCCGAAGTACCGCGAGGCCGTGCGCGAGTACATGAACGCCCATGCCGAGAACATGTGCGAGGAGTGCATGCGCCGCGCCGAGATCAACCCGCTGCGCGCCTTCGACTGCAAAAACCCCGGCTGCGCCGAGGTCATGGAGGGCGCCCCGAAGATCTCGGATTACCTGTGCGATGACTGCCGCGAGCACTACCAGGCCGTCAAAACCTATCTGGACGGTGCGGGCATCTCCTACATCGAGGACCCCACGCTGGTCCGCGGCCTCGACTACTACACGCGCACCGTGTTCGAGGTGCAGGTCGATCAGGGCATGGGCAGCCAAAACGCCATCGGCGGCGGCGGTCGCTACGACAAGCTGGCCGAGGAAGTGGGCGGACGCCCCACGCCGGGCTTCGGCTTCGCGCTGGGCTACGAGCGCTGCGCGCTGGCCATCCAGGCGGCAGGTCAGGCGTTCCCGAGCGCCCAGCATTGCGACATCTTCGTGGCGTGCGTTGACGATTCCGTGCGCGCCGAGGCGTTCAGCTTGGTGCAGGCATGCCGCGATGCGGGCGTGACCGCCGAGATGGATCATCAGCACCGCAGCCTGAAAAGCCAGTTCAAGCTGGCCGACAAGGTAGGCTCGCGCATGGTCGCCGTGCTCGGCCCCGACGAGCTGGCCGCCGGAGAGGTGAAGGTGCGCAACATGGCCACCCATCACGAGCGCCTGGTGAAGCTCGATCAGGCCAAAATGCTGCTGGCCCAGTTCGGCGGCGAGCCTTTCGGAGGCGCGCACGCCAGTATCGAGGACGTGTTCGCCGGCGAGGAATAACCCGAAAGCGCCGAGCAGCCACGTGAACAGGGGACGGAGGTGCCCTCACCCTGTTCGTCGGCCGTTGGAAGCCGCCTCCGCGGCGCTGCAACCATGGCATTTTCAAAGGAGCTGGAAGCCGGTGTGGTTTCCAGCTCCTTTCGTGATGTACAATGGCTAGGTTTGAGCAACAACCCGGGCCCGCGTTTGCGGCCGGGCGCCCATAAAGCATTGCAAGGAGCAAGAGAGAATGACGGATTACATCAACGAGTTTTGCATGCACGACGCAACGTGCGGCGAGCTGCGCAAGTCCGACGTGGGCCGCGAGGTCACGCTGTGCGGTTGGGCGTGGCACAATCGCGATCACGGCGGGCTGATCTTCTGCGACCTGCGCGATCGCACCGGCTACACCCAGGTGGTCGTCGACCCCGATTGCGTGCCCGAGGAGGACTTCCACAAGGCAGAGCATCTGGGTCGCGAGTACGCCCTGCAGATCACCGGCACGGTTCGCGACCGCGGCGCCGACGCCGTGAACCCGAACATGGCCACCGGCGAGATCGAGGTGCTGGCCAGCAAGGTCAACGTGCTCAACGAATCCGTCACCCCGCCGTTCTCCATCGAGGACGGCATCGAGACCGACGAGACCACGCGCATGAAGTGGCGCTACATGGACCTTCGCCGTCCGGAGATGTACCAGTCCCTGCGCCTGCGCCACACCGTGGCCCAGGCCATGCGCGCCGCGCTGAACGAGCGCGGCTTCATCGAGGTGGAAACGCCCATCCTGGCCAACTCCACGCCCGAGGGCGCTCGCGACTACCTGGTGCCCTCCCGTCCGAACCCGGGCAAGTTCTACGCGCTGCCGCAGTCCCCGCAGCAGTTCAAGCAGATGCTCATGGTCGGCGGCGTCGAGCGCTACTACCAGATCGCCCGCTGCTTCCGCGACGAGGATCTGCGCGCCGACCGTCAGCCTGAGTTCACGCAGGTCGACATCGAGATGTCCTTCGTTCAGGAAACCGACGTCATGGACCTGATGGAGGGCGTGTTCAAGGAGGTCCTGGCCGCTGCGGGCGTGCAGCATGAGTTCCCGCTGCAGCGCATGCCGTGGAAAGAGGCCATGGACCGCTTCGGCTGCGACCGTCCCGACGTGCGCTTCGGCATGGAGCTCGTCGAGCTCACCGACATCGTGCGCGGCTGCGGCTTCGGCGTGTTCTCCAAGGCCGTCGAGGCGGGCAACGTCGTGAAGTGCATCAACGCCAAGGGCGCCGGCAACTGGTCGCGCGGCGACATCGAGAAGCTGGCCGACGTGGCTGCCGCCAACGGCGCGAAGGGTATGGCCTGGATCGCCTACACCGACGCCGATGCCGAGCTTGCGGGCAAGAGCCCCATCATCAAGTTCCTCGGCGACGAGGTCCATGGCGCCATCAAGCAGGCCGCCGGCGTCGAGCCGGGCGACTTGCTGCTGTTCGCCGCCGACGCCTACGGCACCGCTTCCGCCGTGCTCTCCGCCCTGCGCCTGCACATGGCCGAGGCCCTGAACATCCCGCGCGAGGGCCACGCCCTGCTGTGGGTCGTCGACTTCCCCATGTTCAAGTACGACGAGGAGGAGAAGAAGTACGCCGCCGAGCATCATCCGTTCACGATGATCCCCGAGGCCGATTGGGACAAGATCGAGACCGATCCGCTGGCGTGCTCGAGCTACTCCTACGACATCGTCATGGACGGCTTCGAGATGGGCGGCGGCTCCATCCGTATCCACAACGCCGAGCTGCAGAAGCGCGTGCTTCGCCGTCTGGGCGTGGAAGATGAGCAGATGGAGGAGAAGTTCGGCCACCTCATCCATGCGCTCGAGCTGGGCGCCCCGCCGCACGGCGGCATCGCCCTGGGCCTCGATCGCCTGGTCATGCTGCTGGCCGGCAAGCAGTCCATCCGCGACGTCATCGCCTTCCCGAAGACCTCCAGCGCTTCCGACCCCATGACCGGCGCCCCGAACGCCGTCACCGGCCGCCAGCTCAAGGAAGTCTCCCTGCGACTGCTGTAGCTCCGTCCGCCTGACGGCAGCCGGATTGCTCGATGCTGTGGGCCGCTGCGGCACCCCGCTTTCGCGTTCGCGCGAATCCGGGGCACCGCAGCGGCCTTCGCTGATTTTTGCGCCACTTGCGATTCTTGTATCCTCCGTTCCCGAAAGGACCCTCATGAAAGTTCAACGTCCGTATCCTCGCGCCACCATCACGTCGAAGGGCGAGCATGCGCTGGCCAAGGGGCACCCGTGGGTATACGAGGCCGAGGTGCTGTTCATGGAGGGCGCGCCGGGGCAGGGCGATGAGGTTGCTAACGGCAGCCTTATCGACGTGGTGAATCGCAAGGGGTCGTACCTGGGCACGGGCCTGTTGTCGAAGAGCAGCAAGATCCGCATCCGCCTTATCACGCGCAACGCTAACGATGCGTTCGACCGCGCGTTCTGGAAGCGCAAGGTGGCGTGGGCGTGGGAGTACCGCAAAACCGTCATGGGCGAAGACGCCAGCTGCTGCCGCGTGCTGTTCTCGGAGGCCGACGGCTTCCCGGGCCTGGTGGTGGACCGCTTCAACGACGTGCTGGTCGCCGAAACGCTGTCCGTGGGCATGGAGCAGCTCAAGCCGGTGATTTTCCCGGTGCTGCTTGAGGTGCTCGCCGAGGACGGCGTTTCCATCCGCGGCCTGTACGAGCGCAACGACGTGGCAACCCGCAAGCTGGAGGGCCTTGAGCTGACGGCGGGGTGGTTCGCGGGTGCGGCCGGTGAAGGCGGCCAAGCAAGCTTCGATCCGCTGGCACCGGGCGCGCCGGGCACTGAGGATTTCGGTCCCACCGCCACGCAGATCGTGGAAAACGGCGTGCGCTACGAGGTTGATTTCGAGAACGGCCAGAAGACGGGCTTTTTCCTTGACCAGAAGTACAACCGCCGCGCGGTGGCCAAGCTTGCCGCGGGAAAGCACGTGCTCGACTGCTTCACGCACACGGGAAGCTTCGCGCTCAATGCTGCCCATGGCGGCGCGGCGTACGTGAACGCCGTGGACATCTCCGAGCTCGCCGTGGCGCAAGCGCGCAAGAACGCGCAGCTCAACGGCCTGGAGGAGTGCATGGACTTCACGGCAACGAACGTGTTCGACCTGCTTCCGGCGCTTGAGGCCGCGCATGACCGCACGTACGACTTCATCGTGCTCGACCCGCCGGCGTTCACGAAAAGCCGCAAGACCATCCAAAGCGCCGCGCGCGGCTACAAGGAGATCAACTACCGCGCCATGAAGCTGCTGCCGCGCGGCGGGTATCTTGCAACCTGCAGCTGCAGCCACTTCATGGACACCGAGCGTTTCAGGCATGTGGTTGCCAGCGCCGCGCATGATGCGGGCGTGCAGCTGCGGCAGATTGAGGAGCGCCAGCAGGCGCCCGACCACCCCATCGTCTGGGGTGTTCCCGAAACCGACTACCTGAAGTTCTTCATCTTCCAGGTGGTGTAACGCAAACGGGCGCGGCATGATGCCGCGCCCGTTTTTTCGCCGTTGCGCAAAAGCCGCTCGCAACCCGTGCCGAGCCGTTCCTGACAGCTTTCCTGGATAATACGCAGGTGGGCAGTAATCTACGCTCCTCAAATGCAGCGGGATTCTGGTATTCTGCAATCGACCGTTTTGCAACGAACGATGATAAGTATCCATACAATGGTTTAATGTTGATTAACGCGTGTACTATCGCTGCAGCGATCGCGCTAACACGAACAAGGGCCGCCGGATGCCGGCGAGTAAACAGGAAACGAGGGGTATAAGGTGTCAGACCCGATTGCGCCGATGGGCGAACCGACGGCAAAAGACCTGCGCAGGTCCACCGATCGTCGCGTGGTGCGCACGCGCAAGGCCATCCGCGAGGCGTTTTTCAAGCTGATGGAGAACCAGGACTACCACAAGATCACCATCGCCTCCGTGGCGCGCGAGGCCGATATCGACCGCAAGACGTTCTACCTGCATTATCGCTCGGTAAGCGATCTGGTGGACGAGGTCATCCGCGATGAGGCCCAGAAGATCGTCGCCAGCTGTCGCGATGCGCTGCGCTCGGATGGTGACAAGGGACTTGACGTGAGCAAGCTGTTCCAAAGCATCAGCCTGGCCCTTGCCCCCGATATGACTCGCAGCAAGCGGGTGCTGCAGCATGTGTCGCTGCAAGATGTGCTCGACCGCCTGGAGGCAAGCCTGGTCGATGTGCTCATGGAGGACAACGTGCTCGGCCTGCGCCGCGACGACCCGTACGTGCCCTACATCGTGTCGTTTTTCTGCGCGGGCCTGGTGGCGGTGTACCGCCGCTGGCTCATCGCCGATTCCGAGATCCCGCTTGATAGCCTTGCCGGGGTGACCAGCGCGTGTTTGTTCGACGGCCTCAACGGCGTGTTGCCAAGCGTCAAGCTGGCGTAAAGCGCCTGTGTGCATTTGGTAACGCTTGCGCCCTGCGCCCGCAGCGGGAGCGGGGCGTCGGTATACTATGCCAAGTCGAAACGAGCATCTTATATGGGTCGGGGCGGCGCCAAGTTCCGAACCTGGTCAGGTCCGGGAGGAAGCAGCCATAAGGGGCCTCTGACGAGCGCCCTGTCCCATATAGGATGCTCTTTTTGCGCCCAAAAACACAGGGGCTGCACCCCGGACGCGTGTAAACCGGGGTGAAACGGCGTTGGAAAGGCATATATGGGTATCATCGATTTCTTCCTCAACCTGTTAAGCGACCCGCGCGGCGCCATTGCCGGATGGATCATCACGCTGGGCGCGGTGTGGGTGTACACGCCGCTGTTCTTGATCGTGTTCGTGGAAACGGGCCTGGTGTTCTTCCCGTTTTTGCCTGGCGACTCGCTGCTGTTCGCGGCCGGCGTCTTCTCTGCCGATGGCGGCGGGCTTCATCTGGGCGCCACGCTGCTGGTGTTCTACGCAGCGGCCATCTTGGGCAACACCTCCAACTACTGGATCGCGCGCTTCTTCGGCAAGCGCATCATCGACTCCGGCAAGGTGAAGGCGCTCACGCCCGAGCGTATGGCCAAGCTCGATAGCTTCTTCGAGAAGTACGGCGGGCTCACCATCGTCATCACGCGCTTCATGCCGTTTTTCCGCACGTT
Source organism: Senegalimassilia anaerobia JC110 (assembly GCF_000236865.1). Taxonomy (GTDB): domain Bacteria; phylum Actinomycetota; class Coriobacteriia; order Coriobacteriales; family Eggerthellaceae; genus Senegalimassilia; species Senegalimassilia anaerobia. Next base: position 537,821 of record NZ_HE611015.1, on the reverse strand, counting down.
CGCCCCGTTCATCGCAGGCACCGGGCACATGAACTTCGCGAAGTTCACGATGTTCAACGCCATCGGCGGCATCTCTTGGGTCAGCCTGTTCGTGCTGGTGGGCTACTTCTTCGGCGGCGTGCCGTTCGTGCAGGAGCACTTCGAGGTCATCGTCCTCGGCATCGTGGCCGTGTCGGTCGCTCCGGCGGTCATCGGCGCGGTGAAGGCGGCCCTGAACGGCCGCAAGAAGAAGGCGTAGCGCGGCATTCGCGCCTATTCGTGGGAATCTTCGGCGGCGCATCCGCTACAGGGTGCGCCGTGATGCGCCCGGGGCTGCGGGCTCCGGGCGTTTTTCGTGTTCGGAGGCGTCTGGCGCGCGGCCGCAACGGGATGCCCGTATAATGGTGGCAGACCACAACGCCCGGGCTTCCCGGGCTTTCGCATATCCGCACGCAGGGCAAGGAGCAACCACATGGCAGAGGCGCTGTACCGCAAATACCGTCCGCAGATCTTCGAGGACGTGGTGGGGCAGGAGCAGATCGAGCGCACCATCAAAAACGCCATCGAGCAGGACAAGGTCAGCCACGCCTACCTGTTCTGCGGCCCGCGCGGCACGGGCAAGACCACCACGGCACGCCTGCTTGCCAAGGCGCTGCTGTGCGAGAAGGGCCCCACGCCCGACCCGGACGGAACCTGCGAGGATTGCCAGATGATCGCCGAGGGCGTGCACCCCGACGTCTACGAGCTCGACGCGGCAAGCCGCACGGGCGTGGAGAACGTGCGCGAGGAGATCATCAACCGCGTGCAGTTCGCGCCCACGCGCGGCCGTTACAAGGTCTATATCATCGACGAGGTCCACATGCTGTCCATCGCGGCGTTCAACGCGCTGCTCAAGACGCTCGAGGAACCTCCCGATCACGTGGTGTTCATCCTGGCCACCACCGATCCGCAGAAGGTGCCGGAGACCATCCATTCGCGTTGCCAGCGCTTCGATTTTCGCCGCATATCCAACGAGTCCATCGTCTCGCGCCTGGGCGCGGTGTGCGTGGCCGAGGGCGTGGAATTCGAAGGCGATGCGCTCGACCTGATCGCCCATCACGCTGGCGGTGGCATGCGAAACGCGCTCACCTCGCTTGAGCAGACCATCGCGTTCGGCGAGGGCAAGGTCACCTTGGCCGTTGCCGAGCGCATGCTCGGCGGCGTGGATTCCGGCGATCTGGCCAACATCGTGCAGGCGCTTGGCAAGCGCGATGCCGCAGCATGCTTCAATTGGGTGGCTGAGTTCGTCGAATCTGGCTCCGACCTGGCGCAATTTGCACGCGAGCTTGCCCAGCACGTGCGCAACCTCTACGTGATGAGCTTGGCGGGAACCGATGTGGCGCTCGACGTCAGCGCGTCGGAGCGCCGTCAGCTTGCCGATGAGCTGCCCCTGTTCGGCACCGATCGGCTGGCACGCATGCTGCAGGTGCTCGGCGACGTCATGGCCGAGCTGAAAACCTCGACCAACCCGCGCCTGTCGTTCGAGATCGGCTGCACGCGCATGGTGCGCCCCGAAGGCGACCTGACGCTCGCCGCGCTTGCGGAGCGCGTTGAGGCCTTGGAGCGTTCCGGAGTTGCCGTGGCTTCGCCGGCCGCCGCGGCG
>NZ_HE611015.1:378211-535375 GCF_000236865.1 Senegalimassilia anaerobia JC110 | reverse complement strand
GATGTGCCGCCGTGGGAGGACGATCAGGTCCCCTATGGCGACATGGACGCGCCCATGCCCGAGGACGAGCTCCTCAACGCGCCGGCCGGCCCCGCGCGCTCCTCGCAGCCGCATCCGGCGGGGGCTCCCCGTCCGGCGGCGCGCCCGCAGGCGGCATCGGTGACAGCGCAACGCCCGGCGCCTCCTCAGGTCGGCATGCCGCAGCCTCAGGCTGCGCCGCGCCCCGCGGCCTCCGCGCAGCCTGCTGCGCCTATCTCGGCCCAGCCGGCTCCTGCGCCGCGCCCTCAGGCGTTCGCGGCTCAGCCGGCGCCTTCCTGCGAGGGTGCTCCGCAAACCCCCGACGAGCTGCGGGCCGTGCTGCAGGCGGGCTTCGGCGGCGGCGTGACGTTCGAAGAAGTCAAGGAATAGCGCACATCCGGGCCCGCGCCCGGTACAATGCAATGGTTTGAAACCCGTACATTCGCGATTAGAACAGGAAACGATATGGGACGTAAAGGCGGATTCCCCGGCGGCGGCATGGGCAACATGGGCGCTATGATGAAACAGGCTCAGAAGATGCAGGTCGAGCTTGCCCGCGCGCAGGAGGAGATCAAGGACATGACCTTCGAGGCCTCCGCCGGCGGCGGCATGGTCAAGGCGGTCGCCCAGGGCGACAACAGCCTGGTCAGCCTGACCATCGACCCCGAGGCGGTGGACCCCGAGGACGTGGAGATGCTGCAGGACATGATCACCGCGGCCGTCAACGAGGCGCTACGCGGCGTGGCCGAGCTGGGCGCCCAGCGCATCAACGCCGCAACCGGCGGCATGAGCATCCCCGGCCTGATGTAGGGAAGCGGTTCCGTGCAATCGGCTCCCGCAATCCAAAAACTGCTCGATGAGCTCGAACGCCTTCCCGGCGTGGGCCCGAAATCGGCGCAACGTATGGCGTATTGGATCTTGAACTCCGATCGCGCCACGGCGCTGCGCTTGGCGCAGGCCATCGTGGAGGTGAAGGACACGGTGCATTTCTGCAGCCGTTGCTTCAACTACGCCGAGGACGACCTGTGCGAGATCTGCCGCTCGACCAGCCGCAACCAGCAGCTGCTGTGCGTGGTCAGCGAGCCGCGCGATATCCCGCCCATCGAGCGCACCGCCGTGTTCCAGGGCGTGTACCACGTGCTGGGGGGCGCCCTGTCGCCTATGGACGGCATCGGGCCCGATGACCTTCGCATCCCCCAGTTGATGCAACGTCTGGGCAGCGAGGACATTCGGGAAGTGGTGCTGGCCACCAACCCCAATGTGGAAGGGGAGACCACGGCCGCCTATCTTGCGCGCCTGATCAAGCCCCTGGGTATCAAGGTCACGCGTCTTGCCAGCGGCTTGCCCGTGGGCGGCGACCTGGAGTTTGCCGACGAGGTGACGCTCGGACGGGCGCTTGAGGCAAGGCGCGTGCTGTAGCGCAGTCTTCGTTGCATGCGTTTTCCGTAGCGCCAAAACCCAGGGGAACGAACCGGGCCCCGCAGCCGAACAGCTGCGGGGCCCGCATGTTTCGCCTGATGACGGCGTTTTGGCATAGAAAAAGGGATTCCGCCCCCTCCAAAAAACGGAATCCCTTCTCTTCCTTTTAACGAAGCCGAAGCTATCGAAAAAAGCAAATTCATTATAGCAATCTCTTCACGGAATATCAATAAAATCTATCAATCATAAGCACTTCGTTAGACGGAGCGCATGGAATGCCCGGGTCCGGTCTTGTGCGCGGGGCGTGCGTCGGAAAGCGCGTGCTATACTTTTTCGCACGAAAGGATATGCGCATGATCAAGTTCCCCAGTCCCGCGGTCTCCATCGTCGGGCGTCATAATTCCGGCAAGACAACCCTTATCGAGAAGCTCATCGCCGAGCTGGTCGGTCGCGGTCTGGACGTGGGCAGCGTCAAGCACCACAGCCATGTCGGGTTCGATATCGACATCCCCGGGAAAGACTCGTGGCGGCATCGCCACGCCGGCGCCAGCGAGACGGTTATCGCGGCACCGGGCCAGATGGCGCGTATCCAAACCACCAATGGGGAAGCGGAGTGCGCCGATATCGTGGCGAGCATGCCCGGCCACGACGTGGTGATCGTCGAAGGTTATCGCAAAAGCGGCCTGCCCACCATCGAGATCATGCGTGCCGGCAACAAGGCCGATGCCCGAACTGCCGAGGTGTTCGCCGAGGGCGCTCGCAAGGGCTGGGCGCTCGGCACGGATTTCACCCAGTTCGGACGTGGCTCCATGCCCTATGCGGCAGAGGTCCATCCCGATGATCGCCCCGTGGCGCAGCCTTTAGGCCAGACCGAGGAGGATCGTCTCGCGCGTAGCAATCCCGACCATGCCGACATCTCCAACAAGATGCCCACGGCCGCAACGGTCGCGGTGGTCACCGACATCCCGCTGGCCGCCGAAGCCGCTGGCATGTACGGCATCCCGGCGTTCGATATCAACGATGTGGCAGGGCTCGCGGATTTTCTTCAAGCGAGCTTCGCGCGCCCGCGCGTGTCCATGGTTATCCAAGCCGGCGGCGAGAGCCGCCGTATGGGCCGCAGCAAGGCCACGGTCCCGTTCTGCGGCCGACCGCTCATCTGCCGTTTGATCGAGCGGCTCTCGCCGGTGGCCGACGAGCTCATCATCACCACCAACGAGCCGAAGGAGCTTGCGTTTCTGCAAGAGCAGTATCCCGAACTTGGCATCCGCTTCGAGTCCGACGTCATCAACGAGCGTGGCGCGCTGCCGGGCCTTTACACGGCCCTTCGCTGCGCCCGCAACCCCTATGTGGCGGTTGTGGCTTGCGACATGGTGCTCGCATCGCCGTCGCTCGTGGTCGCCGAAGCGCTCGAGATGACCAGGACGGGGGCGGACGTGGTCGTGCCCGTCAACAAGCACGGCTTCGAGCCGTTTCACGCGATCTACCGCCGCTCGGGCTGCTTGCCGGCAGTGCGAGAGGCGCTCAATGAGGGGGAGAAGCGCGCCCAGGTGTTCTTCAACCAGGTAAACGTGTGCGAGTTCCCGCAAAAGAAGGTGCTTGAGGCCGAGCCTATGGGCGGGTGCTTCATGAACGCGAACACGCCTGACGAGCTGGCAGCGCTCGAGCGCATCATACAAGATCGCATCGAGTGCGAGTAGCGCCATGCGAAGCGCGTGACCGACCCGCGCCGATTTCGCGCAGATTATGAAGCGAAACCGATGTGCGCGCAGCGGTCGTGCGCTAATCTTCGCCGCGGTATATACGCGCGGGAGTAAATGAGGGGGAAGGCGAATGCCGAACATCGCAGACATCATAGAAGTGGCCGAGGAGCTTGAGGACAAGGCCGTCGTGCCGGCTTCGAAGCGCTGCGTGGCCGTGCGAAACCGCAACGCCTCATGCCGCAAGTGCATCGATGCCTGCCCGGCCGATGCCATCAGCGTGCACAACAACGTGCTCAGCGTCGACCACAAGGCCTGCGTGGCGTGCGGCGCCTGCACGGTGGTTTGCCCCACCGAGGCCTTGATTCCCGTTCGCCCTGCCGACGAGGCGCTTGAACAGGCGGCGGCAGAGGCCATGGCCTCCCTTGATGGGCGTGCGGTCATCGCTTGCGCCCGCATCGCGTCGAAGGGCCTGGCCGATCCGCACAAGTTCGCCGAAGTGCCCTGCCTGGCGCGCGTCGACGAAAGCCTGCTGCTCGGCTTGGCGGCGGTCGGCGCCAAGGACATCGTGTTGGTGGACGGGTGTTGCAAAACGTGCAGGTTCAGGGCGACCTCGCCCGGCGTGGACGAAACCATCGCTTCCGCAAACAGCTTGATGCAGGCGCAGGGGGCGCCGGCAATGGTCTCCCGCGCGTCGGAGTTCCCCGAAGGGTTGGCGCTCAAGAACGCGAACAGCCTGCTCGGCGAGGCTCGCCGCGGCTTCTTCACCAGCGCAACTTCGTGGACGGCCAGCGCGGCGGGCAAGACCGCCGAGATGGTCATCCGCAAAAACCTTGGCATGCAGGCCAAGGAAGCCACGCTGCGTGAGCAGCTGGGGGCGGGCGCTTCGGGCACGTTGCCCCAGTTTCAGGAGCGGCGCCGCAGCCAGGTGCTCGATGCCATGGACCGTTTGGGCGAGCCTGTGGTCGAGCAGGTCGAGACGCGCCTGTTCGGCAGGGTTGAGATCGACGCCTCCGTGTGCAACTCGTGCGGCATGTGCGCGGTGTTCTGCCCTACGGGCGCGCTCAGCAAAAGCCCCATCAAGCCCAGCCCCAACGCAGACGGCACGCCCGATGGCGGCAGCTTCCTGGAGTTCTCCTGTGCCGAGTGCGTGCAATGCGGCCTGTGCCTGGATGCGTGCATGAAGAAGTGCATCTCGGTAAGCCCGCAGGTGCGCACCGCCGAGCTGTTCGACTTCGAACCGCGTTTTATTTATCTGCCGAAACCCCAGGCCAGACCGGGAATCTTGTCGAATTTCAAGCGATAGGCGCGCATTCGGCCGCAATTTTTGAAAAAAGTCGTCGCGGATGCCGGATGGTTATGCTAATATATTCCCCGCTGCGAAAGCAGCAATCGGGATGTGGCTCAGCTTGGTAGAGCGCTGCGTTCGGGACGCAGAGGTCGCAGGTTCAAATCCTGTCATCCCGACCATTGCATGGTCAAGGCTCGGTGTTCGCACCGAGCCTTTTTCGTGCAACTGCGCATATCCGTTGGAGTGCTGCGCAAGCGCGTGTGCTTTTCATCGAAGGTGCGTCGGCAAGCTGCGGTTATGTTAAAGTACGCGGCGTTGCATATCAAGGCCCGATGCCCGGGCTGGGACGAGTACTTGGAGGACACATGAAATTTCTGGGAATGGGCGTGCCTGAGCTTCTGATCATCCTCGTGGTGATCCTGCTTATCTTCGGCCCGAAGAATCTGCCAAAACTCGGTAGCGCTCTGGGCAAGACCGTGAAGAACCTGCGCGAGGGCATGGGCGATTCCAAGAAGGCCGAGGAAGAGGCTGACGAAGTCGAGGTCGAGGAAGACGACGAGGACGCCGCCAAGAAGAAGACCACCGCTGCCCGCAAGAAGAGCGAGTAGATCGCAGCTTCACAAGGTTGGTACGCGGTATGCGCAACGGGCTGCGGCCCGGCGCATACCGCTTTTTTCGTATAGATAGGTGAACAACATGGCTGACAACTACATTCTTACCCCCGAGGGCAAGCAGCAGCTCGAAGAGGAGCTGCATTATCTGGAAACCGAGAAGCGCGCCGAGGTGGGCGAGCGCATCAAGGTAGCGCGCGAGTTCGGCGACATCTCCGAGAACTCCGAGTACGACGACGCGAAAAACGAGCAGGGCATGCTCGAGGCGCGCATCGCCGAGATTACCCGCATCCTGGGCGAGGCCACCGTCGTGGCAACCCCGAAGCGCTCCAACTCCGTGCACATCGGCTCCACCGTCACCGTCGACATGGGCGGCCGTGAGCGCGTGTTCACCATCGTGGGCGCCGCCGAGGCCGACAGCCATGCCGGCAAGATCTCCAACGAGTCCCCGGTGGGCGCTGCGCTGCTGGCCCACAAGAAGGGCGACGAGATCGAGACCACCGGCCCGACCGGCCGCGTCATCAAGATGAAGATCGTCAATATCGAGCACTAGCAAATTTGCAAGTCCCGCTTGCCCGCAGGCAAGCGGGACTGCTCGACGTTGCGGCTGTCTGCACCGCGTCGCTTGCGCATTCGGTTTCACGGACAAGGCCACGGGCCTATGCCCGCATGCTTCGGCAGAACCCGGCGTACCGCAGCCGCTCTCGCTTACTCAACCAAATCCCTGTACTTAGAAGGGCTTTCCCATGAGCAATACCCCTGAAGTTATCGAAGACGATCCCATCGAGGTGCGCAAGGCCAAGCGCCAGGCCATGCTCGATGCGGGCCAAAACCCCTATGGCCATGCGTTCGACTACAGCCACCATCTGGCCGAGCTCGAGCAGCTCTACGCGCACCTTGAGGACGGGGATTCCACCGAGGACCTGGTCAAGGTCGCCGGCCGCATCATGTCCAAGCGCGTTCAGGGCAAGATCGCCTTTCTGGGCCTGCGCGACGCCACGGGCGACATGCAGCTGTTCTGCCGCATCAACGAGCTGGGCGAAGAGGCCTTCGGCCGCCTGAAGGATCTTGATGTGGGCGACTGGATCGGCGTCGAGGGCGCTATGATGCGCACGCGCCGCGGCCAGCTCTCGGTTGCCGTCTCGTCCTTCGAGCTGCTCAGCAAGTCCATCCGCCCGCTGCCCGAGAAGTTCCACGGCCTGGCGGACAAGGAGACGCGTTATCGCCAGCGCTATGTCGACCTGGTCATGAACCCCGAGGTCAAGCAGGTCTTCGAGAAGCGCTTCAAGATCGTCGCCGCCATCCGCCGCTACATGGAGGACCAGGGCTTTTACGAGGTGGAAACGCCGTTTCTGCACCCCATCCTGGGCGGCGCGAACGCAAAGCCGTTCGTCACGCACTTCAACGCGCTCGATCGCGACTACTTCCTGCGCATCGCCACCGAGCTGCCGCTCAAGCGCCTGCTCGTAGGCGGTTTCGAGAAGGTGTTCGAGATCGGCCGCCAGTTCCGCAACGAGGGCATGGACCCGTATCACAACCCTGAGTTCACCACCATGGAGGCATACCAGGCCTTCTCCGACCTCAACGGCATGATGGACCTCACCGAGGGCTTCATCAAGGCGGCGGCTGAAGCCGCTTGCGGCACGCTCAAGGTCAGCTACCAGGGCGTCGACATCGACCTGTCCGGCCAGTGGCCGCGCGAGACCATGTGCGGTCTGGCAACGCGCTATGCCGGCGAAGAGGTCTCCTTCGACCGCAGCCGTGAGGACCTGGTGGCCATCCTGGAGAAGAACGGCGGACACGCCGAGGACGCCTGGGGCAAGGGCAAGCTCATCTCCGAGATCTTCGAGGCAGTGGCTGAGGAGAAGCTTATCCAGCCTGTGTTCGTCACCGAGCATCCGCTGGAAATCTCCCCGCTGGCCAAGAAGCTGCCGAACAACCCCGAGCTCACCGAGCGCTTCGAGCTGTTCATCTGCGGCCACGAGTACGCCAACGCCTTCAACGAGCTCAACGACCCGGTCGACCAGGCCGAGCGCTTCCGTGCGCAGGTCGAGGCCAAGGACATGGGCGACGATGAGGCCATGGGATACGACGCCGACTACATCCGCGCGCTCGAGTACGGCATGCCTCCGGCAGGCGGCGTGGGCATCGGCATCGATCGTCTGACCATGCTGCTCACCGATTCTCCGACCATCCGCGACGTGCTGCTGTTCCCGCACATGCGCGACGAGGCCCCTGCCGGCGCCAAGCCCGCCGCACGTTCGGCCGCTCCGGTCGAGCAGCCTGCCGAGGAGCCTATCGACTTCTCCAAGGTGGTCGTCGAGCCGCTGTTCGCCGACGAGGTGGACTTCGACACGTTCAGCAAGTCCGACTTCCGCGCCGTGAAGGTCAAGGATTGCGTGGCCGTGCCGAAGAGCAAGAAGCTGCTGCAGTTCACGCTTGACGACGGCACGGGCGCCGATCGCACCATCCTGTCCGGCATCCACGCGTACTACGAGCCGGAGGAGCTGGTGGGCCGCACGCTCGTGGCCATCACCAACCTGCCGCCGCGCAAGATGATGGGCATCGCCTCCTGCGGCATGCTGCTGTCTGCCGTGCATGAGGAGAAGGTCGACGACGATACCACCGAGGAGCGTCTGAACCTGCTCATGGTTTCCGACCGCATTCCGGCCGGCGCCAAGCTGTACTAAGCCGCGCATCATCGCATAAACACACGAAGGCCCGCCTGGGTGATCCCGGGCGGGCCTTCGTGTGTTTGGAGGCAGATCGGTCGGGGAGGGGCAGTGCTCGAACTGTTCGGGCTTAGCGGATGGGAAAGCGTTAAGGCCTGCGGCCTACGAAGGGTATCTTGGGAATCGTGCCTGCCCGGTTGTCGCGAAAGGCAAGGCGAAGCAGGGCGCGGGGTATCCGATACGCCCCTGCGGCGATGATGCTTCGCTCAACGTCGCTATGCCGAACGCGTCTATTGTGGTACGGTCCCATCTTCGCGCCTCAATGCGTTTTCCGCGTCCTGTTTCGCGAAGTGCTCCATGGCAAGCGTTCGGATCGTGGAGATGACGGGCACGCCCAAAAGCACGCCCAGAAGGCCGAACAGCGATCCGCCGGCGATAACCGCCACGAACACCCAGATGCTCGGCAGGCCCACCGACTGTCCCACCACGTTCGGGTAGATGAGGTGTCCCTCGATCTGCTGGAGGATCACCAGAAACACGATGAACTGCAGGGCTTGAACGGGGTCTTGCGACAAGATCATCGCCGCACCCATGATGCCGCCTATCCATGCGCCGGCGAATGGGATGAGCGACGACACGCCCACGATAAGGCCGATGGAAGCCGCATAGGGGAACTGCAGGATGGTGCCGCCGATGGCGCACAGGGCGCCTAAGATTACCGCCTCGATGCATTGCCCGCGGATGAAGCGCGAGAAGCAGTCGTTGGTGATGCTGCATGCGTGCAGCACGCGGCGGCGCAGGTCCTCGCCGGGGATAAAGCTGGCCGCGCGCATGGCGCCGGCGTGCACGCGGTCCTTGTCAAGCAGCAGATACAGAGCGAACACCATGCCCAGCAAGATCGAGAGCGTCAGATGGGCCACCTCGCCGCTGGTCTGTGCCACGATACGCAGCGCCTGGTCGGTGCCGCCCATGGCGTCCAGGGCCTTTTGCCCGATGGAGTTCCAGGTGGCGTTGTCCAAGATCGGGATGGCCTGCGCACCGGGAAGGTTCGCGATGGCCTGCGACGCCATGGCCGCAGCTTCCGATACGCCGGTGATGATGGCGGCGCCCACGGATTTGAACTCGCCGCCCACGAACGAGGTCAGCGCCGCAAGCGCCAAGGTGACGGCGGTGATGGCCAGGATGACGCAGATGGGGCGGCGGGTTTTGATCGCGAGCGCGTTGTTGGTATGGGGGAACCAGCGCGATTCAAGCGCCGCCGCTATGAAGTTCAGCAGATATGCCAGCACCGCGCCGATGGCCAGGGGCTCAAGGGCGGACCAGACGGTTGAGAAGATGGAGCATAGGCCGTCGAATCGGGCGACGGCCAGCGCCGCCACGGCAAGGGCGGCGACAAGGATAAGGGCGTAGCGTATGGTGTGCCTGTTCATGCGATCCTGTCGGTTGAAGGGGGATGGGTCGCGCTGTTGCGCGTTTCGCAATAAGTATAAGCGTGTGCGTCGGTTAAGGTATCGTGCTTGCGCGCTTGTCGACCTTTCGTGAAGAACCGCTTGCGAAATCCGGGTGAAAAGGGGCAAAAGGGGTCAAATAGCGCTTCCGGTGTGTGCGGATTGCACGTAGCAAGGGCAACGGGCGTTGTGCGGCTCCGGGCTACTTTATTATGTATACGATACGTAAACGGCTTAGCAGTCCATTGACGGGAGTGCTAACATGAATAACCGAGACCATAATCATATGCCGCGAGAATCGAGGCTTCATGTCATTTGAGAAGTTCACGGACAAGGCGCGCAAGGTGCTCGTCTTGGCCCAGGACGAGGCACGCGCCCTGCATCAGCCCTATGTGGGCACCGAGCATATCCTGCTGGGCCTCATCCAGGAAAAGGACGGCCTTGCCGCCCAGGCCCTCGAGCGCCTGGGCGTGGCCTATGACGCCGTGGTGAAGGGCATCCGCGAGGTGGCCTCCATCGACGAGGGCGCCGACGTGTCCGGCCATCTTTCGTTCACGCCGCGCGTCAAGCGCGTGCTCGAGAACAGCCTGCGCGAGGCCATGCAGATGGGGCAGAGCTATATCTCCACCGAGCATCTGCTGCTCGGCATCGTGCGCGAGAACGAGGGCACGGCGCTCGACGTGCTTTCGCGCCTTGGCGTGAAGGGCGACGACATCCGCACCGCGCTCAACGATTTGGTGGGCCAAAGCCCCGTGTACGCGGGCCGCAACCCCTTCGAGGCGGCCGGCACCGTGCCCGACAGCGCCCTGAAGGAGTTCGGCACCGACCTTACGCAGAAGGCGCGCGACGGCAAGCTCGACCCGGTCATCGGCCGCGCCGGCGAGATCGAGCGCGTCATGCAGATCCTCTCCCGCCGTCAGAAGAACAATCCGCTGCTCATCGGCGAGCCCGGCGTGGGCAAGACCGCCGTCGCCGAGGGCTTGGCGCAGCTCATCGTGTCCAACCAGGTTCCCGATATCCTGCGCGGCAAGCGTTTGCTCACGCTCGACGTGTCCGCCCTTGTGGCCGGCAGCAAGTACCGCGGCGAGTTCGAGGACCGCTTGAAGAAGTGCATCAAGGAGGTCAAGGACGCCGGCGACATCATCTTGTTCATCGATGAGATGCACACGCTTATCGGCGCGGGTTCTGCCGAGGGCTCCATCGATGCCGCCGCCATCCTCAAGCCGCCGCTGTCGCGCGGCGAGATCCAGGTCATCGGCGCCACCACTATCGACGAATATCGCAAGCACCTGGAAAAGGACAGCGCCCTCGAGCGCCGTTTCCAGCCCATCACGGTCGGCGAGCCCAACGAGGAGCAGGCCCTGCGCATCATGGAGGGGCTGCGCGACCGCTACGAGGCGCATCATCAGGTGCATTTCACCGACGAGGCGCTTCAGGCCGCCGTCACGCTGTCGGACCGCTATATCCAGGATCGTTTCCTGCCCGACAAGGCCATCGACGTTATGGACGAGGCGGGCGCCCGCATGCGCATCCGCAACATGACCTTGCCCGACGAGCTGCGCGAGATGGACGACAAGCTGCGCCAGATCCGCTCCGATAAGGACAAGGCCATCGCCGAGCAGGACTTCGAGCGTGCCGCCAAGCTGCGCGACCAGGAGTCCGCCGTGAAAGACGAGCGCGCCGCGGCCGAGAAGAAGTGGGCCGAAGATTCCCAGAAATCGGTGCATCAGGTAACGGCGCAGGACATTGCCGACGTCGTCTCCATGACCACCGGCGTTCCCGTGTCCAACCTCACCGAGGCTGAAACCGAGAAGCTGCTGCGTATGGAGGGCGTGCTGCACGAGCGCGTCATCGGCCAGGAAGAGGCCGTGACCGCGCTATCGAAGGCCATCCGCCGCAGCCGCGCCGGTTTGAAAGACCCCAAGCGCCCCGCCGGCAGCTTCATCTTCCTAGGCCCGTCGGGCGTGGGCAAGACCGAGCTGTCCAAGGCGCTCGCCGAGTTCCTTTTCAGCTCCGAGGACGCGCTCATCAGCTTCGACATGTCCGAGTACATGGAGAAGCATTCCGTCAGCCGTCTGGTCGGCTCGCCTCCGGGCTACGTGGGCTTCGACGAGGGCGGCCAGCTCACGAAGGCCGTGCGTCAGCGCCCGTATTCGGTGGTGCTGTTCGACGAGATCGAGAAGGCGCATCCCGATGTGTTCAACATCCTGCTGCAGATCCTCGAGGAAGGTCGTCTGACTGACGCCCAGGGTCGCACGGTCGATTTCCGCAACACGGTCATCATCATGACGTCCAACGTCGGCGCCCGCGAGATCTCCGCGCCCACCACGCTCGGCTTCAGCCCCGAGGGCAAGGCCGGCCTTTCCGACAAGGAGATCAAGTCCCGCGTCATGGGTGAGGTGAAGAAGCTGTTCAGGCCCGAGTTCTTGAACCGTATCGATGAGATCATCGTGTTCAAATCCTTGACGCAGGAGCAGATCGTCGAAATCGCCAAGCTCATGGTGGCCGACCTGCGCGAGCGCCTGATCGCCCAGAACATGACCATCAACCTTACCGATGATGCCTACAAGCTCATCGCGAAGGAAGGCACCGATGCCGCCTACGGCGCCCGCCCGCTGCGCCGCGCCATCCAGCGCCTGCTGGAAGACCCGCTGTCCGAAGAGCTGCTCGAGGGCAAGTGGACGTCGGGATCGGTCATCCAGGCAAACGTTTCCGAGGACGGCGAGAGCCTTGCGTTCGTCCCCGGCACGGGCTCCATCCCTGCGCCGCGCAAGCACGACAACATCGCGCGCGACGCCGAGCTTCTGCTCACGAACTTCGATCTGGGCCACGCCGGCGTCTCCGGCTCGGGCGGGTCGGCAAGCGGCGGCGCTGCGGATTAAGGTTCTGGTTGTTCCCGCTGCGCCCTGCCTGGGCCTGCCGGGGAAAGCCTGCCACGCGCTCTTTTTCCATACAGCGCGTAGCGTGCCTGCGAAAACGCGGCAGTTGCTTTAGAATGTAAGGCGGTCCCGAAAGGGGCCGCCTCATTTGTTTTCGACGGAAAGAGGAAACCATGCCCAAGACCGTTGACCCGGTGTTCTCGTCTTCGGTGCTCGCCGCGGCCGATCTGGCCACGGCGCTCGACATCGATGCGCTCACGCAATCCTTGGCCGGCCTTGAGGGCAAGGTCGACAAGAACCCGAAGACGGCGGCCATCATTTTGGCCGGCGGCACGGGCGAGCGTTTCGGCAAGGAAGGCGGCAAGCAGCTGGTGGAAATCGGCGGCAAGCCGATCCTCACCTGGTCGGTCGAGGCCTTCGACGCCGTAGGCGACATCGGCCTCATCGTCATCGTCTGCCCGGCCGAACGCCAGGGCGAGTACCTGAGCAAGGCCGTCGACCCCTTCTCGTTCGCTACGCCCATCGTGGTCGCCGCGGCGGGCTCCACGCGTCAGGAATCAGCGTTTTCCGGCCTTGAGCTGGTGCCCGAGGAGTTCGAGTACGTGGTCATGCACGACGGCGCCCGTCCGCTCATCTCGGCCGACCTGATCGCCCATACCATCGCCACCCTCAAGGGCAACATCGACGCCGACGGCGCCGTGGTGGCCCATCCCGCCATCGATACGCTGAAAGTCGTGGAAAACGGCGTCATCGTCGGCACGCCCGACCGCAGCGTGTTCTGGAACGCGCAAACCCCGCAGGTGTTCCGTGCGGGCATCTACCGCCGTGCGCACGCCTCGGCGCTCTCCGACGGCTTTGTCGGCACCGATGACAGCTCCTTGATCGAGCGTCTCGGCGGCCGCGTCCTTGTGGTAGAGGGCAAGCGCGACAACATCAAGCTCACCGTTCCGGAGGATTACCTCATGCTCGTGGCCGCCGTGCGCGAGCGTTATCTCAAGCAGAAAGGCGAGCAGGAGCAATGAGCTTGGGATTCAGCGCCCTGCGCATAGGGCAGGGCTATGACGTGCATAAGCTGGTCGAGGGCCGCAAGCTCATCATCGGCGGGGTTGATATTCCGCACACCCTGGGGCTGCTCGGCCACTCCGACGCCGATGTGCTGGCGCATGCCGTGGCGGATGCGCTGCTCGGCGCCATCCGCGGCGGCGACATCGGCAAGCTCTTCCCCGACACCGATCCCGAATGGGAGGGGGCCGATTCCATGAAGCTGTTGGCGGCCGTTGCGGACAAGGTGCGCGAAGAGGGCTACCAGATCATCGACGTCGATAGCGTCATCGCAGCTCAGGCGCCGAAGATGGCGCCGCATCGCCAGCAGATGCGCGAGAATCTGGCAGCCGCCATGGGCATCGCTGTCGACAATGTCGGCGTGAAGGCAACCACCACCGAGCACCTGGGTTTCGAAGGCCGTCAGGAGGGCATCTCCGCCACGGCCGTGGCCCTGCTGGCGCGATGTAGCTAGTTCGGGCGCGGTTTTCGCGACGCCCGGCCCCTTCGCAGCCTTCGTCAACCCGCCGCACCATGCGGCATGCACATAGAACAGGAATGCAAATGCTTAAGATCTACGACACCAAACTTCGCGAGAAGGTGCCTTTCGAGTCGCTCGAGCACGGCAAGATCGGCATGTACGTGTGCGGTCCCACCGTGTACAACTACATCCATATCGGCAACGCCCGTACGTTCGTCAGCTTCGATGTCATCCGCCGCTATCTTTCTTGGCGCGGCTTCGACGTGAAGTTCGTTTCCAACATCACCGACGTCGATGACAAGATCATCAAGAAGGCCAACGAAGAAGGCCGCAGCGCAGCCGAGGTTGCCGCTGAATATTCGCAGGCCTTCCTTGACGACATGCACGCCATGAACGTGCAGGACCCCGATGTGCGACCGCGCGCCACCGAGGAGATCCCCGAGATGATCCAACTCATCCAGGAGCTCATCGACGGCGGCCATGCGTATGAGGTCGAGGGCGATGTCTACTTCAGCGTGCGCAGCTACGCTGATTACGGCGCGCTGTCCGGTCGCAACATCGACGAGATGGAAGGCGGCCATCGCGAGCTGCGCGCCGACGGCCAGGGTCTGGAAGACCGCAAGCGCGACCATCTCGACTTCGCGCTGTGGAAGGCCGCCAAGCCCGGCGAGCCTTCTTGGGAAAGCCCGTGGGGCCAGGGCCGTCCCGGCTGGCACATCGAGTGCTCGGCCATGTCGCGCAAGTACCTGGGCCTGCCTTTCGACATCCACGGCGGCGGCGCCGACCTGGTGTTCCCGCATCATGAGAACGAGCGCGCCCAGTCCGAGGCCGCATGCGGCTGCACCTTCGCCAATCACTGGATGCACAGCGGCATGCTGCAGATCAACCACGAGAAGATGAGCAAGTCGCTGGGCAATTTCCTGCTGTTGCGCGACATCCTCAAGACCACGTCCCCCGATGTGCTGCGTTTCCTTATGCTGCAAACGCATTACCGCAGTCCGCTCGATTTCTCCGACGAGCGTCTCGACGAGGCCGCATCCGCGCTTTCCCGCATCGAGAACGCCGTGCGCAACCTTGATTGGCAGATGAAGAACGCCCAGGATGTGCCCAGCCCGCTTGACACCCAGGCTATCCTGAAGCAGGCGAAGTCCACGCGCGTCGAGTTCGTCCTGGCCATGGACGACGATTTCAACGCTCCGCGCGCACTGGGCGAGGTGTTCGATCTGGTCGGTTTCGCGAACACCCAGATCGCCGACAAGACGCTTTCGCTCTCCGACGTTCCCGCCGTGCGCGATCTGCGTGAGACCATCACCACGCTCATGCGCGTGTTCGGCGTGGAGGTTGCTCCCCAGGATTGGGAGGACGCGCAGGGTGATGCGTATCCGGCCGAGGTCGTCGACCTGGCGAAACAGGTTGCCGGCTACGAGGGCTCGGATGCTCATGAGGCTGTCGACGCCCTGCTCGATGCCCGTGCCACCGCGCGTGCCGAGAAGAACTGGACCGTGGCCGATGCCGTGCGCGATGGCCTTACGGGGCTGGGCTTCACCATCGAGGACACCCCCCAGGGCGCTCGCGTCAGCTACGACCCCTCCGAGGGCAAGTAGGCTGAAACCGACGTTGCGGGCCGCTGCGCCGCTTCGTTCCCATTCTCAACCTTGCGGGCGTGGCCGAAAAGCCGCGCCTGGTCTGGCCTGACGTAAGATTAGTTGCGCCGGGCCTAGGGCAAAAGGTGCCGGACTTGCCGTGCGGCGTCCGGTTGGATGGGCTCGAGGCCGCGCGGCGGCTTTCGTGTTTGTGCTGGATCGATTTCTACGAAGATTGCTGCCGATGACTGACTTTTCAACAATCGAGCTTCTTGCGCCTGCGGGCGGCCGCAGCCAGCTGGAGGCCGCCGTTCGTTTCGGGGCGGGTGCGGTATATTTGGCCGCCGACAGGTTCGGTATGCGCCAACGTGCCGAGAACTTCACGCTTGACGATATCCCGTCCGCCGTCGCCTTTGCGCACGCGGCGGGCGTAAAGGTGTACGTGACGGTGAACACGCTTATGAGCCAAGCCGATATCGCCGCCTTGCCGCCATATTTGGAGGCCCTTGACGCCTCGGGCGCCGACGCACTCATCGTCAGCGACCTTGGTGCGTTTTCCCTGGCGAAACGCTATGCCCCGCATATGGAGCTGCATGTGAGCACGCAGGCTTCCGTGATGAACGCCGAAGCTGCGCGCGCCTGGCACGATCTGGGCGCATCGCGCGTGGTGGTCGCGCGTGAGATGAGCGTGGAAGATATCGCCGAGCTGCGTGCGCAGGCGCCGCGCGATCTTGAGATCGAGGCGTTCGTGCACGGCGCCATGTGCATGGCCTTTTCGGGGCGCTGCATGCTGTCTGCCGCCATGACGGGGCGTTCGGGCAACAAAGGCTATTGCGCGCAGCCGTGCCGATGGAGCTATGCGCTGGTGGAGGAGAAGCGCCCCGGTGCCTATTACCCCATTGAGGAGGATGTGCGCGGCACCTATGTCATGAACGCGCACGACCTGTGCATGATCGAGCATCTCGATGAGTTGGCGCAAGCTGGCGTCAGCTCGTTTAAGATCGAAGGCCGCAACAAGCGCGCGTTCTACGTGGCAACTGCGGTGCATGCCTATCGGTCGGTCATGGATGGCGCCAACCCGTCCACGGTCATGTCCGATCTGCATGCCATTTCGCATCGCCCCTATGGCACCGGCTTCTATTTCGGCCAGCCAAGCCAACGCCAGGAGCGCGACGGCTACGACAAGGATTACTTACATGCCGCCACAGTCACCGCATGCGGCCCGGCAGGGGAGGGCGGGTGGCGCATCGAGGCCACGTGCCATAACCGTTTCCGCGAAGGCGATGAACTCGAGGCGCTTTCTCCGCGCAAGGCTATTGCAACGGCGAAGGTGAGGGGTCTCACCTGGTTGGTGCAGCCAAGCGAAGATCGTCCCAACCCGTCTCCCGAGCCCGTGCCGGTGGCGAATCGCACCATGGAAACCTATGCGTTCACCAGCGATATCGCATTGCAACCGGGCGATTTGCTGCGAATTCGCGTGGATTCCGCCCCCCAGGGTGCTCAGGAAGTGAGGTCGTGAGCGGCTCCGAGACGGCGACGGCACCCGCGGTGGAGGCGCCCAGTCGCGCTCGCGGCAACCTTATGATCTTGGTGTTGGCGCTCAGCTGCTTCGTGTTCGGATGCGCCTACCAGTACATCTTGGGCGTGCCCGATCAGGTCGCGCAAATCGCCGGTATCGATCTTTCCCAGGTCAGCCTCATGATGGGCGTCTATGGCGTGTGCAACGCCATCGGCACGCCGCTTCTGGTCATGGCGCTTACCTCGCGCGGCCCGAAAACATTGCTGCTTGTCAGCCTCGCGCTTATGGCGGCGGGCATGGCCATTTGCGCCGCCACCCCCATCTATCCCGTCATTTTGACGGGCCGCGCCGTCATGGGCGTTGGCAACGGCACCTTCGCGGCAACCGCCTACATCGCGGCAAGCCGCATCGCGGGTCCTTCGCGCGCCGCCTCGGCCATGTCGAATGTGGCGCTGGGCTTCAGCGCATCCTTCGTGTTCGCGCTTCCCGCCGCGCGCATGCTGCGTAACGTCATCACCTGGCAGCAGGCGTATTGGGTGCTCGTCGTCGCGGCGTGCATCGCGTTCGCGGTCATAGCGCTCGTCGTGCGCGTGCCTGAAGCGCCGCACTCGCCGGCAGAGCAGGGTCGTCGCAGCACCGATGCGCTCCGCGTGTTCCGCAACCCTTGCGTGGTGCTGCCCTTGATCTGCACCGTGCTCATGTTCGTGGGGTATGCCTCCATGAACACCTATATCACGCCGTTCATGGAAAGCGTGCTTCCTCAGCCTGAGTGGGTAAGCGGATCTCTGTTCGCGTTCGGGCTGATGAGCATGATCGGCTCGAAGGCAAGCGGCTGGGCAGCCGATCGCTTCGGCTCGGCTTCGGCGGTCATCGGTTGCGTGACGCTTCAGGCGGTAACGCTTGTGGGACTGGGGCTTGTCACGGGGTCGTGGCCCGCGGCGCTGGCGGCGGCGTGTATATGGACAGGCATATCCTGGGGATTCCTGCCGGCACAGAATTCGTTCATCATGCTCAACGCCGGGGATGAGGCGGCGTTTGCCGTCAGCTTGTCGAACTCATCGTTGCAGCTCGGTAGCGCGCTCGGGTCGTTCGCCGCGGGCGTGTTCATCACCTGCATGCCGCTTCTGGCGATGCCGTTCGTCTCCGCTGCCTTTACCGCTTGCGCGGTGGCCGCCGAGATAGCGGCATTGCGCCTGTCCCGAAAGCCGCGCCGCGCACGGTAAGGCGAAAGGTTCCGCTGTTTTCGGTATTCCGCATCCGTTCGGCTGTTTAGCGTGCAAAGCGCGTGCGCGGTAAAGTCGGTAGCTTGGCTCGTGCGATTCCTTTGTCCGTTCGGCGGTTTAACAGACAAGCGGTTTACGCGCCGGTGTAATATATGCTCAACAGATTCGATGCAGGGGTGCCCGGCGGCAACGTCGGCGCTGAGAGGGCGCAAGCCTAACCCTTTGAACCTGTCCAGGTAACGCTGGCGTAGGGAGCATCTCTCGTGCACGGACGAGGGCGCCATCTTCTACGGTAGCGTCCTCGTTTTTCGTTGCATAGGAGAGAATATGATCGAACAGAAACAGCTCGAAGCATCTATCGCGAAAGCTGCCGCCGACGTGCGCGCCAACAATCCCCTCGCCGGGTCCATCACCAACACCGTCACCATCGATTTCGTGGCCAACGCCCAGCTCGCCGTCGGTGGCTCGGCTGCCATGGTTTATCTGCCCGACGAGGGTGAAACCCTGGTTGCCGCAGGCGGCGCCGTGTACCTGAACATGGGCACGTTGTTCCCTATCTACGAGGAAACCATTCCGCGTACGGCGGCAGCGGCGCAGGCCGCCGGCAAGCCGTGGGTGCTCGATCCGGTGGGAATCGGCATCGGCAGCCTGCGCACCAAGCTGCTGTCCGAGCTCAAGCAGCATAAGCCCGCCATCGTGCGCGGCAACGCCTCCGAGATCATCGCGCTCGCCGGCCTGTGGGGTCTCGAGGGCACGGCCGACGATCTTTCGCGCGCCCGCGGCGTCGACACCGCCGATACGGTGGAGGCTGCACGTGCGGCGGCTATCGCGCTGGCTCGCTATACGGAAGGCGCCGTTGTCATCTCCGGCGAGTCCGACCTGGTCACCGACGGGCATTCGGTCGTCATCAGCCATGGCGGCAGCGCGCTTATGGGCAAGGTCACCGGCTTCGGCTGTTCTCAGGGCGGCGTGCTTGCCGTATACGCTACGCAAACTGATCCGTTCACGGCCGCTGTTGCCGCGGTGAACCACTACAATCTGGCGGGTGTCGCGGCTGCAGCCGCCGCCGATGCTCCGGCAAGCTTCAAGGTGGCCTTCATCGACGAGCTGTTCCGTGCAACCCCCGAGGCGATTGCCGGCAACTCCATCGAGATCCAGGAGGCGTAGCATCGTGAACACGCTGGTTGCCGTGGCCATCGCCCCGTTCGGCGTGGGCGATGAGCTTGCACCCGAGGTGGCCGAGGTGGTTCGCGTTATCCGCGAATCGGGTCTGCCCAACAAGACCTATTCGATGTTCACCGAGATCGAAGGCGAATGGGACGAGGTTATGGCCGTGGTTCGCAACGCCACGTTCGTCTTGGCTCAGAAGGGCATCCGCACTGAGGTTATCCTGAAGGCCGATGTGCGCCCTGGGTTCGAGAACATGATGGAGCAGAAGGTTCGAAGCGTCGACGCGATCCTTGAAAGCGACGTCGCCGACGGAGATGCCGAAAAGGGGGAATAGCATGAGCATGCGAGATAATCTGGATATTTCCGCATATCTGGTCCTGGGCCCGGAAAACACCTTGGGTAGACCCGTTGCCGACGTGGTTGCCCAGGCCGTCGCGGCAGGGTTCACGTGCGTGCAGGTCCGCTCGAAGGAGTGTTCGGCTCGCGAGCTCATCTCCTGCACGGCCCAGGCATCCGAGGTTATACGGCAGGCCGGTGCGCAAGACCGAGTGGCGCTGCTCATCGATGACCGCTTGGATGCGGTGTACGCTGCCCGTCAGCAGGGAATAAAGGTTGATGGCGTGCATGTTGGCCAGACCGATATCCCCGTCGAGGCGTGCCGCGCCCTGCTCGGCCCTGATGCGGTGGTCGGCCTTTCCGCTCGCGCGGATGAGATGCTCGAGTACGTGAAAACCGCCGACATGTCGCTGGTCGATTATCTGGGCGTCGGCCCGCTGCATGAAACGCCTACGAAAACCGATTGCGGTTTGGCGGCCGATGGCACCATTATCACGAAAAGCCTTGAGGATTTGGCGGCGCTTCATCAGGCAAGCCCGGTTCCCATCGTTGTTGGCGGGGGAGTAAAGGTGGCTGACATCCCAGCCGTTGCGCAAACCGGCGTCGACGGCTTTTTCGTGGTATCCGCGGTATGCGCCGCGCCCGACCCGCATGCAGCTGCTCAAGAACTCGTGCAAGCATGGAACGCAGCGAAGCAAGCTAGCTAACGCGAACTGGAGCAAATGCAATTAAGGCCCGCTCAATCGAGCGGGCCTTACCTATATATATGCGTTGGAAGCGGTGCGCTCCTTGCGAACGAAATGCCTCTTATCGCGTTAGCGGGGCGTGTGGGTTCAGGCATGAAAGCCAGTGAACCTGTTGCTTTGGTACGATGGCGGGTTTTCCATCGAAAGCGACCGTCTGCTCAGGGCGTTCGGCTTAATCCTGCAGCAGCTTCTCCGCGTACGCCAGCTTCACGCAGCAAACGAACACGTCGAGCGCTGCATCCAGCTCCTCGACGGGCGGCAGGCTGGGGGCGATGCGGATGTTGCTGTCGGCCGGGTCCTGCTTGTAGGGCCAGGTGGCGCCTGCGCCTGTCATGGTGACGCCGGCGTCTTTGGCAAGCTCCACGATCCGCTTCGCGCATCCGGTGGGGGCATCGAACGAGACGAAGTACCCGCCGCGCGGCTTGCTCCAGGTGCAGCCGCCGATATCGCTTAGGCCCTCGGACAGCTTGCGGTCCACCAGCTCGAACTTGGGGCGCAGGATGGCGGCGTGCTTGGCCATATGCTTCGCCAGGCCTTTACCATCGTGCAGGAACTTCACGTGACGCAGCTGATTGAGCTTGTCGTGGCCGATGATCTGCGGGCTCATATGCGCCTTCATGTCCGCGATGTTGGCGCTGCTTGCCGCCATTGCCGAGATGCCCGCACCGGGGAAGGTGACCTTGCTGGTTGAGGCGAACTTGAAGCAGCGGTTGGGGTTTCCGGCATCATCGCAAGCGCGGCGGATGTCGAGCAGCTGATCTTGCTGCGCCGCGTCGTCGCTCAGGTGATGGATGCCGTACGCGTTATCCCAGAAGATACGGAAGTCGTCGGCCGCGCAGGGCATGCCGGCCAAGCGGCGCACCACCTCGTCGGAATAGGTTGCGCCGCTGGGGTTGGAATATTTCGGTACGCACCAGATGCCCTTGATCGAAGCATCTTCGGCAACCAGGCGCTCCACCTCGTCCATATCCGGGCCGTCCTCGTTCATAGCAACGGGAATCATCTTGATGCCGAAGGCCTCGGTCACGCCGAAGTGCCTATCGTATCCGGGGCAGGGGCACAGCCATTTCACTTCGTCGAGCTTGCACCAAGGCGTATGACCCAGCGTGCCGAACATCCAGCAACGAGCCATGGTGTCGTACATGATGTTCAGGCTGGAGTTTCCGAACACCACCACATGTTCGGCGTCATCGTCGAGCATAACGGCCATAAGGCGCTTCGCCTCGGGAATGCCGTCGAGCACGCCGTAGTTTCGGCAGTCCGTGCCATCTTCGGCGGTGCAGTCGTCGACATCGACGATGCACGTGAGCATGGGCATGCTCAGGTCAAGCTGTGCGCGGGAGGGCTTGCCGCGCGCCATGTTCAGAGCCAGCCCCTTCGCCTTGAAAGACTCGTATTCGCGGGTGAGCGCATCGCGCGTTGATTCCAACGCTTCGTGGGCAAGCTCTGCGTAAGCTGGCATCGTGGTGCATCCTTTCGCCGTTTGCGGGGTAAGAACAATCGAAAACACCTACCTGAGGTAGGCAAAGTCAAGTATAATCCCAGCGTCAATGTAAACAATCGACCGGCCGTTAAATGCGTCCGTTTCCCGGATTTCGGCGATGCCGGCTGGAGGGCCGTGCGGTTTGCCTGGGGGATGGGCTTGAAAACGGCATAAGGGGCGGGCACAGAACATGGAATCGAATGATTTGCTGGTCGTTTTGGCCATGGTTGTCTACTTCGTCGTGGTGCTGGCGGTGGGCTTCTCCTACGCCAAGCGCTCGAACTCCTCTACCGATGAGTACTTCATCGGCGGTCGTAAGGTGGGCCCGTGGTTCACTGCGCTTTCCGCCGAGGCCTCCGATATGTCGGGCTATCTGCTCATGGGCATCCCCGGTCTTGCTTACTTCTTCGGCGCCTCCGAGGCCATGTGGACCTGCATCGGCCTTGCTATCGGCACGTATTTGAACTGGCTGTTCGTGGCCAAGCGCCTGCGTCAGTACTCCGAGCGCGTGCATGCCATCACCATTCCGGCCTTCTTCTCCAACCGCTTCCATGATAAGAAGAACATCCTGTCCACGGTTGCAGCGGTCATCATCTTGCTGTTCTTCTGCGTCTATACGGGCAGCTGCTTCGTCACCTGCGGCAAGCTGTTCCACACGCTGTTCGGCATCGACTATGCGGCCATGATGATCTTCGGTGCCGTGGTGGTGTTCGCTTATACGCTGGTGGGCGGGTATCTTTCGGTTGTGGCAACCGACTTCATCCAGGGCTGCTTGATGTTCTTCGCGCTTGCCGTGGTGCTTATCGGCTCCATTGCCTCCGTCGGCGGCGTCGATGTGACGGTGGCCTTCCTGCAGAACATCCCCGGCTTCTTGAACGGCGGGCAGCTCACCACGCCCATTATGGATGCTGCTACGGGCTTGCAGGCGGTCCAGGGTGATCAGCCGCTGTTCGGCGAGCCTACCGATTTCGGCATCCTCACCATCATCTCCACCTTGGCTTGGGGCCTTGGCTACTTCGGCATGCCGCAGGTGCTCGTGCGCTTCCTGGGCATCCGTTCTGCTGAGGAGGTTCGCCAGTCGCGCATCATCGCCGTGGTGTGGGTCGTCATCTCCATGGTGTGCGCCCTGTGCATCGGCTTCATCGGACGCGCCATGCTGCCCACCTATTTCGGCACCAATGCGGCTGCTGAGAACATCTTCATCGTGATCGCCCAAATGATCCTGCCCGCCTTCATGTGCGGCGTGGTGGTGTCCGGTATTCTTGCGGCTTCTATGTCCTCTGCTTCTTCGTATCTGCTCATCACTGGTTCCTCGGTTGCCGAGAACATCTTCCGCGGCATCATCAAGCGCGATGCCACCGATCGTCAGGTCATGATCGTTTCCCGCATCACGCTGGCCGTGGTCATGATCATCGGCATCGTCATCGCCCTTGATGAGAACTCCGTCATCTTCCGTGTCGTCTCTTATGCCTGGGCGGGCCTTGGCGCATCGTTCGGCCCGCTTGTGCTGTGCAGCCTGTATTGGCGCCGCACGAACCTGCCCGGCGCGCTCGCGGGCATGCTCGGCGGTGCGATCACGGTGGTGGTTTGGCATAACCTCATCAAGCCGCTCGGCGGCGTGTTCGGCATCTACGAGCTTCTGCCGGCTTTCATCGTCTCGCTTCTCTGCATCTTCGTGGTCTCCAAGCTCACGGCAGAGCCCTCGCAGGAGATTTACGATGAGTTCGATCACTACACCGAGGCGCGCATGGATGAGGATGTGAATCCTACGGCTGCATAGCCGTACGTGGCGCATATATAGGTATCCAAACGGGGAAGGGGGCTTCAGGTTTCCTTCCCCGTTTCGCGTTTTCGGGGATCTGCGTAAAAGCATACGCATGAACTGGTTTTATGAACGCATGCACACAAGCGTTTTTCCTGCAACCGTTCTCCGTGCTATCATATGCGATGCTAATGCCCGTAATCACAGTACCTAAGCTCAATCTAGGAGGTTCTTGGATGAGCCAATCTATAATCGATCTCAGCAGGCGAGCATTCATCGGCGGCGCAGCAGCGCTTGGCGCCACGTCGCTTATCATCCCCGAGTTCGCGTTTGCTGAAACGGCCGCCGAGAAGCAGGCCGAGGCGGATGCCGTTCGCAATCAGCTGGTCGGCTTGCAGGCCGATCTCGAAACTGCCGGCGAAAACTACTATGCCGCTCTTGACGAGCAGGAAAGCGCCCAGCGCTCCATGGAGGAGCAGCAGGTTAAGATCGACGAGACCACTGAGGAAATCGAGGGTCTGCAAGATCGCCTGAGCACGCGCGCCCGCAGCATGTACCGCTCCGGCTCCACCACGTTCATCGATTTTCTGCTGGGTGCTTCCTCTTTTGCCGAGTTCACGCAGAATTGGGAGCTGCTGAACCAGATCAACGCCAACGACGCTGATCTGGTCGACCAGACCAAGGCCGCTCGCGAGCAGCTTCAGGCGGCTAAAGACGAATTTGCGCGTCAGGAGCAGATCGCTGCCCAGAAGGCTGCGGAATGCAAGCAAATCCACGATGAGGTTCAGGTCAAGGTGCAAAACGCCACCGATCTTATGAACTCCCTTGACGAAGAGGCGCGTGCCCTGCTTGAGCAGGAGCAGGCTGCGGCCGCTGCCGCAGCGGCTGCCCAGGCACAGGCAGAGGCGGAGGCTGCAGCTGCAGCTGCCGGCGGTAACGGCGGCAGCAACCAGGGCGGCGGAAGCAACGATGGCGGCAACCAGGGCGGCGGCAACGATGGCGGCAACCAGGGCGGCGGCAACCAGGGTGGCGGCGGCAATGATGGCGGCGGAAGCACCATCGTCTATCCTGGCGGCGGCTCCGCGGGAGACAATAGCGCCGCGTATTCCTACGCTTGCTCGCGTATCGGTTGTCCGTACGTTTGGGGCGCCGAGGGACCTGATTCGTTCGACTGCTCCGGCTTGGTCACGTGGGCATATCGTCAGCTTGGCATTGAACTGCCGCATCAAAGCGAGGCTCAGATGGCTCGTGCTACTCGAGTGGTATCCGTCAGCGAGGCGCGTCCGGGTGATGTTTTGTGGCGTTATGGCCACGTGGGAATCGCCGGCGGCTACGGCGGAACTCCCTATGTGCATGCTCCCACGTTCGGCGCATGTGTCCGCAATACCGACTCGCTTTCGTGGTCGAACTTTACGAACGCACTGCAGTTCTAGAAGATACAACCTCATGTGCATGCAACCGAGGGAAGGCAAAGGCCTTCCCTCGGTTTGTATTTAGGGTGCATCGTGGACAGGCGATATATAGGAGGAGTAGCCGTGTCTTCAATCGAACCAAAGCAACACCATGCTGAAGGCAACGACCGTCCGCTCGGGTTTTTCGTTCTCCCAACAGTGCCAAGCAGCAACATACCTAAAGCTGAGCAGGGGAAATAGCAAATACCGTGCGAGCAAGGCCGAAGCAATCCTGTAGAAGAAGTTCCATCTTTCAAAAAAAGTTGAAAAAAGGGGTTGCCACAACGTCTACTATCCCGTAATATACTACCTCGCTTGCGGAGCTCACGACAGCGAGCTTCGAAGTGGAACGCCTGCTGGAAAGCCGAACAGCTTACAGCAACGGGTGATAAGTATTCAAAGCTTTGCGAAGGTTTGAAGAGGATACACCCGGGGCCGTGTAAAGGGTTGACACGGTTTCTCAGCTAGCGTATGATTCCACTGCTCGCGCGTTCGGGTTCTCACCGATCCGCAAGCAGGCAGCTTGATAAATGCACATGAATTAAGCAGCGAAACATGGGCGTGTGCCCGAGTGGTTAAAGGGGACGGGCTGTAAACCCGTTGACTCTGTCTACCTAGGTTCGAATCCTAGCGCGCCCACCATCTTTCGCCTGTGTAGCTCAGTCGGTAGAGCACTTCCTTGGTAAGGAAGAGGTCGTCGGTTCAAGTCCGATCGCAGGCTCCAGCTTTTTGGCGGTGTAGCTCAGTTGGTTAGAGCACACGGTTCATACCCGTGGCGTCACTGGTTCGAATCCAGTCACCGCTACCAATACATACACTGCGCCCGATTTATCGGGCGCTTTATTTTAGATTCGTTTCGCGAAAGCGATCCTTATAAGGAGGATGAAACATGGCTAAGGAGAAGTTCGAGCGTTCCAAGCCGCATGTTAACATCGGCACCATCGGTCACGTTGACCACGGTAAGACGACGCTGACTGCTGCTATTTCCAAGACGCTGTCCGAGAACGACGGCTCCCATGGCACCGCTCACGCTGACTTCACCGCCTTCGAGAACATCGACAAGGCTCCCGAGGAGCGCGAGCGTGGCATCACGATCTCCATTGCTCACATTGAGTACGAGACCGATAAGCGTCACTATGCTCACGTTGACTGCCCTGGTCACGCTGACTACGTTAAGAACATGATCACCGGTGCTGCCCAGATGGACGGTGCTATCCTGGTTATCGCTGCTACTGACGGCCCTATGGCTCAGACCCGCGAGCACATCCTGCTCGCCCGTCAGGTTGGCGTTCCCTACATCGTCGTGTTCCTGAACAAGTGCGACATGGTCGACGACGAGGAGCTCATCGAGCTCGTCGAGATGGAGACCCGCGAGCTTCTGTCTGAGTACGAGTTCCCCGGAGACGACATCCCGGTCATCCGCGGTTCTGCTCTGAAGGCTCTGGAGGGCGACAAGGAGTGGCAGGACAAGGTCTGGGAGCTCATGGACGCTGTTGACTCCTACATCCCCACGCCGGAGCGCGACGTTGACAAGCCGTTCCTGATGGCTGTCGAGGATACCATGACCATCACCGGCCGTGGTACCGTTGCTACCGGTCGTGTCGAGCGTGGCGTTCTGCATGTGAACGACCCGCTGGAGATCGTCGGTATTAAGGAGACCCAGAACACGGTCTGCACCGGCATCGAGATGTTCCGTAAGCTGCTCGACGAGGCTCAGGCTGGCGACAACATCGGCTGCCTGCTCCGTGGCATCAAGCGCGAGGACATCGAGCGCGGCCAGGTTCTCTGCAAGCCTGGTAGCGTGACCCCGCACCAGAAGTTCGAGGGCCAGGTCTACATCCTGACCAAGGAAGAGGGCGGCCGTCACACCCCGTTCTTCGATGGCTATCGTCCGCAGTTCTACTTCCGCACCACCGACATCACTGGTGTTGCTCACCTGCCCGAGGGCACCGAGATGGTTATGCCTGGCGACAATGTGACCATCACCGCTGAGCTGATTCACCCGGTGGCAATGGAGGAAGGCCTCCGCTTTGCTATCCGTGAGGGTGGCCGCACTGTTGGTTCTGGTCGAGTGACCAAGATCATCGCTTAGTTTTAAGCTGCAGTGTTTAAAGGGCCCGCTTTCGGGCGGGCCCTTCTTTAAGATTCATGTGTATGCGTTCAAGCTTGTTTGAATACGGCTTATAAGGAGAGTTCATGCGCACGATGGTTACCTTGGCGTGTACGGAGTGCAAGCGCCGTAACTACACGACCAAGAAGAACAAGCAGAACAACCCTGATCGTATCGAGTTGAAGAAGTATTGCAAGTGGTGCCAGAAGCACACGCTGCATAAGGAAACTCGATAGTTTTCAGAGGTTAGCACGGGCATAGGCCAGTAGCTCCAATTGGTAGAGCGGCGGTCTCCAAAACCGCATGTTGGGGGTTCGAGTCCCTCCTGGCCTGCCAGCTCGAATAGCGAGCAGCTTGTAGTCAGGTTGCTAAATTGATCAGCAGCTTGATGCCAGGCTGCTTGTTTGGCGTTTAGAGGTAAAACGATCCCTAAAGGAATCAGATGGCTAAGAAATCAAAAACTCAGCGTGCGAAGGCCTCTGCCGCTCGCGCCGCTCGCAAGGAAGCTCGTCAGGCCGAAGCTGCTGCTGAGGCATTGAAACAAGCTCAGGGCGAAAGCGCTGATACCGAAGCTCCTAAGAAGAAGCTGTTCGGTAAAACTTCTCAGGCTGCTGATTCTGCAAAAGACGCCAAGCAGAGCAAGGCTGTTGAAAAGAAGGCCGAGAAGAAAGCTGCTAAGCCTAAGAAGAAGCGTTTCCAGTTCCTCAGGGATGTTAAGGCTGAGATGAAACGCGTTACTTGGCCCAGCCGTCAGGACGTTCTTCGTTGGAGCGTTGTGGTAGTTGCCGCACTTCTCTTCTTCGGTATTTATGTTGCTGTTCTTGACAATGGCATTATCACGCCGCTGTTGTTTTTGATTTCCGGATTGGGGGCTTAAGGCATGTCGAAGAAATGGTATGTGCTTCACACCTACTCCGGCTATGAGAACAAGGTGAAGACGAACCTTGAAACCCGCATCGAAACCATGGGTCTTGAGAACAATGTCTTCGCTATCGAGATTCCTACGGAGACCGTTACTGAGATTAAAGAGGGCGGTCGTCGTAAGGAAAGCGAAAAGAAGGTGTTTCCCGGTTACGTGCTGGTTCGTATGGAACTCGATGATCGTAGCTGGGCTGCTGTTCGCAATACTCCCGGTGTTACCGGTTTTGTCGGCGCCGATAGTAAGCCCGCGCCGCTTACTCGTGACGAGTACAACAAGATTATGAAGCGTACTAGTCACGAAGCCCCGAAGAAGACCTCAACTAATCTTGAAGCAGGGCAGGCTGTCAAGGTTGTTTCCGGTCCTTTGGCCGAGTTTGACGGTGTTGTTTCGGAGGTTATGCCTGATGCCGGTAAGGTGAAGGTCATGGTTTCGATTTTTGGTCGTGAAACCCCGGTGGAGCTTTCGTTCGATCAGGTTTCCTGCATATAGAATGGTCTCTGCAGTTTTAAGGCGTGCCCGCGTGGACCGGGGCTTCTCATTCCTTAGGCTGTGAAGATATATAGTGCAAAAGCATTTTGAAAGGTAATTAGAATGGCTGAGAAGAAAGTTACCGGCTTCGTTAAGCTGCAGATTCCTGCTGGCGCTGCGAATCCGGCCCCGCCCGTCGGCCCGGCTCTGGGTGCTCAGGGTGTCAACATCATGCAGTTCTGCCAGGCGTTCAACGCTCAGACGCAGGAGCAGAAGGGCACCATCATCCCTGTTGAGATCACGGTGTACGAGGACAAGTCCTTCACCTTTATCTGCAAGACCCCGCCGGCGGCCGTGCTGATCAAGGAGAAGCTGGGCCTGAAGTCCGCTTCCGGTATCCCGCAGCTGAAGTTCGTGGGCACCCTTACCCAGGATCAGCTTCGCGAGATCGCTGAGATCAAGCTCCCCGACCTGAACGCTAACGACATCGATGCTGCTATGCGTATCGTTGCCGGTACCGCTCGTTCCATGGGCGTGCGTGTCGAGGGCGTCGAGATGAAGAAGACCTACGTGCCTTCTAAGAAGCTGGCCGCTATCCTCAGGGGCGAGGCTTAAGAATTTCGCATCGTTTGATGCATTAGATTTTGGACAGTGGAAGGGCTTTGCGTTAGAAGCCGCATAAGCTCGCTACGAACCACGAAAGGAACTATCATGGCAAAGCATTCCAAGGCTTACCGCGCTGCTGTCGAGAAGATCGGCGATGCCACCTACGCTCCGCTTGAGGCGTTTGCAATGGTGAAGGAAGTCGCAACCACCAAGTTCGATCAGACCATCGAGGCTCACTTTCGCCTGGGTATCGATACCCGTCAGGCTGATCAGCAGCTGCGTGGTACGGTCTCCCTGCCGAATGGCTCTGGTAAGACCGTCCGTGTTGCCGTCTTCGCTGAGGGCGCTGCAGCTGACGCCGCTCGTGAGGCTGGCGCTGACATCGTTGGCACCGACGAGCTGACTGCTCAGATCCAGGCTGGCGAGTTCAACTTCGACGCTGCCGTTGCTACTCCTGATCAGATGGGCAAGGTTGGCCGTCTGGGCAAGATCCTCGGCCCCCGCGGTCTGATGCCGAACCCGAAGCTCGGCACCGTCACCCCGAACGTTGCTCAGGCTATCAAGGAGCTCAAGGGCGGCCGCGTGGAGTATCGTGCTGACCGTTATGGTATTGCTCATGTCATTATCGGCAAGGCCAGCTTCACTCCCGAGCAGCTCGCTGAGAACTACGGCGCTGTTTACGACGAGATCCTGCGCATGAAGCCTGCTGCTGCTAAGGGCAAGTACGTTAAGTCCGTCAGCGTTTCCGGCACCATGACCCCGGGTGTTGCTGTCGACTCTTCCGTGAACAAGAACTACACGGTTGCTGCTGAATAAGCATCTCAGCCATTTCAGCTTATAAGGAGCGGTCCTTCGGGGCCGCTCTTTTCGTATACTCAGAACAGTTTAGAGAGGCATGCGCGTTCCTCGATCGGCTAATAACAAATGCAAACATCCCATGCAATGATGATGCCTACGTATATGATGTGCGCCTAGTTACCCATTGTCTACTCTTGTATCGGTTGCTGATTATGCTGGAGATTATTGTCAAGAGGTTTGTGCACAAACTGCATGCATGTGCTGCGAGCTGGATGAGACTAATGAAAGCCTCTATCATTCGAGTGCGGTAGGCGGGAATCGGCAGAGTGCTGGCTTGGGTGCGGATTTGCAGCTCATTGATGAGTCGAGAGTACACGGTTTGAGCCAATACTGTTTTAGGTGCGGCGAGTAGGCTATTAGAAATTTGGTTGCGGGATCATAGCGTTATAGCTAGCAAATAGGTTTGATACCATTGACTTGTTTGCAGATTGCAGATTGCAGATTGCAGATTGCAGATTGCAGCTGTTGAGGCTATTGGGTTAGGAGCATAGGTCATGTCGGTTATCTTGAAGTCTCCTGGTGAGATCGAGGCTATGAAGGCTGCAGGGCAGCTTTCCGCCGAAGTGCTGCGCAAGGTAGGGGAGTTGGTAAAGCCCGGCGTCTCTACTTTGGAGCTTGATGAGTTCGCCGAAACCTATATCCGCGAGCATGGCGGTATTCCGGCATTCAAGGGGTATGGTGGATTTCCGGGGACGATCTGCGCATCGGTCAACGAGCAAATCGTTCATGGCATTCCCTCGAAAAAAGTTGTGCTTCGAGACGGCGATATCCTTAGTGTTGACACCGGTGCAACTGTTGATGGTTGGGTTGGCGATAACGCCTGGACGTTTGCGGTTGGGAAGATCTCCGAGCAAAAACGAAAGCTCCTCAAGGTTACCGAGGAATGCATGTGGGCAGGTTTGGATTGCGCTGTCGCTGGCAACCATTTAGGCGATATCGGCCATGCTGTGCAGTCGATTGCCGAGAATGCCGGGTTCGGCGTAGTTCGTGAGTATGTTGGCCATGGTGTTGGCAGAAACATGCATGAAGAGCCGAACGTCCCTAATTATGGACACAGGCATTTTGGTATGAAGCTGCAGGTTGGTATGGTGCTGGCTATCGAGCCTATGATCAATATGGGAACAAGAAAAGTGCTTCAGGGCAAGGATGGGTGGCTGGTAAGCACGCGCGATGGTATGCCCAGCGCGCACTTCGAGAAGATGGTCGCCATTACCGAAGACGGACCTGTGATTCTCACCACCGAACCAGACCATAGGCGTCCTCTGTAGCAAGTGCCCAAGGTATGCATAGTAAAGGGGTGCAGCGTGCATATGTGCTGCATCCCTTAGCTTTACGGGAAGAGAATTGGCAAGGCCTTCTACTTCAGCTGCTTTCCGTTCGTGTCCCAGTAGAACCGCTTGAACTTGCGAATCTGGTTCAGGTGCATGATCTTCGCCCACATATTGTGCTTGAAGGAATCGGGCGCGTAATGCAGCGGGTAGGGCTCATCGGTGGCCTTCAGGGCTTTCAGCGCCTGAGTAAGGCGCTCCTGGTTATCCATGCTGCGTTTGAGCACGTAGGCAGGCACGCAACAGTACAAGAACGGGTTATAGGCCTCGTGGTACTCCACCGGCTGGCCCATGACGAACTCACGCACGATCAGCTCGACGAAGTTCTGCCCGCCAAGGCTCATGTAGTAGGTGTTGCGCCCGCAGCGAGTGTTCACCTCGAAGAAGCGGAAACTGCCATCACGGCTGTCGTACTTGATGTCGAAATTGGCAAAGCCGCGATAGCCCACATGCGACAGGAAACGCTTGGCGCAAGAGATGATGGCCTCCTCGCGCTCTCCCATGATGCACAGCGGGTTTCCAAGCGCGGTGGGGTCGTGATCCTGCAGGCATACCACGCCACCGGCGACTACGCGCAGGTCGCCGGAGGCGTCCGAGAACGTGGTGAGCGTGCGGATGGCGTCGTCGCCGCCGGGGATGAAGTCCTGCAGCACCAGAAGGTTGTTGTAGTCCGACGTACGGATGATGCGCCAAACCTGCGCAAGTTCTTCGGGGCTTTCGATCTCATAGATCTTTCGCCAGCCTTCGATGGAGGGCTCGGCGTCTTGGAACTGTGCCGAGTTGGAAGGTTTGGCGATCAGCGGGTAGGGGAACTCGCTGACGGGAAGCTCGTCAGGGCCGTTGCCGCAGTCGAAGTACCAGGTTTTCGGGAACGGGATGTCAAGCTCCTCGCAGATCTCGTAGAAGCGCCGTTTCTGCGTGATGTCGTCGAGCAGGGGAAAATCGATGTACGGGACCACGTAGCCAAGGTCCTGCAGGCGTTGCTTGCCCTGCGAGAGCATGCGGGCGTGGCAGTCATCGCAGCCCAAGATGAGCAGCGTCTTCTCCGGATGCGCCCCATGAACATCTTGGGCGATGCGCTCAAGCGCGTTGTATAGGCCTTCCTGCTCATGGATGTGCGGCTCCAGGCGATAGTCCGTGAAACGGCTTTCAGAGAGCATCTTGATGTTTTGCGTGGCGAGCACGATGGTGCTTTCGATACCGAAGGCACGATGCAGCTCGCGCACGTAGCTGTATGCAAGGATGTCGCCGCCTACCACCACCGGTTGCAGCAGGCGCGCCACATCCTCGGTGCGGGTGATAGGTGCGGGATCGACGTGTGCGGTCATGAAATCTCCTTTGAGATCCGATAACGTATGCAGCCTTGCATTATCGCACACGCCGGCAACTGCGCGTAGGCGTGACGCGCGTTTCGTGGAAAGTGCCCATAGGGCGGGTCGGTGGCGTATGATGAGCAAATGCATAAACGCCGGTCGGCGAACCTGTAAGAGAAGGAGCTTTCCAAAGCATGTGCGGATTCGTGGGATTCACCGCCGTTGATTTCGACGAGGGCGTCAATCGCGCCATCGTCAAGGACATGGCGGATCGCATTATCCATCGCGGCCCTGATGATGAGGGCTTTTTCGTAAACGATGATGTGGCTATGGGCTTTCGCCGCCTGTCCATCATCGACCTTGAGGGCAGCCACCAGCCCATGCAGAACGCCGACGGCAGCGTGACCGTCACGTTCAACGGCGAGATCTACAACTTCCAGGAGCTGCGCGCCGAGCTTGAGGGCATGGGCTATCAGTTCAAGACCAACGGCGACACCGAGACCATCGTGCACGGCTACGAGGCTTGGGGCACGGGCGTGTTCGAGCGCCTGCGCGGCATGTTCGCCATCGCCATTTGGGACGCTAAGGAAAAGCAGCTGGTGCTTGCGCGCGATATCTTCGGAATCAAGCCGCTGTACTACCAGCATGAGGGTAATCGTCTGATCTGGGGCAGCGAGATCAAGTCCTTCCTGGCACACCCGCGCTTCAAGAAGGAACTCAACCGCGAGGCCCTGCCGCAGTACCTGTGCTTCGAGTACATGAACGACTCGCAGACCATGTTCAAGGACGTCCATAAGATGACGCCCGGTCATTTCATGGTGCTCAAGGACGGCAAGGCCACCATCGAGTGCTTCTACAAGATCACCTACAAGATCGATTGCTCGAAGGGCCTTGAGGAATGGGCCGACATTATCAAGGACACGTTCGACGAGAGCGTGCGCGCTCATGAGATCGCCGATGTGGAGATCGGCAGCTTCCTGTCCGGCGGCATCGACAGCTCGCTGGCGGCGTACTGCATGGGTCAGCATCATGACGAGGGCGTGAAGACGTTCTCCGTGGGCTACGACATCACCGGCAGCGAGGAGCAGCGTGACAAGGCCGAGAACGCCGGCTTCAAGATCAAGCTGGACGAGCTCAAAGATGCGCGCGAGTTCGCTGAGTGGTCGGGGCTTTCCAACAAGGACGTGCAGGTCACGGCCAAGGAGTTCTTGGATATCGTTCCCACCGAGCAGTATCACATGGATGAGCCGCTCGGTGCGCCGTCGGCCATTCCGCTGTACTTCGTCAGCCAGCTTGCCTCCAAAGAGGTGAAGGTGGTGCAGTCCGGCGAGGGCGCCGACGAGCTGTTCGGCGGCTACTGGATCTACCACGACCAGTACGAGTTCTCCAAGTACTTCAAGGTGCCCCGTGCGCTGCGCGCGGCCGGCGGCGCGGTTGCTCAGAAGCTGCCGCCGTTCCACGGACGTCACTTCGCCATGCGCGGTTCGGGCGGCCCGGAGAAAAGCTATCAGCGCGCGTGCATGAACTATATGTGGGACGAGGTCCCCAACGTGCTGAAGGGTTACAACGGCCCGTGCAAGCCGTGGGAATGGTGCAAGCCGCACTTCGACGAGGCTGCGGTGCAGACGGGCGGCGGCGACGTCATCACGCAGACGCAGTACGTGGACATGGTCTCCTACATGCCCTATGACATCTGCCTGAAGGCCGACCGCATGTCCATGGCGCACTCCCTTGAGCTGCGCGTTCCCTTCCTGGAC
Organism: Senegalimassilia anaerobia JC110; assembly: GCF_000236865.1. Classification (GTDB taxonomy): domain Bacteria; phylum Actinomycetota; class Coriobacteriia; order Coriobacteriales; family Eggerthellaceae; genus Senegalimassilia; species Senegalimassilia anaerobia. The sequence continues at coordinate 501,183 of NZ_HE611015.1, read as the reverse complement.
AAGAAGGTGCTCGATGTGGCCCTGCAGTTGCCCACCGACTGCCGCGTCACCGACGAGCATTCGAAGTACGCGCTGCGCCGTGCGGCGGCCCACCTGGGCTTCCCGCAGAAGGTGGCGGACATGCCCAAGCAGCCGTTCATCACGCCGCTGACCGTGTGGCTGCAGACCGACCTGTATTACGAGCGCATCAAAGAGGCGTTCACCAGCCCCGCTGCGCACGAGTTCTTCAACGTGGACTACCTGATGAAGATGCTTAACGACCATCGCAGTGCCGATTTCAGCACGCAGGAGGGCCGTTCCAAGCTCAAGATGATGCGCATCTGGAACGTGTACTGCTTCCTGTGCTGGTACGAGGTGTTCTTCGGCGAGACGTCGAAACAGTACGCCCCGAAGACGCAGGTGGCGTAAACGGGTCTGCGCGTGAGCGCGTTGATGCGCGGGCGTGCGGGCTCATCGTTGGGAATGGGCAGATAGTGCTACGTCCCCAATGTGTCCATTTGCATAGTGGAATGAGAAACGGCCGCGGATGGTTCCGCGGCCGTTTACGTTATGAGGAGTACGCCCGTTTGAGAAGGGCTATTTGTCCCAGGCGATGAAGGCCCAGGTGATCACGCGGGGGTTGCGCAGACGCAGCGCCTTTTGCACGCCGCCGTGGCCGTCTGGCGATCCGGCGTGCTCGTTGGGCACGAGGTTATCGTTGAGCCAGGCGTGCAAGCGCACGTAGGCGGCTTGGCGCTGCTGCTCGCCGACGACGGCGCCGGCGGCCCCGTCGATCATGCGGCGCAGGCTTTCTGCAGCCTGCTCGGGGGTGTCGAAGGAGTCGTTGCGCTCGGAGCGGATGAAGTCGACCTGGGGGAGGATTCCTTCTGCGGCCAGGATGTTGATGGCGTACAGGTAATCGGGGCACAGCGCGTCCTTGAGCCCGAGGTCTGCCATGATGCGCTCGTCGGTACGGGGACTCGAGCCGGTGGTCAGCGTGATGCACACGCGCCGGCGCGCGATGTCGGTGAGGCGCAGCAGGCTGTCACGCAGGTTGGCGGTGGCGATGCTGCGCGAGGCGGTGCACACGTCCACCATGCCCGGGCGCACGCCTTTGGCCGCCCAATCTTCCTCCCAGCTCAGCTGCATGGGGAAGACCGTGTGGACTTCGGTCTGCTTAAGCGCTTCCGACATGCGGTCGAGCATGCCGCGCGAAAAATCGGCAGCGACCACTTTGTGGCCGGCCAGCCCGAGCGGCACGGCAAGGGCTCCGGTGCCGCATCCCATGTCGAAGACGGTTTCCCTAGGCTGGATATCCGCCAGCTCGATGAAACGTCGAGCGTAAGCGCTGGGTTCGGTGCTGGTTGGGAAGGTGCGGGAGCGGGAGTCCCAGTAGGAGGGGTCGTCGGCCTTGCGGCGCGCCTGTTGCAGAGCCATCCATTCCGCGTTCCAATCGGTGGTGGTGAGCTTCGGGTTGAACGGCTGCACGTTGATGGCGGGTTCGGTGCCGATTTCATTGGCTGGATCGCTCTCGCCGAATGGCCCGGTGGATGCCGGGGCCTGGTCGAGCCGGCTGCTGCCCGTTTGGTCGGCGGATGTGCCCGCGAGGGCGCGGTGGGAGCGCTCCGCCTGTTCGAAGGAAGAGGCGGGTTCGGACGTGTTCTTTCCAGCCATTTTGAGCATCCCTTTCACGAAACGGCCTGGCGGCCGATATATTCGTTAGCATGTATTCCCATAGTATCCGATTGCGGGGCTTGCTATGCGAGGGCCGGGCAATCGTTCTCAGATAAGGAGCATACCATGCACGTAGAGCTGCTCTACCATACCCCTGATCCGGAGCGCGCTATCGCCACGGCCGCGCGCCTGTGCTATGCGCCCGTAGGCGCTGCCGAGCTGATGGAGACCATGCCGCCCGAGCGCATCAAGAGCGTGCTTACCACCATCATGTCCTCGGGGCATTTCAGCACCCTTGAGCATGCAAGCTACACGTTCGCCGTCGACGGCGTGTCGCGAGCGCTCACGCATCAGCTCGTGCGCCACCGCATCGCCAGCTTCAACCAGCAAAGCCAGCGTTATGTGAAGTTCACGGGCGATGTGGCGGTGGTCAAGCCCGAGAGCATCGCGGGCAATGCCGAGGCATCCGAGGCGTTCGACAAGGCAATCCAGGCTGCGGTGGACGCCTACCATGCGCTGCTCGAGGCGGGCGTGCCCGCCGAAGACGCGCGCTATCTGCTGCCCAACGCCGCGGAGAGCAAGATCGTCATCACCATGAACGTTCGCGAGCTGCTGCACTTCTTCAGCCTGCGCTGCTGTAACCGTGCTCAATGGGAGATCCGTGACATGGCGCATCGCATGCTGGAGTTGGCGCGCCCCACGGCTCCGTTCATCTTCGCCGACGCCGGCGCGCCGTGCGTGCGCGGTACGTGCCCGGAGGGCAAGATGACCTGCGGTAACCCGTATCCGAAAGTCACGCGTGAGTAACGTGGCGAAACTTAAGAGCGATCTTTCCCGCGCGTTTTCCGAGGACGGCGCGCGCAAGACGCACGTGGGCGGCCAGGCGCTGCTCGAGGGCGTGATGATGCGCGGCAAGTACAACTGGGCCGTGGGCGTGCGCGAGCCGGATGGCGGCGTGTACGAGGAATCCCATGACCTGGCAAGCGGCCGTGCGAAGAACGGCTGGATGTATTGGCCGTGCGTGCGCGGCTGCCGCGCCATGGTGGAATCGCTGGTGCTGGGCTACAAGGCGCTGGAAATCGCCGCGCTCCATGCGTTCAACGAGGACGAGGAAGACGAGGCCGATTCAGCCTCTACGCAGCGAGCGAAGGCGACCGGCTCTGACCGAATGGCTGCGAAGGCTGCGGCTTGCGAGCCTGCGGCGAAGTCCGACGGAGATGCGGTGTTCGGCAAGAAGGAAATGGCATTCTCCATGGTGCTGGGCCTGGTCATGGGCGTGGTGCTGTTCATCGTGGCGCCGGCGTTCATCACGAACCTGCTGGTGGGCGAGTACGATGCGCACACGCTGGCCTGGAACATCGTGGATGGCCTTTTGCGAGTGGCCGTGTTCGTGTTCTACATTTGGCTGATCGGGCGCATGAGCGATATCAAGCGCATGTTCGGCTATCACGGCGCCGAGCATAAGACCATCCACTGTTACGAGCATGGGCTGCCGCTCACCCCGGAAAACGCGCGGCAGTTCCCGCGGCTGCACGTGCGCTGCGGCACGGCGTTTCTGATCATGGTGATGATCATCGCCATTTTGGTGTACACCGTCACGCCGCTCAACACGCTCATCTCGGCGTGGGGCGTGCCCGACGGCGCCCCGAAGCTGGCGCTCGTCATTGCGGCGCGTATAGCGCTGATGCCGGTGATCGCGGGCATCAGCTACGAGATCACCGTGCGCTGGGCGGGTAGCCATCCGGAAAACCCGCTGGTGAAGGTGGTGCTGTGGCCGGGCATGCAGATGCAGTACCTGACCACCAACGAGCCCGACGACGGCATGCTCGAGTGCGCCATCGCCGCCATGCAGCAGGTGCTTGAGCGCGAGGAGCTTGAGGCAGCGAAAGCCGCTGCCGCTGCCAGGGGTGCTCAGGCGTAGGCGGGACAGGTTGTTATAAGCGAAAGGGAAGGCGGCTTGCGAGGGGATCGCAAGCCGCCTTCTGTATGTTGGGCGATGTTAAGGATGGTCGCCGGCAGCGAACGGGGCAGGTTACGGGAAGCCCCGATACGCAAAGTTGCGTCTGGGAATTTGGTGTTAGGGACCTCCGGCTTCGGCTCGAAGGCGCTCGCGCTCGCGCTCGACCAGGGTTTCGGTTTGTGGGGCGCAGGCTATGGATCTTGAGCGGAAATGCGATGCAGGCAAAAGGAAGGCCCTTCCCAAGATGATGCCCGGGAAGGGCCTTCAAGCTTTCGGTTGCTGCTACTGAAAAGGTTTCGCGCCTTTCATGCTGCGTCTACCGGTTCGCGCAGGCGATGAGCGGGAGGTATTGCTGCGCGGCAGCTGGGACGGCAAGGTCGATGCTTTGGCCGTACGCGCTGATGGTGACGTAACCGGGGTTGTTGTACGTGGTAAGCGTGGCCGGGACGCCCGCGGCGGAACCGGACACGGTGCTAGCGGGCACGGCGTTGGCGGGAAGGTCGGCAACCTGCCAATCCTTGATGTCGAGGTTCTCGATGCAGGTTTGCACTTGCGCAGATGAGATGCCCGTGGCGTTGGCGATGTCCCAGGTGTGGGCCAGAAGCGCATCGGAAACGGCGTCTTTGACGCCCGACGCGTCGATAGCGGAGTTCATGGCGGTGGTTTTGGCGTTGCTTGCGGCGTTGGCAACCGGGGCTGCGGTGGATGTGGCGGGCAATAACGCGTTTGCGCAGCCTATGCCCACGCAAACGACCAGAATGCTCCCAAGGCAAACTCCCAGTGCTTTTCGTACCATGCGACGCTCCCTTTCCGCCCGATGGGCGGCCTCCATGTTGCTACGTACGGGCAGGATGCCGTCGGTGATGCTGTGATACGGCGATTGCGCTGCGAAGATGCGGCGGTTCGACGGCTCCTTGATGCTAAGGTTACGCGAACGCGGGCGGCGGGGGCCTAGGTTCTCGAAACCATCGCGGTTCCTTCGCGCTCTGCCGACGAAATCAACACGCATTCTGCAATTTCGCGGTATCGTGGTGTAGAAGGCGGCGGGTTTTGCGTCGTTTGGGCCGCGTGCGGGCGGCTCGCGCGGAATCGCAAGCTCATCTTCGCCGTCAATCGTGTATAGTACCCCCTGCGCCGACCGCGACGTTTCGCCGCGCGGCGCTACTATCCCCGCACACGTAAAACTACGAATGGGGCAATCGTGTGAACGAGCAGGCCCAAGGGTGGCCGGAGCAGGCAAGGAGGGTGCCGCATGAAGCTGGTGGTGACCGAGAAGAACGACGCGGCGACGAAGATCGCGGCGTTGCTGGGTGTGAAAAAGCCTAAGGCCGACAAGGTGTATTCCACGCCGGTGTACCGGTTCGAAGTGGACGGCGAGGAATGGGTGACCATCGGCCTGCGCGGTCATATCTTAGAGCCCGATTTCACGCCTACTCTTATATATAAGAAGCGCGGCGGTTGGCGTGGCGTCACTGCGCAGGGCGAGGCCATTCCGGCGCAGCTGCCCGCAAGTTTGGCGCGCCCGCCGTTCAAAAAGAAGAAGCCCTTTATCGAGGATGGCGTTGAGCTGAAGGCGTGGAAGATGGGCGCCTTGCCGTATCTAATCTACGCGCCTATCGAGAAGCTCCCGAAGGAGAAGGAGATCATCCGCAGCCTGAAGAACCTGGCGAAGAAGGCGGACTCCATCGTCATCGCGACCGACTTCGACCGTGAGGGCGAGCTGATTGGCTCGGATGCGCTGTCGTGCATCCAGGAGGTCAATCCCACGGCGCCGGTTTCCCGTGCGCGTTACAGCGCCTTCACGAAAGAGGAGATCACGCACGCGTTCTCCAACCTGGTGGAGCTAGACACGAATCTGGCCTCGGCCGGTGCATCCCGTCAGGACATCGACCTGATCTGGGGTGCGGTGCTCACGCGCTACCTCACGCTGGTCAAATTCGCCGGCTACGGCAACGTACGCAGCTCCGGTCGTGTGCAGACGCCCACGCTGGCGCTGATCGTGGCGCGCGAGCGCGAGCGCTTGGCGTTCATCCCCGAGGACTACTGGGTGATCAAGGGCGCCTTCGACGCCGGCGCCGCTGCCGGCCCGACCGCCGGTGACGGCGAGCTTGCCTTCACGGCGCCGCACTCCACGGCCCGCTTCAAGGACGAGGCGGCGGCGAAAGCGGCCATGGCCGCTGTGGCCGGCGCGGCAAGCGCCACGGTGGCGGCGGTGGAGAAGCGCACGCGCAAGCAGCAACCGCCCGTGCCGTTCAACACAACCAGCCTCATGGCCGCGGCATCGGCGGAGGGCCTTTCGCCGGCGCGCACTATGCGCATCGCCGAAAGCCTGTACATGGACGGCTATATCTCCTATCCGCGTGTCGACAACACGGTGTATCCCAGCTCGCTCGACCTGGCCGAAGTGGTGAAGACCATCTCGGGCAACCCGGCGTACGCCCCGTATTGCCAGCAGCTGCTCTCCGCTGGCGAGTTGCATGCCACGCGCGGCAAGAAGGAGACCACCGACCATCCGCCTATCTATCCCACGGCCAAGGCCACGCCCGACGACCTGGCACCGGCCGATTACAAGCTGTATAACCTCATCGCACGCCGATTCCTGGCAACGCTGTCGGATGCGGCCGTAGTCGAGGGCACGAAGGTCACGCTCGAAGTGGGCGGCGAGCATTTCGCGGCAAAGGGCGACGTGCTGGTGACGCCGGGCTATCGCGCCATCTACCCGTACGGCATGAAGAAGGACGAGCAGCTGCCCGCCATGAGCGAGGGGCAGCAGATCGCCTTCAACGGCGCCGAGTGCACCAAGAAGCAGACCGAGCCGCCGGCGCGTTACAGCCAGGGCAAGCTCATCCAGGAGATGGAGAAGCTGGGCCTGGGCACGAAGTCCACGCGCCACAGCATCATCGAGCGCCTGTACACGGTGAAGTACATCCAAAACGACCCCATCGAGCCCAGCCAGCTGGGTATGGCGGTTTGCGACGCCCTTGATAAGTTCGCCCCGCATATCACGCATCCGCAGATGACGGCCGAGCTGGAAGAGGAGATGGACAACATCGCCGAGGGCCGCAACACCAAAGACGCGGTGGTCACCAACAGCCGCAACCTGCTCTCCGAGCAGCTTGCCAACCTGCTGCCGCATTCCGAGGAGGTCAAAGACGCCCTGGCAGACGCCGTGGCGGCCGACGCCTACGTGGGCAAATGCCCCAAATGCGGCAAGGACCTGCAGATCCGCGTGTCCCAGAAGACGCGCGGCATGTTCATCGGCTGCGCCGGCTGGCCGGATTGCGACGTCACCTACCCGCTGCCGAAGGGCAAGGTGGAGGCGCTGCCCGATCCGTGCCCGACGTGCGGCATGCCCCAGGTGAAGGTGACGGCGTTCCGCTCTAAGCCGCGCACGCTGTGCATCGACCCGAACTGCGAGACGAACAAGGAACCCGACGTGGTGGTGGGCGAGTGCCCGAAGTGCGCCGAGGCCGGCAAGAAGGCCAAGCTCATCGCGCAGAAGAACCCGCGTACCCTGAAGCGCTTCATCCGCTGCGAGAACTACGACGAGTGCGGTGTGGGTTACCCGCTTCCGCAATACGGCGCCATCACGGCCACCGATGAGGTTTGCGAGCACTGTGGCGCGCCCATGGTAATCGTCACCACCACGCGCGGTCCATGGAAGCTGTGCCCGAACTTCAGCTGCCCGGGCAAGGAGATCGAGGCCGAGAAGAAGGCTGCGGCCAAGGAGGCCAAGGCGGCTGCGAAGAAGGCGCCGGCGAAGAAGGCCGCCGCCAAGAAGCCCGCGGCGAAGAAGACGACTGCGAAGAAGGCTGCTGCGGCGAAAACCGAGGAGCCGGCAGAATAACGGTTCGCGCATGGAGCGGACGCTCCGCTGAGCCTGGCGTATGACGAGATAGGCCCCGGAACGATGGTTCGTTCCGGGGCCTATTTGCGCTGATGTAGGTTGCGATGTCGGGGGCGGCAAGCCAGCCTAGATATCTTCGCCGTTCTCGATGGCGCGATAGAGGTCGCGGCCAGCCGTGTCGACGGCCACGAAGACAGGGAAGTCGTCGAGCATGATGCGGCGTAGCGCCTCGGTGCCCAGGTCGTCCCAAGCCACGGTCTCGCTTGCGGTGACGTGCTTGGCAAGCAGCGCGGCGATGCCACCGACCGCCGCGAAGTACACGGCGCAGTTTTCCACGCATGCGTCGATGACCGCCTGATTGCGCTTGCCCTTGCCGATGCACGCCGCGATGCCGGCTTGCATAAGCTGGGGCGTGGCGAAGTCCATGCGGCTTGCCGTGGTGGGGCCCACGCTGCCGAGTGGGCGGCCGGCAGCGGCGGGGGTGGGGCCGGCGTAGAACAGCGTCTGGCCCGCCAGCCCGAACGGCAGCTCGCCGGTATGCTCGAGCGCCTCGAGCGCACGGGCATGGCCTGCATCGCGCATGGTGTAGCAGGGGCCGGTCAGGCGCACTTCCTGGCCGGCTTTCAGATTCGCCAGTTGGGATTTGTCCAGCGGCAGGTTCAAACGTACGGGTTCGCTCATTTCCCCTCACCCCAATCGATCAGCTCGATGGATGCGCTGCGCATGGCTGAGCAGCCCATGTTCACCGCCACGGGCAGCGCGGCGATATGGCACGGCGCGGTTTCCAGGTGCACGGCAAGGGCGGTCGCGCCGCCGCCGAGGGCCGCCGGGCCGATGCCCGTGGCGTTGATGGCGGAAAGCAGCTCGGCCTCGCGCTCGGCGGCCCGCGGGCTTGCGGCGGGGGCTCCCACCTCGCGCAGCAGCGCGTGCTTGGCCAGGCCCGCTACCTTGTCGAACGTGGCGCCCACGCCCACGCCCACGATGAGCGGCGGGCAGGCGTTGGCGGCCTTCTCGCGCACGCAGTCGAGCACGACCTTCTTCACGCCCTCCCAGCCGGCGCCGGGCGCGAGCATGACCACGCGGCTTGCGTTGTCCGAGCCGCCGCCTTTGAGCAGCACGTGCAGCGTGGCTCCTCGGCCGGGGCGCAGGGCGATTTCCGCGAAGGCCGGCGTGTTGTCGCCGGTGTTGGTGCGGTCGAGCAGCGCGTCGGCCACGACGCTCATGCGCAGGCGGCCGTCGGTGTAAGCGCGCGCCACGGCGTCGTTGACGCCCGAGAGGATGTTGCCGGGGATGAGCAGCTCCTCGCCGACCTCCAGGCGCACCCAGCAGGTGCCGGTGTCCTGGCAGATGGGCACGCCGTCCTCCTGCCCGATGCGGGCGTTTTCCAACAGGCAGTCCAGTACGGACTGCGCACGCGGCTGCGTCTCGTCTTTGCGGGCTGCCTGCATAGCGGCAAGCACGTCGGGGCGCAGGTGCGTGGCGCAGCGGCGCACGGCGCGGTACACGGCGTCGGCCACGGCGTCGGCGGTGAGCGCGCCTGGCTGGGCCGCGGGCATGTTCTCGTCTTCCACGTTGTTCCTTTCCCTTATGATGCGTGCCCCTATTGTGCGCTATGCGATGGCCCGGTGCGGGAATTCCACGCAATCCGGGGAGCGGGGCGGGGGTTTTCGCGTGATTGCTTGCTGTGAAGGGGGGCGTGCGCCCGTATCGCCGTGAACGAGTGTGAAGCCCGCCGCGTATCGCTTTGCGTTTTCGTTCTCCTCCGTCGTTGCTTTTGCCAGGCGTATCGCGTGTTGCAAATGGCCTGCCGCGCATCGGGCCTTGCGCCGATGACGCGGCCTGAAGGCTTGGCTGCCCTCTTTCCGTATTCGCTTGCCTAATCTTTGCACGCCCCCAGCTCATCGGGCGAAACACACCTCATGGGCGTTTTTCGGGGAGAGTGCGCGCGGTGGGCGGGCGGCAAGGGTCAAGGGGTATAATCCCTAGTTGGACATACGTTTTCGCAAGGAAGCGGGAACGCTCACGCTAAGCGGCGCCGCCGGCGCCGTGCATAGGGAAAGGTGCATGGAGCAGCATGGATATCGCGCAGGAATCGTTGCGTTTGCATGAGCAGTGGCAGGGCAAGCTGGAAACCGTCCCGAAGATGAGGATCGAAACGCGCGAGGACCTGGCGCTGGCCTACACCCCCGGCGTCGCCGAGCCGTGCCGCAAGATCGCCGAGAATCCTTCCGATGCGTACAAGTACACCATGAAGGCCAACACCGTGGCCGTCGTCTCCGATGGCTCGGCCGTGCTCGGCCTGGGCAACATCGGCCCTGCCGCGGCCATGCCCGTTATGGAGGGCAAGTGCGCGCTGTTCAAGACCTTCGGCGGCGTGAACGCCGTCCCGCTGTGCCTTGATACCCAGGACGTCGACGAGATCGTCGAGACCGTCAAACGCCTCGCCCCCAGCTTCGGCGGCATCAACCTCGAGGATATCTCCGCGCCGCGCTGCTTCGAGATCGAGCGCCGTCTGATCGACGAGCTCGACATCCCCGTGTTCCATGACGACCAGCACGGCACCGCCATTGTGGTGCTTTCCGGCGTCATCAACGCGCTTCGCCTGACGGGCAAGCAGAAGGAATCGTGCCGCGTGGTGGTCAACGGCGCCGGCTCGGCGGGCATCGCCATCGCCAAGCTGTTGCTCAACTACGGCTTCAGGAACCTTATCCTGTGCGATAAGTGCGGCATCATCAACTCGCGCTCCGAGGGCATCAACGAGGTTCAGCGCGCCATGCTCGCCACCACCAACCTTAACGATGAGGAGGGTACGTTGGCCGACGCCATGCGCGGCGCCGACATCTTTGTGGGCGTCTCCGCCCCGGGCATCGTGTCCGCCGACATGGTGAAGTCCATGAACTCCGACGCCATCCTGTTCGCCATGGCCAACCCCACGCCCGAGATCTTCCCGGACGTGGCCCGCGCCGCCGGCGCCCGCGTGGTGGGCACCGGCCGCTCGGACTTCCCGAACCAGATCAACAATGTGGTGGCGTTCCCGGGCATCTTCAAGGGCGCCCTGGAGTCGCGCGCCACGCGTATCACGGAGCAGATGAAGCTGGCCGCCGCCGAGGCGCTCGCCGCGCTCGTCTCCGACGATGAGCTGAGCGAGGACTTCATCATGCCCGAGCCGTTCGACCCGCGCGCCGTGGAAGCCGTGGCTGCCGCCGTGGCCGGCGCCGTGCAGGGATAGCAACGTGGCCGATATCCGCAACACGGGCATCGTGAGCGAGGTGCCGATGATGCGCGAGGGCCGTCCAGCTTCGGGCGCCCCGGTGCACCCGGCTGCTCCCACGAAATCCCCCGATCAGGGGCTTTCCGCAGAGCAGGCGCCCGAGCGCGGCGTGTTCGTCACGTTCGAGGGCGGCGACGGCGCCGGCAAGACCACCCATATCCGCTTTTTGGCCAACGCCCTTTCGGCTATGGGCCGTGAAGTCGTGTGCCTTCGCGAGCCCGGCGGCACCGAGGTGGGCGAGCAGCTGCGCGGCGTGGTGTTGAATCCGGCGAACTCCAACATATGCGATGGCTCCGAGCTGCTCATATTCGAGGCGGCCCGTGCGCAGCTGGTCAGCCAGGTCATAGCCCCGGCGCTTGAGCGCGGGGCCGTGGTCCTGTGCGACCGCTTCACCGATTCCACCGTTGCCTACCAAGGCTACGGGCGCGGGCTCGACCGGGCGTTCGTGGAAGCGGCGAATGCCTTTGCGTGCCAGGGCATCGTGCCCGATCGCACCATCTTGCTGGTGGCCGACAGCGCCGCCGAGGGCCTGGAGCGCGCCACGCGCCGCGCCGGGGCCGATCGCATGGAGCGAGCCGGCGAGGATTTTCATGCCCGCGTGAACGCGGCGTTTTTGGAGATTGCGGAAAAGAACCCGCGCCGCGTGCGCCTGGTGCGCTCGAACGGGCGCAAATCGCATACGGCCGTGCAGGTGTTCGCCCAGCTGGCGGACCTGTTCCCGTGGATGGGCGATTTCGTGCGCGCCAACGAGGCCTACTTCGAGCGCCTCGACGTGCACCGCACCCACGAGGGGCGCGTGGATTACCGTGAGGATTCCGCATCGGCGCCTCGCGCGGAGCGTTCGGGCAAGGAGCAGCAGTAGCGCTTATGGCAGACGCATTCGAGAACATCTTGGGCCAGCCGCAGGTGCGCGAGTTCTTGCGCGCCACCGTGGCATCGGGGCGCGTCAGCCACGCGTACCTGTTCTGCGGGCCGGCAGGCTCGAACAAGACGCTTGCGGCGCTCGCCTTCGCTCAGGGCATCCTGTGCCCGAAAGGCCCCAAGGGCCCACGCGGCGGCAATTGCGGCGCTTGCGACACCTGCGGGCGCATCATGCGCAAGAAGCACCCGGATGTGCGCATGTTCGAGCCCGAGGGCGCTGCCGGCTATCTGGTCGAGCAGGTGCGCGGCATCGTGGCCGACACGGCCTTGGCGCCCATCCAGGCAGATCGCAAGGTCTACATCCTCGATCGAGTGGACCTGCTCGGCGTGCAGGCGGCCAACGCGTTCCTGAAAACGCTCGAGGAGCCGCCCGCCGATGTGGTGCTCATCCTGCTCGCGCGCACCCGCGAAAGCGTGCTGCCCACCATCGTCTCGCGCTGCCAGGTGGTGCCGTTCCGCACTATCCCGGTTTCCGAGGCGGCGGGCATCGTGGTGCAGAACTCGGGCGCAAGCCTCGAGCAGGCGCGCGTGGCGCTGCAAGCCTGCGATGGCTCCATCACCCGCGCGGTGGAGTTCCTGAAGTCCAACGAGCGCTTGGAGTTCCGCGCCCGGGTGCTCGAGGTGCTGGCATGCCTGCGCCGCGCCGACGATTGGGACGTCATCGGGTTCGCCGCCGACTTGGTGGTGCGCGTGAAGCTTCCGCTCGACACCGTGCGCGCCGAGCAGGAGGCCGAGCTCGCCGAGAATGCCGACTTCCTGGCGAAGTCGGCCATCCGTCAGATCGAGGCGCGCAACAAGCGCCAGCTCACGGCCAAGACCGCCGAGTCGCTGCGCCAGCTCACCGGCATCACCCGCTCGTGGCTGCGCGACATCATGGTCCAGGCCGCGGGCGCGTCCGATCAAGTGGTCAACGCCGACGTCAGGCCCTCCATCGAGGAAGCCGCGGCGCGTACCGACGCCGCGCGTGCCGCCGCTGCTATCGCGGCCGTGCGCCGCTGCGACGTCGCCATCTCTTATAATGTATCTCCTGAGACGTGCATCGACGCGATGCTGCTCGAGGTTCGCGACATACTGTACGGCCGTGCGCTGCCCAATGCGGCGCCGCGGGCGTATGCCAGATAGAAAGAAGGAGCGCCATGGTCCGCATAGCGCCTGTCAACCTGCCCTACAACCCTAAAACGCTGTGGTTCGATGCGGGCGAGCTGGAACTGCACGCCGGATGCGACGTCGTGGTCCAAACCGCCCGGGGAACCGAGTTCGGCCATATGGGCGAGCCTGCGTTCGAGGCAACGCCCGACCAGGTCAAGAAGCTGAAAACCCCTTTGAAGCCCGTCTTGCGCGTGGCTGATGACGAAGATCGCGCCAAGCAGGCCGAGCTCGAGGCCCGCGCCGCTGAGGCGCTCCCCGTGTTCAAGGAGCTTGCCGCGAAGGCCTCCGAGGAGATGCGCCCGGTTTCGGTGGAGTACCTGTTCGACGGTGACAAGGCCGTGTTCTACTTCGAATCCGAGAACCGCGTCGACTTCCGTGAGCTGGTGCGCACGCTTTCATCGCGCCTGCATGTGCGCGTCGACATGCGCCAGATCGGCGTCCGCGACGAGGCGCGTATGGTGGGCGGCCTGGGCCATTGCGGCCAGGAGCTGTGCTGCAAGCGCCTCGGCGGCGAGTTCTGCCCGGTGTCCATCCGCATGGCCAAGGAGCAGGACCTGTCGCTGAATCCGCAGAAGATCTCGGGCGTATGCGGCAGGCTCATGTGCTGTCTTCGCTACGAATATGATGCCTATAAGGATTTCAAAAGCCGTGCGCCGAAGAAGAACGCCCAGGTGGAAACGCCTGATGGCGTGGCGAAGGTAGTGGACCTGGATGTTCCGCGCGAAGTGGTGTCGCTGCGCATCGAGGGCGAGAAGCCCGTGCGCGTCCCGCTTGCCGACTTCGATGCACCCGAGGAGGGCGCACGTCCGAAGTGCGTGGGGTGCGAGGCTTGGGAACGTGCTTTGAGCGAACAGCCCGGCGATGCCTTCGGCGCCGCCGCAGCGCTGGCCACGCCGCAGCTGTCGGGCAAGGACAAGCTTGCCGACCGCGCTGGCGTGCGTCACGTCCCGGGCGGCAAGAAGGCCGACGGCGCCGGCGAGGCCAAGCCCGGTCGCTCCAGCAGGCGCGGCCGCGGCAAGGGCGAGCGCGCAGAGCAGAAGGCCGCCGAATCGCAGCCCGCGCGCAAGCCACGTCGCCGCCGCTCCACCAAGGTGTCGGGCGGTGCCGCTCAGACCGGGGAGAACCAAGCTCCGCGCACCGATTCCGCCCAAGCCGCAAACGCAGCGCCCGCCGGCAAGCAGCAGGGGCAGGGCGGCAAGCAGCCCAAGGAAGGCCAGGCCAAGCGTCGCGGCATGCAGCCGAGCAAGCGCCGTGGCCAGGGCGGCAAGGACGCCAAGCAGCAGAACCAGGGTGGCAAGCAATCCGGATCCGCCCAGCAGGCGGGCAAGCGCGGCCAAGGTCCCAAGGGCGGTGCCGACGCGCAGCGCGGCGGCAAGCCCGACGGCCAAGGTCCCAAGCCCCGCGTGCGTCCGGGTCAAAAGTCGTCGGGCCTGGCTCAGGCCCCTCGTCCCGACCAGGGCGGCCAGCGCAAACAGCGCGAAGGCGGCCAGGAAGGCCAGGCTCCCGGTCAGCATCGCCGTGCGCGCCGCCGCAGCCATAAGGCCGCAGGCGCCGGCGAAGGCCAGGGTGCCCCGCAGGGCAACTAGCAGCATTTCGCGCCCCCGCTTGGGCAGAAAGCGGGGGCGCCTGCGTCAGGAGGTATCAACGTGCACGGGGAAAACGGCCACGAGCTGCTCACCGATCTGTATCAGCTGACCATGGCACAAGGGTATTGGGAGACGGGGCAGGGCGCCACGCAGGCGTGCTTCCATGCGTATTTCCGCGACTATCCCTTCCGCGGCGGCTACGCCATCGCCTGCGGCATGGACCAGCTTGCCGAGCTCATCGAAGGGTTCGCGTTCAGCGCCGAGGATGTTGAATACTTGGCAAGCCTTGATGCGCCCGGCGGGGGCAGGTTGTTCAAGCCCGCGTTTCTGGAGTACCTGCGCACGTTCTCGCTGCGCGTTGACGTCGATGCCGTGGCCGAGGGCGCCGTGGTCTTCCCGCATGAGCCGCTCGTGCGTGTGATGGGGCCCATCATGGATTGCCAGCTCATCGAGACGGCGCTTTTGAACTGCGTGAACTTCGAAACGCTTATCGCCACCAAGGCCGCTCGCGTGTGCTTGGCGGCTCACGGTCTGCCCGTCGCCGAGTTCGGCCTGCGACGCGCCCAGGGCGCTGGCGGCGGCATGTGGGCAAGCCGGGCTGCGGTGGTTGGCGGCTGCGCGTCCACATCCAACGTGCTTGCGGGCAAAACCTACGGTCTGCCGGTGTCGGGCACGCATGCGCACTCGTGGGTCATGTCGTTTCCCAACGAGCTCGAGGCCTTTCGCGCTTACGCGCGCGAGTTCCCGCGCAACTGCGTGCTGCTCGTGGACACCTACGACGTGGAGCAGGGCATCCGCAACGCCATCACGGTGGGCCTTGAGATGCGCGCCCGAGGCGAGCGCCTGGCGGGCATCCGCATCGACTCGGGCGACCTGGCCTGGTTGGCGAAGATGGCGCGCCGCATGCTCGATGAGGCCGGCTTGGACGATTGCGGCATCGTGCTGTCCAACGACCTGGACGAATACACCATCCAGTCCATCTTGGACGAAGGCGCTCCCGTGAGCAGCTGGGGCGTGGGCACCAAGCTTGCCTGCGCGTTCGACCAACCCACGCTCGGCGGCGTGTACAAGCTTTCGGCGACGCGTGCCCCGGGGCAGGCTGAGTGGGTCGATCGCCTGAAGATCAGCGAGTCAGCGGCGAAGCTGACGGTGCCGGGCGTGCTCGACGTTCGCCGGTACTACAACGAAGATGGCACGATCGCCGGCGATATGGTGTTCGATGTGAACTCCGGTGTGGACGAGGGCCAGGTCATCGTGGACCCGCTCGACTCCATGCGCCGCAAGAAGCTTGCGGGCAAGCGGTTTTCCACGATGCTCGAGCCCCTGGCCCGCAACGGTCAGGTGGTGCTCGACGCAAACGGCCGCAGCGCCATGGAGGCGCAACGGCGGTGCCGCGAAGGCCTGGCCTGTTTGGACGAAAGCCAAAAGCGCATGCTCAACCCCCATACCTATCCGGTGGGCTTGGAGTATGGTCTTTGTGAGCGCCGCCGTGCGCTTGTTGGCAAGCTTCGCGGTATCGCGTAGGGTTGAATGTAATGTACGCGCGCTTCGGTCGCGCTTTCGATAGGGGGATTCATGATCAGGATCATCACCGATTCCGTGTCTTCGATCACGCAGGAGATGGCCGCCCAGCTTGATATCCAAGTGGTCACGCTGTACGTGAACCGCAACGGCAGGGAATACGAGGATGCAACCATGGACTTGGATGCGTTCTATGCCGATATCTACGACATGGTGGATGATATCCCCACGTCAAGCCAGCCTTCCCAGCATTTGCTTGAGGAGGTGTTCGAGGATGCGGCTCGCGCCGGAGACCAGGTGTGCGGCATCTTCATCTCCACGGGCCTTTCGGGCGCCTATGATGGCGCCTTGCGCGCCATCCGAGCGGTGGCCGCGCGCAACATCGGCTTCAAGTGGGAGCTGATCGACTCGCAGTCGTGCGGCTTCGACGAGGCGTTTCCCGTGCTCGAGGCTGTGGCCGCACGCGATGGGGGCGAAGATTTGCGCGGCGTGGCCCAGGCGGCCCTCGATGCCATTGAGCGCACCCGTTTCCTGTTCACGCCGGAAAGCTTGACGTTTCTGCAGAAAGGCGGGCGTATCGGCGGTGCGGCGGCGCTTTTGGGCAACCTCATCCAGCTGGCGCCCGTGCTTACCGTGCGCGATGGGTCGCCGGTCGCCTTCGCCAAAGTGCGCACGCGTAAAAAGGCCTTGGACAAGATCGTGGCGGCCATGAAGGCCGATATCGAGGAGCATGGCTTGCGCGATGTGGTGGTGCATTACATCGGTGATAAGGCCCCGGCGGTGAAATGGGCGCACGAGGTCATCGAGCCCATGCTCGGCCGCAAAGTCAGCGTGTTGCCGGTAAGCCCGGTGGTGGGGCTGCACGTGGGCCCGGCCGTCGGCGTCGCCTATGAATGCGCGCATGCCATATCGGGCAAGCTGACCGGGCCGAAGGCGGCCCTGACCTGCGCTTCCTAGGCGCGAAGCGAAAACCCGTCCACCGCCTGCGGGCGCGGGCGTTCCAACGAAAGGAGATGCATGGAAGCCCAGCCGAAATGCAATCTGATCATCGACTCCTGCTGCGACCTCCCCTTCGAGGTAATCGACCGTCCCGGCGTGCAGCTGCTGGAGTTTCCCTATATCGACGAAAAGGGCGAGCATAGCGACGATCTGTATCGCACTATCACGCCGCATGAGTTCTACGAGGGCATGCGCGCAGGTTCGCAGCCGTCCACGGCGCAGGTGCCTGTGACGGTGTTCCATGACGTGTTCTCGAAGGCCATCGAAAGCGGCGTTCCCACGGTGTATCTGAGCTTCACCAGCGGCCTTTCCGGCAGCTTCAATACGGCGGTGATGATGCGCGACCAGTTGATCGCCGAGCACCCCGAGGCCGAGCTGTACGTGGTCGACACCTATCTGGCATCGGTCGCCGAGGCGCTTCTGGTTTACGAGGCGCTCAACCAGCGCGACAACGGCATGACGGCGCGCGAGCTGGCCGCGTGGGCCGAGGAGGCGCGCTACTTCGTCGACGCCGAGTTCATGGTCGACGATCTGGAATCGCTGCGCCGCGGCGGCCGCATCCCCAGCACCGTTGCCTACGCGGGCGCGAAGCTCGATGTGAAGCCGCTGCTCAACATCAGCATCGAGGGCAAGCTTGCACTGACGGGTGTGGCGCGCGGGCGCAAGAAGGGCATCAGGCAGCTGGCCGAGTACTGCTCGAAGCGCATGACCGATCAAATGCCGGGCCGTTGCGTGGTCATCGGCAACGCCGACTGCCCCAAGGACGCGGCGCGTCTGAAGGAGCTGCTGGCGAAAGAGGACGACAACCTGCTGTTTTTGGAAAGCAGCATCGGGCCGGTCATCGGCAGCCATGTGGGGCCGGGCATGCTGGCCGTGGTGTTTTGGGGAGGCGATAGGCGCGAGGAGCTTTCAGTGGCCGATCGCATCGCCCGCAAGATCAAGAAAGAGGGTTAAGCCATGACGAAGGCTTTCGTGTTCGCTGGAAACGATACGGTAGGGAATATGGTGGTCGATCGCCTGTGCGGCGCGGGCTGGCAGCGCGTAGGCGATGCGGGCGCCGCCGACGCCGTCCTCACCTACTTCACCACGCAAACCGCGCTCGAGGACGCGTACTTCGGCGATAACGGCATCGTCCAGGGCGCGCGCAAGGGCACGCTGCTCATCGACCTTTCGTGCACCACGCCCACCTTCGCACGCGAGCTCAACGCCATGGCCTGCGTTGCCGACCTGGTCGCCGTCGAGGCGCCGCTCGTGGTCACCGACGTAGCCGTGCCCGATGCGTTCGCGGTGCGAGAGAATCTGGGCTGCTTCGTGGGTGGCGAAGAGGACTGCGTCGAGGCGGCGCGCGAGGTGCTCGACCTGCTGGTCGCCCACGTGACTGACGCTGGCGGCCCGGGCTCGGCCCAGCTTGCCCGCGCCGCATACAGCCTGCAGGCGACGGCGCAGCTGGTCGCCGCCGTGGAGGCCGATGCGCTGTACCACGCGGTGCGCACGTCCTCCGACATGGGCGAGATCGCCGGCATGCGCGCCGGCGCGATCACGCCGGCCGGCGATGCGCTGTTGGCCGCCGTCACCGATGGCCGTTTCGACGGCACCTACACGGTGGAGATGCTCATGGGCGAGCTGACCGCGGCCCTGACCACCGCCGACGATGCCGACCTTATCCTGCCGCAGGCAGAGGCCGTCCAGCGTCTGCTGGAGCTTCTGGCCATCATCGGCGGTTCAGACAAGGCTCCCTCGGCGTTGTCGCTGGTCTACCGCGAGGAGGATGCATGCGCGAAGGAGGGTCTGGACTGGACCCGCGCCGAGCAGACGTACGGCGATCATGATCACGACCATGACGATGAAGCCGACTGGGACGACGATTTCGGCGATGCCGGCATCATGGACGACGACGGCATGACGGGCGCCTATCCCGGTTTTAATTAGGCGTCTTGCCCGTAAAGGGCGATCGAATGACGCATGAGGGCCCGCAAGGCGGTGGCCCGGCTGCTTGGAAGGGCGCAATTGCCGACGCATGCTGCCCGTTGCGTGCCGGGTTGCGCATTGCGGGCCCTTTTTGATGGTGTGGACGATTGCGCATTTGCTTGATCTGAGCGATGCCGCAGCCGTGCGCCGCAGAGCCGGGTTGCGCGATGCGGGTCCGTTTCGTCGGCTGGGCGGCTGGGCCGTCGATTGGCGGGGCGAGCGCTACGTCGCAGCAGGCAGTGGCGCGTGCGGGCGGTTTTCGACGCGCAATCGCGTAGAGAAGCGGGGAAGGGTCTGCTATGGAGTTCGAAGAATCGTTGGCTTGCTGCCAGCTGTGCCCGCGGGCGTGCGGCGTCGACCGCGCTGCCGGCGAGCGCGGCGTGTGCGGGGCCCAAGGGGAGCTGGTGGTTGCCCGCGCGGCATTGCACATGTGGGAGGAGCCGTCTATCAGCGGCTCTCGCGGCAGCGGCACCGTGTTCTTCTCGAACTGCCCGCTGCGATGCGTGTACTGCCAGAACCAGGTGATCGCCGATGGGCGCGCTGGCGTGCCCGTTACGGTGGATGACGTGGCGGATATGTGCCTTGACCTGCAGCACCAGGGGGCGTTGAACGTCAATTTCGTCACGCCGACGCACTATTCGCCCCATATCCGTGCTGCCGTAGCCCGTGCCCGTGAGCGTGGTTTGGCGCTGCCCGTGGTGTGGAACACCTCGGGGTACGAGACGGTGCAGGCCGTGCGGGACAACGTCGGCACGGTGGACGTGTACCTGACCGATTTCAAGTATTGCTCGAGCAGCCTTGCCCGCCGTTACTCCGCGGCACCCGATTATCCCGAGGTGGCCATGGCGGCGCTTGAGGAGATGGTGCGTTGCGTGGGTGCTCCCGAAGGCGACGAGGTGGACGGGCAGCCGCGCCTTACGCGCGGGGTGGTGGTGCGCCACCTGATGCTGCCCGGCGCCTTGGAGGATTCTAAGCGCGTGGTGCGCACGATATGGGAGCGTTTCGGAAACGATGTGCTGCTGTCGCTGATGAACCAGTACACGCCGGTGCTCGCCGATGCGGCGCAAGCTGGGGATGCGTGGGTGCAACACCAGCTTCAGCGCTGCCCTGAGCTGGGCGGACGCGTATCTGATGGCGAATACGAGGAGTTGCTGGACTATGCCGATTCGTTAGGCATCGAGGATTATTTCTGGCAGCAAGGGGGTGCGGCGAAGGACAGCTTCATTCCCGCATTCGATTTGACCGGGGTGCCGCGGTAATATCGCACAAACGTTCTTGACCACGAACAAGCGTACGAGTATAGTATGTGTCTACTACACGTACGGATGTTTGTGGAAAGGACTAGCCATGGATGTGCAGGAGAAGCTGGAGATCCTCGCCGATGCGGCGAAGTACGATGTCGCCTGCACGTCGTCGGGGTTGCAGCGCGGTTCGAAGGCCGGCTATGTCGGCAACGCGCTCGGCGCCGGATGCTGCCACAGCTTCACGCCCGATGGGCGGTGCATTTCGTTGCTCAAGGTTCTCATGACCAACGTATGCGTATACGACTGCGCGTATTGCGTTAACCGTTGCAGCAACGAGGTACCCCGTGCAGCGTTCACGCCCGAAGAACTGGCCGATCTCACCATGGCGTTTTACCGCCGTAACTATATCGAAGGGCTGTTCCTCAGTTCGGGCGTCATCGGGTCGCCCGACCACACCACCGAGCTTATGATCCGCACGCTTCAGCTGCTACGCGACCATCACCGGTTTCGCGGGTATATCCACGCGAAGGCAGTGCCGGGTACCTCGCCGGAGCTCATCGATAGGCTTGGCCATCTTGCAGATCGCATGAGCGTGAACCTCGAGCTGCCCAGTCAGACAAGCTTGAGCTTGCTATGTCCACAGAAAACAAAGCAGCGAATCATAGCCCCTATGCGTCAAATCCGAGACAACATGGCGCAGGACCGCGAGTCTCGCGGGATATCGCGTCGAAGCGCAACGTATCTGCCTTCCACCCGTCCGAAGGAGCGGGGGCGTGCGTTCGCGCCGGCAGGGCAGTCCACGCAGATGATCATAGGAGCCACGCCTGAAACCGATTTCCAGATTCTCAACCTGTCGCAGGCGCTCTATAAAACCCTGCAGCTCAAGCGTGTGTTCTTCAGTGCCTATCTGCCGGTAAGCTCCGATGAGCGCCTGCCGCAGAACGTTGGGGTGCAGCTGAACCGTGAGCACAGGCTGTATCAGGCCGATTGGCTGCTGCGCTATTACAAATTCGATGTATCGGAAATCATCAGCGCCAGTGCCCCGAACCTGGAGATGGATGTGGATCCGAAAGCTGCATGGGCGGTAAACCATCTGGATTTGTTTCCGGTGGAGGTGAACACGGCGCCGTTGGAAGTGTTGCTGCGTGTGCCGGGGATAGGGCCACGTGGGGCCCGTTTGATCTTGCGAGCACGACGCACAACCTGTTTGCGGGAAGGGGAGCTTCGAAAGCTGGGGATCGCGTTCAAACGAGCACGCTATTTCATCACCTGCAACGGGAAGTATCAAGGAAACGGGGTGGAGTTTTGCCCCGATGCTTTGCGGGCGCAGTTGGCAAGCCCCATCGAAGGCGGCCGTCATGGCGCTCGCTCCGGCAAGGTGCTGCCCGGTCAGCTCAGCTTGTTTGGGTCCGAGGTCGGGCGCGCTGCCATAGGCGCGGGGGATAAGGCCACCATGCCGGCAGGTGGCGCGATCGGGGCGCGGCAGCTGCAGGGGCCGGCGGCTGCCGAAGTCGCTGCGGTAGCCGACGGGGTCTTCGGCTGGCAGCACGCGTTGCAGGGCCGGCAGAAGGTGCCCGCATGAGCGCGGATGCCATGCTGGAGCCGCTCGGCAATGTCGCGTATGTGCATGACGGCACCACAGAGGGGCTGCTTTCGGCTATTTTTCAGGCGTATGCGCTTCATGAGCAGCCCGAGGACTTTTCGAGCAAAGCAGGGTTGCAGCCTCGGTTGGGGCAAAGCGTGCGATATATCGAAACCGATGCGGCGCTGGCATCGCGCGTTAAGGCGGTAATCGTGCGAAAGGCAGGGCGGGATGCTTGGGATGCGGTGTTGCACGCATCGCTGTCAGATGATCCTTCGGCTGGTGTTGCGGTATACCGGTTCGTTCGGCATGTCATGGCGCGGCCTGCCGCTGCGAATGCCGGTTTGATTCGCAATATGGCTCACCCTATCGCCGGTCCCGTTGCCCGACTTAACCGTTCGGTGATGAATGAGCGGCACCTCATGCTGCAGTTCCTGCGTTTCGAGCACTTTGAAAACGGCATATGGTTCGCAAAATGCAACCCCAAGGCCAATGTGGTGCCGTTGCTCATGGGCTGGTTTGCGGGTCGGTTCAACACCGAGCGGTTCGTCATATACGACGAGGTGCATCAGGTTGCGGGCATCTACGATGGTGCAAATTGGTATATTGCGCAAACCGATGAGGTGCATCTGCCGCAGCATTCCGATGAAGAGGCCGCAATGCAGGCGGCGTGGAAAGGTTTTTACGATGCTATGACCATCTCAGCTCGTTACCACCCGGAGCTTCGAAGGCAGTTCATACCGAAACGGCTGTGGCGAAATATCGCGGAGCTGCATGATGAGGTGGCGGATGGAAATGCGAAAAGCGCATTGCCTGCTGTTGCAATACCTTCGGGAAGACGGCTGTAAACCGCGATCGCACACGTGAACGATTGACCTTCTGCTGTCGTAACGCCTCTGGGTAGGCGCGCGGGAAAGGCGCTCGGTCGGAGGGGCGTTGCTTTCGAGATGCCGCCGATGCCGGTCATCGGCGGCAAGACTCTCGCTACAGTGTACGTGCCGCGTTGTCCGGGTCGATCGACATGCTCTGGAAACGCTCCTCCATATACTGATTGTCGAAGTGATCGTCAATGAAGCGGGAGATGGCGTTATCGGGAGCGACGCCGGCCTCGCGCTGATACCAGCGGTCAAGCGACATCAAGGTCATGCCGCAGTCCACAATCATCAATGCGGCGCATACGGTGGTCAGCGTATACCGCCAGTTCCAAGGGATGCGGTTGACCAGTCGCAGCATCCAGGGAAGGCATAGCTTCACCCAGAACAATCCCAACACGCCCCACATGGCCATGAACATGCCGTTGGTGCGGCCGTCGATGGAAAGGAACGTTCCGGTGTAGTCCCAGGCAACGATGCCGAAGGCGAATTGCATGAACCAGCTGACCGCATATTCAAACGCCCCGCCGATCACGGCGCTCACCAGGAAGATCACGGGAAAAGGCGCTTTGTGGAAGCGGTTGAGCGCCATAGTCATCAGCATCGCGCCCACGCCGTAGATGGGACTAAAGGGCCCGAACAGCAATCCGGCACGGTCCTCGTAAACGCCAGGGTCCACTACCAGCACGTGATACACGGTTTCGATAACAAGACCGAGCACGCTGCACACCACGAATATCCAGAACAGGTTGAAGAAGTTCAGGGTGATGTAACCGCGTCCGGTGGGATCAAGGCCGAGCGTGCCGTCCTCTGCTTGCTCCCTGGTCTCCATGTCGCGCAGCTTGCGGCGCAGCTCACGCTCGCCGGCGAGCGCGGGGTCGAGGTAGGACTGCATGACGATCAAGAACACCGCCACCACGGCATGGGGGATGACGTTGGCTCCCAGGCCGTTGAGCATGATGGAGCAGATGATGATGGCGGCCAAAATGAATATCATGGCCTCGGTGCCATGGGCGGCATGCTTGCGTTTGTTCCGCAGCAAGCGGATGCCGAAGATAGCGAACATGGTTGCTAGCGCCGTGTACAGCATCGTTTCCACCACAAAGATGACCACGGTTGCGGTGGAGGCTTCGACATCAAGGCTGCCGGACGTGAATGCCAGCACCATGGTTACGATGGTGATCGTCAAAAGCACCGCGGTGGCTCCGCCTGCAGCAAGGCACAGCACGCCGAACACCTTCACCGCCAAGGGGAGGCGTTTGCGATCGATGGCGTCTCGGTCGGCTCGGTAGCGCTTTTTCACCATGGGAGAGGGTGTCGCGTTAGGGGAAGTTTTTTGTTCGTCGTTAGTCATGAAACTCCAAAAGGGATATCGCGTTCGCAGGATGGCGGGTTCTTGCCGCGAACCAGTATAACCAGATACCAGCGATAGTTTGACAAGAGCGGTTAACAGTTCGGTTGCGATGCGAATTTAAGACCATCTGTGCTTTTCTCGCATGAGCAATGATAGACACGGGACGGTGGTTCTGCGAAATGTGCAAGAACTTATGGAAGGGAGGTTCTTCCATCTTCTTCTCCTCACATGCGGGCGCGTAACGTGTCCAGCTATATCTTGGCGTTGGTGGTTGTACCTTTTATGGGATAGGCTTTGAGAATCCGGGTTGTTGTCGTACAATGGCCCGACACGCATTTTTGTGTGCCGGCATGACGCAATGGTAGCGTAGCAGTTTTGTAAACTGCCTGTTGCAGGTTCGAGTCCTGTTGCCGGCTCCATCGTTACGTCAAGGCCATCGCTTTCCTGCGGTGGCCTTTTTGCTACACGTTGTTCGAGTGTTAATCCGCGATGACGCGGCGCTGGTTGGGGGGGATCTGGCCCTTATCGTGCTGTTCACGGGGTCGTCGGCGGAAACCATCGCCTATTTCAAAGACCAGGGCGTGCGCGTGCTTGTCATCAGCGGCGATGATCCACGCACCGTTTCCGGCATCGCTGAAAAGGTGGGGGTGGAAGGCGCCGATCGCTACGTCGATGCCACCACGCTGAAAACCGAATCCGAGGTGGAGCGAGCGTTAACGTGCGACAGCGTGTTCGGCCGCGTGAAACCTGAGCAAAAGAAGCAGTTCGTTATAGCGCTGCAGAAGGCAGGTCATACCGTTGCCATGACAGGCGACGGCGTTAACGATACGCTGGCGCTTAATGCCGCCGATTGCAGTGTGGCCATGGCGGCAGGCTCGGATGCCGCGCGCAACGTGGCGCAGCTGGTGCTCGTCGACAACGACTTCGCCAGCATGCCGAAAGTGGTGGCCGAGGGGCGGCGTTCCACGTGCTTTACCTGAAGCTCGACGCGCAACATGCTGCGCGTATCCGCAAGTCGGAATAGGGGATTCCCGGTTGGGGCGTGGACCGTGATGCGCATCGAGCGCGGCGGCTCCTTGCCTGCGGACCATGGAAGCCGCTTTGGTCGAAGCAAGGCGGCGGCATAGGCTTAGCAGCTTGATTTTATGAAGGGCGTGTGCGGACCCTGTGTGCAAATGGGGCGATTCGGCCTGTTAGCGGTCGTATATCGGTGTAAACGCCGCTGTTCGCGCGACAAACGAGCCGCATGCCGCTATACTTCTTTAGGTTTGAAACGTTCCGCTTACAACGAACCTACAACTACAGCACATGCGCGCGGGACGTTGCCTGATGCCGCACGGGCATCTGGGGGCGCCGAAGGCGGCGTCTAAGGTCGGCCGCGAAGCGAGTGCGGCCCGTAAAAGGAGCAAAGGTGCTAGATCAGTTCTTCTCGCATATCTCGTTCGTGGACATATTCAACTTCTGCGTCTTCTTGGCGTTCACCATCTGCTATACGTATCAGCTTTACTACGTGTTCGTGGTGCTCACCCGCAAGCCCAAGCAGCTTGTAGCGAAGAAGAACCACAAGTTCGCCGCCGTCATCAGCGCGCGCAACGAAAGCGCGGTCATCGGCCAGCTCATCCACTCGATCAAGGTGCAGAACTACCCGAGCGAGCTTATCGACGTGTTCGTCATCGCCGACAACTGCACCGATAACACTGCCGAGGTCGCTCGCGAGGCCGGCGCCATCGTGTTCCCGCGTTTCAATACCGAGCAGGTGGGTAAGGGTTACGCGCTCGATTACGGCTTCAACGTCATCCGCAGCCAATATGCCGATCGCGGCTATGAGGCGTATTTCGTCTTCGACGCCGACAACGTGCTCGACGTGAACTACTTCCGCGAGATGAACAAGACCTTCGACAACGGCGCCGTTGCATCCACCAGCTACCGTAACTCCAAGAACTACGACAGCAACTGGATCTCCGCCGGTTACGCCGTGTGGTTCCTGCGTGAGGCGAAGTTCCTCAACCAGGCTCGCCTGACGCTCAACACCAGCTGCGCCGTTTCCGGCACGGGCTTCTTCGTGTCCGCGAAGATCATCGAGCGCAACGGCGGCTGGAAGTGGCACCTGCTCACCGAGGACATCGAGTTCTCCGCCAACTCCATCCTGGAGGGCGAGCGCATCAGCTACACGCCCACGGCCGTGCTCTACGACGAGCAGCCTGTCACGTTCCGCGATTCCTGGAACCAGCGTTTCCGTTGGGCGAAGGGCTTCTACCAGGTGTTCTGGCACTATGGAGCACGACTGGCCAAGGGCATCGCCACCAACCCCAAGGGCAGCCGCTTCGCCTGCTACGATATGCTCATGACCATCGCCCCGGGCATGCTGCTCACCATCATCAGCGTGACGTTCAACGCCATCATCATCGCCCTGGCGGCGGCTGGCCTTATGTCCACGGGCGTCATGGTGGCATCCTCGGTGTCCTCGATCTGCTTTTGCCTCATGAACTACATGGTGTTCATGTTCATGTTCGGCGTGCTGACCACCTTCGTGGAATGGGATTCCATCCACTCCACCACGGGCAAGAAGATCCGCTACATGTTCACGTTCCCGTTCTTCATGCTCACGTACGTGCCCATCGCGTTGGTGGCGCTGGTGAAGAAGTGCAACTGGAAGCCCATCAAGCACTCCATCAACGTGGACGTGCAGGAGTTTGCCGAAAGCGAATCCCGCCGCGAGCGCGCCTAGCGCGCAACGGCGAAATAGCGTACGAAATGGGAAGGCGGCCTTGGGGCCGCCTTCCTTGCGTGGCGGGCGGGATTCAACATGCGCGGGCGCGTTCGCTAGACACGGGCGAACACCAGGCAGTGCAGCTCCACCGCACCCGCCGCGCGCAGGGCGTCGCAGGCCGCGTTCATGGTGGAGCCTGTGGTGCAGACATCGTCTATGAGCAGGATGCGGGCGGGCACCGTGGCGCCCGGCAGCGTCTGGAAGCGCCCCTGCAGGTTGTGGATGCGCCCGCGCCGTCCGAGCGCGCGCTGGTCGAAGGTGCGAGGCCGCGCCAGCGCCTCGACCATGGGGATCCCCGCCATGCCGGCAACGGCGCAGGCGAGTTCGCGGCCGTGGTCGAAGCCGCGCCGGCGGCGTGCGGCGGCGCTCGCGGGTATGGGCGTGGCCGTTGCGCCGGCAAGCCATGCGGGGGGCACCTGGGGAAGCATGAGCCGCGCCATCTCGGATGCCAGTCGTCTTTCCCCGGCGTCTTTCCAGGTGCGCACGATGCGCGCCGCGCCTTCCTCGAACGACACCGCCGCCGCCATGCCGTCGAACGCCGGCCGCGTGCGTCCTTGCGCCGCGAGCATCACCTCGTTGCACTCGCAGCACTGCAAGCGCCCGAACGGTGCACCGCAGCGGGGGCAGGCGCGCCACCAGTCCACGTACGCGAGCGCCATCCGGCAGGAATCGCACAGAACATGCCCAGGCGCGTCGCAGATCGCGCATCGCGTCGGCCATACGGTCTCGGCCAAGGCCTCCGCGGCTTCGGCGGCTATCGGGGCGCAGGCCCCTGCTATGTTCGACAGCATTCCCATGCTTTGAAGCGTAAGCGCGTCGTCTTGCGAAACCCTTGCGGAAAACGCGCCGCGAAACCCTCCGCTCCTTGCGTATCTGATACACTACTAAGGCTTCTTTCGAGTCTGTAGTTGCGGGCTTTCCACGAAGGCCCTAGTCCATGGCAGATGCGGTCGAAAGGATCCACGTAAGTCCCGCGGCGCGTCCGCGAAGGCGAGCACGGCGTATCCTAGAGGTAAGACGCACCCTCCGTTTATACGAGCGGCATACCGTCGCGACGGGGGAGAGGGTGGCGCGAAAGCCAAGCCCCGGTGCGCGAGTGTGGGGTCGAAAACTAGGTCAGTCGGAAGAAGCTTGTTCTCATATGCACGAGATGGAGGAAGTCGGAACATGAAGCATCTCAAGCGCTTTGCCGCATGCTGCGCCGCGGCCGTCTGCTGCGCCGCCATGCTGCTGCTTGCCACCGGTTGCCAACAGCAGCAGGAATCGTATACGCCGCCCGAGGCAACGCCTTCGGTCAGCAAGCCCGTCATCGCCCAGGAAGGCATCCTGCGCGTCGGCGTCAACGCAAACAACGCGCCTTTGGCAGGCCAGCCCTCCTCTTCCACGAAGATCGTCGGCATCGACGTCGACATGGCGGCCGCCCTGGCCGACCAGCTCGGCCTGAAGCTCGAGGTCGTGGACGTTTCCACCGACGCCGCCGGTGCGCTCACCTCCGGCAAGGTCGATGTGGTCATGGGCGTGAACAAGTCCGATTCACCTAGCTTCTGGACTTCCGACACGTACCTGCCCACCGCCGTGGCGCTGTTCGCCCAGTCCTCCAACTCCACGGTGCCGGCGAACTCCGCTTCCACCAAGATCGCCGCGCAGGTGTCCTCCAACAGCGCCTGGGCCGTCACCAATGAGTTCGACAACTCCACCATCACCACCACCGAGGACCTCAAGAGCGCCTTCTCCGCGCTCGAGTCCGGCAAGGTGCAGTATGTGGCAGCCGACGCCGTTGTGGGGTCCTATGTCTCCAACAACGCCGGCATGGACGTTCACATGGTCGCGCTTATGCAGCAGGCCAGCGGCTATTGCGTAGGCGTGCTCGATGGCAACACCCAGCTTAAGCAGGCCGTTTCCAACGCGCTTTCCGCAATGAACTCCAACGGCGTGTCCTCGATCATCCAGAAGAAGTGGCTCGGCACCACAATGGACCTTTCCGGCATCAAGCTGACCGCCGGTGCCTCCGACGATGGGGATGACATGAGCAAGGTGCTCAACTCCGCCAACGCGGCTATCGGCACGCTCACGGGCAACACCGGTTCCAATACCAACAAGGCCGACTCCGACAACAAGACTGCTGGCACGGATTCCGACAGCAAGACCAGCAACTCCGATTCCGCTAGCAGCTCCGCTGATTCCAGCAGCACTAGCGACTCCAGCGCTTCGAACGGCGCCGCAAGCACCGCTTCGAACTAACGGTCGCAAGCTGCAGCCGGCTTCATCTTCAATCAAGGCCCTCGCAATTGCGGGGGCCTTGCTGTACCGGATGGCGCTTGCTCGCGAGGGCCTTGCCGTCCGTAGCGGCGGCCTGCACCGTGCTGGGCCGCTGCCATCGCGAAGCTTTGCGGTGCCGGCCGCGGTCCTCACATGCGCGCCGGCTATCAGGCCAGCGACGTTTTGCCACGCGCCTATGGCGAAAGCGTGCAGCCTTCCAATGGCGCTTGACCTGAAGTTAGCTTCTAGTGCTTCAATGGTTGGGAATTAACGACGGTCCGCGTTTAGCGGGCGGGAAAGGAGCGGGCTTATGGAACCGCAGCAGGTCCTGCACATGCTCGAGCAGGTGGCATCGGGCTCGGTAAGCCCGATCGATGCCCAGCGAAGCCTTGCCGACCAGGGCTATTCCGACCTTGGTTTCGCGAAGGTCGACACCGATCGCGCGCGGCGCACGGGCGCTGGCGAGGTGGTCTACGGAGCCGGCAAGACGGCAGATCAGATCGCCGGTATCTGCCTGGCCCTGCGCGATGCCGGTCAGGCGTGCGTGCTCGTCACCAGGCTTGAAGCGCAGAAGGCGGAAGCGGTGCGGGCTGCGCTGCTCGTTCGCGACCCGCAGGCTGCGGCGGCATTCGAGTATCGACCCGTTCCTCAGCTGGGCTTGCTCGGCGCGCCGGCAAAGCCGACGCGCGATAGCTACATCGCGGTGGCGTGCGCGGGTACCAGCGACCTGTACTGCGCCGAGGAGGCGGCCGTTACCGCCGAGGTGCTCGGATCGCGCGTGGTTCGCCTGTATGATGTGGGGGTTGCGGGCATCCATCGCCTCCTGGCGCATCGGGGGGACATCGCAGGC
Organism: Senegalimassilia anaerobia JC110; assembly: GCF_000236865.1. GTDB lineage: Bacteria > Actinomycetota > Coriobacteriia > Coriobacteriales > Eggerthellaceae > Senegalimassilia > Senegalimassilia anaerobia. The sequence goes on along the minus strand of NZ_HE611015.1, from coordinate 471,377 downwards.
GCCAGCTGCGTAGTGGCCGTGGCGGGCATGGAGGGGGCGCTTGCCAGCGTGGTCGGCGGGATGGTCGCATGCCCCGTGATCGCCGTTCCCACGTCGGTGGGTTACGGCGCCAGCTTCGGCGGCGTGGCGGCGCTTCTGGCTATGCTCAATTCGTGCGCGTCGGGCGTTTCCGTGATCAACATCGACAACGGGTTCGGCGCGGGATATCAGGCCCATATGATCGAGCGTGCGGGCAGCCAGCATGGAGAAGGAGAACCTGACATGAAAACCCTTAGATGGAACCTTGCCGAGAACGCCACGCGCAACCAGCTTTTGGGCGATACCCTGCTGCAGCTGCCGCCCGATTCTCGCCAGCGTCTTGAGGCGGCGGCCGATGCCGCAGGCGTCCCCGATCGCCATCATCACGATATCGGGGAGGTTCTTGCCACCATCGACGGCTTGGCGGTTTCGCCGGCGGTGCGCGACCATATGCGCGCCATCTACACCATCTTGGCCGAAGCCGAGGCTGCCGCGCACGGCTGCGCGGTCGAGCAAACCCACTTCCATGAAGTCGGCGACGGCTCCCGCATCCGCAACACGCTGCTCGTCTGCCTGGCGGTGGAAGCCACGGGCGCCAAGCGCATCGTGGCCACGGTCGCGCAAACAGGGAAGGGCGAAGTGGAATGCGCCCATGGGACGCTTTCCATCCCGGCTCCGGCAACGTCGGCCATCATCGCCCGCGGCATCCCCGTGAGCGAGCGCACGTTGCCCGGCGAGCGCATGACCCCCACGAGCGCGGCCATGATCTTGCATTTCGTGGACGAGTTCGAATAATCGTCGGCTTTGGACAGAGGCGGCTCGGATAAGCGTTCCCGGGCCGCCACGCGTTCAGCGCAAACAAAAATCGCCGCAGGCACGGTCCCACATCTTGCGCGGGCCTTGCCTGCGGCGATTCGCCGTTTTCAGGGCCTTCGAGCGTTGCCGCGGCTTGCGGCGCTAGCCGTTGAGCAGGTCGATCACGTTCAGGTCGGCTTTCGCGCCCTCAAGGATGGCCTTGTTGCCGAACACGCAGACGGCTTCCTTGCCAAGTGCCCCTTCGATGACGCATGCAAGCTCGCGAAGCTTCTCGGGCGTGGCCCCGATCATCTCCGCTCGCGTCTGCGCGCGCGCCTCGGGCGTGCGCCCGCTCAGGAAGTCGCCGTCCTGGCGGCGGATCTGCATGCGCTCCTTGAGGGGAGCATCGAAGCCGGCGACCGTGCTGACCACGTAGCCGTCCATCTCCTCGGGCGCGGGATCGAACGCGGCAAGCCATGCGGGCGTGCCGTTGAACCGCTCCAACGTCTCGTCCAGATGCGGGTCGCGATACGAATAGAAGCGCACAGTGCCGCTGCGCGCCGCTTGGAAGCCCGCCCCGTAGGCGCCGCCTTTCACGCGCACCTCGTTCCACAGGTAATCATAGGAAAGCACGCGCGCCGCGATCTGCCATACGCCGGTGTAAGGCGCGCCGAGCGAGCGGCGGTCGAAGCCCGTGGAGGCGTAGCACACGTCGGTGGGCACGATGAACGCCTCGTTGCGCACCTTCGGCTTCGGGATCTTCAGCGCGGCAGGGGACTTGCCCGTGTCAGCCGTGATGCCGGCGCATTGCCAGAAGCGCATGACGCACTCGTCGCTGCCGGCGATCGACACCAGCAAGTTCGACCCGTCGAACAGCCTATGCGCCACATCATTCAGGCGTTTCGCCAGCTCATCGGCGCGATCGTCGAAGTTATCCAGCAGCTCTACCAGGAAGCGGTGGAAGTCCACGCCGCCGAGCTGCTGGCGCACCACGCCGGCAGGTAGGAAGTACGACGTCAGGCGTGCCATGGCCGCTGCATGCCCGGCGTTGGCGAAGCTCTGCTCCATGCCGATGCGGCGCTGCTGCAGCGCGTCGCGGATCTTGCCGGTGTCGGCGAAGTCGGTCCGCGCCAGGATCTCGCTCGGCAGCTCGGCCAGCCATTCGACGTTTTCGGCCAAAGCCGATGCGCTTGCCACGAACGTGGGCGTTACGGCATCGGGGTCGTGCTCGTCCTCGTACACCTCGCAGAAAAACGAGCAGTTGCCCAGCTTGCCGTTGGCGAGCGTGTCGATCTCGGCCGCCGAATGCGCATCGGTGCCCAATTTTCCCAGCACGATGCCGAGAACTGCCGCATAGGGCAGGTCCTCGAAATCAAGGCAGCTCATATCGAAGTAGCGGTAGGCGAAGACCAGGCCGCGCGTGGGCAGGTGATGGCGGATGCAGGGAACGGGCGTGCCCTCGGCCAGACCGTAGACGGGCTCGACGGGTGCCGGTCCGATGTCGGCGACCGTCAGCTGAGGCAGCTTCGCCACATCCTCGGGCGCATCCGGCGCCTCTTGCATGCGGCGGAGCAGCACGACCTCGTCCTCGATGCGCTGGAAGTCGTCGTCGGCGAAGCCGGCGGCAAGTTCGGTCAGGCGTCGCTGCCCGGGGTCGTCCTGCTTCTCGACGGGGACCACCTCCACCTCGGCCATATGGGCGCTGTCCAGGAACACCTCGCGGATAAGGTCTTCGAAATAGCCCTCGTCAAGCGCGCGGCGCAGGTAGGCGAAGTCGTCCTCGTAGCGCAGATAGGCTGTGGCAAGATCGTCGTCGTAGAGCCAGCCGCACAGCGAGGTCATGGCAAGCGCCACGCCGTCGGCCATGCCGAAGTCGCGTTCGCGCATGACGAACTCGGCGCGGGAGATGGACGCCTCCACGAGCGCATGGTCCAAGCCGCCCGCGGCCAGGCGCTCAAGCTCGGCATCCACGGCAGGGCGCAAACGCTTCGCGGCATCTTCGCCCAGGTCGCGCACCTGTAGCACGGCGAAGGGCTGCTGCACGGAGTCGGCCAGGTAGGATTGCACGTCCCCGGCTATACCGGAGTCCAGAAGCGCGCGCTTGAGCGGCGCCTCGTTGCTGCCGGCGATGGCGTCGAGCAAGATGTCGGTTGCCACGATGCGCGTGCGCTCGCGCACGTGCCCGATGACCCAGCCCAGGCCCATGCAGGCGTTTTCCGGCGCGGTTGCCATCTCGCGGCGCACGCCCAGGGCGCGCACGGGCCCTTGCACGGGCAAGGTGCGCGGTGCAAGCTCCTCAAGCCCCTCGGCTGCGCGCTGCTCGCGGCGTTTCGCCTGCTCGGCGGCCACGGGCGTCAGGTAGCGCTCATCCAAGAACGCCAGCATGCGGTCAAGGTCCAGGTTGCCGTACAAGACGATGTAGCTGTTGTCCAGGCGGTAGTGCCGCTCGTGTTCCTCGAGGTAGTGCTCGTAGGTGAGCGTGGGGATGGCCTCGGGGGTGCCGCCGGACTCGAACGCGTAGGGGGTGTCGGGGAACAGGCTTGCCTGCAGCTGGTCGTACAGCACGCTGGTGGAATCGGACAGCGCGCCTTTCATCTCGTTGTACACCACGCCGTTATAGGTAAGCTGACGGCCGGTCTCGGCCTGGGCCTCATCGGCGTCGGCCACCTCAAGGTGCCAGCCTTCCTGCTCGAACACCTGGCGCTTGCGGTAGATGTCGGGGTGCAGCACCGCGTCCATGTAGACGTCGGCCAGGTTCATGAGGTCCTGGTCGTTGGTGGAGGCTACGGGATAGAGCGTCTTATCGCCGAAGGTCATGGCGTTCAAAAACGTCTGCATGCTGGTTTTCAGCAGGTTGACGAAGGGCTCCTTGACGGGGAACTTCTCCGAACCGCACAAAACCGAGTGCTCCAGGATGTGGAACACGCCGGTGTCGTCGGCCGGAGGGGTGCGGAAGGCGATGGAGAACGCCTTGTTGCGGTCGTCGTTGCGCAGGTATAGAAGTTTCGCGCCGCTTACCGGATGGGAGAGCGTGTAGGCATCGCCGTCGATCTCGGGCAAGGGCTCGGCCGTGAGCACGGTGAACCCGTGTAGTTCCTGGCCTTGTTCAAGGTTCATGCAAGCCGCCTTTCTCTTTACTGGTTTCGCCCGCTATTGTCGCACAACGGCAGCGGGGCCGGGCAAGGTGCCGGGACTGCTCCGTGGTTTTTCTACCTAGGTGCCGGGGCCTGCTAGCCAATCCTTTATAATCGGTGGCATACACAGCATGGAAACGCACAAGGAGGTACGGTATGGCGCAAGATCGGCGCTTCTCCCATATCACGGTCAATGCCGCCGATGACGATGATGTGGTCATCCAAGCAGGAGCTTACGGCCGCCATCAGGGCGAAGATTTTCTTGAAGAGGCCGTTTACGCAGAACCCGAGCCTCAGGTTGCTCCCGTGGCGGTGCCTGAGCCGCAGCATGCGGCGCAGCAGGTGCCTGCCGGGAACCATGCCGCCAAGCCGCATGCCGCGCACGCCCGCAAGCCGGAAACCGCTGTGTCCGATAGCCGTACGCAGCCTGTCCATCGCGCCGAGCAGACGCTCGAGGACCTGGATGCCGGCCCCATGTCGGGCATGCAGAAGGCGGTGCTCGTCGGCGTTGGGGTCGTCATCATCGCGGCGATCGTCTACTTCGCCCTGTTCATGCGCTGATCGGCTGTTTTCAAGAGAAAGGCCTGACTATGTCCAAGCATAGCTTCAACATCGCCCGCGGCGCCCGCAAGCAGCAGCCTGAGGGCGACGCATCCCTGGGTCTGACCGAGGCGTTCGCGCCTATCGGCGCCGGCGACGCCCTCGAGCATCGCGGCGCGGCCGACGGCGATACGTCGCTCGGCCTGACCGAGGCGTTCGCGCCCGTCGCGGCATCCCACGGCGCGCATGCCGCCGGCTTCAAGTACCAAGGCGACACCTCAGAAGACTATTCCGATCCGGTGGAAAGCCTTGAGCCGCGCGACGAGCCCGTGTTCGGCGACGAGGTCCCCGCCGCCGCGCCCGTCCAGAACTGCGGCCGCCACGGCAAGCCCGATCCGGTGGAGCATCCGCATCTCAAGAAGTCGCGTCGCGTCCGTCGCGTGCTCGTGATCATCGTGGCCCTGCTCGTGGTGCTCGCCTGCGCACTGGGATATTTCGCCTTCCAGCTGTGGAACGAGTCCAGCCGCGCCATGGTGCAGCAGACCCAGGCCCAGCAGCAGTCCACCGATGTGGGCAACCTTTCCCAGGACAACTCCGGTAAGGACGCGGCAAGCGCCACCACCGCCAAGAAGACCGAGGTTCCCAATCTGGTCGGCGCGCTGGGGCAAACCCAGGATGCGGCCGTCACCGCGCTTGCGCACGGTGCCACGGTCACGTCCTCCAAGGACGTCAACGAAGAGGGCAATTCCGTGAAGAAAAGCGTCACGGTGGCCCTGACCGCAGAACCCGCCGATTCCCGTTCGGGCACGCCCACGGTCTATCTCGGCCTTGACGCCGACGGCAAGGTCATTCAGGCCGGCTACTCCGCCGCCACCGCGTCGCTGGGGTACGGCTCGCTCAGCTTCGCCGACGCCGTGAAGAATGAGCACATCGTCGAGAAGACGCTGCGCGAGGCGGGCGTGAACGTGGCAGATGGCTCGGCCAAGCTGCCCACCGACAAGACTTCTTACTCCACGTACGCATCGGACGGCACCACGCTGGTGAAGGAGAACTGCTCGTTCAACGGAACCGTGGACATCAACGGTGCCGCCCGCACCTGGTCGAGCGTGCTCATGTACGACTACAGCACGGCCAACGCTTCGGGCAACCTGGCCGACACCGTGCGCATCATCTATATCTACATCAACGCGTAGCAGGTAACCGGCGGCCGAATGGCCGCCGGTGCTATTTCGACCAGGGACCCGGGGCCGTGCGCTCGGCATGTCGGAACGCAAGGGCCCGGTCGATGGCCTGGGGCTGGAGCTGGGTGGGCCTTCCGCAGCGCGTGTCGGCGATCGGCGAGCCTGGTTCCTGCCCACGGCTTTCGCTTCTTGTGTCCATCTTGTGAACGCCGGCCGGTGAGAAGGGCGGTCCCTTGCGCCGGACGGCGTTCACGCTATAATAAACGAGCTGTTCACAAGCGGGGGCGTAGCGCCTCCCACCTAGTTCGGCGCTTTCAAGCTGCTGATGGGTCGTATGAATACCTGAACATGGTTCATTCATCACGCCCGCATGCTTGAAGCTGTGGGTTTTTTTATGCCATGCGATACCGCATGCAAGGAAGGAAGGTGAGTGCGATAGCCGCTCAAGAGCCTAGGCTCAACGAACAGATCACGGTGCGCGAGTGCCGCCTGATCGGGTTCGACGGAACGCAGTTGGGTATCTACCCGGTTGCCCAGGCGCAGCGCGTTGCTGACGACCAGGGGCTTGATCTTGTTGAAATCGCCCCGAATGCGGAACCGCCCGTGTGCCGCATCATGGATTACGGCAAGTTCAAGTACGATCAGGCCATCAAGGCGAAGCAGGCTCGCAAGAACCAAAGCAAGATCGAGACCAAGGAAATGAAGTTCCGCCCGAAGATCGACGTGGGGGACTACACCACGAAGAAGAAGCACGTGCTTCGCTTCCTCTCCGCTGGCAACAAGGTCAAGATCACCATCATGTTCCGCGGCCGTGAGATGGCCCATCCGGAACAGGGCCTGACCATCCTGGAGCGCCTGGCCGACGACCTGAAGGACATTGCGGTCATCGAGAGCCAGCCGAAGATGGAAGGCCGTAACATGCACATGCTCATCGCCCCGCTTCCCGCAAGCATGGCGGCGAAGAAAAAGAAGGCAAACGACAAGAAAGACGAAGGAAAGGACGAAGGCAATGCCTAAGATGAAGACCCATCGCGGTACGGCAAAGCGCTTCCGCGTTACCGGCTCCGGCAAGATCATGCGTGCTAAGGCCTACAAGAGCCACATTCTGACGAAGAAGTCTCAGAAGCGTAAGCGTAATTTCCGTCACGAGACCGAGCTGGCTGCCGCCGACCGTCGCGTCGTGGCCCGCAACCTCGGCCTTCGCTAAGTTTTAAAGGAGCAGTGATAATCAATGGCTCGTATCAAGCGTGCAGTCAACGCCAAGAAGAAGCGCCGCACCGTCCTTAACCGTGCAAAGGGCTACTATGGTGCCAAGTCCCGTTCCTACACCGCTGCAAAGGAACAGGTCCAGCACTCTCTGCAGTACCAGTACCGCGATCGCCGCAACAAGAAGCGTGAGATCCGTCGTCTGTGGATCACCCGCATCAACGCCGGCGCCCGTCTGAACGGCATGAGCTATTCCGCCTTCATGAACGGCCTGAAGAAGGCCGGCGTGGAGCTGGACCGCAAGGTGCTCTCCGACATGGCCATCAACGACCCCGCGGCTTTCACCGCCATCGTCGAGGTCGCCAAGAAGGCCCTGTAAGCTGTTCTAAGCTTAACAATGTTGAACACCCCGCTTGGGAATCCAAGCGGGGTGTTTTGCGTTAGGTGACCTGTTTCAGGCTGTAGATACGAAAAAAGCGCCCCAAGGCGCTTTCCACGTGCCATGCTATCGCGTAGCGCTTAAAGCGCTTACGATGCCTCCAGCTCTTCGTGCGTTCCGGACAGCGTGCGCCCGATATAGGTGCGGGCGGCAGCGGATGCGGTGCCGGTGTAGCCGGCCTGAACCTCGATGCCGGCTGCTTTCAGGGCCGTCTCCGAGGTCGGATCGATCCTGTTGACGATCATGACGCTGACGTCAAGGTCTTTCAGAACCTGGGCCAGCTGAGCCGGAGGGAACGAAAGGTTGGGCATATTCTGGCAATCGGCGAACATGCCACGGTCAACGCGATAGCACATGAAACTTGAACTGCGTGCAAATCTTGGCGCCACATCAAGCCCCTGGCAAGCTACCGCTATGCGCATGGCGTCCTCCCTCCTAAAGACGATATACACTTTACCGATAGATTACCGGGCGGTTATGCGCCGGCCCCCTAACCGGCGCAATAGCATCTGTTAGCGGCGCCTGTTGCGCTGGTGCGCAACCTGGGCGCGATGGGCGCGTCCAGGGCGGAAATCGCCGCCTTGCGCACCGGATGCGCTGTTGGTCTTGGCGCGGTTGGCGGAAGCGTTCCTAGAGCCGTTGCCGCGCTTTTGCTGCGAGCCGTGATCGGCGTTGCTGTGCTTCCTTGCGGCGTGCGCCGTCCCGCTTGCGGGCTTTTCGGCCGCCTTGCGGCCGCCTCGCTTGGCGCGACGGGTGTTCACCTCTTCGGCCTGCGCGGCCTCGCGCGCCTTGTTCTTCCTGCGCGTGCGGGCGGCCTGCTCCTTCTTAGCTTGCTGGATCTCGGGATCGCGACGTGCCTCGGCGCGCTGTGCTCTGGCAGCGGCCTCGTTTTCGGCTTCATGCATGTCGAAGTTCTCAAGCTCAAGCTCGGGGATGGTGCGCTTGAGCAGCTTCTGGATATCGCGCAGCGCGTCGGCGGTTTCGGGACTGACGAAGCTGACGGCGAACCCGGAAGCGCCTGCGCGGCCCGTGCGGCCGATGCGGTGCACGTAGTCCTCGGGCTGCGTGGGCAGGTCGTAGTTCACCACATATTCCACTTCCTCCACGTCGATGCCGCGTGCGAGCACATCGGTGGCAACCAGCACGTCGGTGGTGCCGTTGGCGAAGTTCTCAAGGGCGCGGCGACGTTGGTTCTGGCTGCGGCTGGAGTGGATGGCCTCGACGGAGTACCCGACCTTCTTCAGGCGGCGGCACGTGGCGTCCGCGCGGCTTCGCGTGCGGCAGAACACGATGACGCGCCTGTGGCCGCGCTCCTTCATGAGGCCCTTGAGCAGCTCGGGCTTCACCGCTTGCTGCACGTGCATGACGTACTGCTCCACTGTGTCGGCGGTCTCGCCCTTGTGGGCGATCTCGACCATGGCGGGGTCGTGCAGCAGCTTGCCGGCCGTGCTCATGATGGTGCGGTCGATGGTGGCGCTGAACAGCAGGGTTTGACGGTTTTGCGGCGTGGCGCCGATGATCTTGCGCATGGCCGGCCAGAAGCCCATGTCGAGCATGCGGTCGGCTTCGTCGAGCACGAGCACTTCCACGCTGCTCAGATGCGCGGCGCCTTGGTCCATAAGATCGACCAGACGGCCCGGCGTGGCGATGAGCACGTCGACGCCGCGGTTGAGCGCCTGGATCTGCGGGTTGTAGGAAACGCCGCCGACTACGGTGAGGATGCGATGGTGCGTGTTCTTGGCGATGGTGCCGCACACCTCGCCGATCTGCTCGGCAAGCTCGCGCGTGGGGGTTACCACCAGCATGAGCGGTCCCTTGTTGCCCTTGGCATGCCCGAGCTTGTCCATGGTGGGCAGGCTGAACGCGGCGGTCTTGCCCGTGCCGGTCTTCGCGGCGGCGATCAGGTCGCGGCCTTCGAGCACCTTGGGGATGGCCTGCTCCTGCACAGGGGTGGGGGTGCTGTAACCCAGCTGGGCCACAGCTTGCAATGCCTGGCCCGAAAGGCCGAGGTCGTCGAAATGCGTCATATAAGGTAGATCCTTTCCAGATGCGCGCGGCGTTATCGCACGTGCGCGGGTTTATGACCCCAATAGAATTGGAGGAAGTGCTTCTTGTACAGCGGGTTTGCCGGGTCTTTCTCAGCATTGGCAAGCTCTATGGCGGCGCACGCTATGTCGCGTGCAGCGTCTGGATGGCGAAGGAAGCTGCCGTTGACCAGCATCGACCGCGCGCTCTCGGGGCTGCGGGAGACGTGTCGCAACGCTTCGAGCAGCTCTCGCCAGGTGGTGACGTGCATGGCAGCGCCGTGGGCGGTGAGGAGCCTGACGTTGGCGTTTTCCTGACCGTACGCACGGCCGAGCAAGATCATGGGCGCCTGCGCGCACAGGCATTCGGTGACGGTAAGGCCGCCGGATTTGCAGATGACCAAATCCGATGCCGCCATAAGGCCTGCCATGCCCTCTACGTACTCGAGCACTGTCACGCAATCGGAGATGCCCAGGTCGCTGCAGGCCCTTCGCAGATGGCCGGCGTACTCGGCGTCGTTTCCCGCGACGAACACGAAATGCAGGGTATCGCTGAACGTGTGCAGATACGGCAGCAGGTTGTCGAGCGCCGTGCGGAAGTGCACGTAGGGCCGGGGCAGATAGGCCCCGGCGAGCGCCAGCACGATACGCTTGTCCTGCGGCAGGTCCAGGCGTTGCCGGGTTTGCTCGCGGTCATAGCTTGCGCGGAAATCCTCGCGCGTGGGGATGCCGGTGATGCGGATGCGCTGCTCGGGCACCAGACGCGGGCGCAGCGTTTCGGCCATGCTTTCCGTGGCCACGCAGAACAGGTCGGTCGACAGATGCGGCCACAGGCCCTCGGTCTCGTAGTCGGTGGGAACGCACACGATGGGGAAGCGCTGTCCGGTGAGCATGCGCGCCGCCACCGCGACGTTGGCTGCGGTGATGTGCGTGCATATGATGGCAAGCGGGCGACGCTTGCGCACCAGTTCGGTGAACTTGCCGTACATCAGGTGCGACCAGATGCTCCCGCCGCCCCATAAAAGCCTGCCGGTAAGCGTAAAACGCCACGTCAGGTCGTATATCGGGCGGGTGGGGCCGGTGAACATGGAAGCGGTTTTGTCGCCATCGAACACCACGCGGCCGTAATCGAGCACATCGAGCACTTCGACCTCAAGACCATCGGGGAGCTTTGGCACAACGGGGAAGGCCTCCGTGGGCTGTTCGCGTCCTTCGGCCTGCTCGGCTTTCATGTATTCGAAGGCTTGGGCTACGGCATTGGCCGCGCTGCGATGCCCCGAGCCCACCGAAGCGTGCATGACGATGACCAGCGGTGCGGCCTGCTCGTTGTGCGGATCGGTTTCTGCGGGGGTAGCGATGATGGTTGCCCTTCCCTTCAAGATAGCGAAAAAGCCGGCAAGCCGGCTTTCACTAATAAGAAGGGCCGGTACTCGACCAGCCCTAGCGTACGAATGGTGCCCCCAACGAGAATCGAACTCGTGTCTCAGCCTTGAAAGGGCCGCGTCCTGACCTCTAGACTATGGGGACGGGTTGCGCTTCCGTGTCGAAAAGCAGCCCGTTTAGTATGCCAAAAAGCAATTCGTTTCGCAAGACCCGATTGCGGGGTTGTGCATATTTCTTACACAACTTTGCCCTATTTCAACATACCGGATGGGCACGCTCGGCGCAAACCCCCGTAAACTGATGATCGTCGATGAGGGCGTGAAACGATCGGGTGCATTGGCCTGCGCTGATGGGGGACGCCCTTCTCGACGGGAAAAGGGGGACACGGGAAGCCGTCGGCCTACTTCGCGGCGCTTGAGCGCCCGTAACGCTCGTAGGCTTCCGTGACCTCGATCTCGTACTGCTTGCGGTTGCCCTTGACCACCGTGTCCAGGATAAGCCCGCACGCGAAGCACAGCAGGCCCACGAACACCAGGCCCACCGCCAGAAGCGCCGTGGGGAGCTTGGGCACCAGGCCCGTGGCGGCGAACTGCGCGATGACCGGCACGCCGGCGACCAGGCCCAGCACCACGAACAGCAGCGCCACCCAGGAGAAAAGCGCCAGTGGCTTGTAGTCCTTGAACAGCGACATGATCATCATGAGCACCTTGAAGCCGTCGGAGAAGGTGGAAAGCTTCGATTCCGATCCCTCGGGGCGGTCGCGGTAGTCGATGGGCACCTCGGCGATGCGCCAGCGCTTGTCGACGGCGTGGATGGAAAGCTCGGTTTCGATCTCGAAGCCCGGCGAGAGCACGGGCATGGTCTTGGCGAACACCTTGTTGTAGGCGCGGTAGCCCGTCATGACGTCGGAGAACTCGAAACCGTAGATGGCCTTGATGAGGAAGCGCACCAGGTCGTTGCCGAAGCCGTGGAAGGCGCGGTCGTTCTCCTCGCCGTAGGTGCCGTTCGAGAGGCGGTCGCCCACCACCATGTCGGCCTCGTCGGCGAAAAGCGGCGCGAGCAGGGCCGGGGCGGCCTCGGCGGGGTAGGTGTCGTCGCCGTCGACCATGAGGTAGGCATCGGCGTCGATGTCGCGCATCATCTGGCGCACGACGTTGCCCTTGCCCTGGCGGCGCTCCACCTTGACGATAGCCCCGTGGGCGCGCGCGATGTCGCCGGTGCCGTCGGAGGAGTTGTTGTCGTAGACGTACACGGCCGCCTCGGGCAGCACGCGGCGGAAGTCGTCGACCACCTTGCCGATGGTGACGGCCTCGTTGTAGCAGGGTATGATGACGGCCACGCCTTTGCCCGTGAGGGCGGCCTTATCGGTTTCAGTCACCGGGCGCTCCTTCGTGAAAGTTGAATGCACAATTACTAGCCATGCTACTCGAAACCGCGCGGTTTCGCTATGTGAATGCCGTGCTTTCCGCAGTATATGCGCGGATGGCGTGGGATTGTTGTGCCGATGGGGCAAGGGGTGCCATAATCGACGGGTTGCGCTGAGAGCGCTTTTCGTCTGCCGCGCGGGTCGTTCGGCCTGCTGCCGGTGCCGTGCTCCGGCATTCAAGGTTGGCGGCGCGTGCGTGACGGCATTTGGGAATGTACCGAGCCGGGCCTTGCTCGAAGGCCCGGCGGATGCGGGATGCCCCCGCTTGCGATGGAGAGGAGCCCTGCGTGAAGAAGCTTATCGCGCAGCTTATGAAGTTCGGCGTGGTCGGCGTGATCGCGTTCATCATCGACTACGGCCTGCTGGCCCTGCTTACCGAGGCGTTCGGCGTGAACTACCTGGTCAGCGCCACCATCTCGTTCACGGTGTCGGTGGTGTTCAACTACGTCGCGTCGATGCGCTACGTGTTCACCCATAAAGAAGGCATGTCCCGTCGCCGCGAGTTCATCATCTTCGTGGTGCTGTCGGTCATCGGCCTGGGTATCAACAACGCGTGCATGTGGGCGGGCGTCGAGCTTCTGAGCGTGCATTACCTGATCACCAAGATTTTCGCCACCGCGATGGTCATGGTGTGGAACTTCGTCACCCGCAAGATCTTCCTGGACGCCGGCGATGGGGCGCAGGGACAGCAGGCTTAAAACGAAGCGGCGCGAGCCTCGACGATGCGACCCTGATCAAGGCTTTCGTCTGGCGGGTGAGTGCGTCCGACGACGAGGTGCTCGTGACGCTGAACTACGACGTCGAAAACAACGAACCCGCCAGACTCGACGTCCTGCGGGTTCGTGCAAAATGCAAATGGTGCCCTAGGCAGGGTTCGAACCTGTGGCCTTCTGCTCCGGAGGCAGACGCTCTATCCAACTGAGCTACTAGGGCGTATCCATCGATTATACGCTACTATCGCCCGAATGGGCCCGAAAAAGAAACGAGTGTGAACATGACCGAAACCATCACCATCGAGCGCATGGGCTACGGCGCCGAAGCGGTCGGACATCTGCCCGACGGCAAGACCGTGTTCGTGGAGGGCGGCGCCCCGGGCGATGTGGCAAGCGTGGAAGTGGTGGAGGACAAGCCCACGTTCGCTCGCGCCCGTATCGCCAAGCTCGAGCAGCCCGGCGCGTGCCGCGTGATGCCGAAGTGGGCCGAGCCCGCGGCAAGCGGCGCGGCCCCGTGGCAGCATATCGCCTACGACGCGCAGCTTGAGGCAAAGCGCGCCAACGTGGTGGCCGCGCTCGCCCGCACGGGCGGCTTCGGCGATGCGGCGGCGGAGCTGGTGGCGCCGTGCCTGCCCTCCAAACGCCAGTGGGGGTACCGCAACAAGCTGGAATTGGGCGCGCAATGGGATGCGAAGGGTACGTTCAACCTGGGCTTTCATCAGGAGGGCAGCCCTGATGTGATGCAGGCGTTGTCCTGCCCGCTGGCGCATGACGCCATCGCCAAGGCGCCCAAGGCGCTGCGCGGGGCGCTTCGCTATCTGCAGGGCTCCGATGACCTGGGCATCTTCCGTGTGGGCGTGCGCACGAGCGTGCGCACCCGCGAGACCGAGATCGCGCTGTGGACGCGCCCGTCGGGCTTCCCGCGCGCGGCGGCCGCCAAGATGCTGAAAAGCTCGCTCAAGGCCACGAGCGTGGTGCGCGTCATCGCCGACCCCGGCAAAGCGCGCAAGATCAAGGGCCTTGAGGTGCTCGACGGCAAGGGCTGCTGGCAGGAGCAGCTGCTCGGCGCGCGCTACGTGGCGCATGCGCCGTCGTTTTTCCAGGTGAACACCGCGCAGGCCGAAAAGCTCATGGAGCAGGCCATCCGCATGCTCGGCGGAAACGTGGGGGAGGACGGTCCGGAGGGGCTCGACGGGTTGCTCGTCGCCGACCTGTACGCGGGTTGCGGCACCTTCGGCGTGGCCATGGCGCGCGCCGGCGCCGACGTGATCGCCGTGGAGTCTGCGGCGTCCTCGGTGCGCGACCTGCGCCGAAACGCCGATGAGAACTACGTCGACATCGACGTCATCGGCGGCGACGCGGCTCGCGAGCTGCCCGAACTGGGCGGCCTTGATGCGCTGGTGGTCGATCCGCCGCGCGCGGGCCTTGCCGACGGCGTGCCGGCAGACATCGCCGCTGCCCGCCCGGGGCGCGTGGTCTACGTAAGCTGCAACCCCGCAACCTGGGCGCGCGACGTGTGCCGCTTCGAGGACGTGGGTTATCGCTTGGAGCGCGTTCAGCCCGTCGACTTGTTCCCGCAGACCTACCACGTGGAGCTGGTCAGCTGCTTCGTGCGCGGCTAAGCGCCAACGCGGTTGCGCCGGGGCCGGGCGGGCGATGCCTGCGCAGCGCCGCGAAGCCGGGCACACGCGGGTTGCAAGTCGCGGGGCCTGGCGGATGCGCGGTCGGCTTGTGCGGGCCGAAGGTTGCTGAGCCCGGGGCTGCGGCTGGAAGGCGGCGAGGCCCGGGTTCGCGCGGAATGCGGGGCGACTGCATGGCGCCTCCGAGCCGCTTGCCGGCGCCCCGGCCCCGTTTGTGCGTTCTACGGTTTTTCCCCGCAGGCATTTTCAGGTTTCGCCGCGCCCGGTCCCAAGCTGCTAAACTACACAACACGAGATTCGTTTAAAGCAACGCCCGCCTTCTGCGCGGGCGTTTTCGCGAAGGCCTCCGGCAAACGTCGGGGCACGCTTGAGAAAAGGAGAAGTCCCATGGCTTTGTACACTCCCGCGTATCAGCCCACCGGCGATGAGATCGCCGTCATCAAAACCTCCAAGGGCGACATCCGCGTGCAGCTGGCGGGCAAGGACGCCCCCATCCACGTCGGCAACTTCGTCGAGCTTGCCACCAAGGGCTTCTACGACAACCTGAAGTTCCACCGCTACGTGCCGGGCTTCGTCATCCAGGGCGGTTGCCCCAACACGCGCGACCTTGATACCGACCAGGTCATCGCCGCCGCCGGTAATCCCTTCGCCGGCCTCGGCACCGGCGGCCCGGGCTACTGCATCAAGGAGGAGTACTCCACCAACCCCAACAACCACCATGCTGACGGCGCGCTGGCCATGGCCCGCAGCCAGAACCCCGATTCCGCGGGTTCTCAGTTCTACCTGTGCCTGGGCGCCCAGCCCATGCTGGACAGCGGCTACACCGTGTTCGGCCAGACGATCGAGGGTATGGACGTCATCGCCCAGCTTCGCGTCGGCGATGTGATCGAGGGCATCGAGATCGAGAACGCCGCCGAATAACCTGCTAACCGCAGCATTCCGAAGCGTACAAGATAGCGAAGGATCCAGATGAACAACCAGTTATTCCAGCAAGCCCGCGCAGCGTATGCGCAGAAGGACTTCCAAGGCGCCTTGGAAGTCTACCAGCAGTGCTTGCAGGACGAGGCCAGCCCCCTCGCCCCCGGCGAGATGGGCCAGCTGTACCACCAGATGGGCAACTGCCTGGTGAAGCTCAAGCAGCCCAACGAGGCAATCCAGGCCTACGGCCAGGCCGTGGCCGACGAGGCCTACGACGCCCGCGGCGGCGTGCATTACAACCTAGGCATGGCCTACGCCGCCCTGCACGACTACGAGGATGCCGTTGCCAACTTCGAGGCGGCCGCTTCCGATGCGAAGTACGATTCCGCCTACAAGGCCTACACGGGCATGGGCAACGCGCTTCTGAAGATGGGCAAGACCGCCGAGGCCGGCGTGGCGTTCCGCAACGCCGCCCTTGACGAGGCCAACCCCGACCCCACCAAGGCGCTGCTGAACCTGGGCGTGTGCTTCATGGCCCTCAATCGCGCCGCCGATGCGGTGTCGTCCTACGAGAGCGCCCTGCAGTTCGACATGCAGCCCGAGATGCGCAACCGCCTGTACGCCAACCTCGGCCAGGCCTACGTCGCAACCGGCCAGATGCAGAAGGCCGTCAACGCCTTCGAGGAGTCCATCGCCGACAAGACGTATTTCCTGTCCGACTCCGCAAGCGTCGATTATCAGCGCGCGGTGGCTGCCGTCGCCCAGGGCACGTCCGAGATCACCCAGGTCATGGCCCCGGTTTCGGTTCCCGGCGGCGCAGCGCCCTCCGATTCGGCGGACCTTTCCGGCATCGATGTGGCAGCCGACGGCTCCGCCATGTACGCCGAACAGGACCCCTACGCGGCCCAGCAGGCCGATCCGTACTATTACGGCGACCCCTACGCCGCCGATGCCGGCCAGTACGGCGCGGCAGCGGGCGATGATCGCTTCTTCAGCGCCTCCGACGAGGAGCTGGAGCAGTGGTCCAAGGGCGTTGCCAAGCGCGATCGCAAGCGCCGCAACGTGGGTCTGAAGATCTTCGTGGTCATCATCCTGCTCGTGGTGGCGGCCTTTGGCGGCGCGCTGTTCATGTACACGCAGGGTTGGGGCTACCCCAGCCAGGACAGCGTGGCAACGCAGCTGTTCGCCGATCCGGATAACGCCTCCGCGCTGTATTCCGCCGAGGTAAGCGACACGTCCGCCGCTTCCATGACCAACTCGCTCGTGAAGGATTCCGCACCCACCATCAACGCCGTGGAGAAGTCCATGACCGATTCCACCGTGTACGTGACCGCTGAAACCGACGGCGGCGGGCAGATGCAGTACAAGCTGTCCATGGTGCGCGACCTCATCGGTTGGAAGGTCAGCAACGTGGAGCTGTACTTCCCCAGCCAGAACTAACGGCTTGACGAGCTGCTGGTTTCGCGTTCGGGCCTGTCGCCAAACGGCTCAATGCGCAGTCAGGCATCGAAGCCGCAACCAAGGTAACCTGCGCCCGTGAAAATGGGCGCTTGGGATAAGAGATAAGAAGAAAGGTACCAATCATGGCTATCCAGAAGACCTACAGCATGATCAAGCCCGACGGTGTGCGCAACGGCCACATCGGCGAGATCGTCAACCGCTTCGAGCGCGCCGGCCTGACCGTCGAGCGCATGGAGCTGGGCATGGTGACGCTTGATCAGGCCAAGGCCAACTACGCCGAGCACGAGGGCAAGCCGTTCTACGACGGCCTCATCTCCTACATCACCTCCGGCCCGGTCGTGAAGATGGTCATCTCCGGCGAGGGCGCCGTCGCCAAGGTGCGCACCCTCATGGGCGCCACTAATCCGGCCGAAGCTGCCCCCGGCACGATTCGCGGCGATTTCGGTCTGATTATGGACGAGAATGTTATTCACGGCTCCGACTCCCCGGAGTCCGCTGAGCGCGAGATCGGCATCTTCTTCGCATAAGCCGACCGGCATCCTGCAACTGTGGAGGCCCTTTGCCCGCTCAAGCGGGCAAAGGGCTTTTTGATTAGGCGGGATGCTGGAATACTGTTCGCGCGTGTTGCCATCGGCACGCTGCCTTAAGGGGGTGGCAGTGCCGCCTGCAAGCGCCCTGCGGGTGCTTGTGATATCGGAGCCCGCAATGCCGTAAGACGAGAAACGGATGAAACATGCTCTATCGAGTTTTCGACGCCGCGGAGCTACCCGCATTGGTGTCGGCATTCATGGATGGCTACGAGGTTGTGGCCCCCGTGAAGCGCGGTGCGCACTATTCGTTCGAGGCCATCAGCTCGCCTGATGAGATGGACCTGGCCTACGACACCACGCTCGCATCGCCGAAGCGCTACTTCCTTCCTCCCACCGAAACGCTCATGCGTTACAACGCCGCCACCAACGAGGTGGCTGATTTCCAGGAGGAAGTGGTCCCGCGCGTGATCTTCGGCGCCCATGCGTGCGACATCAACGCCATCAACCGCTTGGACCTGGTGTTTAGCGACGGGCGTTATCCCGATCCGTACTATAAGGCCCGCCGCGCCGCCACGTTGATCGTGGGCGTGTCGTGCAGCCCCGACTCCGATTGCTTCTGCAACCTGTGGGATGCCGACGAGGCGCGTTTCGGCTATGACCTGTTCCTTCATCGCCTGGGCGATAAGTTCCTGGTCAGCATCTCCAGCGTCGAGGCCGCCAACATCCTGGAGTCCGCCGTCGACCTGCGCGATGCCACCAACGAGGACCGTATCGAGTTCCGCCATGCCACGCGTGCGCGCCAGGCGGCGTTCAATCCTGAAATCCCCGAGATCCAGGACGTGGCCATGCTCATGGACGCGTTCCACTCCGACCCGTTTTGGGAGGAGCTGGGCAGCAAGTGCCTGGCCTGCAACGCCTGCGCCGCCGTGTGCCCGACGTGCTTCTGCTTCGATATCCAGGACGTGCTCGACCCCGACGGGCAAACCGGCGAGCGTCAGCGCATCTGGGATGCGTGCACCTCGCCGCAGTTCGCCGTGGTGGCCGGTGGGCATAACTTCCGACCCACGGGCCGCGAGCGCGTGCGCCATCGCATGTACCACAAGCTCAACGGCTTTCTGGCTACCTACGACCGCATGCTGTGCGTGGGCTGCGGACGCTGCGTGAAGGCGTGCAAGGCCGACATCAACCCCATTCGCGTGCTGGAGTTCTTCGAGAAGAAGGGGGCCGAAGGTGCCTGCTAACACCGATTTCAACCCCGTGGTTGTATCGCCGTATCACGATGAGCCGGCAGCCATGACGGGCCAGGAGCTCATGGCCGCCAATCCGTATCGCCCGTGGCCGGCGCGCATCACGTCCATCACCGAGCTGACGGCAACCGAGAAGCTGTTCGAGTTCCGCCTGATCGACGAGCGCATCCGCGAGGCGTTCCGCCATGAGCCGGGCCAGTTCGTCGAGCTGACCATCTTCGGCGTGGGTGAGGCTCCCATCTCCATTTCGTCAAGCCCCTCCAAACGCGGCTTCATCGAGCTGTGCGTGCGCCGTGCCGGTCGCTTCACCGAGGCGCTGCACAAGATGCAGTGCGGCGACATCGTGGGCATCCGCGGGCCTTTCGGCCGCGGCTTCCCGTTCGAGGAGATGAAGGGCCACGATATTCTGTTGGTTGCCGGCGGCCTAGGCATTGCGCCGCTTCGCAGCCTCATCAACAACATCCACGACGAGCGCAGTGACTTCGGCAAGGTAACCATCATCTACGGTTCGAAGAACCCCTCCGAGGTCATGTTCCGCAACCAGTTCGAGATGTGGCGTCATCGCAAGGACTTCGACCTGTACCTGACCGTCGACAACCCCGACGACACCTGGGATGGCGAAGTGGGCCTGGTCACCAAGCCCTTCGAGCATCTTGAGATCAGCCCGGCGAACACCTTCGGCGCGGTGTGCGGCCCGCCGGTGATGTACCGCTTCGTGGTCGCCGAGATGCGCAAGAAGGGCATCAGCTACGACCATATCTACATGAGCTTCGAGCGCCACATGAAGTGCGGCATGGGTAAGTGCGGCCACTGCCAGATCGGGCATCAGTACTGCTGCATCGACGGGCCCGTGTTCAACTATTGGGAAGCGAAGAACATCCAGGGGTCGATGTAGATGGGAGGCACGAACATGGGATGCGGAAACGACGAGCGCCAGGCGCGCGACCTTTCCCGCGTTGTGGTGATCGGGCTTGCCAGCTGCTTCGGCTGTCAGCTGCAGATCACCAACGTCGAGGAGCACCTGACCGACGTGCTCGGCCAGATCGACCTGCGTTATTGGCAACTGGCTTCCAGTGAGCCCATGCCGGAGGAGTTCGACGTGGCCGTCATCGAGGGTGCCGTGACCACCGAGGAATCCGAGGCCACCGTGCGCAAGCTGCGCGAGCGCGCCAAGTGCGTCATCGCCTTGGGCGCCTGCGCCGCAACGGCGGGCATCCCCGGCATCGCGTCGCGCAACTTCTTCAAGCGCCCGAGCCAGGTGTACAAGGACGTGCCGGCGGCATGCGGCTCCATGGTGGTGCCGCGCCCGGTGGGCGCGGTCATCGATGTCGACTACACGGTGCGCTGCTGCCCGATCGACACCATGGATTTCATCGACGTGCTGCAGCGCGCGCTGTACGGCTCGAACAAATTCGACCGCACGGGCACCATGTGCGGGCAGTGCAAGCGCAACGGCACCGACTGTTTCTTCGACCAGGGCCAGCTGTGCCTGGGCCTGGTGACGGTGGCGGGCTGCGGCGCGAAGTGCGTGAACCTCGGGCGGGCGTGCAACGGCTGCCGAGGGCTTTCCCCCGATGCCAACCTTGAGGCCGCGCGCGCCGCGTGCGAGCGCGCGGGCGTGGACCCGGACGATTTCGACGAGGCGCTGGCGCTGTTCAACCAGGTTGAACGCGTGCAGTCGGCGCGCGAATAGGAGGCGAATCGATATGACGAGGACTGCCATTTCGGTAGACCATATCGCTCGCGTTGAGGGCCATGGCAACGTGCATCTGTCCATCAAAGACGGTGCGGTGGAAGCGTGCGAGATGAACGTGGTGGAGCCGGCGCGCCTGTTCGAGTCCATGGTAGTGGGCCGCAAGTTCGCCGACGTGCCGTATATCGCCAGCCGCGTGTGCGGCATCTGCTCGGCAAGCCATGTGATCACCGACATCCTGGCCATCGAGCGCATCTTCGGCGTGGAGGTCACCGACCGCACGCGCGCTCTGCGCGAGCTTCTGGTTTACGGCAGCTACCTGCAAAACCATGCGTCGCACCTGTTCGTGTTCGCCGCGCCCGACTTTTTGGACATGGCAAGCGTGTTCCCGCTGGCCATGTCCAACCCCGAGCTGTTCGACCAGGCGCTGGGCCTGAAGTCGTTGGGCAACCAGCTGTGCAACCTGGTGGGCGGGCGCTCCATCCACCCGATCACCGCGGTGGTGGGCGGCTTCACCCACGAGCCGTCGCGTGATGAGTACCTGGCCATGGCCGACAAGCTGGACGCCGAGCGCGAGTTCGCCCGCGCGGTGGTGGATCTGTTCAACGGCTTCGCCGTTCCCGATATCGCCACCCAGGGCGACATGATGGCCATGGTGGCCGAGGGCCGCTACCCGGTGGCCGACAGCCGCTGGGCGCGCTTCTTGGACGCGGGCGTCACGTTCGATGCCGATAGGGCCTGCGAACAGGTCGAGGAGTACGAGGTGTCGCATTCCGCGGCGCTGTTCGCCCGCTGCAGGCAGACGGGGAAGACCTACTTCACCGGCGCGCTGGCGCGCATCAACGCATCGTGGAGCGCGCTCTCGCAGGAGGCGAAGGTTGCAGCTGCCAAGGCCGGCCTGCGCCCGCCCGAGCGCAACCCGTTCCTGAACAACGTCGCCCAGGCGGTTGAGGTGCTCGATGCGCTGGGACGTTGCGCCGATCTGTGCCGCAAGCTCGCCGAGCCCG
This sequence comes from Senegalimassilia anaerobia JC110, assembly GCF_000236865.1. GTDB lineage: Bacteria > Actinomycetota > Coriobacteriia > Coriobacteriales > Eggerthellaceae > Senegalimassilia > Senegalimassilia anaerobia. The sequence goes on along the minus strand of NZ_HE611015.1, from coordinate 450,022 downwards.
ACGGTCCGTTCGAGGGCGGCAGCGCCCCGGTGCCGTTCGAGGTGCGCGCGGGCGTGGGTACGGGCTTCACCGAGGCGCCGCGAGGCACGGTGTTCCATCAGCTCGAGCTCGACGATGCCGGCCGCGTGGTGCACGCCACCATCATGACCCCCACGGCGCAGAACTGCGCAAACCTGGAGGCCGATATGCGCGAGCTGGCCGAAAAGTTCATCGCCGACGGCGCGGAGACGCCGGAGGTGCGCGCCGAGGTCGAGAAGCTCGTGCGAGCCTACGACCCCTGCTTCAGCTGCAGCGTGCATTAAGGAACAGAATAGCACGAACGAAGGCGGCCCGCGGAATGCGGGCCGCTTGGCGCATCGGCGAAGTATGTCGCCAGGCTTTTCCCTCACCGTCCCTAATGCGTACCCCTGATGGATTTCCATGTGCAGGGAAACCGGGTAAAATCGCCTGTGATAGAATCTGGTTTCACTAGAAACGTAGCACAAGGGGTTTGCCTACATGTCATTCTTGGATTTCTTCTCGGGTCTCACCGGTCAGATGTCGTGCGACATGGCCATCGACCTCGGCACCGCGAATACCCTGGTCGCCATTCCCGGCGAAGGCATCGTCGTCAACGAGCCCTCCGTCGTCGCAATCGAGAAAAGCACCCATCGCGTCCTGGCCGTCGGCCACGAGGCGAAGAACATGATCAACCATACGCCCGACGCGTTCTCGGCCGAGCATCCGCTGCATGACGGCGTGGTGGCCGATTACGACGTCACCGAGGCTATGATCAGCGCCTTCATCAACAAGGCCGCGCCGCGCAAGTACCCGTGGCAGGCCAAGCCCCGCATCGTCATCTGCATCCCTTGCGGCGCCACCTCCGTTGAGAAGCGCGCCGTGTTCGAGGCCGCCGTGCAGGCAGGCGCCCGTCAGGCGTACCTGATCGAGGAGCCCATGGCAGCTGCCATGGGCGCCGACCTGCCCGTCACCGAGCCTACCGGCTCCATGGTCGTCGACATCGGCGGCGGCACCACCGAGGTGGCCGTCATCTCCTTGGGCGGCATCGTCACGTCCTCCAGCCTACGCTTGGCCGGCAACCGCATGGACGAGGCCATCGCCATGCACCTGCGCGACCTTCTGGGCATCAAGATCGGCGAGCGTACCGCCGAGATCATCAAGATCAAGATCGGTTCCATCCTGCCGTTCGAGGACGGCCGCGAACGCGACATGATCATCTCCGGCCAGGACGTCATCACCGAGCAGCCCAAGGAAGTCACCATCCAGTCCGAGGATGTCCGTCAGGCGCTCATCGCCCCGTGCGAGGAGATGGTGGTGCACATCAAGGAGACGTTCAAGAAGACCAACCCCGACCTGGCGTCGGACATCATCCAGAACGGCATCCTGCTCACCGGCGGCGGCGGCCTGCTTTCCGGCTTGGACCGCTACCTTACCGATAAGCTGGAAATCCCCGTGTGGGTGAGCGAGACGGCTTTGACGAACGTGGTGATGGGCTGCCTGAAGGTTCTCGAAACCCCGCAGGCGCTCAAGCAGACGCTCATGCGATCGAAATAGGACAGCCTCAACGTTATGGCTCTTAATTTTCAACAACAAAGCTCGGCGCTTATGCGCCGAGCGCTGCTTATAGGCTTGATTGCGGCCAGCATCATCATGGTCACGGCTTATAGTCGCGAAGGTTCGACCGGCCCGCTGCACACGCTGCAGTCGGCGGTGTCGGGCGCCGTCAGCCCGCTGCGCATCGTGGGCGGCTCGGTGGAGGCCGCAACCTCCACGGTTGGCGACACCATGGAGAACATCACGGCCGACCAGAACACCTTGACGGGCTTGCGCGAGTACAACAGCCAGCTTGAGCAGCAATATGCCCAGATGGAAGAATATAAGCAGGAAGCGCAGCGCCTGCAGAAGCTGCTCGATTTGAAGGACAACTACCAGATCGAGGGCACGGGCGCGCGCGTCATCGGCCGAAGCTCCGAGGCGTGGAGCCAGACGGTCATCATCAACAAGGGCACGAACGAGGGCATCTCTACCGGTCAAACGGTTATCGGGACTTCCGGCGTGGTGGGCCAGGTGGTGTCGGCCAGCGGAAGCACCGCAACGGTGCGCTTGCTCACCGACCCGCAATCCGGCGCCGCGGCCATGGTGCAGTCCAGCCGCGCCGAGGGCATCCTGCGCGGCAGCCTGATCGGCCTTCTGTATCTTGAGGACCTGGATGCCGATGCCGAGGTGAACGTCGGCGACGTCATCGTCACCTCGGGTTTGGGCGGAAGCTACGCGCGCGGCCTTATCATCGGCACGGTGGTGAAGGTGGACGCCCAGCAGGGCGATACCAGCCGACGCATCGTGGTTTCCCCGAACGATTCCATCGACACGCTCGAGGACGTGCTGGTGGTCTCCAGCGTGGGCGCATCCGATGACGACGATTCGGGTTCCAGCAGCTCTTCGAGCAGCTCCGCTTCCGCAAACGGCTCCAACAACTCCAGCGGCTCCGGCACGGGAAGTTCGAGCAGCTCCTCGTCAAGTTCGAGCAGCTCCGATAACTCCGGCAACGGCAATTCATCTAACGAAGGGGGGCGCTAGCCATGGGCGAGAAGAACAACCTGGTGCTGGTGGTGGGCGCTATCGCGGCGTTCGTTCTCCAGATCGCCCTGGCCCCGGCCGTGGCGCTGTTCTCGGCACAGCCGAACTTCCTGCTGGCCTATGCGCTGGTCGTGGCCATCGTCATCCCCACCGAGGCGGGTCCGGTGCTGCCGTTTGTCATGGGCCTGCTGTACGACCTCACGGGCACGGGCCCGGTGGGCGGCATGGCGCTTTTGCTGGTCATCGCATGCTTTTTGGCCTCCCGCGTGTTCTCTCTCATGGATAACGACACGCTGTTCATGCCGCTTGCCATTTTCACGGCCTGCGCGCTTCTGGCCGAGCTTTCCTACGGCATGCTGCTCATGGCGTGCGGGCTTGCCGCCAACCCTCTGGAGGCGCTGTTCACCCGCGCCCTTCCGTGCGCGCTGTACGACTGCGCCGTGGGCCTGGTGGTCTACTTCGTCATGGCGCGGCTGCTTGCCGGCGGCGCCCAGGACCGCGGTTTGCGCACGCCGAAATTGCGATAGGGGGCGCGCATGTTCGCAGCTATCGTAGCCGGCTTCGTGGCCCTCTTGGTGGTCGCCGCCATCCTGGTGGCGGTCTATGCGGTGCTTCGCAGCCGGAAGACCGAGAACGTCAGCGTCAAGCGCGACGTTCGCTCCATCCAGTCGGTGGGCGTGAGCAGCTCGCTTCCCGATTCCCACCGTGTGCCGGCAGGCGGCGTCGCCCGCGGAGGAACGCCCGCTCAGCCGGTGGCAAACCCCGGCGATAACCTGAAAAGCCGATTCACCGCCGTGGGCGTTGTGGCGGGCCTTATCTTCGGCACGCTGGCCACGAAGCTGTTCAGCATGCAGGTGCTTGCCGGCGAATCATTCAAGAAGGAGTCCGAGGACAACCAGTACACTACGGTGTACACGCCTGCGCCGCGCGGCTATATCTTGGATGCCGACGGCAACGTCATCGTGAAGAACCGCACGTCGCTGACGGTGCTCGCCGAGCCTGACGTCGCCAACGACCATGACGTGGTCGCCCGTCTGTCCACGGTGCTGGGCGTACCGACCGGCATCGTGCGCAAGCGCATCGCCGATGCGACGAGCGGCGCGCAAAGCCAGCGCGTGGTGGCAAGCGACGCCAGCATGCGCAACGTCGCCTTCATCGCCGAGCATGCCGATGCGTTCCCGGGCATCACCGTGCAAACGCGCACGGTGCGCGATTACCCCCATGGCGCCCTTGCGGCGCACGCGGTGGGCTATACCGGTAGCGTGACCAGCGATGATATCGCAAGCGTGGCCGAAGGCCGCGACCTTGAGCTGGGCGATTCGGTGGGTCGCAGCGGCATCGAGCAGATGTACGACAACCTGCTTGCCGGCGACCATGGCGAGCGCAAGGTCATGGCGGACGCGCAGGGCAACGTGGTGGAAGTGGTCAGCGAAACGCAGCCCGTCAAGGGCTCTGATGTGCATACCACCCTGAAATCGCATGTGCAGTATGTGGCTGACAAGGCGCTCGCCGATATGATCTGCCCCGATGGCGGCGCCATCGGATCGGGCAAGGGCACGGGCGGCGCGGTGGTGGTCATGGACGTCACCGATGGAAGCATCGTGGCGCTTTCCAGCTATCCCACGTTCACGCCCACCACGTTCGTGGGCGGCATCACGCAAGACGAGCTTGACCTGCTGCAATCCTCGGCCGCGTTCAGCCCGCTGCTCAACCGCGCCATCCAGGGTACCTATCCGGCAGCATCCACGTACAAGACGTTCACCGGCTTGGCGGCGCTTGAAAACGGCATGGCCACGGCAACCGAGACTTGGGACTGCTCCGGCAGCTGGGACGGTTTCGGCTCGGGCGATGTTCAGAAGTGCTGGAAGAAGCAGGGCCATGGCACGCTCGATTTCCGCGGCGGCATCGTGAACTCGTGCGACACCGTGTATTACGACATCGGCTACAAGTTCTGGGACGCCGCTGCGAACAAGGGCAAGTCGGTAACGTTGCTGCAGGATTTCCTGAAGCGCTACCGTTTGGACCAAACCACCGGCATCGACCTTAACGGCGAAACCTCGGGTCGTATCCCTACGCCCGAATGGAAGCAGGAATACTTTCGCGACACTCCCGAGGATGCCCAGTGGAAGGGCGGCGACTATACGAACATGTGCATCGGCCAGGGCTACGTGCTGGTCACGCCCATGGAGATCGCGGTAGCCTACGGCGCCATCGCGTCTGGCAACATCGTCAAGCCGCATCTGCTCAAAGAGGTGCGCAACGCCGGCGGCGATGTGGCGCTTACGTATCAGCCGCAGGTTTTGGACACGCCTGACGTCTCCATGGCCGACCTTGCCGTGGTGCGCAATGCGCTTCGCGGAGTGACCACTGACAACGAGGAGATCGCCAAGCTGTTCAACGATCAAGGTATCGACCCGGATACGGTTGCGTGTAAAACCGGTACGGCCGAATACACTGATATGGAGGACACGGCTTGGTTCGCCTGCTATGCCCCCTATGACGACCCGAAGTACGTGCTCGCCTGCGTCGTCGAGCACGGCGGCGGCGGTTCATCGGTAGCGGCGCCGATCGGCGCGCAGGTCATGGCCGCGGCGCTTTCGTCGACCAACGCCTCGGATGGGGAGGTCGGCGATATCGCGGGTTCCTCGGGCAAGTCGGAAGCCGGCGCCGGCAAGGGCACGTCGAGCGGACGTTCGGACTAACGGGAAGGAGGCGCTATGGCGCAGTTACCGCAAATCGATTCGCTTCGCCGTCCCAACGCGGCGGCATCAGCTGCATCCAAGCCGCGCCGTTTCCCGTGGCTGCACCTGCCGCTTGCCATCGTGATCACGTTGCTGGTGGGATACGGCTTGATCATCGTGTATTCCGCGGTCCGCGCGGACGGCGATTACCAGTACAGCCGCCAGCTCGGCGGCGTTGCCGTGGGTTTGGTTTTCATGATCTTGGTGTGGCGGTTCGATTATCGGCGCTTGTCGGATTACACCACGCTGTTCCTTATCATCAATGTGGTGCTCATCATGTCGCCGCACATACCGGGGCTCGGAACCGATGCCGGCATGGGCGCGAGAAGCTGGATTAAGCTGGGCATGCAGATCCAGCCCGGCGAGTTTGCCAAGATCACCGTCATCCTCATGGATGCCGCGGTCATGGCGCGCTACGGCGGCAACCTGGACGATCCGCGCGAGTATGTGAAGGCCTTGGGCATCATGATGGTGCCGTTTCTGTGCATCATGACGCAGCCCGACCTGGGCACCGGCCTGGTGTATCTGTGCATTGCGGCGTTCGCCCTGGTCATGGGAGGCGCTAACACGAAGTACCTGCTGATAACGCTTGGATTGTTCGTGGCCGCCGTCGTGGCGGTGTTCGCCATAGACGAGGTCATCAAATCCTCCACGGGCGAGTACAAGCTGCTCAAGCAATATCAGCGAAACCGCTTGCTCGTGTTCATGGACCAGTCCGGCACGGCAACTACCGATGAGGGCTACAACCTGCAGCAGGCGAAGGTCGCCATCGGCTCGGGCGGCCTGTTCGGCAAGGGCTTGTTCCAGGGCACGCAACATTCGTTGGGCCTTCTCCCCGAGGCGCCCACCGACTTCATCTTCTGCGTGCTTGCCGAGGAGCTCGGATTTTTGGGCGCGCTCGTGCTGCTCGGTTTGTACATCGCGTTGGTTTTGATAAGCTTCCGTATAGCCCGCAGCTCCGGCGACCTGTTCGGCATGGTCATCGTGATGTGCGTCGTGGGCATGTGGTTGTTCCAGATCTTGGAGAACATCGGCATGGACTGCGGCCTGATGCCCATCACGGGCATCCCGTTGCCGTTCATGAGCTATGGATCGTCGTTTATGGTGGTGAACTTCGTCATGCTGGGCATGATCGGCTCGGTGTGGTCCCATAACGCGACGCTCAAGCAGCATTAAGCGAAAGGATGCCCTATGCAGCTTCCTGTTGATATCGGCGCGCTGTTGGAAGAGGCCGTTAGCGTAGAGGCCGCCCGCGCCACGCCGCTTTCGGTAAGCGTCTATGTGGACGAAACGGCGCCGGGCGATGTTGCCGCGCATGTGCGCCAGGCGTTCGCCAGCGCCTCCGATACGGCGCGCGTTTCGCTCATCTACCTGGATGGACGCGAGTTCGCGCCCAGTTCCGGCGACGATATGGCCTGCATTGTCGCGGGCCTGGACGAGAACGTGGGCGCCTATGCCCGCGCTTGCCGCAAGGCCGGGGTGCCCGCGATGGTGGTCACCACGCTCCCGCAGCTGGTGGGGGCTATCGCCAAGGCGGCCGGCTGCGCCATCCCCGAGGCGGACATCGTGGCGCCCAAGCTCACGGCGAAGGTGTACGAGCACGTGTCCACGGCAGCGGGGCAGGGGCCGGCGATCACGGCTTCGTGGGGTGCGCCCAAGCCGCCGGAAAACGGCGATGTGGGCATCTACGAGCCCATCGAGCTCATCGACGACGCGCGGGCCACGCTCGACGCGCGCATGGGCCAATGGGTGTGCGCGGCCTGCCGTGCCAAACGACTAGCGTTTGCGCAGGCCTTCCCGTTCGTTCGCCGTCCGCTGGCTCTTGAAACGGTCAATGCCACGTCCGTGCAGAACGCTGGCGTGGGGCTGCTGTTCCTCATCCCGGGCGCCGACCTTCCCGTGATGACGCTCAACCAGGCCAAGATGCTGCTTCAAATCGCGGCGGCCTACGGGCAGTCCATCGACGCCGGGCGCGTGCGCGAGCTTGCCGCCCTGGTGGGCGGCGCGTTCGCGTGCCGTGCGGTCGCGCGCCAGCTGGCAGCTGCCGTGCCGGTGCTCGGGTGGGCCGTGAAGGCCGCGGTGGGCTATTCGGGCACGCTCGCCATGGGCCGTGCCGCCGTTGAGTTCTACGAAGGCGGCCCTACGGTGGCGAAGTTCGTCGAGTGTGTCTCGGCTGCGCGTGATAAGGCGATCGCCGCCGCCGCGAAGCAAGCGGCGGGCGCCGCAGCCGATAACGGCGCGGCCGCCGTGGAGGCCGTTCGCCAGAAGGCTTCCAACGCCGCCGCGGGCCTGCGGGCCCGTATTTCCCGACGTTAATGTTGTTTCCTAGGGGGTAACAGTGACAGATCTGTGGCCGCGGCTCGAGCCGCTGCTTGCCAGCGCCGAAAGACCGGCGCGTTACCTGAACCATGAGTTCGGCTGCGTGTACAAGCCCGAGGCGGGCTTCCGCTTCTGCATGATGTATCCGGATACCTACGAGCTGGGGCAGGCAAACCAGGCCCTGCGCATCCTGGTGAACGTGGTGAACGCCGTGGACGGCATGGTGGCCGAGCGCGCGTTCCTGCCGGCGGCGGAGTTCTGCGACACCATGCGCGCCGAGGGCCTGCCGTTGTTCTCCATCGAAAGCTGCGCGCCCGTGGCCGAGTTCGATGCGATCGGCATCACGCTGTCCCACGAGCTGGTGGCCACGAACGTGCTTGAGGCGCTCGACCTGGCAGGTATCCCGTTGCATGCGCAGGACCGCGGCGAGGACGACCTGTTCGTCATCGGCGGCGGCCCGTGCTCGTTCAATCCCGAGCCCTATGCGCCGTTCTTCGACATCTTCAACATCGGCGAGGGCGAGGAGGCGCTGCCCGAGTGCCTGCAGGCCATCCGGCGCCTGCGCGCCGAGGGGGCGTGCCGAGCCGACATCCTGCGCGCCATCGCGCGCATGGACGGCTTCTACGTGCCCAGCCTGTATCGTTGGCGCGATGAGGAGCAGGCGCAGCAGGCCGGCAGCTGGATCGAGCCTGTGGAGGAGGGCCTGCCCACGCATATCCAGAAGCGCGTGTTCGAGGGGTTCGCCGAAAGCCCGGGCTGGGAACCGTGCATCGTGCCGTTTACCGAGGTGGTGCAGGACCGCTTGAACGTGGAGGTGCTGCGCGGGTGCGCCCGCGGCTGCCGCTTCTGCCAGGCGGGCATGATGTACCGCCCGGTGCGCGAACGCTCCGCCGACAACATCGTGAACTCGGTGGTGTGCGGCCTTGCGCAAACCGGATACGACGAGGTCAGCCTGACCTCGCTGTCCTCCACCGACCATTCGCAGATCGCCGATGTGCTCACGCGCCTGAACGAGCAGTTCCAGGGTAAGGGCGTGCGCATCTCCGTTCCCTCGCAGCGCCTTGACAGCTTCGGCGTGGACATGGCGGGCCTGGTGGCCGGCCAGAAGAAGGGCGGCCTGACGTTCGCCCCCGAGGCGGGCACGCAGCGCCTGCGCGACGTCATCAACAAGCAGGTGACCGAAGACGACCTGTTCGGTGCCGTGGACGCGGCGTTCGGAGCCGGTTGGCGCCGCTGTAAGCTGTACTTCATGATCGGCCTGCCCACCGAAACCGACGACGACATCAAGGGCATCGCCAGCCTGGTGCAGCGCGCCTACGACAGGGCGAAGAAGGCCGTGCCGGTCGAGCAGCGCGGCAACATCCGCATGTCGGTGTCGTGCGCGCTGTTCGTGCCGAAGGCTCAGACGCCGTTCCAGTGGGATGGCCAGATCGCCCCGGAAGAGGCCCTGCGCCGCGTGTCGCTTCTACGCCGCAGCGTGAAGTACCGCGCCATCGACGTGCACTGGCACGACCCGTCCACTAGCTTCGTCGAGGCCGTCATGAGCCGCGGCGGGCGCGCCGCCGCTGCTTGGGTGGAGTCGGCGTGGCGTCACGGCGCGCGCTTCGACGCATGGACCGAGCACTTCAACGAGCAGGCGTGGCGCGATGCCGCCGAAGAGGTGGGCCTTGATCCTGCCGCTGTGGCGCAAACGTCCTACGACACCGGCTACGTCATGCCCTGGGAGCATATCTCCACGGGCGTGTCCACGCGCTTCCTGGCGCACGAACGTAAGAAGGCCGCGGCGGAGAAGACCACGCCGGACTGCACCTTCGAGCGCTGCGCCGCGTGCGGCGCGTGCCCGGGCCTGGGCATCGACAACCAGCTGGCGCAGCCGCGCATCGCCGGCGGGTCGAACGCCCGCCCGCAACAGGCTGGCGAAGAGGGTGCGGCTGCGGCCGTGGTAGCCGAGCAGGCCGTAAACGGGCAGCCCGCCACCGGTCCGCAAACCGCCGAGGAAGGGGAGTAGCATGGCAGAGCAGCAGACGTTCCGCATGCGCATCACGTTCGCCAAGCAGGGTCGCCTGGCGCTGCTGTCGCACCTCGAGGTGGCGCGCGCCATCGAGCGCGCCGTACGCCGCGCCCAGCTTCCCTTCGCCGTGTCGCAGGGCTTCAGCCCGCACATGAAGATCGCGTTCGGCGCCGCGCTGCCCGTGGGCGTGGGCGGCACGCACGAGATGGTCGACCTGCAGCTTCTGCGCTATGTGCGTCCCGAGGAGGCCCTGCTCGCCCTGCAGAAGGAGAGCGTCCCCGACCTTATGGTGAAGGAATGCGTATACATCGAGCCGAAGGCACCTGCGGCTTCGGCGGCGTTCCCGCTGAGCACGTATCGTGCGCTGCTGTCGGCCGCACCGGCGCAGCTGCCGGTGCCCGAGCAGGTGCATATCATCCGCAAGAAGAAGGAGAAGGTGCTCGATGTCGCCGACTTCCTGGTGGGGGAGATGCTCCTCGAGGGGGCTTCGCTGACGTTCACCTTGGAGCAGAAGCCCACGGGCAGCCTTCGCCCCGACAAGCTGCTGGCCGCGTGCCTTGATCAGGTGAACGTGCCCGATGACCAGGAGCAGGAAGTTCCGCTGGCGTTTCTGGTGGACAACGCCTGGACGCAGTCCATCGAGCCGCCTGCCGATGACCAGCCGCTACGCGTGCTGTCCATGACGCGCATCGATCAGCGGGCGAAATAGGCTGAATAAACGACGAACGCCCTTGAGTCGCCTCCCATTTCTTGTGCATTGCGGGATGGGAGGCGTTCTTGTGCGTATTGCCATGATGAGGGTCGGGCACGCGTTGATGCTAGGGCGGCCGACGCTAGGGCAGTAGCTGGGAGGCTGATCGATGGCGCTAGGACAGCTGCCGATAGGGCGGTCGCCGAGAGGCTGTTCGATTTTCTGCCTGAGTTCGGCTTCCCTACGCGGGTCCGAATCCGCTACGACGTGTCGTTCCGGGTTGAAAACCGCCGGACTGCCAATTTTTTGAAAATAGTACTTGCATCGAATCGCTAACTGCTGTATTGTACTTTCTCGCAGCTGAACGGGGTGTTAGCTCAGTTGGTTAGAGCGCCGGCCTGTCACGTCGGAGGTCGCGAGTTCAAGTCTCGTACATCCCGCCATCTTCTTCAGCAGCGTATGCACCAGTGGGGTGTTAGCTCAGTTGGTTAGAGCGCCGGCCTGTCACGTCGGAGGTCGCGAGTTCAAGTCTCGTACATCCCGCCATTCTTTTAGCACATTACACCTTGGGGTGTTAGCTCAGTTGGTTAGAGCGCCGGCCTGTCACGTCGGAGGTCGCGAGTTCAAGTCTCGTACATCCCGCCATCGATTGTTCAAGCCCAGCCATTTGGCTGGGCTTTTTGTATTCTCGGGTTTGTTCGCTGTAGCCGTTGAGCATTAACCAAGGTGAGGGTATGCGGCCGATGGGCACGTTGCTTGCCTTGACCTCCGAGCATCAATAGGGGTGGGAAACCGTCAGACGACGGGCGCATCGCTTACGTTCGCTCCCACGAACGGAGCTCTCGCCTTGTCGCTTTCCTTCGCTTCCCCAAGCGCCTATGTTTCCGGCAGCTTGGCGGATACGGCATATGGACTTTCCAACATACTTTCAATGCTTCGATTGAAACTCCTTAGCTCGTGCTATGGTTTAGGGGCTAAATATTAAGCACCTAAACAATTCAGTAACGAAAGGAGATTCGCGTGGACGATACCGCAGCTGGATTGCGTCGTCGCTTGTTCGATGCCGCAGCTCGAATGCGAAAGCAACGTCAAGAGCCGCCGGCACCAGAAGGCATCACGTCGACGGAGATGTACGCGATCATGGCGGTTTCCCGCCTTGAGGGCGAGGGGAGAAAGGTCCGATCCGGCGACATCGCCAAGTGCGGACAGGCAACTCCGAGCGCCGTGTCCCAGACCTTGAAATCTCTTGAGGAGAAGGGCCTTATCACGCGTCAACGCGATAAGGGGGACAGCCGTGCGGTCACGGTGCACCTTACCAAGGAGGGCCGTGCCTTCAGCGCACGCGGCCGTGAGCTGCATGAGCAGATGATCGATGGGGTGCTCACGTATCTTGGTCCAGAGGATGCCGAGCATCTGGTGCGCATTGTGGAGCGCTTGGCCGATTTCCCTGCAAGCGAGGCAGTGCTGGCGCAGCAGGGTGGCCGTGCGCAAGCCGGTAGCTCAGCAGCGGGCGCTAACGTAAGCCCCATTTCCGGCGCAGACACCGGTCAAGCGGGTGCGGCCTCATCCCACGCGGTAGGCACGGCTATGGACGCGGGTGCTGCCTTTTCTGCTGCTGACGCCTCTTCGCAAACCGCTTCCGCGGAAGGGGGCGCGCCATGCGCATAATCAAGAACCTTGCCCAGCACAAGCTGGTGGTGCTGATGGTCGTGGTGCTGTTGTGCGTGCAGGCTGCGTGCGACCTGGCCTTGCCCAACTACACCTCCGACATCGTCGATACGGGTATCCAGCAGCAAGGCGTGCAGGATGTTGCCGCCGAGCAGCTTACCGGGCGCACCCATGACCTGGTGGTCATGATGCTTCCCGAATCCGATGAGCAGGTGTTCGCCGACGCTTATGCGCAAAACGAAGACGGCACCTATTCGCTGACGGAATCCGGCAAGCGTGACCGCGCCGCCCTCGATGACGCCATGGCGCTTCCCATGACGGTGACCTGCTATGCCGACCAAATCGCCGAGCTGGACCTTGACCAGGTGAAAGCCGCGTACGATCAGGGCATGGTCGGCAAAGACGACATCCAGGCCATGCTCGACCGCGCGCGCGGATCCATGGGCGATATGGCCGATACCCTTATCGCGCAGCAGGGTTTGGCCGCCGCTCGTGCCGAGTATGAGCAGTTGGGCTATGACCTTGACGCAATGCAGATGGACTATTTGGTGGCAACCGGCGCGAAGATGCTCGGCCTTGCCGCGCTCGGCATGGTCATCGCCGTCATGGTGGGCTTTTTGGCGTCGCGCACGGCGGCCAAGGTGGGCCGCAGCCTGCGCGAGCGCCTGTTCAACCAGGTGGTTGACTTCTCCGATGCCGAGATCCAGTCGTTCAGCGTCGCATCGCTGATCACGCGCGGCACCAACGACGTGCAGCTCGTGCAGATGGTCACCGTCATGCTGCTGCGCATGGTGCTCTACGCGCCCATCCTGGCCATCGGCGGCATCATCATGATTGCGCGCACCGACTTGTCCATGGGCTGGATCATCATCGCGGCGGTTGCCGCCATCGCGGTGATCATGGGCGTGCTCATGAAGGTGGCCATGCCGAAGTTCAAGATCATGCAGAAGCTCATCGACCGGGTGAACCTGGTGTCGCGCGAGTTGCTCACGGGCTTGCCGGTCATCCGTGCGTTCGGTCGCGAGCAGCACGAGGAGGCGCGCTTCGATGACGCCAATACGCGCCTGATGAAGACGCAGCTGTTCACCAACCGCGTGATGACCTTCATGATGCCGCTCATGATGCTCATCATGAACCTGGTGTCGGTGGGAATCATCTGGTTCGGTGGCCACGCCATCGATGCAGGCAATCTGCAAACCGGCGACCTCATCGCGTTCATCACCTACTCCATGGTCATCATCATGGGCTTCCTTATGATCGGCATGCTCTCCATCATGCTGCCGCGCGCCGATGTGGCCGCTCAGCGCATCGATGAGGTGCTCGAATGCAAGCCCTCCATTGCCGACCCCGACCCTGGCAAGGCTAAGGACGCGCTGCTCGGCGCTAACGGGCTGCCGGGCGCGCGCATCGCCTTCGAGAACGTGAGCTTCAGGTACTCCGACGGCGCCGAGTGCGTGCTCGAGGATGTCAGCTTCACGTGCGAGCCGGGCAAGACCACGGCCATCATCGGCTCCACGGGCAGCGGCAAGTCCACGGTGCTCAAGCTGGCGGAGCGCTTCCATGACGTCACGTCGGGCCGCATCACCGTCGATGGCATCGACGTGCGCGATGTCAGCCAGCATGCCCTTCGTACGCAGTTGGGCTATGTGCCCCAGGCGGCGTTTTTATTCAGTGGCACCATCGCCTCCAACGTGGGTTACGGCGTCGACGATGCCGATGAGGACTGCATCCGCGCGGCCGCAGATGTGGCGCAGGCGAGCGATTTCATCGCCGAGCGCCCCGAGGGGCTGGCAACGCCCATCTCCCAGGGCGGCACGAACGTCTCGGGCGGTCAGCGCCAGCGTCTGGCCATAGCCCGCGCGCTTGCCACCGATGCGCGCGCGTACCTGTTCGATGACAGCTTCAGCGCGCTCGACTACAAGACCGACGCCGCGCTTCGTCATGAGCTTTCCAGCCGTTTGGGCGGGAAGACCGTGGTCATCGTGGCGCAGCGCATTTCCACGGTGCTCAACGCCGACCAGATCGTGGTGCTCGATGACGGTCGCGTCGTGGGGGCGGGCACGCACGAGCAGCTGATGGAAAGCTGCCAGGAGTATCGCGAGATCGCCATGTCGCAGCTATCGGAAGAGGAGCTGAAAGGAGGTGATGCGAGATGAGCGCGAACAACGAGGATCTGAAGAAGGTCACGCAGCGCCGCCGGCCGCACGGGCCGGGCGCGCGCATGATGCCCGGTGAGAAGGCCAAGGACTTCAAGGGCTCCATCGGCAAGCTCGTGCGTTTCATGGGCCAGTTCAAGGCGGCGCTCGTGCTCGCCATCATCTTCGCCATCGGGTCGGCGGCGTTCAACATCGTGGGCCCGAAGGTGCTCTCGCAGGCCACCACGGAGCTGTTCGAGGGCTTGGTGGCGAAGGTGGGCGGCACCGGCGGCATCGACTTCGACGCCATCGCCGGAATCATCGCGGCGACGCTGGTGCTGTACCTGGTCAGCGCGGCGTGCAGCTTCGTGCAAGGCTGGATGATGACGAGCGTCTCGCAGCGCACCTGCTACGGGCTGCGCGGCGCCATCGCCGAGAAGATCGACCGCATGCCCGTGGGGTACTTCGAGCGCAACTCCACCGGCGACACGCTCTCGCGCATCACCAACGACGTGGACACGCTCGGCCAAAGCCTGAACCAGGGCGTGACGCAGCTCATCACCTCGGCAACCACCATCGTGGGCGTGGTGATCATGATGCTGACCATCAACCCGCTGCTCACGGGCATCACCGTGCTCATCCTGCCCGTGTCCTTGGCGCTCATCTTCACCGTGGTGAAGGCCTCGCAGAAGCACTTCAGGGCCCAGCAGGCCATGCTCGGCGCCATCAACGGCCAGGTTGAGGAGACGTTTTCCGGCCATGCCATCGTGCGCGCGTTCAATCGCGAGCAGGCGGTTGCCGAGACGTTCGGCAAGACCAATGCGAAACTCTATGAAAGCGCTTGGAAATCGCAGTTCCTGTCGGGCTTGATGCAGCCCATCATGAACTTTGTGGGCAACCTGGGCTACGTGGGCGTTGCGCTGGCGGGCAGCGTGCTGGCCGTGCAGGGCGTCATCACCGTCGGCGACATCCAGGCGTTCATCCAGTACGTGAAGAACTTCACGCAGCCCATCACGCAGCTGTCGCAGGTGGGCAACGTGCTGCAGCAGATGGCCGCGGCCGCCGAGCGCATCTTCGCCTTCCTGGAGGAGCCTGAGCTTGAGGTGGAGAAGCCCACGGCCAAGGCCGCCGACGTGGATTGCGACGTGGAGTTCGATCACGTGCGCTTCGGCTACGATTCCGAAAAGCCCGTCATCGGCGACTTCTCCGCTAAGGTACGCCAGGGCCAGACCGTGGCGCTGGTGGGCCCCACCGGCGCGGGCAAGACCACCATGGTCAAGCTGCTCATGCGCTTCTACGATGTTGACGCGGGCGCCATTCGCCTGGGCGGCACCGACATCCGCGAGTTCTCGCGCACCGACGTGCGCAACCAGTTCGGCATGGTGCTGCAGGACACGTGGCTGTTCAACGGCACGGTGCGCGATAACATCGCCTACGGCAAGCTCGACGCCACCGACGCCGAGGTGGAGGCAGCGGCGCGCGCGGCGTACGTGCACCATTTCATCACCACGTTGCCGCACGGCTACGACACGGTGATCAACGAGGACGCCAGCAACATCAGCGCAGGTCAGCGCCAGCTGCTCACCATTGCCCGCGCCATCTTGGCCGACAGGCGCATGCTCATCTTGGACGAGGCCACCTCAAGCGTTGACACGCGCACCGAGGAGCGCATCCAGAAGGCCATGGACAACCTGATGGAGGGTCGCACATCGTTCGTGATCGCGCATCGGCTGTCCACCATCAAAAACGCCGACCTTATCTGCGTGTTACAGCATGGCGACATCGTCGAGCAGGGCACGCACGAGGAGCTTCTCTCCCTTGGCGGCGTGTACGCTGAACTGTATAATTCTCAGTTCGAGGAAGACGGCGTCGAAGACGAGTAGCGTGCAGAGGGGCGCGCGGCTCGGCTCGGCTTGGGACGAAGGCGCGCGCACATGATCGCACAATCAGAGGCAATGCAGACGGCAAGCCGCAACGGGGAGGGCCCGGTGCGGCTTGCCGCGTTCGATTTCGACGGCACTTCGCTTGACGGCAACTCGCCCGTCATGCTGGTGAAGCATCTTGCAAAGCTTCACATGCTCAACCCCACGGTGCTGTTGCGCATCGGGCTGTGGGCCGCGGCGTACAAGCTGCGCCTGCCGCAGAACGAGGCGTGGGTGCGCGGGCTGGTGTTCCGCGCCTTCGCCGGCAAGCCCAAGGCCGAGGTGGACGCCTTCCTTCATGATTTCTATGACGAATGCGTGGCCCCGCATGTGCGCGAGCAGGCCAGGCGGGCTATGGATGCGTGGCACGAGCAGGGCGTTACGGTGATATGCGTATCGGCCACCTTCGAGCCCATCATCGAGCGCGCCATGCGGGACCTGCCCTTCGATTACCAGATTTCCACGCGCATGAAGGTGAACTATGACGGCACGTACGCTTGCGAGGTGGACGGCGTGCCGGTGGAAGGCGACCGCAAGATGATCGAGCTGCGCCGTTTCGCCAACGCGAAGTGGGGCGAAGGCGGCTGGGAGCTGGCAGCGTCCTATGGCGACCATCACTCCGATCGCGCCCTGCTCGCCGGCGCCAAGCAGGGGTTCGCCGTATGCCCCGACCGCCCGCTTGGGCGCACCGCCCGCGAACGCGGCTATCAGGTGCTCGAGTGGTAAACGCCCTTAGGCGTTTTCCTTGGAATTGCCCGTAGCGCTTGGGCGGGGTGCCGCCGTTCGCGTTTTACGGGTGATGGGGGCATCGCGGCGCGCTGGAGAACCGGCTTCTATCGGCGTGTTCTGCCGATGAGGCCGTCGTTGAGTCTTCGGGTGGCGGGATCGCCTTAGCTAACCCGGGTGACAGGTTTGTTTCGATTTTTTTGCTTGCGGCCGCATTGCAGCCGCTTCCGGTAAAATGATACCGAACTATAGCTATTTTGACACTTGAAGGAGGTTGGGTCGATGTTTGATAACGACATGAACGATATGCCCAGCCGAAGCGATGAGCCGTCCAGCTCCGTTTCCGGATACCTGAACAGCGCTGAACAGGCTGCTGAGCAGGGGAACCTTATGCTGGCGCTGCATCTGTACCTGGCGGCGTTCGAGCGCGGTCAGGCAGCCGAGGGCGCTGTGCCCTCCGAAGCCGCCATTGCCGGCCTGAAGCGCGCATGGCGTCTGGCGTGCACCTTGAAGGAGCGTAGCATCGCCGAATATGTGTTCGAGCGCATGGAGCCGTACCTGTCCAGCGACGAGGTGGCCGCCTGCGCGGACCAGCTTCAGGAGCTGGCCCTTGCCAAGCTCGAGGAGTTCGGGCTGTCTCGCGACGAGCTTGAGGACATGACCGACATGATCTCGCAGGACATGATGGGCGAGGGCGGACCGCGCATGCTGCGCGTGGAACACCTCACGGCTCCGGGCGTGCCCGGAGGCGCCGGCAAGCCCGAAGGCGACGCGGCTGCAAATGCCGTGGCCCCGACGGCCGGCGTGGATGCCGCGGGGGAGCGGCCCGTGGCCGCCGGCCCGGCGCCGTCTGAAAAGCCGCAGACGCCCGCGGGAAAGCCCGCGCCTGCGCCGGCTGCCGCGCAGCCCGTGCTCGCTCCCATCGAGCATCTCACCTATAAAGAGCTCGTGGGCTTTGACGAGGCGGTGCGCTCGGTGCGCTCGCTCGGCCTCGGCATGCAGAAGGATCCCGAGTTCCAGCAGCTTGTTCGCCAGCTCAACGTGCGCCACGGCCTCGATCGCATGCCCGCGTGCGACGCGCTGCTCATCCGCAGCCCAGCACGTGAGGACGCCAACCAGTTCATGATGGCCACTTGCGGCGAGCTGGGGCTTCCGGTGCTGCGCATGCGCATGGAGGAGAACATGCAGGGCATGCCCGTGCTGTGCGTCATGGCCCAGGCTGACCGCCAGCCCAAGCTCAACCAGGCTCGCAACGCCTTCGAGGAGCCGGCGGTGCTCGTCATCGAGGACATCGACCTGTGGGCGGCGCCCGCCTTCGATCAACCCGAGGATATCGGCGGGCTGATCATGTCCACGCTTTCGCGCGGCGCGCGCGAGGCGGTCAACCTCATCCGCTCCTCGGCCGACGACCCTGATGTGTTCGTGCTGTGCACTTCGGCGCTCGGTAACGACGTGGACCCGTATTTCTTCGATCTGCTGGGACCGGTCTCGGCGGTGGACATCGATTATCCCACCGAGAAGGAACGTGCCGACATCTGGATGGAGATCGCCCGCGAGCATCCGTCCGTGCGCGGCGTCGACCGCGATCAGCTGGTCAGGTTCTCGCAGGGCATGCCGCGTTTCGATATGCACATGGCGGCGCGTGAGGCCATCGAGGAAGCATATAAGGACAGCCTCACCAAGCGGCGCTACATTCCGGTGACTACGGACAACCTGTTCGATAAGCTGGCTGCATATCAGCCGCTCGATTCGCCGGAGTACAAGGCGCTCGAGCAAGCGGTGGTCGATGACTTTAGGAGGGAGCTCGACCATTTGGACGACCTGTTGAAGGGGGACGGGCAGTAATGGATATCACGCGACGTTGCGATTACGCGCTTCGCATCCTGGAGGCCGCATACGAAAGCGGCGACTCGTACGTGTCGGTCGCCGACATCTCCGAGCAGGAGGACATCCCGTACGCGTTTGCGCGCAGCATCCAGCACGACCTGGTGAAAGGCGGGCTTATCAAGACGGTGCGCGGCGCGCGCGGCGGCCTTGCGCTCGATTGCGACCCGGCTCAGATCACGCTGCTCGAGGTGCTCGAGGCGGTGCAGGGGCCTGTCAGCGTCTCGCTGTGCGCGGTGGACGCCGAGTATTGCAAGCGTCGCGGAGGGTGCTCGTACAACAAGTTGTGGATGGGCGCGGACAGCCTGCTGAACAGCTATTTCGACTCCATCACGCTCAAGGAGCTCATGGAGCAGGGTGGCCGGCACCCCGTCATCAGGAAGGCCATCGATTCGGCGCCTCCTACGGCCCGCATGTCCTGCCCGGTGGACGCGTGCGGCGGCTGCGGCGCGCAACCCGCTATCGGGGAAGCGCAGTCGTAGGCGTGGCGCGCAAAAGCATAGCCGATCTTGCGGCGTCCGCGGTTTGGCCCGCGGGCGCCGCCATGTCTCAGGACGAGTTTTGCCGCTACGTGCTCTCTGAGGGGCAGCGACTCTATCGCGACCTGCCGTGGCGCGGCATCGATGACGCCTACGGCGTGCTGGTGAGCGAGGTCATGCTCCAGCAAACGCAGGTCAAGCGCGTGCTGGGGCGGTGGGAGCGCTGGATGGGCATGTTCCCTTCCCCTGATGCGCTGGCTGCCGCGGCGCCCGCCGATGTGCTTGCCGAATGGCAGGGGCTCGGCTATAACCGCCGCGCCTTGGCGCTCAAGCGTGCGGCCGAGGAATGCTCGCAGCGCTTCGGCGGGCGCCTGCCCGAAACGGTGGAGCAGCTGCAGGAGCTGCCGGGCATCGGGCCGGCAACGGCGGCCGGCGTCACCTCGTTCGCCCGCAACCTTCCCGCTATCTATATCGAGACGAACGTTCGCACCGTGTTCATCCACACGCTGTTCCCCGATTGCGAAGCGGTTTCGGATAAGCAGCTTGAGCCTTTGGTGGCGGCCTGCTGTCCCGAAGCGGGCCAGGTTCGCCGGTGGTATTACGCGCTGTTGGATGTTGGTGCGGATCTGAAGTCGCAGGTGGGAAACGCCTCGCGGCGCAGCGCGCATTACACGCGTCAGTCGGCGTTCGAGGGGTCGCGCCGCCAGAAGCGAGCATGCCTGGTGCGCATCGTGCTGGCATGCCCGGGCATCGCCGTCGAGCAGGCGGCGGTGCGCTTGGACGCCGAGGAGCGCGCAGCCGGAAGGGAAGCGGTCGACCCGCAGCTGTTCGCCGGCATCTGCGCCGACCTGGAGCGGGAAGGCTTCTTCCGCCAGGAGGACGGGCGCCTGTTCCCATAAAGAACAGCGGCCCGCAAATTCCGGACGCATAACGCCACGTCCCCGAAGTGTCCGAATCGTGACACTTCGGGGACGTGGCGTTATGCGTCCGTTCGGGGGTGCGGGTTCATGCGCCCGATGGGGGTATGGTTCAAGACGAGAGGATCATCGTGGGGTTCGTTGAGTTGTTCCTGATCGGCGTGGGGCTTTCCATGGACGCCTTCGCCGTTTCCGTTTGCAAAGGGCTTGGTATGAGCCGCCTGAACATAAGGCAGGCAACCATCATCTCGCTGTTCTTCGGCGGGTTTCAGGCGCTTATGCCCCTTATCGGCTGGGCCCTGGGCAGTCAGCTTGCCGACCTTATCACGCCCATCGACCACTGGATCGCGTTCGCGCTGCTGGCGTTCGTGGGCGGCAAGATGCTGTGGGATGCGTTCCATGAGGACGACGAACAGGGCGAAGAAGCGCAAGACGCCAGGCTCGACCTCAAGGAGCTGATCATGCTGGCCATAGCCACCAGCATCGACGCGCTTGCCGTGGGCATCACCTTCGCGTTTCTGCAGGTGGCCATCGTGCCGAGCGTTGCCATCATCGGCGTGGTCACCTTTGTGCTCAGCTTCGTAGGCGTTGCCGCCGGCCATTTTTTCGGCGTGCGCTTCGAGAAGTCCGCAACCATCGCGGGCGGCGCGGTGCTCATCCTCATCGGCGTGAAAACGCTGCTTGAGCATCTTGGCGTCATCGCCCTTTAAACGGCGAAGCGGCCGCTCCTTGGGGCGGGTGCTTCGTTTCGCTGCATATATATAGGTGCGCGCAAGACCTTGAGCCTCGTTCGTATAGGCGCCCGCGCCCCGTTCGCCGCTTTCATCGTGAACGGCGAACGGGGCGCGGGCTGCTTTCCACTTCGGCTCCATCCCGTTCGCGCAGCGCTTCCGGGGCGCTATTCCACCGGATAGCTGCCGAGCACCTTCACCTCGCGCAGCTTCAAGCGCAGGCAGTTCAGGGCGGTTTGCACCTCAAGGTCCTGCGTGGAGCCTTCGATGTCCACGAAGAACATGTAATCGCCGAGCGCCTGCTTGGTGGGGCGGCTTTGAATCTTGACCAGGTTGATGCCGGCGTAGGCGAATTCGGATAAGATCATGAGCAGCGCGCCGGGGCGGTCGGCCTGCAGGAACAGGGCCAGCGACGTCTTGAACTTGCTGCCCGTCAGCACCGGGACATGGCCCTGGCGACCGATGAGCGCAAACGACGTCTGGTTGCCGAAGTGATCCTCAATGCCCGTTTCGGCCACGCGTGCCCCGTAGAGCTGGGCGGCGAAGGCGTTGCCGATGCCGGCGACGGACTTGTCGGACGCCGCGCGTCGCGCGCTGTCGGCGGTGGACGCAACCGTAACGGTGGGGATGCCGTGGAGGTTGTCGTTGAGATAGCGGCGGCACTGGGCCAGGCCCTGCGGGTGGCTGGCAACCGTTTTCACGTCGTTCAGGGCGGCCTCGGGATGCATGATCAGGCAATGATGGATGTCAAGCACATGCTCGCCCAAGATGGTGGCGCTCGAACGGAACGCGAAATTGTCGAGCGTGGCGGTCACCGGCCCCTCAAGCGCGTTCTCCGTGGCCACTACGCCGTACTCGCATTTCCCGCGGTCCACGCAGTCGAACACCTCGGACAGCGAAGGGCATTCGATCAGCTGCGGGTCGTCTATGCCTAAACGTTTGGCGAATGCGCGCGCAGCCTCGTCGTGGTAGGTTCCGGCGGGGCCCAGGTAAGCGAACGCGGATGGGGGTTCAGCGGTCATGCGAAGCTCCTTCATGCAGATTTATTCATTTATCTTGCGAAGATATGATAACGGTTCTGTATAAAAAAGCGCGAGTGATAACATAACGAACAGGAGTGGAGACGACTGGGGATGGAAGTCTGCGATTTCATCCCCAATCGGCGAAGGCGCGTGCGCGCGTTTCACGACGGAAGGCCCGGGTTCTGCAAGCCCCGCGCTTTCCGTCGCGTTGCGTGCGGCGCCATCCAGGCTGCAAGCTCGATCGCCGGCACAAGCCGAGCATTGGCCGCGCGCTCTTTGCGTATCTTTGCTCCATATGCAAAAGGGCCTGGAAACAGGTCAGACGAGATACACCTGTAAGGAGGTGTGCGTATGGAAGGAGAGGCCGCAATGTCCGCGTTCGCGAACATGCTCGAGGCCAGGGGGGTCACGCGTCGCGACTTCATGAAGTTGTGCGGTACCGTGGCCGCTGCTGCCGGGCTGTCCCAGTTGACGGTCCCGCAGGTAGCCCAGGCTCTCGAGACGTCCGTCATCGGCGCCACGAAGGGTAACCTCTACCCGGTCATCTGGGTCGAAGGCGCATCCTGCACCGGCTGCACCGAGTCGTTCGCCCAGGCTCAGACGCCCAACGCCGCAGAGGTGGTGTTGGACATGATCTCCCTGAACTACTCCGAGACGTTGTCCGCTGCAGCGGGCTACTCCATGGAGGAGGCCAAGGAGCAGACCATCGAGGCCGGCGACTACATCCTCATCTACGAAGGCGCAATTCAGGAGAAGTGGGGCGGCAACGCCCTGCGCGTGGCCGGCAAGCCCGGCACCGAGCACCTGATCGAGGCCGCAAAGAACGCCAACGCCGTGGTCGCGCTGGGTTCCTGCGCCGTCAACGGCGGTTGGATGGGCGCAAAGCCCAACGTCACCGATGCCATGGGCGTGCAGCAGTACCTTAAGAAGGCCGGCATCAACGTGCCCGTCGTCAACGTCCCCGGCTGCCCGGCCAACCCCGAGTGGCTCACCAGCGTGCTCGTCGACGTCGTGCTCATGAAGCTCAAGCCCGCCGATCTGGACCTCAACTCCGAGGGCAAGCCGGCCGGCATCTTCAATCAGACCATCCATGACAACTGCGAGCGTCGCGGCCACTTCGAGAACGGCGAGTTCGTTTACGAATTCGGTTCCGAAGAGGAGAAGAAGGGCTACTGCCTGTATCCGCTCGGCTGCCGCGGTCCCCAGACCAAGTCCAACTGCGGCGTGGTCATGTGGAACGACCGTCGCAGCTGGTGCGTCCAGGCCGGCGCCCCCTGCATCGGCTGCTGCGAGGCAAACCCCAACGACCCGGGCCAGAACTGGGTCGAGGTCAACACCCCGTTCCTGAAGCGTCACCGCAGCCTGCATATCGGCGATTGGGACGTGCAGCCCACCACCATCGCCGTGGGCGTGACCGGCCTTCTGGCCGCAGCGCTCGTGGTGCACGGCTTCGGCATGAAGGCCACCGGCCGTATGGACGGCGGCGCGGACTTCGAGAAGAAGCGCGCCTGGGATGCCAAGCACCCCGAGAAGTCCGTGGGCACCTACGAGGTGTCCGAGGCCGAGCGCCAGAAGATGTACAAGGAAGACACCGGTCACGACGACCCCAATGCAACCAAGGAAGGGAGGTAAGCCATGACGCGTTCCGTAATCGATCCCGTAACCCGTATCGAGGGCCATCTGCGCGTTGAGATGGAAGTCGAGAACGGCAAGGTATCCGACGCCTGGGTATCTGGTGGCTGCTTCCGCGGCATCGAGCTGGTCGTTGAGAACCGCACGCCCGAGGACGCTGCCCAGATCGTGCAGCGTATCTGCGGCGTTTGCCCCGTGTCTCACGCCCACGCCAGCTCCATCGCTGCCGAGAAGGCTTATGGCATCACCATCTCCAACAACGCCCGCATCATCCGCAACATCCTCGAAGGCGCCCAGTTCCTGCACAGCCACATTCTGTGGTTCTACAACCTGGCCGGCCTTGACTACGTCAACCCGCTAAACGCGCTGAAGGCCGACCCGGCCGACGCCATGGACCTGGCTCGTGCGGCTGGCACTTCCATGAACAGCGATTTCGTCGCCTTGAAGGAGCATCTGTCCCAGTTCGCTGAGAACGGCCAGCTGTCCATCTTCAGCGGTAACTGGTTCGATGCCGAGGACGGCACCGGCTTCAAGCTGCCGCCCGAGCTCGATCTTATCTGCACGGCCCACTACCTGGAGGCTCTGGGCATGCAGGCCAAGGCTTCTCAGATCAGCGCCCTGCTGGGCGGCAAGATGCCGCATGTCATGACCCTGCGTCCGGGCGGCACGGCCTTCGTGCCCACCGACCAGAAGCTTGATGACCTGAAGCTGCTCGTCGACGAGCTGTACAACTGGGTCGAGGCGACCATGATCCCCGACGTGCTGGCTATCGCCCCGTACTATGCTGATGCTTTCGGGTACGGCAAGGGCCCGGGTCGCTACATCGCTTGGGGTGTCTTCGAGCGCGAGGACTTCAAGATGTCCAACCGCTACCTGCCCTCCGGCGTGCTCGACGAGAACCTCAACCTCTCCGAGCCTGACGAGAAGGCCATCGCCGAGTGGGTCGGCCGTTCCTGGTACAAGGGCTCCGAGACCTATCAGGCGCCGAACTTCACCACCGAGCCGGAGTACACCGACTACAACGTGAACGATCGCTACACGTGGGTGAAGTGCCCGACCTACAACGGCAACTCCATGGAGGCCACCAGCCTTTCCCGTGTCCTGGCAGCTTACAAGCGCAACGTGCCGTTCATCAAGGAGCACGTGGATGCGTTCCTCAAGGCCCTTGGCCATGAGGGCGACCTGTCCGTGGCCCAGTCCACGCTCGGCCGTACCGCCATCCGCCAGATTGAAACGCTCTACATCGCCACTTGCATGAAGGAGTGGGTCGATGAGCTGATCGAGGCCGTGAAGTCCGGCGACTCCGAGTACTTCCGCGCTCCTGAGACCAACACCGGCGACGGGTCCGGCTTCTGGGAGGCGCCGCGCGGTGCTCTCTATCACAGCGAGTCGGTCAAGGACGGCAAGATCCAGGGTTATCAGATCATCATCCCGTCCACGTGGAACCTGGCTCCGAAGAACGAGAAGGGCCAGCACGGTCCGCTCGAGGAGGCTCTGATCGGCGTGCCGGTGGGCGATATCGAGAAGCCCATCAACGCGCTGCGCACGGTACACTCCTTCGATCCCTGCACGGCCTGCTCGGTTCATATCTCCGAGCCTGCCACGGGCAAGCGTTTCGAAACCGTCACGAGCCCTTGGGGGGTGAAGTAACATGGCGCATCTGGCACACTATCGTGAAGCTCATCCGATGCCGTTCGTGATCACGCACTGGATTAACCTTGTTGCCATGGTTCTGCTGATTTTCACCGGCTTTTATATTCACTACCCCTTCTTCTGGGGTTTTGAGTCCATGGCCCGCGGTCTGCACGTGTTCTTCGGCTTTGTGCTGTTCATCAACTGCATCTGCCGTTTGATCATGGCCTTCATCGTGAAGTCCTCGCCGACCGGCGGTACCCGCAAACAGGTTACCGACTACAAGACGTGGCTTCCGCAGAAGGATAACCTGCATCAGGGTCCGCAGTGGATCAAGTACTATCTGTTCTTCAAGAAGGATCACCCGCTGTCCGCTAAGCTGGGCGTTCCGCAGAAGATCAGCTATCTGTTCATCCCCGTGCTCATCATTCTGATGTTCTACACGGGCCTGGCTCTGTGGGTTCCCACCTCTGAGATCCCGTTTTTCGCAGCGGGCACGTCTCTGGTGGGCGGCATCATGAGCATGCGCATCATCCACTACTTCATGATGTTCGTGTTCATCTGCTTCATGTTCATCCACATCTACCTGGCCAACGTTGAGGGTATCGCTCCTACGCTGCTCATGTTCTTCCATAAGGAGCATGGCGGTCTGGTCTACGATCCCGATATCCACAACATCATCGGCGAGGATGACATGGGTCACGGCAAGCAGCACTAGTTTTTAGCTATCTGCATCTGCCCTTGCAGCTGATTTGAAAGCCCGATCGCTTCGGCGGTCGGGCTTTTTTGCATCTTGAGGTAACGGGCTCGTGCATGGAATCCTGTGGCGATTTTTGCCTTGCGCCGTCAATGCGCTGACGTGTGGGTACAATTATCTGAAACCTTATTGTGTGTCATATCCCCTGATAGATTGGTTATGTATGGCTGAGCTAACCAAAGAGCAGATCGCCTGCGAAGAGAAGTTCCTTGAAGGTATTCCCCGTTGGAACATCGGGGCGCTGTTCTTGCCCCCTATTTGGGGTCCGGCTCATGGCTTTTGGGCTACCATCTTGTTCTATCCTTTGTGGCTGGTTGCCGATAATCTGTTCTATGCTGCGTATTCGGAACGCACGTCGCTTGCGATTGCGTTTGCCGTGATTATCGGTTTTGTGCTGGTTGCGGTCACGTTCTTGTTCTCTCGGCTGAGCCAGCCCTTTGCAGCGCATCGTGCGGTAGCTCGAGGCGTTTCCAAGGAAACGTACGTGCGTCGTGAACGTATTTGGGCTGTGGTTTGCGTTGTGATCGGGCTTGCGATGCTCGGCTTCGCTACGTGGTACAACTTGATGATCCGTCCGGGTATGGAGGGTTAAAGCATGGCTTGCGAAGAGGATAGCTGGGGTTTGCGCGAGTATGTCGCCAGCAATGTGGCTGTTCCCGAGGAATTGCGCCCGCAGCGTGTGGCAGTCCTTTGCGTTGGCAATCGATTGATGCTCGACGATGGTGTCGGGCCTGCCGTCTATGACGAGCTTACGGCGTCGTATGACATTCCGGATAACGTTGAGCTGTTGGACCTTGGTTGCTTGTCGCTTGCCATGATCGATCGTGTACGAGAATTCGACGTGATTCTGACCGTCGATGCAGTTGATGATTCCGGTCAGCCTGCTGGCACGGTGCTTCGTTATGCGCCCGATGCGATGGCGCGCCATGTCGGCATCACGGCAAGTCTGCATGATCTGAAGCTGATCGACTTGTTCGATTCCGCTGCTTTATTGGGATATCAAGCTGAGGGCCTTTGTCTGGGTATGCAGGTGGAAAACGCTTCTCCTGCCGAAGCGACCGAAGGGCTTACCCGGCCTGTGCATGATGCGTTGCCGCTGCTGGTAGACGTTGTGGTCGGCGAATTGGCACGATTGGGGTTCCCGCTATCTCGGAAGGCTTCAATAGAGTAGTCTGTTGAAGCCTATTTGGTTTTGGCTCGTAATATCGTAGGTTTCTGGGCGTCCCCCACATTATTGGGGGACGCCCATTTTCGTTCTGAGCATAACGACTCAAATTGGCCGGCGGGTGAAGCTATTCGTTAAACGGAATCACGTGCTCAAGTGATTGCTGCTCGCGACAGCTTTCGGCCTGCAAAGAATCGTCCATATCTGCATGCGTGCGCGACAATTCATGGAGTTTGATGCGAAGGACAATTCGTTCACTTATGGCGTTACAGGGTTTTAGGCGCCTCAACAAACTCGTTCATTTTCCGCTGTTCGGGCAAAGATCGCTTAAGAAACACTCTGCGCATTTTGGACGACGAGCGATGCAGATTTGCCTTCCGAACAGCACCCATTGGTGATTGATCGGCCCCCAATACTGCCTCGGATAGAGTTTGAGAAGCGCATCCTCGGTCTTCTGGGGCGTATCCGCTGAGGGTCCTACCAGCTTCAGCTTGTGCGCGATACGGAACACGTGCGTATCCACCGCAATGCCCTCCACAATGCCGAAGGCTTCATTGAGCACTACGTTGGCAGTTTTGCGCCCTACGCCGGGTAGTTTTTGAATCAATGTCATATCTTGCGGGATTTCCCCGCCGAAGTCGCTGATCACCATTCGAGCGCATTTCACGCAGTTCGCGGCTTTCGCATGGTGAAAGCCGATGGTGCGGATAATCTCCTCTACTTCGTTTACATCGGCATTGGCTAGTGCTTGCGGCGTCGGGTAACGTTCCCATAATGCTGGCGTGACTTTATTAACACCCTTGTCGGTGGTTTGCGCCGACAGCAATACCGCTATAGTCAGTTTGAAGGGGTCGCCCCAATAATGCAGCGCGCACTCAGCGGCTGGAAAGTGCTCATCCATTCTCTGGGCGATGGCTATCGCGCGTTCCCTTTTTTCCTTCATCAACTCGCGCGGCATAGGCGATCCTTCCGATTCCAGGTCATTACAACAGCAGTATATCGAATGATGTTGTACGCAGCTTTTTCGCTGCAAAATCGTTATGTTATCTGGATATATAAATAACGTCGAAGAATACAGATAACACATAGGAAGCTCCGAATAAGAGCAGATGAAACAAGAATTCAACGTGCGTTCTTCTTTTGATATCAAACCTACCTGTTCGGGCGTTCGGCGCGGTTGTCTGGCCGGTTCTTCGGCTCCGTGTAACGGCTTTGTTCGTTCTGATGGAAGGCTGCCGCGAAGGTTCGGAATACGAACAGATGTTGCTGTTTACGTGTGGCTTAGGCTTGGCGTCTCGAGCGATGAAGAAGGTGCGTGATACACTTTTCACCTTGAAAACGCGCAGCTTCATCGAAAGAAAGCTGCGCAAGCAGGCCCGGACGCGTATGGCAGTATCCGGGCTGGCCGATGGTGATGGGGGAATGCAGCGTATGCTTATCGATTCTCTGCGCTTCGCGCTCGAGCGCTCGGAATGCTTGGATGGGTTTTGGTCCAATCTCGATGCCGGCAACGATGGCACGTTAGGCATCGCGAACAGCGCACGGCCGTTCATGGTCGCCGCGCGATTCTCGCATAAGCCGCAGACCACGTTTGCGGTGGTGGCTGGCGAGGATGCGGCGGTGTCGTTCGCCCGCAGCTTGTCGGCCTATCTGGGCGAGGACAAGGTGCTGCGCTTCCCCGAGCGCGCCGATCTGCCGTTCGACAAGAAACACGCGGATCTTGCCACCGTTGCTCGGCGTATGGAGGCGGCGCATGCGCTGCAGACCGGACGGCAGGTGGTCGTGGTCGCAAGCGCGCGGGCGTTGCTGCGCACCTTGCCGCCGGTCAATGCCAACGCGTCGACGCCGCTGTCTTTCATCTGCGGCCAGGAGCTGGCCGACATGCCGGGCGCGCAGGCTGCGGGCATCCAGGATTTCGACGGTCTTATCCATGCTCTGGAATCGCGCGGGTTCTCCAACACCGGCGAGCTTGATGGCCCCGGCACGTTTTGCACGCGCGGCGGCACCGTGGATGTGTACCCGGGAAACCTGAGCTTCCCCGTTCGCCTTGACTTCTTCGGCGACGAGTTGGACGAGATCCGCCGCATCGTGCCGTCAACGGGCCAAACCATCTCCAGCCTGCAAAACGTCGATATCTATCCCGTCGTCGAGTTCTCCTGCAGCAAATCGGGTCTGGCACGTGCGCGCAAGAAGCTTGCGGCTTCGGCCGGCTCGAATCCGGCGCTGCGCGGCGTTTCCGAGCATTTGGAGAACGCCGAGGGCGGTTTGCGCTTCGAAGGAAGCGACGTGCTGCTGCCGTACCTCTACGATAAGCCGGTCACGCTCGGCGCCTATCTGCGCCGTGACGCGCTGTCGGTGCTTATCGAGCCGCGAAGCCTGTTCGATGACATGATGCACGCCAGTGAAGAGCTGGAAGCGAAGGCCAAGGGAACCAACATCGCCCTTGAGGGCCTGTTCTGCCCGGCGCCGCAGGTCAGCTTCGGCGAGTGCCAGCGTGCAACGTACGTGTCCATCATGCGCGTGGGCGGGAACGTTGACGTGGAGCTGCCGGTGAAACGCGTCGAGGCGGCAGGGCATCCCGATAAGCTGTTCGGTCGTCTGCGCACGCTCGTCGACGATGGCTACACGGTGGTGTTCAGCGCCCCGAACCGTCGAAGCCGCGCCGATATGATGCTCGCCTTCGTCGATCACGGCCTTCCCATCCAGGAATGGCTCGATGCCGAGGAAAACCCCGATGATACCGACGGGCAGAAGAAGCGCCGCCTGCGCCGCGGGGTCGTCAACGTCGTTGACGTGGACATCCCGTTGGGAATGATCATCCCGAAGGCGAAGCTTGGCATGGTCAGCGTGTCCGACACCCAAGGGGCCTCCACCGCGCGTCCTAGCCGCCATATCGACATCACCGAGATCACGTTCCCGTATAAGCCGGGCGATTACGTTGTGCACGCGCAGCACGGCATTGCGCACTTCAAGGAGCTGGTGCGTCGCGAGATCGACGGCACGGCACGCGATTACCTGCTGCTCGAATACGCCGAAGGCGACAAGCTGTTCGTGCCGGTCGAGCAACTCGACCGCGTCACGCGCTACGTTGGCCCCGAGGGCTCCACGCCGCGATGCACCCGCCTGAACACGGCCGACTGGTCGCGCGCCATGAAGAAGGCGAGCGCGGCCACCAAAAAACTCGCGTTCGACCTGGTTGACGTGTACGCACGCCGAGCCAGCGCGCAAGGGTACGCGTTCGGACCCGACACGCCGGCGCAGATCGAGATGGAGGAGGCGTTTCCGTATCGGGAAACCCCCGATCAGCTGGCCGCCATCGCCGACGTGAAGGCCGACATGCGCAGCGCCAAGCCCATGGATCGCCTGGTGTGCGGCGACGTCGGCTTCGGGAAAACCGAGGTGGCGCTGCGCGCCGCCTTCGCCGCTACGCAGGATAAGAAGCAGGTTATGGTGCTGTGCCCGACCACCATCTTGGCGCAGCAGCATTTTACGAACTTCAAGGACCGCTTCGAGCCGTTCGGCGTGACCGTCGAGGTGCTCAGCCGCTTCCGCACGCCGCAGCAGCAGGCTGCGGCGCTCAAGGGTTTCGCGGACGGCAGCGTGGATGTGCTCGTAGGCACGCATCGCCTGCTGTCGCGCGATGTGAACCCCCATGACCTGGGCTTGGTGATCATCGACGAGGAGCAGCGCTTCGGCGTGGGCCACAAGGAGCAGATGAAGAACCTTCGCGAGAGTATCGACGTGCTCACGCTTTCGGCAACGCCGATCCCGCGCACCATGCAGATGTCGCTGTCGGGCGTGCGCGACATGAGCCTCATCCTCACGCCGCCTGACGATCGACGCCCCGTTGAGGTTCACGTCGGCGAGTGGGATCCCGACGTGGTCAGCGCCGCCATCAGGCGCGAGCTTGCCCGAGGCGGGCAGGTGTACTACGTCTCCAACCGCGTCCGGTCCATCGAGGAAGCGGTGAGACGCGTACAGGCCGCAGCCGGGGAGGCGCGTGTGGGCGTGGCGCACGGGCAGATGGACAAGGACTCGCTGGAGAAGGTGATGGAGGAGTTTTCCGCCGGACAGCTCGATGTGCTGGTGGCAACCACCATCATCGAGTCCGGCATCGACAACCCGCACACGAACACGCTCATCATCGAGGATTCGCAGCGTTTGGGCCTGGCGCAGATGTATCAGCTGAAGGGGCGCGTGGGCCGCGGCTCCACCCAGGCGTACGCGTTTTTCATGTTCCCCGAACACGTCAACCTCACCGAGGAGGCGCAGGCGCGCCTGACGGCGCTGGACGAGCACACGGACTTGGGAAGCGGCATGCGCATCGCCATGCGCGACCTTGAGATTCGCGGCGCCGGCAGCCTTATGGGTGCCGAGCAGTCCGGTAACATGTCCGCGGTGGGTTTCGATCTGTTCGCGCAGATGCTCGGCGCGGCCGTGAACGCGACGCGCGAAGGCGACCTGAAGGTCGCCGAGGGGCTGCCGCCGGCGCTGTCCGATATCACGGTGAACCTGCCGGGCCGCACGTATCTGTCCGAGGAATACGTGCCCGAAGCCGACGAGCGGGTGCTGTGGTATCGCAAGATCGCAAGCGCTGCAACCGTCGGCGCCGTGGAGGACATCTACAACGATTTGGCGGGCAAGCGTCCCGATATGCCTCAGGAGGCGCAGAACCTGTTCGAGAAGGCGCGCATCAAGGCGTTCGCCAACGAACATCACATCAAAACGGTGTCGGTGGTGGCCGGCAAGCTGGTGGTGGAGCCCATCGACATCCCGCGCGACAAGATGGTGCCCGTGCGTCGCGCCGGCGGCCGCTATCTGTCGGACAAGCGCAAGCTGCAGCTGCCGCTGAAGTATTTCCGCCTTACGGAAAAGGACGACCTCTTCGGCCCCGTGGCGAAGTTCCTGCGGGAAATGCACGGCGAGGAGTAGCGTTCAGGGCGCGTAGGAAGCGAAGAGGAGAGACAGCTAGGCAAGTGTGCCGAAGCATCGACTCGCTTTACCGTCAGGTGGGATCGGCTTCGCGCGTCCTGCCACATGGCGCCCCCCGATTATGTCATAGCGTCAAGGTAGCGCTCGACGTCATCGACGAGGGGCGCAAGCCGCACGACGCCGGTCATGGGGGCGGCCTTGCGGGCAAGCAGGCCTGGCTTGTACACGATCATGGTGACGGTCTCATCGGCATAGATGCGGGGCAGGGCGGCATCGCCGGTTTGCGCCGAAACGCCGGAGGGGACATCGGCTGCTATGGTGAACGGCGCGTCCTTCGCCTTGCCAGCCGCCTTCGCATGAGCCGGCGTGCGCTTGCCGGTCTGCGCGCGGTGCCCGCCGCCTATCCGCTTGCGGGCGAGCTTGCCGTGGAATCGCCGGCGGTTCGCAAGCTGTATCCAGGTTGCGTACGGTTCGCGCACCTGCATGCCGGAGAAGCCCGTGCCAAGGATGGCGTCGACCACGCCGCTAGCGCGATCGAGCTCGTGGGACAGCTCTTCAGGCGTTGGCGCGACCAGCACCGAAAGTGGCCATCCGTGCGCTTCGGCGGCGGTAACCGCCTCGAGCGCAGCCGTGCGCGCAGGCTCGGCGGAAAGTTGCTCGGGCGGTCGCGGGCACGCAAGCGCAACGGGCCATCCCGCTTGCGCGAGCGCACGTCCGCATACCCAGCCGTCGCCGCCGTTGTTCCCGCTTCCCGTTAGGATCAAGATCGGCGCCGGGTCGGGAACCCAAGAACGCATTTGGTCGGCTATGGCGCATCCGGCGCGCTCCATCAGCGCCCCAAGCGAAGTTCCGCAAGCCGCGATGCGCTGCTCCAGCTCGGCAACCTTGCTCACATCGAGCACGTGCGTGCGCTCGCGAATCTGTTTGATGCCATCTTCGGTCATGATGCGGGTATCGCTGATAAGGCCGTTGAGCATGATGAACGGCGCCCGCCCGCGCCAGGCCCGCCATGCGCGCACGGCGAGCGTGGCCGCCCATGCGAGCACGCCAGCACACCATATAAGGGTCAAGGCCGTCTTATCGTGCACGCACAGCGACGCGAGCGCGCGCAGCTCGGCGGGAGTGGTAGGGATATCGTCTACGCCTGCGACCAGCCCGAACGCCCATGCGGGCAGCAGCACGATGGCGAACAAGGTGGCGTAGCGGCAGACGATCTGCCCGCCGGATGCCGGCGCGGCATCGGGTCGAACGATGCGCAGGCGCAGCAGCTTTTGGGCGGGCGTCTGTCCGCGTGTGATCACGGGGAACAAGGCGAACACCGCGGCGATGGCCGCGCATTCGCATGTCCAGAACGTGGCGTGCTCGATACCGAAGCCGGCAAGCAGCCGGCTTCCGTTCACAGCGTGCACGGCGAAATAGCCGCACCCGGCAAGCGCTTGCGAAAGCGCAAGGTCGAGTCCGAACGTCAGCGCGCGCCGCGTGGCGGATGCGGTCGTTCCGCGCTCGGCGGCCTGCCGTGCGGCAACGCGGACATCGGGTAACACGCGCATGATCGGCCCGGCAAGCCAGAACCCGACCATGCATCCCAGCGTGTTCGTCATCAAATCGTCCACATCGAAGAGCCTATACGGGTGCTCGTAGATGCCCCAGATGCCGGTGAGCTGCGTCGTCTCGAACGACAGCGTCACGCAAAAGCCTATCAGGAGCGTCTGCCACCAAGGTCGGTGGAAGTAGTAGCGCAGGTACGCGCCGAGCGGCACTAGCAGCAGCACATTGAAAAACGCCTCGTACATATACGGGTCGCAGATGGCGGCGAGCCAGGTGGAGGGATCGTCGAGGCGTGCGGTGGTTTCGGCCAGAAACGAGCGCACGAACTGGAATGGGATAAGCTGCGGCGTCTGAGCGTACGCGACCACCGCCGTGCGATCGGCAGGCAGCGGCAACAGCACCAGAAAGTATGCGCACATCAGGTAGAACACGAACGAGTACATCGCCGCGGCATGAAGCCACGGAACGCTCCCCACCTTGCGATACTTGTAGATGAGAAACGGGGCGGTGATCAGCGCCGCTATCAGCGGGAACAGCAATACCGCCGTGGTTATGGGCATCACGAATTTCGACATGTCCGCGATCTCCTTTCGTCGCCGCTGCCGATGATGATCTGCGAGCCGGCGGCTTCCTTTACTATTCGCGGTCTGCGCGATGCCGAAGCGGCCGGCAAGCTCGTCGCCTTTGTCCCGGCAGGTCGCTTCGGAATCAGCGGCTTTGCTCGAGCTTGAGCAAAGCTCCGCGCACGCGCGCGGGCTTGCCCTCTCCCCAGGGCTGGCCGTTGGCGCGCACCAGCCTATGCAGCGGCACCGCGATGGCGAACGGGCAGGCCCGCGCCGCCGCGCCCACTGCCCGATGCGCGCCGGCATGCCCGATGCGGCAGGCGATATCGGCCGCCGTCGCGGTTTGCGCGTAGGGAATGTCGGCCACCGCTTCCCACACCTGCTGTTGAAACGGTGTGCCGCAGGGGCTCAGCGGCAGGGAGAACGACGTGCGCTTGCCGGCCAGATACTCCTGCACCTGCGTCGCGGCCTTGTTCGTCAGCTCGCTCGGCGCGCAAACGCCCGCGAGCGGGGCTTTTCCCAAAGCGATGCGCGTGATGGCCCGTCCGTTCGCCGCCACGGTGATGGGGCCGGCGGGGGTGAAGTAGCTGTAATATGTCGGGCGATTGCCGTCCATAAAGCCCCTTTCCTCGTTCTTGTCAGCATTATATGCCCGCCGCGCCCGCGCCGCCGCCGCCTTGGCGCAGGTGCGGTAGAATATGCACATAACCTATGAGCTTGGAAGGGAAGGGGCCAAACGTGTTCCAACCGGTTAAAATCGCGCCGTCCATCCTGTCGGCGGACTTCATGAACCTCCAGCGCGACATCGAGGCCATTCAGGCCGGCGGCGCCGGCTACGTCCACGTCGACGTCATGGACGGCCATTTCGTGCCGAACCTCACCATGGGCGTGCCCGTGGTCAAGCAGCTGAAGAAGATCACCGACATGCCGCTCGACGTGCATCTCATGATCTCGAACCCGCTTGAGCAGCTGCCGTGGTTCCTCGAGGCGGGCGCCGATATCGTCACCGTGCACGCAGAGGCCGCCGCGGGCTATCAGCTTGAGCGCGCCGTCGAGATGATCCATGCCGCCGGCGCCAAGGCCGCCGCATCCGTTAAGCCCCATACCCCCGTCGAGGTGCTCGCCCCGGTCATGGCGCAGCTCGACATGGTGCTCATCATGTCCGTCGAGCCGGGCTTCTCCGGCCAAAGCTACATCGAGGGCTCCGAGCGCAAGGTTGCGCGCACGGTCGAGCTTGCCCGCGCGGTGGGCGCGGCGCCGCTCATCGAGGTCGATGGCGGCATCGGCGTGAAAACCGCCCCGCTCGTGGCCGCCGCCGGCGCCGATGTGCTCGTGTGCGGCTCGGCCGTGTGCGGCGCCGAAGACCCTGCGGCTGCCATCGCGCAGGTCGCGCAGGCTGCAGAGGCGGCGCGCGTCGCCGCGCTGGCATCCAAGGAGGCGTAGGCGTCCCATGGTGGCGAAGGTCCCGGAAAACTACGTATACCTTGATTACGCGGCAACGGCCCCGCTTTGCGAGGAAGCTGCTCAGGCTATGGCGCCTTACATGGTGCCCGGCCGTGCCAACATCGCCTTCGGCGGCAACGCCAACAGCCTGCACATCCCCGGCCGTGCGGCGTTCTCCGCGCTCGAGGATGCTCGTCGCGCCATCGCGCACGCTTTAGGCGCCACGCGTCCCGACGAGGTGGTTCTCACCAGCGGCGCCACCGAGGCCGACAACGCCGCCATCATCGGGCTGGCGCAGGCGGCAGCCCATGCCCGACGCCTCGGCGGCGCGGGCGGCGCCCAGCCGCACGTGGTGGTCAGCGCCATCGAGCACGATGCGGTCCTGGCCCCGGCCAAGCGCCTCGAGCAGATGGGCTTCTCGGTCACGCGCGTGCAGCCAGATCGCAACGGCTTCATAACCGTAGCCGCGCTTGAGCAGGTTATGCGCCCCGAAACGGTGCTCGTCAGCGTCATGGCGGCGAACTCCGAGGTCGGTTCGGTGCAGCCTGTGGCCGAGCTTGCCCGCACGGCGCACGCCGCAGGCGCGCTGTTCCACACCGACGCCACGCAGGCGCTTGGCAAGGTGCCCGTCAACGTGGTTGATTGGGGCTGCGACGCCGCATCGTTTTCCGCTCACAAGGTGGGCGGCCCGAAGGGCGTCGGCGCGCTGTACGTGAAAAGCCGCACCCCCTTCGATGCATGTATGCTCGGAGGCGGCCAGGAGGCGGGTCGTCGCAGTGGCACGCAGAACGTCTGCGGCGCGGCGGGTTTCGCCGCCGCCATCCAGGTCGCTCAGGAAAAGCAGGCCGATGAGCAGGCGCGTCTGGGTGCCCTTCGCGACAAGCTCTACACTGCGCTTGCCGAAAAGCCCGGCGTCCGTCCCACGGTCCAGGTAGCGCCTGGCTCGCAGGACTACCTGCCCAACATCGTGCACGTGCTCGTCGACGCGCTCGAAAGCGAGACGCTCATCCTGCGCTTCGACATGCGTGGTTTCGGCGTCTCGGGCGGATCGGCGTGCAGCTCGCATTCGCTTGAGCCCAGCCACGTGCTGCGCGCTATCGGCATCGATGCGGACGCCGCGCACGGGGCGCTGCGCATCTCCATGGGCCGCTACACCACCGCCGAGGACGTGCAGGCGTTTCTGGACGCCATCGACTCGGTTTTGAATTGGGAATAGGGAATCGCTCGGGGCTGCCGGAAGGCGGCCCCGACTAGGTTTGCCCCGCCGTCGGTCTGCTGCGCGCAGCGGTTTTCACCGTCGCGCATCGCTTGCGGCATGAGACCGTCGCGGAAGCTTCACCCTGCTTGGCGAACCTGCCGGCCCGAGCATCCGCCGCATCGCGTCGGCAGGTTTTGCATAATGAAAGGAGCCCGCATGGAACTGGTAACCATGCACACGCATACGAACTACACCGGCCACGGCCACGGCACCGTTGCCGAGCTGGTGGACGCCGCCGAGGCCGCCAAGCTCGGCGCCATCGCCGTCACCGAGCATTACCCCATGTCGGCGGCCATGGATCCCGACAACGTGGTCTCCATGGCGTGGGATCGCCTGCCTGATTATCTCATCGACGTCGCGGCCGCGGCCGCCGCTCATCCCGAGATGCAGGTCATCCCCGGCTGCGAGATCGACTGGCTCGGCGCGCAGGAGGACCGCGACTTCTCGGCGTTCGATTTCTCCAACTTCATCCACGTGCTCGGCAGCGTGCACTATCTTGACGGATGGGCCTTCGACGACCCGGCTCAGGAGGCGCGCTGGCACGACGTGGGCGTCGATTCGGTATGGCGTCGCTACTTCGAGGTGTGGTGCCAGGCCGCCAGCTGCACTGACATGCCCTTCACGTGCATGGCGCACCCCGATCTGGTGAAGAAGTTCGGTTATCGTCCCAGCTTCAACCCCCAGCCGCTCTACGATGAGGCGGCCGAGGCCGTGCAATCGAGCGGCCGCATGGTGGAGGTGAACACCTCGGGCCTCACGTACGCGTGCGCCGAGCTGTTCCCCGCGCCCGACCTTCTGCGCACGTTCTGCCGCGCGGGCATTCCGTGTTCCATCGGCACCGATGCGCATGACCCGGCCGTGGTCGACTGCAACCTCATGCCCGGGCTCGCGGCCATGTACGAGGCGGGCTACCGCTGCGTTACGGTTCCCACCTCAACGGGTGACCGGCGTCAGATTGCGCTAGAGTAAAGGCGGCAAAGTCCCTGTCGAAGCGGCAGGGCATACGGCCGGGGCATGCGGCCCGGGCCGTTCCAAGGGAAGCCTCATCACATGGAAGGACTTGATGGACATGGCTTCGAAGAAGATCAAGATCGAAGGCTCGAAGGACAAGGCGACGCAGGGCGAGGGCAAACCTGAGCTTTTGCGCGTGGAGGTCGGCGGCTTGCGCACCAAAAGCTTCCAGCTCTCGGTGGGCGCGCTCGAACAGGCGCTTCTGGCCGAGTTTCCGGCAGCGGATGCCGAGGAGTGGGATCGCACGGGCCTTCTGGTGGGCGATCCGGCGGCGCCGGTGCGGGCGGTTGCCGTGGCGCTTGACCCCACGGTGAGCGCCATCGATGCGGCAGCCGATGCGGGCGCGAACGTGCTCGTCACGCATCACCCGGCTTATCTGACGCCGCCCACGTCGTTTCAGCCGGCTTCGTCGCCGGCGCTGAACTCCGGCGCCGTGGTGTATCGCGCCATTCAGCGGGGCGTTGCGCTCATGAACTTCCATACCGCCCTCGACGTTTCCGCCCGCGCTCAGCGCATGCTGCCCGGCATGCTGGGGCTGTCGCTGCGCGGGGTGGTGGAGCCGAAGGCTGGCTGCGTCGAGAAGGGCTACGGCCAGCTGTGCGCTCCCGCCGAGAAGATGACGCTCGGCCAGCTTGCCGCGCGTTGCACCAGCGTGTTCGGCCGCGCACCGCGCGTGTGGGGGAGCTTCGACCGTGCGGTGCGGGCTGTCGTCACCTGCACGGGATCGGCGGGCCCCACGGGCCGCGCCGCGCTTGCCGCCGGAGCTGACGTGCTTGTTGCCGGCGAGGTCAAATACCATGACGCGCTCGACCTGTCTCAGGCGGGCATGGCGGTGATCGACCTGGGGCACGATACCTCCGAGCTGCCGTTTTGCGGCGTGCTCGCCGCCAGCGTGCGCGATGCGGGGGTGCCCGATGAGCTGGTCGCCGTCGTGTCGCAGCGCGACAGGTGGTCTTATCCCGAGGCAGTGCGCGTGTAACTTGCAAACCGCGCCCCGCGCCGCGGTGCGGCTGCACGCGGGGCGCCCGAACGAAAAGGATTCGCATGAGGATCGATTCCGAGGTTTTGGCCGCGTTTTTGCATATGCAGGAACTCGATGTGCAGATCATCCGCGCCGAGAAGCAGCTCCAGGAACTGCCCGAGCGCAAGGCCGTCGCCGATGCCATGGCGAAGAGGCGCGCCGTCGCCGCCAAGGCGGAACAGGTGGAGAAGCTTGCGGCCAAGGCAGAGGACAAGCTCGCGCGCATCACCGAGGAGGATGACGGCCTGGCCGGCAAGGCCCGCCGCATCCAGGACGAGATCGAGCAGGCGCAAGGCGATTTCCGCACCGTCGATGCGCGCACCAAGGAGCTGACGGGCGTTCAGGAGCGCCGGGATGCCCTCGAGGAGGACATGCGCGCCGTCGATGCCGAGCTGGAGAAGATCAAGGCGGTGCGCGCCCAGATCGCCGCAGCCATGGAGCAGATCGAGGGCGTTGAGCGCAATGCCGGCGCCGCGTTTGCGCAGAAAGGCGGCGAGCTGAAGCAGCGTATAGCCGACATGCAGGCCAAACGCAAGGCCATGGCTCGGCGCGTGCCCGCCGACGACATGAAGCTCTACGAGCGCACGGCCGCAGCCACCGCCGGCGTGCCTTTGGCCCTGCTTGTGGAGGAGCGCTGCGGCGCATGCCGCACGCCCATCGAGCATGGGCGCGTGGTCGACATGCGCTCCCAGGGCAACGTGGCCACATGCCCCAACTGCGGCCGCCTGCTCATCCTGCAGGCGCATTAGGGTGCTGCTTCGCTCCCTGAACGTAAGAAGGCCCCCGCTCACAGAGCAGGGGCCTTCGATTTCCCTTATGGGATATTCCGCGAAGGTGTTACGCGCGGGTGACCTTGCCGGCCTTCATGCACTTGGTGCAGACGTTGGCCTTGCGGACATGGCCCTTGGCGTCCTTGATGGTGACCTTCTGGATGTTGGGACGGAACCAACGGTTCGTCACGCGGTGGGAATGGCTGACGTTACGACCGGCAACGGGGCCCTTACCGCAGATTTCGCAAACTTTAGACATTATTCATCACTCCATGTACCTAGGTTGCATGTATCGGCGCGAACGCCGCTCTTGCACAAAAAGCCCTCCAACTATACCACACGTACTTGCAGCATCACAAGATTATTTCGTGTTTATGCCTTGCATGCGCCATGCATGCATACCGTCTGCACAATTGCATGCGCTATACTGCCAGCAGAAGTTTCGAGCCCGCATATGCGAGCCAGAAAGGAACGCCATGAACGATACCATTCCCGGCAACCTCCATGTTGCCAACGATGTCCTGGCCGACATGGTCGGCAACGCCGCGCTCGAGTGCTACGGCGTCGTCGGCATGGCCGCACCTTCCGCTGCCGACGGGATCGCCAAGATCCTGCCCGCCAGCCGCCTGCGCCGCGGCGTGACGGTCACCGCCACCGACGCCGGCGTGCACGTGGCGCTGTACGTCGTCATCGAGTACGGCACCAATATCAACACGGTGTCCCAGAACCTGGTCGACCAGGTCACGTTCGTCTTGAAGGAGTATGCGCGCGTCCCGCTGGACGGGGTTGAAGTGCATGTGCAGGGCGTGAAGGTCCGCAAGTAGCGCGCGCCCAAGCGCCTTGCCGCCTGCCCCAATGAAGGAGAATCCCATCAATGTCTAGTACCTATACCAGCAACGACCTGGTCAACGCAATCGCGGCCGCCAGCAAAAACCTCAGCGCGCGCAAAGACGAGGTCAACCGTCTCAACGTCTTCCCCGTGCCCGATGGCGACACCGGCACGAACATGTCGCTGACGTTGGAATCCGTCGTTGCAAGCCTGGCCAAGCTGCCCATCGGCGCTTCCGCCGCCGAGATCCGCAAGGCCATCACCACCGGCGCGCTCATGGGCGCGCGCGGCAACTCCGGCGTCATCACCTCGCAGATCCTGCGCGGTCTGTGCGAAGGCTCCAACGGCTTCGACGCCGTTAGCGCCGAGTCCATCGAGTCCGCCCTGGCAAAGGCCCAGGACGTGGCGTTCCACGCGGTGCGCAAGCCCGTCGAGGGCACCATCCTCACCGTGCTGAAGGACTCCGCTGCCGCCGCCAAGTATGCCCGCAAGAAGAAGATGTCGGCCGATGAGGCGCTGTCCCACGTCGTCGAGCAGGCGTATGCCAGCGTGCAGCGCACGCCCGAGCTGCTTCCCGTGCTGAAGGAGAACGGCGTGGTGGACTCCGGTGGCTACGGCCTTGCCATCCTCATCGACGGCTTCGTGGCCGCCCTCACGGGCAAGGAGGGCCCGCTCGTCGACGAGCTGGCCTTTGCGCGCGACGCCGCTCCGAAGGTCGAGATCGAGCAGATCAACGACTGGGAGGGCAGCGAGTTCACCTACTGCAACGAGTTCCTGGTGGATTCCGACGTGCTCGACAAGGCCGAGGCGCTGGACTTCCTGGCAACCATGGGCGACTGCGAGCTGTGCGTGGGCGAGACGCCGAAGTTCAAGGTGCACGTTCACTCCAACACGCCCGACAAGGTGCTGGCGTACTTCCTCGAGCGCGGCCAGATTTCCGAGGTGTTCATCCACAACATGAAGCTGCAGTCCGAGGAGCGCACCGAGAAGCTCGAGGCCGAGCAGCACGCCGAGCGCAAGCCGCTCGGGTTCGTGGCCGTCGCCGCCGGCAAGGGCAACGCCAAGATCTTGGAGTCGCTCGGCGTCGACGTCGTCGTCTCCGGCGGTCAGACCATGAACCCCTCCACGAAGGACCTGCTCGATGCCGCCGCCAAGGTCAACGCCGACGCGGTTATCTTCCTTCCGAACAACAAGAACATCATCATGGCCGCCCAGTCCGCCTGCGAGCTGTCCGACATCCCGGCGGGCGTCGTGCCCACCAAGTCCGTGCCGCAGGCCTTCGCCGCCATGTTCGGCGTGGACGGCGAGGCATCCCTCGAGGATAACGTCGAGGCCATGACCGAGGCGTTCGCCGACGTCAAGACCGGCGAGGTCACCACCGCCATCAAGGATTCCAAGGACGCCGAGGGCAACGCCATCGCCGACGGCGACGTCATCGGCATCGCCGACGGCGCCATCCATGCTGTGGGCCACAGCGTTTCCGACGTCGTCATGGGCCTGCTCGAGCACATGGAGGCCGACGATTGCGACACCTGCACGCTGCTCGCCGGCGAGGATCTCTCCGACGAGGACTTCCAGGCGCTGCAGGAGCGCATCGAGCAAGCCTACGAGGATCTGGAGATCGACGCGCACCGCGGCGATCAGCCCCTGTATCCCATCGTCTTCTCCGTGGAGTAGGGCGGCAACGTGGCCGATAGGCTCGCAGCAACATTAGCCTTAGATGAACCCGCGTCGCGCGTGAAGCTGGTCAGCCCGGCTCGCGCGCAGGCGCTTGCGGGTTTGGGCGTGCGCACGGTCCGCGACCTGCTCACGCACTTTCCCCGACGCTACATAGACCTGTCGAAGCGCGAGACCGTTGCCGGCGCGCGCATCGGCGGGTCGTGCACTATCCAGGGGTCGGTCCACGAGGTCAAGCTCAAGCGCCCGCGCCCCAACCTCACGCTCGTCGAGATCGCGGTGGTGGACGCAACCGGCGTGCTCATGGTCACATGCTTTCGTCAGCCTTGGCTGAAAGACCAGCTCAAACCCGGCATGGGCATCGCCGTTGCAGGCAAGGTGGAGTTCGACTACGGCTTCAAGCGCATGGTGAACCCCTATATCGAGCAGCTCGGCGACGGCCAGATGGCCGAGGGCATGATCATCCCCGTGCATCCCGCATGCGAGAAGATCTCGGCCGCGTGGATGCGCCGTTTGGTGGGAAACGCGCTCGATGCCGTGCAAGGCTGCTACGATCCGCTGCCGCTCGATCTGCGCGTGCGGTATCGGCTCATGGCCCGCGGCGCCGCGCTGTCGTGCATCCATTTCCCGCATACCATGGAAGAGGTCGCCGAAGCGCGCCGCCGCCTGGTGTACGAGGAGCTGCTGCTGCTCGAACTCGCGCTCATGTCGCAGGCCGCGCAGCGCGCCGCCGGCGCGCAGCCGACGGCGCATGTGGTGGATGGCCCGTGCTCGGCGGCGCTCGACTGTGTCATGCCGTTCACCCTTACCGAGGAACAGCAGCAGGCTCGTGCGGATATCCTCGAGCGCATGGCGGCGCCCGAGGCGGCCAACCACATGCTGCTCGGCGACGTGGGCACGGGCAAAACCGCCGTCGCGGGCTTCGCCCTTGCCGCGGTGGCAGACACGGGCGCCCAGGCGGCGCTCATGGCGCCCACCGAGGTGCTTGCGCGCCAGCATGCCGCGTCGCTGGGGAAGTGGTTCGATGAAGTGGGCGTCACCTGGGGCCTGCTCACCGGCTCCACGCCCGATGACGAGCGCGCCCGTCTGCTCGAAGGAGCCGCCGATGGCGGCATCTGCGTGCTCATCGGCACGCACGCCCTGCTCGAGCCCGACGTGCGCTTCAAGCGCCTCACGCTCGCGGTCATCGACGAGCAGCAGCGCTTCGGCGTGGAGCAGCGCGCGGTGCTGCTCTCCAAGGGCAAGGCCCCCGATGCGCTTTACCTAACCGCCACGCCCATTCCCCGCACGCTCGCGCTCGCCGTGTTCGGCGATATGACGCTGTCCTACATCAAGCACCGCCCCAACGACTCTGCCCGCCGCACCACGCACGTCGTGTCGAAGGCCGACCAGGGCAGGGCATACGATGC
Organism: Senegalimassilia anaerobia JC110; assembly: GCF_000236865.1. GTDB lineage: Bacteria > Actinomycetota > Coriobacteriia > Coriobacteriales > Eggerthellaceae > Senegalimassilia > Senegalimassilia anaerobia. Next base: position 406,552 of record NZ_HE611015.1, on the reverse strand, counting down.
GGCGCGCGAGGCGCTTGCGCGCGGCGAGCAGGTGTACGTGGTCTGCCCCCTTATCGGGCAGGATGCCGAAGCGCGCGACAAGCGGGCCGGCGGCCGGGGTAGGGAAGCCGACGAGGAGGCCTACGAGTTCGCGTCCATCAGCATCGAGTCGGACGCCGATTTCGCCGGCGATAACGTCACCGCGGCAACCAAGGAGGCGTCCTACCTGCAGCAGACGGTGTTCGTCGATTGGCATGTGGAGTTGCTGCACGGGCGTATGAAGCCCGCCGACAAGGACGCCGTCATGGGCCGGTTCCGCGACAACGAGACGCAGGTGCTCGTGGCGACCACCGTCATCGAGGTGGGCGTGGACGTGCCCAACGCCACGGTCATGATCGTCATGGACGCCGACCGTTTCGGGCTCTCGCAGCTCCATCAGCTGCGCGGGCGCGTGGGCCGCGGCGAGAAGCCGGCGCAGGTGTTTTTGGTCTCCACCTCGAAATCCGAGCAGTCCCTGGCGCGCCTTGCCGCCATGGAGCGCACCGATGACGGTTTCGAGCTGGCGAAATACGACTTGTCGCTTCGCCGCGAGGGCGACATCCTGGGTAACCGGCAAAGCGGGGCGAGCGCGCTGAAGCTCGTCAACGTCGTGCGCGACGAGCGGGTCATCCAGGCCGCGCACGCCGATGCCGCCGCCATCATGGCGGCCGACCCCGGGCTTGTCGAGCCCGATCATCAGGCGCTCGCGTTCGAGCTCCGCCGCACGTTTCCCGAGCAGGCGCCCGCAAGATAGCCGATACGTTTCGAACCGCGCCCTACGACGGCGCGGTTCCAGAAAGAGGTAGGTATGAGGATCATCGCAGGTCAGTTCCGCGGTCGAACGCTGGCCGCACCGAAGGGCGACGGCACCCGCCCCACCACCGACCGCGTGCGCGAGTCGCTCATGAGCGCCGTGTTCAGCCAGCGCGGCGGCTTCGAGGACGCCGTGGTGCTCGACGCGTTCGCCGGGTCGGGCGCGCTCGGCCTGGAGGCCCTGTCGCGCGGCGCAGCTCGCGCGGTATTCTACGAGTGCGCCCCCGAGGCGGCGAAGGTCGTGCAGAGAAACGTGGCGAATCTGGGCCTCGAGCCGGCGCGTGCCACCGTCACGCGCGCCGACGTCATCGAGCGCGCCCCGCAGTTCGCCCGCCCGCCGTTCGACCTGATCTTCCTGGATCCGCCCTATGCCTACGACGCCATGGCGGTGCTGGGCATGGCGGCGGGTTTGGTGGAGCGCGGCGTGGCCGCCCCCGACGCCATCGTGGTCTACGAGCATTCGCTTGCCGGCAACGATGCGTCCGCCCTGGCCGCCGCCGAGCTGGGCTTCGAGCTTGCATCCCGCAAGAAGTACGGCGATACTACCGTGGACGTGCTGCGCGCCGGCGAGCGCGCCGCGTCCGATAACGACTAAGAAGGAGCAGCGTCATGAAACGCGCATTGACCCCCGGTACGTTCGACCCCATCACCTCGGGGCATCTCGACGTCATCGCCCGCGCCTCCCAACTGGTGGACGAGGTGGTGGTCGCCGTCGCCGATTCCCAGAAGAAAGGCCCTCTGTTCACGCTCGAGGAGCGCGTCGAGCTGGTCCGTCAGGCCACCGCGCATCTGTCCAACGTGCGCGTGGAGCCCTTCAAGGGCCTGCTCGTCGATTTCGCCAAGGAGCTTGACGCCACTGTGGTGGTCAAGGGCCTGCGAGCCATCACCGACTTCGAGTACGAGTTCCAGATGACGGCCATGAACTACCAGCTCTCCCCGCAGCTCGAAACGCTGTTCATCATGTCCCCGCCGCAGTACATGTACCTGTCCAGCTCCATCGTGCGCGAGATCTCGAAGATGGGCGGGGATATCCAGCAGTTCGTGCCCCCGTGCGTCTACGAGGCGCTCAAGAAGAAGTACGCGAACCTGCAGTAGAGCGGATGCCTCTGCCGGCTCTTTCGCCGGCGGGCGAAGATCTGCCGTGGCGCCGTCCCGCGTAGGGGCGTTGCCGCCCGTCCGGATTCGGGTAGGCGATATGCTTGCCTCCGTCGCGCGCTTGTGCAGGTTGGATGCGCCCCGCCCGTGCTTGGGCGGGGCGCATCGTATGTGCATGCTTTGTTCTTCAGGCGCAAGCGGCGGGCGGCATGCTATTATGCTTATCTGCATGCGTGGCCTTATGCCCGTGTGCCTAAACGCAGTTTTCAAACGCAGCAAGCCTGGGTGGAAGGATCATCATGGACGAAACAGGGGTTCTGGGGCTTTTGGAAGAGCTCTCGATTCTGCTTGAGGACTCTAAGCCGGTGTTCGGCAAGGGCAACCTGCGCCAGGTGGATATCGCTGCAGCTTTCGAGATCATGGATGAGATCCGCGACACGTTCCCCAGCGAGTTCTCGCAGTCGCGCCAGATCGTGCGCGAGCGTCAAAGCCTGCTCGATGATGCCGAGGCCGAGGCCAACCGCATGATCGAGGATGCGCGCAGCCAGGCGATGACCATCGCCTCCGAGCAGGAGATCGTGCGCATCTCCCAGCAGCAGGCCGACCAGCTGGTCGCCGATGCGCGCGAGCTCGAGCGCCAGACGCGCGCCGGTGCGGAAGATTACGCAGACGAGGTGTTCGGCCACGTCGAGCAAAGCCTTGATACGCTGCTCAACAACGTGCGCCGTTGCCGCGATCGCCTCAACGCCAACGCCATGGCGCAGGGTCGCCAATAATGGATGCCGTGAAGTTCGAGGTCCCGCCGGAGCTCTTCGTTACCACGGAGAGCTCCTCTTTTGCAGGGCAGCTTGCCTTAGGGACGCTTGAGGCGGGCCCCGATACCTATACGTTCTCGCAGCCCGTTGACTGGAACGTCACCGTCACCAACACCGGAGACGCGCTTCTGGTCATGGGCAGCGCCCGCGGCACGGCAACGGTCGCGTGCGCGCGCTGCCTAGATGACTTCCAGGTGGACCTCAACGGGGAAGTGGAAGGCTACTTCCTGCTCTCCGAGGACGGTCCGGCTCCTGAGGACATGGACGACGACGAGTTCGAGGTGCTCGGCGCTGACAAGATCCTCGATTTGGAGCCGCTCATCATCGCCGCGCTTCTGGTTGAGGCTCCGCTCGTGCCTCTGTGCCGAGAGGACTGCGCTGGTTTGTGCGCGCAGTGCGGCGCCAACCTCAATGAGGGGCCGTGCGCATGCTCCGCTCAGCCCGATGACGGCCTGCCGCGCATGTCCGACGGTCGCGTCAGCCCCTTCGCCGCGTTGAAGGACCTTGATCTGGGCGAGTAGCTGCCCGGATTATGGAACCTGCATGGGTTTGTGTGCGCCTGGCGAACAGGCACTTGCATGCACAGGAACACTTTGGTAGTATATCGCTTCGCGTGTTTACCAAGCGAACGAGCGAGCGCCACGCGCGCCCGACATAAAGCAAGGAGATAGATCATGGCAGTACCTAAGCAAAAAATGGGCCGCGCCCGCACTCATGCACGTCGTAGCGCTAACGACAAGATCGCAGCCCCTTCCCGTTCCGTGTGCCCGCAGTGCGGCGAGGCTAAGCTTCCCCACCGCGTGTGCCCGAACTGCGGCTTCTACAAGAACCGCGAGGTCATCGAGACGGAGTAACGCCGTCACAGCGTGCAATTGCAACTTGAAGCCTCTCTGCGGCGCCATTGGCGCAGAGAGGCTTTCTTGCGTTTAGCAGCGCCGTCCGCTCGGCGCGCAACGCCTGCTAGGGAAAGGGTGTCAACATGACAGACAACGTCACCATCGCAGTGGATGCCATGGGCGGCGACAACGCCCCCGAGGTCGTGCTCGAAGGCGTGGCGGCGGCGCTTGCCGCCGATGAGGGCCTTACCGTCATCTTGTGCGGCCCCGCCGACGTGGTCGAGCCGTTCGCCGCGCAGCATGCCCGCTGTCGTGCGCAGGTTGCCGCCGAGGTCATCGATATGGCCGAGCATCCCGCGCAGGCCGTGCGCAAGAAGAAGGACAGCTCCATCGTGGTGGGCTGCCGTTTGGTCAAGGATGGCCAGGCCCAAGGTTTCTTCTCCGCCGGTTCCACGGGCGCCTGCCTGGCCGCTGCAACGCTGGTCATGGGCCGCATCAAGGGCATCTCGCGCCCGTGCCTGGCAACGGTTGTGCCCAGCCCCGTCCGCCCCATCGTGCTGTGCGACGTCGGCGCCAACGCCGATTGCAAGCCCGAGTACCTGGTGCAGTTCGCCCAGATGGGCAGCGTGTACGCGCAGAAGATCTTAGGCTACGAGTCGCCCAAGGCCGCGCTTCTCAACATCGGCGAGGAGGACACCAAGGGCAACGCGCTTGCCCAGGAGGCCCACCAGCTCATGGCCAAACGCCTGACCAATTTCGCCGGGAACTGCGAGGGGCGCGATGTGCTGGGTGCGCAGTACGAAGTGGTGGTCACCGATGGGTTCACCGGCAACGTATGCCTGAAGACCATCGAGGGCGCTTCGAAGGTGCTGTTCGGCGCCATCAAGGACGCCATGATGTCCACTACGAAGGGCAAGATCGGCGCCCTGTGCGTCAAAGACGGCCTGAAGGGCTTGAAAAGCCAGGTGTCGCCCGATACCTACGGTGGCGCCCCGCTGCTCGGCGTGAAGGGTGCCTGTATCGTCGGGCACGGAAGCTCGGGCGCGGTGGCCATTGAAAACGGCGTGCTCACCACGGCGCGCGTGGTGCGTCAGGGCGTTTCTGAAATAATTCAGCACATGGCCCAGGCCGGAAACGGCTCGGATACAATCAAGTAACACTATGTGGACCAGCCGCTCTATGCGGTATGGTCGTATCATCATCGATTCTCATTCATATCGGTTTCGGAGGTTGCATGACCTTTACAGAAGAACAAGCCTCAAAACTGCAAAGGGCGGAGGAGGTGCTGGGCTACTCGTTTTCCAACAAGCAGCTCATTTTGTCCGCCATTACGCATCCATCGGCCACCGAAGGCCGTGCGGTGAAGTATTCCTACGAGCGCCTGGAGTTTCTGGGCGACTCCATCTTGGGCGCCATCGTCGCCGACGTCGCCTTCGAGCGCTTCCATGAGCTCGACGAAGGCGGCTTGACGCGCATCAAGGTGGCGCTCGTGTCGGGCGCAAGCCTGTCCGATGTGGCGTCGGGCCTTGGTTTCGCCGACATCATCGTGTTCGGCTCCTCGGAGACGGGCACGGGCAAGCGCGGCCTGCACTCGGCGCTCGAAAACGTCTACGAGGCCGTGGTGGCCGCGTTGTACCTGGACGGCGGCGTGGAGGCGGCGCGCGATTTCATCTACCGCACGCTTATCCCTCGCATGTCCGAGGACATGGCGCTCGAGCCGGAAAACCCTAAAAGCGCGCTGCAGGAGCGCCTGCAGGAAGACGGCATCACGCCCACCTATAAGCTGGTGGAAACGCAGGGCCCGCCGCATGACCGCACCTTCGTGGCCCAGGTGTTCGCAGGCAATCAGGGCCTGGCGCGCGGAACGGGCCGTACGAAGAAGGAAGCGGAAAGCCAGGCGGCGAAATCCACGCTGTCGCGTCTCGGCGAGTTTTTCGGTTTGGGCATGGACGAGCAGGCCCGCGCCGAGAAGGCCGCCGCGGCCAAGCAGGCCAAGGCCGACAAGGCTGCGGCCCGTGCCGAGGAGAAGGCGCGCAAGAAGCATGAGCGCGAGCTGCATAAGAGCATGAAACAGGGCTAGCGCATGTACTTGAAGTCGCTCGTGCTCAAGGGCTTCAAGTCGTTCGCCGACAGAAGCGCGCTTTCCTTGGAGCCGGGCATCACCGCCGTGGTGGGCCCGAACGGCTCCGGCAAATCCAATATCTCCGATGCCGTGCTGTGGGTGCTTGGCGAGCGCAACGCCAAGCACTTGCGTGGTCAGGCTATGGAAGACGTCATCTTCGCAGGCTCGTCGGCCCGAAAGGCCACGGGCCTTGCCGAGGTTGAGCTGGTGCTCGACAACTCCGACGGCAAGCTGCCGGTCGACTTCGACGAGGTTTCCATCACGCGCCGCATGTATCGAAGCGGCGAAAGCGAGTATCTCATCAACGGCAGCGTCGCGCGCCGCATGGACGTGCTCGACATCCTGCACGATTCCGGTTTGGGCACCGGCACGCATTCGATCATCGGCCAGGGCAGCCTGGACTCCATCCTGCAATCCAAGCCCGAGGACCGCCGCGCGCTCATCGAGGAGGCCGCCGGCGTGCTCAAGCACAAGCAGCGCAAGGCGAAAAGCGAACGCAAGCTTGCCGCCATGGACGCCACGCTCGCCCGTGTGCGCGATGTGGCGGGCGAGGTGGGCCGTCAGCTCGGCCCGCTCGAGCGCAAGGCGAAGAAGGCCCGCGCCTACCAGGAGCTTTCCGGGCAGCTTACCGACGTCAGCTTGGCGCTGGCCGTGGACGACCTGCGCTGCCTGCGCCAAAGCTGGGATGCGGCGTGCGCCGGCGAGCATCAGCTGGTGGAAGACCTTCAAGCCCGTCATCAGGACATCTCCACGGCCGAAGCCGCCGCCGAGGCGTTGCAGGAGCAGATCCGCAAGCAAACCGAGAATGCGGGCGACCTGTCGCGCAGCTATCAGCGCGCATCTTCGGCCGTCGAGCGCTTCGACGGCGCCGTGCTGCTGTTGCATGAGAAGCGCCGCGGCGCACAGGGCCTCGAGGCCGATGTGCGCGTGAAGCTGGAGTCGGGCCGCGCCAAGCGCGCCGAGGCCGTTGCCGAGCGCGAGCAGGCGTCGGCGCAGCTTGAGGCGGTGCGCCGCGATCTTGCTGCCGCGCAGGCCGCCGTCGAACGCCTGGATGCCTCCCGTCGGGAGAACGCCCAGGCCCGTCGCAGCGTGGAAGACGAGCTCGATCAGCTCAAGCGCCAGGGCCGCGCCGATGACCGCGCATCCGAGGATGCGCGGCGCCGTTTATCCCAGACGCAGGAGGCGCTGGCCAACGGCTTGGCGCACGCCAAGCTGGTCGAGGGGCGCGCCAAGGAGCTCGAGCTGGCGCTCGGCCAGGCAGAGGAGCAGGCCCAAAAGCTCGAGGACGCTCGTGCTTCCGCTCAGCGTTCGCTCGATGCTTCCCAGCAGGCCGAATCGCAGGCGCGCGGCGCCGTCGCCGCCGCCATCAAGGAGCGCGATGCCGCCCGTGCCGCGCTTGACGAGGCTCATCGCCAGGTCGCCTCGCTCGAAAGCCGCATTTCCGCGCTCGAGGAGGTTGAGCGCGCATCGGCCGCAGCCGGGCCTGCCCGCGCATGGCTCATCGAGCATGCGCGCATATCCGGCCAACGGCTCGAGCCGCTGGCCCGCGCCGTGCGTGCACCGCAGGGCTTCGAGGCGCTTGTCGAGCATCTGCTTTCCGGCGATGCCGAGGCGCTCATGGCCCCTTCGGTCGATGCGGCGGCGGGCCTTGCGGGCAGCGTGCTGGAAAGCGGCCGCGACGGCCAGGTGTCGCTGCTTCCCGCCGGCGGCATGCGCTCCAGCGCCCCCGCGCGCCAAGCCGCGCAGGCCTGCGGCGGCACGGCGCTTGTGGACATGTTGGAATACCCTGAGCAGGCCGCGCCCACGGTGGAGGCCCTGCTCGGCGACGTGGTGATATGCGATACCTTCGAAGCGGCGCGTCAGGCTCAGGCCGTCCGCGTGCGGGAAGGCGCGGTCGCCCCTGTGCGCTTCGTGTCGGCCGATGGATGCATCGCCTGGCCCAGCGGCAAGCTCACGGTGGGAACGGTGGACGCCGGTGCCGAGGGCGCCTTGGCCCGTGCGCGACAGCTCGATGAGCTGCGCGCATCGCTTTGCGTCGCATCCGAGCAGCACAAGGAAGCCGAACAGACGGAGCGCCATGCCGAGGAGGCGTTGCGCGCCGCTCAGGCCGAAAGCTTGCAGCTCTCCCAGCAGCTGGCCGAGCGCCGAGGCGCTGCGCAGGCGGCGTCGGCCGAGGCAAAGCGCGCCGCCGATGCGCTCGCGTCCACGCGCCGCGAGTTCGCCGATGTGGAGCGCCAGCGCCAGCAGGCGGATAAGACGGTCGCCGAGGCGCGCCCCAACGTCGACAAGCTTGAGGCGCTGCTGGCCGAGCTTGCGCAAGCGGCCCAAGCCCGTGCCGTGCGCACCGAGGAGCTTGAAGCCAAGGTGGTGCCGCTTCGCAAGGAGGCGGCGCAGCTGCGCGACGGCCTTTCGGAGGCCAAGCTCTCGGCTGCCACGCTGCGCGAGCGCGATACCTATACCGCGCGAATCGTGGATGCCCGCGGCCGCGACGTGGCCGCGGTGGACGCCGCCGAGGACGAGCTGAAAAACCAGCTGGCGCGCAAGATCGTAGCGCAGCGCCGCATCGCGCCGCTTCTGGCGGTGTTCGAGGAGCTCACCGCAAGCGCCCGTCGCTGGACGCACGATCTTGAGCAGCGGGCCCAACAGGCGCAAGATTCCTCTGCCGGGCTGCATGCGCAGGTCACCGCCGCGCGCGAGCAGGCCAAGGCCGCCCATGACGCCTACGACGACGTCAACGCGCGCCTGTCGGCCGCCCGTGTGGAGAAGGGCAGGCTGGAGGTGCGCGTCGACGCTGCCGTCAACTCCATCGTGCAGGATATGGGCGTGCCGCTTGAGACGGCGCTCGCGTTGCCCGAGCTTGACGACCGCGGCGCCGCCGAGGAGAACGCGTTCAAGCTGCGTCGCCGCATCGCCAACATGGGCGCCATCAACCCCGATGCCGCCCAGGAGTACGAGCAGCTGCGCAGCCGCTACGATTATCTGGCGGCCCAGCTGGCAGACCTCGACGGCGCGCGCCGCAGCCTTGCCAAGATCGTCCGCGTCATCGATGCGCGCATGAAAGACGATTTCGTGAGCACGTTCAATGCGGTCAACGACAACTTCCGCAGCATCTTCGCCACCTTGTTCCCGGGCGGCTCGGCCGAACTCATCCTCACCGACCCCGACGACCTGGAGAACACCGGCGTGGAGGTCAGCGCGCAGCCGGCGGGCAAGCGCATCACGAAGATGATGCTCATGTCCGGCGGCGAGAAGTCGCTCACGGCGCTGGCGCTGCTGTTCGCGGTCTACCGCATCCGCAGCGCGCCGTTCTACATCCTCGACGAGGTTGAGGCGGCGCTCGACGACAGCAACCTGCGCAGGCTCACGGCGTATCTGCAGTCCATCCGCAACGACACGCAGCTCATCATGATCACGCACCAGCGGCGCACCATGGAAATGTCCGACGTGCTGTTCGGCGTGTCCATGCAATCCGACGGCGTCACCAAGGTGATCAGCCAGAAGCTCGATCACGCCCTGAAGTACGCGGAATAGGGGAAGCGGCCAGCCGGCCGCTTTCTATGCTACGTTGCGGGTTCTGGTGTGAGCGGGTTTGCGGGTATACGGGAAATCCCGGTTGCGGCCGTTGGTGACGCCGGGAACCGGAGGAGCCTTCCGGATGGCGGCAAGGTATCTGGAAGCGTGCCGGTTGTAACCGGTTACCGCTCTATCTTCCCCGTGTAATTCTTGTTCGCCTGCTGCCTGGGATGCCTTGCCCTCGGTGGCGGGGTATACTTCTTCCCGAAAGAAACACGCGGTGCAATCGGCGCTCCGTTGGGAAACGATGCCGAAAGGCGCTGCACAACATGCGACGGTTTGCGACACAAGGGGAGCAACATGGGATTTTTCGACCGCATCAGCCAGGGGCTGCAACGTTCTCGCGACAAGTTCAAGGAGGAGATGAACGTCCTCCTCGACCGCGGTCCCGACCTTGACGAGGAGTTCTGGGACGGCTTGGAGGAAACGCTCATCCTGGCCGATATCGGCGGAGCGGCGGCGTGCGACATCGTTGAGAACCTGCGCGACCAGGCCACGCGCAAGGCGCTTCCCGATGCCTATGCCGTGCTCGACATGCTCAACGACCAGATCGCCGATACGTTCACGCAAGGCGGCCAGGAGATCCTCGGCGGCGACCCGGCGTGCGTGCTGTTCGTGGGCATCAACGGCACGGGCAAGACCACCACGGTGGGCAAGCTTTCCAAGGAAGCGCACGACGCCGGCCGCAAGGTCATCCTGGGCAGCGCCGACACGTTCCGCGCCGCCGCAATCGAGCAGCTCGAGGTGTGGGCGAACCGTGCCGACGTCGAGATGGTCACGCGCGAGCGCGGCGCCGACCCGGCAAGCGTGTGCTACGACACCATCGAGCGCGCCGAGGCCGAAGATGCCGACCTGGTGCTCATCGACACCGCCGGGCGCCTGCACACCTCGGCAGATCTTATGCGCGAGCTGGCGAAGGTCGTCAACGTGGTGCGCAAGCGTTCGAAGCTGCCCGTCTACACCGTGCTCGTCATCGACGCCACCACCGGCCAGAACGGCCTGCAGCAGGCGCGCGAGTTCAACCGCGAGCTCGAGCTGGACGCGCTCATCGTCACGAAGCTCGACGGCACGGCCAAGGGCGGCATCGCGCTTGCCGTCAGCCACGAGCTTGAGCTGCCCATCATCAAGATTGGCGTGGGCGAGGGCCTTGACGACCTGCGCGATTTCGACGCCCATGATTTCGCACGCGCTCTTGTCGGCGCGTTCGATCAGCGTCAAGCGTAACCGCCATGGATACCTCGGCTTGCATCGAGCAGGTGTTCCACGCGCCCGACGTGTATCTTGTGCAGGTGCCCTTCGAGAACATCTCCACCTCCGCCACCAATTGCTACGTCATTATGGATGGCGGCGAGGCGCTCGTGGTGGATACCGGTGCGCCTTCCGATGAGGGTGCGAAGGTGCTGTCGGACGCACTCGATGAGCTGGGCGTGGACCGCGGCCGCGCCAAGTGGTTCCTCACGCATTTCCACCTGGACCATGCCGGCCTGATCGACCGTGTGGTCCCCGAGGGCGCGCCGCTGTTCGTGGGCGGCGTCGAGCTGGGCGAGGCGCGCGTCACGCGCACCGGCGTGTTCCTCGATGCGCTCACGCGGACGTATCGCCAGCAGGGCGTGGCTCTGTCCGATGCCACCACGGCCGCGCGCTTGGGCGTCGAGCAGCCCCTGTTCGACCCGCAGCGCCTGCGGACGGCCTTCGTGCGCGGCGGCGACACGGTTACGGTGGGCCGCTACGGGCTGCAGGTCGTGGAAACGCCCGGCCACACGCCCGGGCATCTGTCGCTGTTCGAGCCGCAAAGCCGCATCTTGTTCGGCGGCGACCATGCGCTGTTCGTCATCAGCCCCTCCATCGCGCTGTTCCCGCGCGAAGGCGACGGGCTGCAGGCGTATCTTGACAGCATCAAGCGCGTGCAGAACCTGCATATCTCGCAGCTGTTCCATTCGCACGGCCCCATCCGCCCCGATTTCGAGCAGCGCCTCGATTGGCTGGCCCAGCATCACCTGAAGCGACTCGACGAGGTGTGCGGCATCGTCGCGCGCAACCCGCGCTTGTCGGGTTACCAGATCATCCGCGCTATCAGGTGGAACGTGCCCTTCGACGACTGGGAGGACATCCCCATCATGCAGCGCTACATCATGCTCACCCAGGGCATCGTCTATCTCAAGCACCTCGTAGCAGACGGAAGCATCAAGGCGAAAACCTACGGCGACGGCATCCAGCTCTACGAATCCGTGCGCTAATCGCTCGAAGCGGGCCCTTATGGGCTCGCTTCGCTGTTTTGCCGGCCGAAGGTTTCCGCCCGCCGCCCTTCGGCTATAATCCAAAAGATTGTAAGCATACGTGACACGCAAGAAGAGGCGCTCATGTTCGATAACCTTTCCGATCGCCTGCAAGGCATCTTCTCGGGCCTGCGCGGCAAGGGCCGCCTGACCGAGGACGACATCAACTCCGCCATGCGCGAGGTGCGCATGGCCATGCTCGAAGCCGACGTCAACTTCAAGGTGGTCAAGCAGTTCGTGGCGCGCACGAAGGAGCGCTGCCTTGATGCCGAGGTGCTCGACTCCCTGTCCCCGACGCAAAACGTCATCAAGATCGTCACCGACGAGCTCACCGAGCTGCTCGGCCGTACCGATAGCAAGCTGGTGCTCTCCAGCCGCATCCCCAACGTCATCATGCTCGTGGGCCTGCAGGGCTCCGGTAAAACCACTGCGGCCGCCAAGCTGGCGTACCGTCTGAAGCAGGAAGGCCACAGCCCGCTGCTGGCCGCTTGCGACGTCTACCGTCCCGCCGCAGCCGATCAGCTGGAAACGCTCGGCAACGAGATCGGCGTGCGCGTGTTCCGCGGCGACGGCAAGGACCCGGTGGCCATCGCCAAGGGCGGTGTGCAGGACGCCATCGACAACCTGCGCGACGTGGTCATCGTCGACACGGCGGGCCGCTTGCACGTCGACGAGCAGATGATGGAAGAGGCCCAGGCCATCAAGTCGGCCGTCAAGCCCGATCAGATTCTCATGGTCGTCGACGCCATGACTGGCCAGGACGTAGTCAACGTGGCCGCGGCATTCTCCGAACGCGTCGATTTCGACGGCGTCATCATGTCGAAGATGGACGGCGACGCCCGCGGCGGCGGCGCGCTGTCCATCCGCGAGGTCACGGGCAAGCCCATCAAGTTCATCAGCGCCGGCGAGAAGCCCGATTCGCTCGAGGAGTTCCATCCCGACCGCATGGCCCGCCGCATCCTGGGCATGGGCGACATGCTCAGCCTCATCGAGTCGGCGGTGAAGGTCCAGCAGCAGGAAGAGGAGCAGGCCGAGACCGAGCGTCTCATGAAAAGCCAGCTCACGCTCAACGACTTCGTCACCATGAACCGCCAGATCCGCAAGATGGGCGGCGTCTCCAAGCTCATCAGCGCCCTTCCCGGCGGCGACAAGGCGTTGGGCCAGGGCCAGGTCGACGAGGGCGCGCTCGATCGCATGGAGGTCATCATCAACTCCATGACCAAGGCCGAGCGCGAGAAGCCCGACCTGCTCAACGGCAGCCGCCGTGCCCGCATCGCCGCCGGCGCCGGCGTGTCGGTCACTGAGGTCAACCAGCTCATGAAGAAGTTCAATGAGACGAAGAAGATGATGAAGCGCATGATGCCGGCGGTCGAGGAGATGGGCGGCAAGGGCAAGCGCGGCAAGAAGGGCAAGCGCCGCCGCGGCATCCCGGGCATGGGCGGCATGAAGATGTCAGACCTGAAGAAGATCCAGGATATGATGGGCGATATCAAATAGCACCGGTCCGCGTGACGGTTGCTGGAGCCGCTCGACAATGCGGTTGCCGGCACCTCACGAGGCTGCGGCACCCGGCATTCCATCATCGGCTTCGCGGACGTGGCCATAAGGTCCGTGCTTGCGATGCTTCGTCGGAATGCGATGCATCGCCGGCGTCCTTGTCGGGACGCCGGCGCCAGAACCGCTTGCCCCTGCGATAGGCGCAGGGCGTGGCGTAATGTGCGAAACTGATATTTGGCAGGCGCAACAGGGGAGCGCCTGAGAACGAAAGGGGAAACCAATGGAGCTGCAGATCCGTCCGTACACCGCAGACGATATCAAGGCCATGGTGCGCATCTGGAACGAGGTTGTGGAAGCGGGCGATGCGTTCCCGCAGGTCACGCCGCTGACAGAGCAGAACGCCGATGAGTTCTTCTCCGCTCAGACCGCCACCATGGTGGCCGACGTCAACGGCATCATCTTCGGTATGTACATCCTGCATCCCAACGGCATCGGGCGCTGCGCGCACATCGCCAACGCCAGCTTCGCCGTGGCCTCCGCCTCGCGCGGCCTCGGCCTTGGCCGCAAGCTGGTGGAGAACTGCATCGAGACCTGCGGCAAGAAGGGCTTCCGCGGCCTGCAGTTCAACGCCGTGGTCGCTTCCAACGAGGCCGCCCAGCACCTGTACGAGTCCATGGGCTTCACGAAGGTCGGCATGATCCCCGGCGGCTTCATCAACGGCCTCGGCGGCTACGAGGACATGTTCATCTACTACATCGACACGCTCGACACCGCCCAGCCCTGCTGAGGCTGACCGACCGCCCGGTCGGGTTTGGGGCTCAAAGGCTTTCCGGTGCTCGTTGCGGTCCTCCATTTGTCCGCTTTATTCGTGAACACCTGGTGATAACCGAAGCGAAGGCTTGTCAATCGAGGCGTTTCGCCTTATCATAAACAACTGCTGTTTTGCTGCGCGCTTTTTTGCGGGCTGGCAAAGAGGATTCAAGTAAGAACAAGAAGGAGTTACTCTTCATGGTTAAGATTCGCCTGGCCCGTCACGGCGCCAAGAAGCGTCCGTACTACCGTATCGTCGTTGCCGATGCCCGTTGCCCGCGCGACGGCAAGTTCATCGACGACATCGGCCGTTACAACCCGCTGACCGAGCCCGCAATGATCAAGATCGACCTGGAGAAGTGCGACAAGTGGCTGGCCAACGGCGCTCAGCCCACCGACACGGTTGCCGCCCTCATCAAGAAGTTCCGCGAGCAGGCGTAAGCTTATGGCAGCGCAGACCGAGGAAATCGCTGGGCTCGTAGAGTCCGTGATCCGTCCGCTCATCGATAACCCGGACGACTTGGTCATCGATGCGCGCGAAACCGAAGATGGCTCCATCTTCGTCGAGGTTCGTGTCAACGAGGAGGACGCGGGCAAGGTCATCGGCCGTCAGGGCCGTGTGATCAAGGCCATCCGCACGCTTGCGCGTGCCGCGGCTTCTTCCACGAACACCCATGTCGACGTGGAGCTGCTCGATTAATGGGCGCTTGGGTTCGCGTAGCCGAATTCACGAAAGCTAAGCACTTGAAGGGAGGGCTCGTCGCGCGTAGCGTGGCGGGTCTCCCTTTTTTGCTTGAAGAGGGCCTCTTTTGCGCTTTCGTGCCTCCGGTGATCGATGTTCCGCGTCAAGGCACCGTGGTGGAGGTTCGTCCCGAGGCCCGGGGCGGCGCTACGGTGTTCTTCGATACCGTCGTCGATGCCAACCAGGCAGATGCCCTGGTGGGCTGCTATGTTCTTGCACGCCGGGAAGACCTTCCCGATGACGTGCTCGAGCTGCAGGAAGGCGGCATCGAGGGCTTCACGGTGGTGGATGCCGAAGCCGGCACCATCGGCACCGCCGTGGCCATCAACGAAATGCCAGGCCAGCATCTGCTGGAAGTTGCGCGCGCCGGCCATGAAGGCACCGTGCTCATTCCCGTTGTGGACGAGTTTCTCGAAGGGGTGGATGAGCAGACGCGCTGCATATACGTCAACGTGCCGCAAGGCCTGCTCGATCTGTAACCTGTGGAGGTACCCATGATCATCGAAACGTTGTCCACGTTTCCCGATATGTACGAATCCGTCATGGGCGCTTCCATGATGCGCATCGCCCAGGAAAAGGGCATCTTGGATTTCAAGGCGCACGACCTGCGCGATTGGACGCACGACCGCCATCGCACCACCGACGACGAGCCGTATGGCGGCGGCGACGGCCTGGTCATGAAGTGCGCCCCCATCTTCGAAGCCTACGAATCGCTGTGCGGCGCAACGGGCAGCGACTTTGTTTCGGCCCCTGCCGAATCGGCCCAGGGGGAGGGCGCTGCCGCTTCTGCTGAACAGGCGCCTTGCGAAGGCTCCGACTCGGACGCTGCCGAGCAAGCGCTTAGCGACGCCTCCCCAGCCCCTGTCGATCGGGAGGCTTCCAAGCCCTACACCATCTTCCTTGCCCCGCAGGGCCGCCGTTTTGACGACGCGTGCGCCTGCGAGCTTGCCAAGCAGGATCGCCTGCTGTTCATCTGCGGCCACTACGAGGGCATCGACGAGCGAGCCTACACGTTGGCCGACGAGGTCATCTCTTTGGGCGATTACGTGCTCACCAGCGGCGAGCTGGCATCCATGGTGGTCATCGACGCCGTGGTGCGCAAGCTTCCCGGCGTCCTGGGCGCCGAAACGGGCGCCTTGGGCGAAAGCTTCGCCGACGGCTTGCTGGAATACCCGCAGTACACGCGCCCTGCTAACTTCAACGGCATGGAGGTGCCGGCGGTTCTGCTGTCCGGCAACCACGGTGCGGTCGACCGATGGCGCCGCGAGCAAAGCCTCGTGCGCACCTATCGCCTGCGCCCCGACTTGCTCGAGGGCATGGAGCTGCCCGATGCCGACCGGGCATTTCTGCAATCTTTATCGACCGAAGGCCGGTAGCGGCCGCAGCGCGGTATCATAAGCAGCTAAGCGCTTATCGGGCGCCGCTTGCGCGGGCCCTGAAGAAAGGAAACGTACGACATCATGTCCGCAGGTCAGCACGCCACCGGGGAAAAAGGCGGAATACTGCGCTCATTTTTGAGCCTTCTCATCATGATCGCATTCGTCCTGGGGCTTTCCTGGGCGCTGCGCACGTACGTCTTCACCGCTTACGAGATCCCCTCCGGTTCCATGGAGGAGACCATCATGACCGGCGACATGGTGTTCGCCGAGAAGGTCAGCTACTATTTCCGCGACCCGCAACCCGGCGACATCGTCACGTTTTCCGACCCCGAGATCCCGGGCCGCACGCTCATCAAGCGCTGCATAGCCACCGCCGGCCAAACCATTGACATCGACGGCGACGGCTTCCTCTACATCGACGGCGTGGCTCAAACCGAAACCTACACGCATGGCAAGCCCACGCTGCCGCTCACCAATTCCACCATCACCTTCCCGTACACCGTTCCTTCCGGTTACATCTGGGTGATGGGCGACAATCGCACCAACTCACAGGATTCGCGATACTTCGGCGCGGTCCCCACAAGCTCGGTAACGGGCAGGGGCGTGCTGGTATATTGGCCCGTGCCCGACTTCGGCTTGCTGGAGTAGGGGCGCGTCGCCCGACAGTTTTCAAGTAGGCAAGCAAGGACCAGCGGAACCAGACAAGGAGAACCATGTCAACCGAAACCTTCGCCGCGAACGCGACAACGGGATGTGCCGGCTCCCAGCCGCCCACGTTCCAGGACATCGTCATGAACCTGCAGCACTACTGGGCCGCCCAGGGCTGCGTCGTTTTGCAGCCTTACGACGGCGCCGTGGGCGCAGGCACCAACCACACCGCCACCACGCTGCGCTCGTTGGGCCCCGACACGTGGCGCACCTGCTACGTGCAGGGTTGCCGCCGTCCTACCGACGGCCGCTACGGCGAGAACCCCAACCGCCTGCAGTACTACTACCAGTTCCAGGTGCTCATGAAGCCCAGCCCGGACAACATCCAGGACCTGTACCTGGGCAGCCTGCGCGCCATCGGCATCGATCCGGACAAGCATGACGTGCGCTTCGTCGAGGACGACTGGGAGTCGCCCACGCTCGGCGCATGGGGCCTTGGCTGGGAGGTGTGGCTTAACGGCATGGAGGTCACGCAGTTCACCTACTTCCAGCAGGTGGGCGGCTTCGAGTGCGCTCCCGTGCCCGTGGAGATCGCGTACGGCCTTGAGCGCCTGACCATGTACATCCAGGGCGTCGACAGCGTCTACGACATCATCTGGGCCCGCGGCGACGACGGCGTGGAGTTCACCTACGGCGACGTGTACCTGGAGAACGAGCGCGAATTCTCCACGTACAACTTCGAGGTGGGCAACACCGAGTTTCTGTTCGAGGCCTTCAACCAGTACGAGCGCGAGGCCGGCCTGTGCCTGGAGCACAACCTGCCGCTGCCCGCCTATGACTGGGTGCTGAAGTGCTGCCATACGTTCAACCTGCTCGACGCCCGCGGCGTCATCTCCGCAACCGAGCGCATGGCCTACATCCTGCGCGTGCGCTCCATGGTCAAGGAGTGCTGCGCGTCCTACATCGCCACGGTCGTCGGCGACGATCAGGACGATCAGAACGAGAAAGGGGAGTAACCATGGCCGATAAGCACACTCTCGCGTTCGAGATCGGCGTGGAGGAGATCCCCGCGTTCGACCTTGATTCCGCTAACAAGCAGCTGGAGAAGATGGTGCCCGCGGCGTTTGCCGATGCGCGCATCCCCTACGATTCCATCGAGATCCACTCCAGCCCCCGCCGCCTGATCGTCATGGCCTACGGCGTGGCCGACGCCACCGAGGCGCTCGTTGAGGAGTACAAGGGCCCTGCGGCCAAGATCGCCTTCGACGCCGACGGCAACCCCACCAAGGCGGCTATCGGCTTCGCGCGTGGCAAGGGCCTCTCGCCCGAGAGCCTCGAGCGCCGCGAGGTCAACGGCACCGAGTACGTGTTCGCCACCAAGAACATCCCGGCAACGCCCGTGGCCGACTTGCTGCCGGATGTACTGGCGGGCTTCATCACCGCCATCAAGTGGCCCCGCTCCTGCCGCTGGGCCGCATATCGCGAGTACTTCGTTCGCCCGGTGCGCTGGATCGTGGCCATGCTCGACGACGTCGTCCTGCCCGTCAGCTTCGCCGGCGCCGAGTCCTCTAACTTCACCATGGGCCATCGCGTGCTGGCTCCCGGCAAGCACACGGTGGATACCGCCGCGAACCTGCTCGACGTCATCCGCGCCGCCTACGTGATCCCCACGCAGGCCGAGCGCGAGCGCATCATCCGCGAGGGCGTGGCAGCCATCGAGGCCGAAACCGGCTTTACCGCCGACCTTCCCGCGAAGACGCTGCTCGAGGTGGTCAACCTCTCCGAGTACCCGCAGCCGCTCGTCTCCACCTTCGACGAGGAGTTTTTGCAGGTGCCCGAGGAGATCATCGTCGACGCCATGCTCATGCATCAGCGCTACTTCCCGCTCTACGATGCTGCGGGCAAGCTGACGAACAAGTTCATCATCGTCTCCAACGGCAACCCCGAATGCGCCGCCACCATCATCGACGGCAACGAGCGCGTGGTGCGCGCTCGTCTCGACGACGCGAAGTTCTTCTACGAGGAGGACCTCAAGCATCCGCTGGAGTCCTATATCGAGAAGCTCGACAAGGTGGTGTTCCAGGAGTCCCTGGGCACGGTGCGTCAGAAGGCCGTGCGCCTGGAGAAGCTGGCCTGCGCCCTTTCCGCCGACGCCCAGCTTAGCGCCGCCGACGCAGCCGATGCGAAGCGTGCCGCGCGCCTGTGCAAGGCCGACCTGGTCACCAACGCCGTCATCGAGTTCACCAGCGTTCAGGGCGTCATGGGCAGCTACTACGCCGCCGCCTCCGGGGAAACGCCGCAGGTCGCCCAGGCCATCGGCCAGCACTATCAGCCGCGCTTCGCCGGCGATGCGCTGCCCGACACCACGGTGGGCAAGCTGGTCGCCTTGGCTGACAAGCTCGACACCATCTGCGGCCTGTTCGCGGTCGGCCAGGGTCCCACCGGCTCTTCCGACCCGTTCGCGCTGCGCCGTAGCGCCATCGGCATTGTGAACATGCTCGAGACGGGCCTTCCCATCTCGCTTGCCGCCGCCATCGACGAGTCGCTTGCCAGCTTCGCCGCGCAGGGCGTGGCCTTCGACGCTGCCGCCGTACGCGCCGAGGTGGTCGACTTCTTCGTCACCCGCACCAAGGTCATGCTGCGCGACGGTGGCGTCAATGCCGACACCATCGACGCCGTGCTGGCCGCGGGTGTGGAGGAGCCGGCCGTCATCAGCCAGCGCGCCCATGCGCTCGAGGATGCCCGCGCCAACGATGCGGAGACGTTCGACAACCTGGCCACGGCTTACGCCCGTGCGAACAACCTGCGCAAGCCCGAGCTGGGCGAGGACGTGGACGATGCCCTGCTCACCGAACCTGAGCGCGCGCTCGCGGGCGCCGTGGCAACCGCCGAGCAGGCCGTGGCCTCCGCGCTTGCATCCGACGACTTCGCAGCCGCGCTGTCCCAGCTGGCCGCCCTGCGCGCGCCCATCGACGGCTTTTTCGCCGACGTCATGGTCATGGACGAGGATGCGGCCCTGCGCGATAACCGCCTGCGCCTGCTGAACCGCTTCGTGGCCGTGTTCGCCAACGTGGCCGACTTCGGCAAGATGGCGAAGTCCAAGTAGTGCCGGTTACCGTTTTCAACCGGTAGCGAAGGAGAGGCGAGGGCAACCCCGCGCACCCCGTAACGCGAAAGCGTGTACACTTCAAGGGGCGGCGGCCGATACGGCCTGCCGCCCCTTTTCCATACCCGCAAGACACCGTCTGCAAGGAGGACGCCCATGCAAGGCGAGTTCATCGTGCACGAGAACACCACGCCGCTGCCCACCATCCATGTCGTCAGCGACTCGGTGGGGCTTACCGCACAGGCCTTGGCCCGCGCCGCAGCCGCCCAGTTCGGCGTCACGAACCCCAACATCGAGGTGCTTCCCCATGTGCGCTCGTTCGAGGAGGTCAAGCAGTTCATCGCCGAGCACGGCCAGCTGCACAAGCGCCTAAAAGGCGACGAGAACCTGCTCATCTTCTACACGCTCGTCGACGGCGATCTGCGCCGTAGCCTGTCGGATTATTGCGAGAGCCTGCCCAACGTGGTGGCGGTCGACCTTATGACCGACGCCATGAACGCCATCGCCAAGCTGTCGGGGCAGACCCCTTCGAAGCGCCCCGGCGGCCTGCACGTGGCCGACCAGCATTACTTCCGCCGTATCGAGGCCATTGAGTTCACCATCGCCCACGACGACGGCCGCAACCCGCAGGAGATGTCGCAGGCCGACATCGTGCTGCTCGGCGTGTCGCGCTCTTCGAAGACGCCCACCTCCATCTACCTGGCGCAGCAGGGCTACAAGGTCTCCAACATCCCGCTCGACCCGTCCACCGAGCCCCCGAAGGAGGTGTACGAGGTGGATCGCACGCGCCTGTTCGGCTTGATGACCACCGCCGACGTTTTGGTGGGGATCCGGCAGCGTCGCCTGGGCAACGCAGCCGTGGCGGCATCGCAATATGCCGATCCCGAATACGTCTACGAGGACCTCGAACGCGCCCGCGCGCTCATGCGAAAACTGGGGGCCATCGTCATTCACACCGAAAATCGCGCCGTTGAGGAAACCGCTCAAGAGATTTTGCGGTACTACGAACGGGCTCACCCGCAAGGTGCTGATATAGTGATCAGGTCCTGATTGAACTAAGTCCCGTATTCGGACGACCTTACGTTAGGAGTAAGAAAGTGACTGCAGAAGTCAAGCGTGTGTACGCTTTCGGCAAGGACGCCGAGGGCAACAACGTCACCGAGGGCAACACCAATATGAAGGCCATCCTTGGCGGCAAAGGCGCCAACCTGGCCGAAATGGCCAACATCGGCCTGCCGGTGCCTCCGGGATTCACCATCACGTGCCAAACCTGCATGGAGTATGCCAACGCAGACAACACCTGGCCCGAGGGCGCGCTCGACACCATTCACGAGTACCGTCTTGACCTGGAAAAGCGCATCGGCAAGAAGATCGGCGACGCCGAGGACCCGCTGCTGGTCTCCGTGCGCTCCGGCGCTCCCATGTCCATGCCGGGCATGATGGACACGGTTTTGAACCTGGGCCTGAACGATCAGTCCATCAACGGCCTGATCAAGCAGACGGAGAACCCGCGCTTCGCATGGGACTCCTATCGCCGCTTCATCCAGATGTTCTCCAACGTGGTCATGGGCCTGGACGGCGATCTGTTCGAGAACGCCATCAACGTCATGAAGAACAGCCGCAACGCCGCTTCCGACACCGACCTGACCGCAGAGGACCTGCAGGAGCTCGTGGCCGAGTTCAAGAAGATCTTCTCCGAGAACGTCTCCGGCGTCGAGTATCCCAGCCTGCTGGTCGATGGCGTCGTCGCCTTCCCGCAGGACCCCATGGTGCAGCTCAAGCTGGCCATCGAGGCCGTGTTCGGCAGCTGGAACAACCCCCGCGCCGTCCTGTACCGCAAGAAGAACAAGATCGCCGATGACCTGGGCACCGCCGTCAACGTGCAGTCCATGGTGTTCGGCAACAAGGGCAACTCCTCGGCCACCGGCGTCGCGTTCACGCGCAACCCCGCTAACGGCCAGAAGGAGTTCTACGGCGACTACCTGGTCAACGCCCAGGGCGAGGACGTCGTGGCCGGCATCCGCAACACCAGCCCCATCGCCGAGCTGAAGCACGTCGAGGGCCTTGAAGAGGCCGGCAAGCAGCTCGAGGAGATCTTCGTCGTCCTCGAGAACCACTTCCGCGATATGTGCGACATCGAGTTCACCATCGAGCAGGGCAAGCTGTACATGCTGCAGACCCGCGTCGGCAAGCGCACCGCCGCCGCCGCGCTGCACATCGCCATCGAGATGGAGAAGGAGGGCCTCATCTCCAAGGAGGAGGCCGTCATGCGCGTCGAGCCCGAGCAGCTCGACCAGCTGCTGCACCCGCAGTTCGATAAGAACGCCGAGTACGATGTGCTGGCCCGCGGTCTGAACGCCTCCCCGGGCGCTGCCGTCGGCGAGGCCGTGTTCTCCGCCGCCGACGCCGTGGCCGCCGCAGAGGCCGGCCGCAAGTGCGTGCTCGTCCGCTGGGAGACCAACCCCGACGACCTGGCCGGCATGATCGCCGCCGAGGGCATCCTGACCAGCCATGGCGGCAAGACCTCCCATGCTGCCGTTATCGCCCGCGGCATGGGCGCCCCGTGCGTGTGCGGCGTCGAGGCCCTCAAGATCGACGCTGAGAAGAAGCAGGCCGTCGTCTCCGGCACCGATGTCGTCATCAAGGAAGGCGACATGATCTCGCTGGACGGCACCACCGGCATCGTGGTGCTCGGCGCCGTCGAGCTGGTGCTTCCCGAGCTCACCGGCGACCTGGACACCATCCTGGAGTGGGCCGACGAGTTCCGCACCCTGGGTGTGCGCGCCAACGCCGACAACCCCGAGGACGCACAGCTGTCCCGCGACTTCGGTGCGCAGGGCATCGGCCTGTGCCGTACCGAGCACATGTTCCTGGGCGATCGCAAGCAGATCATCCAGACCTTCATCCTCAACGAGGACGAGGATGTCCGCCAGAAGGCCGTCGACCAGCTGTTCGAGGCTCAGACGGGCGATTTCTATGGCATGTTCAAGGCCATGGACGGCCTGCCGGTCATCGTGCGCCTGCTCGATCCGCCGCTGCATGAGTTCCTGGAGAGCCCGCGTGCCCTCGACGTCGAGATCGCCCGCCTCGAGGCCACCGGCGGCGACAAGGGCGTCATCGCCGAGAAGCGCGCCCTCATGGAGCAGATCGACGCCATGGCAGAGGCCAACCCCATGCTGGGTCTTCGCGGCTGCCGCCTGGGCATCGTGTACCCCATCCTCCCTGTGATGCAGGTGCGCGCCATCGCAACCGCCGCTGCCCAGCTGAAGAAGGAGGGCCTGGACCCCAAGCCCGAGATCATGATCCCGCTGGTGTCTGTGGTTCCCGAGCTGGCCAAGCTGCGCGAGGTCGCCGAGCAGACCATCGCCGAGGTTGCCGCCGAGCAGGGCGTCGAGCTGAACATCCAGATCGGCACCATGATCGAGCTGCCGCGTGCGGCCGTTACCGCCGATGAGATCGCCACGAAGGCCGACTTCTTCTCCTTCGGCACCAACGACCTCACCCAGACGACGTTCGGCTTCAGCCGCGACGACGTCGAGGCCGAGTTCATCCCGCAGTACCTGCAGGAGCGCCTGCTGCCCTTCAACCCGTTCGCCACGGTCGACCCCGGCGTTGCCAAGCTGGTGAAGATGGGCGTCGAACTGGGTCACCAGGGCAACCCCGACCTGACCTGCGGCGTGTGCGGCGAGCACGGCGGCGATCCGGACTCCATCCACACATTCAACGCCATCGGCCTTGACTATGTGTCCTGCAGCCCCTACCGCGTGCCGCTGGCCCGTCTGGCCGCCGGCCAGGCTGCCATCGAGGCCAAGAAGGCCCAGTAGGCTAGCGTTTGCGCATTGTTAGCTTCATGAAGGGAGTTCCCGCATGTGGGAGCTCCCTTTTTTGTCAGATGTGAGCAGGGGGGGTTCCGCCTCGAGCAAGAGCATGAAATGCGAAGAGAGCTCCTGATAAGGGAGCTCTCTATTTCTTCCGGCAGGCGCAATTTCTCTTTCTTCCAGCAAGTGTAGGATGTTCCTGCTTCCGGCAAGCGCGAGATGTTCCTGGGAAACGAAGGGAGCTCCCATATGGGAGCTCCCTTCGTTTCGCGATGAGCCGAGCTGTCTTCGTAACATTTTGGCTCACTGGTCGTTCTCAACCATGCGCGTCGTGCTTGGCGGTGGCTTTACTTGACGGCGGATTCTGCGATCTGTTTTCCGGTCTTGTAATCCACCCAGCCCTCCGGCATGCTTGCCGCGGCGTCGTTGTGGCACTGCGTGCACTGCATCACCGATGCGCGATGCGATTTATGGCAATCGCTGCAGTTTGCTTCGCCGTGATGGTTGCTATGCGGGTTGAATGCTTTGTCCGCAGTAGCCTTCATCAAGTCCTCGCGCGTGGATATCTCGGTGCCGCTCGCGGTGACATGGCAGCCGCTTTTCAGGCGGAAGGCGGCTTCGTCGCTTGCGTTCTGCCCGGAATTCTCTTGCAAAGCGGAAATGCTGACTTCAGAAAGCGGGTAGTAATAATCGCCCGTGATAGTCTCGGTCACCTCGCCGATTTGCTGATTGATGCTCGGGACGTGGCACGACAGGCATTCTACGCCGGCTTCTTTATGCGTGACCACCAACATGGCGTTCGAATTCGTTACGTCGTTGCCCCATTTGTCCGTCGCTTGCGCGTTAGGTTGCGCTTCGTACGTTGCAACGTACGTGCTCATGGGCGTGTGGCACACGCCGCAAAAACCCGGCGTGTTGTGCCATGTCCAAAAACCAATGCCCGCCAGCACCACAACCGCAACGACGATACCCGCTATCAGCGGTTTTTTGCTCTTCTTGCTGCACGCGTCCACGCTGTTCGTCGGCGTTTCCATGGTGTGCTCCTTTTGTCTCGGTTCAAATAAGACGCTGAGCGCTCGGAGGGAGTGGAGGGCGCTCAGCTTAGGGGGATGATCCGTTCGGGGGCGTTTCGAGGACGACGAACGCTCCGAAACGCCTATCCGAAGGTCATGGGTTTTACAGTTCGGCCACGTACTTGCCGATCACATAGCCCTGCGTGTGGGCACGGCCAAGGGACAAGCCCGGCATCCACATGGTGTAGTCAACGCCGGCAAAGAAGTTACCGGCAACGTTGCCGATGGCGAACAGACCGGGAATCGGCTCCTCGGTACCGTCCTTGAGCACCTGCATGTGCTTGTCGACGTTCACGCCGGACACGATGGCCGATACGCGCACATGACGATGGATGCCGTAGAACGGCGGGGTGTCGATGGGCGTGAGCCACTTAGCCTGCTTGCCGAAGTCCTCGTCGCTGCCCTTCGCAACCAGCTCGTTGTAGCGCTCGACGGCCTTCTTGAACGCGGCCGCGTCGGTGATGCCCAGCTTCTTGGCAAGCTCGTCAAGGGTATCCGCCTTAAACGTTGCGATCTGCCCCTCGTAAACGCCCTTCTTCTCGCCGGGCTCTTCGGGCATGTACGCCTTGATGGCCTCCTGGTCGAACAGCTTGCCCGGCCAGCTTGCAGCCGTCTCGGTGTAGTTGTTGTCGAAGATCTGGCAATAGTTGCCCTGATCGGCGTCGCTGCGCAGGAAGTTGTTCATAAGCGACATGCCGCAGGTCTCATCGCAGAAGCGCGTGCCGTCCATCTTCACCGCCAAAAACGGCATATCGCACATGGAGCCCGGACCGGCGTCGAAGTCATGGAGCATCTTCGTGTGACCGAGGTCCTCCATCGCGCCGCCGGCCCAAATGGCCATCTTGTGTCCGTCGCCGGTCTTGTTCGTCTGCTTGCGGCCGAGATGCTTCAGATCCGGAAGATAGTAGTTCACCATCTCGTCGTCGTTTTGGTAATCGCCGGCAGCCAGGATAACGCCCTTTTTCGAGTTGAACTGAATGTTGCCCTCGGCACCCTTGGCGATAACGCCCGTGATGCCCGATGCGTCGCCCACGAGCTGTTTCGCCTCGGTGGAGTAGAAGAAGTCGACACCCTGCTTTTCCGCATACTCAGCCAACGCCTTCATGCCTTCGCCGGTGTTGTAGGGCTTCGGGCCAAAGTCGATAGACAAGTAGTTCATCTCGTAGTCGTTGACCTTTGCAATGCCTGACGTCCACTTCTTCGTGGTGTCGGAGACCTGCGCGCCGCATTGTTGTGCCAGGTTGAACAGCCATGTGATGGCCTCGCCGGAGTTCTTCGCCCACAGCTCCACCTGTTCGCGCTTAGCGCGGTAATCATGCTCGGAAATCAGCTTCGACACCACGGCTTCGACGCCGGCGGGATCGGACTTGTCGAGCAGGATGCCCGTTGCGGTGTTGCCTTGCGAGATGGCGGTGCTTTCCTTCTGGATGACGGCGACGCTCGCGCCCGCTTCCTTGGCGGTGATGGCGGCGGGGATGCCTGCAGCACCAGCGCCTACGATCACGACGTCGTAATCCTTCGTGGTTTTCACGTCCTTGATCGGCTCGGGTGCGCTCAGGAAGCTCGGAAGCCCTGCGCGCTCGTGGCCTGCCGCGGTGGTTGCGGCGGTCGAGCCGCCGTTTGCCGCCTTGCCTGAATCGGATGCGCTCGATGCCGCTTTCGGTGCGCAGCCGCCCAGAAGCGATGCTCCCGCGACGCCTGCTGCCGCCAGCCCGCTCATCTTGAGCAGATCGCGACGCGACATTTCCTTGGACATGAGTAACTCCTTTCGGTATGCGAGCCCCGCATTTCGCTTGCATGCTCGATGGGGCAGAGCAACGATCCCTTCGCCCTCCAAAACTCGTTGCTGTGCCCTGCACAATATCTTCACAAACACGTCGATTCATCAGCCTCTTGGGAAATCAAGGGGACTATTTCCATAACCCCTTGAAATAACCCGCTCTTGAACAGGCAATACTCGCGCGACCGTTTCTGAGTGCATTAGCGTTGCGCTTAAACAGTCGTATACAATGAGGGAAGGGAGAGGGGGTTATATGGATGCATAACCCCAATTGCACAAGGTGATGGGGGAGCGTTTTGCACAGTTCGAATGTAGCGGCGCAGAATGTGGCGCCGGCGAAGCCATCAAGCGGCGATCAGGCCCAGGAGAAGAAGACGCACCGTCCTTTGCGGGATGTGCTGGTGCCCATCCCGTTGGCGTTTCTAGGGTTGGGCGTGTACCGCGCCTGGATAGAGATCACCTTTGTGGGGTCGTTCGTCGGCTTCCAGGCTTTTCCGTTTCCATGCGCGACATCTTCGATCTCACCGCCATCGTCGAAATGCTGGCGTGTGTGGCGCTTGCGCGTAGAATCGGCCCGCTGTTCAACAGAGCCCGGGTATATATCCTTTGCGGCAGTTTCATGCTACTGTCAACCGTGCTGCTGTTCGCGTCGAGTTTCATGCCGTCGATCGCGCTGGAGCTTTGCTTTGCGAGTTCGGTCCTCGGTGGTCTTGGCCTGGGCTTGATCATCTTGATCTTCAGCGAACTGTATGGATGCTTGAATCCCATCCGCGTAACGCTGTATTACGCGTCATCCCTGGTGTTCGGTGCGCTGATCGTGTATGTGTACATGGGCTTTAAGATGCCGTGGTTGTTTGCGATGACGGCGTTGCTTCCCGTAGCGGCTCTGTTGTGCGCTCGACGCGCTTTCGGGTTGCTGCCCGAAGGCGAACGGCCGCAGAAAACGTGGGTGAGCGTCTCCGTGCCGTGGAAGATCATGTTGCTCATGGGCTTCTTCGCGTTTTCGTACGGCATCATCGAATCGAGTGCTTACCGTGGCGCGTTCGGGCCGCATTCATCGCCGGGAACGTTCATCGTGGCAGTGCTCGTGGTCATCGGCGTGCTGGTGCGACGCGACAAATTCGATTTCAACGTGCTTTGCCGCATCGCGTTGCCGTTGACGGTGGTTGCGCTGTTCTCCATTTCCGTGTTCGGTTTTGCCGACGACGTGTTCGGCGGGTATTGCGTGGCAGGTGGCTACACCGCGTTTACCATCCTGATCATGGTGTTGTGCTCGAACCTGTGCTATCGCTACGGCGTGTCGGCGATATGGCTGTTCGGTTTGGAGCGCAGCCTTCGTCTGGTGTTCATGTTTCTTGGCCGGTGCGTATACGAATACGGGTCGATGATCGATATCGGTGGTGTGCGCGGCACCACCATCGCCATCGGCATAGCTATCGTCGCCGTGGTCATGGGGACGTTCGTGCTGCTATCTCAAAAGGAGCTGTCCAATAAATGGGGAGCGTCGTTTTTCGATGGTTCAGGGGCTGATGGCCAGGCCGTGCGCAAGCAGGAGATCGTGGATCGCTGCGAGCTTTTAGCGAAGCGGTTCGGGTTGACGTCGCGTGAGACCGAGGTGCTCATGCTTCTGGCGCAACGCAAAACCGTTGGGCAGATCGAGCACGAGCTGTTCATCGCTAACGGTACCGCGAAAGCGCATGTGCGCCATGTGTATCAGAAGTTCGATATCCATTCGCGTGAGGAGCTGTTCGACCTGATCGGCATCGATGGGCTGCAAAGCAACGCGGACGCTCCGGTTGAAGAGCTTGCTGCTGGCAAGCACGCCTGATCGGCGCTGGCGCAAACGGTCGATGGGCCGCAACTGCGTGAGGGTGCTCAGGCGCTCTGCTTCCTCGCGTTGCTGCAGGTCAGCCATCACCATATGGCCTGCCATGGCGATA
>NZ_HE611015.1:337520-376873 GCF_000236865.1 Senegalimassilia anaerobia JC110 | reverse complement strand
ATATCGCGGCACTTCTCGGGGGGGGGCAAGGCGCGAGGATGCGCTTTGTCCTCGGCAATTGACGGTAAAAGTCGCGTCGTGTGGTGCGTTATAGGTCGAGCAGCTTATGGCGTAGCGCGTAATCGACGGCATCGGCGCGTGTTTTCAGATGAAGCTTCTTGTATATCTTGCTACGATGCGCCTCAACGGTTTTCACGGACAGGAACATCATCGTGCTGATCTCCTTGTTGGTGTGCCCGCGTGCTATCAGCTGCAAGATCTCCAGTTCGCGGCTGGACAGTTGTTGGATTGACGGATCGTTTGAACCGCCCGCCGCGTGTTTTGCCAACAGCTCGATCATGGTGGGGTGGATATAGCTGCCGCCGTTGGCAACGTCGTGCACGGCCTGGCGTAGTTGCTCAGGCGTTGAATTCTTCAGCACGTATCCTGCCGCCCCGCCCCGTAGCGTGTACAGCAGGTATTCCGGTTCTGCGAACATGGTGAGGATAACAACTTTGGTATCTGGGAAATCCTTTGCCGTCTTCTCGCACGCGATAAGCCCGCTTTGCCCGGGCGGCATGGATATATCCAACAGCAGCACGTCTGGTTTGTAGCGGGCTACCAGGGAATATGCCTCCGTTCCCTCAGCGGCTTCGGCCACAACCTCGATATCGGGATCGGCGTCGAGCAGCATTTTTATGCCGGTTCGTACCACGACATGGTCATCGGCGAGCACTACGCTAATCATCGTGTATCACCCTCCTCGCTCGAACGCATGGGCGTGACCAAGGTGACGCGCGTGCCGTGTTCGTTTGATTCAACGGAAAGCGTGGCACCTACCTGGTTGGCGCGCTCTTGCATGCCGAGCAACCCGCAGCCTGTGCCTTTGATGGCGGGATGCGCCACGTCGAAGCCGCAGCCTTCATCGACTATGCTGATGTGAAGCCAGTTGCCGGCAGTCTCAACGCTCACGGTCACGACATCCGATCCGGAGTACTTGCAGGCGTTCGTCATGGCTTCCTGGCACATGCGATAGGCTTGCGTTTCCAATGCGCGATCGAAGCGGGGCAGGGAGAGCTGGCCTTCGAAGCGGATGGCGGAGCCATAGGTTTTCTCTAGCAGCAAGGCCTGGCTGCGCAAAGCGGGCACGAACCCCAAATGATCAAGCGAGCTGGGGCGCAGCATCACGGAAATGTTGTGCAGCTCATCGAGCACGCCGTTGATGCCGCCGCGCGCCTCTTCCAGGATGTCAGCGCCTTCTGCGTCGACGTGGTCCGTAAGGCGCTGCAACGTGAACGTGACGGTCAGAAGCTCCTGCGCTACGCCGTCGTGCAGCTCGCGTGAAATGCGCCGCCGCTCTTCTTCTTGCGCGCCTATGGCGCGAGCCAGGTCGCCGCGCAACAGCTTCGGCGCGCCTGTTTCGTCGGTATCGCGCACGCCGGCGAACGAGGTATCGCCTGAGATGTCGACAAGCGTGGTTTCGCTTCGGTCGCCGGTTTCCCCAAGCCCCATGAACCCTTCGGATACCACTTCGAGCCCGCAAAACACCCCACGCAGCTCATCGGCTATAAGTGCACGGAACGTTTTCGCATGCGATGGATCGACGATGCGGAAAGCGCATAGCAGCACGGCTACCACATGGTCTGCGCGTTTGAGGGGCAAAGCGCAAAAGCTGCGCAGGTCCTCGGCGAAGACGATGGGGTAAGACGAGTATTCACGGGGGTCCATTTCCGAGTCGATGTCGGTGAACAGCATGGGTTTGCCGGTTTTCAGCACGATGCCGCCGATGCCGTGCCCGGGCGCTAGCGAGATGCGACGGTGTCGATTGCTGGTTTCGCCTGCGCTGTAGAGCCATGTAAGCGGCGCACCTGGAAATGCGGTGATGCCCATCGACACGAAGTCGAAGCGGAAGCGCTTACGCAGTGCGTCGACCGCTTGCTGGAACGCGGCGTTCTTGCCTGAGATCGTTGCCTGGTCGAAGTTCGATGCCCCCATGATGTCCCCTTCCATGACCAAAAGCATCTTAAACGCTTCTGCGCCTTTCGCGCAGAGGCAACCAAATAACAATAGCAGGTTGGAAGCGGCATCGACGAAATCATAGGGTTTTGCCCGTCTGTTTGGGGGAGGGTTCGCTACTGCGCGCGCATCAAGCGCGTGGGTATGCGCGATGCGTGTACCGTTGGATGCGGAGAGAAGCGCCTGCAAGAAGGGAGGAAGATGGAGATGATGAAGGCAAAAGGGAGCAAGGCGATCGTTTGGACTACCGCTTTGTGCGCATTCGGCCTGGTAGTTGGTCTTTCGGCTTGTGCGCCGAATGCCGACAAGGCAGGACGTGCCGATCAGAAGGTAACCGACAAGCCGGTCGCGCAACAAGTCGAGCAGACGCCCGATGCCGATGAGTATGGCGTGGTGCATGCTGATCAATGGGCCGGCGATTATCCATATCAGTATCGAACCTATAAGCAAAACGACGCTAACGGCACCGAGGGCAAGCACGATTACCTGCAGCTGTATCCTGCGCTGAACACCATGTACAAGGGATATGCCTTTGCGCTTGGCTACGATGAGGCGCATGGCCATACGCACGCGCTCGATTCGGTGAAGGAAACGCCGCGTACGCAGAAAAAGGAGCAGCGCGCCAACTGCATCTCGTGCAAGACCCCGCAATATACCGCGTTGGTGAATGCGGAGGGCGATACGGCATATCAAGGCAAATTCAACGACATGATCGATCAGTTCGACGAGCCCATCAGCTGCTATAACTGCCATGAGAACGACCCCACCCAATTGGTCGTGGGCAACAAGTTCTTCGTGAGGGCGCTCGGCGACGACGTGGACAACGAGAAGAAGGCGCCGTTGGCCAGCCAAACGTGCGGCCAGTGCCACAACGAGTATTATTTCGATCCGACCACGAAGGCGACGACGAACCCTTACACCGGCACCGACCAGATGACGCCCGATGCCATCCTCGCCTATTACGATGACATGAACTTCTCCGACTGGAATCATGCCGACACTATGGCGCCGATGATCAAGGTGCAGCATCCGGAGTTCGAAACCATCTACGGCGGGAAATCCACCACCATGGCGCGCATCGGATACACCTGCTCAGATTGCCATATGGGCACCGAAGTAGCCGAGGACGGCACTGCATACACGTCTCATGATTGGATCAGCCCGCTTGAGAACGAGGATATGCTGGCAAACGACTGCAACAACTGCCATGCCGACCTGAAGAGCGAGGTTGCGGCTACGCAGGCTAAGGAAGAGCAGCGCGTCACCTCGATCAGCGAGAAGATCGAGGATATGACGAACAAGATCGCCGACAAGTACGCTGACGAGATCGCCGCGATCAAAGCCGCCAAGGACGCCGGCGGCAAGCAGGCTCCTTCCGATGAGCTTGCCGCCCTGTGGAAACTGCAGCGCAACGCGCAGTTCTACTGGGATTTCGTGATGGTCGAGAACAGCGAGGGCGCTCACAACCCCGATTTGACGTTCGAAACCCTGGACAAGGCCGAAGCGGCGGCCGACCAGGCATTGTCCATGCTTGGATAAAGCGTAGGCGGCATTCTCTCCGAAGCTCCCGAGCAAAAGCGCGCTGCGCGCTCGGGGGTAACCGCTAGCGCATTCCGATTCTTTTCCGGAAAGGGGGTTCAAACATATGAGCGAGCAAAACGGAACCGGCAAGTCTCGCGGGAAAAGCCGCAAATGGCCGATTACCGTAGCTGTGGTGGCGGTGGTTGCGGCAGTTGCCGGCGGTGGCTTTTGGGTTTGGCATGAGCAGCCCAGCTTTTGCAACGCCATTTGCCATACGCCCATGGATCCATATCTTGCCGCGTTCGAGCAGGAGCCGGGCGTGCGGGGCGTTGACAAGTGGGGGAATACGGTGGAGAACACCGATTCCATGTTGGCCGTGGTGCATGCGGTGCCGAAAGAGGAAGGCGGTGCTGATGCGAACTGCCTGAGCTGCCACAAACCCACCATGTCGCAGCAGCTGACCGAGGTAAGCGAGTGGGCCACTGGCAACATGCCGCTGTACGCCAACGAAACCTATGGGTTGGTGCTTGGGGAGCGCGATACCGAACAGCTCGGCGAGTGGCTGAGCCAGGACGGCGATGCGTTCTGCTTGAACTCGGCGTGCCATAACATCACGCGCCAGGACCTGGTGAAGGCGACGGCGCAGTACGGCGAGCGCAACCCGCATATGGCCATGCATGGGCAGCAGCTTGACTGCGGAGATTGCCATAAGGCGCATCGTGCGTCGGTGAACGCGTGCAGCCGATGCCATGATGATGCGCCCATCCCTGATGGGTGGTTGACGTACGATCAAGCTCAAGAAGTGGCGAACCGCGCATAATCGCGCATTCGTAAAAAAGGGGCGTTGGCTCAAGCCAACGCCCCTTTTCGTTTTGGCGCCAGCCGTTTCGCTTTTGACGGAGCGGGAGCGCGCATGGGATTCAAGGCGGGTTTTCGCTTAGATATGCAGTCGAGGCCCGTGCGGCGGATCTAATCGCGAACGATATCGCCACGGTGGGAAAGCCCGCGCGTCACTGCTTCAAGGGCCGCAGCTGCGCGAGGGTGCTCAAGCGCTCGGCCTCCTCGCGTTGCTGCAGGTCGGCCATCACCACATGGCCGGCCATGGCGATATCGCGGCACTTCTCGGGGGCAAGGCGGCTCCATAGGTATTGCGTTGCGATGCGGTCCACGCTCGCGAGCACAACATCCTGCATATGGCGCCCCTCGTCGGTGCAGGCCACGTACACCGCCTTGTGATCGTCGGGCGCGCTCATGCGCTCGACCCAGCCGCGCTCTGCAAGTCGGTCGGTTGCACGTACGGCGGTGGCGCTTGTGAGCTTCAGCTGCCGCGCCAGGTCAACGATGCGCATGGGGTAGCCCACCTCGCCCAGGCGCTGCAGCACGCGACATTCGCTGAAGGTGGCCCCGTCGCATGACTCCTCCAAGGCTTTCTCTATGCGCTTGCGCAGCACCTCGAAGGAGGCCAGCGCGCGGGAGGCGAAGAATTTGCGCGACATCTCGCGGGACAGCGGCGGCTCGATGGTGGCTCCCGCCATGACGGCGGCCTCGCAGATTGCGCGGAACGGCGCGGTTTGGGTAGGGAAGATGCGGTAGAGCTGGGCTATGATGGCGGGGTTGGCCTGCTCGATGTGCTTGATGCCGGCTTCGAGCACGCGCACGCGGCTCCCTCGTTTCCCGGGCGTATGGATGCGCTCGACGAAGCCGGCATCCTCCAGCGTGTTGACCGCATGGGTGATCACGTTGGGCTTCAGGTCCAATATGATGCCCAGATTTTTCTGCCCGATGGGCTCGGGCTCGGCGGCGGCAAGCTTCACGAGCACGCGATATTGCGTGCAGTTCAGGCAGCTTGCTTCGCGAAGGCCTTCCTTCAGGCCCTCATGGGCAAGCTCGAACGCCACGAAAAACGTTGAATCCAGAAGATATTTCCCGGGTTTGCGGTATTCGGTGGAGGTATCGCTCATGACGGCCTTTCGTGTCATCAAATCGTTGCACTGGTGAACCATGATACTTCTTTCTCCCCGTCTGTGGCTTATTCGTTTCATGTCCGCGTCAACCTTTCCACAATTCGGGGCCATGATGCTCGCGCGCCGCCGAGTTTGCCGCCCTGCGCCGCGCGACCCTCTGACGCGGTATACTGGCGACATGCCTGAAACCTAAGGTCGGGAGGGTAGCCATGAACATCGTTCACCGCGAGGACCAGCAACTGCGCGAGCATGCGCTCTTGAGCGCGGATGCGGCCAAGTCCGACGAATCCGAGGGCCGCGCGCGTTCGGGCGAGCCGGATTTCCTGCGAACCGAATTCCAACGTGACCGGGATAAGATCCTGCATTGCAAGAGCTTCCGCCGCCTGTCGCACAAAACCCAGGTGTTCCTGGCCGCCGAAGGCGATCATTTCCGCACGCGGCTTACCCATACCCTTGAGGTTGCGCAGATAGCGCGCACCATAGCCCGCGCGCTCGGGCTCAACGAGGATCTGGCGGAGGCCATCTCGCTCGGCCATGACCTGGGGCACACCCCCTTCGGCCATACGGGCGAGGCCGCCTTGGCGGGATGCCTGGCCCGCCACCGCGGCATCGATGTGGCGTCTGCCCAGGTAGCCGCCCAGTATCGGCATAACGAGCAGAGCCTGCGCGTGGTGGAGCGCATCGAGAACGACGGGCGGGGGCTCAACCTCACCGCCGAGGTGCGCGACGGCATCCTGCACCACACCGGCGCCATCCGCGCGGAAACGCTTGAGGGCCGCATCGTGGCCACCGCCGACCGCATCGCCTACGTCAACCACGACATCGACGACGCCATCCGCGCCGGCCTGCTCACCGAGGACGCGCTGCCGGCAAGCACGCACGAGGTGCTCGGCCCTGACCATTCCAGCCGCATCGAGCTTCTGGTGCGCGATATGGTGCAAACTTCGGCGGCCCTCGACGACATCGCGCTATCGGAGCCGGTGTGGGACGCCATGAGCGAGCTGCGCAGCTTCCTGTTCGCCAACGTTTACACTGCGCCGCAGGTGCTTGCGGAGGTCAACAAGGCCAAGTACTTGGTCTCGCAGCTGTTCGACTACTATGTGGACAATATCGAAGAGGTTCCCGAGGAATACCGCGCCATCGCCGAGGGCGACCGCCTGCAGGCCGTCACCGACTACATCGCCGGCATGACCGACCGGTATGCCACGGCTACCTTCAAGCGCCTGTTCGTGCCGCGGGATTTCATGAGGTAGCGCTACGGCGCATAGCGGGGGAGGCAGGGCTTGGGCGCCGCGTCCCGTTTGCATGAGGTTCGTGAGGCCGGCTGCTCGAGTCCTCGCAGGAGACGGCGCGCCGCTCGCTGGGTTTGCCGACCCCTCTCGCGCGGGAAAAGCAAGCCCTGTTTTCCTGATTCCGTTAGGGCTATAATCATGCGGCTATGATACAGAGAAGCGACATACAACCGGCGGTGCACGCGGCCATCCCCATCATGCTGGGCTACGTGGCCATCGGCATCCCCTGCGGCATATTGGAAGACTCCATCGGCATGAACGCCTTGCAGGTGTTCTTCCTTTCGTGCATGTTCTATTCCGGAGCGGGCCAGTTCATGATCCCCAACATGTGGCTGGCGGGAAGCCCCCTGGCCTCCATCATCGCCAGCGTGTCGCTCGTGAACACGCGTCAGATGCTGTATTCGGCGTCTTTCGCGCCCATGTGCGCCAATGAGCGCAAACGGCTTTCGTTTTTGTTCTCCGCCACGGTCACCGACGAAAGCTTCGGCGTGAACATGGCGAACTTCGCCACGGGAACGTGGAACGTGCCGCGCGCCACCATCGTCAACATCTGCTCGTGCACCTCCTGGACGCTGTCCAACGTGGCAGGCGTCCTCATCGGAGGCGCGCTCGGCATCCCGCTCGCCATTGCCAGCTTCGCTATGACCAGCATCTTCATCTGCCTGCTGGTCACGCAGAAGATCACGTTCGAGAACGTGATCGCCGCCGTGGTGGCCATCGTGGGCGTGTTCACGTGCAAGGCCGTGGGCCTGGCCGGCCCCGCCATCCTGGTCGGCGCCATCTTGGGCGTGGTCGCCGCCATGCTCGTCTCGCAAGTGCGCCGTCAGCGCAGGGCCGAGGACGCCGCGCTCGAGGAGAGGGTCGCGAAGGCCGCCGGGAAAGAGGATGATGCGCGATGAGCATGCACGACTTCTTCATCGTCTTCGCCACGTGCCTGGTCACCATGCTGCTGTGCCGTTGCCTGCCGCTGTTCGTGCTGAAGGGCCGCCAGCTGCCCGAGGGCCTGGCTCGCGCGCTCGGGTTCATCCCGCCGGCGGCGTTCGCCGCGCTTGTGGCCAACGACCTGCTCTCGCCCGGCATGTTCGACGCGGGCGTGTGGCCCGCCGCCATGCCGCTTGTCGCCGCAGCGGTGGTGGTCGTGGTCGCGCGCAAGACCAAGTCGCTGTTGTGGTGCGCCCTTGCCGGTTGCGCCAGCTATGCGCTGCTGGCGTTCTGCTTCGCCCCGGGCGTAGCGTAAGGCAGGGCATTCCCGGTTTGCCGGGTGGGCGCCTGTTTCCCTCCGCGGCGCTTTTCCTCTTTCGGATGGCGTCTCTTTTCTAGTAGGGCGCGCTCCGACTTCTGCCATAAGCGTCGGTCGGTTCGATGGCAAAATCGAAGCGTTCGGATGAGCTTGCGAATCAACTGAGAAGCCGCTCCTTGACCTCGGTTGCGGAAATTAGTTGGCAAAACGCCCTTGTTTTGCCTGGTTTGATATAATCCCCCATCGTATATGTGCTAATGGGGACCGTAAGCGTTCGCACTGGCGAAGCGGCCGAAGCGCCGATCGAAGGAAAGAATGGGGACATTATGAGCGAACTGCTTTCGCAGCTGATCACGCCTGAGATCCAAGCGGCGTTTTCCGTCGTGGTCGTGCTGCTTGCCATCTTGTACATCCTGTCCATCGTGTGGGTTGCCCGCGATGCGTATATGCGCGGCACCTATTGGTATGTGTGGGGCCTCGTCGCCCTCGTCCCGCTCGTCGGCGTCGTGGCGTACTGCCTGCTGCGTCCGCCCCTGTTGCAGATCGACCGTGACGAGCAGGAGCTCGAGGTGGCCCTCAAGCAGCGCCAGCTCATGCACTACGGCGAATGCGCCAACTGCGGTTACCCCGTTGAGTCGGATTACGTCCTGTGCCCGAACTGCCATCAGCGCCTGAAGAACCTGTGCGGCCATTGCGGCCATGCCCTTGAGCCGGCATGGACGGTGTGCCCGTACTGCGCAAGCCCGGTCAGCGGTCAGCGTCAGGCGGTTCGCCGCGCCCCGCAGCCTCAGGCCGCCCCGCGTCAGCAGCGCCCGCAGCGACCGGCGCGTCCCGAGGAATAGGCCAAACCCTTGTCGTACGCACGAGCCGTCCGATCGGACGGCTCGTTTTGCTTTTCGGAGCGCAAGCTCGCTGCTTTTGCGGGCTTGCCGTGGATGCCGCGCAGGCGGCGCGTGAAACTCCTATGCATGCGGCGGGCCTTCATTAGGGATTCGCCGGTCTATGCGCTAGCATGGAGCGCGTCTGCATGCTATCTTTCTATAATCCCGTAAAACCGATGCGCAGGCGGTATGCACCTGCCCGGCTGAAGAAAGGAACGTATCATGGAAATCGTTTTGCCCGACGGCTCGAAGAAAACGCTGGACGCCGGGGCAACCGTCGCCGACGTGGCGGCTTCCATCGGCGCGGGCCTTGCGAAGGCCGCGCTTGCCGGTAAGATCGACGGCAAGCTCGTCGACCTGACCACCCCCGTCCACGATGGCGCCGCCGTCGAGATCATCACGGCGAAAAGCCCCGAGGCGCTGCATATCCTGCGCCATTCCTGCGCTCATATCATGGCCGAGGCCGTGCAGGAGCTGTTCCCCGGCACGCAGATCGCCTTCGGCCCTGCAACCGATGACGGCTACTTCTACGACTTCCTGCTGCCCGAGAACATCTCCTCCGACGACTTCGATGCCATCGAGAAGAAGATGCAGCAGATCATCAAGGCCAACGAGCCCTTCGTCCGCGAGGTGGTCACCGTCGACCAGGCGAAGCAGATCTTCGCCGACCAGCGCTTCAAGCTCGAGCATATCGACGACCTCACCGACGAGCAGATTACCATCTATCGTCACGGCTCCTTCGTCGACCTGTGCTCCGGCCCGCACATCCCGTCTGCCGGCAAGATCGGCGCCATCAAGCTCATGAAGCTGGCAGGCGCCTATTGGCGTGCCGACGCAAGCCGCGAGCAGCTGCAACGCCTTTACGGCACGGCGTTCTTCAAGAAGGCCGAGCTTGACGAGTACCTGCACAATCTCGAAGAGGCCGAGAAGCGCGACCACCGCAAGATCGGCCGCGAGATGGACCTGTTCATGATGCGCGAGGAGGCTCCGGGCTTCCCGTTCTTCCTGCCCAACGGCATGGTGCTCAAGAACACGCTGCTCGATTACTGGCGCGAGATCCATCGCAAGGCCGGCTATGTCGAGATCTCCACGCCCATGATCATGAACAAGCAGCTGTGGATGACCTCGGGCCACTGGGACCACTACAAGGACAACATGTACTCCACCGTCATCGATGACGAAGAGTATTGCATTAAGCCGATGAACTGCCCCGGCGGCGTGCTCGTGTACGCTTCCCAGCCG
Organism: Senegalimassilia anaerobia JC110; assembly: GCF_000236865.1. Classification (GTDB taxonomy): domain Bacteria; phylum Actinomycetota; class Coriobacteriia; order Coriobacteriales; family Eggerthellaceae; genus Senegalimassilia; species Senegalimassilia anaerobia. The sequence continues at coordinate 366,738 of NZ_HE611015.1, read as the reverse complement.
CGCAGCTATCGCGACCTGCCCATCCGCGCCGGCGAGATCGGCACGGTGCATCGCCACGAGATGCGCGGCGCTCTGCACGGCCTGTTCCGTGTGCGCTGCTTCAACCAGGACGATGCGCACCTGTTCGTGCGCCCCGACCAGCTCACCGACGAGATCGTGGGTGTCGTGCGCCTTATCGACTCGGTGTACCAGCAGTTCGGCTTCAAGTACCATGTGGAGCTTTCCACCCGACCCGACGACTCCATGGGCTCCGATGAGGACTGGGAGGCCGCGGAGAACGGCCTGAAGACGGCTCTGGCGGAGCTTGGCATGGATTACGAGCTCAACGAGGGCGACGGCGCCTTCTACGGCCCGAAGATCGACTTCCACCTGGAGGATTCGCTCGGTCGTACGTGGCAGTGCGGCACCGTGCAGCTGGACTTCCAGATGCCGCTGAACTTCGGCCTGGAGTTCGTGGACCACGATGGCTCGAAGAAGCGCCCCATCATGCTGCATCGCGTATGCTTCGGCTCCGTCGAGCGCTTCATCGGCATCCTCATCGAGCACTATGCGGGCAAGTTCCCCGTGTGGCTGGCTCCCACGCAGGTCAAGGTCCTGTGCGTGTCCGAGAAGTCCCGCGATTACGCGCATCAGGTCGCGGCGCAGCTTGAGGACGCGGGCATCCGCGTGGCCGTTGACGATCGCGACGCGAAGATCGGCTACAAGATCCGTGAGGCCCGCAGCATCGACCGCGTGCCCTATATGATCGTCGTCGGCGAGAAGGAGGCCGAGGAGGGCAACATTGCCGTGCGCGACCGCTCCAACGAGACGCATCCGTTCGAGACGGCCGACTTCATCGCGAAGGTGTGCGAGGAGATTCGCACCCGCGCGTAATGCGTCATAGCGGCAGCACCGTCTGCCCAGCATGTTAGATCGCAGCCCCGCAAGGTTTGCTTTGCGGGGCTGTTCAGGTATATGGCGCGGAAGCCGTTTCGCGCACGAAAGGGGAGGGCATGCGCTCGGCTGCTTCCAGATTGCATAAAGGGTTCTCGTTTGCGAATCGCTTTCGGGAGTGCAGCGATTGGATTTGCTGCGATGGCGCCGCATGGGCCGGACGCTGGGCTGCGTGGGCCCCTGGCGGGGCGGTTCGCGATCGGCTGTTCTCTCATGTGGTGCTGGATTTGGGCTGTGGCAAGGGCGAGTACACCGTGGCCTGTGCGAAGATGCGCCCCGATGTGCTGTTCATCGGCTTCGACGTGGATGCAGTGTGCACGCTTCGCGCTGCCGAGGCGGCCGCAGCTGCCGGCGTGGACAACGCGGTGTTTTTGATGGATGGCGTGCCGTCGTTTGGCGATGAGGTCGAAGCGGGGATTGCCGATGAAGGGGTTGTCGCCGGCGACGCCAAGGACCCCCAGCGAGGTGAGGCTATCGCGCCGGTCGATCGCCAGCACGATGACGCATCGGGCGCCTGCGATGCGCGGGGTGGCGCACGGGCGTCTGCCAAGCGCGTCGATCAGGCGCACGCTTCCCGTGCGTCCGAGGGCAAGGCCGCTCGTTCGGGCGCGCCCGCCGAGATCGACCTGTCGACCGTGTTCGCCGTCGGAGAGCTTTCGGCGCTGCTCATGAACTTCCCCACGCCGTACCCGAAAAAGAAGAAGGCGCATCTGCGTCTGACGTACTTCGATCGTTTGATGGGGTATCGGCCGCTACTCGGGCAGGACGCAGGCATCCGCTTGCGCACTGACAGCCAGCCGTTGCGCGATTTCACCCTCACGCAGCTTGAGTTGGCGGGCTATGAGGTCACCTGGCGAAGCGATGACGTCCGGTCCGAGTTCCCAGATGAGCCCTGGAGCGCCTACGAACGCAAGCTTACCGAGCAGGGTGCCTGCGCGTTCGGCATCGCGGCGTGCCCCGGACCCGCGCCTGAGCACGTGGAGCAAACGGCGCCGCTGTCGCTCGTCAGCTATCTGCCTGACAATCTCGATCAGCTCGAGTACGTCCCGCACGGCATGCAGGGCTGCGTGGAGAACCTGCGCAACCGCAACGCCCGCGAGCGCGCCCGCGGCAAGCAGGAGTTCCGCCCGCCGGTGATCTAACGCGCAGCCATCTGCGGCACCCGATGCGCTTAGGCCACCAGCCCTTCGTCAAGCGTAGCCGATGTCGGGTATCGGACGGTTTGGGGACGTTGCGTTAAGTGTCTGATTCGGACACTTAACGCTACGTCCCCAAACCGTCCGCCCGAACCGTCCGATGGCGCCCCAAGTCTTCTTGCGTGAACCTGTGCGATGGTTCTAGGCAGCGATGGTCCTGCCCGCCGTCTTGCGGGTTTGCGCATTCGCGGTTTGGGATGGGGCTTCGAAACCTGGCATCGCGGCAAGCGTGGTAGCATCATTTCGCAAAGTAACTTCGCGGGAAGGGGAAGGGCAGTGTCCCAAAGCGAGATTCGCACGTATGGCCAGGCTATGCGGCAGGCGAACAAGGAGGCGCGCGCCACGGTGGCGGCGCTTGCGTGCATCATCGTCGTGTGGCTTGTGGGCGGTTTCGGCCTGGCGGGCACCGATATCTGGGTGTTCCATATGCCGTTGTGGGTGATCGGCGGTTGCGTGGCGCCGTGGATCGCGGCGGTTGTGGCCGCGGTGGTGCTCAGCCGCCGTGTGTTCGCCGACTTCGATCTTGATGAGGTAGCGGGCAGCTGTCCTGCCGGCAGCGCCGATGTGCCTGGTGGAGCCCGTGGCGCTGATACCGCTGCATGCAATGGGGCCGCAGCCGAACGCGATGCGGCTGGCGGCAACGTCGACGATGCGGCCAAGGACGGTGAGTAGCAATGGGCAACTTCGTGGCGCTTATCCCGCTTGTCCTGTTCCTGGCCGTGGCGCTCGGCATCAGCTTCGTCGCACGGCGGCGCAGCGCAGGCGAAGGCGGCTTCGTCAAGGAATACTTCATCGGCAACCGCACGCTCGGCGGCTTCGTGCTCGCCATGACCACCATCGCCACGTACGGCTCGGTCAGCAGCTTCGTGGGCGGTCCCGGGCAGGCGTGGATGATCGGCTGGGGCTGGGTCTACATGGCCGTCGTGCAGGTCACGGCGCTCGTGCTGCTCTACGGCATCATGGGCAAGAAACTGGCGCTTGTGGCGCGCAAGCTCGACGCGGTCACCGTCATCGACGTCGTGCGCGCTCGTTATGGCTCCAACGCCCTTGCCAACATCAGCGCCGTCATCGTGGTGTTGTTCTTCGCCGCCACCATGGTCGCCCAGTTCGTGGGCGGCGCGAAGCTCTTCGAGGCGGTCACTGGTTATTCATACATGGTCGGCCTCGTGCTCTTCGGCGCGGCGGTCATCCTGTTCACCACCATCGGCGGTTTCCGCGGCGTGGCGTTTACCGACGCGCTGTGCGGCATCATCATGCTCGTGGGCATCGCCGTGCTCGCTGCCGGCATTCTGACCGCAGGCGGCGGGTATGAGAACATCATGGACACCATCAAGGCGAACCATCCCGCCATGCTCGAACCTTTCAGCGGCGGGGCCATGCCGGGCACGCTGTACTTCACGCAGTGGCTGCTCGTGGGCGTGTTCACCTTCGTTCTGCCGCAATCCATGGTGCGCTGCATGGGCTTCAAGGACACGAAGGCCCTTCACGGCGCCATGATCACCGGCACCGTGATCATCGGCCTTATGATGATCGGCGTTACGGCGCTCGGCGTGCTGTCGGCCGGCGTGTTGACGGGCAGCCTTGCCGATTACGGTTCAAGCGTGGATAACATCATCCCGCGCGCCATCGCGCAGACGCTGCCGTCCTGGGCGGCGGGTGTGGCCATCATCGGCCCTATCGCGGCTTCCATCTCCACGGTGTCGTCGCTGTTGATCGCTTCGTCTTCGGCCATCATCAAGGATGTGTACCTGCACAGCTGCGAGGCTCGCGGCGTGCAGCCTTCCGAGCGCGGCATCTCCCGCGGCTCGCAGGCGGTCACGCTGTGCGTCGGCGCCATCGTATTCGCCTTGGCCGTGGTGCCGCCCGACGTCATCTGGAAGATCAACATGTTCGCCTTCGGCGGCTTGGAGACGGCGTTTTTCTGGGTGATGGTGTGCGGCCTGTTCTGGAAGCGCGCCGGCAAGCTGGGCGCCTTGCTGTCCATGGTCGGCGGCACGGCGGCGTATTGCGCGTGCATGGCGCTCGGGTTCAAGGTGATGGGGCTGCATCAGATCGTCGTCGGCATCACCGTGGCGGGCGTGCTCATGGTGGTGGGCAGCCTTATCGAGAAACGTCCGCAAGCCGAACGGCAGCGCATCGACCAGGTGTTCTTCCCGGAATAGCTTGACAAGCGCCTAGCGGCGCTAAGGGCGCCGAACCACGAACGCCTCCCGCATCCCCGGTATCGCGCTCGCCAGGGAGGCGGGAGGCGTTTTGCTGCATGGTTCAGGCCGCTCGGATCGGTTTGCGGCCTTACGATTTGGCCGGACGCCGACGCCGCAGACACCGCAGGCGCCGGCGACACCGCCGCAGGCGCCTGCGGTCGTTACTTGCCGTCGTCTAGATGGCAATCGTCTATGCGCTTGCCCAGCTCGTGCATGTGGCGGCGGTACTCGCGCACGGCGCGCTCGGCGATGCGGCGCTCTTCCTCCCAGTCGCCATCCTTGAGGTGCTGCGCGAACGCTTTCGCGGCTTTCGCAGTGCGTTCGGCGGCAGCCTGGCGCGTTATATCCGCCTTCTCGCCGAGCTCCTTCAGGTCATCCTCATGCGCGGCATACTCGCGTCGGGCGAAATCGAGCATCTCGTCCATGGCACGCTTGCGGTGGCTTTGGCGCTGCAGCGCGAAGGCGACGTCTTCCCAAGCCGCCTCTTCGCCGGCGTCCCGGCGCGCTTTCGCGGCCATGCGCGCTGCTATCTCCTGACGCGCCATCATGCGCTCCAGCTCCAAGTGCTCGTGCAGGATGGCCCGGATATCCTGGGGATTCTCCACGATTTCCTGCACGGCTTCAATCGGTTTCGCGTCCACCACGCGGTAGGTGAGCGATGCCAGAAGCGGCATGAGGAACACGGTGATGGCGCCTGCCGCCACCAGCACGCCGGCGGTGTCCTGGGCCATGGCGCCGGATTTCACGGCCAGGCTGGTCACGGCGACGATGATGGGAAGCGCCGTGGTGCAGTATAGCGCCACGGTGATGCGGTTGTGCATGGACAGCGCCTTAGCGTCGCGGCCCATGGACAGCGCGACCACGATGGGCACGGCGCGCACGAGCAGCAGCGCGCAGATGAACGTGATCAAAAGCCCCGGCTGCGCGCCCACGCCCGCTAGGTCGATCTTCGCGCCGGACACCACGAAGAAGACGGGCGTGAGGAAGCCGTAGCCGATGGCATCGAGCTTCGATTCCAGCTCATGGTCGCCTTCGGGGATGATGTAGCGCAGCACGAAGCCGGCGGCGAACGCGCCGAGCACGATGTCCAAGTCGAATACCGCTGAAACGGTGACCAGTCCGATGAGCAGCACCACCGTCACGCGGACGAACGTCTGCGAGGTCGAGTTGCGCCTACGATGCAAAAAGCCGTACACGCCGTGGCCTGCTTTGCGCGCCTTCGACGGCACCACGGCCATCACCACGCATAGCACGCCGAACAACGCCAGGATCAGCAGGGTCTGCCAGGTTTTACGGGCGGAAAGCAGCAGCGCCATGGCAAGCACGGGGCATAGCTCGCCCCAGGTGCCGAACGCCAGGATGCCGTTGCCCACCTGCGTGCCTTCCAGCTTGCGTTCCTTCAGGATGGGCATGAGCGTACCGAGCGCCGTAGTGGTCAGGGCGATGGCGATGGCAAGCCCATCGATGTGGCTCAGGGAGAAGCTAGGGGAGAAGTATACCGCCGTACACGCAAGCACCATGGAAACGGCCCAGGTGGCAAGGCCCTTCTTGCCTTGCGAGCCCGATAGGCTCCTGGGGTCGATCTCGTAGCCTGCCAGCAGGAACAGAAACGCCAAGCCAAGCTCGGAGATCATGTTCATGGAGTCGGTCAGCTCGATCAGGCCGGCCATATGCGGGCCGAGCAGGGCGCCCGCCAACAGCAAGATGACGGTCTCCGGGACCAGCCCGCGCGGGATGATGCGCGCGATGATGGGCGCGCATGCGGCGATCAGACATGCGGTGAAAAGCGAGATGAAATCGGTTGGCATGTTGCTTCCTTCGGAGGGGTGTGAGGTGTCAGGCGGTTATTTCGCCAGATATTCCTGCAGATCGTCCCAGGTGCGCGCTGCCTCGGCGTACCCTTGCGCGTACAGGTCGAGCAGCTTGTCCTGGTCGTGTTCCATGCTGCGCACCTCAACGGGGCGCTGAGGCTGTATGGCAAATACCTCGCCCGCCTCGTGCATGCGCGCCACTTGGCGGTAGGTGCGGTTGTACTCGACGTGGCGATAGCGCAGGCGCTCAAGATAGTGCGGGAAGTCGGCGTACATCTGCGAGAGCACCGGCATCAGCTTGTTGGGCCCTTTCTCGTAGTTTGCGTCCTGCGTGAGCACCACGATGTGCTTTTTGCGCCCCGTCAGCAGGCTGTACGTGATCGGGACGCTGTCGCAGGTACCGCCGTCGAGCAGCTTCTTGCCGTCCACCTCGACGATTTGGCTGACCAGCGGCATCGACGACGATGCGATCAAATAGGGAAGGTCGGCATCGCGGCCAAGGTCGCGCACGGCATGGTAGTCGGCCTCGCCGAGCTCAAGGTCGCTCGATACGGCCGTCAGCGTGATGGGGCTGTTCGCGAACGCCTGGAAGTCGAAAGGATCGAGCTTTTCCGGCACCTCGTGGAAGGCGAACTCCCTTCCACAGGCGTTGCCGGTATGCACGAAGCTTTTCATGGAAAGGTAACGCGGGTCGTTGCAGTACTTCATATTAAGGAAGCACGTTCGCCCGATTTCGCCCGATACATAGCAGTATCCGTTCAGCGCGCCGGCCGACACGCCGATCACCCGATCGCAGAACAGGCCGTGCTCCAAGAAGTAATCGAGCACGCCGGCGGTGAACTGCCCGCGCATGGCTCCGCCTTCGAGCACCAGGTTCACGGGCACGGTTTCCTTTCCTTCCCAAGCAGGTTTCGAGGCGAAAGGGGAAGAGGCCGGGTTCGCTTGGCGTGCGTCCTCGGCGTCGGATGCGCTTTCGGGCTTTGCCGAGCTGGCGCATTCGGGCGTGCGGCGCTCTTCGGAAAAGAGCGGGTTTCCCTGCTTCGCGTCCTCGGCTTCGGCTGCGTGCTCGGGGTGTGGCGGGACGGCGCGTTCGGCGGCGTTATGTTGTTCGGAGCGGAGCGTTTCGTTCATGGGTGCGGCCTTTCTCGTGTTCCGCTTCAAGTATAGCCCGAGCGCCCGTGCACCTCCCCATACCTTCACAGCGTCACCGTTTCGTAACGCCTTCTATCGCAATGGTACTAAAACAGTAACAAATATATGACGAAGGCGTCGAAGCCCTTCCTTCGGCGGCTGCGATGGTTATAATCGGGGCATGAAACAGGTGGGGCGGCAGACCGGTTAGTCCGCTGGCCCCGGAGCGACCAAGGAGGTCCATCATGTCCCAGATCATCTCTTCTGCCCAGTTCGCCGCCGAAGTGGAAGGCGCCGACGTTCCCGTGCTCGTAGATTTCTTCGCAACGTGGTGCGGGCCGTGCAAGATGCTCGCCCCCACGCTCGACCAGGTTGCCGCAGAGGTCGCCGGCCGCGCCAAGGTGGTCAAGGTCGACATCGACGCCAGCCCCGATCTGGCGCAGCGCTTCGGCGTCATGAGCGTGCCCACGCTTGCGGTGTTCAAGGACGGCAAGCTGGTGAACCAGGTCGTGGGCGTGCAGCCTAAGCCCGCCATCATGGGCCTGCTCGGTATGTAAGGCCTTGCTCAACGTGTCGCCCGCAGGCATGCCGCGAAGCTTGCGGGCATGCCGCGCATGCTCCGATCGAGCTATCTCCAACCCGAACCGGTGGAAGAGCAAACTGGGGCCAACAAGTCTCGTGCCCAAAGGGTCTCCATAACCCTGTGATATCATCTCCGCCGGAAATCAAGCGAAAGGCGTCGCCCCGAATGGGACGGCGCCTTCGTTTGCGATAGCGGCGAAGACCTGCCGTGCGCGTCATGCCCTTCGTGCGGGGGGAGGCTCGCACGGCAGTGCTTGTCGACAGGCACCCCGGCCCTTTCCCGGTTCACCGGTTCTGGGTCCCAAGACAGGAGGAAACGCGTGATCACGCGCTCGATGGTCCCCGAGTACCTGAAGTACATCCTGCCCACCATGCTCACGTTCACGATGGCGGGCATCTACGGCGTCATCGACGGCGTCTTCGTCGGCCATGCCGTCGGCGACGCCGGGCTTGCGGGCGTCAACGTGGCATACCCGCTCGTGTGCCTTATCCTGGCGGCGGGAACGGGCCTTGGCATGGGTGGCGGCGTGATCAGCTCCATCGCCCGCGGCAAGGGCGAGGCGGAGCGCTCGCAGCGCATCGTCGGCGTCACCTTGTTCATGCTCGTGGTGGCCTCGATCCCCATCTTGGCGCTGTATTCCCTGTTCGCCGAGCAGCTGTGCCGGGTGCTGGGAGGCCAAGGCGAAACGCTTTCGCAGGCGGTCTGCTACCTGAAGGTCATCGCCCTCGGCGCGCCGTTCCAGGTGCTGGTCACGGGCTGCACGCCGCTGATCCGCAACAAGGGCATGGTGGCATTCGCCATGTGCGTGCAGATCTTCGCGGGTTTGGTGAACGTGGTGCTCGATTACCTGTTCGTCATGGTGTGGGGCCGCGGAACGGCAGGCGCCGCCGAAGCGACGGTGGTTTCCCAAGCGGTCGCCTTCCTGTTCGTGCTCGGGTTCTTCCTGCACCGGGATAACCGCGTCCCGCTGCGCGATCTTCTCCCTGACGGCTCCATTTGCGCGCACATCCTCAAGCTCGGCGCGGCGCCGTTCGGCTTGACGCTGCTCCCCGAGGTGTCAACGGTCGTCAACAATATCTCGCTTTCCTACTATGGCGGCGAGACGGCGCTGGCTGCGTATGCCGTCATCGCCTATGTGGCCTTCTTCGTGCAGATCATGATTCAAAGCGTCGGCGACGGCAGCCAGCCTCTCATCAGCGTCTATCGCGGCGCCGGCGATGCCGACGCGGTGCGAAGGCTGCGCAACACCAACTATCTGGTGGCCATCACGTTCGGCTTCGTGGGCCTTGGCATCATGTTCGCGGTGCGCAATGCCATCCCGCTGCTGTTCGGCGCCTCGGATATCGTGAAGCCGGTCATCGCGTATGCGCTGCCGGTGTTCTCAATCTGCTACATCTTCTACGGCTTCACGCATACCACCACCTCGTATTTTTACGCGGTCGACGATTCGCGTTCTTCGAACACGCTTGTCGTCGCCGAGTCCATCATCGTGTGCGTCGTGGTGTTCATCATGGGCCTGCTGTTCCAGGTGGATGGCATCTGGTTCTCGCCCACGGTGCTGCAGATGCTGCTGTGCGTCATCGCCGGCACCCTGCTGTATCGCCGCCATAAGGCGCAGAAGGAATAGGGAAGGGAAGGACCTGGCGCGCCGGGGTTTCCGCAGCATCCGCCGCAGCGCGATGTCGCCATCGCGCAGGGCCGCTTTCTGTCTGTAGAAATGGTACCGACATAGTAACAATATCGCGAAAGGCCGCTTGAGCCCCTATACTGAGCGCAAGACATACAGCGAACGCGGCTTCGGGCCGCGGATATGGGGGATACCTATGAACAGCAAATCGATCGACATGCAGGGCGGATCCGGACTGCCGATTGCGTCCGGCGCCTCGGTTGCGACTGATGCCCTGGTCGCACCTGGCGATTCTGCTGCGCCCGGCGGCGCGGTCGCGTCAGAGGCGAACGGCGGCGAAACCTTCGACGTCGCCGTTATCGGCGCAGGCCCGGCGGGTTTGACCGCGGGCTTGTACGCCGCGCGCGCGGGCTTGCGCACCGCGGTGTTCGAGCAGCTCTCGCCCGGCGGGCAGCTCGCGCAAACCGAGCGCATCGAGAACTACCCGGGGTTTTCGGAAGGAGCCGGCGGCTTTGAGCTTGCATGGTCCATGAAGGAGCAGGCCGAACGCTTCGGCGTGCAGATCATCAACGAGGGGGTCTCCTCGCTCGACCTGGCGTTGCCGGTGAAGCAGCTGCGTACGCCATACGGGTCCTACAGCGCCCGAAGCGTCATCGTGGCCACGGGAGCCCGTCCGCGCAAGCTCGGCGTGCCCGGCGAGGCGCAGCTCACGGGGCGCGGCGTTTCGTATTGCGCCACCTGCGACGGCAGCTTCTTCCGCGGGAAGACCGTCATGGTGGTCGGCGGCGGCAACACCGCCGCGGCCGATGCCATCTACCTTTCGCGGCTGGCCGAGCGCGTCATCCTCGTGCATCGCCGCGACAAGCTGCGCGCAACGCCCGTTTATCACGACCAGCTGGCGAAACTTGAAAACGTCTCCTTCATGTGGAGCACCGAGGTGCGCGCCTTGCACGGCGAGGAGGGCAAGCTGGTTTCCGCGCAGGTCGAGCATCTAAGCGACGGCGCCTTGGAAACCGTGCCCGTCGACGGCGTGTTCGTGGCGGTGGGCACGCAGCCCAACACCGAGTTCCTCGCAGGCGCCTTGCCCCTTGACGCGGGCGGCTACATCGCGGCCTCCGAAACAGGGGAAACCCCCATCCCCGGCGTGTTCGCGGCAGGCGATGTGCGGGCGAAAGCCCTTCGCCAAGTGGTCACGGCGGTGTCCGATGGTGCAGTCTGTGCGGAGCAGGCTGCAAACCATGTCGCAATCTGATAAGATTTTACGGTTCGACAACGGCCCTGCCCTCGTTTAACGCGCGCGCAGGGCCCATGCCGCGGGTCCGTCCGCGGCCACCGGCAACATATGACGAAGGATGCACCGACCATGCAAGATAGCGAAATGCGCGACAAGCTGGAGAAGATCATCAAGGCCTACGAGGAGCTGCAGGCCAAGATGAGCGACCCTGCCGTGCTTGCCGATCAGAAGGAATACAACAAGCTGGCAAAGGAATACTCCGACCAGGGCGAGCTGGTGGAGAAGTCCCGCGAGTACCTGCAGGCCTGCACCGACATCGACGAGGCCAAGGAGATGCTCGGCGACCCCGACATGAAGGAGTTCGCGCAGGAGACCATCTCCGCCGCAGAGGCCAAGCTTCCCAGCTTGGAAGAGGACATCAAGTTCCTGCTCATCCCCTCCGATCCGGCCGACGAGAAGGACATCATCGTGGAGATCCGCGCCGCGGCCGGCGGCGATGAGGCCGCCATCTTCGCGGGCGACCTGTTCAAGATGTACGAGCGCTTCTGCTCCTCGCGCAAGTGGAAGATCGAGCTCATGGACGTCAGCCCCTCCGATGCGGGCGGTTACAAGGAGGTCCAGTTCAAGGTCAAGGGCGACAAGGTGTACTCGGTCATGAAGTTCGAGTCCGGCGTCCACCGCGTGCAGCGCGTTCCCAAGACCGAGTCCCAGGGCCGCATCCACACCTCCACCGCAACGGTGGCGGTGCTGCCTGAGGCCGACGAGGTCGAGGTCGACATCAACGAGAACGACCTGCGCATCGATGTGTACCGCGCCGGTGGCCCGGGCGGCCAGTGCGTCAACACCACCGACTCCGCCGTGCGCATCACGCACCTTCCGTCGGGTTTGGTCGTGCAGTCCCAGGACCAGAAGTCCCAGCTGCAGAACAAGATCGCCGCAATGGCCGTTCTGCGCGCCCGCCTGTACGAGAAGATGCTCGCCGAGCAGCAGGCCGCTGAAGGCGCCAAGCGCCTGGCTCAGATCGGCTCGGGCGACCGTTCGGAGAAGATCCGCACCTACAACGGCCCGCAGGACCGCGTGACCGATCACCGCATCGGCTTCAACTCCACCTACACCAGCGTGCTGCAGGGCGACGGCCTTGACGACGTCATCGCCGCGCTTCAGGCCGCCGATCGCGCTCAGAAGCTCGAAGAGGCCGTGTAGGTCGGGAAATCCCATCAGGGGTAATCGCATCGCGGTGCGGATGTACCGTGCCGCGATGCGTCGATCGCCGAAGGCGCGCCACCGCAGCAACGGTGTCGCGCCTTCGGCGTTGTTTTGCGCTGGTCGGTTTGATTGCCGGCCTTGCGGATATGGCTTCGCGTCGCAGGCGTTTGTTTGCGGGCGGAGCGGGCATGGGCTCGATGGAAGGCGAAGGAAACGGAACATGGGCGATATGTGGACGATCAAGGCCGCGCTCGATTGGACGGTCGGCTATCTTGAGCGCAAAGGCGACGAGAATCCGCGCCTTTCGGCCGAGTGGCTGCTGTCGGAGGCTTGCGACATGTCCCGCATCCAGCTCTATGTCAGCTTCGATCGCCCCTTGTCCCTTGAGGAGCGCGATATCCTGCGCGGCTACGTCACGCGTCGCGGCAAGGGCGAGCCGTTGCAGTACATCACCGGGTACGCGGCTTTCAGGCACATCCAGGTGAAGGTGCGCCCGGGCGTGCTCATCCCGCGCCCCGAAACCGAGGTGCTCGTCAGCGAGGCGCTCTCGCTTCTGCCCGCGGCGCACCGGCGCGTTGCGCTTGACAGCACCATCGACGCTTGGGAAGGCGATGCGCTCATCGCTGCCGAGGCAGCTGCGGCCGAGGCTGCGCAGGACGGCTCGGACGTCGACGCGTCGGAGACATTGAAGCGCTCCCAGCAAGCCATTAGCGCTTACTTGGATGCTCAGCAAGATCAAGGCAACGGCGATGGCTGCGATCGCCCCGATGGTTCCGCGGTCGCAAAGCCCCGACCCTTGCTGGTCGCCGATATCTGCACGGGAAGCGGGTGCATCGCGTGCTCGGTGGCCTACGAGCGTCCTGATACCCGCGTCATCGCAACCGATATCGTGCCCGAGGCGGTGGCGCTTGCTAAGGACAACGCCGCCGAGTTGGGGCTTTCCGACCGCGTTCGCATCGAGCAGGGCGACCTTGGGTCGCCGGTGCCCGCCGCCGCTATGGGCCGGCTCGATTTAGTGGTATCCAACCCTCCCTATGTTCCCACGGCGGTGCTTGCCGAGATACCTCGGGAAGTGGCCGATTTCGAACCCGCGCTCGCCTTGGACGGCGGCGCCGACGGCAACGATATCCTTCGCCGTCTGCTGCCTTGGACGGCGGCGGCGCTTCGCCCCGGGGGCGGTTTCGCCTTCGAGCTGCACGAGACTTGCCTTGATGCTGCGGCGGAGTTGGCGCGGCAAGCGGGTTTTCATCAGGTGCGCATCGTCGACGACCTGGCCGGCAGGCCTCGCGTGCTCACAGGCGTCAAGCCGGTGTAAACCGGTAACCGCATTCTGCTGAACAACTTGAAGTGCCGCAAATCGCTTGAAGCACCGAACGAAACGGCCTCGTTTCCCGGACTGGGAAACGAGGCCGTACTGCGTTTGAACGGGGGGTGGGTGAACGGGGGGCGGATTATTCGACCCCTAGGTGAATGGGGCACGGAGGTGCGTTCGCAATGAGAGCACGCCTCCGTGCCTCTGTTCGCCCACACGCGCGCTGCTGGGATGTCAGGCTGTTTACTCGATGCCGATGGCGGGGATGTTTCGCGGCATGTTCGCTCCGGCGGCCGCGATGCCGTCGCGCTCCATCTGCTTTCCGATCTCCACGTACAGGGCTGCATCGGCGGCGTTCTGGGCAACCTCCTCGTCGGTGAGCGTGCGGATCTGCTTGGCGGGAACGCCCACCATGACGGCCCGGGGCGGCACCTCGCGGCCCTCGGGCACCAGCGCCCCGGCCCCGATGAGCGCCTCCTTGCCCACGTGCACGCCGTTCATCACGATGGCCCCCATGCCGATGAGCACGCCGTCCTCGACGGTGCACCCGTGCACGGTGGCGTTGTGGCCGATGATCACGTTGCGGCCTACCGTCAGCGGGAAACCCGCGTCGACGTGCAGGCTGCATCCCTCCTGCACGTCGCTGCCCTCGCCGATGACGATCCGTTCGCCGTAATCGGCTCGGATCGCGGCCTCGGGTAGCACGGTGGCGTCGCGCGCCAGCTCGACGTCGCCGATAACGGTGGCGTTCAGCGCTACTCGCGCCTCGGGATGCATTTTCACGTGGCGATACCCTTCGGCGGGTACCAGGTTCTCATGGCTGTTCATGCGAGGCCTCCTTGTGCGGCTTTCGGCTTGGGCGGCGAGTCCGTCCCTGTTACCTGCATCTTCGCACGTTCGACGTGCCGCAATCCGGTCAATTTCGACGCTTCGTCCGCATTTTGAAAATAATTGATGAGAAACGGTTGCCATCCTCAGGGTCGGCGCTATACTAACGGCCACAAGTTCATAAACGAAATGCGTTGACGAGGATAGTAGAGACGAACCCATCTTCAAGAAAGCCGGCGGTTGCTGCAAGCCGGTGTTGGGCGGGCTTGAACACCCCTCCGAGCAGTTCTGACGAACGCTCGGCCCCAGGCGAGGAACATTCGCGCAAGGCCGGTGCAAGTAATCTGAACCGGTGACTCCGTTATGCGTCGCATATGCGTTCATGCGTATGCCTTCTCTTTTGAGGTCCTGGTGCAGGTTGCTTGCAGCAGGATTTTTTTTATGCCCCACAAGGGCAGAAGAAGGAAGAAGGATTGGCATGCAACTTCGCAGCGACGCCGTCAGATGCGGCATTCCGCGCGCCCCTCACCGCAGCCTGCTCAAGGCCGACGGCCTGACCGACGAGGAGCTGAAGCGCCCGCTTGTCGCGGTGTTCAACTCCCGCAACGACATCATCCCCGGTCACAACAACCTCGATAAGATCTGCGAAGCCGTGAAGGCCGGCATCTACATGGCCGGCGGCGTGCCGTTTGAGATCTCCACCATCGGCGTGTGCGACGGCATCGCCATGAACCACGACGGCATGCACTACTCGCTCGTGTCGCGCGAAGCCATCGCCGACAGCTTCGAGTGCGCCGTCCAGGGCCATGCCTTCGATGCGGCCGTGTGCATCCCCAACTGCGACAAGATCGTCCCCGGCATGCTGCTCGGCGCGTTGCGCGTGAACATCCCCACGGTGTTCGTCTCCGGCGGTCCCATGCTCCCCGGCCATCAGCCCGGGTGCTCGCAGGGCGTCACCACCGACCTGAACACGCTCTTCGACGGCGCCGGCCAGGTTGCCGCCGGCACCATGACCGAAGAGGAGCTCAAGTACTTCGAGGACACCGCGTGCCCCACCTGCGGATCCTGCTCCGGCATGTTCACTGCCAACTCCATGAACTGCCTGTGCGAGGCCCTGGGCATCGCGCTTCCCGGCAACGGCACCATCCCCGCCGTGTACTCCGAGCGCCTGCGTCTTGCCAAGCATGCCGGCATGAAGGTCATGGAGCTTCTGGAGAAGGGCATCTGCATCAAGGACATCATCACGGAGGCCGCCATCCATAACGCCATGGAATGCGATATGGCCTTCGGCGGTTCCACGAACACGGTGCTGCACCTCACCGCCATCGCCCAGGAGGCGGGCCATCCCATCACCATGGACGATTGGGACGCCGCAAGCGCGCGCACCCCGCACCTGGTGAAGCTGCAGCCTTCCGGCCCGCGTCCGCTCATCGACCTGTATGTCGTCGGCGGCGTGCCGGTGGTCATGCACGAGCTGGGCGAAGCCGGCCTGCTCGACCGCAGCGCGCTCACGGTCATGGGCACCATGGACGAGTACCTGGCTAACTGCACCAAGCCCGCTGACGGCGAGGTGTGCCGCACGTACGACAACCCCTTCTCCAAGGTGGGCGCCCTGCGCGTGCTCCACGGCAACGTGGCCCCCAACGGCGGCATCGTGAAGAAGTCGGCGGTCGACCCGTCCATGCTCACGCATACCGGCCCTGCCCGCTGCTTTGACTCCGAGGAGCAGGCATGCGAGGCCATCTTCGCCGGTAAGATCAACCCCGGCGACGTAGTGGTCATCCGCTATGAAGGTCCCGCCGGCGGCCCGGGCATGCGCGAGATGCTCATGCCCACCAGCGCCATCGTGGGCATGGGCCTTTCCAAGTCGGTGGCCCTGCTCACCGACGGCCGCTTCTCCGGCGCCTCCAAGGGCCCGTGCGTCGGCCACATCAGCCCCGAGGCCGCAGCCGGCGGCCCGATCGCGCTGATTCAGGACGGCGACCGGATCACCGTCGACATCGAGGGCGGCGCCATCACGCTGCACGTCGATGATGACGAGCTGGCTGCCCGCCGTGCGGCCTTCGTCGCGCCGGCGCCCAAGCATAACCACGGCGTGCTGGCCAAGTACGCCAAGCTGGTTTCCTCCGCAGACAAGGGAGCGTATGTGTCATGAGCGAACGCAAGCACGATAAGCACGCGTCCACCGCAGGCCAGCCCCGCGGTCTGGGCAGCAAAAACCCCAAACAGGGCGAAGAGATGATCGGCGCGCAGGCCGTGGTGGCCTCGCTCGAGGCCGAGGGCGTCGACCTGGTCTTCGGCTATCCGGGCGGCCAGGCCATCAAGATCTACGACGCGCTCTACGACAGCAAGCAGCTACACCATGTGCTCTCGCGTCACGAGCAGGGCGCGGTGCACGAGGCCGATGGCTATGCGCGCGCCACGGGCAACGTCGGCGTGGTCATCGTCACCTCCGGCCCCGGCGCCACCAACACCGTTACCGGCATCGCAACCGCCTATATGGACAGTGTTCCGCTCGTGGTCATCACCGGCCAGGTGCCCCGCGGCGTCATCGGCACCGACAGCTTCCAGGAGTCCGACATCGTGGGAATCACCATGCCCGTGGTCAAGCACTCCTTCCTGTTGCAGTCCACCGATGAGCTGACGTCCACCTTCCGCGAGGCGTTCCATATCGCCGCATCCGGCCGTCCCGGCCCGGTGCTGATCGACATTCCCTCCGATATCCTGTCGGAGAAGATGGTGTTCAACTATCCCGATAAGGTCAACCTGCCCTCGTATCGCCCCACCTATCGCGGCAACGCCAAGCAGATCCGCGCGGCGGTCCAGCGCATCCAGCGCGCCGAGCGCCCCGTGCTCTACGTCGGCGGCGGCGTGATCAGCTCCGGTGCCGCCGATGAGCTGGTCGAGCTGGCCAACGCGCTGCAGCTGCCCGTGGTCACCACGCTTATGGGCAAGGGAGCGTTCCCTGCTTCCAACCCGCTCAACATCGGTCCCGTGGGCATGCATGGCTCGAAGTACGCCAACCTCGCCATGACCGAGTCCGACCTCATCATCGCATGCGGTGCGCGCTTCTCCGATCGCGTGACGGGCAAGCTCTCCGAGTTTGCCCCGCATGCCGACGTCATCCACATCGACATCGACCCTGCCGAGATCGGCAAGATCCGCAAGGTGCAGATCCCCATCGTCGGCGACCTTCGCGGCGTGCTCGCCGGCATCAACGAGGCGGTGTCCAAGGCCGGCGCCAAGCCCATCACCGCACCTTGGCTCGCCCAGATCGCCGAGTGGCGTCGTCGCTTCCCGTTCTACCACTCCGATTTGGTGGAAGACCCCGGTCGCATCGTGCCTGAGACGGTCATGCAGAAGCTCTCGCGCAAGCTCGACCCTAAGCATTCCATCGTGGTGACCGAGGTCGGCCAGCATCAGATGTGGGCTGCGCAGTTCATCGACCGCGAGAAGCCGCGCACGTTCATCTCCTCCGGTGGCCTGGGCACCATGGGCTTCGGCTTCCCGGCGGCCATCGGCGCTGCCTTCGGCTGCCCGGACGACCAGGTGGTCTGCGTCGCCGGCGACGGATCGTTCCAGATGAACTCCCAGGAGATGGCCACGGCCGCCATCAACGGCGTGCCGGTGAAGGTGCTCATCCTGGACAACCGCGCTCTTGGCATGGTGCATCAGTGGCAGAAGCTGTTCTACAACGAGCGTTATAGCTTCACGGAGCTGTCGGCCAACCCCGACTTCTGCAAGCTGGCCGATGCCTACAGCTGGAAGTCCCGCCGCATCACCGCCCCCGAGGAGGTCGACGCCGCGCTTGACGAGATGCTCGCCTGCGAGGGCCCCTTCCTGCTCGACGTGGCCATCCCCGACGACCAGAACGTGTTCCCGATGGTGGCCCCCGGCGCGGCGATGTCCGACGTGCTCGGCGCCATCGACGTGGCCGTCGGCGCGGTGCGCACCGACGTGCCCGGCCAGCCGGCGCCTGCGCCCGAGCCGGAGAAAAGCCCCTGCGCTAAGATCGATGCGCAGTTCGGCGGCCGATGGGAAAGCGATCCCGAAGACAAAGGGCCGCGCGAGGGCGAGCAGCCCGAGGACGCGGACGTGGAAGGGGAGTCCCGATGAAGCACATCCTGTCCGTTTTGGTTGAGAACAAGCCCGGCGTGCTCTCGCGCGTCACGGGCATGGTCTCCCGCCGCGGTTTCAACATCGATTCGCTGTCGGTCGGTCCCACCGAAGATCCCACCATGTCGCGCATCACCATCATCGTGAAGGCCGACGAGCTGGCGTACGAGCAGCTCACCAAGCAGCTCAACAAGCTGGTGAGCGTGTTCAAGATCACCGACCTCACCGATACCTCCGCCATCGAGCGTGAGCTGGTGCTGTTCAAGGTCAACGCCGCGCCCGACCGCCGCAACGAGATCATCGAGATCGCCAACGTGTTCCGCGCCAAGATCGTCGACGTCGGCCGCTCCAGCCTCACCATCGAGGCCACGGGCGACGAGTCGAAGCTCAAGGGCATGGAGGACCTGTTCCGCGCATACGGCATCAAGGAGATCACACGCACCGGCAAGATCGCCATGTCGCGTGCCTCCAAGGAATCGTAGGCGCCATGGCTTCCCGCAGTACGCTGTGGCAGCGCAGGCTGCGCATGTGGGCGATGCCGTGATCGGCGAGGTGCCATGTTCGGACGTCCGCCGGCACGTAGTTCGCGCGATGAGCTGCGCTAACCGTCGGGGTTCGAATGCGGCATGCGGGCGATGCGCTTTGCAGCCGCCTGCCATGCGCTGATGCGATTTCGCACACGCTATACTTCCAGGTACATCAGCCAAGAAGAAAGGAATTACCACCATGGCTGTTACGATCTACTACGAAAACGACGTCGATCCGAAGATCATCCAGGGCAAGAAGGTCGCCATCATCGGTTACGGCTCCCAGGGCCATGCCCATGCCCTCAACCTCATGGATTCCGGCGTCGACGTGCGCGTCGGCCTGCGCGAGGGTTCCAAGAGCTGGGCTAAGGCCGAAGAGGCCGGTCTGAAGGTCACCACCATGGACCAGGCCGCCGAGGAAGGCGACATCGTCATGATCCTCGTTCCCGACGAGCTGCAGCCCGAGGTCTATGAGCAGCACATTGCTTCCCACCTGAAGGCCGGCAACACCCTGGCCTTCGCCCACGGCTTCAACATCCACTACGGCTACATCAAGGCTCCCGAGGACGTCAACGTCGTCATGTGCGCCCCGAAGGGCCCGGGCCATATCGTTCGTCGTCAGTACACCGAGGGTTCCGGCGTGCCGGATCTGGCCTGCGTGTACCAGGACGCCACCGGTGACGCTTGGGATATCATCATGTCCTACTGCTGGGGCGTCGGCGGTGCCCGTTCCGGCATCATCAAGGCCACGTTCGCCCAGGAGACCGAGGAAGACCTCTTCGGCGAGCAGGCCGTCCTGTGCGGCGGTCTGGTGGAGCTGGTGAAGGCCGGTTTCGAGACCCTGACCGAGGCCGGTTACCCGCCCGAGCTGGCTTACTTCGAGTGCTACCATGAGATGAAGATGATCGTCGACCTCATGTACGAGTCCGGCATCCACTTCATGAACTACTCCATCTCCAACACCGCCGAGTACGGCGAGTACTACGCCGGCCCGAAGGTCATCAACGAGCAGTCCCGCGAGGCCATGAAGGAGATCCTGCATCGCATCCAGAACGGCGACTTCGCCCGCGAGTTCGTCGCTGATTGCAAGAACGATCATAAGTGGCTCTTCGAGCAGCGCGAGGCCATCAACAGCCACGAGATCGAGAAGACCGGTGCCAAGATCCGCGGCATGTTCTCCTGGGTCAAGTCCGATGAGGCCGAATAACCCGAACGCTTCGGTTCTGGTCGTGTAGCCGTACCGGGGTGCCTGCCATCCCGTGAATCGGTCTCCCTCAAGGGGCCGGGCATATTGCCCGGCCCCTTCTCTGTTTGCCGCCATGCTGAGGTAAAGCCTATAGAGGAGCTGGCGGCGTTCGCGTTCGTTCGCCGCCGCGGTTTCGGAGCGCCTTGCGCATGCCGCGGCTGGCTGTCCAGGGCACCCCTCGCGCGTTTGTCGACGCAGTCGGTTTTCGCGCATTCGTTCGCGACTATCGGCCTTTCTCCGGATATTTGCATCTCGGATGCGCCGCGCCGACGCGCGTTGTGTAGTATGAAGTCATATGCGAACACAACACGAAGGGTGGTTATAGCGCATGACGAAGAAGGTCCTGGTTACCGAGAAGCTGGCGCAGGCCGGTTTGGACCGCCTTGCGGAAAAGGGCTTGCAGGTCGATGTCAAGCTGAAGATGTCCACGGATGAGCTTATCGAGGCCATCCCCGACTACGATGCGCTCGTGGTGCGCTCCGCCACGCATGTCACGCGCGAGGTCATCGCCGCGGCTTCGAAGCTGCGCATCATCGGCCGTGCCGGCGTGGGCGTGGACAACGTCGACGTCGAGGCTGCGACCGAAGCCGGTATCATCGTGTGCAATGCCCCCACTTCCAATATCGTTTCGGCCGCCGAGCAGACCATGTGCCTCATGCTGGCCTGCGCGCGCAACACCGCCCAGGCCAACGCAAGCATGCATGCGGGGGAGTGGTCCCGCGGCAAGTTCTGCGGCAGCGAGCTGTATGAGAAGACGCTGGCCATCTTCGGCCTGGGCCGCATCGGCGGCCTGGTTGCCGAGCGCGCCCGTGCATTCGGCATGCACCTGGTGGGCTACGACCCGTACTGCAGCCCCGAGCGCGCCGAGCAGCTGGGCGTGGCGCTTTACGACAACATGGAGGAGCTTCTTCCCCTGGCCGATTTCATCACGGTGCATCTGCCGAAGACCGACGAGACCATCGGCATGTTCGGCCCCGAGCAGTACGCCGCAATGAAAGACGGCGTCATCCTGGTCAACGTGGCGCGCGGCGGCATCTACAACATCGACTCCCTGGCCGACTTCCTTGCGGCCGGCAAGATCGGCGCCGCGGGCATCGACGTGTTCGAGGACGAGCCCTGCACGCAAAGCCCGCTGCATGAATTCCCCAACGCCATCCTCACGCCCCATCTGGGCGCTTACACCTACGAGGCGCAAAGGCGCGCGGGCGTGCAGATCGCCGATTACATCGCTGCCGGCCTTGAGGGCAGCGTCGTGCCCACCGCGCTCAACATGGCGCCCGTGCCGCCCGAGGTTATGGACGCCGTGGGCCCGTACGTGCCCGCTTGCCAGATGATGGGCAGCATGCTCGCCCAGCTGGGCAGGGAAGTGCCCAAGCGCCTGTCGCTCACTGCGTCCGGCAAGGCCGCTCCCGCCGATGCCACCATCCTTATGGCTGGCACCCTTCAGGGCCTGCTTTCCTACAAGAACCTGGCAACGGTGGTCACGCCCGTCAACGCCGAGGCCGTCGCTCGTCGCCACGGCATCCGCGTGGACACCGGCGCGCACGCATCCGCCGGTGCGTACTCCTCTTCGGTGACGGTGGTCGCCGATGGCCGCGAGATCGGCTGCACGCTTTCCGGCGAGGATCAGCACGTGCGCCTCATCTCGCTGCTCGGCTACAAGGTTGACATCGCCCCTGGTCCGCAGGCGCTCATCTTCCAGTATGAGGACCGCCCCGGCCGCGTGGGCACCATCGGCTCCATCCTCGGCGACGCCGGCATCAACATCACCACCATGCAGATCGTCAACGACCCCGAGGCAGGTCAGGCCATCGTCTACATGAACATCGAAGGCGAACTCGATGACAGCGTGCTGGCCAAGCTGCGCGAGAACCTCGAGGACCTAAAGAACCTCTGGTACGTGAAGCTGTAGCCGAGCAACCGCATATCGTTATGCGCCCGCCGCGAGAAATCGCGGCGGGCGTTTTTGCGTTCAGACGGTCGAAAGGGCTTTTGCGTTCAGGCGGCCAACGCTTGCTCAGGTCTCGTTAACCGGGGACCTTCGCATTCCGGCGACAAAAGGGTTGCTTGCGTTTCGTCCAATGATCGCGCCCTGCGATACGAGGGCATTTTCCGGATGCTTTTCCGCATCCTGTTGGCCCAATGCTCCTTCGCGTTTCACCGTTCGAAAATCCTCTGCGTTTCCCACCCGTCATGCTCTACGCTGAAAGGATGTTCCGCAACTGCTCGATTCGGTCAAGATTTAACATGTGGGTAACTTGTTGAACAGAGTTTTAACTCGACCGTTGTGCTAGGTGTATTAGAATGGGTTGCGTTTTGTAAATAGAGCCGAAAGGAACGGAAATGACGCGCAAGATCGCAATTTTCGACACAACGCTGCGCGACGGCGAGCAATCGCCCGGCGCTTCCATGAACACCGAGGAAAAGCTTGTTGTGGCGCGTCAGCTGCTACGTTTGAACGTCGACGTCATCGAAGCGGGTTTCCCCATCTCCAGCCCCGGCGACTTCGAGAGCGTCCGCCGCATCGCCGAGCTGGCTGGCGATGACGCCACCGTCGTCGGCTTGACCCGTGCCGTGGCCAAGGACATCGATCGCGCCGCGGAGGCGTTGAAGTACGCCAAACGTCCGCGTATCCACACGGGCATCGGCGTTAGCCCCAGCCATATCCATGACAAGCTCCGCATCACCGAGGACCAGTGCATCGAGCGTGCGGTGGCCGCCGTCAAGCATGCGAAAAGCTATGTCGAGGACGTCCAGTTCTATGCCGAGGACGCCGGTCGTGCCGACTATGCGTTCCTGGCGAAGGTCATCCAGGCCGTCGTCGATGCCGGCGCAACCGTCGTGAACATCCCCGATACCACCGGCTACAGCTTGCCCGACGAGTTCGGCCGCCGCATCAGGTACCTCATGGAGAACGTCCGCGGCATCGAGAACGTCACCGTCTCGGTGCATTGCCACAACGACCTAGGTATGGCCACGGCCTTGTCTCTTGCCGGCGTTGAGAACGGCGCAACCCAGATCGAGTGCACTATCAACGGCCTGGGCGAGCGTGCCGGCAACACGGCCATGGAAGAGGTCGTCATGGGCATCAAGATGCACGGTGGGGAGCTTGACGCCCACACCGACATCAACACTCGCGAGTTCCTCAAGGCCTCCCGCTTGGTTTCGTCCATCACCGGCATCAACGTGCAGGTGAACAAGGCCATCGTCGGCGCCAATGCGTTCGCGCATTCCTCCGGCATCCATCAGGACGGTGTGCTCAAGAAGCGCGACACGTACGAGATCATCGATCCGGAAGAGGTCGGAGCCGGCAAGTCCCAGATCGTGCTCACCGCGCGTTCAGGCCATGCGGCTTTGAAACACCGTCTAGAGGAGCTCGGCTACGAGCTCGACAAGGAAAAGCTCGACAAGATGTACGACGCCTTCCTTGATCTGGCGGACAAGAAGAAGGAGATCTACGACGAGGACCTCGAGTCGCTCATGAACGAGAGCCATCGCAACGAGGCTGCCCTGTACTCGCTGGAGTCCGTGCAAATCTCCTGCGGCTTCCCGCTCAAGCCCACGGCTACCGTCACGTTGCGCAACCCCGCAGACCAGGTCGTCACCGCGTGCGATTTCGGCACGGGCCCCATCGACGCCGTGTACAAGGCCGTTAACAAGATCGTGCAGGTGGACAATGACCTGACCGAGTTCTCGGTGCAGGCCGTCACGCGCGGTATCGACGCTTTGGGCGAGGTCACCATTCGCGTCACTGCTCCCGACGGCGAGGTGTACACGGGCCGCGGCGCCGATGGCGACATCGTCGTGTCTTCCACCAAGGCCTACCTGAACGCGTTGAACCGCCTTCTGAACGACAAGGCGGAGCACGCGAAATAGCGTGCGGCAACCCATGATCGGATAGCATTGAAAACGGCCTGCGAACGAATGGTTCGCAGGCCGTTTCGGTTTAGAGAATGCAGCGCGTAAGAAGCCGATCGCGTATGTTCATGCCGCTTCGCGCTTCTTGTGATCGGTCAAGCTGCTCTCCGATCACAGCACGCGTCGCAGCTGTTGCTTTTTGATCTCGCTCTCAAGCGAGGAATGCACGATGTTCTGAAACGGCTTCACGTCTGCGGTGATATCGGCGCAAGTCGGGTCGCACACTTTATGCTGGAGGTAGGAAAGGATCGCCCCTGTATAGAATTCCGACAAGAATCGGACGTTACCCTCCGACAGATAGCGGTTCGACAGGATGAAACGGATATCCGCCGCCATCGCGGGGACGTACAAGCGGTACAGGTAGGCCTGCAGGCTGTCGGGTCCGCTCATGCGCAGCGTTTTGGCATAGTATGAGCGGCGATACTGGAAGCATTCGGCCAGCATGTCGAAGAACAC
Source organism: Senegalimassilia anaerobia JC110 (assembly GCF_000236865.1). Classification (GTDB taxonomy): domain Bacteria; phylum Actinomycetota; class Coriobacteriia; order Coriobacteriales; family Eggerthellaceae; genus Senegalimassilia; species Senegalimassilia anaerobia. The sequence continues at coordinate 342,410 of NZ_HE611015.1, read as the reverse complement.
CGACCCGTCCAAGCTGCGCACGCCTACTTTCTTATGAACGTAATAGGGCAGGGAAGAGAAGGAATCGTCGCTCTCGGGCTCGAAGAGCAGGTCGTCGTCGGCGACATTGGCTTTCAGCACATCGGCAAGATCGCGCCGGAACACCCATCGGATTAGGTGCTCCTTGCTTTCGAAATGATAGTAGAATGTTTTGCGGTTCTTCCCGGATGCTGCGACGATGTCGGAAACCGAGATCTTCTCTATTGGCTGATGCTCTGCCAGCTCAATGAACGAGTTCCCCAAAAGCCCCATAGTGTCTAACGAACCCATGGTGTGCATCCTTTCTTCGAAGCAACCGCCAAAGCGCCGATAGGCCTTTTATGCGTTCTCTCTAGCTGGTTTGCAGTATACATCAGATGGACAACGGACAACAAATGGGGGGATGAAGAAATAGCGTACCTCTGTGCGATGTTTCGAGTAAAAAGTTTTCAATATGCAGCGAAACCGCAGGTCAGCGAAATTATGAACGGAAGTTATCAATCAACCCATGATTCAATAGGTATTCGCTATGACAGCCTAAATTGGCGAAAAATCACTCAAAAAGGCGATAGTGACCGGTTCCGGCTGTTTTGCAAGCGCGTATAGTTCAGCTCAAGGAAACCGGGCAAATCCCGGAGGTCCGGCAAAACTCGAGCCAAGGAGAGAAGATGGACTTCAATTTGACCGATGAGCAGCAGATGCTGCTCGAGAGCGTGGATGAGTTCTGCGAGCGTTACTTCACCGAGGACGTCGTGAAGAAGATGTACGAGGATCACGGCATGCCGCAGGAGATCGCCGAGGCTTATCGCGACGCTGGTTTCGGTTTGATGGGCATTCCCGAGGAGTACGGCGGAATCCCGATGGATCGCGTGACCATCGGTCTGATGATCGAGCGCCTGTACCAGAAGAGCGGCTGCATGCACATTCTGTACCAGAACTCCCTGTCCATGTTCGACATCATGGAGTTCGGTACCGAGGCTCAGAAGCAGGAGGCCATGGACCACTACATGGAGACCGGCTGGCCGATCGCTTCCCTCTCCATCTCCGAGCCTGGCGCCGGTTCCGACAACCGCTCCATGACCACGGTCGCCAAGAAGCAGGCTGACGGCACCTACAAGCTGTCCGGCCAGAAGACCTGGGTGACCATGGGTGAGAAGCTGCCCTACACCATCGTCGTCGCCAAGGACGAGGATCCCAGCCACGACAACGGCAACATGTCCCTGTGGTTCGTCAAGATGGACACCCCCGGCGTCTCTACCGCTCCGCTGCACAAGATCGGCCAGCAGTGCATCCCGTTCTGCGAGGTGTATCTGGACGACGTCGTCCTCACCGAGGATCAGCGCATGGGCGAGCCGGGCAAGGGCTTCATGATGCTCATGAAGAACTTCGAGGTCGAGCGTTCCTACATCGTCGCCGAGCAGGTCGGCCTGGCTCAGGCAGCTCTCGAGGACGCCGCCAAGTACGCTAACCAGCGTATCGCCTTCGGCAAGCCGATCACGCGTCTGCAGATGATCCAGGAGCTGCTCGCCGACATGGAGATCAAGGTCCAGAACACCCGCAACATGCTGTACAAGACGCTGTGGATGATGGACAACGATCAGCCCGTCCAGCTCGAGTCCGCCATGCTGAAGCGCTATGGCTGCAAGGCATGCTGGGAGGTCGCCGATTCCGCCCTGCAGATCTACGCCGGCTTGGGCTACACCACCGAGGTCCGCGTCGGCCGCCTGTGGGCCGACATGCGCGGCAACATGTTCGGCGGCGGCACCCATGAGGTCATGGCATACATCGCCGGCCGTCAGGTTGCCAAGAAGTACGCTGAATAAGCATCGCTTGTTTCATCGGGGCGCCCGCGCAATCGGTTGCCGGCCGCCCCGTTTTCCCATCGTGGCATAACGCTCGTAGTTATACGGGCTGCATGTATCGTTTAAGTCTTACGAAAGGACGGATTCCATGAGGATCGCAGTGGCTTTCAAGGCCGTTCCCGACGCCCAGGACGTTCAGGTTGCGGGCGACCGCACGCTGGACTTCTCCAAGGCGAAGCTGACCATCTCCGAGTACGACAAGAACGCCCTGGAGCTGGGCGCTCAGCTGGCCGATGAGGCCGTCGCCATCACCGTGGGCGGCAAGGACATCGACAACTCCAAGCTCAAGAAGGACGTCATGGCTCGCGGCATGGGCCATCTGTACATGGCCGCCGATGACGCCCTGGCCGACCTGGATGCAGCCGCCACGGCTGCCGCCCTGGTCGACGTGCTGGCCAAGGCCGGCGACGTGGACGCCGTCATCTGCGGCGACGGTTCCGCCGATAACTACCTGCAGCAGGTCGACGTGCAGCTGGCCGAGAAGCTCGGCTGGCCCGTCGTGACCGCCGCCTGCAAGGTCGAGGTCAACGGCTCCACCGCCGTCGTCACCCGCGCCCTCGAGGATTGCACCGAGGTTGTCGAGGTTGAGCTGCCCGCCGTCATCTCCGTGACGCCCGATGTCGCCGAGCCGCGCATCCCGGGCATGAAGGACATCCTGGCCGCCGGCAAGAAGCCGATGGACGTCGCCGGCGCCGACAACGCCCCGGCCGCCGCTCTGACCACGGTCGAGTGCCTGGCCCCTGAGCAGGTTGCCCGCAAGCAGGAGATCGTCGACGCTGCCGACGACGGCGCCATCGAGAAGCTGGCCGCCGCTGTCAAGGCCGCTCTGTAATCGGAAAGGTGAGGTGTCTTATATGAAGGCATTGGTTATCGCTGAGCACGCAGACGTCGCCCGTGAGCTGGCTGGCGGTGCTCGTGAGCTGGGCGCCGACGAGGTGTCCCTGGTTTGCTTCGGCGGCGCCGTCGAGGGTGCTTCCGACAAGGTCCTGAACGTTGCCGTGCCGGCTGGCGCGCTGGTCGACGATGCCGCTTACGCGCTGGTCGACGTCGCTAACGCCGCCGACGTGGTCCTGGTCGAGGCTACCCGCCGCGGCAAGGTCATCGCCGGCCGCCTGGCTGCCAAGCTGGGCACCGCCGCTGCTGGCGCAACCGTCGAGCTGACCGCCGAGGGCGGCCGCGGCACGTACTTCGGCGGCGTCGCCGAGCGCGTGCAGAAGTCCGCTGGCGACAAGCAGGTCTACATCGTCGCCGCCGGCGTGTGCGATGCTTCCAAGGCCGCCGGTGCCGGCGCTGCCGAGGATGTCGCCTGGGTTGCCCCCGAGCGCGCCGCCAAGGTCACCGGCAACGTCGAGCGTCAGAAGACCGCTGCCGACCCGACCAAGGCCGACGTCGTCGTGTCCGCTGGCCGTGGCTTCGCCGCTGAGGAGGATCTGCAGAAGGCTCGCGACCTGGCTGCCAAGCTGGGCGGCGCCATCGCCTGCTCCCGTCCTCTGACCGAGGGCGTCAACTGGCTGCCCACCGAGCTCTACGTCGGCGTTTCCGGCATCACCGTTACCCCGAAGCTGTACATCGCAGCCGGCATCTCCGGCCAGATGCAGCACATGGTCGGTGCCAACCGTTCCGCTACCGTCATTGCGGTGAACAAGGACAAGAACGCCCCTATCTTCAAGCAGTGCGACTTCGGCATCGTCGGCGATCTCAACGAGATCCTGCCTGCGCTGACCGCAGCTCTGTAGTAGGTTCTGAAAGCCCGTCCTTCATGGGCGGGCTTCTTCTCGATGCTGCGCGGGCGCCGGGCGTCTTATTGGGACGCAGGTATCGATGCAGGGCTTCGGCCTTCCGATCGATCGTCAGCAGTCCTGAGGCGCCGGGCGCTCGCGCCGATCATCGATCGATCCGCTGCTGCAGCGGATCAACCAAGACGAGAACACGTTAGAAAGGACGAATGGTGGCTGAAGCTGATTTCGACATCATCGTCGTGGGATCTGGCTGCGCGGGCGGCGTGGCGGCTTACGTGGCCGCATCCGCCGGCAAGTCCGTCCTGGTCGTTGAGCGCGGCAACTTCGCCGGCGCCAAGAACATGACCGGCGGCCGCATCTACTCCCACTCCCTCAAGCAGGTCTTCCCCGACTTCGAGTCCGAGGCGCCCGTCGAGCGCAAGATCACCCACGAGCGCATCGCCATGATGGACCCGAGCTCGCAGATGACCGTCGACTTCACCTCCTCTGAGCTCGGCGAGGAGGGCAAGGACTCCTACTCCGTGCTGCGCGGTCCCTTCGACCAGTGGCTGGCCGAGAAGGCCGAGGAGGCCGGTGCCGAGTACATCTGCGGCATCGCCGTAGAGGAGCTCATCAAGGACGAGTCCGGCCGCGTGACCGGCGTCCGCGCCGGCGACGACGAGATCACCGCCGATGTGGTCATCCTGGCTGAGGGCACCAACTCCATGCTCTCCGAGCGCTGCCTGGGCAACGCCCGTCCCAAGGCCAATCAGATGGCCGTGGGCATCAAGGAGGTCTTCGAGCTTCCCGCCAACGTCATCGAGGACCGCTTCCTGCTCCCCGAGGGCGAGGGCGCTGCCATGCTGTTCGTGGGCGACTGCACCAAGGGCAGCGTCGGCGGCGGCTTCCTGTACACCAACAAGGAGTCCATCTCCCTGGGCCTTGTGGCCACCATCTCCCTGGCCGCCGACGGATCGCGCAACGAGGTGCCGGTCTACCAGATGCTCGAGGACTTCAAGAACCACCCGGCCGTGGCGCCGATCATCCGCGGCGCCAAGATGGTCGAGCACTCCGGCCACATGGTGCCCGAGGGCGGCTACAACATGATTCCGAAATACGTCTTCGACGGCTGCCTGATCGCCGGCGAGACCGCGGGCCTGTGCATGAACATGGGCTACCAGGTGCGCGGCATGGACTTCGCCGTGGCTTCCGGCCGCATGGCCGCCGAGGCGGCGGTGGCCGCCATCGACGCCGGCGACACCTCCGCGGCGGGCCTGGCCTCCTACAAGGAT
>NZ_HE611015.1:334797-337084 GCF_000236865.1 Senegalimassilia anaerobia JC110 | reverse complement strand
GATCGACGAGGACGGCGCGAAGTCCTTCGACTACGCCGGCTGCCTGGAGTGCGGCACCTGCCGCATCGCCTGCGAGGGCACCATCGTCAAGAAGTGGGTCAACCCCGGCCCGACGATGGGCATCGAGTACCGCTTGGGCTAGTAGTGGCCTAACATACCCCCTGGCAACAGGGGAGCATAGCAAGAGAGGGAGGACCTTCGGGCCCTCCCTCTCTTTGCGTTTGGGGTGGTTGAGATTCGTCACCGGCGGTTTGGAAGGGGCTTCCGCGGTTTTGCCGGCAACTGATGGAAAGGGCGCTTAGGCGGACTCTAGCGGCCCCAGAAGGAACATCGTAAAGGTGCTCTCGGCCACCAGCTTGCCTTCGGGCGTTTTGATATCCACATGGCAAACCGTGGTGGTGCGGCCTTTGTGCGTGGTGTGGGCGCTTACGGTCAGAAGCTGCGGCTTGACGGCGCGGATGAAGTTCGTGGCGCAGCTGATGGCCACGTTGTTCATGCCGTATGCATATGTGGCCATGCCTGCGGCGGCTTCCAGCATGCAGTTGACGAACCCGCCGAAAATGGTGCCATGATAGTTGCTTTGGTCTTGAGGCACCTCGATCTGATACACGACGCTGCCGGGATCGGAGCTGATGATGGTCACCGCTTGACGGAAATCCTGTTGCGGCGGCACATTGTTCATAAGGCCTTCGACCAGCTGTGGGGTGAGTTCTGTCATGGGGTCCTCCTCGATCGTGGGGTATTTCGTTAGGAAGCTTACCCCGCTAAGAAGTGCAAGAAGATGGCTGATATCGCAAAACTGTGCAAAACTGGGACTATTGGCACCGCTCTTGCCCTCCCTTATAGTTCCCATATGTGCGTTGACACAGCATAATAGTTGATCTATCAGGCATAATGGCATTTGAAGCATAGTAGGTCCATAAGATTAAGCTGAATGTGGGCTGTTCTGATATATTCATTTCGTGAATATAAATCGGTTGGAAAGTGATGAAATGACCCATACATTTTCGTATAATCGATAGGCGTTGGGTCGCTAAGGCCACTTTGGAGTGGGGTGGAGATCCTCGTAGGGAACAAGCTGTTCGCAAGGGAACGGAGTTTACCGATGAACCTGTCTCAGCTGTACTATTTTTCTAAGCTTTCGGAGTTGGAGCACTTTTCCAAAGCAGCAAAAGAGCTTTATATCACCCAGCCCTCGTTGTCTCATGCGATTAAATCGCTTGAGACCGAATTGGGTGTGCAGCTCTTCGAGCGTGAAGGTCGCCGTATGCGGCTTACGCCGTTCGGCAAGGAATTCGCCACGTACGTTAAACGTGGCCTTCGTGAAATCGACAAGGGCGTCGAGCTTGCGCAGGAGTTCAACGGCAAGCTGGGGGGCACGGTCAACGTCGGCGCGGTGCTCACCGTGCAGGGTGACTACCTACCACCGCTGTTCCATGACTTTTCTGCGAATTATGGTCAGGAAGTCAAGCTCAATATGTTCCAGGGCTTCAGTGTTCCTCTTGTCGAAGGCCTGGAGAACGATAAATACGATGTGGTGTTCGCCGCAGCAGGGGAGCGCAAACCGAACCTTTGCTATGAGCATGTGCTTTCCCATGAATTGGTAGTGGTCGTCAACAAAGATAACCCGCTCGCGCAGAGAAGCTCTATCGGCATCCCCGAGCTTTCCGGCTATGACGTTCATACGTATCGCCTAGGCACGCCGATCGGCGAAGAGGTCAACGATCTGCTTATGGAGTACAGCCTTTCGGCGAAGCATGATTGCGAGGATGAGGTCTCGTTGGGAGGCATTATCTCCGCTATGCCCAACGACATTGCTTTGGCCACGCTTACCATCAGTTTGAAGGCGTTCGATCATCTGCGATTCCTTCGCATCGAAGAAGTGCCCCAGGATTTCCATCCGATATACTTGATATATAAAAGAGATGCGTATCGCAGCTGCGCAGCCGAGCGGTTTATCCAGTTCTCGCAGGATTGGGTGGCTCCCAAGGACGCTATCCCCAGTACCGATACCTTGTAGGTCGTAGTTTGGTGCATAGTTAGCCATGAAAAAGGACGTTCATTCGCTGGACGTCCTTTTTTGATATTGAATCCATGCTTAAGAGGTGGTGCTGCTTCTAAGGAACTTGCTTGATCGTGGCGGGAAAGCTCTGAGAGGCACATCTTTTCATGCAGTTGAGCGAACGCGTTCGGTGATGCTTGGTTTGGCGACAATAAAAGAACCGCTCCATATGGAGCGGTTCTTTTACAAGTGAATTTGTTCTTGCGATCAAATCGCTTTGGAGGG
>NZ_HE611015.1:322913-333519 GCF_000236865.1 Senegalimassilia anaerobia JC110 | reverse complement strand
GTGAACCCTCCTTAAGGTTACCTAAGCGCTTACCTTGTTGAACTGTTTCGTTTCGGCTTTCGCTTCATCTCCGCAGCTCAGCTTGTGCTCTCATTTTGCGCCGCGCCCCGGGTTGCGTCTAATGCAATCGATATCCCCAAAACTGGTTGATTCATAACCTCTATCTATACATACTGAACAAACTGGGGAGATGGTATGTAAGTTCAAGGGATTGGTTTTGCTCAATTCGTCAAAATTGACTATTTCAAAGCGATTTGAATACCCAGAACCCTAGACATGTGTAAACAGTTCATAGCTAGCGTCTTGCATGTGGTGCAAACCGATAGACTACCTCTATGAACGATTCGGTAAATAGCCTTGACAAGCATTGTCATTGGTAGATTTCGCATCTAGCGCAATCGATCCCCTACTTCGGCATAGTGCAATTTTGGCGCAAAAATGGGCCAAAATCGAAATACTGTGGTGTTGTGTTGCAGCTTTGGGCTGGGTTTGCGGTTCCTAGGTCGGTATCATTGTCCTAGCAATATGCAGATGGCGGAACTGTTGTAAGGGGGTTTACATGGATTTCCGTCTTAGCGAGGCCGACCGCGTGCTCATCGAGCACGTGCGCGAATTCGGCGTTAAATACTTCAATCAAGATGCGGTTGCGCAGTGGCGCTCCGATATGGGTTTGCCCGATGAGGTGGTTCGCGATTTCGTGAACCTCGATTTCAACGGATTCGGCGTCATCCACCGCCGCGATCATGTGCGCTATGACATGCTCGCTCAGGTTCTCGTGCTTGAGGAGCTCTCCCGCATCTCCGGCACCACGCTGCCGTTTCAAAACGACTTCCTCCAGCTGCAGATCCTCGAAGCGTTCGCCAGCCCGGCGCAAACCGACCCCATCCGCATGGAGTATCAGCATACGGGGCGTTTGGCGTTCGCATTTGCGGTGTCCGAGCCTTCCGCCGGATCGGACACCATGAGCATGAGCACGCACGTGCGCACCGTCGACGGCCAGCTGACCATGAGCGGTGAGAAACTGTTCGTGAACAACGGCGAATACGCACCAGCGTTGCTCGTTGCCGCCATTGATGAAGATGCGCCGAAATCAGATGGGCATGCGGCGCTGTCCATGTGGATGATTCCCTGCTCCACTCCTGGCATCACGGCAGTGCCGGAAGATAAGATCGGTCAGGAGATGCTTCCGTTCGCGCACATCCAATTCGACAACGTGCGGCTGGATGAAAGCTGGCGGCTGTCCGGCCCTGCCCGGGGCTTCTCTCAGTTGCTCGCCTTTTTCGAATATGGCCGCGTTTTCGCTTGTGCGACGGCGTTGGGTTTGGCCCAAGCTGCTATGGATGATGCGGTCAAGTGGGCAGGGGAGCGCAATGCCTTCGGGAAGAGCGTGTCCGAGTTCCAGCAGGTGCAGGAGATGCTCACCGATATGGAGGTGAAACTCGCCAACATGCGTCATATGGTATATAAGGCTGCATGGGAATTCGATCACGGGTGCCACGAGCGCCTGACCGTTGCCCTTATGAAGCGCTATGTTCCTCGCGCCGCCACCGAGGTTGCCAGCGATGCGATGCAGATCCTCGGTGGGCGAGGGTACACCACCCATGAGCGTATCAGCTCGATTTGGCAGGATTGCCGCGGGTTCCAAATCGCCGAGGGAACCGATCAGATCATGGTATACATCGCCGCTCCGCTGATCATGGCGAAATACGCTTCAGGTATCGACGCTTAGCGGTTTGCGGCATACGGTGGTTCGTAACGGGGAGCGGGCTTTTTGCCCGTTCCCCGTTTGTTTCGGTGCATTACCGCTCACCGGCTGAATGGGGCCGATAGCGGTTCTTTGGAGATGCTTCATCGGTGCGCAGATAGATAGATTGCTATTTCTATGGATTGCAACCCGTAATCTATAGAAATGGGCGAAAAACCTATGCAAGTTTCCCGCATCAAGCAGCAACCAATAGTCAGTATCTATAGGTAGATGGACAAAACCGAAATACTGACCGTAACCTTATGTGCAGATTCGGCGGATTATACTTAGCGAATTTGTTCTTGGATCGGCAACGTTTTGTGGAGTTAATCCAAGACGCTTACCGCTTTGAGGGAATTCTGGCCCCCTCGAAGCGGAGGCGATCGTCTTGCTTTTCAACTAAGGAGGAAGAAAGTGGGCGAAACCGCTAAGTACACGGATAAGATGAGCGTGCGTCACATTCTCATCGTTATCTCGGGCATCATGATCACGTTCGGATGCTCGGCTCTGGTCTTCTCGACCTGGAGCGCATTCCAGGCAGTCGTGCCTGAGCAGTTGGGCGTCGACACGGCTACGTGGGCGCTCTACATCACCGTTCTGTATCTTGCTGAGGCTTTCTCGGCGCCGTTCATCGGCAAGCTGCTGGCCAAGACCGACATCCGCATCGTGCTGTCCGTCTCCGCACTGCTCGTTGGCCTCGGCTTCATCTTGATCTCCATCGTGAAGACCCTTTGGGTCTTCTACGTTGCCGGCCTTATGATGGGCCTTGGCGAAGTCGGTCTGCTGTGGCTGGCCGTCCCGACGCTGTGCAACAAGTGGTTCAACAAGAACTCCGGCACCATCATCGGCGCCTGCATGGCCTTCACCGGCATCGGCGGCGCGATCTGGCTGCAGGTGTTCAATGCCCTGAACGCTTCCGGCATGGACATCTGGACCATTTACATGATCTGGGGTATCGCTGCTCTGGTCACCTCTCTTCCGTTCACCCTGCTGTGCATCCGCTCCACTCCCGAGGAGTGCGGCTGCCTGCCCTACGGCGCTCCGCAGACCGCTTCCGGCAAGCCTGCCGGCCTGGATGCCGGTAAGGCCATGAAGTCCGTCGCCTTCTACGCCGTATTCCTGCTGGCCGGCATCATCAACCTGCTGACCATCGTCGCTCAGCAGTTCCCGAAGTACACCAAGTCCCTCGATGACGGCACCGGCACCATGCTGGCCGTGGGCGTCACCATGGCAACCGTCATGATGGCTTCCCAGGCTATCTGCAAGCTTGCCCTGGGCGTGTGCGCTGACAAGAACTCCAAGGTCAGCTTCCTGGCCGCTTGCGCTACCGGCATCATCGGCGTTCTGCTGGTGTGGTTCGGCACCGGTTCCACCATGGTCCTGTACGCCGGCGCCGCCGTCTACGGCTTCTTCTTCGCAAGCTGCGTCGTGCTCGTGCCCATCCTGGTCCGTCAGCTGTTCGGCCAGCGCGAGTACCCCGAGATCTACTCCCGCGTGTCCATGTTCGTCAACATCGTCGGCGCTATCGGTGCTCCGTTCTGGGCCCTGTTCGGCAAGAACTACCCGATGCTGTTCACCGTCGCCATCGTTCTGCTCGTCGTCGTCCTGCTGCTCGGCATCTTCTGCTTCGGCAAGATGAAGGGCCTGCAGGAGCAGTGGACCGAGTAATCGGCGTTCGCTCAAATCATCATAGGCTTCGGTAAAGCCCGTTGCCTACAGAAAAGCCGCCCCGTGTGGGGCGGCTTTTTCAGTGTTTAATGACTTCAGTCTGGCGCGCGCGTAGCCGCGCCAAGCAAACCGCCCGCTATGCGGGCGGACGACAACCTGCTTTACAAAACCACCCTCCCGCCGGATATTGACGATTGTTCAGGCCGTCAAGAATCCGAGAAGGAAGGGTGGTGTTCGGCTATGGCCAATAAAGCCTACAGCCTTTCGCACACGAAGTGGATGTGCAAGTACCACATCGTGTTCACGCCGAAGTATAGGCGAAAGGCCATCTACGGCCAAATCAGGTCCGACATAGGGGAGATCCTGAGGAGGCTTTGCGAGTACAAGGGCGTCGAGATAATAGAGGGGCACCTCATGCCCGACCATGTGCACATGCTGCTGGCGATACCGCCGAAGTACAGCGTGTCGAGCGTGATGGGCTACCTGAAGGGCAAGAGCTCGCTCATGATCTTCGACAAGCACGCCAACCTGAAGTACAAGTTCGGCAACAGGAGGTTCTGGGCGGAGGGCTGCTGCGTCTCCACCGTCGGGCTCAACGAGGCGACCATCGCGAAGTACATCAGGGAGCAGGAGGCCGCCGACATCGCGCTGGACAAGCTGAGCGTCAAGGAGTACTCCGACCCGTTCAAGAAGTAGCCGGGGGCCGCCGGTTCGACCGGCTCGCCACGGGTCAAGGGCAATAGGGCCTGAACAGCGTGAAGGCCGGCGTCTTTAGGCGCGCGCCGGCCTTCCATGGGTTATACCCTAAGAGTAAACCACCCGCTATGCGGGTGGTCCTGATTTGGAATCCCATTCGAAGCTTCGGGTGAACTCGATGAAGTTCTCGACCGCTCGCGTTTTGTAGGATGCCGTCTTAAACGTCAGGCATACCGTGTGGAAGTCGTCGTCGACTTGGATCAGCTTCTTGGTGATAAGCTCGCGAAAAGGGGAGAGCCCGATCGTGTTGAGGGCCAATCCCACGGTTCCGGCGGTGCTATCCACCATCGAGCCCAAGGTGATCTCGTCGTTGGCGCTAGTGTGATAAGGCGTTATGCCGTGGGTTTTCATGAGTTGGGCCACCTCGGCGCCGATCGGCGTGTCGGGCGGGTACGTGATGACCTCGCGCCCGCGCAGGTCCTCTAGCTTGAGGTTCTTGCTCCATGCAAGCTTATCGCTTCGATGCACCACGGCTACGAGCTGCTGCGTGAGCACGGGGATGAAGGTGAGGTTTGCCTTATCGGGCACATAGGCGGTGAACGCAAGCTCGTATCGATCGTTCTCCAGGTCTTCGATCAGGGGAAGCGTCAAGCCTTGGAAAACGTTGACTTGAGCGCTTCTGCCATATGCCTCGCGGTAGCCCTTGATAAGCGCAGGGAGATAGTCGCTCTGGATGGTGTAGATGGCCCCGATATCGATGCTCCCCGTCGGCGAGCCCGCATGTTCCTTTGCCAGGGCAATGCCCTTCTCAAGGGCGTTGAGCGCCTCTGTCGCGTATTCGTAGAATTCGGCTCCGTAGCGCGTCAGCTTGATGGTTCGGCCCTCGCGTTTGAACAGGGGGATGCCAAGCTCTTTTTCCAGTTGCGAGATCGAATTCGATAGCGTCGGCTGCGAGATGAACAGCTCTTCGGCCGCATGCGTATAGTGCCTAACCTCGGCTAGCTTGCGAAAATAGTACAGCTGTGACAGGTTCATAGGCGCCTCCGGCTTGTAACGCTCGCGTGTGAGCTTATAAAGCAACTGTAATGCATTGCAGGCGTTCAGATGCCGCAAATCTCGGTGGGGTGCAGGATTGCTTCACGTGTCAACGCGAAAAGCCGCCCCGAAGGACGGCTTCTCGCACAAGCTGAAGGCAAGCGCTTAGGCTTGGGACCTGGAACCGGCCCAAAGGAGCTTCCGGTTCCAGGAGGGTATGGCTTAGTCGAAAGTGTACTCGATCTTGCCGCCGTGGTTCTGGCACTCGCGGGCGATCGTGATGCGCTGCACGCAGGGAGCGCCTTCCTCAAGCCACATGGCGCGGCAGTCGCGATACAGGCGCTCGGTGGGGCCGTAGGGGCAATCCTCGAAGTAGCCATCGCCGCCGAAGATCTCGAGCATCTCGTCGGACACCAGCTTGACGGTGTCGATGGAGAACAGCTTGCAGATAGCGGCCTTCTCGGTGACGTACTCGTTGTGCGGGTCCTTGTTGAAGTCGCGCGCGAAATCGTAGATGGCGCAACGTAGGACGTGGATCATCTTCTGCATGTCGGCGATCTTGGCCTTGATCATCTGACGGGAAGCGATCGGCTTGCCGAAGGTGATGCGGTCGTTGGCGCGCTTGAGGGAGATCTCGAGCATACGCTGGGCCATGCCAAGGTTGGACATGGCGATGTGCACGCGGGAGACGGACAGGGAGTGGATGGCGATCTCCATGCCCTGGCCCTCCTTGCCGAGTAGATACTTCGGCTCAAGCACCAGGTTGGTGAACTTCAGGCCCGCATGACCGGCACCGCGGCAGCCCATCATATGGGGCATGGGGACGATCTCGAAGCCCGGAGCGTTGTTGGGGACCAGGAAGCCGGACAGACGGGTGTCCTTGTCGTCATCGGGGTTGGTCACGGCGATGACGTAGGTGTAATCGGAGCAGTCGGTATGGCTGATCAGCCACTTCTCGCCGTTCAGGACGTAGTTGCCGTCGGCGTTCTTGATGGCGGTGGTGTGCAGGTCGGCGCCCGTGCCGCCGGTCTGCTCGGTGATGGCGAAGTTGCAGTACACCGTCTTGTCCTGGAACTTGTCCATCAGCTCGGCCTTGACCTCGTCGGTGCCGTAGTCGTCAAGGATGCGCCAGTTCATGTCGGCAGCGTGATGCAGGTGCATGCGCATGCCGCCCGGGCCGCGGGAGAACTCTTCCTGGACGCGCAGGATCTCAAGCTCGTCGAGATCCCATCCGCCGTACTCGCTAGGCAGGTAGAAGCGATACAGGTCGTTTTTCTTGGCCAGTTCGTAGAACTCCTCCGGGAAGGTGTTGGTGACCTCGACCTCTTTCTGAATCTCCTCGAACGGACCTTCGGCAAGCTCGCGGATCTGTTTCAGATACGCTTCGAACTGCTCGTCGGTGATCTTTGCATTGGGATTCATGTGAACCTCCTTAGACTTTGCCCGCCTAGTCGCTATCTTCGTCGTCGCGATAGGCTGTATCGGCTTTCGACACCATCGATTATGCGACCCCGTTCTCGGGAAATCCAATTCAGCGTCCCAAACGATTCGGGCGAAATCATTTGCAAAACGAATAATGGCGGATACGCTGGCGAGGTCGCTTCCGAAATACTCGATATCCCCAGGTGAGTGGCTAAATTTCGACCAAAAGAAAAAGCGCACCCGCAGCCTTGTCGGAGGCTGCGGGTGCGCAAGATGGCAGGTGTGTCGTAGCGCTATTTGATTTTGTCCAGGTTCAGCATGGAGATGCGGTCCATGGACCTTTTCACGATGCCGATCCCTTCGATCAGCGCATAAAGCTCGAAACCGCTCTTGCAGCGGAATGCGCATTCCTCGCAGGGAATCTTATTGCAGTAAGCGAAAGCGTCTTCAGCCGCCAGCGCGAACACCAGGGGAGGGAATTTCTTGGGCATGATGTATTTCAGCTGCATGCCCGTGAACGTTTTCAAGGCAACCCAGCGGATGCGATAACGCGATGGGTCCTGGATCTTCCACGTGACGATGACGGCATTGTTGTTGAAGCCGCCGTCGATGTGGTAGTCGAACACGACGCCCTCGGGCAGCTCATCGACATCCACGAACGTCATGTGCTCGTTTTCGGTACCGGCATCGTCGTTGAGGCACGTGTACGGAGGTTGGCCCACCAGCGTGCGTCCGGTGCCCGTGTAGGAGGCCTCTGCGTCGCCGTTGAGCGCGACCAGCACGTTTCCGGCCGAATCCTTCACGAAGGGAAGATCGTCGGCTGCAACGCGGGGTTTCCAGGTTGCGCGCGTGCGGGTGATGCTGTATTGCTGTTCGATCATTGCTAATCCTCGATACCCATACGATGCTTGATTTCCTTGGCCAGCACGAAGCGCTGCACCTTGCCGGTGGCGGTGCGGGGGATTTTGTCGATGACCTCAAGGCGTTCGGGCCATAGACGTTTAGCGATCCCCTTGCCATCCATGTATTCTAGCAAGTCGTGCAGGCACAGCTCTTCTCCATTCGGGTCGGCGGGCACGGCGAACAGGCAGATCCTCTCGCCTAGGCGCTCGTCGGGCATGCCGATCGTCGCATGATCGACGATCTGATCCCACCCCATGACGTCGTCGTCGACCTCGCGAGCCGATATGTTCTCGCCGCCGCGGATGATGATCTCCTTTTTGCGGCCGTTGATCTTCACGCGGCCCTGCTCATCGATGGTGCACAGATCGCCGCTGTAAAACCAGCCGTCATCGTCCAGCGCCTCGTCGGTGCGTTCCGGATCGTTCAGGTAGCCTACGAACATATGCGGCCCGCGGCTTGCTTCCTCACCCTGGACGCCCGGCGCCACCTCTTGACGGCGTTCGTCGACGGCCTTCACCTCGATCCCGGGATACGGGACGCCCGAGAAACGGCCGTTCCACTCAATGCACTTCTCGCGGGGAACGCGCAGGTGAGGGCAGCTTTCGGTGGAGCCGTACAGCTCGCAGAGCAAAAACCCATGGCGGTACGCCATCTCGATGAGGCTTCCCGGCACGGGTGCCCCTCCGCATAGGAAGTACTTGAGGGTGGGGATGGCCCTGCCTGATTCCTCGAGGTACTTCAGAAGGTCGTGCACAAACGGCGTGGCGCCGCAGGACCAGCTGACGTTCTCCCGGTTGATCAGCTCGACCGCCTCATCAGCCTTGAAGCGAAGCTGCAGCACGCAACGTCCGCCCGTGAGCATCGGGGTGATCAGGCCATGGAAAAACCCCGTTGCATGGTTGAGCGGGGAAGGCATCCATACGGTGTCGTCCGGACCTAGTTCGAGGTCGCTGGAGAACACCCGCTCCGAATAGAGCAGGTTGTTATGCGTGAACAGCGCGGCTTTCGGTTTTCCGGTCGTGCCCGATGTCGACAAGATGCAGGCGACATCGTCGGAATGCGCAGGGCTTGGGCCGGTGAAGGGCGCAACGGATTCCAAAACCTTTGAAAGCGTTGCAGCGTTTTCGTCGTGCGCAGGTTGGACTTTGTCCAAGAGCAGCAATGCGCGCAAGGAAGGGACTCGATCCCTGAACTTCTGAAACTGCAGCTCGTAGTCCGTTTTATGTGAAAAGGTGGGGCAGATATATGCCGTCGTGCCGACCTGGTTGAAGATGTACTCCAAATCAGCGGCGTTCATGGCGGTGGCAACGGGATGCATGACGGCGCCGATTTTGACGCACGCCACGTAAATCATGCAAAATTCCGCCCATTTGGGAACCTGAAAGGAGACGACATCGCCGTTTCGCACGCCTTGTTCCGTGAGCCAGGCGGCGATGCGGCTTGCTCCTTCATCTACCTCGCGATACGTCAACGAGCAACCAAGGTCGTCCTGAACGTATACGCGATCGGCGAATCGAGTGCTGCGGTCCTGCCAGACGTCTGCGATGGTGTCGGTTCCCCAGGCGCCGCTTTCGTAAAAGCGCCGCTTTTCAGCTTCGTTGATTTTGACGTCGGTGATCATAGGACCCCTCCATATGATATGGGGAAGGGGCGATCGGCGTCGCCCCTTCCCAAGCAACTCTGTCGCTATGCAAGAAAGCCTTTGGGTAAGGAAATATTACTTGCCCTGAAGCACTGCCAGGTCGACGGGACCGCAAACGGCGCCCTCGGCCTCGGCGGCCTTGATCTCATCCTCGCTGTAGCCGAGCTCCTTCATGACATCCTCGGTGGCAGAACCCAGCTTGCCGCCCGGGATCAGGTCCTCGGTTTCGCCAAGCTCGAACTGGACGGGAGCGGTGGGGCACCAACGCGGGCCGGCGGGGTACTGAACGGGCTTGATGTACTCGTTGATCAGCGCGTTCTGGTCCTCATAGATGTCGGTCGGCGTCTGAGCCGGTTCGCAGGGCATGTCGTTCTCGGAGAACATCTTCAGCAGCTCCTCGCGCGTGAACTGCGCGAAGCCGTCGTCGAGGATCTTGACGACCTCGGGGGCGAGGCCCTTGTCGTTGACGGTCTGGCAGCAGCTGTAGTCCGGATGCTCGGCAAGCTCGTCGCGGCCGATGAGGTGCATGACGCGCGGCCAATCACGATCGTACTCCGGCAGGCACAGGACGACCCACTTCTGGTCCTTGGAGCGGAACACGTTGTTCAGCGGGTTGTTGACCTCGAGGCGGCTCTTCGGATAGGGGTTGCCGTACTGGGCGGAGATCATGCCGGTGGCCAGGGTGTAGATGCCGGCATGCTGCAGCGCGCAGGTGACGTAATCGCCTTCGCCGGTCTTTTCGCGACCCTGCAGCGCGGCCAGGATGCCGGCCACCAGGAACACGGAGCACTGGTAATCGCCGTAGCCGTTGGTCGGAATCATGGGGGAGTCGCCCTTGTTGACGGTGGTGCCGAAGACGCCGCCGCGGCCCATGTAGCAGGTCACGTCGAAGCCGGCAGCGTCCTTCTCGGGACCCTTCTTGCCATAGCCCAGGCCATGGCCCATGATCAGGCGCGGGAACTTCGCATGCAGGCTCTCCCAGTCCAGGCCCATCTTGGCCAGGGACTTGGTGCGGGTGTTGGTGATGAAGACGTCGGCGTCCTCGAGCAGCTTCATCATGACCTCGTTGCCCTTCTCGGACTTGAGGTTCAGCGCGACGAAGCGCTTATGGAAGTTGGCCACGTCGAATGCCAGGTTCTCCTCATCGCTGGAGGGCATGCCGAAAACGACAGCCTGGTTCGTGCGGCACGGATCGCCCTTGAACGCTTCGACCTTGATGACGTCGGCACCCCACTCGCCGAGGATACGGCCGGTGGTCGGGGTTGCCAAGAACGTGGTGAGGTCGACGACCTTCAGACCCTTCAAAGGTTGCATACTAAAATCCTCCTTGCTTAGATGCGTTCCCGGTTGTCCGGGTTTCGAGCGTTTCAGCGTTCTGGCTCGCTTACAGCTCGATAGCGTTTCGCTGGTAAGGAAAAGAGGGCCATCCACGCATGGCAGACGACCCTCCTCTCGAAGTGAATTTGTTCCTGCGATCGACGCCGATCAAAGGGTGA
>NZ_HE611015.1:89982-321387 GCF_000236865.1 Senegalimassilia anaerobia JC110 | reverse complement strand
CAAATCCTCCTTTGGGAAATTGGGTTCGGTTCCTTCAACCGAATCCCTTTGACGCCACCCATTTTGCGCACTTTCAATGCTTTGGTCTAATGCATGAAATCTAGCGGTTTCTTGGGCAAATCATAGAAGCGATGCATAGTAAGCCATGCATGCCGCATATAATCCCAGGTGAGCATGAGTAAGGGGGATGGGGAAGATATGTTGGATATATGAATCACCCGATGTTGTTATATGGGACAGCTGAAGCAAAGTGTCCAAATCAGTGGTTCAGGAGGTCTGATTGCTACTACATTAGCATCATTTATACCCCTTGACATTTGACTGCGGTCAGGTGGCTTCGAATTCTGGTTTAAAGGTCGATTTCAAGCGGTAAACAGTGGATATCTGCAGTAGTGGGATATTATGTAGCTCTAACGGTCTACGAGTTCTTACTCATTGTTTATGATTTGGATCTGAATCCTGGAAGGCGGGGGGAGTTGCTATGAATGAACGGTTTGCTGCATCTTTGGCGCCCGCTCTGTCCTATTACGCTGCGCTTTCACCTGCTGCCGGGTTCCAGGGCCGTTGCGCTATGAGCATCCCCGCGGATATCGAAGGCAAGCGGGTCCTTGATGTTTGTTGCCGTAAAGGCAAGGGGGCTTTCGCTTTGGCGGATGCCGTCGGGCCCTCAGGCTACGTCATCGGCGTGGACCCCGATACGGATAATGTTGCTGCCGCCTGTGCTGCGGCGCCGAAGAATCATCGGGCTGGTTCGTCTTGGGAGCGTCACCTTCGTTTTTCGCTTGCGATCCCCGAAAACCTTTCCCAGGCCTGCATAGAAGATGCATCGTTCGACCTGGTCTATATCAACAGCGTTTTGAACCTTGCGTGGTCGTTGCCCGTCGCGTTGGCCGAATTCGCCCGGGTGTTGGCGCCCGGGGGAAGGCTCTGGGTCGCGCAGGGCGTGTTCGCCGTGGGTGACTTGGACGCGCAAGGGGGGCCTGCGGTTATCGGGGACGGCGCGGATGCGGCGCTCGGAAATGATGTGGGCGTGCCCGCAGTAGGTGCGCCTCTTGCGCATCGCGGAGGGCGGGATTCCGCGTTGAGCGGGCATGCGACCATGGTCGGCGAATCGAGTTCGATCGATGTCTTTTCCCAAGCGCGTTCGTGTGCCGTGTTCGAGCAGATGTGCTTGGAAGCGGGTTTTTCCTCGGTTTCCTTCTCGTCCATAGCACCGCTTGCCGGTGAAGATCCGTGCGACGGGGAATGCCCTGGCGGCGCAACGTTTTGGCTGGCAGATGCGTGCGCAACCATATAACGTGGTTCAGATGTTTCAAACCGGCGCATATTGCGTTTTATGGTGAACTTGCGTCTGAGGACGCCGGTGCTGGTAAATCGATGTTCCGTATGGTATAAAAGTTTTGCATTGCAGCAAGCGCGCGACGGCGCGCACCATACTTTCGCAGACGGAAAGTGGGTTTTTACCCGCTTTTTTGTATGTTAGGGCACAGAAAGGAGCTTATGAGCGTGCTCAGCAAGAAGGAAACCGAGCTGCTTGACGCGCTGGAGCCCCGTGCGGCGTCCGAAGGCGTTGAGATCGTGACCGTGCAGGTCGTAGGCGCCAAGAAGGCGCCTACTATTCGCGTGTTCATAGACACGCCCGAGGGCGTGAGCTTCGATGAGCTGGCGAAAGCGCAGGCATGGATCAACGACATCATGGATGCGCTCGACCCGTTCCCCGGAGCCTACACCCTGGAGGTGTCCTCGCCGGGCATCGACCGCCCGTTGCGCACGGAGCAGCATTTCGCGCGTTACGCCGGTCAGCAGGCCGTCGTGAAGCTCGCCCATCCCATCGACGGGCGCAGCAACTTCACCGGCACGATCGTCTCGGCCGATGGCGGCAACGTCGTCATGGACGTCGACGGCCAGCAGGCCGTCCTGCCGATCGACCAGATGAAACGCGCCCATCTGAAGGGCATCGTGGATTTCAGCTCCTAGCCGGGGCTGTTTGGAGAAAGGAAGCTAAAACGTGGCAAGTTCTGAGTTGATCGAGGCTTTGCAGGCCTTGGCCCATGAGCGCAAGATCGACGAGTTCTATCTGATCGACCGCTTGGAAGCCTCCCTGGCCAAAAGCTATCAGCATATCCTCGACCTCGAGTGGGACGCTCGAGTGACCATCGACCGCCAGACGGGCAAGATCTACGTCTACGAGCTGGTCCCGGTCGGCGAGCCCGACGAGGAGACCGGCGAGTACTCCGAGTTCGAGGAGCGCGACGTCACCCCCGCCGACGTCAGCCGCATCGCCGCGCAGAACGCCAAGAGCGTCATCAGCTCCATCGTTCGCGAGGCCGGCCGCCAGTCCATTTACGAGGAGTTCGCCGGCCGCGTCGGCGACCTGGTCACGGGTGCCGTGCTGCAGGGCACGCCCGATTTCACCATCATCAAGATTCGTGACGGCGTCGAGGCCGAGCTGCCGCATTACGACGTGAAGCGCTATCCCGGCGAGCGCAACGAGCGCCCTGCCGGCGAGCACTATCGCCACAACCAGCGCCTCAAGGTGCTCATCATCGAGGTCCGCGATCCCGGTTCGGACGCCCCGCGCATGCGCGGCGAGCAGGCCCGCCCGGCCATCGTCGTGTCCCGCACGCACCCCGACCTTATCCGCCGCCTGTTCGAGATCGAGGTTCCCGAGATCTACGACGGCCTGGTCGAGATCAAGTCCATCGCCCGCGAGCCCGGCGCCCGCTCCAAGGTTGCCGTCACCTCCCGCGAGCATAACCTCGACCCCGTGGGCGCCTGCGTCGGCCCCAAGGGCAGCCGCGTGCGCATGGTCGTCGAGGAGCTGCGCAACGAGCGCGTCGACGTCATCCAGTGGGATGAGGACCCGGCCCGCTACGTGGCAAACGCCCTTTCCCCGGCCAAGGTCGATCGCGTCCTGGTCGACGAGGAGAACAACTACGCAACCGTCATCGTGCCCGACGACCAGCTGTCGCTGGCCATCGGCAAGGAGGGCCAGAACGCCCGCCTGGCCGCGCGCCTGACCGGTTGGCACATCGACATCAAGTCCGCCAGCTTCACCGGCGCCCCGCTTCCGAAGACCGAGAACATGCTTATCGATGAGGATGACCTCGAGGACGAGGAGGAGCTGTGCGCTTACGTTGACGAAAACGGCGTCCGCTGCCGCAACCATGCCCGTCCCGACAGCTGCTTCTGCGGCATCCACGACGGCTTGGACGAGGAATAGGCGTCACATATGGCAACGGCAACCAACACGGGCAAACGACAACGCAGCTGCATCGTCTGCGGCGCGCAGGCCGATAAAAACGGCTTGCTGCGCATCGTACGCACCCCTGAAGGGGCCGTTGCGTTCGATGCCACCGGCCGCGCACCGGGCAGGGGCGCCTATGTGTGCTCCGCGGAATGCTTCGCAGCCGCGTGCAAGAGGAACAAGCTCGACCGAGCGCTTAAGGCGACGCTCGGCAGCGATGATTACGACCGGATCGCCGCCGATATCGCCGCGCACGCGCGCGACGCGAGGGAAATGTAGAGGAGTGGTATATGGCCAGCATGCGAGTACATGAGTTGGCGAAGGAGTTCAACATGTCCAGCAAGGACATGCTCGATAAACTCCACGAAATGAAGATCACCGCGAAAAGCCATGCCAGCATGCTGGCTGAGTCCGATGTGGAGAAGGTTCGTCAGAACCTGTCCCCTGAAATCAAGGAGCGCGCGGGCGAGCTTCCGGCCGAGGAGGCCAAGCAGCTCGCCGAGGAGCGCGCCGAGGCCAAGCGCCAGCAGGCCGAGGCTGAGCGCGCCCGCCGCGAGGCCGTCGAGCAGGAGCGCGCGGCCCGCGAGGCCGAGCGCGCCAAGCGCGCTGAGAAGGGCGGCCCTGCGGCCAAGCCCGCCGCCGTCAAGCCGCAGGCAAAGAAGGTGACTAACAATCCCTTCGAGAGCCTGGCAAGCCAGATCGAATCCGAGAAGGAGCGCGTGGCCCGCGAGGCCGCCGAGCGCAAGGCTCGTGCCCGCGCCGCCGCCATGGCCAAGGAAGTCGCCAAGAAGCAGGCCGTCGAAGAGGCCCTGCGCAACCGCAACTCCAAGGGCTCGGCCCACAAGCCCGCAGCCGCGGCCCCCAAGCGCCAGGCGCCGGTGCTCGGCGCCCGCAAGTCCAGCTTCGACAGCCTGCTCTCCCAGATCGAGTCCGAGAAGCAGCGCATCGAGAAGCAGAAGGCCGAGCAGCCCGCCCGCGGCGCCGATGCCAACAAGCAGCAGCGCGGCGCCCGCAAGCACGGCAAGAAGGGCATGCACGTCGAGCAGCACGTGCCCGAGCTCGAGCAGCAGGCATCGGGCGAGGACCGTTACGCCCAGATGGCCGTGAAGGCCGAGGAGCTGCAGCGCGACAAGGTGCTCGCCGAGGCGCGTGCCGCCGTCGCCGCCGCCAACTCCCATGAGGGCGAGGGCCGTCGTAAGAAGCGCAAGCAGAAGCGCGAGGCCGAGGCCCGCGAGCGCATGGAGATGGAGGCCATCGAGCGCGGCCTCGATCCCAGCCTCGTGCTCGACGATTCCGTCGTCGAGATCCCGCAGGGTTCCACCGTGGCCAAGTTCGCCGAGCTTCTCGGCGTGCAGCCCAACGACGTCATCAAGCGCCTGTTCATGCTCGGCCAGGTGCTCACGCTCACGCAGTCCATGTCCGACGAGCTCGTCGAGCTCATCGCCGACGACATGGGCCGCAAGGTTCGCGTCGTGTCCCCCGAAGAGGAGTTCGCCATCGTCTACCACGATAGCGACGAGGACCTCAAGCCGCGTCCGCCCGTCGTCACCGTCATGGGTCACGTCGACCACGGTAAGACGTCGCTGCTCGACGCCATCCGCCACACCGGCGTCGCCGAGGGCGAGGCCGGCGGCATCACGCAGCACATCGGCGCCTCGGTCGTGCGCATCGGCGATCGCCAGATCACCTTCATCGACACGCCCGGTCACGAGGCCTTCACGGCCATGCGCGCCCGCGGTGCCCAGGTGACCGACGTCATCGTCTTGGTCGTCGCCTCCGACGACGGCGTCATGCCGCAGACCATCGAGGCCATCAACCATGCGAAGGCCGCAAACGTGCCGATCGTGGTCGCCGTCAACAAGATCGACAAGCCCGGCGCCAACCCCGACCGCGTGCGCCAGGAGCTCGTCGAGTACGGCGTCATCCCCGAGGACTGGGGCGGACAGAACATGTTCGTCAACGTCTCTGCGAAGAAGAAGCTGCACATCGACGACCTGCTCGAGACCATCCTGCTGCAGGCCGACGTGCTCGAGCTTCGCGCCAATCCCGATGCGCTGGCCTCCGGCTTCGTTATCGAGGCAAACCTCGACAAGGGCCGCGGCCCTGTAGCCACCGTGCTCGTGCAGCGCGGCACGCTGCATCCGGGCGACACCGTCGTCGCCGGCACGTCCTACGGACGCGTCCGTGCGCTGGTCGACCCGCGCGGTCAGCATGTCGAGGGCGCCGCGCCTTCCTACCCGGTCGAGATCCTGGGCCTGAACAGCGTCCCGGTCGCCGGCGACGAGTTCCGCGTGTTCGAGGACGAGCGCGATGCCCGCAAGCTGGCCGAGGAGCGCGCGCTGCGCGCACGCCTGGCCGAGCAGGAGACCAAGTCGCACATGAACCTGGACGACCTGTTCAACCGCATCGAGGAGGGCAAGCAGACCGACCTGAACCTTATCGTGAAGGCCGACGTGCAGGGCTCCATCGAGGCGCTGCGCGACGCGTTCAACAAGATGGACCAGTCCGAGGTCAAGATCAACATCGTGCACTCCGCGGTCGGCGGCATCACCGAGACCGACGTCACGCTGGCTGCGGCTTCCGACGCCATCATCATCGGCTTCAACGTGCGCCCGACCGGCAAGTCCAAGCAGCAGGCCGAGAAGGAGAAGGTCGATATCCGCCTGTACCGCGTCATCTATCAGGCCATCGAGGACATCAATGCGGCCCGTGTGGGTCTGCTCAAGCCCGAGATCGTCGAGGAGGACACCGGTACCGCCGAGGTCCGCGAGACCTTCAAGGTCCCGAAGGTGGGCACTATCGCCGGTTGCTATATCACCGACGGCGAGCTGCATCGCGACGACAAGATCCGCCTCGTGCGCGAAGGCACCGTTATCTTCGAGGGCGAGCTTGCATCCCTGAAGCGCTTCAAGGACGACGTGAAGGCCGTCAAGCAGGGTTACGAGTGCGGCATCGGCATCGCCGGCTATCAGGACCTCAAGGTCGGCGACACTATCGAGGGCTACACCATCAAGGAAGTTGAGCGCACCGAGTAATCAGCGTTAGCCGCCTGCAAGGGCGGAGCGCGCTCGGCGTTTGAAAGGGCTCCGGCATTCGATCCGGTTCCGGCGCCGCAAGACACGTTCCCCTGCGTACGCGTCTTGCGGTGACGGGGCGGATTCGAGGCCGGGGCCCTTCTCGCTACCTTTGAGGTGCCCTATACTTCATGTATCCAAACCTGTCCCTTCAGAGGAGCTGTATCTATGAAGCAAGGTTCCACTAACCGTAAAGTCAATCAGCAGGCGCGCGAGGTCATCGCGTCCATCCTACTGTTCGAGATCTCCGACCCGCGCCTGTCGCTGGTCACCATCACGGGCTGCGAGGTCAGCTACGACCGCAGCGTCTGCAACGTCTTCTACACCGCCGATCGCGGCGAATACGAGGAAGTCGCCGAGGCCTTCGAGAAGGCCTCGGGCCGCATCCGCTCGCTCATGGCGCGTCAGCTTTCTTGGCGTGTGGCGCCTGCGCTGCGCTTCATTCTGGATAAATCCGTGGATGAGGCCGAGCGCATTGCATCCGCTCTCGAGCGCGACGCCGAGCGCAATCGCGAATCGGCCGCCATCGCCGCCGAGCGCGAGGCCATCGAAGCGGCCGAAGAAACCGATCAGGAATAGCGGGGGATCGCCGCTATGACCGTAACCCCTCAAACGAACTGCACGCTCGAGCAGCTTGCCGATGCTCTGCGTCCGCTCGACGACTTCGTCATCTGCGGCCATGTTAGCCCCGATGGCGACTGCCTAGGCTCCCAGCTCGGCCTTGCCGCCGCGTTGCGCCAGCTCGGCAAGCGCGTGACCTGCGTGCTGGTCAAGGACGAGCCCATCGAGGAGAACCTGCTGCAGCTGCTGCCGGGAGCTGCCGATATGGTGCCGGTGTGCGAGTATGACGGCCCTGTCGGCGCCTTCGTCGGCGTGGACGTTCCCACGCGCGAGCGCATCGGCCAGGCGGCGTGCGGCATCCTCGATCGCGCGCAGGCCTCGTTCACCATCGACCATCATGCGGTCGACGAGCGTATGTGCGAAATGGCCTACGTGGACCCCGATGCCGCTTCCACCACCTTGCTTATCTGGGAGCTTTCGGGGATGCTCGGCGTCTCGCGTTCCGGCGATCTGGTCACGTGCTGCTACACGGGCCTGGTCACCGATACCGGTCGCTTCCAGTATCAAAACACCGATGCCCGCTGCATGCGGCTCGCATCCCAGATGGTCGAGGAGGGCGCCGATCCGGCATCCATTTCGCGAGCGGTATTCCAGAACCGCACGCTTGCCTCCATGCAGCTTGAAGCCCAGGCGGTCTCGCGCGCGGAGTTCCATGAGCGGGAAGGGTTCGCCATCAGCTACCTTACGCTTGCGGATTTCGCCCGTTTCAAAGCTGTGAAATCGGATGCCGAGCCGGTCATCAACGCGCTGCGTTCCATCGCCGGCGTCAACGTCGCCTGCATGCTTCGCCAGCACGATGACTGCATCCGAGGCAGCCTTCGGGCGAAAGACGATACCGATGTGTCCGCCATCGCTCGCAGCTTCGGCGGCGGCGGGCACGTTGCCGCGGCAGGCTTCACCATGCATGGCAGTATGCAGGAGGCCGTTGATCAGGTGCGTGCGGCGCTGCAAGAGGCGGTGTGCGCCAGGTGAAGCGAGGAGAATCGGGGCTGTCGCTGGTAGTCGGCGTCGACAAGCCCAGCGGCATGACGTCCCATGACGTGGTCAATCGCTGCCGTCGCATCTTCGGCGAGAAGCGCGTCGGCCATACGGGCACGCTCGATCCGCTGGCAAGCGGCGTGCTGCCCATCTGCATCGGCCCCGCCACCAGGTTGGGCGCGTATCTGACCGGGCACGACAAAGCGTATCGGGCCACCATCGCGTTCGGCGTTGGGACTGATACCGACGATTGCGAGGGTACGGTCACACGCACCGGTGAAGCGCCGGTGGAAGTCGGTGACCGTAGCTTTGCGGAGCAGGCGGTCGAGCAGATGCTCGGGCAGCAGAAGCAGATGCCGCCGGCGTATTCCGCCATCAAGGTAAACGGGAAGAAGTCCTACGAAGCTGCCCGCGAAGGCCATATCATCGAGCTTTCTCCGCGTGATATCGAGGTGTATTCCGCGAAGCTCATCGCCGTTCGTCCGGGCGTTGGAGAGCAGCTTCCCGAGTGGGATGTTGAGTTCCGCGTGTCGAAGGGCACCTATATCCGCGCGTTGGCGCGCGATCTTGGGCACAAGATCGGGTGTCCTGCTCATCTGGCTGCACTCAGGCGCCTGGAGGTCGGCGGCCTCACGCTTGACGAGTGCGTGCCGCTCGAGGCGCTTGAGGAGCTTAAGCTGCGTGCCGCCTTGGACCCGGTGCGTTTACTAGGCGTCCGCTTCGCTTACGTGGAGGGCGCCGCCGCCCAGGCCGTGGGTAACGGCAACGTGCTCCGTGCGGCCGATTGCCAGCTGTTCGAGCGCAGGCGCACCACGGCCCAGGCCGAGATGTGCGCTTGCACCGCCGGCGTGCGCGAAAGCATGCAAGCCCCGCAAGAGGGCGAGGTTATCGCGGTCATCAGCCAGAACAAGGTTGTGGCCTTGTATCAGTACGACAGCAAGCGTGCATCGTTCAAGGCATGCTGCGTGTTCCAGACGGGGGTGCTTCGTGGCGCAGATCTTTAAGGCCGACGAAACGTTCGATCGCGGGTATTTCCAAGGCGCCTCGTGCGCGTTTGGCGTGTTCGATGGCGTGCATCGAGGCCATAGGTTCCTTTTGTCGTGTGCGCAGGATACCGCGCGCGAAAACGGCGGGAAGTCCATCGCGCTCACGTTCGACATCGATCCTGACGAGATGTTCCATGCCCAGCGTCTCCGCAAGCTCATGTCGAACGAGGAGCGCTTGGAGATGCTCGCGCAAACCGGCGTCGATGCTGTGGTCGCCCTTCCGTTTACGCGCGAGTTTGCGGCCAGCTCGCCCGAGGAATTCCTGGTCCGCACGTTCGGTACCGGTGTTCCCGCACATCTGCACGTGGGTTTCGATTTCCATTTCGGCGCGAAAGCCGCCGGCGCGGTGCCGGAGCTGCGCACGTGGGCCGATGGTCACGGCATGCAGGTGCATGCGCATGACCTGAAAAGCGAGGACGGCGCCCCCATCACCGCCACGCGCATCCGTTTGCTGTTGGCAGATGGGAAGCTCGACGAGGCGAATCACCTGCTCGGGCGCCCGTATTTCATGACGGGTATTGTGCGCCCCGGCCGCGGCGAGGGCGCCGATATGGGCATCCGCACCGCGAATCTCGAGGTTCCCGACCAGATGCGCCCGCTTTCCGATGGCGTGTACGGGGCATATGCGCACGTTGATGGCAAGCGCTATAAGGCCGCGGTGAACGTGGGCGTTGCGGCAACCTTCGCCGATCGCGCCACGGCAACCTGCGAGGTCCATATCCTCGACTTCGACGGTGATATCTACGGCCAGTACATGAAAGTCGAGTTCATGAAGTGGCTCCGCCCGATGCGCGCCTTCGACGATATCTCCGAGCTCATCGCCGCCGTCCAGGCCAACATCGATTGGGTGCGCGAGAACCTTTAGCGTTCGTAAGGGACGCGTGCCTTGTTGATGGGGCGGCATCGAACCGGTGTCGAAAACCTGTAAGGAGATGCTGCGATCGATCGGGTATCGATTGCAGCCTCTCCTTTCGCGTTATGGCGCGCTGGTGCCGGTATCGCGTTACGCATGTTCGCGCGATTCGCGCTAACGTCTCCTAACGGCGTTTTCGCCTTCGATTCCCCCTTCCGTTGAAGCCAAAAAAAGAAGCGACCCGATCGGGTCGCTTCTTTTTTTGGCGGTGATATGAGTTGTGGCCCTTACACGATACCCTGGGTCATCATGGCGTCGGCGACCTTCAGGAAGCCGGCGATGTTGGCGCCCATGACGAAGTTGCCCTCGTGGCCGTACTTCTTGGCGGTGTCGTCCACGTTGTGGAACATGCCGCGCATGAGCTGCTCGAGCTTGCCATCGACCTCTTCGAAGGTCCAGCTCAGGTGCTCGGCGTTCTGGCTCATCTCCAGGCCGGAGACCAGCACGCCGCCGGCGTTGGCCGCCTTGCCGGGCATGAAGGCCACGCCGTTTTCCTGCAGATACTCGGTGGCGTCGAGCGTGGTGGGCATGTTCGCGCCCTCGCCGACCACCTTGCAGCCGTTGGCCACCAGGGCTTTAGCGTCGTCGAGATGCAGCGTGTTCTCGCGTGCGCAGGGCAGTGCGATATCGCAGGGCAGCTGCCACACGCCGCGGCCGTCGCCCTCGTGCCAGGTTGCGTTCGGACGCTCGTCGACGTACATGGCCAGGGACACGCCCTTGTCATGGCCGGAGCGCTTCTTGTTGTACACGTGCTCAAGCACCTGGTAATCGATGCCCTCGGGGTCCTCGACCCAGCCCTTGGTGTCGGAGCAGGCCAGAACCTTGCCGCCAAGCTGGGAGACCTTCTGGACGGCGTAGATCGCCACGTTGCCGGAGCCGTGCACGACGACGTTCTTGCCCTCGAAGGAGTCGCCGTTGGACTTCAGGTACTCGTCGACGAAGTACACCAGGCCGTAGCCGGTGGCCTCGGTGCGGGCCAGAGAGCCGCCGAAGGACAGGCCCTTGCCGGTGAGCACGCCGGTCCACTCGTTACGCAGGCGCTTGTACTGGCCGAACATGTAGCCGACCTCGCGGCCGCCGACGCCCAGGTCGCCAGCCGGCACGTCGGTGTTCGGGCCGATATGGCGGGAAAGCTCGTTCATGAAGGACTGGCAGAAACGCATGATCTCGTTGTTGGACTTGCCCTTCGGGTCGAAGTCCGAGCCGCCCTTGCCGCCGCCCATGGGAAGGGTGGTCAGGGCGTTCTTGAAGATCTGCTCGAAGCCCAGGAACTTCAGCATGCCGAGCGTGACGGTGGGGTTGAAGCGCAAGCCGCCCTTGTAGGGGCCGATGGCGGAGTTGTACTCCACGCGGAAGCCGCGGTTGACCTGGACCTTGCCGGAATCGTCGACCCACGGGACGCGGAACTGGATGATGCGCTCGGGTTCGATGATGCGCTCAAGCAGGGCGGCCTCCTCGAACTCCGGATGCGCGTCGAGTGCCGGCTGCAGGGTGCCCAGGATCTCAGTGGCTGCCTGGATGAACTCGGGCTGCTCGGCGTTTTTCGCCTTGACCTGCTCGATGATGCGCTCAGCGTAAGTCATTGCGTGAACCTCCTAGCGGATGCGGTGTTGTGTTAACGGGTTGCATTATAGGTTTCGGAATTCCCTCGAAACGGTATATTAACGAAGCCGAAACAATGGGCGGCGACCTGCGGCGGACGGGCGTTTGCCCGGCGCGGGCGGCTTTCCTCGTGATGCGCCGGCTCCTACTTTCGTGCTGTCCGGATGTGCGTGCGGCGGGTCGCCTGTGCTCGGCGTAAGATGCTTGCTTGCAGTGTCGCGCAATCGGCATTGCGCCGTGCCGGTGCGCATGCGGTGGGCGGTTCGTGAGGGTTGTCTGAAGGCGTCCGTCCGCATGCTTCGTGGCTTGTCATAGGGCTACAATCCCATATCCGCGCAAAGGGAAAAGGGAAGGAAGCGCTCTGTTTCATGACAAGGTTTGTGGATAGCAAGCTTACGCTGCGGGAATGGTTGCCCCTGATCGGCATCACCGTTTCCGCGTTCATATTCAACACCTCGGAGTTCATGCCCGTCGGCCTCCTGACCGGCATCGGCGCCTCGTTCGGGACGAGCGAGGGCGTGACGGGGCTCATCATCTCGGTGTACGCCTGGGCGGTCATGCTGCTGTCGCTTCCCCTTATGATATTGGGTTCCCGTTTGACGTTTCGGCCGCTTATGCTCCTGGTCATCGGCGTGTTCTGCGCCGGGCAGGCGCTTTCGGCCTTGGCGCCCAGCTATGGTCTGCTCATGGCAGCGCGTTTGGTGGTCGCCTGCGCCCATTCGGTGTTCTGGGCCATCGCAGCTCCCGTAGCGGTGAAAGTCGTCGACGAGAGGCACGCGCCCATGGCCGTCAGCGCCGTGGTTACCGGTTCGGCGCTTGCCATGGTGGTCGGGTTGCCTCTTGGTCGCATGGTGGGGCTTTGTCTGGGTTGGCGCCAGACCTTCGGCTGCGTGTGCGCCGTTAGCGCGCTGGTGCTCGCGTACTTGGCGGTGGTGTTCCCGAAGCTCCCTGCCAGCAAGCCCTTCACGCTTAAACAGCTTCCCGGCATTTTGCGGAACAAGGTGCTCATGGGTATCTTCCTTGTGACGGCTTTGTATGCCATGGGATACTACACTGGTTATAGTTATATCGAGCCGTTCCTGCTGCAGGTCGGCGGTATGGACGAGCAGGTTGTCACCATGGCGTTGGTGGCCTTTGGTATCGCTGGCCTTGTCGGAAGTGCGATATGCTCACGGTTCTACCGCGGCCATCGCTGGGCTTTCGCCGTATGGGTCGTTGCCGGCGTTGCGTTGGCGCTTGCGCTCCTGCGGCCTGCCGCTCTTGGAGTCGTCGGCGTGTTCGCCGTGTGCATGCTGTGGGGCATCGCCGGATCGGGGTACTCCATCGTCTATCAGGCCGAGATCATCGAGTTCGCAAGCGATGGCGAGCAGACGGTCGCGATGGCCATCTTCTCCGGCATCTTCAACCTCGGCATCGGCACGGGCAGCTTCATCGGCGGCGGCGTTTGCACGTTCGGCACCATCGCCCATGTGGGTTACGTGGGGGCCTCCATCGCGCTCCTTGCCTTACTGTACTGCGCATTCGTGCTGATCAAACATATGAGAGCCCAGAGCTCAAAGTAGGACATGAGAACAATTGTTCGAAATCTATTATATCGATATAGAACAGGCGTTCCCTATTTGATATACTCCTCGTTATGGATTCTATGACGACATATCGTGCAATGGGCAGGCTCGATGAAGAGCCGCAGCTCAATGCGGCCCAACAGCAGGCCGTTACGGCAACGGAAGGCTACGTGCGCGTCATCGCGGGTGCCGGCACGGGGAAAACGGCTGCGTTGACGCAGCGGTTCGCGTACTTGGTCAATGAGCTGGGCATTTTGCCGGGCAACATCCTGTGCGTCACCTTCACGAACAAGGCCGCCAACGAGATGCGCAGGCACATCCGCCGCCTTACCGGCGATCACGACACCGGCTATATCAACACGTTCCATGGCTTTTGCGTTTCGATTCTTCAGGAAGATTCCCATGCTGTACGGTATCCGAAAAGCTTCCTGGTGCTCGACAACTCGGACATCGATGCCATGCTGCAGACCATCTATGAAGAACGTGGCCTCACGTTGCGCGATATGACGTTTTCCGCTGCGCGCGACATGATCGAGATGCAGAAGCTCAAAGAGCATCCCAGCTACTATCTGGACATGCTCGAATGGTCTATCGCCGAGTTGCATGACCGGTATATGCAAGCTGATAACGTGCGCGACATCATCTTCTATGGGTATCTTTACCAGGAACGGAAGTGCTTCGGGCTCGATTACAACGACCTGATCGTATTCACGCTCTACGTTTTCGAGCGGTTCCCCGACATTTGCCTTAAATGGCAGCAGCGGCTGGAATACATCATGATCGATGAATTCCAGGATATCGATGCGCTGCAATACCGGCTCATGGAGGTGCTGCAGGGCTATCACAAGAACCTGTTCGTGGTCGGCGACCCCGATCAAACCATCTACTCGTGGCGTGGCGCGGACGTGAAGCTGCTGCTTGATTTCGATAAGCGCTTCCCTGGCACGCGCACCATCATGATGCTCGAGAACCATCGATCGGTGCCTCAGGTGCTTGCGGTGGCGAACTCGCTTATCGCGAAAAACCATATGCGTATCCCAAAGGACCTTGTCGCCGCGCGGCGCTCGTTCGGTCCGACGGTCTGGCATCATGCCGTATCGCCCCAGGCCGAAGCGGCGTGGATCGCCGAAGGCGTGGCCGCATTGCATGGCAAGGGGGTTGCTTATCGCGATATGGCGGTGCTGTATCGCGCGCATTATGCATCGCGGTCGGTCGAAGAGGCGCTTTTGAAGGCGGATATCCCGTATTCGCTTTTCAGCGGTGTGCCTTTTTTCGGTAGGAGCGAGATCAAGGATGCGCTGTGCTATCTGCGCCTTATCGCGGTGGGGGATGACTTGGCGTTTCTGCGCGTGGCTAACGTGCCCAAGCGCAATCTCGGCCAACGTCGCATGGCGCATCTGCGGCAGTATTGCGACGAACACGGATGCACCATGCTGCAGGCTCTTGAGGCAACATGCGAGGATGACATCTTCAAACGCACGAAGGCGAAACAGCTTGTGTCACTCGTGCATGGTTTTCGCAGGTCCGTTGAGGGCCGCCCGGTGTCGGAGGTGCTTTCGGCGCTGCTCGACGAAAGCGGCTACGAGCAGATGTTGCGCACCGAGGGAAGCCAGGAGCGGCTCGATAACCTTGCCGAGCTGAAGCAGTCGGTGCATGAATTCGAGGCAACGTGCGGAGAAGAGGTCACGCTTGACTGCTATCTGCACCACGTAGCCTTGCTTTCCAATGCCGATATCGCAGATGCATCGAAGGATAACGTGCGTCTTATGACCATCCATGCTGCTAAGGGCTTGGAATTCAGCCACGTCTTCGTTTGCTCGTTGTCCGAAGGTGTGCTGCCGTCGCGCAAAACGCGTACGGTTGAGGCTATGGAGGAGGAGCGTCGCCTCGCGTTCGTGGCGTTCACGCGCGCCAAGGACGGGCTGTACCTTACCGAGGCCGAGGGCTTCGGCCATCAGGGAGCGCCGCGATATCCGTCGCGGTTCCTCCTCGATATCGATCCTGCGGCCTTGGAGTTTTCAAATAGGCCTGCTGACTCCCAGCTCGATGACGCCCGTAGCGCTTATGAGGCGACCGATCGTTGGATCGCCGACATGGCCGGGCAGGCGTCCATCGAACCGGGTACGCGCGTTGCCCATAAAGCGTTCGGACAGGGCGTGGTGCAGGGCATCGACGAGCAGAAGCGGGCCTATATCATCGTATTCGACGATTTGGACACGCCGCGTTGCATTTCGTTTCGCGTCAAGCTGGAGGTAGTGTGAGCAAGCCGGAGGAATTCCAACGATATAGCCGAACCTCGGGTTTCACCGAAGGCGGTTCGGGAAAGGCGCAGGGTATCGCCGGGGAAGAGGGCGTTCATGCCCCGGAAGGGGAGACGTTCGAGCAGAAGCTCGCGCGCATCAAGCGCGAGCTTGATGCGGTGCCGACCCTTCCTGGTGTGTATCTATGGAAAGACAAGCACGGGCAGGTCATCTACGTCGGCAAGGCCAAACAGCTTCGTGCTCGCATGCGCCAGTATGTCAACTTCCAGGATGAACGCGCGAAGATCCCGCTGCTCGTCGAGCAGATCTGCACGTTCGAGTACATCGTGGTGGGCAATGAACACGAGTCCTTGGTGCTCGAGAAGAACCTCATCAATCAGCACGCCCCCTGGTTCAACGCCGACTTCAAGGACGATAAATCTTACCCGTTCATCGCTATCACCAAAGGCGATGTGTTCCCTGCGATCAAATACACGCGTGAGAAGCATCGTGCAGACACACGCTATTTCGGTCCCTATACCGATAGCCGCGCCGCTCGACGCATGGTCGACATCGCAAGGCGGGTGGTGCCGTTGTGCTCTTCGAGCTGCGCTGATTGGCGTTCGCTAAAGCGCAAACTGGAAAAGGACCCGCTTGCGTGCTTGGCCACCGACGTCCGTCCGTGCTTCGATGCGCATGTGGGTTTGGGGCCCGGGGCGTGCTGCGGTCGCGTCACGCCCGAGCAATATGCCGCCAACGTCAGCCGGATCGAGCGCTTCCTCTCGGGCAACCATCGGGAGTTCGTTGAGGAGCTTTCGCAGGAAATGCAAGAGGCTGCGGCTGAGCTTGATTTTGAGAGGGCGGGTCGTATCAAGGCTCGAATCGATACGATAAACGGGCTATGCGACAAACAACATGCGGTAAGCTCTCGCAACCTTGATGCCGATGTCATCGGGTTTTTCCGCGAGGAGACCATCGCCGGCGTGCACGTGCTCATGGTGCGCGAGGGTCGTATCATCAACAGCAACGAGTTCGTGCTCAACCGCGGGAACGATGTTCCCGACCAAGATCTGCTGCACATGTTCCTGCTGCGCTACTACGATGCCACCACGTCCATCCCGCACGAGGTGGTCGTTCGCGTCATGCCCGAGGATGCCGAGGCCATGGAGCAGTGGCTTACCGGCAAGCTTGCTAGTGCGCATGGCGCCAAGGTGCGCATCTCGGTCCCGGAACGCGGCGAGAAAGCGGATCTGGTCTCCATGGCCGAGCAGAACGCCAAGCACACGCTCATGCGTTACAAAGTGCGCACGAACTACGAGGATAAGCGCATCAACGATGCTTTGCTGCAGCTGGAGAGCGCCTTGGCGCTCGATGCGCCGCCGATGCGCATCGAATGCTTCGACATTTCCACCAACCATGGCACCTATACCGTCGCGTCCATGGTGGTGTTCACCAACGGAAGGCCCGACAAGGGACAGTACCGACGTTTCAAGATCAAAGCTCAGCTTGACGAGGCGAACGATTTCCTGTCCATGCAGGAGGTTATGAGCCGCAGGTATTGCGCCGAGCGCATGGCCGATGAACGGTTCGGCAAAAAGCCCGATCTTATCATCTTGGACGGCGGCCTACCGCAGCTCAATGCCGTCATGCAGCAGTTCGACAGCATGGGAATCCATGATATCGCCTTGTGCGGCCTGGCTAAACGCGATGAGGAGCTGTTCGTGCCGTGGCAGGATACGGGTCCGGTGGTGCTGCCGGGCGGTAGCGCCAGCTTGTATCTGGTCAAGCAGGTTCGAGACGAGGCGCACCGCTTCGCTATCGAATTCCATCGCCAATTGCGCGGCAAGGGCATGACGGCAAGCATCTTGGACGAGGTCGAAGGCTTAGGTCCGGTGCGCAAGAAGGCGCTTCTCAAACACTTCAAGAGCTTCAAACGGCTCAAGGCTGCAAGCCTGCAAGACATCCTTGATGCCAAGGTGGTGCCCGTCCAAGTCGCCAACGAGCTGTATACGGTGCTGCAGCAGTATAATGAGCAGACAAGAAATGAAATGGTCGTCGGCGGGGAAGGAGATTCGTGACATGACCGAGGTTGCAAGCGAGCTTGAGAACATGCCCGAGCTGGTTATCGTGAGCGGCATGAGCGGTGCGGGGCGCACCGAGGCCATGCATGCGTTCGAGGATCTTGGATATTTTTGCGTGGACAACCTGCCCAGCGCCCTTATCGGGAATCTGCTGGCCTTAACCGGCATGCCCGGCCAACCCGATAACCATCGACGCATCGCCGTGGTGTGCGACGCGCGCAGCGGCGGCTTCTTCAAAAGCTTGATGGAGGAGCTCTCAAAGCTCAAAAGCGCCGGCGTCGATTATCGGGTGCTGTTCTTGGATGCCGATGATGAGAAACTCATCGCACGCTACAAATCAAGCCGTCGCCGCCATCCCCTATGCACCGACGGCAGCTCCATCGCAAACGGGATCGAGCGCGAGCGCGAGATGCTCTACGATGTGCGCAAGCAGGCGCACCACGTCATCAACACCACCGATATGATGCCCGCTCAGCTGCGCAGCACTATCCGCGCGCTGTTCGCTCCCGGCGAGGAGCGCCAGGGCCTGCAGGTCACGGTGTACTCGTTCGGCTTCAAACACGGCGCCCCCGTGGATGCCGATCTGGTCATGGACGTGCGATTCCTTCCCAATCCGTACTACGATCCCGAGCTGCGTCCCCTCACCGGCCTTGACAAGCCTGTGCGAGATTACGTGCTGTGCCGATCTGAAACCGAGGAGTTCCAGAAGTGCTGGCGTGCGCTGCTCGATTGCGTCATGCCCGGGTACGTGGCGGAGGGCAAGCAGCAGCTCGCCATCGCCGTCGGGTGCACCGGCGGTCAACATCGAAGCGTGGCCCTTGCCGAGTCCACGGGGGAATATCTCAAGCAGAAGGGTTATCGCGTCAGCGTCGCGCATCGCGACCTGAAACTTGCCGAAGGCGTCGATGGACAGCTCATCAACGCTTCTGCGAAGCCGGTCGAAGGCCGATAGGATGAGCGAGATGCTACACGAAAGCCATATGGAGGGCGGTCATTTCCCCCATGACCCGTCCATGACCGAGGCGTTCGCGCCGTTGTATGCGGCAGATCCCGTAGTGCCGGAGACCAGCAGCTTGAAAGCCGTGGTCATCGGCGGCGGGACGGGTGCGCCCGTTTCCATTCGCACGCTCCTTTCCATGGGCGTGGAAACCTCCGCCGTGGTCGCTATGGCCGATGATGGCGGGTCGACGGGCATCTTGCGCGAACGGGCAGGCGTCACTCCTCCGGGCGATATCCGCAAGTGCATATGCGCTATGGCGGCCGACCCCGAGGACCCGCTTACGCGCGCATTCAAATACCGGTTCCCGTTTGCCGACAATCATACGCTGGGCAATCTCATGCTTTCCGCGCTCGAGGACGCCACGGGCGAGTTCCCGCAAGCCGTTCAGATCTGCGAGCGCTTGCTCAACGCGCGTGGACATGTGTACCCTTCAACGCTCGATCGCGTGTCGTTGGTCGCGCGCACGCGCGATGGGCGCTATATCGAGGGCCAGGCGGTTGCCTGTCATTCGCGTACGGCGCTTGCACACGTGCAGTTGCGCGGTCAGGGCAAGATCCAGGCATACCGGCCGGCGCTCGATGCCATCCGCAATGCCGACCTGATCGTGCTTGGGCCGGGGAGCTTGTTCACGTCCATCATCCCGAACCTGCTGGTCCCGGGCGTGGTGGATGCCATCCGTCAATCGAAGGGGGCAACCCTGTTCGTCTGCTCCTTGGCGGACATGCAGGGCGAGACATGGGGCCTTACGGCGCGCGAGCATGTCGAGGCGTTGCTCGCGCACGGCATGCGCGGGCTGCTTGATTACGTGCTCGTGCACAGTCCGTTTCCCGTTCGCCCCGACGCTTCCGAGACGGGCACCTTCCGTGCGGTCACGGGGGTTAACGTCGGCGATAGCCGATTCACGGTCGCTCCGGGCGAGGAGGCGGGAAGGCGCGTGCGCCCCGTGCGCATAGACTACCCGGATTTGCGCTCCATTCAAAGCAAGGGCCCTGTCGTACTTGTCCGCAACTTGGTCGATCCGCAGCGTCCCACCTGGCATGACCCGTTGTTGCTGCGCGAGGCGTTCACGGGGGTGTTGCGCTTATGTCGTTCACGGCAGAGGTAAAAGACGAGCTTTCGCGCGTGCCGGCAACGTGCAGTCATTGCGATAAGGCCGTTTTGGCTGCGCTTGTGCGCATCGAGGGCACGCTGTTCGTGTCGGGCAAGAACCGCTATCGCGTGGAGATCGCCACCGATGCCCCGTCGGTGGCACGTTTGGTCATCAAGCTGCTGCATGAGCTGTATCGGCTGAAAACCAACCTGACGGTTCGGCGAAGCGTCTTGCATAAAACGCCGAACTACCTGATCGAGGTTCCCGCCCAGCCTCAGCTTGCTGCGGCTTTGGTGGATATGGGCGTGCTGTCCCCTGAAGGCGGTCTGGTGCTCGGCGTATCCGAGCAGTTGGTGTCCAAGGATTGCTGTGCGGCCGCATATCTGCGTGGCGCCTTCCTGGGCAGCGGATTCGTATCCGATCCTCGCGGCGATTTTCATTTCGAGGTTATCGTCGAAACCGAGGAGCTGGCCGATGGCCTTGTGGATCTTCTGGCTCGCAAGAACATCAAGGCACGCATCATGCAGCGACGCAATTCCTATATGGTGTATTTGAAAAGCGGCAGCGCCATTCTTGAGTTCCTGGCGCTTGCGGGCGCTCATCAAAGCGCGCTTGCTATGGAAAACGCGCGCGTCATAAAAAGCGTTCGAAACGACGTGAACCGTCAGACCAATGCGGAAATCGCCAACCAGGCTAAAACCTCGCGCGCGGCGATCGACCAGATCCGAGCCATCAGGCAGGTGGTGGAGGCGCACGGCATGGAGAACCTCCCTCCGGCGTTGCAGGACTTCATTAAGCTGCGCGTGCGTCATCCCGAGGCGACGCTCAAGGAGCTCGGCGAGCTCGCCAACCCTCCGCTGTCGAAATCGGCGGTGTACCATCGCGTGCGCCGTATCGAGCAATTGGCCGCTGAGCTGGAGAATCAGAATCGGTAACCGGTAGTAACCGGCGTCCTGCCGTTAGGCGGGACGCGTTGGTCTGCGCTTGTCGACCGTCTGCCAAATTCGCGCCGCAAGCGTTTGACTTTCCGCTACACTAGCGTTTCGTATGGCCCATAACTTGAGTATCTGAATGAAAAGGAGATACGCAATGGCAATCAAAGTAGGCATCAACGGTTTCGGCCGCATCGGACGTCTGGCGTACCGCGCCATGGTCAAGGACCCGGAGATCCAGGTCGTGGCCGTCAACGACCTCGGCGACATCCCGACGATGGCTCACCTGCTGAAGTATGACTCGGTCCACGGCCGCGCCTTCGATACGGTCGAGGTCACCGAGGATGGCTTCGTGGCCGACGGCCATGCCGTGAAGGTCCTGTGCGAGCGCGATCCCGAGAACCTGCCTTGGGGCGAGCTGGGCGTCGACGTCGTCGTCGAGTCCACCGGCATCTTCAAGACCGGCGAGCTTGCCAGCAAGCACATCAAGGCCGGCGCCAAGAAGGTCGTCATCACCTGCCCGGCCAAGGGCGAGGACATCACCGTCGTCATGGGCGTCAACGACGAGCAGTACGACAAGGATCAGCACAATATCATCTCCAACGCCTCCTGCACCACCAACTGCCTGGCCCCCGTCGCCAAGGTGCTGCTTGAGAAGTTCGGCATCAAGCGCGGCTACATGAACACCATCCATTCCTACACCAACGATCAGAAGATCTTGGACCTGCCGCATAAGGACCTGCGCCGCGCCCGCGCCGCAGCCATGTCCATGATCCCGACCACCACGGGCGCCGCTCGCGCCGTGTCCTTGGTCCTCCCCGAGCTGGCAGGCAAGCTCGACGGCTTCGCAACGCGCGTTCCCACGCCCGACGGCTCCATGGTCGACCTGACGGTCGAGCTTGAGCGCGAGGTCACCATCGAGGAGATTAACGCCGCTATGAAGGAAGCCGCCGAAGGCGAGCTGGCCGGCGTGCTCGAGTACACCGAGGATCCCATCGTGTCCATCGACATCGTGGGCAACAGCCATTCCTCCATCTTCGACAGCAAGCTCACCATGGTCATGGGCGGCAAGTCCAACATGGTCAAGGTCGTGTCCTGGTACGACAACGAGTGGGGTTATTCCAACCGCGTGAAGGACCTTGTGAAGATCCTGCTGTAATCGGCTTAACCGCTTAACGCTATGAAGGGCCCTGGAACCGAACCTTGCCCCTTGCGCGCTGCGCCGTTCGTGCCCGAAGCACGCTCGGTTGCTTTGCAAGGTGCAATCGGGACCAGGGCCTTTTAGCTGGCCATCGCCGCACCCGCGGTGATTCGAAAGGAAGTCATCATGGCTGATATCGCCACCGTCGACCAGCTCGATGCGCGCGGCAAGCGCGTGCTCGTCCGTGTCGACTTCAACGTTCCCGTGGCAGACGGCGTCTGCTCCGACGATACCCGCATCCGCGCTGCGCTGCCCACCATCGAAAAGCTCATCGACGAAGGCGCCCGCGTCATCCTCATGAGCCACCTCGGCCGTCCGTCGGGCGAGGGCTTCGAGGAGAAGTTCACGCTTCGCCCGGCCGCTTTGCGCCTCTCCGAGCTGCTCGGCCGCCCTGTTGCGTTCGCTTCCGACACCGTCGGCCCCGACGCCCAGGCCAAGGCCGCGGCCCTTCAGGATGGTCAGGTGCTCGTGCTGGAGAACCTCCGCTTCGACAAGCGCGAGAAGAAAAACGATCCCGAATTCTGCCAGGAGCTCGCCAAGCTCGGCGAAGCATACGTCAACGACGCGTTCGGCACGGCGCACCGCGCCCATGCCTCCACTGCCGGCGTCGCTGCGCTTCTGCCCGCCTATGCCGGTTACCTCATGCAGAACGAGGTCGCAACCCTCACCGGCATGCTCGATGAGCCGCATCGCCCCTTCGTCGCCATTCTGGGCGGGTCGAAGGTCTCCGACAAGATCAAGGTCATCGACGCCCTCATGGACAAGTGCGACACCCTCATTATCGGCGGCGGCATGTGCTTCACGTTTCTGCTGGCGCAGGGCAAGCAGGTGGGCACCTCGCTCAAAGAGGAGGATTGGGTCGAGCGCGCGGCGGCCATGCTGCGCAAGGCCGAGGAGCGCGGCGTGAAGCTGCTGCTTCCCGTCGACGTCGTATGCGCCGATAAGTTCGCCGAGGACGCGAACACCAAGACCGTATCCGTCGACGAAATCCCGGCCGACATGATGGGCCTCGATATCGGCCCTGAAACGGCCAAGCTGTATGCTCAGGCCATCTCGCAGGCTGCCACTGTGTTCTGGAACGGGCCCATGGGCGTGTTCGAGATGGAGGCGTTCGCGGCAGGCACGAAGGCCGTTGCCGAGGCCGTGGCCGAAAACCAGCAGGGCGACACGATCATCGGCGGTGGCGACTCCGTGGCAGCGGTCAACAAGTTCGACCTTGCCGATCGCATGACGTTCATCTCCACGGGCGGCGGTGCCAGCATGGAGCTGGTGCAGGGCGAGGCCCTTCCCGGCGTGGAGGCTCTGAAGCGCTAAGGTAATCCAAGGGGGGCGCATGCGTCCCCCTTATCGTTTTGAAAGGAGCGTGCCTCATGGCCCGCAAACCGCTTATGGCAGGAAACTGGAAGATGAACAACACCTATGCCGAGGCCGTGGTGTTGGCGCAAACCATCTCCAACAACTTCGACAAGCACTGGGCCGACTCCGTGGACGTGCTCGTGTGCCCGCCCTCCATCGATCTGAAGCCGGTCAACACGGTGTTCGAGTTCGACCATCAGCCCATTCAAATCGGCGCGCAGAACGTGTACTGGGAGCCGAATGGCGCCTTCACGGGCGAGGTATCGGTCCCCATGCTCAAGGACGTCCATTGCACATGCTCCATCGTCGGCCACTCCGAGCGCCGCGGCTACTTCGGCGAAACCAACGAGGAAGTCAACCGCAAGGTCCGTGCGCTGCTCGATGGCGGCCTGTATGCCGTAGCATGCGTCGGCGAATCGCTGTCCGTGCGCGACGAGGGCGGCGCCGAGGAGTTCGTCTGCGCCCAGGTGCGCGCCGCGTTCGCGGGCTTGGAGCCCGAGGAGGCCGCCAAGTGCGTGGTGGCATATGAGCCCATCTGGGCCATCGGCACGGGCCGCACGGCCACGCCCGAGCAGGCGCAGGACATATGCGCCGCCATCCGCGCCACGCTCGCCGACATGTTCGGCGCCGAGACCGCCGATGAGATGCGCATCCTGTACGGCGGTTCCATGAACGTCGGCAACGTCGAGCAGCTTCTCGCGCAGCCCGATATCGACGGCGGTCTGGTCGGCGGCGCCAGCCTGAAGGCCGACCAGTTCGTTCAACTGGTGAAAGCGTGCCTGTAATGAGCGCGTCGGAAAACGTCTGCGGGAAGCTTTCCCTTCCGGCATGCCTGATCATCATGGACGGCTTGGGCTTGGCGCCAGCGGGTCCGGGCAATGCCGTGTCGCTGGCATCTACGCCGGTGCTCGACCAACTGTTCGAAACCTGCTCGCACACCAAGCTTGAAGCCTCGGGAGAGGCCGTGGGCCTTCCTGAGGGTCAGATGGGCAACTCCGAGGTGGGGCATCTCAACATCGGCGCCGGCCGCGTGGTGCATCAGGAGCTCTCGCGTATCAACATGGCTTGCCGCACCGGCTCCATCTGCGATAACGCCGTGATTAACGATGCCATCGAGGCGGCAAAGGCGCCGGGTGCCGCACTGCATCTCATGGGCCTGCTCTCCGATGGCGGCGTGCATTCCAGCAACGAGCACCTGTATGCGCTCATCAAGCATGCCGTGGAAAGCGGCGTCGGCGATGTGCGCGTGCATGCGTTCATGGACGGCCGCGACGTCCCGCCGTCTAGCGGCAAGGGCTACATGCAGCAGTTGCAGGACTTCATCGTCGAGAACGGATTCCAGGACGCCGTGCGCGTGGCAAGCGTCTCGGGCCGCTATTACGCAATGGATCGCGACAAGCGTTGGGACCGTGTCGCCAAGGCGTACGAGGCCGTCGTGTGCGCAACGCCGCTCGCCGCTTCGGCCGATCCCGTCGCCGCTATGCAAGCGTCCTACGATGCCGAGGTCACCGATGAGTTCGTCGAGCCCGTGGCGCTTGACGATCGCGGTGTCGTCGATGGGGATGCCGTCGTGTTCTTCAATTTCCGCCCCGATCGCGCCCGTGAGATCACGCGTGCCATCGTCGATGATGCCTTTGACGGGTTCGATCGCGCTCGTCGGCCCCAGGTCTCGTTCGTGTGCCTGACCGAGTACGACCCGGACATCCCCGCGCCGATCGCGTTCCCCAAAACGTTCCCGGAAAACGTGCTTGCCGACGTGCTTTCCGCCGCCGGCCTGCGTCAATACCATATCGCCGAAACCGAGAAGTATGCGCACGTCACGTTCTTCCTCAACGGCGGGCGTGAGGAGCCCAAGGCGGGGGAGCAGCGAAGCCTCATCCCCAGCCCTAAGGTCGCCACGTATGATCTGCAGCCTCAGATGAGCGAACCTGAAGTCGCGAACACGTTGGCTGCGGCGATCGATGCCGATGAGGCCGATGTGTACATCGTGAACTTCGCGAATCCCGATATGGTCGGCCACACGGGCGTCATCCCTGCCGCCGTCGCCGCCGTCGAAGCGGTGGATTCCGGCGTGGGCAAGGTCGTCGACGCTATCCGCCGCAAAGGCGGGTTCGCCTTCATAACGGCCGATCACGGCAACTGCGACAAGATGATTGCCGACGATGGGACGCCCCACACGGCGCATACCACCGCGAAGGTGCCGTTCATCTTCGTGGACGGAGCCGACACCGGGCGGGTGCTCGGCGACAGGGAAGGCGCGCTGTGCGATATCGCCCCCACGTTGCTCGATGCCATGGGGCTTCCTGCTCCCGCTGAGATGACGGGACGCAGCCTGTTCGCGTAATACGTGATTTTCATGACTCTGATCGCGCCCGTTGCCGGTTTCTTGCCTGCGCGGGCGCGTTTCGTTATACTTGGTTACTTGCGTACGTAGTTATTTC
Source organism: Senegalimassilia anaerobia JC110 (assembly GCF_000236865.1). Lineage (GTDB taxonomy): Bacteria > Actinomycetota > Coriobacteriia > Coriobacteriales > Eggerthellaceae > Senegalimassilia > Senegalimassilia anaerobia. Next base: position 296,000 of record NZ_HE611015.1, on the reverse strand, counting down.
GAGTGAAAGAGCATCACGTGAATCCGCTTTTGATCATCCTCATCGCCTTGCTGGTCATCTCCGGCTTGGGTCTCATCATCTTCATTCTCCTGCACTCCGGAAAGGGCACGGGCATCTCCGATATGATCGCCAGCTCCGTGTACTCTTCCCAAACCGGTACCAGTATCGTCGAGAAGAACCTCGACCGCATCACTATCATCTTCGCGGTCGTCTTCTTGCTGTCGCTTATCGCGCTCATGATTGTGTATCCGTCCGGCACTATCGCCACCCGATAAAATTTTTTGAAATTGGGTCTTGGCAAGTACGTAAGGTTCGGGTATATTAATCATCGTTGCTTTTCGGCAACAACTCGTCGGAGTGGTGGAACGGCAGACACGCAAGCTTGAGGTGCTTGTGCCCGTAACGGGTGTGCGGGTTCAAATCCCGCCTCCGACACCAGAATTCAGAAAGCGGCCATGTGGCCGCTTTTTTGTTGCCTGTTGTCGATCTAGACAGTTTGTTTGTTGTCGGCTGTAATCGAGGTAGTTGCTTGTTGTCAGTTGCCGATGGTCATCAAACCATCGTCGTCTGCGGAAACCCGCTCCTCGAACCTTCCTTCGTTGCAATTCTGAGTGCGCCATGGGCGGTAAAGCCAAAACTGAGCGTTGCCAAGGAGTGGCAAGACACCGAATTGCATGTGCGTCACGGGCATCAAAGCTAAACACAAGGTATTGGAGTATCTTGAATCTAGTCCTTCATCAGGAAAAACGGCTGCTTTGAACATGGCGTGTCGAAAAAAGTTCAAACTTTTTCAAAAAAGGGGGTTGCCAAGATTTCTGGTTCAGGTATTATATCTCCTTGCCGACGCGCCGAAAGCGCTGAAGCAAATGACTCAAGTGGGCGTTTAGCTCAGGGGGAGAGCGCTTCCCTGACACGGAAGAGGTCACAAGTTCAAATCTTGTAACGCCCACCATTTGAGATGCGGACATGGCTCAGCTGGTAGAGCATCACCTTGCCAAGGTGAGGGTCGCGGGTTCGAATCCCGTTGTCCGCTCCATTGTCTTTGACGAGCTGGTTGGGAATCCAACCAGCTCTTTATAAGACAAGACGCCAGGATGGCGACGTGGCCAAGTGGTAAGGCAGAGGCCTGCAAAGCCTTCACCCCCGGTTCGAATCCGGGCGTCGCCTCCAAATTTTTGATAACCTAACATGCGGACATGGCTCAGCTGGTAGAGCATCACCTTGCCAAGGTGAGGGTCGCGGGTTCGAATCCCGTTGTCCGCTCCATGAAATGACAGCGGTCTATAACTCGGCCGCTTTTTTATTGTTTCGGTCTGGAGGGGCTCCATAACCGCGTGAATCAACCTCGCGGCTATGTACGGTTAGGATCGAAAAGATTTTCAAAATAGGGTCTTGCAAAGATCCCTGATTCCGTTATTATATTTTCTTGCGTCTTGGCCCCCCAAGATGTGATTGTTGGAATGGGCGTTTAGCTCAGGGGGAGAGCGCTTCCCTGACACGGAAGAGGTCACAAGTTCAAATCTTGTAACGCCCACCATTTTTCAGTTTGAATCAGTTGAATGATTCATTGTGAGATTTAATTCACAACAATGAGTTTTATCTTGCGTCGATTCATTTTTCGTTTAAACTGATTTTTAGACATGCGGACATGGCTCAGCTGGTAGAGCATCACCTTGCCAAGGTGAGGGTCGCGGGTTCGAATCCCGTTGTCCGCTCCATGAATGTGTAGCGACCGAGATTATTCGGTCGCTTTTTTGTTGCATCGAAATTTGCAGCCACAAACACCTGTTCGTATGATAGGATACGCGAAAAACTAAGCGATTATCGAAGGCTGGGTAGTATGGGTCAGGATTCCATTGTCATCAAGGGCGCTCGCGAGCACAATCTGAAAAACGTCGACATCACCATCCCTCGCGACAAGCTGGTTGTGATCACCGGTTTGTCGGGTAGCGGCAAATCAAGCCTGGCGTTCGATACTATGTACGCCGAGGGGCAACGACGTTACGTGGAAAGCTTGTCCAGCTATGCACGCATGTTTTTGGGGCAGATGAGCAAACCTGACCTCGATAGCATCGATGGACTTTCCCCGGCGGTATCGATCGATCAGAAGACCACCTCTCGCAATCCCCGCTCAACGGTGGGCACTACCACTGAAATATATGATTATCTTCGCTTGCTGTACGCTCGCGTTGGCGTTCCCCATTGCCCGGAATGCGGTCGCGTTATCAAGAAGCAGACCACCGATCAGGTGACCGATGACATCCTGGCCTTGGATCCCGGCGCGAAGGCCATCATCATGGCGCCGGTGGTTGCTGGTCGTAAGGGAGAATTCACCAAGCTGTTCGCAGACTTGGCTCATGAGGGCTTCAGCCGTGTTCGTATCGATGGCGAGATAGTGAAGTTGGATGGCCAGCCTCGTACGCTCAATAAGAAGATCAAGCATTTCATCGATGTGGTGGTCGATCGCGTGCAACTCAAAGAGGCCGCAACCGGTCGTATCGCCGAAGCGGTGGAGCTTGCAACGAAGTTGGCGGAAGGCCGCGTCCTTGTGCAGGTGCTCGGTCCCGATGGCAAGCCTCAGGGCGAGGCGGGGGGTGCCTCCAGCGGAGCAAAAGGCGGTCTTGGCGAAGGCGAGTATCTGTTCTCGCTGGCATTGGCCTGTCCTGAGCACGGCCATTCCATGGACGAGCTTCAGCCGCGCGACTTCAGTTTCAACGCTCCATACGGAGCCTGTCCTGACTGTTCGGGTATCGGCAGCAGGGAAGAGGTCGATGCCAGTTTGGTGGTTCCCGACCCCTCGTTGACGTTGTCGGAGGGTGCCATCGCGCCTTTTAAGAGCGGCAACTACTACCCTCAGGTCCTTAAAGCCGTTGCATTGCATATGGGCTGCGACGAGAACACCCCGTGGGAGGACATGCCCAAAAAAGTCCAGAAGGCTTTGCTCGAAGGCTTGGGTGAGGAAAAGGTCAGGGTGGATTACACCACGGTCGATGGACGTAACACCTACTGGTTCATCGAGTGGGAGGGCGCCCTTGCCGCGGTAATGCACAAATACCAGGAGGCGCAAAGCGATACGCAGCGTGAGAAGCTGCAAAGCTACTTCGCCGTCGTTCCGTGCCCAACGTGCGGAGGAAAGCGACTGAAGCCTGAGATTCTCGCGGTCACCGTGGGCGGCAAGTCCATTCACGAGGTGTGCGAGATGAGTGCCCTGGATTGTTATCGATTCTTTAACGACTTGCATTTCGATGGCCAGCAAGGCGCGATTGCGAATCCTATCGCGAAGGAGATCGTCGCACGCTTGAAGTTCCTTGTCGATGTGGGCCTGGATTATCTGACTTTGGAGCGTGCTACTGCAACCCTTTCCGGCGGCGAAGCGCAGCGTATCCGTCTGGCTACGCAAATCGGCGCGGGCCTGATGGGCGTTCTTTACATTCTCGATGAACCTTCCATCGGCTTGCACCAGCGTGACAACGAGCGCCTTATCGGCACGCTCGAACATCTTCGCGATCTCGGTAACACCGTTATCGTCGTCGAGCACGATGAGGATACCATCCGCGCCGCCGATTATGTGGTTGACATGGGTCCGGGCGCGGGCGAGCGCGGCGGTATGGTGGTAGCTGCCGGAACGCCGGAGGAGGTGGCGGCTACGGAAGGTTCGCTCACTGCTGATTATCTTTCCGGTCGTCGCGTAATCGCCGTGCCGCAGCAACGTCGTAAGCCCAAGCGCGGATTCCTGAAACTTACCGGCGCATCCGAGAACAACTTGAACAATGTGACGCTGTCGGTTCCTTTCGGTACCTTCACCGTCATCACGGGCGTTTCCGGTAGCGGTAAAAGCTCGTTGATCACCGATACGCTGGCTCCTGCGCTGGCGAATCGCGTTAACCACGCCCACCGGCGTACGGGCGCGTATCGCAAGATCACCGGCGTCGAGAACATCGACAAGGTGATCAACATCGATCAAAGCCCTATCGGCAGGACGCCTCGCAGCAACCCCGCCACCTATATCGGCCTCTGGGATGACATCCGTGCGTTATTCGCTAGCACGCAGGAGAGCAAGGCGCACGGGTACGGCCCCGGTCGATTCAGCTTCAACGTCAGCGGGGGCCGGTGCGAAGCTTGCAAGGGCGATGGGCAGATCAAGATTGAGATGCACTTCCTCCCTGATATCTACGTGCCATGCGAGGTGTGCGAAGGTAAACGGTACAATCGCGAAACCCTGCAGGTCACCTATAGGGGTAAGAACATCTCCGAGGTGCTCGACATGACGGTCGAGGATGCCTTGCTGTTCTTTGAGAACATCCCCGGGATTAAGCGCAAGCTTCAAACGCTATTCGATGTGGGGCTTGGGTATATCCGCTTGGGGCAACCGGCTACCACGCTTTCCGGCGGCGAGGCTCAGCGCGTGAAACTGGCAAGCGAGCTGCATCGTCGTCAGACGGGCAAAACGTTCTATATATTGGACGAGCCCACTACCGGATTGCATTTCGAGGATGTGCGGCAGTTGCTCGTGGTGCTTCAGCGTCTTGTGGATGCGGGAAACACGGTGCTCGTCATCGAGCACAACCTTGACGTCATCAAAAGCGCCGACCATATCGTCGATTTGGGCCCGGAGGGCGGTGCGCGCGGCGGCACCGTGGTGGCCGAGGGAACGCCCGAGCACGTAGCTACTGTGAAGGAAAGCTACACGGGTCGATTCCTCGCTCGCATGCTGTAAAATAGTCTTGTTACATTGCGACGCCTGCCGATTTCGGTGGGCGTCTTTGACGCTAAAGAAGCAAAACCCGTCTCCGCGCAAGAGGCGGGTTTCTTATTCGGGAAGGAGCGGTAGGGGTGCATCAAGGAGCGGCTTTGCGGAGCGGGCATATGATGCGCGGTATCGTCTGCGCATTGGCTGGTTCCGTTTGCTGGGGCTTTTCCGGCACGTGCGCCCAGCTGCTCATGGGTGCTTACGGCGCGCCGGCTTATTGGATCACGTGCGTGCGCATGCTCATCTCCGCGGTATTCTTCCTCGGCGTCGTGTTCGTGAAGGACTGGCGGTCGGTGGGGGCGCTCTTCCGCGATTGGCGTTCCATGATCAGCATCGCGGCGTTCTCCATTTTCGGAATCGCGCTATGCCAGGTGAGCTATTTCAGCGTCATCCACCACACGAGCGCTGGCGTGGGCACCACCATCGAGCAGCTGGGTTTGGTGCTCATCATGCTGTGGACGTGCTTGCGCAAACGCCGACTTCCCAATCCTCGCGAGGTGCTTGGGCTCGTGTTCGCCATGGCGGGGCTCGTCCTGATCGCCACGCAAGGCGATCTTTCCCGATTGGCGCTGTCCCAACAGGGATGCTTCTGGGGCATGGTGTCGGCCGTCGCGTTGGCCTTGTATACGTTGATGCCGGTTAAGGTGCTTGCCAAATGGGGCTCGATGATGGTCACGGGGTTCGCCATGTTGTTCGGCGGAGCGGTTCTCACGCCCGTTGTGCAGCCTTGGGCCGTCCCCGTCGAGCTCACGCCTGGGTTCCTCCTTATCCTTGCGGCGGTCATCGCTGTAGGCACCTGCGCGGCTTATATGCTGTATCTTCAGGGAATCAATGACTGCGGACCTGTGAAAGCCGGGCTTCTGTGCGCCGCCGAGCCGGTTTCGGCCATGGTGCTCTCCGTGCTGTGGCTGCATAGCTCGGTGAGTACCTGGGATATGGCGGGATGCGCGTGCATCCTTGTCATGATCGTCATGGTCACCGAACTCGAGCCTAAGCGGGAAGGCGAGGGATCGGATGCCGGGCTTGCGGGCGTGGAGACGGCGCCGATTCCGCAAGATCCGCCGGTGTTCGCCGGTCGTGCGTCGGTGCTCGGATATTACAATAGCCGACCTGCAACCATAGCCGATATCGACCGCGTGGAGGCGTTGCTCAACGAGGGACATCGAGCCTTTGCCGAATTGGGCATCGACGAGGGCAAGTACAAGAAATACCCGTCCACGCGGCGTCTGGCCCGCAGCGTCAACGATGGTTCCACGTATGTGGTGGAGAATGCCGAAGGCCAGATGATCGCCGTGTTCGCCGTGTCCTTCTCGGCGGATAAGAATTATGAGCGCGGCATCAAGGGCGAATGGGTCACCGACACCGGTGCATCTCCGCAGCAGTACGCCGAGCTGCATTGGGTGGTCGTCGACAAACCGGTCCGCAGACGCGGCGTCGGGTCGTTCATCGTCGATAGCGCTTGCCGTATCGCCCGTGAGGGCGGCCGCGTAAGCCTGCGTGCCGATATCTATCCGGAGAACGAACCGATGCGTTGGCTGCTTGAAACACGAGGCTTCACGTTTTGCGGGACCATTCAGGTGCGCGATACGTTCGGGCGAGAGAAGCCGCGTTCCGCGTACGAGCTGCGCTTGAGATAGGGCGGCGTGACGGCGCCGAGCGCTATAGCGTAGCCGCTGTTTTGTTGGCGACATGGGTTCCGTTGCGGATTCTGGGTTGCCAACTACTTGTAGACGTTTACCATTGCTGAGGGTGTTTCACATCATCTATGCAAGAAAGGGCGGAGCCGCATCGACGGCTGGAAGTGAGGATAACCATGACATTGCAGTTTCGCATTGCCGACCATGGCGACTTCGATGGCATTTGGGCCGTGCTCATGGACGGCAAAGCCGCGCTAGGTCGTCTTGGCATCGATCAATGGCAAGGTGCTTATCCTACGCAGCAAATCGTGCAAGATGATATCGAAGCCGGTCACTCCTATGTGCTTGAGGAGAACGGCGAAGTAGTTGCCACCACCGTTATCGGCTTCACTGGCGAACCGGTTTACGATTCCATCGAGGGTGCATGGTTGACGGCGTCCGATTCTCGCGACCCACGATATGCCGTGTTGCATCGTGTTGCGGTTGCCCAAGGTCATGGCGGGAAGGGTCTTGGTCGCAATCTGCTGCAATCCGCCGAGCCGGTTGCCCGTCAGCGCGGGTGCGAGAGCCTGCGCATTGAAACGCATCCCGGTAACATTCCTATGCTCAAACTCATAGAGCGATGCGGCTTCAGCCGCTGCGGCATCGTGCATATCAGCCATGCGGAAGGTGCTTCCACCGACCGCGTCGCGTTTGAGAAGTTACTTTAGCGCAGGCTTTTCTGTAAACTCTGCGCGTGTGCCCGCGGAGTACGGGCGGTTTGCGGGCCATTCACTATACTTGAACCTATGTCTAACGGAACTCGTGAAAAACAAGCGCTCGGCGTATTCCTCATCCTGATCGTGCTCAGCACGTTTGGGATCGCCTGGTATATGGTTGCAGGGCATTCATGGAACGTCGCTGCATCTTCCATCGATGAAAAGGTGGGCCAGATGGAGGGGTACACCTCCATCGTGTATGCCGGCACGCTTCCCGTTCAGGCGGACGCGAAGACGCTTGATTCTCAAAACAGCCCCGATGCACAGCTTGAGGAGGGAGCGGGCTCTGCGGACACGGCCGGAAAGGCCGACGAGGGTGCTTCGGGATCCGGGAGCGCCTCCGCATCGCCCACCTCTTCTGATGCGGCCGCATCGGCCTCCTCTTCCGGTGGCAGCGTAGCTTCATCGTCTGCGGACGAGAACGCATCCGTGAGCGGCGGTTCCTCGAGTACGGGCTCTAGCAACCCTTCGAGCAAATCCAGCTCCTCGAAGGCTGCTTCGGGGCAGACGAAATCTTCCGATAGCATTGCTGTTCAAACGCATAATGATGAAGCATCCGGCTTGACGTCCGATGTCGGCAGCGTTGCGGCGCCTGTCCCCGATACCTCCGAGCAGGACGATAGCGAATCTGATCGAACTTCGGATAACGCGACGGTGCTGAAAGCCGCCACCGTCCGCGGCGGCATGGATGTTGCGAAGAGCCAGCCGGTCGCGCCTGAGCAGGTTCAGGCCAACTATGAGGAGAAGGGCGCCACGGTGTTGGTGCTCGATACGGCCGACCCGTCTCAATACAGCGATGGCGTTATCCTCAAGCGCGGCTCGAAGCGCATCGGCGTGTTCTCCGTCGATGTGCCGCTTTCCGAAAAGGCTGCCGAAGCGCGTGTCAAATACTTCCGCGATTGCAAGGTCGACCTTGTCGTGTGCATTTCGTCGGTTCGCACCTATGTGCGCAACCTCCAAGGCGCCGATATCGTGATCACGCTGCAGGATGAGGAAGTCTCCACGATGGGCGGTAACTCCAACGGGTCCTTTTTCGTGAACGCGCCTCACGTGGATAGCGTCGGTGCCATTCTGGTGTCTCCGAGCAATGTCGTGTCCGCAAAGGTCATCGAAAGCCTGTAGCCGGCAGGTTGCTCGCTTCTTTGTCCTTTCCTTCGTTGGGCGTCGTTCGTATTCTTCTAGGCTCTGTTGCTTGCCGAGTATCGCTTACATTGCCTCGCCATCCTTTGCGGCTGTTTCACCTTGTTGCCAACTGGCTGACCTCGATGCGTACCGGGGGTCGGTTCGTCGTGCCGCTTCGTGGCATTGTCTCTAACGTCCCGGACGGATTTTCAGTCTTAGCCTTAGGTCCCCATCGTATCTCATAGCCGCACTGCGTCTGGGTTTAGCGGGGAAGCTTTTTAGAATTGCTTGGTGACTTAACGGGCCGCTGATGATGTTGCGCCAACTGCGATCGCGGAACCGTATCCGTGAGTTTAGCCCCTGCCTCGCATATGCCATCAAGCGCATTCTCGACTTAGAATATGCAGTTTCAGAACGCCACGATGCAGGAAATTCGTCCAATGATGATGCGTTTTCAGGTCGATATCTCTTCGAACCGTTGGTAAGCCGATATGAATCGGTTGTCAAACAAGTAAACACATAATGAAAACTGTCTAATCCCCCGTATTTAACATGATTATCGCAATAGGAATAGCCGAGTAATTGGAAGCATTCATATAGGAAAAAAATAGACAAACCCGCAGAATGGTCCAATTATTTCTAACCCGTTCAGGGGGATTTGTTCCAAATGGGTGCATTTGTGCACCATTTGGCGGAATGGTGTCAGTTTCGTATCAAATTATGCATTAGCATGAATAAGTATCCGTAGACGCACGATACGGATACGCGATGCGCCGCCTCGGCGCCTTCTCCCCGCAGCCTCCAATCGGCAAGAGGGCACGGTGGGCGGTTTCGCATCGGTTTTTAGACGAGTGCAAGACGAGTAGGAAAGGAGTGAGGGGCATGAACCTGTCACGCAGGGGCTTTTTCAAAGCAACCGGCGCTGCGCTGGCAACCACGATGGCGTTCGAGCTTTCCTCGCAGACCCAGGCGTTCGCGTCTGAGTCCAAGCAAGACTGGAAGCTGGTGAACACCGAAGAGTACACCAACATCTGCTGCTATTGCGCAGGTGGTTGCGGTTCTCTGCTGTCGGTGCGCGACGGCGAGCTGGTCAACCTGGAAGGCGACCCCGACCATCCCATCAACGAGGGCGGCCTGTGCCCGAAGGGCGCTACCATGTTCCAGCTGCGCAACGTGGTCGACCCCGAGACGCGCGAAGTTATCAAGAATCCGAAGCGCTCGACGCGCCCGCTGGTGCGCCGTCCCGGCGCAAGCGACTGGGAGGACATCTCCTGGGATGACGCCATCGCCGAGATCGCCCGCAAGGTCAAGGACACGCGCGATGCCTCGTTCATCGAGAAGAACGACAACGGCCTGACGGTGAACTACACCCCGGCCATCGCAAGCCTGGGCGGTTCCCAGGAAAACTCCGAGGAGGAATACCTGATCCTCAAGATGATGCGCTCCCTGGGCGTCATCGCCATCGACAATCAGGCTCGTGTTTGACACGGCCCCACTGTTGCCGGTCTGGCAGCTTCATTCGGTCGTGGCTCCATGACGAGCCATTGGTGCGACTTCCAAAACACCGACGTCATCTTGAATTGCGGTTCCAACTCCGTTGAGAATCACCCCGTAAGCGCGCTGTGGCTAGAGAAGGCTCATGAGCAGGGCGCTAAGTGGATCGTCGTCGATCCGCGCTACACCCGTACGGCCGAGCAGGCCGATATCTGGTGCCCCATCCGTTCCGGCACCGACATCGCGTTCTACGGCGGCATGTACAACTACATCATCGAGCACCTCATCGAGCCGAACCTGGCCAAGTACCAGGAAACCGGCGACATGAGCGAGTACAACTTCGAGTACCTGCTCAACTACACCAACGCTTCCTACATCCTTGATCCCGACTACAAGTTCGATCCCGAGACGGGTCTGTTCAGCGGGTGGAACGAGAAGACCAAGACGTACAACGCCCACAGCTGGCATTACGAGACCGAGTCCACCGAGGACTGGGACACCAGCGAGAACGGCGCATACGCCTGGGTTAAGAAGCCCGGCACCCCTGAGTTCACCACGCCGACGCTCACCAACCCCAAGAAGGACATGACGCTGCAAGACCCCATGTGCGTCTACCAGCAGTTCAAGAAGCACTATTCCCGTTACACGCTCGACACCGTTTGCGGTATCTGCGGTATAGACAAGGATGTTCTCGAACTCGTCTACAAAACCTATACCTCTACCGCCAAGCCCGGTAAGGCCGGCACCGTGCTCTACGCGCTCGGCCAGACCCAGCACACCTATGGCGCCCAGAACACGCGCGCCATGTCCGTGATGCAGCTGCTGCTTGGCAACATCGGCATCCCCGGCGGCGGCGTGAACGCGCTGCGCGGCGAGCCCAACGTTCAGGGTGCAACGGACATGGGCATGATGGTCAACGAGCATCCCGCTTACCTGAAGTGGGCGAACACCACCGATCGCGCAAGCCTGCGCAAGTGGCTGGAGTCTCAGACCTATTCCGACGGCTACTACACCAACAAGCCTAAGTTCATCGTCTCCTCCCTGAAGGAGTGGTTCGGCGAGAACGCCACCGTGGACAACGACTACGGTTACGACTGGTGGCCGAAGGTCCCGTCCGAGACGGGTGCCGTCGACTACACGCATATCTCCACGTTCGAGCTCATGCAGCAGGGCGTTATCAAGGGCTACTTCAACTGGGGCATGAACCCCTGCCATTCGGCCCCGAACGCCGGCAACGTGCGCCGTTCCATGGCCAACCTCGATTGGCTGGTCGTCGCCGACCAGGTCATCACCGAGTCCGCCAGCTTCTGGAACGCGCCGGATATGAACCCGTCCGAGATCGACACCACGGTGTACTATCTGCCGTGCGCGCTGATCTACGAGAAGCCGGGTATCATCCTGAACTCCGGCCGCTGGATCCAGTACCGCTACCAGGCCGTCGAGCCGTGGGACCAGGCCAAGCCCGACTACGAGATGTGCGACCTTCTGTGGACCGCTATCTGCGACCTGTACAAGAAGGAGGGCGGCGCCAACCCCGATCCGATCCTCAAGACCAAGTGGGACTACTACGTTGACGGCAAGATTGACCCGCGCCCTGTGGCGTGGGCCCTCAACGGCTACCGCGTGGCCGGCACCGAGTGCAACACCGATTCCGCCAACCCGAAGACCGATCTGCTCAAGGGCTACGCCGAGCTGGGCGCCGACGGTTCCACCGCTTGCGCGATGTGGATCTACTCCGGTATGTGGAACAACAACGATGCTCCGCTTGACCCGGCCGAGCAGCCGCTGTGCCGCCGCAACACCGAGGACAAGTCCGGCATCGGCCTGAACTCCGAGTGGGCGTTCAGCTGGCCGAGCAACCGCCGTATCCTGTACAACCGCAACAGCTGCGACATGCAGGGCAAGCCTTGGAACGAGGACAAGAAGCTCATGGAGTGGAACGGCGAGAAGTGGATCCTGGTCGACCAGGCCGACTTCGTCGCGGTCAAGGGCGACAAGCCGGTTCCGCCGAACAACAAGACCTTCTTCATGTTGTGGGAGCAGAACGCTCGTCTGGAGAGCTACGGCATGGTCGACGGCCCGCTGCCCGAGCACTTCGAGCCCTTCGAGTCCCCGTGCGACGAAAACCCGCTCAACGGCGCGTTCCATAACCCGTGCGCGTTCGGCACGCAGTACGCGTCCACGAAGCAGGGCACCAAGGAGCAGTATCCGATCGTGGCCACCACGTACTCCGTCACCGAGCATTGGCGGACCGGCGGCCAGACCCGTCTGTGCCCGGCGCTCGTGGAGTCCATGCCGGCCCAGTTCGTCGAGATGAGCGAGGAGTTCGCTGCTGAGAAGGGCATCAAGAACGGCGATGAGGTGCGCGTGTTCAATAACCGCGGTTCGGTCGTCGTGCCCGCACTGGTCACGAAGCGCATGCAGCCGATGAACGTCAACGGCAAGGTGCAGCACCAGGTCGGCTTGACCCATCACTTCGGCTGGGCCGACCTGTACGGTACGGGCGACGTGGTCAACGACCTGACGCCCAACGTCGGCGACCCGAACTCGTTCACGCCTGAATACAAGGCGTTCCTCGTTGATATCGAGAAGGCATAAGGGGGATTGACATGACTGAAAAGGCTATTTATTTCGATTCCTCCAAGTGCACCGCCTGCAAGGGCTGCCAGGTTGCCTGCAAGACGTGGAACAACCTGCCGAGCCCCTTGGGCACGAATGAGACCAAGTGGTCCGGCACGCATCAGAACCCGGCCGACCTCAACGGCGACACCCGCCTGATCATCACCTTCAACGAGCTTGAGGGCGATAGCAAGATCAAGCCGGTGAAGTGGGCGTTCGGCCGTCGCGCATGCCAGCATTGCACCGATGCCCCGTGTGCGTCGGTGTGCCCCGGCGGCGCGCTCGTGCGCAACGAGGAGACCGGCTTCGTGGAGGTTTACCAGGACAAGTGCGTCGGCTGCCAGTACTGCCACAGCGTCTGCCCGTTCGATGTGCCGCGCTACGAGTCCAATGGTCTGCTCGACAAGACCGTCATCGACAAGTGCACGGGTTGCGCTGACCGCGTGGCCCACGGTATGGCGCCGGCGTGCGTTTCCGCATGCCAGCCCAACGCCCTGCAGTTCGGCGATCGCGACGAGATGATCGCCAAGGGCAAGGAGAAGGTCGCCTGGCTGCATGAGAACGGCTATCCCGATGCCTGCCTGTACGGCGAGCGCGAGATGGGCGGCTTGCACGTCATCCAGGTGCTCAAGTACGGCATCGACGCACATGACCAGGTGCAGGACCCGCAGGCTCCCGCAACGGCTCAGCTCACCCAGATCATCAAGCCGGTCACCGGCGCCATCTCCGGTCTGACTGTTGCCGGCCTGGCCGTTATGTTCGGCCTGGCCATCGGCTACAAGCGCGATAAGCTGGCGTACAACCCCGAGACCGAGGATACGGTGTCGGTGATCACCGGCGACGTGGTGCAGCACGGCGACCCGCAGGACGATAAGACGGTGATGGAGCACATAACCGAGAACCTTCCGATCGGTAAGAAGGGGGACAAATAATGAGCCACTCCGTTAACGTTTCCCCGGAAGCCCGCGCCAAGGACGCGGCGTTCCTCCAGGAGCGCGCGGCATCCGGCAAGGAGAAGTACATCGTCCGTCATTCCAAGCAGGCGCGCCTGACGCATGGCATCACGGTCATCGCGTGCATCCTGCTTGCCATCTCGGGCCTGTTCGTGTTCGTTCCGCAGCTTGCGCAGGCGGTAGGCGCCGATACGGTCTTCGTCATCCGCATGTCGCATCGCGTGCTCGGCTTCATCTTCGTGCTGGTGCCCCTTATCAGCGCGATCATGGCTCCGAAGGGCGTGGCCCACATCTTCAAGAACCTGTTCGCGAAATGGAACAGCGACGACAAGAAGTGGATGCTGCTGTTCTTCCCGTACCTGTTCATGGCGAAGTGGATCCACATGCCCGACCAGGACGAGGTGAAGTCCGGCCAGCGTTTCGCCGATGGTATGCTGTGGGTGGCTGGCGCGCTCATGGGCATCACGGGCCTGATCTTGGTCGCCGGTTCGACCATCGTCGACCTGGGCACGGGCTATGGCGTGGTGCTGTTCCTGCACGACCTGGGCTTTTTGCTCATCGCCGTGTTCGGTTTGGCCCATATCTTCCTGGGCGGCGGCATCTTCCAGCCCTATCGCGGCACGTACAAGCTGATGTTCGGCAACGGTTTGGTTTCCGAAGCCGATGCTCTGTACCACTGGGGCCATTGGGCTCGTAAGGAGATCGCCTCCGGCAAGAACGTGGTCGAGAAGGATGCCAAGTAGCTCCTGATCGTCTATGAAACCATGATGGGCGGCGCGTGATGCGCCGCCCATCTATCCGGTAGCCCGGTGCTTCGCAGACGCTTCCCCTTGTGGAGGTGAGCGTCGGGCTACCGTTTATCTTGGATGTGCCGTGCTGGTGCGCAGCTGGATGGCATGACGTGCATGCAGCTGTTTGCCAACAGGCTTCGGTCGCGTCGGCGTGTTCCGCAGGTGTTTTGCGGCTCATGTTCGGCTCGATCGTTTCAACGAGATGAAAGCGGTAATCAACTATGGATCTTAATCACATCGATATGGCCATGAAGGCGTATCTGCCTAAGCTCTCCGAGTCCGAGCAGGAACGCTTGCGCTTCTTCCGCACCTTGTGGGGTGTGCAGGCTGAGGTGCAGAAGGAACATGCCGCTAAGGTCGAGCATGTGGTTCCCGATGCAGGCGCGCTCAAGGAGTGCTCGAATGCCGAGCAGCCGGTGCTGCGCGCGTATCCTGCCGACATCCCGGCTGATGCGCTGGCAGATGCTGCTGAGCGTTTAGCGGGTGCCATGACGGTGTTCGAGCAGTTCGACCAGGCAACGCGCGATGCGCTTGCGGGTGTGCGTTGGGACCGTTTGGTGGCGGCATCGGACATGAAGCTTGCCGGAAACGACCCTTCCGCATACGTAGAAGCGTTCGCGGGCCTTTTGCAAGATGATGGGCTCGGTGAGGATGCCGGGCGTATGGGTGCAGCCGTTGTTTCGCTGGCGCTCCGTGCGCTGTTGGAGCCCATTGCCCAGGAGGTGCAGGCGGCGCGTGTTGACGGGAATGCCGATCAGCCGTATCCGGTTCACTGCCCGGTCTGCGGGTGCGAGGCGTCCGTGGCGCATGTCGGCCAGGCGGGCACGAAGACCAAGGGCCGCGGCCGTGCGCTGTGGTGCGCGCAGTGCGGTTGCGTCTGGGATATCGAGCGCGTGCGTTGCGCTCGCTGCGGCACGCAGAATCAGGGCCATTTGCATTTCTTCAACGTCGAGGGCGACGATGATCACCGCATTGCCACGTGCGATGAGTGCGGCGGCTATGTGAGAACCGTCTACCAAGAGGATGGTCCCATGGCGCAGCTGTATCCGTTCAGCTACGAGGTCGAGGACGTGGTCATGGCCAAGCTTGACCTGATCGCATATCGTCAGCTTGTGGCACAGGAGGCGCAGCAGGATTAGCCGTTAAGCTGCATTTTTCCGTTATCCGTTTGAAGGCAGGGGTTTCGACCCCTGCCTTTTTCGCGCTTTGGGGCAAAGCTGTTCGAGGCACGTTCCCGTTCTTGATTTCGATTTCGGCAACCCTTGTCTTTCAAAATTCTATTCAGGCCAAAACTGAAGTCGAAGCATCTTTCCCGTCAAGGGACATGGGCATTTGCTTGCAGATTTGGAAAAGCCGCGCGTTATTAGGCTTCGTTGAGGGAACGTCGGTTAGGTATCCTTTTATTTGATACGAGGGTTTGCGATTTTGGCCCAAACTGAATAAATATGACTTTCAAGAGCCTCTCAACAGGGAAAACGCTAACTATACTCAATTTGCACGACAGAATTAATGGGGGCTTTAGGTACGAAATCACAGGTTTGCATGATAGACGCGATCATTCTCTGACGGCATCATCGGTTGCGTTGAAACGAGCTGACGGGTGCGATCGCCTGTCACGTTACAAGCGATGCGGGCAACGTCGATCCCGCTTTGCAACATCCTAAAAGGAGGAGTCGTCAATGAAGTTTTTGGGCATGGGTGTTCCCGAGCTGCTTATCATCCTGGTCGTCGTTCTGCTTATCTTCGGCCCGAAGAATCTTCCCAAGCTCGGCAGCGCCATCGGCAAGTCCGTTAAAAGCCTGCGCGAGGGCATGACCTCCGACGAGGGTAAGCCCGAGATCGACCTCGATGAGGACGAGGAAGTGGAGGAGGAGCCGAAGAAGAAGGCTGTGAAGGCCGCCAAGAAGGCTCCCGCCGCAAGCGAGGAATAGGATTTCCTTGGGGGCGTCAAGCCTCCGTTATCGGAAATACAGCAAACAGCGAAACGCCCGCGCAAGGTTTTGCACGGGCGTTTCGCTCTATCCTGGTTCGCAGTTTTGATGGGAGCGGGATTTGCGTGGTGATGGCGTCCTCGGTTTCGCTCATGGGTCCCTCTTCGGGGCAGGGGCAGACGGCCATCCGAAGTTCATCGATGGCTCATCTCAGACTGTAATGGGCTGAGACGATGGCGATGTGGTCTGTGGGGGGCGCGAATGACCGGGAGCTCGGATTTGCCCGGGTAATCTTGTGGTCCCTTGCGTGCAGCCGAGGTCTGAACGGTGCTTGCTGGTACACTTCAGAGTATGCAGAATTCTTCAACCCATCATACCGGCGCACCTGAGACGCGCTTCGATCACACTCTTGTGCGTACGCTGCTCGGGTACGCGTGCCATCAGGCGTTCATGTTCGCGCTCTTCTACATGGGATGGAACAGCGCGCTCGCCGTTGGCGGCTTCACTTTTGAACGCATCGATTTGCTCATCACCTTGCTTGCTGCGGCCGTCACCCTCATCGTGCTGCGCGCCGTTGCCCTGCGCGTGCGCGATGTGCTGCTGAACCGTTCGCTTATGTGGTGCTATGCGGTGTTGCTGGCCATCGGTTCCTCCGTTTCCCTTCCCGCCGAATACGGCCTTGCCTCAATGGCTATGGAAGGCGTTTTGGTGGGCGTTCCCTTCGCCTGCATGCTTGCGGCGTGGGGCAGGGCGCTCGGTGCCCGATCGCATGGGGAAAGCTCCCGTGGCGTGTTGCTTGCAACTGCCGTCGCCGCCGTTTTCACGTTCCTGCTCGCCGTCGTCTGTTCGCAGGCTCCGCTCGCTGCTGCGGTGGCGAACCTGCTTCCCTTTGGCAGCGCTTGGGCGCTTGTCGGCGTCGAGCCGTTGCTTTCGAGCGAGCGCGTCGAGGAGAACGCGGACTCGCAAAAAAAACCTGCTCTCACTATCGCGACGCTGCTCGCCTCAAAACAGCAGCGGGCTGAGACGCATCGCATTTCGCGCAAGGTCGTAGGCGGATCCGTTGTGTTCGGCTTGGCAGGCGGGCTCATGGAAACCTATGCTTCGGATCCGGGTAGCGTCGCCACACCTACGTTTGCGGCGACGTTGCTGCTGCTGGCGCTGTTCTGCGCCGGGTCGTTGCAGGTTGTGGGCGTGACTGCCCGCCGTAGCGGGTCCGATGGCGAAGTGAGCAGGCTTTTGGTTGGCGTATATCGTCTCGCGTTGCTGCTTATGATGACAGGGTACCTGTTCATGCCGGTCTTAGAGCCTTTCGGTGTCCCGGGAGATTCCATCGTGCTTGCGGGGTACTTGGGCCTTTCCGCCGTACTCGTTTCGCTGTTCGTGTTGATGGCGAAGCTGACCGGCATGGACGCCGCACTTTCCTTCTCCAGGGGTTTTGCCGCGCTCTACCTTGGCGAAGCGGGAGGATTGGCGCTCGGCAATGTTTTGCAGATCGCCTCTCCTTCGGGCGACATCCCCTTCGCCGTTGCCTCTTGCGCGGGTTTCGCAACGTTGTTCGCGTACCTGTTCCTTTTCACCGAGGGGGACTTCTTGGCGCTGTCCCGCATCGCCAAGCAGGCCGATCGGTTCGAGGATGCTTGCCGTGTCATGGCTTCCAAGTTCAAGCTTTCCAAGCGCGAATCCGAGATTTTGCCGTTGGCGCTTCGCGGCCGTACGGGCGAGCGCATGGCGGCGGAGCTGTTCATCGCAAAAAGCACCGTTGATACGCATTTGCGCCGCATTTACGGGAAATGCGGTGTACATAGCCGACAAGAGTTGATCGACCTGGGCGAACGCGAATCCCAGGCATTGTTATCCGGTAAGGAGTCGTGATCCATATGGTGAACGAGGTTTTGTTGGAAACGCTGCGGGAAATCGTCGGGGAGCAGGCGGTGCGCAGGGATGTGCCCATGAGCGGGCTGACCACGTTTCAGATCGGTGGCCCTGCTGCCGTGGTGGTCGAGCCGGCCAGCGTTCAGGAGGCAGCTGATGTTATTGCAGCGTGCCATGGCGCTGGCCAGCCTGTGCGCTTGCTGGGCCTGGGCAGCGACCTGCTTGTGGCCGATGCGGGTTTGCCCGAGGTTATCGTTCGATTTGCCGAGCGCTTTTCGGACGTAGTTGTGGAAGGTTCCCGTGTGACGGTGCAGGCCGGTGCGTCGAATGCCCAGGTCGCCGAGGCCGTATGCGCTGCCGGTTTGGCGGGCTATGAGTTCGCCAGCGGAATCCCGGGTACCATCGGCGGCGCCGCCATCATGAACGCTGGAGCCTATGGCGGGGAGTTCCGCGACGTGTGCTGCTCGCTTGTGTGCGCCACGCCGCAGGGGCGTATCGTGAACCTTCATGCTTGGCAGGCATGCTGGGGATATCGTCACTCCATGATGGGCGATGCCGGTTGGGCCGTGCTCTCGGCCACCTTGCAGCTGCGCCCCGATTCCCCTAGTGAGATACGTGCGCGCATGGACGATCTAGCTCAGCGACGTGCTGAGAAACAGCCCCTGGAAATGCCGAGCGCCGGCAGCACCTTCAAGCGTCCCGTTGGCTATTTCGCCGGCAAGCTGATTCAGGATGCCGGTTTGCGCGGTTTCCGTGTGGGCGGCGCGCAGGTTTCCGAGAAGCATACGGGTTTTGTGGTGAACGCTGGCGGTGCGACGGCTCGCGATGTCCGCGATTTGATTGCCGAGGTGCAGCGCCGCGTGTACGAGATGGAAGGCGTGCGCATGTACCCCGAGGTGCGCATGTGGGGCTTCGAGGGCGAAGAATAGCGTTGCGTTAGTTTCGAAGGCGATCAAAAGGCGTGCGTTCGTAAGGCGGATCGCCGCCGTTGCGTTTGCAAGGTTGGGCGTCGCCGGGGCGTTTTGAGGTGCAAGTTCGAGGTAGGCAGGGGAGAGGCTGGATGTTCAAGATCAACCACGCGGTGCTGCACGTGTTCGATTTCGTGTCATGCGTGAACGTGTTTTCCGAAGACGAGCTGGATTTGACGAACAAGAACGTTAAATCGTATGTCATGCGCATTGCCAGGCATGCGTTGGGCGGTATGGATAACCGTCGCGGGGAGTTCTTCCCTGACAGCGGGTTTGCGGCGGAGTTGAGCGCGTATTTCAAGGGCGAGCGCGACTTCGTAGACCTTTCCGTGCAGGTGGCCCAGTTCATGTCCGACGAGCTCGGCCGTATGGAGAACCCCTCGTCGTGCGACTTGCTCGTGGTTGATTTCGAGGACCAGGAGAAGCCGCCCGCTATGCCCCCGTTGGCCGATGATGCCACCGAGGAGGAGATCGCTGCGGCAACCGCAGCCGCGGAGGCCGCCGCTTACAATGCGCGCAGCGAGCATTACTTCGGCTTGCTGCTGCTTGAGAGCAAGCCTGCCTTTATGCATGAGGTCGGGCGCGGCGAAGATGGCGCCACCCGCAACAACATTGAGCGTCATCACGCCATTTTGCCGAACCCTTCGCAGAAGATCACATCGTTTGCGCTGGTGAATGCCCGCACTATGGCGGTGCAGTTCGTTGACAAGCCCCGCCAGATCGCCGGTGAGGAGCGCTGGCTCATCCCCGACGGCCTGCTGCAATGCTCCAACGAGGCTTCCAGCAAGGAGCTGTTCGATACCACTATGGGCTTGGTCGAGGAAGTTGCCGAGGAGTTCGGGGTGAACTCCGCCGTTGCCATGGGACGCGCCAAGGCTTACCTGGCCGAGAACGCTGATGATTCCGACGAGGTGCCGTTTGACGAGTTTGTGGACGAGGTGTTCGACGACGAAGGCCCCCGTCGCCGTTTCGAGCAAGCAGCCGCCGACGAGCAGCTTGGCGAAAGCGTGCACATGGAGCGTGACGTGGCCAAACGCGTCAGCCGCAACCACAAGATCGTCACCGACACGGGCATCGTGTTGACGTTCCCTGCCGAGTACAGTCACAACACCGAGCTCATCGAATTCAAAAGCGCCCCGAACGGCCTCATCCAAATCGAGCTCAAGAACATCGGCAGCATCGAGAACCGCTAGCCCAAAGTGTCTGGGGCGGGGCTACTTCAGGTAGGCGCCGGTTTGGCGGTTCCAGAGGTTTGCGTATTCGCCGTTGGCGGCTACCAGGTCGGCGTGCGGGCCGTCTTCCGTGATTTTGCCGTGGTCGAGGACCACGATCCTGTCAAGGCTGGCAACGGTGGAAAGGCGATGCGCCACGACGATGCAGGTGCGGCCGCGCATCAGCTTTGACAGAGCGTCTTGCACGAGCGCCTCGCTTTCGGAGTCAAGGGCGCTTGTGGCCTCGTCGAGCACGAGCACCGGGCAGTCTGCCAACAGCGCACGCGCGATGGCGACGCGCTGGCGCTGCCCGCCGGAGAGCTTCACGCCGCGCTCGCCGGTGATGGTGTCGAACCCGTCGGGCAGGTTCTCAATGAAATCCAATGCGTTGGCCTGGGCCGCGGCCTCGCGGATCTGCTCCATAGTTGCGTCGGGACGCCCATAGGCGATATTCTCGGCAATGCTGCGGTGGAACAGCAGCGCCTCCTGCGGCACGTAGGCGATGGAGCGGCGAAGGCTTTGCTGCGTGCATTCGGCGATGTTCTGCCCGTCGATGAGGATGCGACCGTCCTGGATGTCGGACAAGCGCAGCAACAGTTTCGTGAGCGTGGTTTTGCCGGCGCCGCTCAGGCCGACCAAACCCACTCGTTGACCTGCGGGAATATGCAGGTTGAAATCCTCGAACACCGTGGTTTTCGCATTGCCGTCGGTGTAGTGGAAGCCGATTCCCTCGAAATCGATGGCGCCGTCCCGTACCACCATGTCCGGCGCGCCGGGCAGGTCGGCCACAAGCCGGGGTTCGTCAAGGGTCTGCGTCATCCCGCTGGCATCGCCGAAGGCGCGGTTGAAGCGCTGCAGGCCGTTGTTGATGAAATTGAACTGGTTCGTGACGGTGTAGGTGTAGGTGAACATCATCACGAGCGTGCCGGCGCTGATGCCGTACCACGCGTTTCCGCCGGCGATGAACACGGCCACCACGCTCATGATGACCACGGTGATGCACGCGGTGATGATGCCGCGGGCCAAACTCGCCCACATGCGCTTGCTGTCGCGTTCCACCACCTGGCGGTTCGCCTGATCGAACAACGCGCGCTCGTAGTCCTCGCGCCCCGAGGTCTTCACGGCTAGGATGTTGGCCACCGAATCGGAAAGCTCGCCGGAGAGCTGGTTTTGCGCGCTGGCGGCCTTCTCGTTCAGCGAAAGGATTCGCTTGTACATGTAGTACGAAACGCAAGCGTATACGACTAGCAGCGCCATGAGGATGACCACGTATACCGGCACGCGCGGCGCCAGAATGGCGCACGTGAATATCACCGAGCAGATAACCGGCAAAAATGGGAAGGTGATGGTTTCGAGTAACAGCTGGTAGGCGCTCATGAACTTGCTCGTCTGGCTGACCAGCGTGCCTCCGAACCGGTTCGAATGGAAGCTCATGGACTGGTTGCACAGCGCATCGAAGCTCATGGTGGCAAGGTCGTAGGCAGCTGCGATCTCGAGCTTGTACATGGTGTAATCCTGAAGCTTGCTTGCTGCCTGCCCGAGCACGTTGATGGCGATAAGCGCTGCGATATAGGGGCCGTAGACCGCAAACACTTGGTCGGA
Source organism: Senegalimassilia anaerobia JC110 (assembly GCF_000236865.1). GTDB lineage: Bacteria > Actinomycetota > Coriobacteriia > Coriobacteriales > Eggerthellaceae > Senegalimassilia > Senegalimassilia anaerobia. Next base: position 274,292 of record NZ_HE611015.1, on the reverse strand, counting down.
CTCCACGCTTCCGGTGCTCACGCGATCGACGACCAGGCTCATCACATACGGGTTGCCGTACGATAGCAAGGCCACGAACAGAAACGTCGATGCCATTAGGGCGGCGAACAGGCCGAAGTGCTTGCGAGTGACCTGCCAGTAGTAGTGCAGGGTGCGGCGTGTGGTGGTCGATCGGTTCGTTGCCATGAGGCTCCTTCGAGTGCGTATCAGTTCTGGTGCGTGAAATCCAGCAGCGGGGTGAGCGGGCCGTTGGACAGGATGGTGATGGTGCGGGTTGCGCGGCTTATCGTGGTGTAAAGGCGGTTCTGCGCCACGTGGTCGTTCGCAGGGAACAGGCTGGCGCCGGCGTCGGGGATGATGACGTGATCGAATTCCAAGCCCTTCGCCAGCGGCAGGGTGAGCGCCAGCACGCCGGAGGACGGCAGGCGCCTATCCTGGCCGATGATCTGCGGAGTGTCGTCGCCGAGCAGTTTCTGCAAGCGCTTGAGCTGGCTTTTCCAGGGCACCACCACGGCGGTGAGCCCGTCGTAGTCGGATGCTTCGCGAATCACGCGGCGCAGGTTCTGCTCGTAGTCCTCCTCGGTGGGACAGGCGACCAGCGCCGGCGGTTGGTCGGCGCGCTGCACAGCCGAAATCTGCATGCGCTCGCTTTCGGGCAAAAGGCCCGCGAACAGCGCCGTGATCTCGGGCGTGGAGCGATAGCTGGTCAACAGCTGGCAATCCTCGATGGAGCCGCGCAGGCACTCGAACACCTCACGGATCTGCTCGTAGGATGCCGTTTCCGGACGGATGGCCTGATGGGGGTCGCCGAGCAGCATGAAGTGTGCGCGGCGGAAAAAGCGGGCCATGACTGCCAGCTGGTCGGGCGTATAGTCCTGCACCTCGTCGATCATGACGTAGCGCGCATCAGGATTTCCCAGGCCGGTGACGGCCATGTTCAGGTACAGCCATGCGCTCACGGGTAGGTTCTCTACGCCGAGCAGGCGCATGCCGATGCGGTCGATGCGCAGCCACTCATCGCGCTCGATGGCAAGCACCGCCCCTGCGAAGCGCTCCTGCAGATAAGCGAGCGCGCAGTCGCGAGCTTCCTGCTCGGTTTGCGGGTCGTACGGCGCGTTGAACAGGCGCACCTGCTCATCAAGCGACAGACATAACAGCTCGTCCTGCACCGCTTCGGTGGCAGCCATCTGTTTCAGGCGCGCGTCTAGGCGGTTGAACAGTTCCTCGCGCACCAACGTGACCAGGTGCGGGCCGGCCGGCACGTTGGGGTACTTCTGCATCAGCTGCATGATGGCGCCGGCCGATACCAGGCGTACGCCGTAGAACTTGATGTCGCGCAAGTCCGCAAGCTCGAAGCGAAGGCCCTCGACGGCGCGGTCGATCTTCCATAGCAGTTCAAGCGGGCTTTCCTTGTCCTGCGGATTGCGGCCAGCGGGAAGCAGGCGGGCGCACAAGTCGTGGTAGGTGATGGTTTCCGGGTTACGTTCGCCCAGGTCCGGCAGCACGTTCTCGATGTATTTCGCGAACACAGGGTTGGGGCTGATCAAGAACACCTGGCGCGGGTCGAGCGATCCGCGGTTGCGGTAGAACAGGTACGCGATGCGCTGCAGCAGCACGCTGGTCTTGCCGCTGCCGGCGATGCCCGCGACCAGCAATGCGGGCACGTCCTCGTGGCGGATGATGAGGTTCTGCTCTTTTTGGATGGTGGCGGTGATGGCCTTCATGTGCTCGGAGCGCTGTGCGGAAAGCGATTGCAGCAGCAGCGAGTCCTCGATGGCGACATCGGAGTCGAAATACGCGCGAAGCGTTTTGCCCTCGATGTCGAACTGACGGCGGTTGAGCAGGTTGACTTTGATGGTGCGGCCGTTGGCCTCGTAGGAGGTGGCGCCGTTTTCCTGGTTGTAGTACACCTCGGCAACGGGGCTGCGCCAGTCCACCACCATGCGGCGGTAGTTTTCGTCGGCAACGCCGGCAAGGCCGATGTAGATGTCCTTGGCCGGGGCGCCGGTGCGCATCTCCAGGCTGATTTTGGCGAAGTAGGGCTGTTCGAGCAGCTTTGCGGCTGCGGCAAGGCGCTCGCTGTCGGCGTCCTGCTCAAGGTTGTAATCGCGGATAAGGTTGTTGAGCACGGCGTAGTCGACGTAGGTCTCCTGGGCTTCGCCGTCGCTGGCGAAGTTGTGCTTGACCTCGCCTTGCATGTCGTCTTTGTCTTTGGCGGCCTGCCAGCGGCGTCGTTCCATCTTCTCCGACAGGTTTTTCGCTATGGCCTCAAGCTTGGCGTACGTGTCGGACAGGTGGTCCTGCTCTTGTTGGAAGACCGGGTCGCATGCCTGGTCGGATGCGGTTTCGTTGAGGTTATCCTGCATGTTGTCGGCCACAGCTGCCCACCCTTCGCTCGAAATTTCGGCATTCTAGTTTAGCGCAAGCGTAGAGAGGCCGCCCGATTGCGGGCGGCCTCTCCATAAATAGGTAACGCAAAGCGGTGTACGATGCGATCGTCGTTTGTCATGCGCTTGCGAAACTGCGCCTGGTGCGGGGATTCCCGAACGAGGGGGCGCCATGTCGCACGCGTTTGCGCGAGGCTTCGCAGCTGTCGGCGCGCTTGCTTTCGGCGGCTACTTGCGCAACCCCTTCACGTTCATGCAGCGCATGGCGTTGAGGATGGCAAGGATCGCCACGCCCACGTCGGCGAACACCGCTAGCCACATGTTCGCGATGCCCACCGCGGCCAGCACGAGCACGGCGAGCTTGACGCCCAAGGCGAACACGATGTTCTGCCACACGATGCGCATGGTGCGCCGCGCCAGGCCGATGGCGCGCGAGATGTTGGAGGGCTTGTCGTCCATAAGCACCACATCAGCGGCCTCGATGGCGGCATCCGAGCCCATTGCTCCCATGGCGATGCCCACGTCGGCGCGGGTGAGCACCGGGGCATCGTTGATCCCATCGCCTACGAAGGCCAGGTTCGCGCCGTCGGCTTCCTCGGACAGCAGGCGCTCGACCTGGGCGACCTTGTCGGCGGGCAGCAGTTGGGCGTGGAACTCGTCGATGCCCAGCTGTTTTGACACCGCGCGCGCCACCTCGGCACGGTCGCCGGTGAGCATGACCGTTTTGCGCACGCCTGCAGCGTGAAGGCGCGTGATGGCCTCGGCGGCATCTTCTTTCACTACGTCGGCGATGACGATGTGGCCGGCGTAGCGTCCGTCAATCGAAACGTGCAGGATCGTGCCCGTAAGCTCGCAATCATGGTAATCCATGCCGTTCGCGTTCATGAGCTTGTCATTGCCCACCAGCACCACATGCTCGTCGATCACGGCCGCCACGCCATGGCCCGCCTCTTCGCGAACGTCATGGATGCGTTCCTGGTCGATCGTGCCGGAATATGCTTCCTTGACCGACAGCGCGATGGGATGGTCCGAATAGGATTCCGCGTGCGCCGCGTAGCTCATCAGGTAATCGGGGTCGATGTCGTGTTCGGTATGCACCGCCACCACGTTGAAGGTGCCGTTGGTCAGCGTGCCGGTCTTGTCGAACACCACGGTGTCCACCTTGGCAAGCGCCTCAAGATAGTTGCTGCCCTTGACCAGCACGCCAAGCTTGCTGGCGCCGCCGATGCCGCCGAAGAACGACAGCGGCACGCTGATGACGAGCGCGCACGGGCAGCTGACCACCAGGAAGGTGAGGCCGCGCAAAATCCAATCGCTCCAGGCGCCCATGCCCAAAAGCGGCGGGATGATGGCAAGCAGCAGGGCAAGCCCCGTGACGGTGGGGGTGTAGTAGCGGGCGAAGCGGGTGATGAAGTTCTCTGTGCGAGCCTTCTTCTCCGCGGCGTTTTCCACCAGCTCAAGGATGCGGCTGACGGTTGACTCGCCGAAGGGCTTCTGCGTGCGAACGCGCAGAAGGCCGGTCATGTTCACGCAACCGCTGATGACGTCCATGCCGGCTTCCACATGGCGCGGAACGGACTCGCCGGTGAGCGCAGCGGTGTCAAGCTGGCTTGCTCCTTCGATGACGGTGCCGTCGATGGGCACGCGCTCGCCGGGCTTCACCACGATGACGTCGCCGATGGCCACTTCGGCTGGATCGACCTGCGCAAGTTCGCCGTCACGCTCGATGTTGGCGTAATCGGGCGCAATGTCCATCATGGATGCGATGGATTTGCGCGATTTGCCCACGGCGTAGCTTTGGAACAGCTCGCCGATCTGGTAGAACAGCATCACGGCGCAACCTTCCGCCATCGAAGGCTCCGCGTCGGGGAACGCGATCATGGCGAATGCGCCAATGGTGGCGATGGCCATGAGCAGGTTCTCGTCGAACACTTGGCCGTTTTTGATGTTGCTGGCTGCCCGCAGCAGCACATCGTGGCCGGCGATGAGGTAGGGCACCAGGTACAACGCGAACAGCAGGTAGACCGCAGCGGCCTCGCTGCCTAGCATATCGGCCAGCGGCAGCAGGTGCTCGGTGGCGAAGATGACGGCGAACAGGGCCAACGCGACCAAGATGCGGTTGCGCCACTTTCGTTGCTTTTTGTTCATGGTAGCGATTCCTTATGTAGGCAGCTTGCGCCCGGCTTGCTTAACGAACGATGTCGCAGTCGGGCTCGAACTTGTGGGCAACCTTTTGAGCTTCGTCGACGATCTGGTCGAACCGGGCATCATCGGCGTCGATCATGAGCTTCTGGGTCATGAAGGTGACCTTGGCGTCGTTCACGCCTTCGATCTGCTTGATTCCCGCTTCGATCTTCGCTCCGCAGTTGGCGCAGTCGAGCTCCTCGAGTTTGAACGTCTTTCGCATAATGGTTCCTTTCGCTTGGTGGATGGGGTCGAATGGTTTCGGGCGCGTGCCCGGCTATTCGCAGATATGGGTCATGCCTTGTGCAAGCATGGTGTACACGTGGTCGTCCGATAGGGAATAGATGACGGATTTGCCGTCGCGCTGGAACTTCACCAGGTGGGCTTGCTTAAGCTGGCGTAGCTGGTGGGATACCGCGGATTGCGTGGCGCCGATGGCCTCGGCCAGCTCGCCCACGGGCATGGGACGCGCCATCAGCGCGAACAGGATCTTGATGCGGGTGGTATCGGCGAACACCTTGAACAGGTCGGCCAAATCGTAGAGCAGCTCCTCGTCGGGCATGGTGTCGAAGCGTTGCTGCGTTTCCTGGCGGTTGCATCCGCATGGGCAATCGTCGGTCTGCGGGTTTTGGGCTGGCAGGGCGTCAGCGGGGGTGCACCGGTGTTCGGTTTCCATGACCGATGGCTGGTCGGTAGCCGCTGCGCCGCTTTGCATCGAGTGCAACGTGGACGCGGCCATCTCCTGGTTTGCCATGGTTGCGATCCTTTCAGCTAACTGCTAAACATATGAGCAACTGTTCATAAGTATAGTCTGCAGCGCATGCTTGTCAACTGGTTTTGCGATATCGCGAAACCGACCTGCGTTCGCGTTGCGTATTAAGTATCATTGCGTAAACCTTTTGCTTGACTATACCCCTCGGGGGCATATACTAAGCATGATATACATGCCCTATGGGGGTATATGCGAATCGCTGTATGTCCCCTTGGTGCGCTCCGATTGGAAGGATGCTTCATGAGCGAAGATTCGCCCGATAGCCAGGGTACGCAAAAGGCTTGCGGTTGCCATCACAAGGCCACGCCGCGCAGTCAGCAGATGCAAGATGACTTGCAAAAACGGCTGAATCGCGTGATAGGCCAGCTCAACGGCGTGAAAACGATGATCGACGACAATCGTTATTGCGGCGACGTGCTCATACAGCTCTCCGCCGCCGAAAGCGCCGTGCACAGCATTTCCGCCATCTTGCTGCAAAATCACCTGGAAACCTGCGTGGTCGAGCAAATCGAGCAAGGCAATACGCAGATCATCGATGAAGCCATGCAGCTCATCAAGAAATTCGCGCGATAAGCGCCGGAAGAAGGACAAGCATGAAACGTACATTCGACGTGACCGGCATGACGTGCGCCGCATGCTCGGCGCGTGTCGAGAAGGCCGCGGCAAACGTCCCGGGCATAGCCTCAGTGTCAGTGAACCTGCTGAAGAACAGCATGGAAGTGGATTTCGATGGCGAAGCTGCCACCCTTGCCGCTGTTTCCGCGGCGGTAGAGAAGGCGGGCTACGGCGCATATCCGCGGCCTGAGGCAGGGGCTTCGTCCGCTAACGTGCAGCAGCCTGTGCAGACGATGAACGATCCCGCCGCGGAAGCGAAAAGGGTTCGCATGCGCCTCATCGTGAGCTTCTGCTTCACCATCCCGTTGTTCTATCTGTCGATGGGGCATATGTTCGGCTGGCCGCTGCCCGGGGTCTTCTTGGGCCACGAGAACATGCTCACGTTCGCGTTTACCCAATTCCTGCTGCTGCTGCCCGTCATCTTCGTGAACTTCAAGTTTTTCCGTGTGGGCTTCAAAACGCTTGCCCACGGCGCGCCGAACATGGATTCGCTCATCGCGCTCGGTTCTGCCGCATCTACCATATATGGCATTGCCGCCATCTACCGCATCGGCTGGGGCATGGGCCATGGGGATATCGATTTCGCGCATGCGGCGGCTATGGACCTGTACTTCGAATCCGCTGCCATGATCTTGATGCTCATCACGCTTGGCAAGTACTTCGAGGCGAGGGCGAAGGGCAAGACCACCGACGCCATCGCCAAGCTCATGGACCTGACGCCGAAGGAGGCCGCGCGGCGCACACCGGATGGCGGCGTTGAGCAGGTGCCGGTCGAGCAGGTCCGCGTTGGCGACATGCTCGAGGTCAAGGCCGGTCAGAGCGTGCCCGTCGACGGCATCGTCATCGAAGGCGACGGCGTGGTGGACGAGTCGGTCATCACCGGCGAGAGCGTGCCGGTCGGCAAACACGCCGGCGATACCGTCACGGGCGCTACCCTGAACAAGTCCGGGTGGTTCGTCATGAGGGCTGACCGCGTCGGCGCCGACACCACGCTTGCGGGCATCATCCGTCTTGTCGACGAGGCCACCTCCACCAAGGCCCCCATCGAGAAGATCGCGGACAAGATAGCCGGCGTGTTCGTCCCCGCCGTCATCGTTATCGCGGTTGCGACGTTCCTCGTGTGGATGGTGCTCTCCGCCGATGTGTCCACGGCGCTCACGCACGCTATCTCCGTGCTTGTGATCAGCTGCCCCTGCGCGCTCGGCCTTGCCACGCCAACTGCCATTATGGTGGGAACGGGTCGCGGGGCTTCCAGCGGCATCTTGGTGAAGTCGGCCGAGGCGCTCGAGGTCGCCCATGATGTTAAAACAGTCGTGTTCGACAAGACGGGAACCATCACAACGGGTAAGCCCGTGGTCACCGACATCGTGTGCGCCTACGGCGTGGATGAGCGGGGCCTTGCCGGTCTTGCGCTTTCCATCGAGCAGCGCAGCGAGCATCCGCTTGCCCAAGCCGTTGCAGCTTGGGCGGAAGCCGCCGGTGGACAGGTTCAACCGGTCGTGGCCTTTGAGCAGGTTGCCGGCGGAGGCGTACGCGCAAACGTCGGCGGGGCGTGCGCGTTGGCGGGCAATGCCAGGTTGATGGAGCAAGCGGGTGTGGACGCTTCCGCGTTCGAGCCGCGTGCCCGCGAGTTTGCCGATGAGGGCAAAACCCCCTTGTTCTTCGCCTGTGGTGGCAAGGTGTGCGGTCTTGTCGCCGTAGCCGACACCGTCAAGCCCTCAAGCGCCGCCGCGCTTGAGGAGTTGCGCGCCATGGGCTTGCGCACCGTCATGCTCACGGGCGACAACGAACGCACGGCGCAGGCTATCCAGCGCCTGGTCGGCGCAGATGAGGTGATAGCCGGCGTGCTCCCCGAGGATAAGGAGCGCGAGATCCGCCGCCTTTCCGCACAGGGACGCGTGGCCATGGTCGGCGACGGCATCAACGACGCCCCGGCGCTTGCCCGCGCAGACGTGGGCATCGCCATCGGCGCGGGCACCGACATCGCCATCGACAGCGCCGATGTCGTGCTCATGCGCTCTGACGTCCTGGACGTTCCCGCTGCCATACAGCTTTCACGCTCCACGCTGCGCAATATCAAGCAGAACCTGTTCTGGGCGTTGATTTACAATGCGGTATGCATCCCGGTGGCTGCCGGCGTGTTCTCGTTCGCCGGTTTCACGCTCAATCCCATGATCGCCGCGGCGGCTATGAGCTGCTCAAGCGTGTGCGTGGTGTCGAATGCGTTGCGTTTGCGTTCGTGGAAGCCCCGGTTCAGCTCGGATGCTGCGCAGCAAATCGCCGCAACGCAATGCGACATTGAGGAAGAAGCTACGGATGCAACCGCATCCGAGCAGGATATCCAGGCAATCGATGCGGGTGCGCCCGCGGATAAGGAGATCATCATGGAAAAGAAGCTCACCGTCGAGGGTATGATGTGCCCGAAGTGCGTCGCCCATGTGAAGAAGGCGCTCGAGGACGTAGAGGGCGTGTCGGAGGCCGTCGTCGACCTTGATGCCGGCACCGCCGTTGCGAAGCTTGCCGATGCGGTGGACGATACCGTGCTCGTGAACGCCGTTGTCGAAGCCGGCTACGAGGTGAAGGGCATCGAGTAGACGGGTCGTTTCCGGACTCGCAAAATCGCGGCGCCGCCATCGCATAGGACGTCTCAGGTCCCGGTGCGATGACGGCGCCGTTTTCGTTGGCCGGGTCAGCTTCCGGCGACGATCTGCCGCAAAACGGTGATGAATCGCTCGTTGTCCGACCTTGTGCGCACGCTCACGCAAAAATGGCTTCCGGGCGAGACCCCGGGCGTGCGATCGAGCGTGCGAACCGGGAATCCACGCTTGTGCAGCTTGCGCACGAGGTCGGGCGCATCCGCGGCTCCCAGATGCATGGAGCGTCCCGGGGCGAACGAGCACATCACGTAATTGGCTTCCGCTGGATAGATGCTGATCCCGGGTACCAAGCTGAGCATGCACTGCATCCAAGGTATCTCCGTTTCAAGCACTTCGCGCGCCCGTTCCAGGTGATGATCGGGCGTGGCCAGCTTCAGCAAGCGCGCGCTGAGCGCGGCGGAGGCCGGGCGTTTGGCTATCTGGGAGATGCGGCTTGCGACGGCGGGGTGCGCCAATGCGCACGACAGGGGCATGCCGGGCAGCGAGAACGTGTCCGTGAGCGACCGGATAACGATGAGGTTCGAATGCTCATCGATCATGGTCGCCGTTGATTCGCCGCCGAACGTCAGGTCGATTCCCCGCTCGTCGACGATCACCCATGCGCAGGCTTGCAGGTAATCCAGCAGCGTTTGCCGCGCCAGCAGCCGGCTGGTGGGGAAGGCGGGGTTGGCGAGCATGGCCGCATCGAAGGATAGTCCCATGCGTCGAACGGCCTGCGGGTCGGGGACCACGAAGCCATCAGGGCCGGGAACCTCCACGATGCGATGGCCGGCGGTTCCCAGGCATCGCTCATAGGCGGCGCGAGAGGGTACGGGCACCGCCACGGATCGTGGCTCGAACGAGTTCGCCACGGCAGCTAGCACGTCGGTCGCCGATGCGCCGACGGCTACGCAATCGGGGTGTACGCCGTAGCGTTTTGCCAGCAGCTCGGGAATTTGGGCTTGCGCCGTGCGTTCTTCTTCCGGCGTGATGGGGTTTCGCGTCAGCAGGTTCAGCGCAGGGCTGAAGGCCTCGGGCATGCCGAGCGGATTGAGCGTCTGCGAGAAGTCGAGCCAATCGATGATGGAGATCTCGGAACCGGGCAACATGTCGGGTGCCGTCGATACGGGAGCAAAGGCACCCCATCCTGTGGTGCGAAGGCGTCCGTTCAATCCGTCCAAACCGCCCTCCTTCCCGTTGGTGCCCGATATCGCGATAAAGCCGAACGCTTATAGTAGCACAGCGTTTCGAGCCCCGAACCCCGTGGTAAACTGGAACACATGATCGATTCGAGCGAACATGAGGGCATGCTGCCTTTGGAACCCTGGGATGGGCCGGCAATCCTGCTGGTCGATCTTGACGCGTTCTTCGCCTCCGTCGAGCAGCTTGACCATCCCGGTTGGCGTGGCAAACCCGTTATCGTCGGGGGAAGCGCCGACAAGCACGGCGTGGTGTCCACGGCGTCCTATGAAGCGCGAGTATTCGGCGTTCGTTCCGCCATGCCCGCGGCAACGGCGCGCAAGCTTTGCCCCCAGGCCATCTGGGCCGCAGGCAGGTTCGATCGGTACAAGCAGGTCAGCAACCAGGTCATGTCCATTTTGAACGATGAGACGCCGCTTGTGCAGCAGGTCAGCATCGACGAGGCCTTCCTTGACGTCACCCCCACGCGCACCAACAGGGAGCACCCCGTTGCCGTGGCAAGGCGCATCCAGCAGCGGGTCGAGCAGCTTGGCGTAACGTGCTCGGTAGGGGTGGGGACCTCGAAGACGGTTGCGAAGATCGCTTCCGATATGGACAAGCCCCGCGGCCTCACCGTCGTCTATCCGGGAACCGAGCGCATGTTCCTCGATCCACTTCCCGTGCGCAGCATGAGCGGCATCGGTGCCGCAGCTGAGCAGCGCCTGAAAAGCCATGGGGTGGAAACGCTCGGGCAGCTGGTGTGCGAGGGCACGGCGCGCCTTGAGCGCCTGTTCGGGAAGAACGGACGCGTCATGTATATGCGGGCCTGCGGTCTTGATGATTCGCCCATCCAGCAACATGCGCCGGTGAAATCGGTGTCGAACGAGGTCACCTTCGCGAACGATCTTCGTATGCGCGAGGATATCGAGGCGGCCATCTGCACGCAGGCGGCAAAGGTAGGGCGGCGGCTGCGCGGCAAGAGCTTGCGCGGGTCCACCATCGGCTTGCGCCTTCGATATCCCGACAGGTCGAGCCGCTCGGTCCAGCGCAGGCTTGCCCGGCCTACCGATGACGAGCTGCTGTTCGCCCCCGAGCTCTGCAGCATGCTCGATGAGCTATGGGAGCCCGGCATCGCTGTGCGCCTTATCGGGGTGTCCGTGTCCGGGTTTTCCGAGCCGGAAGGCGAGCAGGGCAGCTTGTTCGACGTAAAGCAGGTCGCCCCTCTCGAGGGCGATGCGAAGCCGCGTATTCAAGACGAGTCGAAGCGGCGTGGCCTGCTTGCTGCAACCGATCTGGTGAAAGATCGCTTCGGGGAAGGGGCGGTGCGTTTCGGCCACGAGCTGCGCAACGACGGCAACACCACCGGCACCGCCGCCAAGAACCCTGCCGATTATAAGTGAGCATGCTGTATGCAGCGCCTGCGTTCCCGATGGCGACGTAGGCGCTGCGTGCGTGTTCGGCCTGCCACGGGCATCACGGTGACGAAGTTTGCCCGTTGGCTCACGGGTTTGATGGTTCCCGCTTGCTGAGCGCCTCCATGCGTATGACCGATTGGAGCGTTTGGGATAAGCGGATGAACGGCTAGTAGTCCCAGTAATCCTGTATCAACTCCTGTCTGTTCGCTTTCTGCGATTTCTTCAGGATATTGTGCACGTGCACTTTCACGGTTCCCGGTGCAAGCGATAGCTCGGCTGCTATGTTCTGGTTGTCCTTGCCAAGCAGCACCAGTCGCAAGATCTCGGTTTCGCGAGGCGTCAGCTTGTGGGATGCCGCGTACGGTACCAGGTTGTGGTCGATATAGGTTTCCACCTGGTCGCCACCTTGCGTGGGAGGTTCGCTATGGCGTACGGAAAGGTACGTTAACGAAGAGCGCAGGGCCACGAACTCGCAGACCAAGGCAAGCAGGTTCTCTGCGAAGTTGCGTTCCGGGAAGAAGCCCAGGGGAATATCCACGTGTCCGGGGCCGATCAGCAGCAATACCAAGCCGTTTTCGGCCACCACCGCAAGCAGCAGAACCCAAAGCAGCACATAGAACTTCGGGAAGCGGCTTAGTCGCAGCCGTAACCGATCGTCGTCGGTGGTGATGTATTTATATGCTGCGAAAAACAGCATCCAGGCGATGAACACCTCGCGCAGCGAATAAAACACGAACATGTGCACATACCCTTGCGGAAGGAGCAGCGTCACGGCAAGGCTTGCGCCGACGAACAGATACGCCGGGCCGAACTTGACGATAATCGAATCTTCTTCGACGTAGGCGCACACCATCAACCAAAACGACATGAGCGTAGCGCAACCGAAGATGATGGAAAAAGCGGGGTCCCCGATGAAGAACGCCTCATGCGATACCGCCGACTCCGATGCCATCACGTAATCGTCGCGGAACACCAGCATGCAGTCGGCGTAGTACATGAGAAAGCCTGCGAAGCAGTACAGCTGCACCTTGTTGCGCGAGACCAAGTAGGATGCCAGGCAGCATGCCGAGGTCAAGATCGCGCATATCTGCATGGCGATCGAGTAGTAAAACAGGAACATACTTGAATCCATAGCGCATCGCTTTCGTTTGGTTATGGGTCCCAGTCAGAACGGGTTCAGTATACGCTACATCTCCTAAACAAAGAAATACCTGATGAGAAGTACCTATACCCGGTTTATACCTTCATCTATACCCAGCTTTCCTCTGGTGATATATGCCTAAACCTGGCAATGATGTGTGCAGCCCGAAAAGCACGGGCGCAAGTCGCTCGCAATCAAGCGGACTGAGCCAAGCGGAACGTGGAAGTTGCGACAACGCTATACCGGATGAGAGTCCGGAACTCCATGAAAGGGGGGTGCATATGTCTACCGAGGCCGCTGCCGTCGACTCCGCAGGCGGGCCCGTGGTGAAGAAGAAGACGAAGAGGAAGAAGAAGCTTAGTTTCCCGACGGCGTTCACCATCCTGTTCGTCTTGACCATCATCGCGGTTATCGCAACGTCGTTCGTGCCGGCAGGACAGTACGCGAAGCTTCAGTATGTGGCCGACTCCAATGTGCTGACGGTCACGAGCCCGCAGGGCGAGATCAGCGAGGTGCCGGCAACGCAGGACGAGCTCGATCAGCTCGGCGTGCAGATCGACATCGAGCAGTTCACCGGCGGGTCCATCACGAAGGCCATTTCGATCCCCGGAACCTATGAGCAGCTTCAGGCTCAGCCTAAGGGCATCGCCGATGTCACGCAGGCAATGGTATCCGGCACGATCGACGGCGTCGACATCATGGTGTTCATCCTGGTGCTCGGCGGTCTGATCGGCGTGGTCAACGCAACCGGAGCGTTCGAATCCGGTCTGATGGCTTTGACGAAAAAGACCAAAGGCCATGAGTTCTTGCTCGTGTTCCTGGTCGCCCTGCTCATGGTCCTCGGCGGCACCTCGTGCGGCCTTGAAGAGGAGGCTGTGGCGTTCTACCCGATTCTGGTACCGGTGTTCCTAGCGCTCGGATACGACTCCATCGTATGCGTTGGCGCTATCTTCCTGGCCGGCTCCATGGGCACCACGTTCTCCACGATTAACCCGTTCAGCGTCGTTATCGCCTCGAACGCGGCGGGCATCAACTTCATGGAGGGCTTCGAGTGGCGCGTCGGCGGCTGCATCGTGGGCGCCATCGTGGTCATCAGCTACCTGTACTGGTACTGCAAGAAGATCAAGGCCAACCCCGAGGCTTCTTATACCTACGAGGATCGCGAGCACTTCGCGCAGCTGTTCAACGTTGAGCGCGGCGAGACCGCTGCTGCCCATGCAGAAGGCTTCAGCCTGCGCAAGAAGGCCATCCTGGTGCTCTTCATCTCCGCCTTCGTCCTTATGGTGTACGGCGTCATGAACCTGCACTGGTGGTTCCCGCAGATGGCTGCCATGTTCCTGGCCATCTCAATCATCATCATGTTCATCTCGGGTACCGACGAGAAGACCGTGGTGAACGCGTTCATCAACGGCGCATCCTCGCTGGTCGGCGTTTCCCTGATCATCGGCCTGGCCCGTGGCATCAACCTGATCATGGAAGAGGGCCTGATCTCCGACACGCTCCTGTTCTGGTCCTCCAACGCGGTCCAGGGCATGGCGGGCCCGGCGTTCATCCTGATCATGATGCTGCTGTTCTTCCTGCTCGGCTTCGTGGTCCCGTCTTCCTCCGGTCTGGCCGTTTTGGCAATGCCCATTATGGCTCCCCTGGCCGATACGGTCGGCATCGATCGCTACTCCATCGTCTGCGCTTATCAGTGGGGTCAGTACGCGATGCTCTACCTCGCACCTACCGGCCTGGTTTTGGCAACCCTTACCATGTTGGATATGAAGTACTCCAAGTGGTTCAAGTTCGTGTGGCCCATCGTGGTGTTCACGTTGGTGTTCGGCGGTATCCTCCTGTGCGCGCAGGTCATGCTCGCATAATGCCGCAAACATACTCCTTATGAAGAAGGCTCCCCGCGGGGGAGCCTTCTTCATGTCTGCGCCGGCTGTGCGATCGATAGATCGTCTGGGCAAGTCGCGCTGCCGCAACAGACCCGTCATCATTTGCTTGAGTCGCGCGGTCGCTTGTCGATCAAGCAAGGTGATGTCGACGTTTCAGATTCCGATTCGCGCGGAGCAGGCGATTAAGCCAGGGCACGTTATTTTGTATCGGACGGGTTTCTAATCGCGGTTCGATGCCAGGAAGAACAGCGCCATGGTGCCCGGGCCGGAATGCGCACCGATGACGGGGTCGACGTAGTTGATGCGGATGTCTTCGACGCCGAAACTTTCGCGGATCTTCTTCTCGAGCCATTTCGCATCATCGATGCAATCGCCATGGGTGATGAAGACCGTTTGCTCGGCGATCGGCGCCGTGCCGGTGCGCTCCATGTGGTCGAGCAATGCGGACAGCGACTTTTTGCGTCCTCGCACCTTTTCCAAGGGGACAAGGTGCCCCTCGTCGTCTACGTGCATGACCGGCTTGATGTTGAGCAGCGTGCCGGCCCAGGCGCTCGTCTTCGAGACGCGGCCGCCGCGCCACAAGAACATGAGGTCGTCGACGGTGAACCAATGCGCCAGATGAAGCTTGTTCGCCTCCGTCCAATCGCGCACTTCTTCGATGCCCTCGCCCTGCTCGGCGCGCTGGCATGCGTGCCACACGAGCAGCCCTTGGCCGCCCGAGGCTGCAAGCGTGTCGACCGTCAGCAGCTTGCGCTGAGGGTACTCCTCGCGCAATTGCTTTGCGAGAAGCTCGGTGGCCTCATAGGTGCCCGAGAGACCACTGGAAAAGCCCAGGTATAGGATGTCCCTGCCTTGATCGAGCAAGCTGCGGAACAGCGTCTCGGTATCGGCAAGGTTGGGAAGCGAGGTGCGGAACACCTTTCCCTCGCGCATCATGGCATAGAACTGCGAAAGGTCGGTTTTCCTGCCTTTGAGATAGCTGCGATACACCGTGTCGTCGCCATCGGCCATGAACGAGAGCGGCAGCACGTGCAGTTCATAGCGGTCGATGGTTTCCTCGGTGAGGTTGCAGCAAGAGTCGGTCACTATCTCGAAGCTTCGGTTCATGGTCGTGCCTTTCCTAACAGGTTGCCCGTCTGCGGGGTGAGACGTCGCAAAACCCTTGGATTCGATGCGGCGCATACGGCGCAACGCCCCGTATTCAGCTTACGTGTCCACACCAGTATAACCTTCCGAAACCATATCGCTGCGCTACCGCAACGAACGGTACCGCGTTTTCTCTGAGTGCTTTTTCGGAATGTGGCCTGCGCGCGTTTCGTTTCCGTGGGTTTCCTATATACTAATCGGGTTTATAAGCAAGGACGGCATGCGCCGTCTGGTCATAGTTAGGCAAAGGAAGGCGCGATCTCGTGGCGAACACGTACAAGAACACCATGAATCTCCCGCAGACGGATTTCCCGATGCGAGGCAACCTGCCGGCATCCGAGCCGAAAAGGCTTGAGAAGTGGGAGCAGGAGCACATCTACGAACAGGTTCTCGAGAAGAACAAGGACGGCAAGCCCTTCGTCCTGCACGATGGCCCGCCTTATGCCAACGGCCCCATCCACATCGGCCACGCCTTCAACAAGGTGCTGAAGGACTTCGTGAACAAAAGCCATGCCCAGCGCGGGTACTTCACCCCGTACGTGCCGGGTTGGGACTGCCACGGCCAGCCTATCGAGCATATGGTCGAGGTCACCTTGGGCCCTGATAAGATGAAGGAAACGCCGCAGCCCGAGTTGCGCCGTCTGTGCCGCGAGTGGGCGACCAAATACGTCGGCATCCAGCGCGATGGCTTCAAGCGCCTGGGCGTCAACGCCGACTGGGATCACCCGTATCTGACCTATATCCCGAACTTCGAGGCCGGCAACGTGGAGATCTTCCGCGATATGTACCTCAAGGGCCAGGTATATCGCGGCCGCAAGCCCATCCACTGGTGCAAGAAGTGCCATACGGCTCTTGCCGAGGCCGAAATCGAATACTCCGACGAGGTTTCCCCGTCCGTTTACGTGAAGTTCAAGCTTGACGCCATGCCCGGCATCTTCGAGGCCGCCGGCGCCACCGGCGATGCGTACGTGCTCATTTGGACCACCACGCCGTGGACCCTTCCGGCCAACGCCGCCGTGTGCCTGATGCCCGACGCCGATTACGTCATGGTCCAGGTCGACGGCAGCAACGTCATCTTCGCCAAGGAGCTCGTCGAGGAAGTCGCTGAGATCGCCGGTTGGGAGGATTACTCCCTGGTGTGCGGCCAGGACGGCCAGCCCGTCGTGCTCAAGGGCACGGAGCTGTGCGGCCTTACCTATACCTGCCCCATCCGCCAGGACCTTAAGGGCAAGATCATCTACGGCGACCATGTCACGCTCGACTCCGGTACCGGCTGTGTCCACACCGCCCCGGGCCATGGCCAGGACGACTACCTGGTGGGCCTGCAGTTCGACATCCCGATCCTCATGCCCGTCGACGACAACGGCGTGCTCACCGAGGATGCCGGCCCGTTCGCGGGTCTGGATACCGACGACGCCAACCCCGTCATCATCGATTGGCTGCGCGAGCAGGGCACGCTCGTGGCTGCGCGCAAGATCAGCCACAGCTATCCGCATTGCTGGCGCTGCCATGAGCCCGTCATCTTCCGCGCCACCGACCAGTGGTTCGTCTCCATGGAGGAGAACGGCCTGCGCGGCAAGGCTATGGACGCCATCGAGCGCGATGTGACCTTCTATCCCGGCTGGGCCGTCAACCGCATCGGCTCCATGGTGTCGGACCGTCCCGACTGGTGCATCTCGCGTCAGCGCAGCTGGGGCGTGCCCATCCCCGTGTTCAAGTGCGCCAAGTGCGGCGAGACCGTGGCCAACGAGGCAACGTTCGACGCCGTTATCAAGCTGTTCTACGAAGAGGGCGCCGACGCCTGGTTCACCAAGAAGCCCAGCGAGTACCTGCCGCACGGCACGCACTGCGAGAAGTGCGGCTGCACCGAGCTCGTCCCTGAGAAGGACATCCTCGACGTGTGGTGGGAATCCGGCGTCACGCACACCAGCGTGCTCAAGCACCGCGCAGACGAGGGCCTGACGTTCCCGGCCGATATGTACCTGGAAGGCTCCGACCAGCACCGCGGTTGGTTCCAGTCCAGCCTGCTCACCAGCGTGGGCGCATATGGCTGCGCACCGTATAAGAACATCCTGTCGTGCGGCTTCACCGTCGACGAGCAGGGTCGCAAGATGTCCAAGTCCCTGGGCAACGGCGTCGACCCGGCCGATGTCACCAGCAAATGGGGCGCCGATGTCTTGCGCTTGTGGGTCGCATCCGCCGATTACGCGCAGGACGTGTCAATTTCCGACAACATCTTGAAGCAGGTCTCCGACGCATATCGCCGTTTCCGCAACACGTTCCGCTTCCTGCTGGGCAACCTGTCTGACTTCGACGATCAGGCGAATGCGGTTTCCAACTGGGACGACCTCGAGCCCATCGACCAGTACATGATGGCCAAGACCGCCCAGCTGCTCTCCGACGTCGAGCAGGCCTACGACAGCTTCAAGTTCAACGGCGTCTACCGTGCCGTCTACGACTTCGTCAACGACCTGTCCAGCGTGTACATGGACGTCACGAAGGACCGCCTGTACTCCGAGTCGCCCGACAGCCCGCGCCGTCGTGCCGTGCAGACGGTGCTGTTCAACATCCTGGAAGTACTTGTGCGCGTGCTTTCGCCCATCCTGTCGTTCACGGCCGATGAGGTGTGGGAGTGTTATCCCGAGGCCATGCGCAACCGAGAAGGCCGTGTGTGCAACGTGCAGCTGGCCGGCTGGCCGCACCGCTCCGGCTTCGTGCCCGCGCTTCCCGGCAAGGCTGCCGAGGACAAGGTGCTCGCCGCATTCGGCGGCGCCCTCGAGGTGCGCGACGTGGTCACCAAGGCGCTTGAGGACGCTCGCGGCGCCAAGGTCATCAACAAGAGCCAGGAAGCCACCGTTTCGGTTACCGCTCCGCAGGCAACCCTCGATGCGCTTTCAGCCTTCGATGCCTCCGTGTTCGAGGAGCTGTTCATCGTGTCCGGCGTGACGTTCGCCGCAGGCGACGAGCTTGCATGCGAGGTCAAGCCCGCCGAGGGCGACAAGTGCCCGCGTTGCTGGAACTATCGCGAGCTCGGCGGCAACGCCAACCACGCGGATGTTTGCCAGCGTTGCGGCGACGCCCTTGACGCCATCGGCTTCACCGAGGAGTAAACGGTTTGACCCAGCATGAACCTATGAACATCGCTGGAAGCGAAGGGGCCGACGCGGTATGCGCCGGCCCCGCGCCTTCGGTGCGCTCCCAGGCGCTTCGCTTGGGGGCCATGGGCGTTTTGGCCCTGTGCTGGATCGCCCTGGACCAGGCGGTCAAGTTCCGCTTGAACGCCCATGCAGCGGGCAGCGTCCTGTCCGATCCCGTTGCCGGTTTGCTCAGGCTGCACCTTGTGCACAACACCGGCGGCGCCTGGAGCATGTTCTCGGGCGCCACGGCAGCCTTGGGCGTGTTCTCCATCGTCATGTGCGCGGCGCTTGCGGCGTTCGCGGTGCACGAGCGCGCCCGTATCAGTTGGCCCGAGCTTATCGGGCTGGGGCTTGTCATCGGCGGGGGGATAGGCAACGCCATCGATCGTTTCGCCTTGGGCTACGTGGTTGACTTCATCGACCTCAGCTTCATGGATTTCCCTGTGTTCAACATCGCCGATATCGGTGTGACCTGCGGTCTTGCTTTGTTTTTGATCGGATGGATCGTTCGCGAACGACATCATGAGGAGGTGCGCTAGATGGGCGCGTTGAAAAGCTATACCGCCTGCGCCGAAGATGCCGGTTCGCGTATCGATGCCGTGCTGGCCGCACACGGGCTGTATCCCAGCCGTAGCGCGGCGGCGCGGGCCGTGGAAGACGGCGCAGTATACGTCAACGGCTCCACCGTGGCGAAAAAGCATACGCTGTGCGCGGGCGATACGGTGGTGTACGAGGTGCCGGACGCTCCCGAACAGGGCCCTGTGCAAGGCCAGGCCATCCCGCTCGATATCCGCTACGAGGACGACGACATGCTCGTCATCTCCAAGCAGGCGGGGCTTGTGTGCCATCCGTCGGTCGATCATGCCGATGGCACGTTGGTCAATGCCCTGGTCTACCATTGCGGCGTCGAGCACCTGTGCAACGTCCAGGGCGAAAGCGATCGCCCCGGCATCGTGCATCGCCTCGACCGCGACACCACGGGCCTTATGCTTGCCGCAAAAAACGATGCTGCCGGTTTGGCGCTTATGGCCGATATCCGCGATCGCGCGGTCGATCGCCGCTACCTTGCCTTGGTGCACGGGGTCATCCCGCACGATACCGGCATGATCGATGCGCCCATCGCCCGTTCGCTCAACGAACGCACGCGCATGGCGGTTCGCGAATGCCCCTCGGCGCGAGATGCGCTCACCACGTTCCGCGTGCTCGAGCGCTTCGAGCATGGCTCGCGCGACAACGGCTATACCCTGATTGACTGCAAGCTGTACACGGGCAGAACCCATCAGATCCGCGTTCACATGCAGTACGCGAAGCATCCGTTGGTGGGCGATCCGGTGTACAACTCCGGTGCGCCCAAGGACGCCGATGCGAACTTCGGGCTTGATCGGCAGTTCCTGCATTCCTTCCAGGTGGGGTTCACCCAGCCCATGACGGGCGAGGGCCTCTTCTTTGCCGATAACCTTACCGACGACCTTGCTGCCGTGCTCGATCAGCTGGCATCTCGAAGCCGCGGTCGTACCGAGGCGGGTAGGGAAGTGTTCGAGTTGCTGGCAGACTCGCCGCACCCCACGGCTCCGGTACACCATCTGGAGGATTTCGGAGCTCTATAGCATTTGGTAGCGTGTTTGCGTGCAAACACGTTGCATCGGGCGGCTTGCAACAGCCGCCTTCTTGTTTTCGCAGGCGAAGTTTGGAGACGGTTGCTATGACGGCATATGAGGCCACGCGTATCGGCGTGCTGCTCGCGAACACGGGCACGCCGAAAAGCCCCGAACCGCGCGACGTGCGCAGGTATCTGGGAAGGTTTTTGATGGACGAGCGCATACGTCCTATGGCCAAGGCGCCATGGTGGTTGATCCTGCACCTGTTCATCCTTCCCACGCGTTCGGTGAAGTCCGGGAGGAAATACGGGAAGATCTGGACCGAAGCCGGGTCGCCCTTCGACGTGGAGCACGCCAAGCTTCGGAATCTGCTGGAACAACTGCTGCAGGGCGATGGCATGGATGTGCGGGTGCAGGTGGGGCAGAGCTATGGCGAGGATTCCATTCAAGCGGCCCTTGCCGCCCTTCGTGAGCAAGGATGCACGCAGGTGGTGGTGCTTCCCTTGTATCCGCAAAGCGCCCATTCGACCACGTTGAGCGTCAAGGACGGCGTTGCGGCGGCTATGACCGAGCTGTCATGGCAGGCGCCGGTGGCGTTCGTGGATTCTTATGGTATGGACAGCGCCTATATCGATGCGATCGCCGAAACCGTTTCGGCTGCGGGTTTCAACGCGCAGGCGGGCGATAGGCTGCTGTTCAACTACCACTCCATTCCGATGAAAGATATCGAACAGGGTGATACCTACGAGCCTCAGACCGGCGCAACCGCTTTGGCGGTGGCGGGTCGCCTTCGTCTTGACCGAACGCAGTGGTCCATCGGTTACAACTGCCGGTTCGACAAAAGCCGCGAATGGCTGCAGCCGTTTACCCGAGGCGTTCTCAAACGGTGGGCACAGGCGCGAGATGGCCGTGTCTTCATGGTTTGCCCGAATTTCGCGGTAGATTGCCTTGAAACCCTTTATGATATCGATTACGAATTGGTGCCTTGGTATCGACAGGCCGTCGAGGAAGCCGGCCGACCGTACGAAGGCAGCGAGTTCGTATATGTTCCGTGCCTCAACGGCACGTCGATGCATGCTTCGGTGCTTGCCCATGTGCTTGCGCCGTATCTTACCGGAGAGGATCATCATGAGTAGCGAGGCTGCAAAACCTCAGAAAACGGTGCTGCTGGGCGTAACCGGCGGCATTGCCGCATATAAATCCTGCGAGATCGTCCGCGGCCTTCAAAAGGCTGGCGTGCGTGTGAAGGTATGCATGACCGAACACGCCACGCATTTCGTCGATCCCGTCACGTTCCGATCGCTTACCCACGAGAAGGTGGCGGTCGACCTGTTCGACGACCCTACCGATCCCATTCATCACATTTCGCTTGCCGAGGAGGCCGATGCCTTCGTCATCGCGCCTTGCACGGCCAACGTCCTGGCCAAGCTGGCCAACGGCATCGCCGACGATCTGCTCACCACCACGGCCCTGGCGTGTACCGCGCCGCTTGTGTTGGCGCCGGCCATGAACGTGCACATGTACGAGGCGGCTGCCACGCGCTACAACATCGGCAAGCTCGGCATCCGCGGCGCCGTGTTCGTCGAGGCCGATGAGGGATACCTGGCATGCGGCGATGTGGGACGCGGCCGTTTGGCCGACCCTGCCGCCATCGTCGCGCGCACGCTCGAGGTTCTTGGCGTGAAGCAAGACCTTGAGGGCAAGCATGTCATGATCACCGCCGGTCCCACCGTCGAGCCCATCGACCCGGTACGCTATATCTCCAACCGTTCTAGCGGCAAGACGGGGTACGCCATCGCGCGCGCTGCCCGGCGCCGTGGCGCCGATGTGACGCTGATCACCGGGCCGGTTTCCATTCCCGCCCCCTCGGACGTCCACGTGGTGCACGTGAACACCGCGCTCGAGATGCTGCAGGCTTGCGAAGAGGCGTTCCCTTCCGCCGATATCGCGTTGTTCTCCGCAGCCGTCGCCGATATGCGTCCGGCGCATGCGGCGGACCATAAGCTGAAGAAGGGCGCGGCCGATGCCGACCTTGGCACCATCACATTGGTCGAGAACCCGGATATCCTTGCCACGCTCGGGGCGAAGAAGGGCCCGCACCAGGTTGTGGTGGGCTTCGCTGCCGAAACTGATAACGTCATCGCTAACGCCCAGGCGAAGCTTGTGAAAAAGAACGCCGATGTCATCGTCGCCAATCGAGTGGGCGAGGGGCTAGCGTTCGGCACCGACGACAACGCCGTGTGCTTCGTGGACGCAGACGAGATCGACGAGACGCCCAGCATGCCCAAGGACAAGCTGGCGGACGTGATCCTCGATCATGCGTTGGAATATCTGCGCTAGGTTGCCGAGCGAAGTCTTTGTGTGCGGGAGAACTTTTTCATGATTTGCGAAAAAGTTTGAAATTACCCCTTGCACGCTTTCCTGGTTTTGGTATTATAAATGAGCTGCTTCGGACAGCAGCAGTTTGAAAGTTCGGGTTGTGGCGCAGTTTGGTAGCGCACTTGACTGGGGGTCAAGGGGTCGCAGGTTCAAATCCTGTCAACCCGACCAGCTTACACAAGCAGGTCTTAAGATTTCTTGAGACCTGCTTTTCTTTTACCTCGACTGATTCGTCTTCTTATCTTGATTTCCACCTTCTCTGTGCCGCAACCGTGACGTTTGCTGTTTGAACACGCCGCATGTTGCAGCCTTGGCTTTCTCTTTGCGGGCATGACACGGGCGCATGGAGCCCGCCGAGAGCGCTATGGGGCAATTTTTGGGGGCGGCCTCACATTGTGATGCGGTCGCGTATGACGATATCGGCCGTTTTTCCGAGGTAATACCTAGGATTCGGCTATACTGCGGAGGGGCAGTCACAGAGGTTAGGATACAGATGGGTAGCAAGAAGCTTATCGCGCTTATCGTCGTTTCGGCGTTATTGGCTTTCACGCTTCCTGCCTGCGTATTCTCAAGCTCGAACGAAGCTTCGAAGTCGACGGAGCTGAAAACCCTTGTGATCGGCACCGATCCCTACCCGCCGTTCGTTTCCGACGATGCGGATGGCAATGCCAGCGGTATCGATGTCGATATCCTTACCGAGGCGTTAGGCCGCATCGGGTATAAACCCGAATTCAAATACATCGCTTGGCAAAAGAAAAACGAGTTGCTTGCCACAGGCGAACTCGATTGCGTCGCGGGCTGCTTCTCGATGACGGGTCGCGAGGCCGATTATCGCTGGGCTGGTCCGTATATGAAAAGCCGTCAAGTGGTTGCCGTGGAGCCTTCGAGCTCGATAGCCTCGTTTGCCGATCTTGAGGGTAAAAGCATTGCCGTGCAATCCACTACCAAGCCGGAGGGCATCTTGCTTAACCACACGAACCCCGACATGCCGGAGGTGGTGAACGTGTTCAGCTTCTCTGACCGTTCGTGTTTGATCCCCGCGTTATTGAAGGGCTCCGTTGACGCCATTGCGGCGCACGAGACCTCTATATTGCAGTATGAGCAGGATTACGGTGTGGACGTGCGCATCCTAGATGAATCCTTGCTCGATGTCGGTCTTGGCTGCGCGTTCAATCTAAACGACCATCGTGACATCGATGCTGAGCTTTCGGGCGCGTTTGAGGACATGATCGAAGATGGCACCATGTATGAGATTCTCTCGAGGTACTTCGAGGATCCTTCGCCGTTTCTGCAGGTAGGCGATGTGCGTGGCTAAAAAATATCAACTAGGCGGACGTTTCTGGACAATCGCCATCGTCGTCG
The DNA here is from genome assembly GCF_000236865.1 of Senegalimassilia anaerobia JC110. GTDB lineage: Bacteria > Actinomycetota > Coriobacteriia > Coriobacteriales > Eggerthellaceae > Senegalimassilia > Senegalimassilia anaerobia. The sequence continues at coordinate 250,458 of NZ_HE611015.1, read as the reverse complement.
GCGTTATGGTGGCTTGCGTGAGCGGGATGTTCGGTTTCGGTTCGGTGCTCAGGGAAGCTGCCGAGCGCTCCGGCAATGTGGTTGGTTTTGCGAAATCGCAGAGCCTGACCTATGATTCTTTCAATGATTCCGTAGCTATGACAAGCCAGGTTCTTGCGCTTGAGAACGCTTCTCAGCTTGCTCATAGCATCTCCTATGGTGGAGATGAGGTCGACCAAGCCGATCTTGAGCGTGCTGCACGGCTGCTTGGCGTTTCAAACGCGTTCGTTTTGACCGTTGACGGCCAGCTGGTAAGCTCATATTCCAACAACAACGTCACATTCGACATGGTTCAGCACGAGATTACAGCTGATGTAGCCCTTGATGTGGTGGATCATCCCCGTAAAGTCTACGGTACACGCATCGTTTTCGATGACGGGTCGTATATCGACGTAGGTTGCGCGGCGCGCATCGACCAGGCGGGCATGGTTGTTGCGGGCTACTATACTTCGGAGGCATTTTCCAATCGCTATATGCTTTCGTTGCAGAATATGCTGGCGGGTTACGATGTGCGTGGCAGCGGCGATATCGTGGTGGAATCCGATGGCTCGGTTGTGGCGGCCAACATGGTTTCCGATCAGATGAGCGGGGATATCCAGCTTGATCCCGTTGATGCGAAGGTGGTCGAGGATATCAAAAGCCGCTGCCAGGTCGGTGAGACCACGCTGTTGATTTCAGGGTCGAAACCCTATATCGCTTCCCTCGACAAGGCTCGTGATTACTATGTTTTCACGTTCATACCGGTTTCGTCTTGCTTGGGCGAAGTGGCGGGGCTCGTGTTGGTTTCCGTCGCGTTGTATTGCTTCGTGGTTGCCGTGTTCGCCTTCTCTCGGCGCAAATCCGAGCACGAGCACTTGCATCAGCTTGTGCTGCAAGAGCGCGAGTACGCCGATCGTCTTGCCATGTCGGCACATCAGGCGCAGAGCGCGAACAGGGCGAAAACCGAGTTTCTGCAGCGCATGAGCCACGACATCCGCACGCCCATAAACGGCATCCGCGGCATGGTGGAAATCGCCAATGCCTATGATGGGGATCTTGCTAAACAACGCGAGTGTCGCCAGAAGATCTGGACGGCGTCGGGGATACTTTCCGAACTGGTCAACGAAGTTCTTGATATGAGCAAACTCGAAAGCGGCGAGGTGAAGCTGGACCTGCAGCCTACCAACCTTGTTGAAGTCGTCGAGGAGATTTGCCAGATCATGGAACATCAAGCCGCGCAACTCGGTGTGACCATCAGCTGCGATCGAAGCGGCATATCCCATCCCGTGGTCATGGCGAGTTCGCTGCATCTGAAGCGCTTGATCATGAATATCGCCAGTAATGCGGTGAAATACAACAAGCCGGGCGGTGCGGTACGCGTTACTTGCTCGGAGCATGCGCAAGAAGGCGGTGCGGCAACGTATAGGTTCGTCATCGCCGATACCGGCATCGGCATGAGCTCAGAGTTCCAAAATCGAGTGTTCGACCCGTTTTCACGTGAGCAGCGAAAGGATGCCGAGCATGTAACGGGTACGGGATTGGGAACCGTCATCGCCAAGCAGCTTGCCGAGCTCATGGATGGGGACCTCGTATATGAGAGCCGCTTGGGCGAGGGCACGGTTTGCACCATCACCTTGCCCTTGACCATAGATTTCGAAGCATCGTCAACGCTGAACGAGCACCATGCGCACGATCAGGCGAAGCTCGCCGGTATGAATATCCTTTTGGCAGAGGACAACGACCTGAATCGTGAGATCGCTCTATTCATTCTTACCGAGGCGGGTGCGAAGGTGACGTGCGCAGATGATGGCTTCAAGGCGCTCAGCGCGTTCGAGCAGGCCGATGCCGGCACGTTCGACTTGATTCTCATGGACATCATGATGCCCAATATGAACGGGTATGAGGCAACGCGTGCCATTCGTTCGCTTTCACGCGAGGATGCGCGCACCATCCCCATCGTGGCCATGAGCGCAAACGCCTTCACCGAGGATAAGGTTCGCTGCCGAGAAGCCGGTATGGACGGGCATCTGACGAAACCTATCGATTCGGATAAGCTCATCGACGCCCTTTCGAAGATCATGGCGGCGAAGGAGAAGTAAGGTAACGCGATAAGGGTCGTTGTCGGCGCCTTATCGGTCGGATGCCCTCAGATATGCGCGTTGCTCAGCATGCATCCTGGAAGCAGGGGGCTAGACTCACGTTTCTGTGAAAAGACGGCCCGGATTGCAGTTCGTCGTCGATTCTGCGATCCGGGCCGTTGTGGTTATCGGGAAGGTGCACGTTGCGCTATTCGGCGCCGGTGCGCAGCTAGCTTGCGGCCTTCGAGCGCTCGGCGGCAGTGTCGCGAATCACATGAGGCTGCTGACGCGTCTCCTTTGCAACGCGGATCTTCAGCACGCCGAAGACCAAAGCCACCAAGCCGATAGCGGCGCATGCCATATAAGCTGCGCTCGTGCCGGCAACCGTCGCCTCGACGGTTGCGCCGCCTTGTAGAGCCGCGCTAGAGGTGACCGTTGTCATAAGCGTGACGATGATGGCGGTCCCTAGGCCGCCTGCAACCTGACGTCCGGTGTTGGCGATGGCGTTGCCATGGGCGATCTGGCTGTTCTCAAGCGCGTTGATGCCCCAGGTGTTGACCGGCATGTTCGCCAACGATTGACCTGCAGCCTGCGCTGCGCACAACACCGCCACCATCACGATCGAGCAGCTTGCATCCATGCGCGAGAGAGCGAAAAGCGCCACGGTCATGAGCGTCAAACCGCCCACGGAAATGGCTCGCGGGCCGAACTTGTCGAATACCACGCCCGAGATGGGGCTGATAAGGATGCCGACCGCGGCGGCGGGAAGCATCGCCATGCCCGTCTGCAGCGCCGTCGCGCCCATCGCGGTCTGCAGCAAAATGGGCAGAATGGTGTTGGTGACCAGGCATGCCGCGTTGATAAGGGTGACGACGATGGCGGCCACGGCGAAATCGCTTGATTTCAGGCATCTCAGGTCGAGCAGCGGATCCTCTAAGTGCAGCTGACGGCGAGCGAACAGCACCAGGCAGGCCACGCCTGCGATGATGCATCCGAGTACCACCGGGCTCGTCCAACCCATCGAAGATGCGCTGGAGAAGCCGTACAGCATGCCTCCGAACGCCACGGTGGAAAGCGCGATGGACGGCACATCGAGATGCGGTCGCTTTCCTTCCCCAACGTTATCGAGTAAGAACACGGCACAGGCAAGCGAAGCAAGGGCCAACGGCACGATGCAGCCCAGGCATGCGCGCCACCCGTACGCGTCGATGATGGCCCCGCCCACGACGGGCCCGATCGCGGGACCTGCCGACATCACGATGCCGGCCATGCCCATGGCGGTTCCGCGCTTCTCCACGGGAAACACGAGCATGGGAACCACCGATACCAACGGAAGCAGCACGCCGGATGCGGCCGCTTGCAGCACGCGTCCGCAGATCAGCAGGAAAAACGTCGGGGCAGCTGCGCAAAGCGCCGTTCCCGCGGCAAACGCCCCCGTTGCGGCGAAGAACAGCTGACGGGTGGTGAAACGGTCGATCAAAAAGGCGGAAACCGGCACCATGATGCCGCTGACCAGAGGGTATATGGACATGATCCACTGCGCCGTGGAGGCATCGATGGCGAAGTCGGCCATGATGACGGGCAGGGCGGGGGACATGACGGTTTGATTGAGCAGCGCCAAGAAGGCGCCGAAGACCACAATACCCGTGATGCGCACACGGTGTGTTGCGGCGGAGCTTGCATTGTTCAAAAGAAGATCCTCCAATTAGCCGATATGAAACGTGTTCGATCAGCGCGGTTTGCGCGCACGCATCATATGAGCATGGAGGTGAGGCTGCAGGTATCGAAGGCGGGCAGCGAGCATGGCGCGCACAGCATTGAGTCCGTGCGGCGGATACGGTGGAATATGTTGGCAAGCGATTGAAACATGACGGTGGGTTATCCTAGCAAATCCATTGGCGTACGAACGGGCGTTTCCTCTCTGTCATGGAATCGTCATTTATGCGCATCCCTCGGATTCGGGCGTAGGGGCGGTATCCCATCATGCAGGATTCGGGTGGCTGCGAAAAACGTTCCGCTTGTACCCCAATATCTTCGGAATGGGGAATCATTGCGCCCACGATATGCCGTCTACCGGTATTTTGTTGTCAAAACGGACCCATTTACCGAGCATACCGTCCGTCCTCTATGCTTGCGGGGGAAACGGCCGGTGGGATGGTAGAGTGCTATCCGTGCCCGACGTCCGGGCACGTTCGGCTTTATGTGGCGCTAGAAGGTTCGCGGGGTCGGATTCGGCTAGCAAGGAAAATGAAAGGGGGAAGCAGCGTGGCTCTCATCGGGTTTCTGATTCTGTTCCCGTTGCTCGTGGCCGGTGTGCTGCTGCTCGTGGGCAACGAGACGGCGCGACGCGTCATCGTGTGCTCTTCAGCGGTGATCATCGGATTCGGGTCTGTTTGGCTGGTATTGGCCAACCTGGGCACGCCGTGGGTCGGAATCGAGTTCTCTTCAGGTGCGATCGATATCGTATGCACGCTCATCGGCTTGGTCATCGCCGCGGTCATCTTGTGCTTCGGCGTGAAGTACAAGAACGTATTGGCATGCGTGCTTGCCGTGGTGCAGGTTGTGGGCTCTTTGGTGTTCGACGTGTTCGTCGCCCATGGCATCGAAGTGCAATATGGGTTGTACCTGGATAGCCTTACGCTGGTCACTACGTTCATCATCGGCGTCGTCGGCAGCGGCATCTGCATCTACGCTTTGGGCTATATGGAGGATTTTCAGGCTCATGAGCCTGCCGATGCCAAGGATCGCCGTCCGAAGTTTTTCGCCCTCATGTTCCTGTTCCTCTCCGCCATGTACGTCATCGTGTTCTCCAACAACCTGTTGTGGATGTTCACCGGCTGGGAAATCACCACGGTGTGCTCGTTTTTGCTCATCGGTTACACCAAAACGCCTGAGGCCATCAACAACGCGTTTCGCCAGATCATCATGAACCTGGCTGGCGGCATCGGCTTTCTGGTGGCGCTGTTCGCCATCGCGCTGACTATGGACACGCTCTCGCTCGTGGAGTTCATCGCCGTCGGTGTCATGGCTCCGGCGCTTGTCGCCCTGCCTGCGGTGGCGTTGGCGTTCGCCGGCATCACCAAGGCGGCTCAGATGCCGTTCCACACCTGGCTGCTCGGCGCTATGGTGGCACCTACTCCCACCTCCGCGCTTCTCCATTCGTCCACCATGGTCAAGGCCGGCGTCTTCCTGCTCATCAAGCTCTCGCCGATCTTCCTGGTGTGCCCCGTGGCGGCTGTCATGACCATCCTCGTGGGCGGACTGACCTTCCTGCTGTGCAGCTTCATGGCCATCTCGCAGACCAACGCCAAGCGCGTGCTGGCATACTCCACTATCGCCAACCTGGGCCTCATCGTGGCCTGCGCCGGCGTGGGCACCCCCGAAGCCGTATGGGCGGCAACGTTCCTGGTGCTGTTCCATGCAGTGGCCAAGAGTCTCCTGTTCCTGTGCGTGGGTACCGCCGAGCATCATATCGGCAGCCGCGACATTGAGGACATGGACCTTATGTTCGAGCGCATGCCGCGTCTGGCCCGTTTCATGATGGCCGGCATCATGATTATGTTCGTGGCCCCGTTCGGCATGCTTATCGCGAAGTGGGGCACGCTCGTCAGCTTCGCCGATACCGGCAACGTCGCCCTCATCCTCATCCTGGGCTTCGGCTCTGCCGCCACGTTCCTGTTCTGGGCCAAGTGGCTCGGCAAGCTCTCGGGTATCGCCGCCCATCCCCTGAACGTCGAGACCACCGTGCATCGCAGCGAGTGGATCGCGCTCATGGTCATGGCCGTGCTCTCCATGCTGTGCTGCGTAGGCCTGCCCGTCCTGTCCACGTTCCTGGTCGAGCCTTACATCTTCGACGTGTTCGGCGTGTGCTCCCAGGGCGTCAGCCAGGCAAACCTCTGGGTTGCCGCCCTGCTTTCGGCCGTGGTGTTCGTGGTCCTGTTCGGCGGCTTGGGCTCCAAGCAGGTCAAGCAGGTTCCCGTCTACCTTGCCGGCGTCAGCGAGAACAACGCCAACCGCACGTTCCGCAACTCCTTGTCCGGCGAGACCATGGCCACGTCCCGCAACTGGTACATGGAGGGCGTCTTCGGCGAGCCCAAGATCACCCCGGTGGGCGTCTGGGCCACCAGCATCATCATCGTCGTCGGGTTCTGCGCAGCTATCGCCACGCTGTGCGGGCTGCTCTAGGAAGGGAAGTGTCTCATGTATTTGATCCCCATCATCGTGGGCACCATCGCCTTCGCCGTGCTCGCACCCGTGGTCGGCTGCCTGCTCGCCGGCCTTGATCGTAAACTGTCCGCCCGTATGCAGGGCCGCGTCGGCCCGCCCATCCTGCAGCCCTACTATGACGTGCGCAAGCTTCTGGAGAAGGACCGTGCGGCGGTGAACAACGTCGAGGGCACCTACATCACCTGCGCCCTCGTGTTCGCCATCCTGGCAGGCGGCATCTTCTTCGGCGGCGGGAACCTGCTGCTGTCCGTGTTCGTGCTCACGCTCTCCAGCCTGTTCTTCATCCTGGCGGCGTACTGCACGCGCAGCCCCTACTCCGAGGTCGGTGCGGCCCGCGAGGCGCTGCAGATCATGGCCGAAGAGCCCATGAGCCTGTTCATTGCCGTGGCGTTCTTCCTGGCCACGGGCTCGTTCGACAGCTGCGCGGCGTTCGGCCTGGAGATTCCGGCCATCGGCGCCACCTGGATCGCCTTCCTGGGCTTCCTGTTCATCCTCACCATCAAGATGCGCAAAAGCCCCTTCGATCTGAGCTATTCGCACCACGCCCACCAGGAGCTCGTCAAGGGCGTCACCACCGAGATGAGCGGTCGCACGCTCGCGAAGGTGGAGGTCATGCACTGGTGCGAGAACGTCCTGGCGCTCGGGTGGATCGGCCTGTTCTTCGTGTGGGGCAACCCCGTCTCCCTCGTTGTGGCCGTGGTCGCGGCTCTTGCCGCGTTCTTCCTGGAAATCCTCATCGACAACAATTTCGCCCGCGTGAAGTGGCAGCTCATGCTCAAGAGCGCGTGGGCGGTGGCCCTGGTGGCCGGCGGCATCAACATCGCCGTCCTTATGTACCTGTAAGGAGGTCGCAATGGCTTATTTCGCGAAATCGCCGTGGGTCATCCACTACGACGCATCAAGCTGCAACGGCTGCGATATCGAGGTTCTGGCGGCCCTGTGCCCCGGCTTCGACGCCGAGCGCTTCGGCGTGATCAACACCGGCAACCCCAAGCACGCTGACATCTTCCTGGTCACGGGTAGCGTCAACGAGCAGAACATCTCGGTCGTCAAGGAGATCTACGAACAGATGCTCGAGCCGAAGGTGGTCGTGGCATGCGGCATCTGCGCATGCTCCGGCGGCATCTTCCACGATTGCTACAACGTTATCGGCGGCGTCGATCAGGCCATTCCCGTCGACGTGTACGCTCCGGGCTGCGCGGTGCGCCCCGAGGCCATCATCGATGCGGTCGTCGAGGCCGTGGGCATCTTGGAGGAGAAGCGTGCCGCAATGAAGAACGGGAAGGAGGCGTAAGCGCCATGGCAATACCCGCACAGTACCAGGAGATCTCGGTCGAGGGCCTGCCCGCCCTGTCCGAGCGTATGCAGACGGAGGGCCACCGTTTCGTGCAGGTGCTCGCCGTCAACACCGAAGCAGGCATCGACGTGCAGTACACGTTTATGAAAGACGGCGTGCTCGAGGTCTTCACCATCAAAGGCGTCACGCCTGAGATCCCCATCCCCAGCATCACCGACCGCTTCATCGCCGCGTTCGTATTCGAGAACGAGATCCACGACCTGTTCGGCGTGAACGTCCGCGACATCGCCATCGATTTCGGCGGCAACTTCTACGTGACGGCGCAGCCCAGCCCCATGACCATCATCTCGCCGGCTCAGAAGGCCGCCCGCGAGAAGGCCAAGAAGGCGGCGGCTGCCAAGGCCGAGCGCGCCCGCCAGGCGGCGGCGGCAAACGCAAGCTTCGTCACGTCCCACCCCGACGCCAAGGACAAGGTCTCCGGCGTGGCCCCTTCGGCGAACGCCGAGGACATCGAGCTGAAGATGGCCGGCGCCGACCCCGAGAAGATCGCCCGCGTCAAGGCCGCACTCGCCGCGAAGGCCAAGCGCGCCGAGGCCGAAGCGCAGGCAGCCCGCCCGCAGGTCTACGACGAGGCGCTTGAGGCCAAGCTTGCCGCCATGGACCCGGAGAAGGCCGCCAAGGTGCGCGCGGCAATGGCCGCGAAGGCCAAGCTTTCGGGTATGGAGCCTGAGAAGGCCCAAGCTGTTCGCGGTGCGCTCGCCAACGAGGCGAAGCTGGAAAGCCAGCGAGCCACCGGTCAGGCAACGGCCGAGCAGCAAGCTGAGCTCGACGCCAAGCTTGCCCAACTCGACCCCGAGAAGGCAGCCAAGGTGCGTGCCGCGCTCGATGCGCGCGCCCGCCAGGAAACCGCTCAGGCCGAGCACGATGAGAAGGTCGCCGTGCTCGAGGAGCGTCTGAAGAACATGGATCCCGAGAAGGCAGCCAAGGTGCGCGCCGCGTTCGAGGAGAAGCAGCGCCAAGCGCAGGAAAACGGAAAGGCTGGTGAATAGCATGGGAAAGGCAACCGTCATCCCCTTCGGACCGCAGCATCCGGTTCTCCCCGAGCCGCTTCATCTGGACCTCGTCGTTGAGGACGAGAAGGTCATCGAGGCCATGCCCCAGATCGGCTTCGTGCATCGCGGCCTTGAGAAGCTCGTGGAAACGCGCGACTACAACCAGTTCATCTATGTCGCCGAGCGTATCTGCGGCATCTGCGCCTTCGGCCATTCCATGGGCTATGCTGAAACGGTTGAGCAGCTCATGGGCGTGGAGGTTCCCGACAGGGCCCAGGCGCTGCGCGTCATGTGGCATGAGCTCTCGCGTATCCACTCGCATGTCCTGTGGCTCGGCCTTGCCGCCGACGCCTTCGGCTTCGAGAGCCTGTTCATGCATTGCTGGCGCCTGCGCGAGCGCGTGCTCGACATCTTCGAGAAGACCACCGGCGGGCGCGTTATCTTATCCGTGGTCAAGGTCGGCGGCGTTGTGCGCGATGTCGACGATGCCATGTTCGCATACATCAAGCAGGTCCTCGAAGGCCTGAAGGACGAGTATCGCCAGATCATGAACACGCTGCTCACCGATACCTCGGTGAAGAACCGCCTGGTGGGTGTCGGCTACGTCAGCCACGACGACGCCGTCGCGGAAAGCATGGTCGGCCCGTTCGGCCGCGCTTCGGGCGTGAACTACGATGTGCGCATGCTCGGCAACGGCTGGTACGGCAAGCTTTCCGAGTTCCAGCCCATCCTGTCCAACGACGGCGATTGCTATGCGCGCGTTCAGGTGCGCTGCCTTGAGGTGCTGCAGTCCATCGACATCATCGAAGAGGTCATCTCCCGAATGCCCGCCGGCGATATCGAAGTGAAGGTCAAGGGCAATCCCGCCGATGGCGCCGAGGCCTGCAACGTGCTCGAGCAGCCTCGCGGCGAGTGCTATTACTATGCCCGCGGCAACGGCACGAAGTTCTTGGAGCGCATGCGCATGCGCACGCCAACCTCTCAGAACATCGCAGGCATGACCATCGCCCTGAAGGGCTGCGATCTGGCTGATGTGAACAACATCATCCTGACCATCGACCCTTGCATCAGCTGCACGGAAAGGTAGAGCGATGAGCGGATTCAAACTTGGAAAAATGACGTTCGGCTCGCTGTTCAAGAAGCCCGAGACCGTGCTGTACCCCGTGGTGAAACCCGAGCCTCCCGCGGGCTTGAAAGGTCATGTGGAGGTCGACGAGTCCACCTGCATCTTGTGCAGCCTGTGCGTCAAGCGCTGCCCTTGCGGTGCTATCGAAGTTGACAAGAAGGCCCGTACCTGGGCCATCGACCACTTCCGCTGCGTCCAATGCGGCAGCTGCACCTATGAGTGCCCCAAGGGCAGCCTTACCATGCTGCCCACCTATGAGACCGTATCGCGGCAAAAGCGCGTGCACACCTTCAGCATCCCCGAGCGGCCCAAAGCCGCTCCCAAACGTGAAGATGCCGGTGAATAGGTAGCCCAACCGTAACCTTTCGATGCGCGGTAGGTTAGTATAATCGCATTCGAAACTTGCGCGGGGCGCTTTCGGCGCCCCGTCTTGCGTTGCAGGCCACGGGGTAGGGAACACATGTCATCTCAGAAAACCGAAGCAGTCACTAACCGCATCTTCACCATTCCCAACGTTATATCCTTCATCAGGTTGTGCATGGTGCCGGTGTACATGGTGCTGTTGCTCAACGGCTACGATCTGCTCGCCACGTTCATGTTCGCGCTGGCGGCAGGCACCGATTGGATCGACGGCCAGCTTGCGCGGCGCACGAACTGCGTGTCGAAGCTCGGGCAGCTGCTCGACCCTGCGGTGGACAGGATCCTCATGAGCTGCGGCGTCATCGGCCTTATGCTCGTGGGCCGTTTGCCTATCTGGATCGTCGTCGTCGTTTTGGGGCGCGATCTGATGCTCCTTGTCGGGGGAGCGTATCTGCTGAAGCGCTATCACGAGCGCGTCGCCGTCATCTATCCCGGCAAGGTGGCCACCACGTTTTTGTTCGTCGGGTTCGCGGGCTTGTTGCTGAACATGCCCCTCATCGGTGGGCTTGGTTGGTTTGAAGCATCCTGGTTGCCGGGCTTCGGTTCCGAGGCATGCTCTTGGGGCATTTGGTTCGTGTACGCCGGCTTGCTGCTTGGCCTGTTCACCACGCTGTACTATGTGTTGGCCGGGTACCGCAAGATGCAGAAGGCTCGTCGGCTTGAAGCGAAGGGGCGAGTAAGGTGAGTGCTCCGCAGCATAGCAGGTCTTCGCGAGGGGGTGCTTCGCGTCCTGGCTCGCAAACGCGTACAGGTGATTACGCTCGCGTAAACTCCGGAAGGCCCAGGAGCAGCGACGGATCTCCTCGACATGCGGCCGCGCAATCCTCCTCCGGCGGATCTTATCAACATGCATCCGGCCGCTCCTGCGCGGGTGCGGGTTCGCCTTGTGCGCTAAGACAAGGGAATAGAACGTCATCGACGGCCCGAACCGCTCAGCGGTCCGGTCGTCGCATGCATTCTGCGGGGACCGAACGTTCTGGCGTGCAGCCAAATCTGTGGACCAAGCAGCAGCGCACCTCTTCGCGTCCTTCCGGTGCTCGCGACCACGGGCAAGCGCGTTCTGGCGGCGGGTCCGCCATTGCATCAGCTGCCGGAAGCGTGCTTTCCTTGCTGTTCGGCGTTCTTGCCACCCTTGTACGTGCCATTGGGCGCGTGGTAGGCGCCTTGCTTCGCGCTTGGTTCAAGCTTGTTCGGAAGAGCAGGCCCGCGCTTATCGTGTCGGTGTGCGCTATCGCGCTCGTCGTCGTTTGCGCCGTCGATGGGGTTTCCCATGCTGGTCGCGCGTACTCCGGCGTCAAGGTCGGCGATATCGATGTGTCCGGGCTGAGCGCCCAGGAGATCGAGCAAGCGCTCGACCAAGCCTACGCGCAGCCGCTTCAGCAGGCTAGCGCCACGGTGTTCGCTTCCGACGAGGCGGCTCAGCAAACCGACGAGGCCGCTGCGGCTCAAAACCAGCAGGATGCGGCGCTTGCCGAGCAGATGGCGGTGGACGAGGCCATGGCTTCGAAGCAGGCGTGGCAGACCACCGGCGCGGAGTTGGGGGCGTCGCTGGATTCCGGCCAGCTTGCCCAGCAGGCGCTTGCCGTGGGGCGCTCCGACGGCGGCGTGCTCGCGCGCATGGGCGCGGGTTTGTTCGGCAAACGCATCCAAGTGGACCCTTCCTTCGATGAAGGGGCGCTTGAGGACTTTGCTTCGGGCATCGATGCGGCCATCGGGCAGGCCCGTGTGGACTACGATGTGAAGGTTTCCGGCGGCGTGGCCTATGTGGTGCAGGGCAATGACGGCTGGGAGGTCAACCGGCAAACGCTGGCCGGCCTTCTCGGTGACACCATGCTCGGCTTCTCCGATGGGCGTATCGTCGCGCATACCGAGTACACCCCCGTGCGCATATCGTCCGAAGCCGCTACTCAGCTGGCTCAGGACGTCACCTCGGCGCTTGCCGGGGGTGCGCGTTTCCAGTTTGGCGGTCATACATGGCAGGCAACTGCCTCCGAGGTCGGCGCCTGGGTATCCACGTGCGTGGAGCAGGCGGGGGATGGCTGGCGTTTGCGTCCCTATATCGACCAACAGCTATCCAAGTCGGCCATGGCATCGGGCATCCGTCAGGCTGAGGGCGATTCGCTCTCAGGCGTCGGCTTCGAGACCGATGAGTCCGGCCAGGTAAGCGTCACCACCGATGGGCAAGGCAAGCTCCCCGATGTGTCGGATGCCGCCGAAGCGTTGTCTTCTGCGTTGTTCGGGCAAGGGGATAGCGTTACCCCGGCACAGCAGGCTCCCGCGATCGAGGTGGATGCCGAAGATATGCCTCAGCGTCTCGCCTTCCAAGAGGCCGTCGATAAAGGTGTGGTCGGTCCCATCGGCACCTTCACCACCACCTATACCACGGGCCAAGGCACCGAGAACCGCAACCACAATATCGAGCTGGTCTCCCAGATACTCGACAACTCCATCTGCAAATCCGGCGAGACGTGGTCGTACAACGGGACCACGGGGGATTGCAACGAGGAGAAGGGGTTTCTGGGAGCGGGTGCCATCATAGATGGCGAGTACACCGATTCAGTGGGCGGCGGCATCTGCCAGGTTGCCACTACGGTGTTCGATGCGGTTTATGAGTCCGGTCTTCCGATCGTCGAGCGCCACAATCATTCGCTCTACATCGCCAGCTATCCGGCCGGACGCGATGCGGCCGTCTCGTACCCCGAACTTGACCTTGTGTGGCGAAACGACACCTCCAGCGATGTTTTGGTAAAGGTTTCCACCCAAGTCGGGTCGGTAACCGCTACACTGTATGGAGTCGATCCCGGCTATCAGGTAACCACCGAAACCGGTCAATGGGAGGCGGGCAAGAAGTATTCGACCACCACCAAAGTGGATGATACCCTTGCGCCGGGCACCAGCTACGTGAAAACGCGCGGCACCGACGGTTCGACCATCGAGGTGACGCGTACGGTCAAGGACGTGAACGGAAACATCGTGCGCCAAAACCTGTTCGCCAGCGTGTACGATCCCATCAACGAGGTTATCTTGAAGGGTCCGGATCGAAGCTAGCGGGTTACTTCATATTAAAGCGGCGATACGCGCCCACCGCACGCCAGGCGCCGCGCACAAAGAAAGGTAAGAGAAAGGTGTACTTCCAGCCGGAAATCGAAACGATGTCACGTGAGGAGCTGCGCGATTTGCAGCTCGAGCGCATGAAGTGGTGCGTGCAGTACGCGTATGACAACGTCCCTTTCTATCAAAAGAGCTTCAAGGACGCCGGCGTCGAACCTGGCGATCTGAAAACGCTCGAGGACATTACGAAGTTCCCGTTCATCCTCAAGCAGGACATGCGCGACAACTATCCTGACGGCCTGTTCGCCGTGCCGCGATCCAAGGTCGTGCGCTTGCATGCCTCTTCCGGCACCACTGGTCAGGCCACGGTCGTCGGGTGCACGGAAAACGATCTGAAGCATTGGGGCGAGTGCTTTGCGCGCGGCCTTGCTATCTGCGATTGCGACGAAAACGCCACCATGCAGATCGCCTACGGCTACGGCCTGTTCACCGGCGGCCTGGGCGCCCATAGAGGCGGCGAGACAGCCGGCTGCGCGGTCGTTCCCATTTCCTCGGGCAACACCAAGCGTCAAATCCAGATGCTCAAGGATATGCAGGTCGATGTGCTGGCGTGCACGCCGTCCTACGCCCTGCATATCGCCGATACCGCCATCGAGATGGGCATCAACCCTGCAACCGATTTGAAGGTTCGTGCCGGCATCTTCGGCGCCGAGCCCTGCAGCCAGGGCATGCGCGACGAGATCGCCGAGAAGCTGGGCGTGCAGTACTGCGACGTGTACGGCCTGTCCGAGGTCATGGGCCCGGGCGTGGCCTTCGAGTGCAAGGAGATGAGCGGCCTGCACCTGGCCGAGGACCACTTCTTCGCCGAGATCATCGACCCCGACACCCTGCAGCCGGTGCCTGATGGCGAATACGGCGAACTGGTGTTCACCACGCTCACGCGCGAGTGCTGCCCGCTCGTGCGCTACCGTACCCGCGACATCACCCGCATCATCTCCGAGCCCTGCGCCTGCGGCCGTACGCATCGCAAGATCGACCGCATCATCGGCCGTTCCGACGACATGCTCATCCTGCGCGGCGTGAACGTGTTCCCGTCCCAGATCGAGCAGGTGCTCACCGGCTTCCCCGAGATCGCTACGCAGTACCAGATCATCCTCACCACGCGAGGCCCGCTCGACCACGTCGAGCTGCGCGTCGAGACCGTGCCCGAGTTCCCGTTCGACGAGATCCGCAAGCTCGAAATGCTCAAGAAGCGTCTGGCCGCCGAGCTCAAGGGCAACCTGCAAATCGCCGTGGACATCAAGCTCGTCGAGCCCAAGTCCATCGAGCGCAGCGAGGGCAAGGCAAAGCGCATCATCGACCTGCGAAAGGAGTAAAGGCTATGATTTCCCAGCTCACCGTTTTTTTGGAGAACGAAAAGGGCCGTCTGGCCGCAGCTACCCGTGCAGTCGCGGATGCCGGCGTCAACATGCACGCGCTGTATCTGGCCGATACCGAGGATTTCGGTGTGGCCCGTATGCTGTGTGATACGCCGATTAAAGCCGCCGAGAAGTTGACGCTTGCCGGTTGGCGAGCCGCCGTCACGCCGGTCATGGCCGTTCGCGTCCCGGATGTGCCGGGGGGGTTGGCCTCGCTGCTCGAGTTCTTGGACGAGTGCGGCGTCAACGTGGAATACGGTTACTGCATGTCGGTCGAGGGCGGGCACGCCATCGACGTATTGAAGGTATCTGGAGACGAGGAAATCGAGCGCAAGCTCGCCGATGCCGGCTTCGCGCCCGTTTCCGCGGAGGATGTGTACATTGTCGACTAGCTTCACGTTGCATAGTGGGCTGAACAAGCACGCACGCGCCATAGCGTGCGTGCTTGTATTCGTGCTGGCCCTCACCCCCGTCGCCGGCGGTGTCGGCAATGCGTACGCCGATGTGCGCAAAGCGGACATCGTCATGGGCGAAACGGTTGATGCTCGCGGCTTGGCCGTCGCGCAGTGCCCGAACATCGACGCCGAACGCGCGATCGTGGTGGATACAAACGGCACCGTGTATTTCGAGCGTAACGCCGACGATGCCGCATGCATCGCCTCGGTCACGAAGATCATGACGGGCGTGGTGGCGCTCGACGCCGTTGCCTCCGGCCTGACGTCCTTGGATTCCACTATCACCGTTTCGGCTGATGCTGCTGCGGTGGGCGAGTCCTCCGCCGGCTTGCAGGAAGGCGACACCATGACGCTGAAAACGGCATTGTACGCGCTGTTGGTGCCGTCGGGAAACGATGCCGCCATCGCCATCGCCGAATCGGTGGGCGCGGCTCTGCGGTCGAGCGGCACCGCCTCGGGCGATTCCGATGTGAAGGCGTTCGTTGCGCAGATGAACGCCACTGCGCAAAAGCTCGGTTGCACGAACACGGTTTACGAGAACCCGCATGGCCTCGACTTCGACCAATACGACGGTAACCTGCATTCCACTGCTGCCGACCAGGCGAAAGTGGTTGCCTATGCCATGACCAACCAGACGTTCCGTTCGGTTGTCGGCGGCGGGTCGACCACTATCACGGTGAAGCGAGGCGGGTCCTCTGCCGATGTGTTCCTTGAAACCACCGACGGTTTCTTCGATATCAACGATGATGCCATTGGTGTTAAAACTGGCTACACCGAGAAGGCCGGCGCTTCGTTCGCGGGCGCCGTTAACAAAGACGGGCAGGAGCTGTACGCCATCGTATTGGGGTCGACGTCGGAAAGCCAGCGCTTTTTCGATGCGGACGAGCTGGTTGAGTGGGTATTTGAACACCGTAAGTCCTATCAGCTTGCCAATTGCGACCAGAATACGCAGATGAACGGCGCCTCCGTGCCCTTGGTGGCTCAAGTGGCGCATGATGACTGGATAGACCGTACGGTGCCCGCAACGTTCTCCGATCCGCAATGCGCCGTGGAGGTCTTCGACTTGAACGGCAACGTCAGCCAGACCGTGGAGTTCAACGAGCTGCACGGTTCGGTGAAGGCTGGTCAGGTCGTTGGAACCGTCACGTTCAAGCAGCGCAACCAGGTCATCGCAACGCAAGACCTGGTGGCTTGCAAGGATGTTCCCGCGCCGAACTTCTTCGAGAGCATCGGCATCGCCTTTGACAGGTTCATGCGCGGTTTCTCTGGCGAGGACAAAACGGCAACCTCGCAGCTTTTGAACACCACGCCGCTCATCGTGGACAAAACCGTGTCGACGCAATAGCGGCATGTAGGAAGGAGCTATCATGGCCAATGTATGCCCGGTATGCAACAACCCGGTAGGTCCCGAGGATTCGGCCTGCCCGCACTGCGGCTTCAAGCTGCAGGGTTCCACGCAGCGTTTCGCGCCGCTGCAGTTCGGTGAAGACCAGCTGGTCGCCGCCGCGAAGACCAAACCCACGGCCGTGCTTCACGTGGTGCGCGGACCTCAAACCGGCGTGTCGTTCAAGCTGGGGGATCAAAAGCTCAGCATAGGACGCAGCCCGCAGTGCGATATCTTTCTCAACGATATGACCGTCTCCCGCACGCATGCCTCCGTCGAGCCGGTGGATTCGGGCTACGAGATTTCCGATGAGGCATCGTTTAACGGGGTGTGGGTGAACAACAACAGCATCGATACGTATCTGCTGGCTGACGGCGACGTCGTGCAAATCGGCGCGTTTTGCCTGGTGTACAAAGAAGAGTAACGCCGCGGGAGTCCGCGGTTTCGGATAAACGCGTCCGCGCGTTTTCACAGACGGGAGCGACATGGAACTGTTATCAGGAAACGAGGCGATAGCCCAAGGCGCATGGGAAGCCGGTTGCCGTATCGGCGTGGCTTATCCGGGCACGCCTTCCACCGAAACGCTTGAGACCTTTGCGAAGATGGACGGCGTGTACGCGGAATGGTGCGTCAATGAGAAGGTCGCCGTGGAAGTGGGCGTCGGCGCAAGCGCGGCCGGCGCACGCGTGCTGTCCACCATGAAGCACGTCGGCGTCAACGTTGCGGCGGACCCGCTGTTCACTGCCGCTTATACCGGCGTCGGCGGGGGGTATGTAGTGCTTGCGGCCGACGATCCCGGCATGTATTCCTCCCAAAACGAGCAGGACTCCCATTACTATGCAGCGGCGGCTCATATCCCCATGATGGATCCCGCCGATTCCGCTGAGGCCTTGGCATTCACTCGCAATGCCTTCGATCTTTCCGAGCGCTTCGACGTGCCGTTTTTCATCCGCTCCTCCGTGCGCGTGTCCCACACGAAGACCCCGGTCGAGCGCGGTCCGCGTACCGAGCACGAGCTTAAGCCCTATGAGAGCAACCCTGCTAAATGGGTCATGATGCCTGCGTTCGCCAAGCCGCGCCGCAAGGTGCAGCTTGAGCGCATTGATCAGCTTTCCGAATGGGTTGAAACCTGTGAGTTCAACCGCATCGAGCGCAAGGGCGCTGCTGTTGGCGTGGTGTGCGCCGGTGCTGCCTACCAGCATGTGGTGGAGGCTCTCCCGGATGCATCGGTGTTCAAGCTCGGCGTCACGTATCCCTTGCCCGCGCAGGCGCTGCGCGAGTTCGAGGCAGGCGTGGATGCGCTGTACGTCGTAGAGGAAGGTTCGACCTACTTGACCGACGCGGTGCGTGCGCTGGGCGTTCGCGTCGCCGATTTCCCGTGCGGCTTGCCGCGCGACGGCGAATTGAGCCCCGGCCTTATCCGTGCGGCGTTCGGACAAGAGGCTCCCGCACACGCGCAGGCGCCTGCCGACGTTCCGGGCCGCCCGCCCGCGTTGTGCGCCGGTTGCCCGCATCGTCTGGTGTTCAAGGAGCTTTCGCGCATCAAAGCCGTCGTCACGGGCGATATCGGATGCTACACGCTGGGCGCGTTGCCACCGCTTTCCGCCATGGACACGTGCATCGACATGGGCGCCTCCGTTTCCATGTCCCATGGCTTCGAGCTTGCTTGGGCAGGCACCGAGCATCGCCCCGTAGTGGCCGTCATCGGCGACTCCACCTTCGCCCACTCCGGTCTCTCGGCGCTCATCAGCACTGTGTACAACAAGGGTGCTGGGACCGTCTGCGTGCTCGACAACCGTACCACCGCTATGACGGGCCGACAGGGCAATCCCTTCAATGGCGAAACGCTGCAGCATCGTCCGTCGCGCGAGCTTGACTTGGAAGGCGTGCTCCATGCCATCGGCGTGCCCGATGTGCGCACCGTCGACCCCAACGATATGAAGGCCGTCCGTCTTGCCCTGCGCGAGGCCACGCGCTCCGATGAGCTGTCCGTTATCGTGTTCCGCAGCCCCTGCGTGCTCATCGACCGTATCCGCAAGCCTGCGTATGCCGTTGCGGATACGTGCACTGCGTGCGGCGTGTGCACCACGCTGGGCTGCCCGGCTATCGCCAAGACCGAGGACGGGCATGCGGTCATCGACGGCGGCATGTGCATCGGCTGTGGCCAATGCGAGCAGTATTGCGCGTTCAAGAGCATCGTATCCACGGCCAAGGAAGGGGAATAGCTCATGTCCAACGCAACTACCGTTTTGCTGTGCGGCGTCGGCGGGCAGGGCACCATCCTTGCCGCGGACCTGCTTGCTCGCACGGCCCTTGCCAGCAATTACGACGTGAAGGTTTCTGAGATCCACGGCATGTCCCAGCGCGGCGGCGCCGTTACCACGGTCGTCCGTTTCGGTACCGAGCCGGTCGCAACCATGGTCGCCGACCACGGGTGCGTCGACTGTGTGGTGTCCTTTGAAACCACCGAGGCGCTGCGCAATCTGCCCTTCGTTCGCGAAGGCGGCTATCTGCTGGTGGCCGACGAGGACATCAAACCGCTGCCCGTGCTCACCGGTAAGGCCGGCATGCCTGAAAACGCTCGCGAGAAGCTGCAGGCTGCGGGTGCTTCGCTTATCCCTGCGGGCCCCATCGCCGAACAGGTGGCAACCTCGAAATCGGTGAACGTGGTGCTGCTCGGGGCGTTGGCCACGCGCCTGGATTTCTCCGAAGAGGTATGGAAGGAAGTCATCTCAAAGCGCGTTCCTCCCAAAACCGTCGAAGCAAACCTTCGCGCATTCGATGCCGGTTATGAATTTGCCCGAAAGGGGGCCGAATAATGAGCGTTCAGCAGATCAGCGTGTTCGTTGAAAGCAAGCCGGGGCATTTGTCCCGTGTGGTTGATGCGTTCACGGAGGCAAACGTCAGCGTTCGAGGCTATAGCGCATCCGACACCGGCGATTACGGCATCGTGCGATTCGTGGTCGATGACCCCGATCGCGCGCTGCAGGTGTTGCATGACATGAACTGCGCTGCCACGAAAACCTCCGTGCTGTGTCTTCGTCTTGAGGACAAGCCTGGCGAGTTGGCGCGTGTTTTGAAGGTGCTCTCCTCGTGCGGCATCAACGTGCAGTACAGCTATTCGCTGATCTCCACGTATATTTGCCTATACGTCAAAGACCTTGATCAAGCGGAGAAGCTGTTGGCCGATCAGCCCGTTGAGCTGCTTGATCAGGAGGATTTTCTTCACATGACGGCCGGTATTGCTTAACCTCGCACGCTAGATAAGGTGTTGTTTCATGATCGATATCACGGAAAAGGGCGCAGCGCTTCGCGCGGCCTCTGAGGGTCGCTTCAATGAGCTGCCCGTTCATAACCCGGATGTGGAATGCTGTTCGCGTGAGCGCATCCGCGCCATTCAGCTTGAAAAACTGATTGCGCAGGTGGAGTGGACCTATGAGCGAGTCGCGTGGTATCGCGACCAGATGGACGAGATGGGTGTGAAGCCTTCCGACATAAAGTGCTTGGAGGACGTGCGCAAGCTTCCCTTCACCGACAAGCATGCGTTGCGCAAGACGTTCCCTTATGGCATGTTCGCCGTGCCTTTGGACGAGGTTGTGGAGCTTCATTCGTCTTCGGGCACCACGGGAAAGCCCATTGTGGTGGGCTATAACCGCCACGACATGGACGTTTGGAACGATTGCATCATGCGATTGGTGCAGATGGCGGGTGTCGTGCCTACCGATCGCGTGCAGATGGCGTTCGGGTATGGCATGTTCACCGGCGGTTTCGGCTTGCATTACGGCCTGCAGCGTCTTGGCTGCATGATGATCCCTGCCGGCTCGGGCAATACCGAGCGCCAAATCCAGATGATCCAGGATTATGGCACGACGGTGCTGGTGGCTACGCCTTCTTATGCCATGCATATCTGCGAAGTCGGCGAGAAGATGGGCTACGACTGGGAGACCTCCACGCTACGCGTCGGTCTGTTCGGTGGAGAGCCGTGCCCTCCGGGTCTCAAGGCCGAGATTGAATCTCGTATGCATATCGTTTGCACGGATAATTACGGCTTGACCGAGGTCATGGGACCTGGCGTGTCTGGCGAGTGCCTTGCTGAACGCGATATGCAACACATCGCCGAGGATCATTTCCTGTGGGAAGTGGTTGACCCCGAAACCGGCGAACCTGTTGCCGATGGTGAGATGGGAGAGCTTGTTCTTACCCCGCTTGACAAGCAGGCAATTCCGGTTCTGCGCTATCGCACGCATGACTTGACTCGCGTGGTTACGGAGCCCTGCAGGTGCGGCCGCACGTCTGCAAGGATGCAGAAGGTCCGTTCGCGCTGTGACGATATGCTCATCATTCGCGGGACGAACGTGTTCCCCAGCCAAGTGGAAGACGTGCTTTCGGGCATTGACGGCGTGACCCCGCATTATCGCATCGTCGTCGATAATGAAACGGGTCTGGATCGTATGGTCGTGCACGTGGAGCTGAAGCCTGAGGCGTTCAGCGACTCCTTCGAGGAAATGGACAAGTTCCGCAAGCATATCGAGAAGGAACTTAAGAACGTTCTGCTTGTGGCTTCGAAGGTAAAGCTTGTCGAGCCTGGCGGTATCGAGCGCTCGTTCGGTAAAACCAAGCATGTTCAGGACCTGCGCAAGTAAATGATGGCGCAGTCACATTATTTCGAACCGAATGCGAACCGTCCCGTGGTGGGGCGGTTCGCTCCATCTCCGACAGGTCGGATGCATGCCGGGAATATTTATGCTGCTCTTTCGGCTTGGCTGGTTGCTAAATCCCAA
Organism: Senegalimassilia anaerobia JC110; assembly: GCF_000236865.1. Taxonomy (GTDB): domain Bacteria; phylum Actinomycetota; class Coriobacteriia; order Coriobacteriales; family Eggerthellaceae; genus Senegalimassilia; species Senegalimassilia anaerobia. Next base: position 229,151 of record NZ_HE611015.1, on the reverse strand, counting down.
GGCGGAACGATCGTTCTGCGTATCGAGGATCTAGATCGTGACCGATCCAAAGCGGAATATATCAGCGCTGTGCAACGAGATTTCGAGTTGTTAGGCCTTACCTGGGATCATGGTCCGTTCTTTCAACATGATAGGGATGAGGCCTATCTCGAGGCGTTTAGCGCTTTGGAGCGCAAAGGTCTGGTGTACCCGTGCTTCTGCACGCGCGCTGACCTGCATGCGGCATCTGCTCCGCATAGGGGAGAGAAATTCGTCTATCCTGGCACTTGTCGCGGATTGACTGCGGAACAGATTGCCGAAAAAAGCATGCGCAGGGCCCCAGCACAGCGCTTACGCGTGCCAGATGACACATACTCCTTCGAGGATATGGTGCAGGGGCGCTATGAGCAGAACTTGGCGCATGATTGCGGAGATTTCCTTATTCGTCGTTCCGATCAGGCATTCGCATACCAGCTTGCCGTGGTCGTGGACGATGCGGCTCAGGGCGTTACAAGCATCGTGAGAGGCGTTGATTTGCTTTGCTCTACTCCTCAGCAGTTGTACTTGCAGGAGCTGCTCGGGCTTGATCATCCTCGTTATGCGCATATCCCTTTATTAGTTGCGGAGAAGAATCGCCGGCTTTCGAAGCGTGATCATGATGCCGGTATCGAAGAGCTGCTCGCAAGGTTCAAGACTCCGGCAGCGATTATAGGACATATCGCAGGCATATGTGGACTTGCTCCAACGTGCGATCCTGCAACCCCTGAACAGCTGCTGGCTACGTTCGATGTAGCGCGATTGCCTGAGCTGTTTGGCGATCCTGTACAAATTGCCTGGCGATAACGCCGGTTGCCCCACTTAAACTCGGCAAATGTGCGAAAGAACCTTGACGGTACCTTTGCGCGCTCTATCCAATGGCTGCAAACGTCTTAGCTCGAAAGATTGATGCCTGGCGTTTATGAACGCCAGGCATCAATGGTTTAGAATACAACCGCCATCAGGCTGAGGAGCACGCATTGTACCAAAACGAAAACGGTTACACGAACATTGCTGCTTTTGAACTTAGCTTTGGGGTCTTTCGAACCAACAAGCTTCACGTACAGTCGAACCACGGTGATCAGAAACGCCACCATGGCCACATCGCAAACAAGAGAGAAGATCGAAGCCAAATCAGGGACGCCCATGGTTCGTCCGAGTTCGTAGAAGAGCAAGCTGGCATCAGTGGCGAAGAAGGCGAAGGTAACGGCACTTGCCAATTTGGCGATTTCCGTAGCCTTTGCTTCTTGTTGCTGTTTTTGGTAATTTGCGCTTTCGTCATATTTGTAGACCAACTGAAGGCATTTTCCATTCATCAGCTGAAAAGCCACAAGCAGCGAAACACATCCGAAGATGACGGCGAAAAAGATTTGAAGCAATCCCATTGAGCAAACCTCGTCTCTTTACAGTCCGGTAAACCTCTCTAACATACGATAACAGAATTGCTCGCCAGAATCGCAGCGGCATACCAAGCACCTAAGGCGATATTCACCGAGCAAATCTGCGACATGGCCGCTTGTCGGCTTTGCGGCGCTAAAGGATTGTTTCGCAAAGCTTTGAGAAGCGGATAGGTCGAAAGCAGCAAGAAGGGGAGTATGATGAGGCCCCGCGTGAAGAAGATGCCGACGATTAGGATAATTGCGATGAGCCATAACCACGTAATCGCGTGGTACAACCTGCGGGCTTTTTCGCGATTCAGCAGCACGGATAGCGTACGGCGATGGGCTACGGCGTCTTTCTCGATATCGCACGTGTTGTTGGTGAACATGATCAAGCCGATGCCAAGGATTTCCGGGACCGCCCAAAGCACAGCTAGGGGAGTGAGCAACCCGGTGAGAACCTGGTAGCACGCCAAGGGGATAAGGCCGCCCATAACGATGCCGCTGACCGCTTCTCCAAGAGGGAGATAGGAAATCGGGGTTTTACCAGCAGAATAGAGAACAACGAAAACCGCGCCGATAGCACCGATTGCAAGGGGAATCAGTCCGGCATGATAGATCACATAGCCGCCCAGGATAAAAGCTGTAACCAGTAAAGCGATGGCGTATACCAGTGCGCAGGTAGGATTCACGTTGTTGTAGATCAGCACAGCGTCGGTAGGGTCTACGTCATCATCCGACGAATCGGTGCCCTTAACGTAATCGTAGTAATCATTGAACGTGTTCACCGAGCTTTGCATGAGGATGCAGATGCCAAGGAGCGCGATGGTCAAGGTTGCGGATATCGGGAACCCCGTCGCTATTGCCAATGAGGCGGCTATTGCAACAGGCGCTATCGACGCTGGCCAGGTGTGAGGGGCAGCAAGGTCGAACGCCATCTTCGCGGTAAATCGGTTGTAAGAGTGCCCGCTAGGGTTTTGTGATCGGCTCATTACTGATTGCTTCGCTTTCTAGACTCGTTTTGCAGAAGACCGTTTCCCGCATCCTTAATGCGGGCTATGGTTTGGTTTTTCAGCGTTGCCCCCAGACTTCCTAATGTGGAAATGAGGAATTGTTTGGTGTCGACGTCGAGTTTGGAGCCAGCCCCCATAACGGTTGCCATATTCGCTCCCAGACGGGTTTGGAAATCTGCCCAGCTTGTTGCGTTTGTTTGCATGATCAAATCATATATGGTTTGGATGAAGCGCTCTCGCTCAGCAGGGGTTTTGCTGCGTAACCACGTATCTAACGCTTCATCGAAGAACTGTGCAGATGCATTCAAATCTTGTTGGTAAACGAAATCATCTCCCTCAACCATCCACGAGAAAGGGTGGTGCTGAAAGATAGCGGAAGCTGACGATTGAACCACGCGATAATCGTCGCGGCGTTCCAATATCATTCCGAACGCAGAAGACTCGGGAACAAGTTTATGCAGTTTACGATCGTACTCAGCGGTAGTTCGACGAGGGGAGGGGTCTTCAAGGAACGAAGGTCCATCGTGATCGTATATGGCGATGATTCGGCGATAGGTGCCTTCGTCTGTGCACAATGCCGCGTATTGGGCAAGGTTTCCGCCTTTTGAATGTCCGCCGAGTATCAGCTGACAGGTCGTTGCTGACGAAACGCCGGAAACATAAGCAAGCGCGGAGCGCTGGGAGGGGATGACCGGTTTATATGAAAGATTGAAGTCCTCTTTCCAGCCTGTCAGCGTTCCATCGGTTCCTCGGAACGCAATGTATGCCATGATTCCTTGACCGGACTCGAAGAAAAAGGTGCATGCCGAAAACTGCTTATCAACTGCGTCGGATGTTTCATCGACGAACAGCGCAACGGAAACATCCCGATAGCGTCTGCTGGCTCTGATGGCCTGAATGAAACGTACTGTCTCCTCGGAGTCCTTCAGCCAGCTCCCTTCGGTAAGCGAGTTGACTTCACATAAAGCCAATATGTCGGACAGCAATACAGGCGTTGAGGTATGCGTGTCTAATAGGCAGTTAACTGCGGTCAGCTCGGGTTTTAGAACAAGCTGATCGAAATTGAAATAGCACAACGATGAAAATACAAGTGAATCAACCGGATTTACGGGTGATTCGATAAACGTTCGCTGCTCGCGTTCAATATACGTTACGATTGAGTCCATAGGTTCATTCTAATCGTTTTGCTAGGTACTGGGAGGTTGCTATGAAAGTTTGCACGGCGATACCTGTTCGATATGCGGAAACGGACAAGATGGCAGTTGTGTATCATGCAAACTATTTACTGTATTTTGAGGACGCACGGACTCGCTTTCTTGAAGAGCTCGGCTATCCGTATGCGCGCATTGAACAAGCCGGCTACATGTCGCCGGTGGTCTCGTTCGAAGTGCACTACGGAGAGCCTTTGCGATACGGTGATGTTGCCATCGTGCGCACTTGGGTCAGTGAATCCCGTGGCACCAAAACCACGTATTCATATGAGGTGTTTAAGCAGGGTGATGACATGGAAGTAGCTAAGCCTTGCGTTACAGGCACGAGCACTCACTGTCTTGTTGATGCGAATACGTTTAAGCCGGTAAGCATCAAGCGCACGCTGCCAGAACTGTTTGATCTCTATGAACAGGTTTGCGAAAGATAAGCTTCGTGTGCTTACGAAAATCAAGTGCCATCCATATACAGTATCTGAATCTCATTGTGTGCTCTTGTGAAATTAGCTAGCCTTGCAATGCTTTCAGCAAGGCTCCATTGATGTCGCTTTCAACAATCCATGACTTATCAACCTTATGCAAGGTTACCGTAATCGGATCATGTTGTACCGGTGGTGCCGCATTGATGAGGTCAAGTGTGTTTTCGACAACCTCGGATTTCGTTTGCTCTTCAGTATTGTTCGCGCTTGCGCCGGATTCGAAATCTTCCGTGGCTTTCTGTTGAAGCGCGGAAAAGATGCTGTCCGTGGTTTTACAGGTTATGGTGAGATCTACGGTTGCCGTGTCCTTGTTGATAGTGATAGGGCCGAGCGCGTAGTCGAACCCATCAAGGTAAGCTGACATATACGACGCAGGGTCTATGCCGATGTCTGAGATCTGTTGCTTGGCATCGTCTGAGAGCAAGCTAGTCAATGTAGCTTCATCTTTAGCTTTGATAGCTTCCAGAGGTTGAGAGACGGCTTGTTTGATGCGTTCCTCGTTAGAGGGGCCGCAACCTGTTAACGCAAGCAATAGAAAACCAGTTGCGATCGCGATCGCAGTAATACAGACGACGCGAATCGATATCGACTTGAAATCTAATGCTTCAGAGTTCATGGATCAGCCCTCCAAATCTCAGTTCGCTAGTTCACATAACATATATTATCAATGATTAATATCATTCAATCGCAACACGAATGGGTTGATTGACAAAGCAAAGTCAGCATTTCGTGAAGTCTGGATGAAGTTGTGACTTAACCCTGACAATCCCTGGCCAGGCGCCTTGGAGGATGCTGACTTAAGTCCGTCGAGGTCAGAGAACGGTTGTGCGCCTGCTTGTTCGACCCCCTTACAGCATACACGTATCCTAGCCCCCGTCAAATGATGTGACAGACTTATGTCACATGCTCAGGGCGCGCAATGGAGAGCGTATTCCGTTCGGTCCCGGGCGCCTTGCTTTTTCGCGGTTCGTCCTCGCGTCTACCTGAGCCCTAGCTCGGCGAGCAGGCTCGGCCTCATGACGACCTCGTCGGGGTTGATCTTCCTGATTGCCAGCCCGTCGAACAGGTCGGCGGGCAGTATTCTGCTGGCGATGTCTATGGGCGCCGTGCCGCCCAGCACCGGCCTCGTGTAAGAGTTGACGTGGGAGCAGATGATCGAGAGCTCGTAGTTGGTGATTCCCTCGAAGCAGGTTCCCTTTGGGAGGATTTTCCTCAGCTCGACGTGGTTTTTCTCGCAGCGGCCCTTCTGCCCGGACTGCAGCGGGTCGCAGTAGTAGACGGAGCAGCGCCTGCCTCCGTCCACGCTTCGCCCGATCGCCTCGTAGTCGAGGAACTCGGACCCCCTGTCAGTGAGGAGGACGTTGAAGCTGTCCATGAACGCTTGCCGCCCGCAGAGCATCTCGATGCTGTCGAGCGCCCTCGTCACGCACTCCGAGGTATGCGCCGGCAGCATCACCATGATCTGAAAGCAGAAGCGCCTGAACAGGAGTGTGAGGATGGCTTTGTCCGAGCCTTTGGCCGACACCACGCAGTCCATTTCGACGGCAGACATCTGGACGTCGTAGTCGAGCCTCTGGAAGTCCTCGTATGTCCTGCCCTCAAGGGAATGCCTGAACGGGACCTCGTCCTTCTTTCGCCTCCGCCTCGGCTTGTATTTCACCTTTTTGGGGAGCTCGAGGTTGCAGATGTCGAGGATCCCGAGATTGATGTAGCGGTAGAACGTCCTCGCTCCGACGGGAAACTCGGACCCGTGGGTCTGCCAGATATGGCTCAGGCTTTGCCCCTTCTTCATCAGCGGCTTCACCACGGCGACCATTGCCGCGAGCTCCTCGGGCGAGCAGTCGACGCCTTGGCGGCCCGCCACCTTCGCCCATGCGGCCTCCTCGTTTGCCGCGTCCGCGTCGTAGAACCAGCAGCGATGCCTGCATGCGAGCGTGATCCTCGACCGGCACCCGTTGCACACGTACGGCGCCCTCGAGAGCTTGGGGCATTCGGGCACCTCGACGTACTTTTCGCACACCTTGTTGCATGCCGCGCTGGCGCACCTCGAGCATCTCGAATTGCAGCCCGTCCTGCACATGTTCGTCATCCTGCAGCTGTCGCGGAACTGGCAGAGGTTCTTGCCGTCCAGGTTCTGATAGTGGGTGGTGTCCCGGGTCCTGTGCCTCTTGATTTCGCGGGCCACCGTCGCCCAGCTTACGCCGATCTTTCCGGCGATCGCGCCCACGCTCTCGCCGTCTCTGAGCATGTCTTCGATCATGCGCCTATCGAACATGACAAGGTGCCTGCCTTTTGAAACTGGCATGTCGCGCTCCTTCCTGGCGCCCAGGAAGCATGTTTGAATATTACCAGCTCGTTCTTGGTTTTTGACAGACTTATGTCACATCGAACGTACTTTGAGATGTCAATCTAGGCGCAACACGAATAAGATGTTTACCTAAGCAGAGCACAACGTTATGAAACACATGGACCCAGCTTGAACTTAGACGGTGGCGTTGTGCTTGCAGGTGTTATTTTGAAGCTCCTGTTATGCATGTGTCTCAAGCCAAGCTCAGCGCGGTTCGGGAAATATCTCCTAGCCCCATGTTGAAGTTCCTGCAGCTGTTCCTGCGCTCATATTGCCAGCAATGCTTGCGAAGTCTCCGCTTTGAAGCATCTGTTCGATTACGGGAAACATAATTACAAAGGAAACTGCGTTAAGCGTTACCGCAACCAAGCAGATAACCAATGCGGTCCGCGTGGACTTGAGCATTCCGCGAGCTATGGATGCGGTCTCGTTTGTTTTTTGAGCAAGCGAGTGCAATTTGCGATAAGCCAAAAATGCGCAAATCGCACCGATGGTTCCTAACAGCATTCCGCCTAAAAACAGGGACAAAGGGCCCGCAATAAATGCAAACATCGTTTGAGAGCGAGCTGACCTAAGCGTCTGCTCGTCTAAGGCATTCGGCTTGAACTGATTGTTTCCATCATTCGGATTAGGTTGTGTGTCCGGTTTGCCATAAGGCTCTTGATTTTCATCAAGATATGGACTGGGACGATTGTTTTGTTGATCGGCCACGTTAACTCCTAATTGCGGATTCCACTGCTGCCGAAACCCGATTCTCCTCGTTGCGATTCCGTCAATTCCTCGACCTGCTCGAAATTGATCGTAGGGATCGGCATGACGATGAGCTGTGCAATGCGGTCACCGATTTCGATGGCAAAAGAATCGTTGGGATCGTTGTTCAGTAAAATTACCTTCAGCTCACCACGATAATTGCTGTCGATAAGACCAGGTGCATTGACGATAGAAATGCCGTGTTTCGCAGCTAAGCCGCTGCGAGGTAATACAAAACCTGCATGCCCTTCAGGTAGCGCGATTGCGAGTCCTGTGGCGACCATAGCGCGTTCATGCGGTTTCAACACAATACGCTCGACGGATCTCAAGTCTACTCCCGCATCACCGTTGTATGCCGTGTGAGGGATTTGAGCATCGCGTGAGAGCATTTTAATAGGGACGCGCACGTTGTCCATAGCTACTTCAACCCCTCAAGAGCCGCAGCAAATTCCTCTACGTTTTGAAAATCTTTGTATACGCTTGCAAATCGCACGTAGGCTACATCGTCAAGCTTCGCCAATCGCACCAAAGCCATGTCGCCAAGCTCTTTAGAGCCGATTTCGCTTTTAGATGCATTGCGTAGCTCGGCTTCTATGCTATCAATCAATGCGCCCAACTGCTCAGGAGCTATCGGCCGCTTAGCGCATGCAATGAGGAGACCCCTCATGAGCTTTTGTCTGTCATAAGCTTCGGATGAACCATCGGATTTAATGATGATGAGCGGATTGTCGCCTAAGCGCTCATACGTAGTGAACCTTCGACCGCATTGGAGGCATTCCCGCCTGCGGCGGATGCTGCTACCATCATCAGACGGACGGGAATCAACTACTTTGGATTCTAAGTTTCCGCATGCCGGGCATTTCATACAATCGCACTCCTTCGTTCGATGATATGTAGCCTAACATACAAGATATAGCGGTATATACATTGTTACAAAAGAGTGCACCAAATCGTGACACAAGATATTGCCCTTAGCGGAAGTGCGGATCGGCGTGAATCACAAAATGCCAGCGATGATGGTAAGCAACGCGAACAAGGTGATTGCGCCGGCGGTTTGAGCTGGAGTTGCGCGAGGTCCTGCTTGATATGGCTGACGGGAGTCGCCACTTTGCCTTATGCGCGCGTTACTGCGTCGAGACTCGTCGGCAGGATGAGAGGATGATATATCGTCGATCTGCCGGGCGCTATACTCAGATCCGGGAAATTGAATGATATGCGCAGATGAAACGCGTGCATCTAGCTTTAGCGCCGCTGTGCCGCTAATTGCCGAACGAGAATCACGGTGTTGCATATTTCCTCCCCTTTGCTCTTGCGTAGAACCTTTGTTCGCATATATAATAGAGCGAACAAAGGTTCATGTCAACAGAAAACAAACGGATGTTCGTTATAGTTCACCTCGAAAGGACAGCCCATGACCGACAAGATCACTAAGCGCCAGCAGGCGGTGCTCGACGTCATCGAGCAATACATCCGCGAAAAAGGCTTTGGTCCCACTGTTCGCGAGGTGTGTCAGGCTTTGGGGCTCTCCTCTCCTTCCACCGTGCATGTTCACTTGAAGGCGCTTGAGGAGAAGGGCCTTATCAAGCGCGATGCGCTGAAATCGCGGTCGATAGCGCTTACCTACCCGCTTGACCATACCGAAGATGCTACGAATATCGTTCACGCTCAGTTTGACGATATCGTGTCCGTGCCATTGGTCGGGGACGTTGCGGCTGGAGTCCCCATCCTTGCCGAGCAGAACATCACCAACACTATGTCGTTGCCTATCGAAATCGTTGGCGATGCACCTTCTTTCATGCTGTCTGTGCATGGGGAAAGCATGATTGAGGCGGGTATCAACGACGGCGATTACGTCGTGGTTAAAGAGCAGCCGGTTGCAAACAATGGGGACATCGTTGTTGCGATCATCGACGATGGGGCTACGGTTAAGCGCTTCTACAAAGAGCAAGATCATATTCGACTGCAGCCAGAAAACTCTTCCATGGATCCCATCATCACCACTGATTGTTCCATTGCCGGCAAGGTTGTTGCCGTGTTCCGCCGTTTATAATGAAACTCTACGGGGGTAGTTACTCAAGCTAGAACACGTGATCTGTGATTGAGCTAGCCATTCAAGTTGTAATGCTCGCAATATGAACTTGTTCAGGCACCTTTGCTCGTGCAATCTGGTAGTGTCGGAACAGTTGGTACAAGCCGCTCTGATGACGCGGAAGATTGTGTATGCGATATAGCTACATGGGGCATGTGTATTTGGGTCGCCGATATCGTACGAACCGCTATGAGAGTTGAATAATGCCCGCATAAAACCTAAATACGGCCCGAATGTAGCATGCGCGCATTCGGGCCGTTGACTACCCGGGCACGAAGATGTCCGCCTGAAATTGCAAAACGTCTTTTCTGCCGGGCTTATAAGTTGTGGGCTGTCGATTTATTGCTTGGCATCGCTCAATGATCCGAATTCATCTACATATGCTTTTGGTACTAACATAGTCAGATGAGTCCCAGTTTCGATATGCTCTTCGGTCAAGATCCTGCAACGCTCGTGAGCCTTCGATACCAAATCACCGCGTTGGTACGGAACGACTACATCAAGGTGCGTGTCTTGAGCGGATGCTACATGAGCGATCCTGTCGACAAGCTGATCTATTCCCTCTCCTGTTTCTGCCGATACGAGCAGCGCATCATAGCGATTGGCCAATGCTTCCTGTTGCTCGATCGTCAGTAAGTCGCACTTATTAAAAACCAGCACCCTGGGTAAGGTTTGCGCATTGATCTGCTCTAAGACTTCTTCAACTGCCACTATCTGTTCTTCAAATTCGTCAGAAGAGGCATCAACTACATGCAATATTAAATTCGAGCCGGTGATTTCATCCAGCGTAGATTTAAATGCTTCAACCAAGGTGGTCGGTAGCTTCTGAATGAAGCCGACCGTATCGGTTAGCGTGATTTCGCGTCCTTCGGGCAGTTCGTATTTCCTTGTAGTGGAGTCGAGCGTGGCAAATAATTTGTCGTATGCAAGGACATCAGCATTGGTGAGCCGATTGAGCAAACTTGATTTACCAGCATTGGTATACCCTGCGAGCGAGACCTTGAACATCCCGCTTTCGTATCTGCTTTCTCGTTGAACGGCTCGAACTTCAGCCAAATGTGCAAGTTCGCGTTTGATGGTGGTGATACGCTTGCGAACCAATCGACGGTCAACTTCAAGCTGGCTTTCGCCTTCGCCGAATCGGCTGCCTACGCCACCGCCCATGCGGTTTGAGGCTAAATGCGACCACATACCACGAAGTCGGGGGAGCAGATATTGGTTCTGAGCAAGACGAACTTGCAAACGTCCTTCTTTGGTTGTTGCGTGAAGTGCGAAAATATCTAAGATCAAAGCGGTGCGATCGATGACTTTCAAGTCGCGATCAACAGACTTTTCCAGATTTGATTGCTGTGATGGTGTTAACTCGTCATCGAAAATGATCAAATCTGCTCCAGTTGATCGGCAAAGACGGGAGATCTCTTCCACTTTGCCGCTGCCCACAAAAGTTCTGGGATTTGGAGAATCAAGCTTTTGTGTTGTAACGGCAACCGTATCCGCTCCTGCGGTATCCGCTAATCGCTCAAGCTCCGCTAAAGAAGACGAGATATTCCAACGCATGCCGGGTCGTTCGACGCCAACAAGCACGGCCTTTTCCCGCTTCTCTTCAACAGTTGTTTTCGCACCCTTAATTAAGACCGATTGATATTCCGACATCGGTAATCCTCTCCGGTGGGTTCAAGCTGAAATGCGTACATAGGAATGGATTACGGCTTGTGCTTGATGTGGCCCCCAAAATAAAAACAAGCGCAGGTGCATTCCTGCGCTTGTCGATAGTAGCATAAGCCGTCCGATTACGAGCGGCTACAACTCAACGGTACCCTGGAAGGCTTCCGTGGCAGGACCCGTCATCATAACGTGATCATCGGCATCCCACTTGATATGAAGCGTACCGCCGCGCAATATGACATCGTTCTCCCTGGAAGCGCGTCCAGTCAAAGCTGCTGCGACGTTAGTGGCGCAAGCCCCGGTGCCGCAGGCAAGCGTCTCACCGCAACCGCGTTCGAATACGCGCATTTCAATGGCGTCATTGCCGACATGGGCGAATTCGACATTGGTTTTCTCGGGGAACACTAAATGGCTTTCGTAGTATGCACCGATTCGATTCAGATCCAGCTTTGCGAGACATTTATCGCTCGCGCTTACGAACAGTTCATCGGGCAGTGTGCTGAAATCATCGATGAAGCAGATAGCATGCGGATTCCCCATAGAGACGCACGTGAAGGCAAACGCCCCCCAAGGAGATTCGATAGCACTGTCTTTCACGAAACCCGTCTCGTCATCGGTGAGGGCGTTTGCAGGCAAGTCAACCGGTACATTTTGCGGTTCGAGAACAGGATGACCCATATCAACGGTGGCAAAGGTCAACTTGTCGTGTTTGTCCACCTCAAAGCTGATCGGCTTCGGACCCGCCAACGTGTCGGCCACGAAGGAGCCATCGCTTGCAAGCACGAACCCGCGGTCTACGAGGTACTTTGCAAAGCAACGAACACCATTGCCGCACATTTGCGCAAGCGTGCCATCTGCGTTAATGTAGTGCATATATGCAGCACACTCGGAGCGTTTCGAAGGGCGCACCATAATCACGCCATCCGCGCCGATACCGAAATGACGATCGCACAGCAAGGCGACTTGCTCCTGCGTCAACTCGATATCTCTCGAAAAATCATCGATGAAAACGAAGTCATTGCCAAGACCATGAAGCTTAACAAAATCCAATTCCATGAGGTTTTACGCACGCTCCTTTAACAAGGGTAAATACGATTTACAGTGTATCAATCAAGGATATTGCTTCATCTGCAAGCGCATCGGTATCCCCCGAATCTGCGCAAAGCCAATGAATCCGCAAGTCTTTTCTAAACCACGTGCGCTGACGTTTGGCGTATCGGCAAGTGGACACCTTTATGGATTCGATTGCCTCTTCCATGCTGGTGCGGCCATCAAGTGCAGCGACTATCTCTTTGTACCCGATCGCCTGTGGCGCAGTGATTCCATCACGGAAGCCGGATGCAAGCAAAGTTTCCACTTCTTGGATAAGTCCATTGGCTACCATGGAGTCAACACGTGCTCGGATGCGTGCGCGTAAAACATCGGGGTCTACCGCTAAACCGATGAACATTGCGGGGACCCATTGCGGTAAGGATTGGAGCCGTTGTTTTTGAATCGCGTAGCTATCTCCCGTTTCTAGCAGCTCAAAAGCACGAACCACTCGTTTGATATCTGCTGGAGGTATTAACTGCGCACTCTCTGGGTCACGTTGGTGCAGTTCACTCCACAACCGTTTGGGGCCATATTCTGCGGCGAATGCATTCCAGTGATTTCGGATCGGATTATCGATTTGCTCGCCATCGGGGAACTCATAGGCATCGATGGCTGCGCGGACGTAAAAGCCGGTACCGCCAGCTAGAATGCTGCGCTTGCCCTTAGATTCGATTTCCACGAAGCTTTCCCGCGCATACGCTTGAAACAATGCCGCGGAGAACGGCTCACCAGGATTCACCAAATCGAAGCCATAATGAGGTACCAGTCGTTCGCTTTCGGGAAGTTTGCCTGTTCCGATATCCATGCCGCGGTACACCTGCATGGAGTCGGCGCTTACCACTTCCCCGTCCAAACGCGTTGCGATGAGTTGCGCGACATCGGTTTTCCCCGATGCAGTAGGGCCTACCACGCAAATCACGGGCTGCGAGAGGGCTGCCGCCGCCGCATTCACGGTTGCAGCAGCCTTTGAGGCGTTATTCAACGATATCGCCGGCCAAATACCAGGTTTTTGCTTCGTTGATTCGAACGTTGACGATGCTTCCAGCCAGTTGTTCGGGTGTTTTGCCGGCAGGAACCGGCGCATGTACCGTTTGGTTCTTCGGGCTTTTACCTGCAATAAGCAATTCGTCGCGCTTTGATGAGCCCTCCACCAAAACCGGGATGGTTGCTCCCAGGTCAAGCTGGTTTTTCTCGAAAGCATGAGCCTGAACGATATCGACCAGGCAATCGAACCGTTTCTGAATCACCTCATGAGGGGTGTTATCCTCCATGCTCGCAGCAGGAGTCCCCTCTCGCTTGGAGTAAATAAAGGTGAATACCTGATGATATCCGATCTCATCGACCAGACGAGCTGTGTCCATGAAGTCTTTTTCGGTTTCGCCTGGGAATCCTACGATAATGTCGGTGGACAAGGCGATATCCGGGCAAGCATCGCGCAATTTGCTGACAAGCTGTCGATAATGCGCCGAGGTATAGCGACGGTTCATCAGCTGCAAAATACGATCCGAGCCGGATTGCGCCGGGAGATGCAGTGCCGGCATAAGCGAACGCAGCGAGCCGAACTGCGCGATAACCTCGTCGGACAGATCTTTAGGATGGCTGGTGGCGAAGCGCAGGCGCTCGACACCCGTCTCGTCAAGAGCTTTGAGAATTTGAGCGAAACGAGGGCTGCCATACAGGTCGCGACCATAAGAGTTGACGTTTTGACCGAGCAGCGTGATCTCCTTCACACCGGCTGCCACATAACGTTCCGCTTCGACGACGATGTCTTCGATTGGGCGCGATTTCTCCCGGCCGCGCACGTAAGGAACGATGCAATACGTGCAGAAGTTATTGCATCCAATGGTAATAGGCAGCCACGCAGCCCACGAATGTTCACGGCTTGTCGGAAGTTCGGTCGGGAAGGAGGAAGAAGCATCGAGAACCTCAACCTGATGACCGCCTTCTTCTATAGCAGCTTGAAGAAGGTGCGGTAGAGATGCCAGATTGTGCGTGCCGAAGACCACATCAAGATGAGGGAGCTTTTTCGTCAGCTCATCGCCATCGCGCTGGCCGATGCAGCCACCTACTGCAACGATTCTCTTGCTCAGCGGGGATCCGCTTCTCACGGGGATGTTCTTCAACGATGCAACCTGACCGTACAAACGAGTATCTGCCGCTTCGCGCACGCAGCACGTCATGTAAATCAGGATATCGGCTTCCTCCACGGTGTCGACCATAAGGCCACCGAGGCCTTCGAGCATGCCCGCAATACGTTCGGAGTCATGCTTGTTCATCTGGCATCCGAAGGTGCGGACGCAAAAAGTCATATTCATGAATGGAGTATGCATAAGGATACAGTTCCGATCGAATCGAGAATAGCAGCGCTATGTGAAATGAAGTTACTCGCCAAGAGCGGAATCGGCGATTGGCGTGCCGTGCGTATATCGAGGCTCTACGGCAAAGCGAATGGCCGTGCGATATTCGCCATCGATCACGATGTCGGCAAATGAAGGGATGCAGGCGATTTCGATGCCGATAGGCGACAAGAATCCTCGAGAGATGGCAATCGCCTTCACGGCTTGATTCACGGCACCGGCGCCGACAGCTTGGATCTCAACGCCAACACCGTCTTTCACCATGCCGGCAATGGCGCCTGCCACTGATGCGGGGGAAGATTTTGAGGAAACTTTCAGGCACCCTGATTCCGGGGCTTGTTGTTCGGCATTCATGCATTCACCTTTTCGTGTTCTGTTTGACGTGTGTTTCGGCGTAATTAAATGCAAGCTAAATTGTAGCTATAACGAAATCTGTCCGCAACATGATGTGGAGGGCCTGCGCTAAGACTGCATGAGCACAGGTATGGTAATGCGAATGGCGTCCTTGCTCACTCTGATGTGAGGCTCGATGTTCGCGTCGAGATAATACGCATCGGCCAGTTCTGCGTATGCCTGCGAAATCTGGCGAGCGAAACGGGCGGCATCTTCGTCTGCAAGCTTCAATCCTTTTGCATGTCGGGACGTAGCGTTGGCGGTCTTTCCTTGGGATTCGGCCCCTTCCCTTTCGAGCGCGTGGGTCGTTTGAAATCCATCGATTTTGATTTTTGCCAGCAATGGGGATAAGGGAGCGATTTGCCCATCGAGGATACGACGCGCAGAACGTTCGGACATTAACAGCCCAAGCGATTCGGCGGTTTGATGAAAAGCTGACAGACTCGAACATGCCGACAAGCGTTTACATATCGGCAATCGGGAATCGTTTTTACCGGAAAGCCTGTCTTCCGCGGAAAGCTTGCCAAGCCCGAAAGCATACAACGTGGCCGCGATATCCGTTGAAGATCCGATGAACACATTGACTGCGGCCCGAGATTCAATGGCAAATTCACACGCAGTTCGTAGGATATTCTTCGGACCGCGCACCGCTACCGTCCCCGCTTCGTTGAGCTCAAACGTCGGAAAGCTGGATTGGTCGGTTTTCTCTGGGAGTTTATTAAGATCCGTTTGAATGACGAATGCCGACCCGAGGCCCGAATCCGATGCCGAAATTGTTGCAGATTCGGCGTTTACCGCGATGGAATACAAAGCCATGCCGCGGCCGTGAACACCCCACTTGTCCATGTGCATTGAATCAAGTTTTGAGGTGACGCGCGGTTCGAACACCGTTCGCTGTAGATGCTTCGGAACGCCGTCTCCGTCGTCGATCATGACGATTCGCCTGGTTGACCCTTCGCGAGTACAAGCTACGAAAATGTTCGACGCGTGAGCATCGCGAGCATTTCGAAGCATTTCGATGATGATGTCCTCAGAAGATCGAATGTCCTGCGCCGCTTGTCGACGCTCCGCTTCCGAGCTGCGTAAACGAACGAAGCCACCTCCGAGATCGGTTTCGACTCGAAGGTGGCCTTCTCCGCAAACGTCTTCGATAAACGAGGCAAGGTTGCCGTCGCCCATAGTTGACGCCTTTCGTTATTTTGCGATACCGATAGCTCGGCTTTCGCGGATGACAACGACTTTCACCTGGCCGGGATACTGCATCTCGTCTTCAATGCGCTTGGCGATATCATGAGCCAAAACGGTGGTCTGAGCCTCGTCGACCAGTTCAGGCTGCACCATGACGCGAACCTCGCGGCCAGCCTGGATTGCGTACGTGCGCTCAACGCCCTTGTAGGAGTTAGCGATTTCCTCAAGCTTTTCCAGACGCTTGATGTAGGCGTCCAGAGTTTCCTTACGAGCACCGGGACGTGCCGCGGAAACGGCATCGGCGGCTTGCACAAGCACGTCGAGGACGCTATTGGGCTCGACATCGTTATGATGTGCCTCGATCGCATGCACGATGGACGGCTTTTCGCCGAATCGACGGGCAAGATCGGCACCGATGACCGCATGGCTACCCTCGACTTCGTGGTCGACGGCCTTCCCAAGGTCATGGAGGAGACCCGCACGCTTTGCCGGAACAGGGTCAAGGCCAAGCTCGGACGCCATGACTCCGGACAGGTACGCAACTTCCAGCGAGTGGTTAAGCACGTTTTGCCCATACGAGGTACGGTAGCGCAAACGTCCAAGCGTACGCACGAGCTCGGGATGTAGATCATGGATTCCGGTATCGAATGCAGCCTGATCGCCGGCCTCCTGCACGCGTTGGTTCACAAGCTTCTCGGCCTTGCCGAACATTTCCTCGATACGCGCGGGATGGATGCGACCATCTGCGATGAGGTTTTCCATGGTCACGCGACCGATTTCGCGACGCACCGGATCGAAGCAGGAGATGGTGACGCATTCCGGCGTGTCATCGATGATGAGGTTGGTGCCGGTAAGCTGTTCGAAGGAACGGATATTGCGACCTTCGCGACCGATGATGCGACCCTTCAGGTCATCAGAAGGGATATGGATCGCAGAAACGGTGGTTTCCGCCGTATGATCCGCAGCAACGCGCTGGATGGCAAGGCTGAGGATGGAACGAGCTTTCTTATCCGCCTCCGCCTTGGTACGGGCTTCGGAATCGCGGATGATAGCAGCGGACTGATGCGCAACCTCATCTTTGAGCGTATCGAGCAGTTCGGTCTTTGCTTCGTCGGCGGTCATGCCCGCGACTTGCTGCAAACGAATACCAATTTGCTCTTCGGATTCATCGAGATCGCGCTGACGGCGGTCGAGCTGGCCTTGCATGGATGAGATCTGATGCTCTCGGGAGTCCAGAGACTTCTCACGCGTGTCCAGCGACTCAACGCGGCGATCAAGAGACTCTTCGCGCTGATTGACGCGCTGCTCTGCAGCGCGCACCTCCTTCAAGCGCTCCTTGTTCTCTGCCTGGGCCTCCTGGCGAAGTCGCAATGCTTCGTCCTTGGCTTCGACAACCGCTTCGCGACGCAAAGTTTCCGCCTGGCGTTTTGCGTCTTCGACAACGGTATGGGCTTCGTCGGCAGCGCGCTGGGCCGTGGATTTGGCAACGAATTTATTGATGACGAAACCGGCGGCGATGCCGACGACGGCGCCAACGATAAGCCAAATGATGGATTCCATGCTTGTCCCCCTTTCGAGTTTGGACGGGTACTGTGGGTTTCATAGGTTCCATTGCATAAAAAATCCCGGCATAACCGGGCATGAGCGTACGTGCGCAACGACTGGACGTATACATTTGTTTATATATTCCAACAGTGCCGTATAAGGCACGATAGCTCAGGCTTGCTTTTCATGATAAAGGTTCTCTTTCAAATGGAAAAGAGCAAGTGAACAAAAAAGCCGGTTCTACAGGAGGAACCGGCTTTTTGATTTGAAGATATCGAAATTTAACAGGTTTCGGGGGTGTTGCAACCATGCTGCTCGGCGAATATTCGGGCAGCCGATGCCGCTACACTCGATTCATAGCCTTTCTGCACGAGCTTTCGATATGCGGCTTCACGAATTCGTTTGGCTTTCGGCGGTTTAGCGGCAAGCAGACTCAACGCTCGGGCTAGCTCATCAGGACCTGAATCACGGAACAGCGCTTCCTGATATGCTGGCACGGTTTGGGGATCTATGTCTGCCTGTTCAAGCTCAAACGCAATGCCTCGAAGCCCCTTTCCCTGAGAAAGCCTGCTTCGAACCAAAACATCGGCGTAGCGCTCATCGCTCACAAGCCCGCAGTTGATTGCCCGTTGCACAGCCTCGGAAGCGATACGGTCGTCATAGCCGCTTGACAACAGCCGCTTATGCAGCAGGGCGCTAGCATGTTCACGGATGCACAGCAATCGCTGGATCTTCGCAAATGCCGAATCTGCTTGATCGCGATCTGCATCCGATTGCTTCGACCGTTCGATGAATCGCCCATCGTTTTCAGAACCGCCAACCATCGGACACCCAGCAGGCCAAGACACTGACTTTTGCTGGATTTCGCTGATAGCATCTTCCCTACACTCCAGCTTGTCGGGGCACAATGGGTTGCCTTCGCATTGACGGGGATGAGTACCAGACCGCCCATTCGTATCCGAACCTGCCTCGATGGCTTTGATTCGTGCGCGCAAATCCGCAATGCTTTGCATCCTTGCATCATGCATGGCTATTTCTTGCCCTTAGGTTTCGCTACAGGATTGACGGCGTCGAAGTCTTCCTGCTCTTTCGTGATGATCGGAATGTCGAACGCTTCTCGAACCTTCGTTTCCAGTTCCTCTCGCAGATCGGGGTTTTCTTTCAGAGTATGCTTTGCTGCTTCGCGTCCTTGTCCTAGGCGCTCTTCGCCGTACGTGTACCAAGTGCCGGATTTCTTAGCGACTCCAGCCTCAACCGCCATATCGACGATGCATCCCTCTCGCGAAATGCCCTCACCGTACATAAGATCGAACTCCGCTTGACGAAACGGCGGCGCAACCTTGTTCTTGACGACCTTGGCGCGAACACGGTTTCCAACGATCTCACCATCGCGTTTGATAGAGTCGATGCGACGTACGTCGATTCGAACGCTGGAGAAGAACTTCAGAGCACGACCGCCGGTTGTGGTTTCGGGGTTGCCGAACATCACGCCGATTTTCTCGCGCAGCTGATTGATGAAGATGCACGTGGTATTGGATTTGGAAAGCGAACCCGCAAGTTTTCGAAGCGCTTGGGACATGAGCCGTGCTTGCAGACCGACGGTGGTATCGCCGATTTCGCCCTCGATTTCGGCTCGGGGAACCAATGCCGCGACGGAGTCGATGACGACGCAATCTATTGCCCCCGATCGGACGAGCATATCGCAGATTTCAAGCGCTTGCTCTCCGAAGTCGGGCTGGGAGATGAGCACGTCATCGATATCCACGCCCAAACGGGCTGCATAGACCGGGTCGAGCGCATGTTCCGCGTCGATGAACGCCACGACACCGCCGAGCGCTTGCGCCTCGGCAAGGATTTGCAGCGCCAAAGTGGTTTTGCCGCTGGACTCAGGTCCGTACACCTCGATGATTCGACCCCTCGGAACGCCGCCGATCCCCAGCGCTGCATCAAGTGGCAATGCGCCGGTGGGTATAGCGCCGATGTTCAGGTCATGGCCGCCATCACCGTATTTCATGATGGAGCCTTTGCCGAACTTAGATTCGATTTGGTCGGTTGTGACCTTGAGCATCTTGGTTTTTTCTTCGTTCATGCGCTGGTTACCCTTCCTTTGCGCTGCTTTGCAACGCTATTGATTATACGAACGCTTGTTTCATAGTCAAGTACCAAATACAAACATCGGTACGACTTATCACCATCATAGTTCTAGCTTTTTGCACAACCCTTGCCCGAAATACCGAACAGGTTCACCTGAACCTTGCACGGTTGTCCGGTGAACCTGTTCGATTGGTTACTGTTATCGACGCTTCCGTGCATGGCTTGCGCCGGTGCACGGAAAGGAACTAAGCCTAGCTTGCTGACTGCTGTCGTCCGCACACCGCCGCATCAATCATACGCAGGGCTTCAAAGGTGGTTTGCATGCGAACCTGGTTGCGATTTCCCTCGAAATGTTTACGTTGAGCCGTGATGCCGGTGTCGCTTGCGCAGGCCAAGCAGACGGTCCCGACAGGCTTTCCCGGTTCCGCCCCGGACGGGCCCGCAATGCCGGTGACGGCAACGGCTACGTTGCAGGTCAGGCCCTTGCACGCGCCCTGCGCCATATGGCGAGCAACTTGCGTGCTAACTACGCCGAATTCATTGATAACCGACTCAGGCACATCGAGGACATCTGATTTCACTCCGGTTGCGTAACTGGCGATCCCGCCGCGAACAACGGCGGAGCTTCCGGAAACCGAAGTCAACGCAGCGCTAATCATACCGCCGGTAAGGCTTTCGGCGGTGCCGATGGTGATGCCCCGTTCGCTGGCATGCGAAATTACCTGAGCCGCAAGATGCTCGATATCTGCGGCTCGTACGCCGACGTTCGTCTCTTCGATGTTTTCGCTTTGCTCGCTTTCGGCCTTCTGCTTGCGCTTTGCTCGCTTAGAAGGCCCCAACCCGATAAGTTCGCGTGCCTTTGAAATGTAATCGAGCATCGACACGACCGTGAGCAGCAAGGCGATCGCCATGACGATCCAACTGATAACCCACATCACATCCGAAAACGCCTCGACAAGCGTGCCCATCATGTAGCTGTCCTTGATGGTGAACAGCACGATGGCGATCATCTGGAAAACCGTCTTGAACTTGCCGTACCAACTAGCGGAGATGACGGTACCCTTGCTGGCCGCCACCATGCGCACGCCCGAGACGATGAATTCACGCGCAACGATGATGAGCGCGACCCAGCTGGGAAGCGATCCGAGCTCGATCAATGCCAAGAGGGCCGCCATGACCAGGATTTTATCGGCAAGCGGATCCATGAACTTGCCGAAGTCGGTGACTTCGCCACGGCTTCGCGCCAAATAGCCATCAAGCCAGTCCGTGCAAGATATCAGCACGAAGATGGCGGCAGCGATGAGGCTTTTGGAGTGTTCTGCCAAATCAGGCAGATGGAACCACTGCGGCCAAGGGCTCAAGAGCACGACGACGAACACGGGGACCAAGCATATGCGGATGAGCGTGACGATGTTGGCCGGCGTCCATAATTTTGCAGCAACTTGCGGCGCGGCTTCCACTTGCAGCTTGTGCATGGGCTATTCGCCTTCCATTTCGTACAGCAGCGTATCGGTTATGGTGACTTGGACAATATTGCCCGGTTCGCCGTTGTCGACATAGGTTACGCCATCGACCTCAGGAGCTTGGCACATTGCGCGACCGAACAGCTGGCCGTCCTCTTCCCTGCCCTCGATGAGCACGTTCATGGCTTTTCCGACACGTGCAGCTACAAGCGGCGTGCAAACATCGTCCGCAAGGTCACGCAACCGTTGCGCGCGATACGCCTTCTCGTCGTCGTCGACCTGGTCGGGCAGATCGTATGCTCGGGTTCCCTCTTCGCGCGAGTACGCGAACACGCCGATGTAATCGAAAAAACCCTCTTCGACGAAATCGCAAAGCTCGTCGAAATCTTCTTCCGTTTCCCCGGGAAAGCCCGCGATAAGCGTTGTGCGCAGCGTTACCTCGGGGACGATTCGGCGAATACGCTCCACCAGCGACTCGTACTCCTCGCGCGAACCCTTGCGATGCATGGCCTTCAGGATGCTCGGCTGAACATGCTGAAGGGGGATGTCGAAATAGGAGCAGATGTTGTCGTGCTCGGCAGCGGTATGCAACAACTCGTCGGTAATCCCCTCGGGCTGGATGTACATGACGCGGAACCAGGTATCGGCGAATTCGTCCGCAAGCGTTCCCACAAGCCATGCCAAGCTTGACTCATCCTCGAAATCCTGACCCCAACGGCCTGTATCCTGGGCGATGAGGACGATTTCCTTAACGCCTTCTGAAACGCGATCGGCCACATCCGCACGAACGGTTTCGTAGTCGAAACTGTGATACCTGCCTCGAATGTATGGAATGGTGCAGTAAGAACAGAAGCGATCGCATCCATCCGAGATCTTCACGTAGGCTGAAACGGCGCGCGAGCCGTTGATGGCGACCGCACCCTCGGGCACGGCTCCTAGCATGGCTGCCTTCATGCGCTCAAGGCGCGCCTGATCGATGCCAAGCGCTTGTGCGATGACCTGAACGATATCGTCTTCCTTGCTGCACGGGACGAATGCGGAAGCTTCGGAAAGCTCGGATTCCAGATCCTGCCCGTAACGGGCGGGCATGCAGCCGGCGACGATCAGCGCAGCGCCAGCAGTCACATTGGGCATACCGGCAACTTCGAAGATGGCCTCAAGACTTTCCTCGGTAGCGCTTTGGATAAACGAGCAGGTGTTCACCACCACGGCATCGGCAGCCTCTGGGTCTAGTTCGATCGCGAAGCCGCAACGGGTAAGCTGCGATTGCATGCGCTGGGTATCTACCTCGTTTTTCGCGCAGCCCATGGTGACGAACGCGACGCGAGGGCTCTCGATTTCAAACACGTTTTCGGTTTCCACGGAAATCCTTAGCGGTAGTTGACGTACTGGAGCGGCTGGCCGTAATCCTGGCCCTTCAAGAAAGCGATAACCTCTTGAAGCGCGTCACGGGAGGCGGAGGAAACACGCAGCTTATCGCCTTCGATGGTGACCTTCACCTTAAGTTTTTGCGCCTTGATATCCTTGTTGATCTTGCCGGCCGTTTCCTTGTCGATGCCTTCGACGATGGTTGCAGTCTGACGCACGCTCTGACCGGTTGCCGCTTGGGGGTCGCCCCATTTGACGGCGGCCAGATCGATGCCTCGCTTGATGAGCTTGCTGCCCATGATATCGATGACCTGGCGTGCAACGAAATCGGCGGGAGCCGCCACTGTGATGGTCTTCTTCTGCTTGTCGAGCGACAGCTCGGCGCCGGAGCCTTTCAGGTCGTAGCGCTGCGTCAGCTCTTTCTTCGCTTGCTGATATGCATTGTCGATTTCCTGCATGTCGACGGTGGACACTACATCGAAGCTAGATTCCTTGGCCATGATGTTCGCCTTTCCACTAATAAGATGAATACGTTGATGACGAGTTTTGGGCTCCCGTCGTGCTAGACCCGGTACCGCTCGTCGTGGTCGAACCGGTGCCCGTCGATGTCGTCGAGGAACCGACGGACGAATCCGTGCCGGTAACCGACTGCGACGAGATACCGCTTGATGTTGAATTCGAACTCGATGAGGTAGACCCGGTGCTGCCCGACGAGGTGCTGGAGCTATCAAGCCCATCGACCTTCACATCAGGATGGTCTTTCGCCCAAGAAGCAAGGTAATCCTTGAAGTTCACCGTAGCAGTGGGCATTCCCGTGGTCGCATCGCTGGTGAAATCGACCTGTTTGCCGTCCATGGTCACGGTGAATCCGGAGGAAACCCAGGTTGCCAAGCTCCACGTGCCGGAGACGTCGACCGTTTCATCCCACGGCCCGGTGAGCATCTGCTCGGTCGCCTGCCCATCCTGCGTGATGACGACGTAAGCCTGTTGGCCCTTGGCCAGCTTATACTCTACTTTCACGCTCGTGGGTACGGTTGTCGTCGAGGATGCCTTGGATTCCGAATCGTTGCCGTTATCGCCGCTGTTGCTGTTGTTATTGGAATTGTCCTGGCTCACGCCGCTGCCATCCGCCGAAGTGTCGGTGACGCCGGTAATGGGGACCTTCGCCACATCCTGCGTGGAGGCCGCACCGCGGTTTCCGAATGCAAGCGCCACAATGATCACGAGCAGCAGCAAGATTATCACGATGACGGCTACATAAGGCAGCCTTGCCTGCATACCCCTGCCGGCATTGTTCTGCGAACCGGAATAGAAATTGGTGAACTGCGTGGTGACGGCGCCGCCGAAATGGTTGGAACGACGGCTTTCGCTCTCTGCACGTGCTGCACGCGAAGCAAGCGACTCGCGATATTCTCGTTGCGGCTGCTGCTCGCGACGCGGCATACGCTGTGTGCCCTGGCGTTGACCTCGCTGGGTACGCTGCGAACGACGACCATCGCCGGAACGATCTTCGCTATAGCGCGATGAGCGCTGCGAACCTTGCCCACGACCATCATGTCGCCCGTCGCCGCGCGAAACCGACCTACGACCGGAAACATGCGCCGGCGAATCGGATTCGCCGCGGGTGCGTCCAACCTGATAGGCGTATGCATCGTCGAGATACATACGCGTGATGTCGGCGGGGTTGAGCCCAACCAATTTCGCATATGCGTTCACCATGTTGCGCGTATAGCCGCGCGCAGGCAAGCGGGAAAAATCATTGTTCTCGAGGGCGCGGAGGATGTCGGGGCGGATGCGCAGCCGACGAGCGGCCGACTGCACGTCGTAGCCCTTCCGCTCGCGCGCTTCGCGCAATACGGTGCCGAATGAAACCTGGCCCATGCCTTCTCCTTATTGATTGTCGCCGTCATGTTGCTCGAACGCTTTGAGCGTTTCAAGCTCCATGGCATCGACGAGCACTTCTCTGGGCTTGCTGCCGTTCGGAGGACCGACGACGCCCTTATCTTCCAACATATCCATTATACGCCCGGCGCGGGAGTATCCCACTTTGAGGCGGCGCTGGATATTGGACGTGGAACCCAAACCGCTGGACACCACCAACTCGGCCGCCTCCCAGATGAGCGGATCATCGTCGGCGCACGTGCCGCCGCTGGCATCCGATGGGCATGATCCCAACGTGATTAGATTGGTGGATAAGATCTCGGAATGATACTCTGGCTCGCCCTGACTGCGCAACTTCTCCACAACCGCATTGATCTCATCTTCGGACACGTAGCAGCCCTGGATACGCATAGGCTTTGCATACTCCGGTTTGCTTAGGAGCAGGTCGCCGAGGCCGATGAGGTTTTCTGCGCCCGGTGTATCCAAGATGACGCGGCTGTCGATGCCGCTTGCCACGTTGAAGGCGATGCGGTTGGTGATGTTGGCCTTGATGAGGCCCGTGACCACGTTGGTCGAAGGACGCTGGGTGGCGACGATCAAGTGGATGCCGGCAGCGCGAGCCAGCTGGGCGATGCGGCTGATGGAGAACTCCACCTCCTTGCCGACGTTCATCATAAGGTCGGCAAGCTCATCGATGATGATGACGATATAGGGCAGTTCGTCGCCTAACTCGTTTTCGGGTAGATCTTCCCCTGCTTCCTGCGCGGCCTTCGCTTCGGCCTGCGCCGACTGCACCTTGGCATTGTACTGGCCGATGTTGCGCGCGCCCACCTTCGAGAACACCTTCAAACGACGTTCCATTTCCGCAACGCCCCAGCTCAGAGCGCTTGCTGCCTCCTTGGGTTCGGTGACAACGGGAACATACAGGTGCGGAATGCCGTTGTAGGGCGTGAACTCGACGCGTTTGGGGTCGATCATGATGAAGCGCACCTCGGACGGGGTCGCCCGCATAAGGATCGACATGATCATGGCGTTGATGGACACAGATTTGCCCGAACCGGTGGTGCCGCCGATAAGCAGATGTGGCATTTTCGCGAGGTCGGAAACGATGCAGTGGCCCTCGACGTCCTTGCCGATGGCGATCTGCAACGGACCAGGGGCCGCATCCTTGATGACGTCGCCGAGCAATACCGTCTGGCGGGTTCGATTAGGCACCTCGATGCCGACATAATTGGTACCGGGAATGGGCGCGAAGATGCGCACGCCGGGCGCGGCGAGCGCCAGCGCGATATCGTCTTCAAGCGCGGTAACGCGGCTGACGCGCACACCTGCCGGAAGATCTACTTTGAACAAGGTGACCGTCGGACCTGCAACCCAGCCCACCACCTTGGCCATGATGTTGAAGTCTTCAAGCGTTTCCTGCAGGCAAGCACCGGTTTCCTGCAGCTCCGAATCGGTTGCCAGATCCTTTTCGGGATCGGTGGACGTGGCAAGAAGATCGAATGGCGGAAGCTCGAAACCCTGCTCGGGGCGCGGGGTGGCAACCGGCGTAGCGGCTTTCGAGGGCTTTTTCGGCATAGCCGGAGCAGCAGCAGCGCGCTCGATAGGCTTACGGCGGCCCAGTTTACGCGTGATGGTTTCAGGCGCCTTGCTTGCGTCTTCGCGGGAAGCACCATCATCGGAAGATGCGACTGCGCTGCCATGTCGGCGATTCGAAGCCGCAGGCTGCTTGAGCATTTGGGTTTTAGCGGTTTCAAGCTCAGCGAGCTCGGGTTCATCGACGGCTTTCGCCTTCGGACGGGAAACCCTGGCGAACGCGGGTGCCGGTACCACGCCGTGCTCCCGCTCCTCTGCTTCTTCACGAGCTGCAGCCAGCGCGCGCAACTTGTCAACGATACTGGATACAGAGAAGCCGATGACGATCAACCCGGCGATTGCAAGGCCGAACAGCACGATAGCCGATATCACCTTGCCGAACAACGTCAGGCCGCACCACGCGATGCCCGCACCGATATAGCCGCCGCGAGCGGAAAGCTGATCGGCCAAGAAAAGATTGTCCGTAGCATCAGGGGTAGTTTCAGGCGTGAACAGCGCCAACAGGGAAAGCACCGCGACGAACAGCATGGCCAAACCCACCGATGCTCGCAGGGGGATGCCTTCTTTGTCGATGCGCACAAGGCAACTTGCCCCGATGGCCACCAAGAAAAACGGCAGGAGGTACGCGCCGATGCCCAAGCACAGATGCAACAGCTGGGACACGAACGAGGTGATGAGCGCATCGGTCGGAACGACGGCCGCAACGAACAGCACAATACCTAGCAGCGTCACGGCAACGCCGGTGATATCGCGCTTGGTGCGCTCATCGAAAATCTGCGGCTTAGCAGGCGCCGGGGCCGCCTGTTTGGCAGCACGCTTCTGCGCTGGGCTTGCGGCTTTGGATTTGCCGGTGGCCTTTTTAGATGAGGTTGATTTGTTCGAAGCAGTTCGGGCCACGCCCTCCCCTTTCGTGCTAAAGCGTTTCAGCAGTTGTGCGAGCAAGCGAGCACCTGCGCGCAATGCAACGCAGGTGCTCGTGAACAGATTCTTGTGTGCGGCGATGCTAGATGTCCAGCAGGTTCACCACCGTCATGGGACGGGTTTTCGTGCGCTCCCAAAGCAGGGACAGCAGAGCGTCTCGGGCGGCCTTCTTGAGCTCCTTACCCGAAGCACCCTTTGACAACGCCCTGGTCAACGCGTTTTTGACGCACTTCTCGCACTCCTGGACCAGATAGCCATCGTCTCCGCCGGTGATGCCGTGCATCTCGACCTGAACATTGCCGGCAACGGCCTTCTTGCGGCCGGAAACCGCCGCCGCAATGGCAGCGAAGCCCTGAGCGGACAGCGCCGTGCGCTCTTCGAGCACCTGCTCGGAAGTATCGCCGACCGACAGGCCGTCGACCAAAACGATGCCGGACTGAACGAACTCGCCATGCTTGACGCCCTTCGTGGACAGCTCCAGGCTCTCACCGTTTTCGCAGATGAACACGTTTTCAGCAGGAACGCCAACGGCTTCAGCCAAACGTGCGTGAGCGCGAAGATGCGTGGCCTCGCCATGCACCGGCATGAACGCCTTGGGCTGTACGATGGTCAGCATGATCTTCAGTTCCTCTGCCGATGCATGACCGGACACATGCACGCGGGCGCGAGACTTGTCGTATACATCGGCACCGATCTTGGCCAACGAGTTGACCACCTTCGTGACGGCTTTTTCGTTGCCGGGAACCGGCGTTGCCGAGATGATGACGGTGTCTCCCGCTTCCATATCGATGGTCTTATGCTCGCCTGCTGCGATACGGGCCAATGCCGACAGCGGCTCGCCTTGGCTACCCGTGCACATGATGACCACCTGCTCAG
Organism: Senegalimassilia anaerobia JC110; assembly: GCF_000236865.1. Taxonomy (GTDB): domain Bacteria; phylum Actinomycetota; class Coriobacteriia; order Coriobacteriales; family Eggerthellaceae; genus Senegalimassilia; species Senegalimassilia anaerobia. Next base: position 201,432 of record NZ_HE611015.1, on the reverse strand, counting down.
GCGGGATGCCCTTCAGGTCGTACGCATCGATGATGTCCTGGTCGGAGATCTTCAAATATCCCAGCTTGCGAGCGATATCGGTGTTCTGCACCATGGAGCGGCCGGTGACGACCACCTTGCGCCCGTTTGCCACGGCGGCATCGCAGATCTGCTGCAGGCGATGGATATGGCTGGCGAACGACGCGATGATGACGCGGCCCTTTGCCTGCGCGATGATGCGCTGAAGCTCCTTGCCGACTTCCGCCTCGCTGGGCGTGAAGTTGGGGTTGGTGGCGTTCGTGGAATCCGACATCATCAAGTCAACGCCCTCTTCGGCGAAGCGTGCAAGAGCGCCGAAATCGGTGTGAACGCCGTCGATGGGGGTTTGATCAAGCTTGAAGTCTCCCGTGTGCAGCACGTTGCCTGCGGGGCTGCGGAAAAAGACGCCCACGGCACCAGGGATGGAGTGGTTCACGGCGAAGAACTCGGCCGTGATGCAGCCCAGGTTCACCTTGTCTCCCGGTTTGATTTCCACAAGCTTGGCGTTTTTGATTCGGTGCTCCTTGAACTTGCCTTCGATCAGGCCCAAGGTCATCTTCGTGCCGTAAATGGGCACCTGACGATCCAGGTCCTTGATTAGATAAGGCAAGGAACCCGTATGGTCCTCATGGCCGTGCGTGATCACGATGCCGCGCAACTTATCGGCGTGCTGGAGCACATAGGTGTAATCCGGAAGGATAAGATCCACGCCGGGATGATTGTCGTCGGGAAACATGAGGCCGGCATCGTCGAGCACCATGTCGCCCTTGCACTCGAACACGGTCATGTTCTTGCCGATGGCGTCAAGGCCGCCGAGCGGGATGATCTTCAGCGTTGCTCCGCGGTCTTTTTTCGAGGAGTCGAAGGAGCGCTTACGAGAGCGCGGACGCTTACGACCCTGATCGGCGTTGCCCTCTTTCGTGAGCTTAGGGCGCTCAAGGTCAAGCTTGACATGCTTGACCGTCTGCGTGCTTTTGCCGCTGTTCTCAGGGCGCACACCACCGTTGCGCTTCGAGCGCTGTTCGTTTTGATCCATGTATTGATTTCCTTACTGCCAACATACAGCAGGGCCGCATGGATTGAAGCGGCCCTGCTGCGTATCCTGGCTACAGGACGCCAACCTCGCGCATAGTGCGCTCAAGCTCGGCGGACTGCTCGGCAGTGGCATTGACCAGAGGCAGGCGAACTCCGCCTACCGGGAAACCGGCCAATTTCAGTGCTTCTTTTACCAGGATGGGGTTCGCTGTCTTGAACAGCCCTTCCATGAGGGGCATGAGGCGTTCGTTTGCGGCAGCGGCTTCTTCCCACTTGCCGGCCGCGCACAGCTCCACGATCTCCTTCATTCGAGCAGGAGCAACGTTTCCGATGGTGGAGATGACGCCCACGCCACCCAGTTTCATAATGTCATAGGTTGCCGAATCGTCACCGGAATATACGCAGAAGCCCTCAGGCGCGCCTTCCACAATGGCTTTCACCTGTTCAAAGCTTCCGGAAGCCTCCTTGATGGCAACCACGTTATCCAGATCATGCGCGAGACGCAGCGAGGTTTCCGCGGTCATGTTCACCGCGCAACGCCCCGGGATGTTGTACAGGATGATCGGCAGTTCCACCGAACGCGCGATGGTGTTGAAATGCTGATACAAACCCTCTTGCGGAGGCTTGTTGTAGTACGGCACCACGCACATGAAGCCGTCGACGCCGAGCTTTGCCACATCGCTTGCGAAGCCGACCGTATCCGCCGTGCAGTTATCGCCGACGTTGGCGATAACCGGGATGCGGCCATCGACTGCAGCGACCACGGCTTTGAACAGCTCGATCTTGTCCGGATAGAACACAGTGGGAGATTCACCCGTGGTGCCGTTGATGATAAGGGAGTCGGCGCCGCCCTTTACCAAACGGTCAGCAAGCTCCTGAGCACGATCGAGATCGAGATCGAGATTGTCCTTCATGGGCGTGACCATGGCCGGGATCATGCGGCCGAAACGAGGATTTCCCATCGTTGGCACCTTTCTGTACAAGCACGGTTCGACACCATGCACCTGAATCGCATAATGCAACTTCGCCATATTATGCCACGGCACCCCGAGGGGCGCCGTGAAGTCATTAAATTGTCACGCTCAAGAAACAATTGTTGCCGGCAAGGTGGTAATTCTCGCCATAAGCGGCAACGGGCTAGCTTTGCGTACTGCTATTCCATGAAGTTCTCAAGGCCGACGATAAGGCCCTGTCGGTCGCCGACGCTTCGGATGCCCAGCAGCACGCCGGGCATATACGAAGTGCGATCCCACGAATCGTGGCGGATGGTAAGGGTCTGGCCCATGGAGCCGAACACCACTTCCTGGCTTGCCACATAGCCCATGGAGCGGACCGAGTGCACGGGCACGCCTTCCACCAACGCGCCGCGGGCTCCCTCGCAACCTGCGATCTCGGTTTCCTTGCCAGGCGCGGCACTTTGACGGCCATCGCGGGCCTCGGAGATGATCTGCGCCGTGCGCACGGCGGTTCCGGAGGGGGCATCCTTCTTGTTGCAGTGGTGGAACTCAAGCACTTCCGCTTCAGGGAAGAACGGAGCGGCGGCTTTTGCGAACTGCATCATGAGCACGGCGCCGGTGGTGAAGTTCGGAGCGTAGAAAAGGCACGTTCCCTCGGGGGCGAGGGCGGCAAGCTCCTCGAGCTTGTCGTTGGCAAGACCCGTGGTGCCCACCACGCAATCGATGCCCGCCGCAAGGGCGACGCGCAGGTTGCCCTCGACGACGGAAGGCTGCGTGAAATCGACGAGCACATCGAAGCCGCCGGCATGCACGGCTTGTTCGACCGTTTCATACACTGCGAACACCTTCGAAGAGCCATGCGGGTCGATTCCGCAGGTCACCTGCATGTCATCGGCTGCGGTGACGGCATCGACCACGGCTGAACCCATGCGTCCGGCAAAACCGGAAACGGCAACGTTGATCATGTTGGATCTCCTTCTTAGAAAAGATGGCGGCCTGAGGCGGCCGCCATCGCTAGCTATCTTATATACAGCTTATTGGGACTCATGACGGCGACGAGGGGTGCGGTTGGCACGACCCGGGCGGACGCCGCGCTGGCCGCCTTCACGCTTGCCTCCCTCGTGGCGTTCGTGACGGTCATGACCGCGATGCTCACGCGGAGCGGGGGCGCTGCCTTCGGGAGCCTCCGGCTTGTCTAGGCGATCGAGCGAGATCTTGCCCGTCTTGGGGTCGATCTCGAGGACCTGCACCTTGACGGTGTCGCCGAGCTGCAGCACATCCTCGACCGAGCCGACGCGGCCGTTGGCAACACGGGAGATGTGCAACAGGCCGTCCTTGCCGGGGGTGAGCTTGACGAAGGCGCCGAAGTCCTTGATGCCGACGACCTCGCCCTCGAAGATCTCGCCGACCTCGGGCTCTTTGACGATGCCGAGGATCATGGCCTTGGCAGCTTCGCCGGCCGGGCCCTCGATGGCGGCGATGTGGATGGTGCCATCCTCCTGGATGTCGATCTGCGCGCCGGTTTCATCCTGGATGCCGCGCACGACCTTGCCACCGGAGCCGATGACGTCGCGGATCTTGTCGACGGGGATATGGATGGTCTCGATACGCGGAGCGGTGTCGCGCAGCGTTGCGCGCGGCTCGGGCAGCTCGGCGAGCATGGCCTTCAGGATGTGCGCACGGCCTTCGTGGGCCTGCTTGAGCGCACGGCCGAGGATCTCGGTGGACAGGCCCTTGGCCTTGTTGTCCATCTGCAAAGCGGTGATGCCCTTCTCGGTACCGCAGACCTTGAAGTCCATATCGCCGAGGAAGTCCTCGATGCCCTGGATGTCGGAGAGGATGACGATGTCGTCGCCTTCCTTGATAAGACCCATGGCGATGCCGGAGACCGGGGCCTTGATGGGCACGCCCGCATCCATCAGCGCCAGCGTAGAACCGCAGGTGGAAGCCATGGAAGACGAGCCGTTGGACTCTAGGATCTCGGAAACCACGCGGATGGCGTAGGGGAACTCGTCCTCGGAGGGGATCACCGGAAGCAGGGCGCGCTCGGCGAGCGCGCCGTGGCCGACCTCGCGGCGCTTCGGAGCGCCCATACGGCCCGTTTCACCGGTGCAGTACGGCGGGAAGTTGTACTGGTGCATATAGCGCTTGCCCTCGGCCGGGTCAATGGTGTCAAGACGCTGCCACTCGTTGAGCATGCCGAGCGTGGCGATGGAAAGCGCCTGGGTCTGACCGCGCTGGAACAGGCCGGAGCCGTGGACGCGAGGCAGATAGCCGGGCACGATGTGCAGGGGGCGGATCTCGTCGGCACGGCGGCCGTCGGCGCGCTCACCGGTCTCGATGACCATGGCGCGCATGGCCTTCTTCTCAAGGGCCTTCAAGGCGGCGGCGATGTCGGAGCCCCAAGCGGAAAGCTCCTCCTCGTTGAAGGACTCCTCCTTGATGCGGGCCTTAAGCTCTTCGACCTTGCCCATGCGAGCCTGCTTGTCGGCATCGCTCAGAGCCTGGGACATCTCGTCGAAGAACGGGGAGATGCGCTCATCGATGGACGGGTCGGCGACGTGGATGGGCCACTCGACCGGGGTGATGTCGCAACGATCGAGGAAGCGCTGCTGAGCCTCGCAGAACTTCGCGATGGCCTGCTGGCCGAAATCCATGGCGCGCAGCATAAGATCCTCGGAAACCTCATTGGCCCCGGCCTCGACCATGGAGATGTAATCGGCGGTACCGGCGATGGTGAGCTCGAGGTCGGAGGTTTCCTGCTCCTCGTAGGTGGGGTTCACGATGAACTCGTCGGTCTCGGGATTATGGGCGATGCGCACGCAAGCCGCAGGGCCGTCGAACGGGGCGCTGCCGATCATAAGGGCTGCCGAAGCGCCGCCGACGCAGATGCAGTCGGGAGCGTTCTTGCCGTCGCACACGAGCGTGGTGGCAACGATGTGCACCTCGCGCTTGAAGCCGTCGACGAAGCCGGGGCGGATGGGGCGGTCGATCATGCGGGCGGTCAGCGTGCCCTTCTCGGACGGACGCGCCTCGCGCTTGAGGTAGCCGCCGGGGATGCGGCCAACGGAGTACATCTTCTCCATGAAGTCGACGGTCAGCGGGAAGAAGTCGTAGTTCTTCTCCTCTTTGGAGATGACGGCCGTGACGAGCACGGTGGTCTCGCCCTGTGTGACCAGGACAGCGCCGGTAGCCTGCTTGGCCAGCTCGCCCGTTTCGAAGCGGTAGGTCTTGCCGTACAGCTCGAAGGACTCGACGATCTTTTCCATGTGGTGTTCTTTCCTTCTCTATTCCTTGACCGCCGTAGTGCGGGCAAGCTTCTTCGGCAAGGGGTACTCACGTTTCCCGCTTGCCGCGAGCAGGCACGCCCTTGCGTACCCGACCGCTATGCAAAAGCCCGCGCAAGGCTGCGCGGGCTTTCGTTGACTAGATGTTGTCGCGGATGCCGAGCTTCTTGATGAGGGCACGGTAACGCTCGATGTCGCGCTCCTTGATGTACTTGAGCAGGCCACGACGCTTACCGATGAGCATCATCAGGCCACGGCGGGAATGGTTATCCTTCTTGTGGGTCTTCAGGTGCTCGGTGAGGTTGCGGATACGCTCGGACAGGATGGCGACCTGCACGTCCGGGTTGCCGGTGTCATGCTCGTTGGCGCCGAACTCGGCGACCAGCTCTGCGGTGCGCTCTTTCGTGATGCTGAGTTTGCTAGGCATGCTAACTCCACCTTTCCTGCGGGCCTTGCCCGCCTTCCGTGCAGCTATCGCTGCGCTCTACTTGCTTTCCGCTGGGATCCATGCTGGATGGGGACCAAGCTGAAAGTGGCTGCCGATACGGCAACTTGTCTAGAATACGATGACCGGGCGCTTGCGCGCAAGTGCAACGGACCCACCTGCACAGCTTGCGCACATATCACCTGCCTGCGCTTATTGCGCTTGACGGGCCTCGCGCAGGGCGCGGACAAGTTGGTCGGCACAGCTAGTGGAACGGCGACCGCAGGTGTTGCCCTCGAGCACGGCCGCGACATCGTCGATGTTCTTGCCGTTGACCAGCTTGCCGATGGCCTTGAGATTGCCGTCGCAGCCGCCGACGAAATCCACGTGCTTGATGGTGTCGCCGTCGAGATCGACGTGGATCTCTCGCGAGCATACGCCCTTGGTTCGATAGGTGTACATATTCGTTTCCTCTCTCTTGGATGGTGAAAGTATGCCATAGCGACAGACGGGCTAGCCCCTATGGGGGACAAGCATCTAAAACAATCCGCAGGTGAATAGGAAATTGAGCGCCTTTAAGCGAATGGAGGCGTGCACCTGCGCCCAGGTTTGGCATAGGCGAAGCGCATCGAAGACGCACGACTGATCGACCTGGATCGAAGCGATATCCGAAAAGCGCATCCCTAGCAGCGCGCTTGCCCAGGAAAGCGTTTCCGGGGCAAGGCCGGCAACGTCGGAGACGCGGCATGCATCGCACACCACACCGCCCTCGCTGCACGAGAACGCTATGGTTCGATGGGCCGAGCTCCCCACTTCGCAGGCCAAAGGCTCGCCGCAAACGCAGCAGCGATCCAGCGAAGGGCGGATGCCCAGAAACGCGAACGCCTTGAGCAACCAGGCTGCGCAGATGGCGGGCCCATGCGCGGAATCTGCCGAGGCAAGCACATCGAGGGCCGTTTGCGTAAGCGGGAACAGCTTCGGAACCTCAAGACCGGGCTGCGTGATGCGATCGAGCAGCTCGACGATGGGAGCCGCGCAGGCGGAAAGCTCTATGCTTTCACGCAGCGCGGCATTGCCGGCGACCAAACGCGCTTCCTTGACGATATCGAGCGAACGCCCTCGGGCCAAGAGCACATCCGCCTGCGAATACAGTTCCAGTCGGGAGCTGAACTGGCTGCTAGGTTTTCGGGCTCCTTTCGCAACCGCCCGAATCTGCGAGCCATCCTGCGCAAGCAGGGACAGGATAAGATCCGACTCCCCCAACTTGGTCTTTCGCAGCACGAGCACGCGGGCGTTGTAGGTGCTTTGCGCCACGGGTTACTTAAACGATACCGACGCGACGTTGTTCGAGGAGTCGAAGGTTATGGTACCCGATACCTGTTTCGAATTCCCCGCGACCGATATGGTCTGCCCCAGAACCGATACCGACTTTGAAGCCTTGCCCGATGCGGTGAAGGCAACCGTGTCGTTACCCTGATAGGAGACGCTATCGACCGAGGACACGGAAAACGACGACCCATCCGAAGCGGTCAGCGTGGTCGAGGTAAGATAGGAGCGCGCGGCGGCGGTTAACTCGCTGGCGCGGGACTTCGCAAGCGAGATGACGACGATGGTATCGGAGGGGACCTTCGAGCCCGCTGCGGGCTCGACGCCCATGATGGCCCCTTCGCTTGCGGTTTCGCTGTACACATATACCGCCGTAGAAGACAGCCCCGCATCCTTGATCGCCTGCACGGCCTGGTTATAGCTCATGCCTGAAACGTCGGGCACGGTATAAGCCTGCGCCACCTTGAGCGTGATGCCGGTGGAGGCCTTCGCCTTCTCCCCCTCCTCCGGGCTGACGGAAAGGACGGTGCCCTCCGGCTCGTCAGAGCGCTCAAGCTGCACATCGACGTTTTCGAACCCGTTGTCCGAAAGGGCCTTCAATGCGCTGTCCTGGCTGGAACCGACCACCTTGGGAACAGTGCGCGAAGTGGACACGTGGATGACGACCTCGGCGCCCTCCTGCTGGCGTGCTCCAGCGCCCGGGTCCATGAGCAGGACAAGGCCCTCTGTGGAATCGGAGGGAACGGTTGTGGAGCGAACCGTGAAGCCCTTGTTCTGCAACATATATGTAGCGTCGGCCTGCGTCATGCCCGTGACGTCGGGAACGACCTTCCCGCCCCATAGCTCCATCTGATACGTGACGCCTGCAGCGACGCCCGCCGCGATGAGCACCGCCAGCGCCACAATCGCAGCGATCCTGGAACCGGGGAGCCGCTTGCCCTTGGATTCCGACTTCTTGTCGTCTTTCGACTTCATTTCAGGGGCGACGGGCTTCGCCTTCTTTTCGGCGTGCTTAGCCTGTTCCTTCTCAGGCTGATCGGCAGCAGGCTGAGTTTGCTTGGAGTTCTCCAGGTTGTGCTGCTGGGACTCGCAAGCCTTGGCCTTCTCGGCTTTCTTCTTCTTACGGTCGCGCGTCTTCTTGTTGGGATCGGGCGCGATGAAATCCTTTTGCTGCGACAGGTCGGCATCGGTGATACGCGGCATCTGCATAGTGTCACCCGAATGCCATGCGGCCTTAGGGGGCACATACCCGGGATACACAAGGAACTCGTCGAAGCCGGACAGGTCAGGCTCCCAACCCGACTTGATCGCCGGCGAAGCAGGCTTGGGGCCGAGCGTTTGGGTTTTCTCGGACTCGAAGGCAAGGTTGCGGATATCGGGAAGATCGAGCACGTGCGTGCGCTGATGCGCAACATCATCGGCGTCGCCGTGGCTTCCTTCAAACTGATTCGCCGCGTCCTCTTCGACTTCCTGAGAGCTTTCGGTTGCGTCTTGCTGAGGCTGAAAGTCATCTTGCATTGCGATATCGGAGCTGTCGGCATCGTCGGCATCCCCGGCTGTTGACTCTTCGTTGCTGCATGCCATGTCGCTCGCGTCTTCAGCGTCCTCGTCTGACGCGAGCGCATCGTCGAGCTGCACAACAGCCCCGGAATCGACGTCTTCGCCATCCTGACCGCCATCTGCCGCTTCAGCGTTTTCGGCGTCAGCTTCGTGCATATCGGGAACGACTTCGTCTTCGGTTGGTTCTTCATTGTCGATGATGTTCAACGCTTGGGCAGGTTCCGCACCTTCGATCTGCTCGAAGGCGGCACGGGGCAGCTTGGCCCCGCACTCGTCGCAGAACTTCGCGCCATCGCGATTTTCCGTGTGGCAAGAAGGACAGATCATGCTTGAAACTCCCTTGCGCGTGCTTACATTATGGTTTCCTGCAAATTGTACCGAAAAACAGGATTGAGGTGCCGCTTGGCACCCCAATCGCAAAATATCTTATAAACCTGAAAACAACCTGCTACAAGCCCTCGCCGTACCCGAATCGGCGGATTTGCGTAGCGTCGCGGCGCCAGTTCTTCTTAACCTTCACCATAAGGTCAAGGTAAACGCGCGTGCCGAGCAACTGCTCGAGATCCTCACGGGCCTCCTGGCCGATACGCTTGATTGCGCTACCGCCCTTGCCGATGATGATGCCCTTCTGGGAATCACGCTCCACGTAAATGCGGGCCAAGATGCGGTTGAGGTCCTTCTTCTTTTCGTACTCCATGTGCTCGATGGTGACGCCGATGGAGTGAGGGACCTCGTCACGGAACGTTCGGAGGATCTTCTCGCGAATGAACTCGGCGACGATGACCTCGATAGGCTGATCGGTTTCCATATCCGCCGGGAACCACGCCGGACCCTCGGGCAGGAAGCACTGGACCTCTTCGATGAAGGCGTCCACGTTGTAGCCGGATTCGGAGGAAAGCCCAACCATGGCATCCCAGTTCGCCAGCTTCTTAGCAGCCTCGGCCTGTTCGTGCATTTGCTCAGTGGTGACCAAGTCGCCCTTGGAAAGGACGCAGATCTTCTTCGCGTGCTTGCAATGCGGGCCGTCAAGCTGGGCTGCCACCCACTCGTCGCCACGGCCGACGGGCTTGCTAGCATCGATGAGCATGGCGATGACGTCAACGTCTTCAAGCGCCTTGAGCGCCGAGGTGTTCAGCTCCTCGCCAAGCGCATCGTGGGGCTTGTGAAGGCCAGGAGTGTCCACGATGATCATTTGCATATCCTCGCGAGTGTAGACCGCGCGGAAACGATGGCGGGTGGTCTGGGCGGTGTTGGAAGTGATGGCGATCTTCTTGCCCATGATAGTGTTGAGCAGCGTCGACTTTCCCGCGTTGGGTCGGCCGATCAGCGTGACGAAGCCGGATTTGAAGCCCTCGCCCGAAGGGGGCGCGGCATGTCCGAAGTATGCGTCGAGGTCCATAAGACTCCTAGGTTCAAAAGGTTGATTACGATGCCAAAAAGGCCATAATCGGCGGAATGAAAACGATGCAGCCGACCACAAAGGAAGCAAGGGCACCCGCAAGCGCAGCACCCGCTGCGCAATCCTTCGCACGTCGAGCCAGTTCATGATACCCGGGACTGGCAAGGTCGACCACCGCCTCGATGGCCGTGTTGACCGTTTCAAGCGCGAACATCATGCCGATGCAGACGATGACGGCAAGCCATGAAGGCGTATCGATACGCAAGCCGAAGCCAAGCGCTATCGCAACCACGGCCATGCATGCGTCGATGCGTAGATTTCGTTCGCTGCGAACCGCTTCGAAAAGCCCGCGCCCGGCATTGGAGAAGGCGGATGTAAGCTTGTAGCGCTGCCCTTTTCCCTTCGTTTCAGCGGAGCGTACGAACGGCTTGTTGTCAGGGGATGTACCGCCCATGGCCGCTATCGCGCATTCCAGGCGGCCAAGATCTCATCTTCCAAGGCCTCCATGACCTTGGCGTCTTCCTCGACGATGTGATCGTAACCGCACAGATGCAGCAGGCCGTGAACGAACAGCAGGCTGACCTCCTGCTCGAACGTGGTGCCGAACTCATGGGTTTGACGTTCGGCCACATCGGGCGCGATGACGACGTCCCCAAGCTCGTAGACATCGCCGAAGCCCGCCGGGACCATATCGGAAAGCTCATCCTCGACGCCGTCGCATTCAAAGGACAGGACGTCGGTGGGACCTTCCTTTCCACGATATTGCTCGTTGAGGCGGGCGATCTCCTCGTCGGTCACGAAGTTCAAGGACACCTCGGTGTTCTGAGGCTTTTCCTGATGATCGAGCACGAACTGAGCGAGTTCGACAAGCGGCATGTCCTTGAGGTCATCGCCGCGGTAATCATAATTGATTTGAACGTCCATTGCTGCCCTTCTTCTGCATGGCGTCGGCCTGTGCGCGGTCGTACGCCGAAACGATGGCCGCCACGAGCGAGTGGCGGACCACATCCTTACCCGAAAACCTGCAAAACGACACGCCTTCGATGTCGCCGAGGATATCTTCGATGCCCTTCAAACCCGATACGCCGCGTGGCAGGTCGAGCTGGGTGATATCGCCGGTGATGACCATCTTCGAACCGAACCCAAGGCGCGTGAGGAACATCTTCATCTGCTCGGGCGTGGTGTTCTGCGCTTCATCCAAGATGACGAAGCTGTCGTTGAGCGTTCGCCCGCGCATGAAGGCAAGCGGCGCTATCTCGATGACGTTGCTTTCGATGAGCTGCTGCGCGCGCTCCATATCGGTCATGTCGAACAATGCATCGTAGAGCGGACGAATATAGGGATCGACCTTCTCGTTCAAGGAGCCGGGAAGAAAACCCAGGTTCTCCCCCGCCTCGACCACGGGACGGGTGAGGATGATGCGCCCGACTTCCTTGCGCTTGAGCGCGGCAACGGCCATGGCCATAGCGAGATAGGTTTTACCGGTACCTGCAGGCCCGATGCCGAAGGTGATGGTGTTTTTGCGGATGGCGTCCACATAATGCTTCTGCCCGGCGGTTTTCGGCCTAATGGCACGCCCACGATATGTGAGCAAGATGTCCTCGCGGAGCATGGAAGGGGTGAACTCGGCCGTGCGCAGCAGATCGAGCGCGCGCTGGATAAACCCCTGATCGGGGGTTCCACCGCCTTCCACGAATTTGAACAGCTCGGAGAAGAGCGCCATAAGCGATTGCACCTCAACGGGATCGCCTTCGAGCACAACCGAATCGCCGCGTACCGTGATACGCGCATCGAACGCCTCTTCGATTATGTGGAGCAGGCAATCGCCGGCTCCCACCACGAGCGCCATGTTCACGGTTGGCGGCGCGGTGAGCGTGATATGCGTTGAATCTGTCATGCCAGCAAGTATAGCACGCCCGTTCGCGGTTGCCTCGCGCACGCGAACGGGCGCACAGGTAGCGCACAAGCTAGAGCGTGACGGAAACCAACTGCCCGATGCGCGCCCCTTGGGGAGCCGGCACCTCGAAATAGCTTTCCGTCATCGCCTGGCCGGCCTCCTCGACCAACGCAAGCTCCGTTGTCCCGGCGCGTTCCGACAGCTGCTGGGCGCGAAGGGCGTCGGCGACCTCGCGCAAATGCTTCGCACGCGCCGAACGGACTTCGGGCTCTATCTGGTCGGCGCGTTCGGCGGCCGGCGTTCCTTGACGCTTAGAGTACGGGAACACGTGAATCTTCGTGAACCTGCACCTTTGAGCAAGCTCCACGGTATCGTTGAACTCCTGGTCGGTCTCGCCCGGGAACCCGCAAATGATATCGGTGGAAAGCGAGAGCATGGGCATTGCGGCGTAAAGCCTCTCGACAAGGCCTTCGAAGTACTCGGCGTCGTAGGGACGATGCATTTCGCGCAGCACCTTCGAGTTGCCCGACTGCAAAGGCAGGTGCAGATGACGGCAGATGCGGCCCTCCGAGCGCGCCATCAAGCCGATCAGATCATCGGAGACGTCGCGAGGCTCGATACTGGAGATGCGGAACCGGCAAGGGGGCTGGCCGGCCTCATGGATATCGGCGGTTTCGGCAAGCAAGCGCTCAAGCAACGCATCAAGGCGATCCCAGCCGTTTTCGGCCAGCTCGCGCCAAGAACCTAGGTTGATACCGGTGAGCACGATCTCCCGAACGCCTTCGCGCGCAAGGGCGACGCACTCGGAAACGACCGCCTGAGCGGGGCGGCTGGAAGCCCGCCCGCGGGCAACGTGCACGATGCAATACGTGCACGCATTGTTGCATCCGTCCTGTACCTTCACGCCGACGCGCGTTCTAAAGCCCTCGCCCACCGCAAGCGGCACGACCCCGTGTCCGATGGGGCCGACCAGGCGATCGAGCACGTCATCGACCTGCGCCTTTCCGGCGAAATGCACGCGTGCGGGGTCCATGGACGTGAACGCGTCGGCATCGATGGCGGCCGCACAACCAGTGACCACCACATCCGAGCTGGGATTGGCGCGCAAAACCTGTCTGACGGCTTTTCGCGTTTTCTTCTCCGCCTCCCCGGTGACGGTGCACGTGTTGACGACCACCACATCGGCGGAATCTGGACCCGTTTCCGCTCCGCCGCGCGCAAGCAGGCCGGAGGCGAACGAATCGGATTCCACGCGATTTACCTTGCACCCGAGATTGACGATTGCGAAGTTCATGCGCGTTCACCTGCCCCCATGCCGCCCATTTCGTACAGCACCAAAGCGGGTGCCACGATACCAGCGGTTTCCGTGCGCAGGATCGAGGACCCGAGCGATACCATGTTCGAGTTAGCATGGCATCCCAAGATTGCGTCCACCTCTTCTTGGGAAAGCCCGCCTTCAGGGCCCACCACGACCGCGATTCGCGCAAGATGGCCTGCTGATGCACTGAGGACAGCCGGACGGAGGGCGTCGCGTAGCAGCGCGGTGCCGGGCGCTTCCTCCCAGCACACGACGACGGCGTCGAAGGCCCCAAGCGCCTCTTTCAGCTGCGCAAGCTTCATAGGCTGATGCACGTGGGCAAGGTGGGTTTGCCCCGATTGCATGGCGGCGCTTTTCGCGATAGCTTGCCATCGCTCGGTTTTGGACGCGGCCTTCTTCGCATCGACCTTCATGATGCTTCTTGAGGCGGCGAAGGGAATGAACTCGGAAACTCCCAGCTCGGTGGCGTGGCGGATGACCGTTTCCATTTTGTCGCCCTTGGCAAGGCCCTGAACCAGGCAAACATGCGCGGCAAGCGGCTTGCCACCAAGATGCCCCGAGATGGCGACGATGGGAGTGGCGCCATCGAAGGACCTGATCTCGCATTCGAAATAATCCTGCGCCGCATCCACCACGGCGATATGCTCTCCGGGATCAAGGCGCAATACCTTGGCATGCTTTGCATCATCGCGCGAAAGCGCCAGCGGGAACTGTTCCTGGACCTCATCGGCCAAAACCTGTTCATCAAGGAAAAACTGAGGGAGCGACACGGGAATCCTTATCTGAGAGCAGAGGGCTTATGGAGCACTTACGGGCATTTCCGGTTCGGTTGCCCAACACCGCTCAAAAGAGGCAGCGCGACTGATCAGCACCCGAAAGCGCCGCCGATTGAGCGACCGAACGGTTGAACGGGACGCGCACCGGAACGAAAACGCTTTGCGCAACCGTTCGAACGCGATTGCGCAAAGCGTCGAGCTCAAGCTTACCCGCTCGAACGCCGAGCGGGTAAGCGATCTAGTTGAACTTGTCGCGCAGCTTTTGCAGCGGCGTGCGAGCTTCGGCCACATCCTCGCCCATTTCATGGGCGAGCTGTTCGAGCAGCTCTCGCTGCTTCTTCGTGACCTTCTTCGGAACCGCCACGGTGACATGGACGTACATATCGCCACGTGCCTCGCTGCGGAAGCGCGGCATGCCGAAGCCCTTCACGCGCACGATCTGATCGTTTTGCAGGCCTTCGGGGATGCGGACCTTGACCTTCTCGTCTTCGAAGATGCCGTCGACCTCGATTTCGGAGCCGAGCGTTGCCTGAACGATGGACACGTTGGCACGGCAATGCAAGTCGTCGCCGTCGCGCTCGAAGAACTCATGCGGTTGGACACGGCACGTGACGATAAGGTCGCCGGAAGCCGCTCCACGCAGGCCCGCCTCGCCAAAACCTGTAAGGCGCAGCTGCTGGGAATCGCGAATGCCGACGGGTACCTCCACCGTGACGCGCTGGCGGTCGGGTACTCGGCCTTGGCCGTCGCATTCGGGGCACGGGTTGTCGATGGTTTGACCGGTGCCGTTGCACTTGCTGCAGGTGGTTGCCGTCTGCATATCGCCCAAGAAGGTATGCTGCACGGTGACCACACGACCCTTGCCGCCGCATTCGGGGCAGGTGACCTGCTTGCCGCCTTCGGCCATGCCCGTACCATCGCAATCGGCGCACGGAGCCAAACGATCGTAGACGATCTCCTTCTTGGCGCCGGTAGCGACCTCTTCGAGGGTCAAACGCAGGCCGACGCCCATATCGCGTCCATCGGTGCGCTGCTGACGGGCACCGCCAGCGCCACCGCCGCCGAAGAAGCTGCTGAAGATATCGCCGAACCCGCCGCCGAACAGATCGTCGAAGTCGACATAGCCGCTGCCGCCGCCAGCCGCGCCGGAAACGGTGCCAAACCGGTCGTACTGCGCCCGCTTATTCGCGTCGCTGAGCACGTCGTAAGCTTCGTTAAGCTCTTTGAACTGGTCCTCGGCATCGGGGGCCTTGTTCACGTCAGGGTGCAGTTCACGCGCCTTGCGACGAAACGCCTTCTTGATATCCGCCTCCGTGGCATCACGGGAGACGCCGAGAACTTCGTACAAGTCCTTCGCCATGTTGGCCGTATCCACCTTTCCATTCCCCAGCGGGCTATCCTGCCGGGTTCCTACAAATCACCGAGCGCGGTGCCCGCGATGCGGACCGCGCGTAATACCTTCGAATAGTCCATGCGCGTAGGGCCGATGACCGCCACCACGCCGGCGGAATCGCCGCGGCCGTAGCGGCTGGCCACAACCGAAACGCCGGACAGCTGGGAGGCTTGATTCTCCGAGCCGATGCGCACCGTGGGCCTGCCATCGGTTTGACATGCCGTGTCGTCAAGGATGTGAAGCAACACCGTGTCGTCCTCGAGCACCTGCATGACGGGAAGCACCGCTTCCGATTGGCTGAACTCGGGCTGCGACAAAAGCGAGCTGAACCCAAGGCTGTGGGCACGAGACCCCTCGCCTTCCCGCAGGCATGAGAGCACCTCGTCGAGCGTCATGCGCACGAGCGGGTCGGCGAACGCCTCCGACATGCCCCGGCCCAATCCGTGCTCGATATCGTGCAGCGTGTTGCCGCCGAACACCTCGTTGAGCAGATGCTGCACGCGCGCCAGCTCGTCGCTGGACACCTCTTCGGCGAAATCCATATGGCGGTTGAACACCTGGCCGTCTTCGGTGACCACCACGACAAGCGCGTTGGTGGGCGTTAGGGAGATAAGCGAAAGCTGCTTGATGTGCAGATCGAGCACCGACGGAGCGAGCACGATGGAAAGGCAGTCGGTTAGGCGCGTCAGGGCTTCGGAGGTCTGCTCGACCAGGTCATCAAGCTCCGAGGCGCTTTTCCTGAGCTTGTCGGCCGCTTCCTGGCAACGTTCGTCCTCTTGCTCGCCGCCTTCCTGGGAAAGCAGATCGTCGACGAAGGCGCGGTAGCCTTGATCGGTGGGGATCCTGCCCGCAGAGGTATGCGGCTGGGCGATATAGCCCCCGTCCTCGAGAACCGAAAGCTCGTTGCGCACGGTCGCAGGGCTTACGCCGAGCTGATAACGTTCGGTAAGCGTGCGCGAACCTACCGGCAGAGCGCGCGCGACGTATTCCTCGATGAGCGCTGCAAGCACTTTTTGACGCCTATCCGAAAGCACGCTTCCCCACCATCCTTTCACCCACTACGGTATAACTGATTCGTAACAGTTAATATTAGCAGCGAGATGGTGTGAGTGCTAAATATTGCACCGAATCGTAAGAAACGGACACCCCTTACGCTAGATCGAACAGAGCGCCGTACAGCTGATTACCGCACAACCACCCACGCTCGGTCGGCCTCCAACGCCCGTCAACGTGCTCGCACAGCCCCTGCTCGGCGAGCGCGTCGAGCGTCTCAGAGGTTTTCGGCAGCAGCTGTGCAGCCCGCTGCACCAGATCATCGGAGATGCCGCGCGACATGCGCATGCTCAGCATCATGTCCTCGGCAGCCATTTCCCCAGCGTCAAGGTCATCGGTGACCTTACCATCTTGGATGCGCATGCGCCGCTCGGCGTTCTGCGTCATGCTGGCCGCGCTGCGCCCCAGACCCAGATAAGGAACGCCGGTCCAGTACGCGATGTTGTGACGACACTCGAACCCGGGCTTCGCATAGCTTGCCACTTCGTAGCGCTTGTATCCAACCCGGGAGAGGATGCGCTCCGCCGCCTGCATATGCTCCGCCTCGACATCGTCGTCGGGCTCTGCAAGCTGGCCGGACAAGACCATGGCATCGAAGGGCGTATGCGGCTCGATGGTGAGCGGGTACACGCTGACGTGGGAAACCCCGCAATCGATGGCGGTCTTAACGCTATCCTCGAACGACTCGGTGCTTTGACCGGGAATGCCGCACATGAGGTCGACGCTGACGTTCTCGAACCGTTCCCGCGCACATGCGATGGCCCGCTTCGCTCCTTGCGCATCATGGGCACGCCCCAAGATGCCGAGCACGTGGTCATCGAAGCTTTGCACGCCGATAGAGAGCCTGTTCACGCCAAGCGCCCAGATGTCGCGCACCATGGAAGAGGTCAGGCTTTCGGGATTCGCCTCCATGGTGCATTCCACATCGGGCTCCAAGCGCATGGAAAGCCCCAGGGTGTAAAGCAACATGGACAGCCGCGGCATGCCCACATGAGATGGGGTGCCGCCGCCGAGATACACCGTCGAGATGCCGCCGAGCTCCCCTTCTTTGGACTTGCGGCGGATCTGCAGACATAGATCTTCCACGTATTCGTCGATTTGCGGGCTTTCGGCGGGCACGGCGGCGGTGGCGAAGTCGCAATAGCTGCAACGCTTCACGCAAAACGGCAGATGCAGGTACAGCGCGCGATAGGGATCATGCATGGCTTCCCGCAATCTCGAGCAGCTCGTCGAACACGGCGTCGAAATCGTCGACGCCCACGCACGCGTTGATCTTCCCGCGCGCCGCAGCGGCGCCGGGAAGGCCCGTCATGTACCACATGGCGTGCTTGCGCATGCGCACGATATTGCGCCCTTCACGCTGCGCGAGCAGCCGCGCATGGCGTCGGGCCATGGCGATACGCTGCTCGACGGTGGGCGCACAAGGCTCCGGTGAGCCTGCAAGCGCCGCAGCGGCCTGGGAGAATATCCACGGATTGCCTTCGGCTGCGCGCGCGATCATAACGGCATCGCAACCGGTTTCGCGCGTGATGGCCACGGCATCGGCGCCGCATTTCACGTCACCGTTGCCGACCACGGGCACGTCCACCGCCTGCTTGACGCGCGCGACGACGCCCCAGTCGGCACATCCGCGATACAGCTGCTCGGCGTAACGACCATGCACGGCAACTGCGGCGGCTCCGGCATCTTGCATGCGAACCGCGAATTCGGGCGCCGTTTCGCAGCCCATGGCCCAACCACGACGGAACTTCACGGTAACGGGATGCTCAACCGCGCGGCTTACCGCCGCCACGATGGAGGCGGCAAGGTCGGGATCGCGCATAAGCGCGCTGCCGTCGCCTTTCGTGACGATCTTGCGCGCAGGGCATCCCATGTTGATATCGATATAGGCGAGATTCTCGCCCATGACCTGCTCGATCCAAGCGGCTTGAGAAGCCATGGTGTCGGGCTCGTGGCCGAACAGCTGAACGGCAACCATATCCTCGCCTTGCGCCAGGTCGAGCAGATGACGCGTTTTCTCGTTGGCGTAGGACAGCCCCTTGGCGGAAACCATCTCGGTATACGTCAGATCGGCGCCTTGCTCGCGGCACAGCGTTCGAAACGCCATATCCGAAACACCAGCCATGGGCGCAAGCAACAGACGATGGCGGCGGAAAAAATCGTACATGCAACCACCCTACATCGCAGACAGGATGTTCACTCCGGAGACCAGTGTGAAGCCGAGCAGCACGATAAGGGCTATTACCACCACGATGCAGCCCAAACCAGCAGCCTTCGTACCGCCCCGCTGCGCCCGTTCAAGCTCTTCGCGAGCCTTCTTATCGTCGAACGCATCGTCCAACCAGTTGTATTCGTCGCGCTTTACGCCCATATTCCGCAACAGCCCCTAATCGTCAACCTTCAGAATTGCCATGAACGCCTCTTGCGGCACCTCGACGTTACCGATGGCCTTCATGCGCTTCTTGCCCTGCTTCTGCTTCTCGAGCAGCTTGCGCTTACGGCTGATGTCGCCGCCGTAGCACTTCGCAAGCACGTCCTTGCGCTTGGCCTTCACCGTCTCACGCGCAAGCACGCGCCCGCCGATAGCGGCCTGGATGGGAACCTCGAACATCTGGCGAGGGATGATCTCCTTGAGTTTTTCGGTGAGCACGCGGCCGCGATCGTAGGCCTTATCGCGATGCACGATGAAGCTGAGCGCGTCGATGGGCTTACCGGAAAGCAGGATGTCAAGCTTGACCAGGTTCGACGGCTTGTACCCGTCGAAGTCGTAATCAAGGCTGGCGTAGCCTTTGGTGTTGGACTTGAGCTTGTCGAAGTAGTCCATGATGAGCTCGGACAGCGGGATCTCCCACAGCATCTCCACCGTATGTTGCGACAGGTAGTTCATGGTGACGAACGTGCCGCGACGGGCTACGGTAAGGTCCATGACCGCACCGACGTAATCGGGCGGGATGAGGATTTTCGCCTTCAAATAGGGCTCCTCGATACGCTCGATCTCGCCAGGGTCGGGCATCTCCTGCGGGGAGTGCAGGCTGATCATCTCGCCGCCCTGGCGGAACACGTGATACTCCACGGAAGGCGCGGTGGCGAGCAGGTCCAGGTTGAACTCTCGCTCCAGGCGCTCCTTGACCACTTCCATATGCAGCAGGCCCAAAAAGCCCACGCGGAAGCCGAAGCCGAGCGCATGGGATTTCTCCGGCTCCCAGATAAGCGCCGGATCGTTGAGCGAGAGCTTCTCGAGCGCCTCTTTGAGCGGCTCGTACTGGTCGGAGTCGATGGGGAACAAGCCCGTATACACCATGGGCTTGGCCTCGCGGTAACCCGGCAGGGGCTCGTCGACGCCGCCTTCGGCCAGGGTGAGCGTATCGCCCACCTTCACCTGGGAAAGGTCCTTAAGGCCGGTGACCAGATACCCTACCTCGCCCACGCCAAGCTGGGGCAGCGGCTCCTCGGCAGGATGACGCGCGCCCACCTCTTCGGCCAAGATAATCTTGCCGCTGGCCATGAGCTTGAGTTTCTGGCCCTTGCGCATGGAGCCGTCCACCACACGCACGAGCGCCACAACGCCGCGATATGGATCGAAGTAGCTGTCGAAGATGAGCGCGCGCAAAGGCGCATCCGCGTCGCCCTGCGGCGCGGGGATGTTGTAGACCACGGCCTCGAGCAGGTCATGGACGCCCACACCGGTTTTACCGCTTGCCAGCACCGCGTCGTCGGCCGGGATGGCAAGGCCGTCCTCGATCTCGGCCTTGACGCGTTCGGGCTCGGCGCTGGGAAGATCGATCTTGTTGATGAGCGGGATGATCTCAAGGTTGGCGTTCATGGCCATCATGGCGTTCGCCACCGTTTGCGCCTCGACGCCCTGGGTGGCATCGACCACGAGCACGGCGCCTTCGCATGCGGCCAGGCTGCGGCTGACCTCGTAAGTGAAGTCGACATGACCAGGGGTGTCGATGAGGTTGAACTGGTAGGTCTCGCCATCATCGGCGGTATAGTTGACGCGAACAGCCTGGCTTTTGATGGTGATGCCGCGTTCGCGCTCGATGTCCATGCTGTCAAGCAGCTGAGCCTGCATATCGCGATGCGCCACGGTGCCGGTCATCTCCAAAACGCGGTCGGAGAGCGTGGACTTGCCATGGTCGATATGGGCGATGATGCTGAAATTTCGGATATGGGATGGGTCGGTCATGTCCCCTCTTGCTTTCTTGACGCCTTATTATTGCGACGGTTACATGCCGATGCCCCGCAGGCAGGAGCTCCCGCGCTGCGAACGATGCCTTTCAGCATGCGACCATGATGTTTGCATAGAAACGGATTCTACCAGCTGGCGGCCATTCCCTGCCGCCATAGCACTACAATTCCACGTCAGCGGGCCCTGAAACCTCCGGCGATACCGTGACGAGCTGGGCTTTGACGCTTTGCCCGTTCACGCAAATCGCCCATGTGCCTTCGGACAGCTGAAGCTGAGCGGAACCGTCGGCCACCTTCGCCGACGAGACCTGCTCGGGGACGAATTTTGAACCGTCCTGGGAAACGAAGATAGGTTTGCAGACCAGAACCTGCTCGGCAGAGGTTTTGACGAATACGGTTCCGCTTGATTGAACGGCTGACGAAGGTGCGGCGACGTCGTAAACCTGTTTCTCGCCCGAATGGCAGCTGGAGCATTCCTGCCCCTGGTCGATAACCTCATGTTGGCCAGAACCGCAGCCGACGAGCGTGAACGCCATCGCTAGTGCAAAAGCAGCGCCTGCGGAGACGACAGCCTTTCGAATGCCCATTATTCAGCTCCTTTTGGATGAAACGTGCTATCGAGTTGTGCATTGTTCTGCACAACTGCAAATCAACAGGTGCAAAACCGTGCGATATCGGCTATTCTATCTCATTGTGTATCCGGCATATGCGCGCCCTTGCAATCTACGCAGGGCATCCGCAGACAAGGCTGCATGAAGGATTATCGTGGTGCCGGGTGGCCGATTGGCTAGCTGAATGGGAAATCCTGTCCATTCTCGCATATGCGTTTACCACGCGCATTCAGCGCTTGTGTGCATATGCCAATCTGTCACCTGTGCATCTCACCCACTCCTTCGCAGCTGCGCCGAATGCGCAGAGCAAGCCGAAAACGGCAAACCACGTTAAAGCGAAGGAGTTTCACAATGGCAAACATCAAGAGCCAGAAGAAGCGCAACATCACCAACGAGAAGTCCCGTCAGCGCAACCGCGCCATCAAGTCCGAGCTGAAGACCGCCATCCGCGCTGCACGCGAGGCCGTTGCCGCCGGCGACGCAACCGCTGCTTACGCCAAGGGCCTGTACGCTTGCCGTCTGCTCGACAAGGCCGTCTCCAAGGGCGTTATCCACAAGAACCAGGCCGCTAACCGCAAGTCCGGCGTGATGGCGCTCGTCAACACCATCGTCACCGATGAGGTGCGCGCTGCTTACGTGAAGCCCGAGGCCAAGAAGCAGGAGGCCACCGGCTCCAAGAAGGCCGCTCGCAAGGCTGAGAAGGCCGCCGCTTACAAGGCTGCCGCCGAGGAGAAGGCCAAGCGCGTTGCCGAGCAGCAGAAGCTCGAGGCCGCTGCCGCCGAGCGCAAGGCAAAGGAGGCCGCCGAGGCCGCCGCTGCCGAGGCTGCCGCTGAGGCCGAGGCCGCCGAGGGCGAAGAGGCTGCTGAATAGCATCTCACCTGCTGATGAACCAAGAACGGCTCCGGATTCCCGGAGCCGTTCTTTTTTGCATATGGTTCATGAGATGTAAGGTGCATTTCATTTTAAGACATCGACGCGAGCCGATGCCTCTTTTGTTGCACGGATACGGGACATCAACCAGAGTCAACGCCCTTTATCGGAACATGCATTAAGCGCAGATGCCGGAAGATGCGCGCCTTAAAAAGATCGGCATCATGTTGCAAAACCATGTCCGGAATCAGAGGAAGCGTGACGCAAAGCCATACCGCAACATAGCTCTACCCGCGCTTCGCGGTGACGTTCACCACCCACTCGCGGAATGCCGCATCAGGGTCCGCGCCGCTTTTCATGGCTTGCTCGGTATCGCGAGCAGTGATAAGCGCCTGCCGCAACTCCTGCGGAGTGTACTTCCGCGCCCATGCCGCATGGTTTTTCACGCGCCAGTCGGGCTGCTTGAGCGCAGCGGCTATCCCCCGCCCCTGCCCGCGGGCGGCAAGGCTTTGCGCGCACATGAGCTCGCGGATGCGCGTGACGCACATGGGGAGCAGCGCATGGGGCGATACCGACTTCATGCGCTGCAGGTCGAGCAGGCACTTCGCGGTGTCACGTGCCGCGAATGCGTTCGTGAACTCCCAAGGCTTAACTTCAGCGGTACGGCTGACAAGCGAGCGAACCTCTTGCTCCCCGACTGCCGCAGTGCCGGAATGGGCAAGGGCAACCTTCTTGATCTCGGCATCAAGGTGAACGGTATCCTCGCCTACCAGGTTCACAAGAGCGATGGCGGCGCCTTCCGAAAACGTGACCCCGTGGCCAACCGCCATGGAGCGCACCAGTTTAGGCAGGTCGCGGGCCTTCGGCGGGGCGCAGTCGATCACCGCGGTTTTGCCGTGCTTGGCGACCGCTTTGTACAGGCGGGTGTTCTTCGCAAGCTTCTCGGCGACGAGGGCGAGCACGGTGGTCTCGCAAGGCGCATCCAAATAGCTGACGATAGGTTCCGAATCAGCCTTCTTCAGCTTATCGGCATCGCGGACCTCCACCAAGCGGACGGGCGATGCAAACGGAATGGTATTGCATGCGTTGACCACATCGTCGCCGGTGAATTCAGCCCCTTCGAACACGTCGGAGTTGAACGATAAATCGCCCATGCTTGACAGACGCGTGCGAAGCCGCTTCATAACGGCATCGCGCTTCAAAGCATCCTCACCGGTGATGAGGTACACGGGAAGCAGGGATTGGTTGTTCTTCGAATCAGTCATAACCCTATTCTACCGCAGCGTTTCCACGCTGATATGGTCCTTAGCGAATCTGCATGCCACATCCCCGTGCTCGTCGGTGCGCATTACCGCACTTCCGGCACGTTCAAGGGACTCTACCGTTGATGCGGCAGGATGCCCGTAGCGGTTCCTTGCCCCCACCGAGCAGAGGGAAACCTGCGGCGACAGCGCAGCTGCCTGATCTTGCGTCAGCGCGTTTTTCGATCCATGATGGCCGACCTTGTACACGTCGACCCCGTCGATCAACCCGGCGGACAGCATCTGCGAGACCTCCTCATGCTCGGCATCCCCCACCAACAAGCTTCGCCACTCCCGGTTGCCGTCTCCATCGATATCGGTATCCACGGTAAAACAGAGGCTATCTCCGTTGCCGCCTTCGTCTCGAAACGCAACCGGCCACACGCAGGTGAATTCAAAAGCACCGAACCGGAACATGTCCCCTTGCGATAAACCCTCGACCCGTTCCTTCCCCACCAGCGTTTCCGCATGCTGCCGAAGCTTGGCGCACGATGCACAAGAGCACGCAAGGCCATCCCGGGCAAGGAGAACGCGATCGACCTGCACCACGCCATCAAGCGACGCCAGCGATCCCATGTGATCATCGTCGGGGTGCGTGACGATAAGGGCATCAAGACGAGTGATATGATGCCGTGCCAATGCCTGACGGAGCAAGGCGTCTTGATTGCCCGTATCCACCAGCACCGAATGTCCGCCGCTGCGGATCAGGATGGCATCGCCCTGCCCGACATCGAGCGCGACGATCTCGCATCCTCCATACGGAATCGGCGCTTTCAACAGGGCGAACACGACCGCGCAGACGATTCCGGTAACCGACAGCAACCGATACGCCGAATGGGAATCAGGCTTTGGCCACCATAGCCATAGCACGCAAGCCGACACGAAGCCTGCAAGCAACGCGACGAAAGCCGGGGCAACGATCGGGATGCTCGCGTAGGGAATCGACGCGCATGCCTGGACCACCTTCAAAAGCAACGAGGCGCTTGCGCACGTAATGGAAGCGACGACGCCGGGCAACGGAAGCATTGCACATACGACCGCCCCTATGATGCCGGCTGCGCATACCGGGCCGAACAGCGGCGCGATAGCGATGTTGGCAACCGGAGCCGCTAAAGGAAGCTGGCTGAACAAGGCCGCCGAAAACGGCGTCGCGAGCACTGATGAGGCGAACGTCAACGCCAACGCCTCACGGACAAAAGCCGGCAACCATCCCAAGCAAGCCTTCAACCATGAGTTAGCCAAACCGCCGAACACGACGATCCCGAGCGTGGCCAAAACCGACAGTGCGAACGAGGTCGATAACGCTGCTTGGGCATCAAGGGCGATCATAACAGCGATGCAGCACCCAAGCGCGGATAACGATGAGGCCCGGCGTCGCGCCGTCCACGACGTCATTCCAGCTACTGTCATAAGCGTAGCGCGAATGGCGGAAGCCGGCATAGCGGTAAGCGCCAGGTATGCCGCGAGCAACATGATTTGAGCAGCTACCGAAATCGATTTGGGAACGCGCAACGCACCAAGCATCGAGGCCATGAGCGCTGCGACAATGGAGAGATGCGCCCCGGAGACCGCAACCACATGCGCAAGCCCGCTGACCTGGAATTGCCGGTATACCGACTCTGGCAAGCCAGCCCTCCATCCGCAGGAGATGGCGGCTGCAAGGCCCATATCGCCACGTAACGGCTCCGTAAGCGCCCGCACGGCGCGCTCCCGAAACAAGAGGAGCGCAGCACCTGGACCCCGAAGCTCAACACGCTCGCAGGTTCTCAATTTGACGTTTGCGACGATGCCGCGTTGCCAACCCCGCGGTGCGCGATCCTCCGAAAGCCCCGATATCGTGCCGTAGCCGGTAAACCGCTGGCCATACATAGGCAGATTGCAGTCGCAGGGAAAGGAGATTTTCGCCGTGAACGATCGGTCAGACCCCTCCGACTGCACTCGAGCTGTACAGGAAACGCCGAATTCTCCTTGCACACCATCCGACAACGCGGTGATGCGCAGCAGGCCCTGCGACCCGATAGCCACCTGTTGAGCTTGATGAAGTAGCGCCCCTTGCGCGAAGCCCAAAACACCGCCGCACAGCAAACCCACCACGAGCACCAATGCCAGCAGGTGCCTTCGACGACGCCAAAGCAGGCAGAGACAGCATATGCATGCGATAAGCTCACCCGCACATAACATAGCGCACACGACAACCGAAAGCGAACGTGCAAACAACAACGCGGCAACGCACCCCGCCCAAACGCCTAACGAAAACGCCAGCACAGGAGGAATCGCAGGGCGCGAGGGGAACGAGACCTCGTCCTCAACGGCCCGGTCGTCGGGAACGATCGAATCCCGAAGCAACTCGCTTTGTGCGGCGCTTACCCGACGCAAATCGAATCCGCCAACGATGCGAACTTCTTGTCTCCGATCCCGGATACCCGCTTAAGGTCCTCAACGGTTTTAAACGGGCCGTTAGCTTGCCTATCCGCAATGATGCGCTGCGCTAATGCTGGGCCCACTCCGTTGAGCTGCTGCAGCTGATCGACCGTTGCCGTGTTGATGTCGACCTTCCCATTTGCGACAGCACCACCCGATGACACCGCAGACGCACCGGAATCCGCCGGAACAGGCGTCCCGGAGTCAGTAGCTTGTTGCATACTGGAAACGATGATCTGTTCCCCATCCTGTACCTGACGAGCAAGGTTGAGCGCATCGATGGCAGCGTCCTCGGCAAAACCGCCTGCTGCATCGATGGCCTGCTGCACCCGCGCATCGCCGGCAAGCTCATATAACCCGGGATCGGCAACCGACCCACCAACATGCACAAACAGAGAAGCGTTCTTGCTTTGCACAGGATCCGCCTGCCCCGATTCACCATCCGAAGCGTCGGCCTTCTCTACGGTGAAGGCGGAATCCGGCGCGACAACCGAAGTCAGGCCCACACCGCCTGCAACCAAAACGCAAATCGCAACAGCCGTGATGCCGATCACAACGGGAAGGCGCACCCCGCCCATATGCAGTTTGGCGCGAACCGAATCGGCGTACCGGATGAAATCCATAAGAGCCCCTTTCCTTGATTTCGGAAAGCATAGCTCCGCCATCTTGCAGGACCCTTGTCGAAAAGGACGGCACTAGTCGCATAAACCTTGCAGGATGAGTAGAAAGCAATCCGGGAAGCGCGTCTTCCAAACACCACCAAATGTCGTTGAAAGCACGGGAGCATCTCGAAGCGTCGTCAAGAAACCTTTCCTTGCGTCAAAAGCCAACGGCAAACGAGTTCGAATGACTTATCGACTCTCGCAAATCGGCTCCACTCGACACGCACCTTTCATCGCATTCGATGACTGCACAACATGCGGAGCCTTGCTTGCGTATGGCCGAACACGCAAGAAGGCCGCGCAAAAGCGCGGCCTTCTCATTCGGATCTCATGTTGCGCCTGAGATGAGGCGTCCAACCCATCGCGATATTCGCCGGAAACGCTATTCCTTACGCGGCTTTTTCTTCTTATAGCCCGGGCACTTGTAGTCGTGCGGCTCCGCGGCGTCGGCGAGCTCGGACACCCATTGATCGACGGGAAGCGCCGATTCGGCCTCGAGCACATCCTCGAGCTGCGCATGCGTCTCGGGATTGCGCGGCATGAACAACGTGCAGCAATCGGGGGCATCCTGAGACGAGATCTCGAAGGTGCCGACCTGCTGGGCCATATCGATGATCTCAAGCTTGTCGGTGCCGATGAGGGGACGGAACACCGGCATATCCACGGCCGCATCGGTGCAGCGGATGTTATCCAGGGTTTGCGAGGCCACCTGGCCGAGCGACTCACCGGTTACCAGGGCCTTCGCCCCTTCCCGACATGCGATCTCCTGCGCAACCTTGAACATAAGGCGGCGATACATGATAACGCGCAGCTGAGGGGGCACCGTCAGCGAAATCTCGCGCTGGTAATCGCCGAACGGTACGACATACACGCGGCCGATGCACCCGGTTCTCTCAAGCACATGCGCAATGTCGTCGACCAGATACTCGCTGGTGTCGCTGGTTTGCGGGCGGCCGGAGAAATGCACGCCGATGCAAACGGCGCCGCGGCGCGCCATGCGCCACGTGGCAACCGGCGAGTCGATGCCGCTGGACAGAAGGCAGGCCACCTTGCCCGAGCTTCCAACCGGAAGGCCGCCGACGCCGCGCACGCTGCGCGCGTACACGTAAGCGGCATTCTGCACCACTTCGACGCCTACCACCACATCGGGATTCTTCATCTGAACCTGTTTTTCGGGATGCGCCTCGCACAGCGCGGCGCCGATGATGCGGTTCATATCCATGGAACCGACCTCGAAATCGGTATGGTTGCGACGAGCCTGCACCTTGAAGCTGGTGAAGTCGTCGACATCGGCCATGGCCGCCAGCGCAGCTTGCTCCATTTGCGCCAGATCGCGTTCGCACTTGTAGCCGGAGGATACGCGGGCAACGCCGGGCACCTTGCGGATGAAGTCGGCGCAGCGCTTCTCAGTCTCCCAATCGGTGCCCTCGCGCAAAAACACGCACAGGCGACCGGAGATTCGATGGATGGTGACCACGTCGAAATCGGAAAGCAACGCCTCAAGGTTTTTGAGCAGGCGCATCTCGAACGTGGAGCGATTGTGCCCCTTCAGCCCGATTTCGTGGTAATGGACCAGGCAAATGCGCTGGAATTCGGTCATAGAACAGCCCTTCGAACAATTCGTTAAGCGGGTAAACGGAACAAACCCCCTGTCGTCCTGCAAGCCCTAACCTCATTTACAACGCACGCAGCGCAGCAAATTATCAGCGAGGCAGGCGCAGGACGCCAGAGGGTTCACACGTCAAACGAAAACAGCTTGGCGTAGTAAGGTTTAGTGGTTCTCGGCGTCGATGGTTTCCGGATCGTAGGAAACGTCGCCGCGGGCGATTTCGGAGAAAGCCATGGAAAGCGGCTTCTTATCTGCAGCTTTGGCGATCTCGACGGCAGTTTGCAGCTGGATGGCGCGATCGCGCTGGCCACGCATCATGTCGTTGATGTCGTGGGCGCGCTTAGATGCCAGGGCGCACAGCAGGAAACGGTCGTTATCGGTTGCGTCCAGAAGGTCGGTGATCCTGGGTTCGATGATGCTCATAGGGTAGTTAACCTCGCGTTTTCTCGGCTTGTTCGTTCACGTATGAGACGAGCTGCGAAACAGCTTCGTCAAGATTATCGTTCACAAGCTGTATATCATACTCCATTTTGCGGGAAAGCTCCACCCTCGCAGCCGCAAGACGCTGCTGGATGACTTCCTCGGTTTCAGTATCGCGGCCGCGAAGGCGCTGTTCGAGCACCTCCATGGAAGGCGGCTCGATGAAGATCAGGTGGGCCTCGGGTACCTTTTCCCTGATTTGGAACGCCCCCTGCACATCGATCTCAAGGATGACCTGCTGGCCTGCGGCCATATGCTCCTGAACGCTGGCCTTAGGCGTGCCGTAATGGTTGGACCCGTACACCGCCCATTCGAGCAGGCCGTCGGAATCGATGAGCTGCTGGAACTGCTCCTTGGTTTTGAACTGGTAATGAACGCCGTCGACCTCGCCTGCGCGGGGGCTGCGCGTGGTGGCCGAAACCGAGACCCACGCGTCGGGAACCGCCTGCACAAGTCGGGCCACCAGCGTGCCTTTGCCAGCACCTGATGGCCCGGAGATGACGAACAGATTGCCGCGGCGCACTGCCTAGCCCAGACGCTCGAGAAGCGCGACCTGCTGACGCTCGCCAAGACCGCGAAGGCGGCGGCTTTCGGCGATCTGCAGCTCCTTCATGACCTTCTCGGCCTTGGCCTTGCCGTAGCCGGGAAGGGTTTCGATGAGCGTGGAGACCTTCATGCGGCCGATGACCGGGTCGTCTTTCATATCGACCACCTGGGCAAGCGTGAGCTTGCCGGCCTTGAGATCATCGCGGACCTGAGCGCGCTTGATGCGAGCAGCCTTGGCCTTTTCAAGGGCCGCCTGACGATCTTCAGGGCTGAGTTGGGGAATAGCCATCAGTAATCTCCTTCGTGTAAATCAAGCGTTGTCGAGATACTAGCACGTCAACCGTCATCGACAACAACCAGTTACCCAAATCACAAAAAAGTTTTCGCAGAAAAATGGCCCTGCACCTGGGATTCTTCCGAATCTAACGCAAAGGCGCCCTTATTCAGCGACAAAACATTATGCACGAACGATGCCAGCAATGCCACGAACGCGCGAAATTCCCACTAGTCCAGCTCGGCCACGACGGCGTCGAAGGCGGCAGCCGGATCGGCGGCCTGCGTGATGGGGCGGCCGATGACGATGTGCGATGCGCCGTTTTCGAATGCCTGCTTGGGCGTGGCGACACGGGACTGATCGCCCAAGGCGCTACCAGCGGGACGCACGCCCGGCGTGACGATATAGCCCTCGGGGCCGAGCACCTCGCGAAGCATGGCCGCCTCCTGCGGGGACGCCACGACGCCGGAGATGCCGGAGCGCTTGGCCTGCTCGGCAAGCACGTTGACCTGCTCGGACATGGGACGGGTGACGCCGGTGTCGGCAAGGGCGGCCTGGCTCATGGAGGTGAGCACGGTGATGCCCAAGGTGATGGGCACATCGAAGCCGTATTCGGCAGCCGCGCGCTCGGCGCCCTTTTGCGCCGCGCTCATCATGGCGACGCCGCCGATGGTGTGCATCGTCATCATGTCCGCGCCGCTAGCGGCCGCAGAATACGCCGCGCCCTCGACCTGATGCGGGATGTCGTGGTACTTCAGGTCCAAGAACACCTTGAAGCCGCGCTCTTTCAGTGCGTACACGACGGCGGGGCCGTTGGCGTAGAACAGCGTCATGCCGATCTTCATCCACGTGGCCTTGCCCTGCAGCTTGTCAGCCAGCTCGAAGGCCTCTTCGATGTCGCAGTCCAGGGCGACGATGACGCGGTCGCGCTCGGGGATATCGGAAAACGTGGTTAGCATTGCAGCGCTCCAATCAGTTCGTTGACGTCTTTGACGCCATGACGCTCGCAATACTCGGCGATGCCGTCGATGACGTCGATGGTTGCCTGGGGGTTGACGAAGTTCGCGGTGCCCACCGCCACGGCGGTGGCGCCGGCAAGCATGAACTCCACGGCATCGGTGCCGTTCGAGATGCCGCCCATGCCCAGAAGCGGCACCTTCACCGCGTTATGGCACTGCCACACGCAGCGCAGGGCCACGGGCTTGATGGCGGGACCGGAAAAGCCGGCGAAAGGACGCGACGTGAGCGTGCAGCGGCGATCGGCGTCGATGGCCATGCCCATGAGCGTGTTGATGAGCGAGATGGCGTCGGCGCCAGCCGCCTCGGCGGCACGGGCGATCTCAGCGATATCGGTGACGTTGGGCGTGAGCTTCACGATGAGCGGACGGCGGGTGGCCTTACGGCACATGCCCACCACCTTCTCGACGGACTCCACGTGCGTGCCGATGGTCATACCGCCGGCATCGACGTTCGGGCACGAGATGTTGACCTCGTACGCGTCCACGGGAGCATCTTCAAGCGCCTCGATGACCTGCACGTACTCATCGAAGCTGTGACCGGACACGTTGACGATGGCGGTTGCGCCCACCTCGGACAGCCACGGCAGCTCACAGGCCTTCAGATGCTCGACGCCGGGGTTTTGCAAGCCGATGGAATTGAGCATGCCCGAAGGCACCTCGGCGATACGCGGGGAGGCGTTGCCCTCCCACCCGTTGAGCGAGACGCCCTTGGTGGTGACGGCGCCGAGGGCGGAGACGTCCACGAAGTCGGAATACTCGCGGCCCGCGGCGAAGGTGCCGGATGCCGTGGTCACAGGGTTTTTCATGGAAAGCCCGCCGAGGTTGACGGCCATGTTGACGCTTGTGGGGGCCGCGGTTGCGGGAAGCATGGGGGTTGCAGTCATCTACCACACCACCTTTTCTGCATCGAACACCGGGCCGTCGACGCACGAGCGCTTCTTGCCGTCGACTGTGTCCACCACGCACGACAGGCACGCGCCAACGCCGCAGGCCATGCGCTTTTCCAGGGAGATTTGGCACGGCACGCCGGCCTCGGCCGCCTGACCGGCCACGATCTTCATAAGGGGCTCGGGGCCGCAGCACGCCACGTACTGATACGGCGCGCCGTCGACGCCGGCGGCAAGCGCTTCCTGCACCAAGGAGGTGCAGAAGCCCTTACGGCCGAGCGTGCCATCGTCGGTTGCCACGCGCACATCGCGAGACAGAAGCTGCTCGTAGCGCTTCAAGCACACGAGCGCATCGGCGGTTTGCGCGCCGAGCACCACGTCCACGTGCACGCCGGAGCCGACGAGCTCCTGGCACAGCATGAACAGCGGGGCCGCACCCACGCCGCCGCCCACGAGCAGCGCGCGCTGCGTACCGGCGGGCGCCTGCCAGCGACGACCGACTGGCCCGATAAGCTCGGCGGATTCGATTTCATTAGCCACATCGGGGGCAAGCGCGGCAAGATGGTTCGTGCCGAAGCCCACCGTTTGGTACAGCACGTCGAGCGTGCCGCCGGCCGTATCGGCCGCGTACACCGAGAACGGGCGGCGCAGCACATGGCCTTCCATTCCGGGAATCTTCATATGCACGAATTGACCGGGTTCGATCGCGGCCGCGATGGCCGGCGAGGAAAGCGTCATGAGATACAGATTCGGACCCACGCATTCGTTTTCCAGAATGCGGACCCGCTCGTTCACAAGCGCCACAGGGCTCCTTCCGTCACGGTGGCCGCGATGCGGCCCTTGCTACGTTGGGAGCGATTGTACCATTGCAGCAGCTGGCAGGGGCACATGCCGACAAGTCGAACGCAAACGCACCACGAGCGGGCCCGAAGCGCCCGACCGCGAAAGCAAGAAGCTGCAGGCTCGAAACGACGGTGAAAGCGGCGGCGCCCCGCAATGCATGCAGGGCGCCGCCACGCGAAGCCGCCTCCCGACACCGCTTCCCCGCCGGATTGCGCGGCGAGATCCGTGCGCCTTACCGCGCCGAACCCCCCTCTAGCGGCAAAGGATGCTGCGGAAGATCCTGCAGCGCGATCGCCGACAGGCCGTTGGCGCGCATGGCCTCCAAACCCGCCGCCATGGCCTGGGCGCCCGCAAGCGTGGTGATCTGCGTGACGCCGTGCTTGACCGCCTCGGTTCGAAGCTCATAGCCATCGTCACGGGTGGCATGCCCGAACGGCGTGTTGATCATGAGCGCGATCTCGCCGGCGATCAGCATGTCGAGCACGTTGGGCGCCCCTTCGCTGATTTTCTTAACCGGTGTACAGTCTACACCGGCAGCCCGCAGCGCACGCGATGTGCCCTCGGTTGCCACGATGCGGAAGCCGAGTCGCACGAAATCGCGCGCGATAGGCACGATGCCGCGCTTGTCGCGATCGCACACGCTCACGAACACCGTCCCCCCTTCGGGGAGCTTGTAGCTGATGGCAAGCTGCGTCTTGTCGAACGCGCAGGGGAAGTTCTCCGCGATGCCCATGACCTCGCCGGTCGACTTCATCTCAGGTCCGAGGATGGTATCCGCGCCCGGGAACCGGCCGAAGGGCATGACCGCCTCCTTGACGCTGAAATGGTCAAGGCGACGCTCGTCGCTGGGCAAGTGCAGATCGGCGATGCTCTCCCCCGCCATAATGCGGGCCGCGGCCTGGGCCAAGGGAACCCCGGTTGCCTTCGAGGCGAACGGCACGGTGCGGCTGGCGCGCGGATTGGCCTCGATCATGTAGATGACCTGGTCCTTGATGGCAAACTGGATGTTGAGCAGGCCCACCACGCCCAAACGGAGCGCCAGGCGGCGCGCGATGGAACGCAACTGCGCCTGAATGGCGTCCGAGAGCGAGAACGGCGGCGTGCAGCACG
Organism: Senegalimassilia anaerobia JC110; assembly: GCF_000236865.1. Taxonomy (GTDB): domain Bacteria; phylum Actinomycetota; class Coriobacteriia; order Coriobacteriales; family Eggerthellaceae; genus Senegalimassilia; species Senegalimassilia anaerobia. The sequence continues at coordinate 168,166 of NZ_HE611015.1, read as the reverse complement.
CCGAGTCGCCGGAATGGATGCCCGCCATCTCGATGTGCTCCATGATCGCGCCGACATAGGTCTCGGTGCCGTCGCACAGGGCGTCAAGGTCCAGCTCCACGGCTCCCTCAAGGAAGCGGTCGAGATACACCGGATGATCCGGCGTGATCTTGGCCGCCTCGGCCATATAGCGCTTCAACTGGCCATCGTTGTAAACGATGCCCATGCCGCGTCCGCCGAGCACGTAGCTCGGGCGCACGAGCAGCGGGAATCCGATGTCGGCAGCCACCTTTCTCGCCTGATCGATGGTGGTCGCCTGCCCAGCTGCCGGATATGCGATGGCAAGCTCATCGCATACAGCGCGGAACCGGTCGCGATCCTCGGCAAGGTCGATCGCCTCGGGCTTCGTGCCCATGATGTTGACGCCGGCTTCCTGCAGCGCCGCCGCCAGCTTCAGCGGGGTTTGCCCACCTAGCGTGACCACGACGCCCTCGGGCTGCTCGATGTCGACGATGTCCATGACGTCCTCGAACGTAAGCGGCTCGAAGTACAGCTTGTCGGAGGTATCGTAATCGGTCGACACGGTCTCGGGGTTGCAGTTGACCATGATCGTCTCGTACCCGGCATCGCGAAGCGCATAGCTGGCATGCACGCAGCAGTAATCGAACTCGATGCCCTGCCCGATACGGTTCGGCCCGGCGCCCAAGATCATGACGCTCTTGCGACCCGGCGTGGGCACGGCCTCGTTTTCGTCGGCATCATAGGTCTTGTAGTGGTATGCCGTGGTGCCAGGGAACTCGGCGGCGCAGGTGTCGACCGTCTTGAACGCGGGCACGATGCCGAGCTGCTTGCGGCGAGCACGCACCTCAAGCTCATCAGCCCCGGTCAGATGCCCGATCTGCACGTCGGATAGGCCCATGCGCTTGAGCAGCCGGAAGGCCTGCGCGTCAAGGCGGTCGAGCGACATCCCGCGAAGGTTCTCCTCGATGGTGACGATATCGCGCATGCGGTCGATGAACCATGGGTCGATGCCCGTGGCCTCATGCAAGCGCTGCGCGCCCCACCCGCGGCGCAACGCCTCTGCCATGTAGAAGATGCGGTCTTGCGTGGGGCGCCCGACCAGCTCATCGAAGCCGTCCTGCCCCAATATCTCCTTGCATTTGCCGTCGGCGTTCAAGCCGGCGCGCCCGTTCTCCAGCGAGCGCATGGCCTTGCCCAGCGCCTCCTCGAACGTACGCCCGATCGCCATGACCTCGCCCACGGCCTTCATACGCGTGGACAGCACGTCGTCGGCGCCCTGGAACTTCTCGAACGCGAAGCGAGGAACCTTCACCACGCAGTAGTCGATGGAAGGCTCGAAGCATGCAGGCGTGGCCTTCGTGATATCGTTGACGATCTCATCGAGCGTGTATCCGACGGCAAGGCGCGCCGCGGCCTTGGCGATAGGGAAGCCGGTCGCCTTCGATGCAAGCGCGGAAGAACGAGATACGCGGGGATTCATCTCGATGACCACCATGCGCCCGTTTTCCGGGTTCACGGCGAACTGCACGTTCGATCCGCCCGTCTCGACGCCCACCTTCTCGAGAATGGCCAAGCTTGCCGCGCGCATGCGCTGGTATTCCACGTCGCTGAGCGTTTGAGCAGGGGCAACGGTGATGGAATCGCCCGTGTGCACGCCCATGGCGTCTAGGTTCTCGATGGAGCAGACGATGATGCCGTTTCCGGCCTTATCGCGCATGACCTCCATCTCGTATTCTTTCCAGCCTTTGATGGATTCTTCAACGAGCACCTCGCCGGCAGGCGACAGCTCAAGGCCCTGCGAAACGATCAAGCGCAGCTCCTCCTCGTTGTGCGCGATGCCGCCGCCAGCGCCGCCCATGGTGAAGCTCGGGCGCAAAACCACCGGATATCCGAGCTTTTCCACGATGGCCAGCGCATCCTCGACGCGATACGCATAATCGCTGCGGGCCGTTTCGATGCCAAGCTCCGCCATGCACTCGTTGAACAGCTTACGGTCCTCGCCGCGGTTGATGGCTTCAAGGTCGCAACCGATCATCTCGACGCCGTATTTCTCAAGAATGCCGGATTCGGCCAGCTCAACCGCGGCGTTCAAACCGGTTTGCCCGCCCAAGGTGGGCAGAAGCGCATCCGGATGCTCGCGAGCGATGACCCGCTCGATGAACTCGGCGGTGATGGGCTCGACATAGGTACGGTCGGCCATGGCGGGATCGGTCATGATGGTCGCCGGGTTGGAATTGACCAGCACCACGCGATAGCCCTCATCCTTGAGCACCTTGCACGCCTGCGTGCCGGAGTAATCGAATTCGCACGCCTGACCGATGACGATGGGACCCGAGCCGATGACCAGGATGGTTTCGATATCGTTGCGTTTAGGCATTCGCGAGCTCCTTCGTTGCTTCGGCGCCGAACCGCCATCCCGCCAAGCGATCGGCGGCGATGTCGATGTCCAGATAATCCTTGCGTCCCTCCATCAAGCGCGCGAACGCCGTGAACAGATAGTGCGCATCGGTCGGGCCCGGCGCGGCCTCGGGATGGTACTGCACGCAGAATGCGGGAACGTCCAGAAACGCCACGCCCTCCACGGTGCCGTCGTTGAGATTGACGTGGGTCAGCCGAATGCGCCCGAAGCGCTCGTTCCGCACAACGGGAGCGATGCCGGCGCGTACCCAAAAGCGCAGGTCATCATGATGTTCGGTATACCCGCCCGATAGCTCGGGCACAAGCTCGCCCATGCTGGGGAACAGCACGCCGAACCCATGGTTTTGAGCCGTGATCTCCACGCGGCGCGTGAGAAGGTTCATCACGGGATGATTGCCGCCTCGATGACCGAACTTGAGCTTCTCGATATCGGCGCCGGCGGCTTTGCCCATCATCTGATGCCCGAGGCAGATGCCGAACATCGGCACCTTGCCGAGCAGTTTCTCCACCTGGGAATACGTGCCCGAGACCGCATCTGGATCGCCGGGTCCGTTGCTTAAGAACACGCCATCGGGATGCTGCGCGAGCACGTCCTCGGCAGGCGTATCCCACGGCACGCACGTCACCGAGCATCCGGCGCGCACGAGCCCATCGAGGATGGAGCGCTTCACGCCGCAATCGTAGGCGATCACCTTGAAACGGGCATCAGGAACCTCGGCCAAGGCGAACCTCACGCTATCCGGCATATCGTGGGCGGTATGCGCATAGGGACGCTCGCAAGACACCGTGGCAGCAAGGTTTCGCCCCACGATGCTCTCGCTCGCGCGCACTTTCGCCAGCAGGCTTTCCGCATCATCATCTACGGTGGAGATGATCGCGCGCTGGGCACCATGATCGCGCACGTGGCGCACGAGCGCGCGCGTGTCCACGTCCTCGATGGCCACCACGCCGTTGCGTTCAAGGTATTCGCCAAGCGCCATATCGCTGCGCCAATTGCTCGGCGTTGCGCACATATCGCGCACCACCAGCCCTCGCAGTGCGGGCTTGCCCGATTGCGCGTCCTCGAGGTTCACGCCGTAGTTGCCGATCTGAGGATACGTCAGCGTGATGATCTGGCCTGCATAGCTGGGGTCGCTGATCACCTCGAGATACCCCTCAAGCGAAGTGTTGAAGCATATCTCGCCAAAAGCCTCCCCCGCGGCACCGCACGAGGTGCCGAAGAACACCGTGCCATCTTCTAAAGCCAACGCAGCCTTCGCGCCAACCCCCTTCGAGGTCCCGCGAAGCAGCTGTTCTGTGATGTTGCTCACATGCAACTCCTTTCGTGATGGCAAGCGCGCACCGACTCCGCAAGGCCGAATCCCCACGTCGTGGGCCGAACACCATGTAATCAAAGCCGGCCATTGCCTGCCATATTCCTTTTCGGTCTCTCCGTACCGCCCTTAAAGGACTTGGAGGAGTATACAACTGAATAGCTGTTTTGCTTTGCCTTATGCAGTTTTATTACCTATTGTTAACGTGATATGCATTGGAATTGGCTGCCGATTTTGTGCAGGCGCACATAAACCCCTGGTGGGACGCGGATTTCGGCCCGCTTTCCCATTGAGGGGAACCTCCCATACGTAGTAGGATGTTCGCTATACGGGGAAATATTCCGGAATCGGGAAGGGGAAACCGATGGGGATCGATGAACAGGCGGCAAGCCAACCTCCAGGTGCGATGCGCGGCGCCATCGTGGGAACGGTGGCTTTGGTGACGGTGTTCGCGGCCGCCTCCGCGCCCATACCGCTGTACGCCACGTGGCAGCAACAGCTGGGTCTTACCGCCTCAGATGTTTCCATGACCATCGTCATGTACCTGTTCGGCGTGCTTTCCGTCCTGTTCTTTGCCGGATCGCTTTCGGACGCATCCGGGCGCAGGCCCACGGTGGGCGCCGCGCTTTCCTGCGGCGTTGCCGGCTGCCTGCTGTTCATCGGCCTATCAAGCGGCCCCATGCTGCAATTCGCCCGTTTCGTGCAGGGCGTTTCCTGCGCGCTGTCCATGAGCGCCACCTCTGCGTTCGTGATCGACTGCACCTCGGAGCGCCATCGCACGTTCGGCATGACCATCGCAAGCACGGGGTACCTGATCGGGCTTACCGTGGGTTCACTGGGCATCGGATTTTTCGCCACCGTTTCCACCGCCTACTGGCAGGTATTCGCTGTGATGGCCGTGATCATGCTTGCCACGATGCTCGCCCTTCCCTTCACGCCCGAAACGGTGCACAACCGCATCACCTGGAAAAAGGCCGTTAAACCGATGACGCACGTGCCGGCGCATCTTCGCAAGCTGCTTCCCATCGTGGCCGGCGGCTATATCTCCACCTGGTCGGTCGGCTTCTTCTTCCAATCGCTTTCCACGCCGGCTTCGGTCGACTACTTCGGGGCAACCGATCCGCTCATCCCGTCCCTCGTGCTTGCCTTGGCCATGGCCCCGAGCGCGCTCGGAGGCCCTGTTTCAGCACGCATGGGCACGCGATCCTCAATGATCGTCGGCTACATCATCATGTTCGGCGCGATCGTGGCTCTAGGGGTTTGCATGGTTTTGGGGCTTTTGGTCCCCTATCTGGTGCTCGAGGTGGTGTTCGCGGTCACTACGGGCATGATCCTGTCATCGAGCCTGCATATGCTCATCAGCGCATCGACGCCGCAGGAAAACGCCAGCGTGGTGACACTTGCCAACCTGACCGGCTATGTGGGGTCGACCGTGGTCTCAGCCATTCAAACAGGGCTCACCGCCACATTCGACCTGGCAACGGTGTACGCCTTCATCGCGCTCCTGGCCGCCATCTCCATCGTGCCGGGATGCATATCCATGGCCAAGCATAAGCGATAACTGTAAGCGAAAGAGCCTTCGCGTCCGGATAGGGAAATGCGTTTCGACGCTCCCCCATGCAATGCGACGGGCTGGCAATGACGAGGAGGGGACATGACCGAAAACTGCGAAGCATCGAACGCGAAAGACTTAAGAAGCGCCATCATCGCGGCGTGCGCCATGCTGCTGACCTTCGCCGCGGTGGCGGTGCCTGTGCCGCTGTATGCCGAGTACAAGATAGCCCTGGGGCTGACCGACGCCGACATCTCGTTGACCATGGTTTCCTATCTTACCGGAGTACTGACCACGTTATTCCTAGGAGGGTCGCTCTCGGATGCGCTCGGTCGCAGGCCGCTTGTGGCCGCTGCCCTGCTATTCGGCTCGCTTGCCTGCGCGCTGTATATCTGGCTGCCTAACGGGGCCGCCTTGCAGATCGCCCGTATGGTGCAAGGCATATCGTGCGGTCTTACCATGAGTGCAACCTCGGCTTTCATGCTCGACTGCACCTCGCAGCGCTATCGCACCTTCGGCACCACCATCGCCAGCACCGGATGCCTGATCGGCATGATGATCGGGTCTTTGGGCATCGGCATATACGCCACGTTCTCGCGCAACTATATCCCCATGTTCGCCGTGCTCATCGTGCTGATGATGCTCAATGCCATCCTGCTTCCGCTTGCACAGGAAACGGTCACGCAGCGGATCACCATCCGCAAGGCCATCAAACCGCTCGTGCATATCCCGAAGAACCTTCGTCCGGTATTCCCGCTTGCTGCAGGATGCTATATCGCGGCTTGGGGCACCGGTGTGTTTTTCCAATCGCTGTCAACCCCTGCCGCTGTGGCGTACTTCCAGTCAACCGACCCGCTGATCCCCGCGCTCATGTTTGCGCTGGCCATGGCCCCGAGCGCCCTAGGAGGCCCCATGTCCGCCCGCACCACCACGCGTTTCGCCGTATACGGTGGCACGGCATTGCTGTGCGTCACCTACGCGATCTTGTGGTTCACGTTGACGAAGGGCATGACGGTGCCGTTCCTGATCGCCGATGGCGTGTTCAGCGTTTCCACCGGCATCCTGCTGTCGGCTAGCATGCACATGCTCATCAATTATAGCGATCCCGCCGACAGCGCAAGCGTGGTGTCGCTCATCAACTTCACCGGCTATGTAGGCTCCACCGTGGTGAGCATCGCCATGAGCACCATCGCCAACACGCTGGCCTTAAGCACCGTGCTTATGGTCGGTTTCGCCATCTCCATGGTCTTCATGATCCCCGGTTTCGCAACGAGGGCGCTGCGCAAGTAGCGAGAATCACCTGCAACAGCATAATTAACCTATTCGAACGCAAAAAGGGACGTCCCGGATTCCGTCCAGGACGTCCCTTCGTTTATGCGCTGATAAAGTCCGGCGCTATTCGACGATCTTGCCGTCTTCCATGGTGGCGTAGCCGCCGACGTACACGTCGGTTGCACGGCCGGTGAGCTCGGCCCCAATGAAGCCGGAGTTCTTCGCCTTGCTGCAGAAATCCGCAGCGTCGACGGTCCAGGCGGCCTCAGGGTCGATGACCGTCAGGTCGGCGGTGCTGCCGGCCTCGAGGGCCACGCGCTCCACGCCCAGGATAGCGCGCTGGTTGGCTCCCATGAGCTCGGTCATGCGCTCCCAGGTGATCTTGCCGGTGGCGACCAGATTGGTAATGACCAGGCCCAGGCTGGTTTCCAGGCCGATCATGCCGAACGGCGCCAGCTCGAACTCGCGGTCCTTCTCCCATGCGGTGTGCGGGGCATGGTCGGTGACGATGGCGTCGACGGTGCCGTCGACCACGCCGGCGATAAGGGCTTCAGCGTCGGAAGCCGTGCGCAGCGGCGGGTTGACCTTGAGCGCCGTGGAGTAATCGTCGCCGATGTTGTCCTCGGTAAGGAACAGGTGATGCGGGGTGACCTCACAGGTGACCGGCAGGCCCTCGGCCTTAGCGGCACGGACCATGTCAAGGCCGCGAGCGGTGGAGATGTGCTGGATATGCAGCTTGCAGCCGGTCAGGCGGCACAGCGCGATATCGCGAGCGATCTGCAGCTCCTCGCCTTCAGCCGGCCAGCCCAGAAGACCCAGGCGCGTGGAGGCGACGCCCTCGTTGACCTGACCGTCGCCAACCAGGTCCTCGTCCTGGCAGTGGCTCATGACCACGCAGCCGAACTGGCTGGCGTAATCCATGACGCGGCGCATCATGCCGGCCGCCTGGATGCCGCGGCCGTCATCGGTGAACGCGACGGCGCCGTGTGCGGCCATGTCGCCCATCTCGGAGAGCGTCTCGCCCTTCAGGCCCTGCGAGCAGGAGCCCGACACGTGCACGCGGCACTTGCCGGCCTGAGCGGCGATGGATTTCACATACTCGACGGCGACGGCGTTGTCGACGACCGGGTTGGTGTTGGGCATGGCGCAAACCGCCGTGAAGCCGCCATGGGCTGCGGCGCGGGTGCCGCTGGCGATGTCTTCCTTCTGCTCGAAACCCGGCTCGCGCAGATGCACATGCATGTCCACCAGGCCCGGGACGACGATCTTGCCAGCCAGGTCGCGCTCGACGCCCTTCTCCAGGGTGAGACCCTGACCGACCTCGACGATCTTGCCGTCGCGGATGAGGATGTCGGCGGTTTCGTTCAGACCGACCTGCGGGTCGATCACGTGCGCGTTCTTAAGCAGTAATGCCATCTTCGCTCCCTCCAAGCAGCAGGTACAGGGCGGCCATGCGGGTCAGGATGCCGGCATAGACCTGGTCAAGGATGACCGAACGCTCCGGGTGGTCGGCCATAAAGGAATCCAGCTCGACGCCACGGTTGATGGGGCCGGGATGGCAGACGATGCAGTCGGGGCGCATGAGCTTGTTGCGCTTCTCGGTGAGGCCGTAGAGCATGTTGTACTCGCGTAGGCTGGGGTACGGCGCACCCTCGAGGCGCTCGCGCTGGATGCGCAGCATGTACACGACGTCGAGCTCGGGGAGCACCTCGTCGATGTTGTGCGAGATGTGGTCGACGCCAAGCACCTCGGGACGTGCGGGCAGCAGCGTGGGCGGGGCGATGGCGGTGACCTCGCAGCCCATGATCTTCAGGGCCGGGATGAGGCTGCCGCACACGCGGGAGTGCCCGATGTCGCCGACGACGCCGACCTTCAGGCCGTCGAGACGGCCCTTGGTCTGCCAGATGGTGTACAGGTCGAGCAGCGCCTGCGTGGGATGCTGATGCTTGCCGTCGCCTGCATCGATGACGTGGACGCCGGACACATCGGCGATCTTGCGCGGCACGCCGGCGTGCTTGTCGCGCACGACGATCATGTCGATCTTGTAGGAGCACAGCGTTTCCACCGTGTCCACCAGGCTCTCGCCCTTGACCGAGGAGGTGGAGCTGCCGCCGAAGTTCAGGCTTGCGGCGGACAGGCGCTTCTCGGCCATCTCGAAGCTCGAGCGCGTACGAGTGGACGGCTCGTTGAACATGTTGACCACGGTGAAGCCCTTGAGCGTGGGCACCTGCTTGATACGGCGCTCGTTGACCTCTTTGAACTTCACAGCCGTTTCAAGGATGGCCATGATGTCATCGGCGGAATACTCCGTGATGTCGATAAGATGCTTATGGTTGAAAGCCATTCCCTATTCACCTCCCAGCGGTGCGGCGCCGATGTGCGCGCCGTCGGACATTTCCAGAATCTCGACCTCGGACTTGCCGTCCACTTCCTCCAGGAACAGGCGCACGTTCTCCTGTGCGGCGGAAGGCACGTTCTTGCCGACGTAATCGGCGCGGATGGGAAGCTCGCGATGCCCGCGATCGACCAGCACGGCCAGCTCCACGCGAGCCGGGCGGCCGATGTCCATGAGCGCGTCGAGCGCGGCACGGATGGTGCGGCCGGTGAAGAGCACGTCGTCTACAAGCACGACGTCCTTGCCGTCCATATCGAAGTCGATTTCGGTGGAATGCACTTCGGGGGCGAAGTGAGTGGCGAAGTCGTCGCGGTAGAAGCTAATGTCGAGCTTGCCGAGCGGCACCTTCGTGCCCTCGATCTGCTCGATCTTCTCAGCCAGGCGCTTGGCGAGCAAATCGCCGCGCGTGACGATGCCGACGAGCGCGAGGTTATCCGCGCCCTTGTTGGTCTCGAGGATCTGATGCGCGATACGCACCAAAGAGCGCTCGATCTCGTCTGCATCCATGCAGACGTTCTTGACCGTCCCTGCGTCAGTCATACACACCCTTTCTCTAGTCGAGTGCGCACAGACAGACACGTCTTTCGGGAAAGCCGCCGAGTTTTTCGGCCCGCCCGAACCTTGACGCCATGTCGCAAGGCATAAAAAACGCCTTTGCGGCTGACAAAGGCTTCATCTCAGATCCGCTCTTGTGAAAGCGAGCGATTCGGGTGTTACCTTGTCGGTCTCTCTGTACCGCATTTAAAGGAACTATTGGCAGTTTATGCGGACCGGAGCGGTTTGACAACCCCGAATATCGAAAAACACAACCCTAGCGGTCGGTTTTTATGCAGCGATTGATCCGAAAGCCCATCCAAATGCTTGAGCTTCCTTCTCGAGTTTATCCGAACATGTCCGGATAAACTCGAGAATTTCTTTCCAGAAGCAAGGGCCAAGGGCCCTTCCGAGAGAAAGGACGGCGAACGGGTGACGAGGGGGGACGGAGGTGCGTTCACGCAGTCGATCACCGCGCCTTCGGCAACGCAGCGCGAGCATCCCTGTCCCCTGCTCAAGTTCCGCACTCCCCCGCCTGCCTATGCGGTTCGCGTCAGCGCTAGCCGACCAGCGCGACCATGCGGGCGGCAAGCGAATCCCAAGACACGGCGGTGGCGTCGAACCCGGTTCCCCCAAGGGGCTGCTCCGCCGCCGCTTGAAGCTGTTCGAGCAGCGCATCCGAAAGGCGTTGCTCGAAGGCCGGCAGATCCTCGGGCACGGGCACGTCGACGCCCTGGATACGCGGCGGCTCAACGAATGAAACGGGGGCGTCCGGAAGGGACGCATCGAGCCACGGCCGAACGCCTGGCAGGCTCGTGACCACCGCGCGGCATCCGCTCGCAAGCGCCTCCACCGTCACAAGCGGCAATCCCTCGAAAAACGAGGGCAATGCGAACACGTGGCTTTCGTTATAGGAAAGCACCAGGTCGTCTTGAGAAACGCGGCCGCCGAACACCACCGGGAAACGGCAGCCACCGGCCAGCTCGACGATGCGATCGTATTGCCCCTGGTCGCTGTAACCGCCCACCAGGCGCAGCTCCACGGCTTGCGGATCGAGGGGAAGCAGTCCCATAGCGCGTATGAGGCTTTCCACGCCCTTGGCGCGGCATATCTTGCCCACGTACAGCACGCGCAACGGGTGGGCAGCGCGCAAGCCGGCACGAGGAGCGAACTCCTGGGAGTTGTAGCCCGTCCCCACGATGCGGACGCGATCGGCGGGCAGGTCGAACAGCTCGGCGATCTCGGCCTTCTGCGCCTCGTGCAGCGCCATCACACCGTCGAGCGAGCGGACAGCTGCCGCAATGCGGTCCTTCTCCAGATCGTGGTTGCGCAGCTGACGCAGGTCGGTTGAATGGCAAACGCCCCAAATTGGGCACGGGCGGCCCTTCGCGAGTCCTGAACCTTCCGCAATCGGTGACCGATATTCACCGGCCAGATCGTCAAGCACGTCGCACGCGGCCGAGCAGGCCAGGTATAGGTGATGGCAGATGACCGCATCGGGCTTGAAGTCGAGCACGGCTTCGCGGATACGCCGCCCGAACACGCTGCGAAAGGCCTGGACCATCTTCGGCGTCATATCGCGGTATCGCGTGGCCTCGTAGGGCATGACGTCGCTCATGCCGCACACGGGAAACGGCAGCTCGGGAGTGCGGAAGCGCACCGGGAGGAACTCGACGCCAGGGGCGAGCTGCGGGGAGTCGTCCTTGTCGATGCCGGCGATGACGGCCACCTGGTGCCCGGCGGCGGCCAGGGATGCCACCGTTTCGGCCAGATAAACGCCGCTGCCGGTGCTATCGGGCTTTTGGGCGGAGATGCAGAGGATGCGCATGAAGGTCCTTTCGAGATCGGGAGAGCATTGGGCACGGGAGCGTCGCGGAGTACGCTACGGGCAGGCGATGTCCCGCAACGCGCTCAAGGCGTCGTCGCAATCCAACTGCGAATTCATGGCACCGAAGCTGAATCGCACGACACCCTGCTGCTGCGTTCCCAGCGCCGTGTGCATGAGCGGGGCGCAGTGCGCGCCCGGGCGGACGCACACGCCCCATCCCTGCGCCAGCCGATCGGCGATCTCGCCGGAGTCGGCATCGCCTACGTTGACGGCGACGATGCCGCAGCGCTGCCCGGAGCCGCCGCCGAGGACCTTCACACCGTCGATATCGGCCACGCCATCCAGGAAACGCGCAATCAGCCCTTCGATATGCGCTTGCACATCCGCCACCCCGCGCTCCGCAAGCCAGCAGCACCCCGCCGCAAGACCCGCCAAGCCATGCGCATTGGCCGTTCCGGCCTCGAGCGCCTCGGGCATAAAGCGCGGATGGCGCTCGTCGAAGCTGTGCACGCCCGAACCGCCTTCCACAAGCGGGGCGATATCAAGGCCCGGGCGCACGCACAGCCCGCCGGTGCCCTGCGGCCCGTACAGGCTTTTATGGCCGGTGAAGCACACGACGTCGGCGCCGATGCCCGATGCCGAGAACGCCCATGCGCCGGCCGTCTGCGCCGCATCGAGGACGAACGGCGCGCCGGCCTTATGGGCGGCAGCGGCCATGCGCTCGATGTCGTACACATCGCCGGTCACATTGGAAGCATGCGTGACCACGACCAGGCTGGCGCCGACAAGCGCCCGCTCGTAAGATTCCCAGTCAAGCGAGCCATCGGGCAGGATAGCGGCGACGCGCACCTGGCAACCGCGCTCATCGCGCGCACGGTTGAGCGGGCGAAGCACGGAGTTGTGCGAAGCGGCCGTGGTAACCGCGATGCCGCCCGCAGGCAACAGCCCGTCGATGGCTATGTTGAGTGCCATGGTGGCGTTCAAGGCGAACGAGACGCTGCCGGCGCCCCAGGCGTCGAGCAGGTCGGAAACCGCCTGTCGAGCCCCGAACACCGCCATGCTCGCATCAAGCGCCGCCTGGTGCGAACCGCGCCCGGGGCCGCCGAACGACGTCATGGCGCCGCACACCGCATCGATGACGACCTGGGGTTTGTGCATCGTGGTGGCTGCGTTGTCCAAATAGATCATGGTTTGTGCCCTATCGATCGAAAGAGATAACGGTTACCGGTCTTCACCGGCATCCTGAGAGCGTCCTGCACATAGATGAAGTCGAACAGCAGGCCCGCGAAGCGCGCAAGTCAAACCGCAAGGCGAAAGCCGCGCAGGCCATCCGCGAACAGCAACGTCAATATCGCTGCGAAACGCTACGCTTCGCCTGCCATCTCGGCGGCGATGATGGCCGCGCCCAACGCCCCCGCGAAACGCGCGTCGGGGCAAGAGCCCACCGGCGCGCCCAACTCGGCCTCCAAGCGGGCGCGAACGTAATCGTTTTCGCACAAGCCGCCCGTAAGGTGATATCGCGCCGCGGGGACCTGCCCCACCAGCGTGCACACGCGCGCCACGACCGAGTCAATGACGCCGCGGGCGATGTTCTCACGCGGCTCGCCCTTGCCCACCAAGGAGATGACCTCGGATTCGGCGAACACCGTGCACATGTTGGAGATGACGGTAGGCTGCCCTGCCGCCGCCAAGCGGGCGAGCTCGGCTTGGCTTACGCCCAATCGGTCGGCCATGATCTCCAAGAAGCGCCCGGTTCCCGCGGAGCATTTATCGTTCATGACGAACTTGCGCACCTTGCCGCCCGCAAGGCCGATAGCCTTGGTGTCCTGCCCGCCGATGTCGATGACGGTGCCGTCTTCGCCGAAGAGCGCCGCCGCGCCGCGAGCGTGGCAGGTGATCTCGGTGACCACCTTGTTCGCGTATGGAACGGCGACACGGCCATACCCCGTGGCGACCACCGGCATCTCGTCCATCTCGAAGCCCTCGCAGGAAAACGCCCGGCGCACCTGCTCGGCAACTTCCACGCTGGAAAACCCGGTGGGGATAACCAGCTTGAACGCGATAGCGCCCGAAGGGTCCGCGACGACGGCTTTCGTAGCCGTCGATCCGATATCGATACCGATACCTGCCATGTGCGTTGCTCCTTGTCTGAGGTTTCGGGCCCATGAGGCTTCGCCGTTGTCACGCTTGGACCTTGATGCAAAACTATGCATACCATCTTGCGACTATACTATACTGGCAATGATACCAACCCGACCCCATAAGAAAGGACCGCGCATGAGCACGGACAACCCTGCGAACGGCGCAATGTGCGACGGCGATCGCATACGCCTGACCACGCTCACCGACAAAGGCGGTTGAGCGGCCAAATGGGGTCCGGGAGACCTCTCCGAGATTTTACGCGACATCGCGCCGGCCGTGCCCGACCCGAACCTGCTGCTGGGCTTCGACACCGCAGACGACGCCGCGGTTTGGCAGGTGGACAAGGACAACGCCGCTGTGCTGACGCTCGACTTCTTCACGCCCGTGGTGGACGACCCGTACGAGTTCGGCGCCGTTGCCGCGGCCAACGCACTGTCCGACGTGTTCGCCATGGGCGGCAAGCCCGTCACCGCGCTCAACATCCTGGCCTTCCCCAGCTGCATGGGCACTGAAGTGGTGGGAGACGTGCTGCGCGGCGGCGCGGACAAAGTGCGTGAGGCCGGGGCGTTCGTGGTGGGCGGCCATTCCATCGAGGACGACGAGCCCAAGTACGGCCTTTCCGTGTTCGGCCTCGTACACCCTGAGCGCATGGTGAGAAACGGCGGGGCGCAGCCCGGTGACGCGCTGTACTACACGAAAACGATTGGCACGGGCATCATGAACGCCGCGCTGCGGGCGAAGCTGCGCACCGACGAGGACTTGCGCCCGGTCATCGACGGCATGATGGAGCTTAACCGCGCGGCCGCCGAGGCCATGCTGGAATGCGACGTGCACGCGTGCACCGACGTCACCGGTTTCGGCCTGGCAGGCCATCTGCACGAGATGCTCGAAGCGTCGGAGTGCGCTGCTCGCCTGGACTGGGACGCTTTGCCGCTGTTCGACGGCGTGTACGAGCTTTCGTGCGATTACTGCCGCCCTGGCAAGACGTTCGGCATCATCGACTGGGCGAACGCGTTCGTGGAGCAAGGCTGCATCGACGATTTCGAGTTCGACGACCGCATGGGCGTGCTATGCGACCCGCAAACCTCCGGCGGTCTGCTCGTGGCCATCCCGCCCGAGAATGCAAGCCTTTTCGAGGCGGAATGCGAGCAGCGCCAAGGGCGCAAACCCTCCCGAATCGGAATCTTTGAAGCCGGTCCGGCGGGTAAGATCTTCGTGAACTGGTAAACGGGAAGGCTCACGCCCTGCAGCGCCCCAGCCAAACCGACGCCGCACGTGACCGCAACAAGCCATCCTCACAACAAAGGGGAGCCGTCAAACGACGGCTCCCCTTGCGTTTAGTACAAATCCACTTCGGTGATGGCTTCGAAGGCAAGCCCCCGCTGCTCAAGCGCTTGCTCGAGCGTTTCGCGCTGCTCGACGGGAACGCTCCAGGCAAGGCCGCACCCCGCCGAGATCTCGGAAGGCACCGGGATGACGCGCCCCGGCAGAACGCCTCCGACCGCGGCAGCCTGCAAGGCCATCGCATCGGCCGTGCTATGGAAGGTCACCACCGCATGCGGCGTTTTGCATCTCTGCATCGCACATACCGCCAAGGCTAAGGACGCACGACGACGCCGGCCTCAAGCTGCTTTTGGACGATGACGTACATGTTCGTCACCTCGCCCACCGCAAGCTTGTCGGCGATGCCGAAATGGTTGAGGCAGGTTCCGCAGCTGAAGATCTCAACGCCTGCTTCGGCGAGCTTTTTCAGATCATCGAGCACGGGACTGTCCTCGACGGTCAAATGCACGCCGCCGTTGTAGGCCAGGATGGCCGCCGGCAGCTCGTCTTGCTGGGTGAGCGCGAACACGAACGCCTTCATAAGCGTGGCGCCAAGCTCATCGTCGCCTGCGCCCATGAACTCGCTCGACAGCACGACCACCTTGCTACCTGCCGGCACGAGCGGCTGGCACTCCTCGCATGCCGCATCGGCGACCTGCGCACCCTTGGTAAAGACCACCGCGAACTCGGCATCGCCGCGCTCCTCGGAGGCGGTTTCGACCTTGAGCGACTTGCCAAGGTTTTCCAGGTTGTGCATGGCCGTTTTGTTGTCCACCACAACCTCAAGGGCGCCCTCGCCCATGCCGGCAAGGGCCTTCTTCGCGTTCACCACGGGCAACGGGCACGCCTGCCCCTTGCAATCGAGCTTCTCCATGAGCATCTCCTTTCCGCGGCGTTTTGCGCCGCACTTGCGCAAATCTTCCCACTACAGCATCTCGATGAACGCGCCCAGGCGGGTTTCCACCTGGCCGGCATCGTTGGTGGAGTAATCGGTTTCAAGCTTCATGTAGGGCACGCCGGCCTGCTCGCAGGCGCGCTGCACGCGCACCGCCTCGATGCTGAAGGTGTGGCACGCCTGCAGCACCACTTCGACCACGCCGTCGACCTTGTATTTCTCCACCATATCCATCATATGCTCGATGCGGCCGTCGTTGGGCGACGTGACCGAGCAATTGATTTGCAGATAGCGACCGGAGATGGCGCAAAGCCGTAGGTGCCCTTGATGAGCGGGCAGAGGTTTTTCGGCAGCACCGTCTCGGCATCGGGGATGGTCTCGTTGTTCATGCCGCACAGGCCCACCGCGCCCGCTCCCGCGGCGTCCAGCAGCTCAAGCGGGCTGTACGAGCACAGGTAACCGCACAGCTTGCCGCCTTCCTGCTTGTAGTTCATGGCTTTGACGAAGCTGGCGCGGCGCGCCTCGTCGAAGGTGTCGTAGATACCAGGCAGGTCGATGGGCACCGCCGGCTCGTTTGCGGGGTCGAACATGAAAGCCTCTATTCATTTTCTCGTCTGTGATGATGCGCGCAAAAGGGTATACGCATAGAACGCAAGCATGCTTGCGGATGCAGAATCAAGCGCGCCCGAAGGCAGAAAACGGCGCGTCTTTCGTTCAACTATAGCACCGCCGCCCACCCGCGCCGCCGTGCAAAACGAAAACGGCACCTGCAATCCGCAAGTGCCGTTCGCACAAACCTATTAGGCGGAAACACGCAACCGCAGCGCTACTTCGCCTTGTTCCTAGCATACACGAACCAGTAGGCCAGGCCGACCAGGACGCCGCCGATTATGTTGCCCACCGTGGCGGCGGACAGGTTATACAGGATGGCCGTCACATCGAGCGCGCCGGCGTTGGCGACCGCCGCGCCGAACCCGGCGGATTTCATGAGCAGACCCGTGGGCAGGAAGAACATGTTCGCCACGCAGTGCTCGAAGCCGGCTGCCACGAAGAAGCTGATGGGGAGCATGATGCCAAGGACCTTGTCCACCACGGTGCGCGCGGAAAATCCGATCCACACCGCCAGGCACACCATGACGTTGCACATGATGCCCTTAGCCATGAGCACGAGCCAATCGGGGGTGACCTTGCCGACGGCCACCGACACCATGGCGTCGCCCACGGCGCCGCCGTTCATCGCGCCGACGCCGCACCAATAGATGAGCGCCACCACGATAAGGGAGCCGACCAGGTTGCCCAGCCATACGATGACCCAGTTGCGCACCAAGCCGCCAAGCTTGATCTTCTTCGAGGCCAGGCCCGTCACCATGAGCATGTTGCCGGTGAACAGCTCAGCTCCGCAGCACAGCACGAGCACCAGGCCCAAGCTGAAGCAGATGCCGCCGACCATGCGCTGAGCGGCGAACGGCACCGCCGAGTCGCCCAGGAATACCAGGAAATACGTTGCGCCGAACGCGATGAACGCGCCGGCGAGCATTGCCAGCACGAAGCACTTCGCACCAGCCATGCCGGCCTTGCCCACGGCCAGCGTCTCGGCCTTCGCCTCGATCTCGGCAGGGCCGAGCGCATCAGATCGCAGCGCCTTCACATCCGATTGATCCATTGCCATGAAAACCTCCCCTGTTCGCGTTTTCTCGCCTTTAGGAAAAACACGGTAATTCTTGCATGGCTACGAGCATGAAACGTCCTCATTGGCGCGAACGGCGCGAATTGACCCGCCTGCGATAGCATTTGCCGGACATTTGGCGCACTCGCCGCCTTGCCCCGAGGCGTTGGGGGCTTGCCTGCTATATTGAGCTACGGAAAACCCGCGCCGCCCTGCATACAGGGCGGCGTTGCACGCAATAGGGAAAGAGGACCCATGCCCGAACCACGCACCGACCTTTTACGCGCATTACCCCAGGTCGAAGAGCTGATGCAAGCCGCTCCCATGAAGGCGCTCGAGGCCATCGTCCCCCGTTCCATGCTCGTCGACCGCGCCCGTGCGGCGGTAGACGGGCAGCGCCAGCTCATCTTGGCGGGAACAGTGGACGCGGTCGACGTCGAGGCAATCTTGACCGATGCCGTCAACGGCGCGCTGGCCACGCTGCGCCCGAGCCTCAGGCGCGTCATCAACGCAACCGGCGTGATCATCCACACCAACCTTGGCCGCAGCGTGCTGGCAGAGCCCGCGGTACAGGCAGTGGTGGAAGCCGCGCGCGGCTACTCCACGCTCGAATACAGCATCGAGAACATGGCGCGCGGCAGCCGCCACGACCATGTGGAACACCTCATCTGCGCGCTTACCGGCGCCGAGGCCGCCATCGCCGTGAACAACAACGCGGCAGCCGTCATGATGGTGCTCGCCGAGTTCGCCGCCGGCCACGAAGCCATCGTCAGCCGAGGCGAGCTCGTAGAGATCGGCGGCAGCTTCCGCGTGCCCGACATCATGGCGCAGTCGAACGCGCGCATGGTGGAGGTGGGCGCCACGAACAAGACGCACGCCTCCGACTACGAGCGCGCCATTTCGCCGGATACGGCCATGCTGCTCAAGGTGCACCCCTCCAACTACCGCATGATCGGCTTCACCGAAAGCGTCTCGAAGACCGACCTTCGCCACATCGCCGACGAAGAGAACGCCCGACGCGCCACCGCGGGCGAAGATCGCCCCGAGCTGCTCGTCTACGAGGATCAGGGCTCGGGCGCCTTCATGCACCTGGATGTGTTCGGCGAATACGCCGAGCCCACGGTGCGCGAATCGCTTGCCGAAGGATGCGACCTGGTCAGCTTCTCGGGCGATAAACTGCTCGGCGGCCCTCAGGCAGGCATCGTAGTAGGCCGCAAGGACTATATCGACCGCCTGAAAAAGCATCCGCTGGCCCGTGCGCTGCGCCTGGACAAGATGACGCTGGCCGCTTTGGAAGCCACGCTGCGCCTATATCTGGACCCCGAAGATGCGCTTCGCCGCATCCCCACCCTGCGCATGCTCACCGAGGATGTCGAAACGGTGCGCGAACGCGCCGAAGCGCTGATGGCGGCCCTGGCCGAGCGCGTGACGCCCGGCCAAGCGCACCTGGAGATCGTGGAGGAGACGGGGCGCGCCGGCGGAGGATCGCTTCCCATGTGCGACATCCCCACGTTCTGCGTGCGCATGCGCTTCGAGGCCGGCAACGCGCAAGGCTGCGAGGAGCACCTCCAGCGCAACCGCGACGTGCCCGTGATCGGGCGCATCAAGCGAGAATGCGTGCTGTTCGATGCGCGCACCATCACCGAAGAGGACATCCCCGAGATCGCCTGCGCCGTGGCCAGCTATTTCGCGGCCTTCGAAGGGCGAAAGGAGTCGTAGCGCGCTATGACAACCGAATCGAAACGAGACCTGGTGCTCGGAACCGCCGGCCACATCGACCACGGTAAATCCACCTTGGTCCAGGCGCTCACCGGCACCGACCCTGACAGGTTAAGCGAGGAGAAGCAGCGCGGCATCACGATCGAGCTCGGCTTTGCCCAGCTTGAGCTGCCCGACGGAAGCGCCATGGGCGTGGTCGACGTGCCGGGCCACGAGCGCTTCGTGCGCCAGATGATCGCGGGCTCCACCGGCATCGACGTGGCGCTTCTGTGCATCGCCGCCGATGACGGCATCATGCCGCAAACCGAGGAGCATTTGGCGGTGCTGCAGCTTCTGGCCGTGCCGACCTGCGTGGTGGCGTTGACGAAATGTGACCTGGTGGACGAGGAATGGGCGCTGTTCATGGAGGACGAGGTGCGCACGCGCCTGGCCGGCACGCCATATGCGACGGCCGCGATCGTTCCCGTTTCCGCCCGAACCGGACAGGGCCTGGACAAGCTGCGGGAAGCCATACAGCTTGCGGCCCGCGGCACCGCCGGCCGCGCCGAGCAGGAGGCAATGCGCCTGCCCGTGGACCGCAGCTTCACCATCAAAGGAGCGGGGACCGTTGTCACGGGCACGCTGTGGAGCGGCATCGCGCATGTCGGCGACGAGGTAGAGGTGCTGCCCTTGGGCCTGCGCACGCGCATCCGCGGCATCCAGGTGCATGGGCAGGCGGTCGAGCAGGCCTCGTCAGGGCACCGCACCGCGCTGAACCTGAACGCCGTGACCACCGACGACGTGCGGCCGGGAAGCTTCATCTGCACCCCCGACGCCGTCACCCCCACCGACCACTTCGACGTCGACATCACCTACCTGGGCCTGCCCGACCAGGACAAGCCGCTGGAAACCGGTTGCCGCGTGCATGTTGCCCACGGCACCACGGAATGCATCGGGCGCGTGCTGCTCATGGATGATGTGAAAAGCGTCTCGCGAGGTCAAACGGCTGCAGCGCAGATTCGTACGGAGTGCGACCTACCGGTTGCATACGGTGACCGATTCGTCATTCGCTCATACTCCCCCGTGCACGTGATCGGCGGCGGCGTAGTGCTGCGCGCCCACCCGAAGCGAACCACCACGGTAACCCAGGCGGACCGCACGCTGCTCGACGCGCTTCGCTCGGGCGATGGCGCAAAGGCGGTCCAAGCCGCTTTCGATGCCGCCGAGTTCCCTGCAACGCCCGCCGATATCGCCCATGCAACCGGGCTTTCCCCTGCGCAAACTGCAGATGAGCTTGAAGCGCTCGCCGAGCGCGGCACCGCCGAGATGCTGCCCGGGGCCGCGGGCGCGAACATGCGGTTCGCAACCAAACGTATGCTGCAGAAGCTTTCGGGGGCGATCGAGAACACGCTGCTTCGCTTCCATAGCGCAAACCCCGCCGCAACCGGCATGTCGAAAGAGGCGCTGCGCCAAGCCTGCATGCCCCGCTGCGCGCCCGACGCCTTCGATGCGGTGCTTGCACGCGCATGCGCGGAAGGCAAAGCCGTGGCCGATGGTGGCATGATAAGCCACCCGCAAGCCGGCGCCGGCGCCCGGAAGCTAGAGGAAGACAATGCCGAAAAGCTGGCCGAGCTGCTAGCTACGGTTGGCTCGAAACCACCTACGGTTGCCGACCTGCTCAAGCAAGCAGATCTGGCACCGAAGCAGGGTTACAAGGCGCTCGGGCTGCTGGAGAAGCAAGGCCGGGCCGTCAAAGCCAGCGAGGAATTTTATTTCGACGCCACCGCGCTTGCCGCACTCGAGCAGGCCGTACGAACCGCATTGGCCAACGGCCCCGCTTCCGCTGCCGACCTCAAAGACGCCATGGGCCTGAGCCGCAAGCACGCCATCCCCGTACTCGAGCACTTCGACGATACGGGCATCACGCGCCGCGTCGGCGACGCACGCGAGTTGGCAAGCTAGCCGGAAACACCCGATCAGGGTTGCAACGAACCGATTCAGACGCCCACCGCCGAATGCGAACACCGTTCGAACGCACGGTGGGCAGACGTGGGACGCCTCCCTTCCACTCTGTATGGAAGGGAGGCGTCGTCGCTTTCAGGGCGAACGGATAACGGACCGTCCACCCGATTGCCGGCGATGCTCCGCAGGTAAAAACAACATATGAAAAGGAGCCCCGAAAGGCTCCTGTTTGCGTCTTATATGGCGGAGACGCGTGCGAATCGAACACACCCGAGACGTTCTGCGCGCCTCACAACGGCTTTGAAGGCCGCGGGGCCCACCAGGACCCATCCATCTCCACGTGATTTCATCATGTATTGTACCCGAACCGTAATCTGATGCGGCCCCATTCGATAAACGGCGCGTTATTTCCAAAAAATGGTTGGATAACAGTAGCAAATACTAGGATTCACGCAGAAACAGGATACCTATCAGCGTGAGCACGGCGAAGGCGACACCCGCCATGCCCGCTGCCGCGACCACCCGTTGCTTGAGCGAAGGCCGCTCAAGCAACGGAAACAGCTTCTCGATCGGCCGAGTGTCGACGAGCAACGGGATCGGACAGTCCATGACCAGCCACACGCACACATACGATACCGCGCAAGCGACCGCAGGCAAACGAGCCATGTCCCCTTGCGGGTTCATGCCGGAGGCAACGCACGCGAAGGCCATGACCGCGCCCCAGGCGGCCAGCAGGATATCCCACGCCACGCCAACGCCCAAAGGCAAGCGGTGCGCGATGCCGGACCAAAACTCCCACAGCCATCGAAAGGCGACTTTTGCGCCATGCGCAAAAGCCTCGGATCTTCCCCGCTTTTTGGCATCACGCAACGTTGATGCACCAGGCACTGCAGACGACAAAGCCGGCTCTGCCGCACCAGGCGTGACGCCGGCGAGATCGGAATCAGCGGCATGCCCAACGCTGCCGGGCCGTAAAGCGCCATCCATTCGGAGACCAGGCTGGAATCCGGGATCTTGCGCACAACCTGCTTCGGAAGCCGAATCGCCACGCCAAATATCGCCAGCGCCCCGCGCACAACCCGTATCAGCAGCGAGAGACCCCTTTCGAAAATCGACGGGGCACCCGACCGCGTACATGAACGCCGCGCGCATCGCTCCCACCGACCCGAACCGATCGGCAGGGTCGAACGCCGTCGCCTGGGCAACCACATCGCGCACCGATTGAGGAACCCCATGCGCTCGAGACGTCCTTCCTTCAATACCGCATCAACGCGATAGCACTCATCGCGCGCAAGGCATTCAAGATGTTGTTGGAGGGATTCATTCATAACGATGATGATGGTAGCAGATGCGCCGGCCCGCCAATACCTGCATGCTGCGAACGGGACCGTAAACCCGACGCCTCCTGACGCCGCCAGCTACTCGGTGATGGTGTCCTCGTGGAAGGCGTACAGCTGCTCATCGGCGGTTTGCAGCGTTTCACCATGGTTGATGCAGAAGATAATGATGGCGTCGCGGCGGTTTTTGCAATATAGCTCGTTGCAGCCGCCTGCCTGCAGCAGACGATTCGTCTCGCGCAGCGACAGCTTCATAGCGAAGGCCAGCTGCAATAGCTTGTTGCGTGAAGGATTGCGCTGGCCGACGAAGATCCGATACCCGAACGTGGGATTGATGCCCGCCTGGCGCACCACCTCGGGACGCCTCAAGCCGCGCTCATCGAGCAGCTGCTGAAGATAATCGGGCAGGCTGCGGCACACAAGCTTGTGCTTGCTGGCGAAAGCGGCAGGGTCAGGCGAATCGAGCAGCTCGTTGAGCAGGTCCTCGGTCATGGGTTCTTTCACTCGCCGCTTCCTTCTGCGCTTCGCCGGTTTTGGTTTCCTGGGTTCCATAGTAGCAAAGAAATGCCCATCGGATGCGGGCGCGAACGCCTGACCCGATGGGCACGACCTTTCGCGAAACTTAGGCGATGTTCCAGGAAACATCCGAACCGCAGCCGATAAAGGCGTTTTCGTACAGCACCTTCACCACATCGCCTTCGAAGTACAGGTTGCCCGAAACCGAGCCACCGGCGGCAAGGGTGCCGGAATTGAGCTCGTTCTCGCCATCGGTGTAAAACGCTTGCGAGCGCTGGGCACCCTGGGCATCCTCGGCCTTCCAATCGTAGGGATTGAACGACGCCTGGCTGTTGCCGTTGTTCTGATAGGTCACGCTCACCTGCGTGATCGACTTTCCATCGTAGCTCTGAAGCCCGGTGACCACGCCGTCGACCGTAAGCACGAGGCCGTTTTTGAGCGTAATGGAGTTGCCCGCCGCCGCGGCCTGGGAATCACCGGCAGCGTCATCGGACGCAGGAGCGGTGGTCGCAGGCTGCTCGGTTGCCGGCCGCGGCGCCACCGAGGTACCGGAGAAGGCATCATCGATAGCAGAGCTGTACATGCTTTGCGTGGCCAGCACCACGGCGAATGCGATGACGTTCATCACCACGCCGGCGACGGACAGGCCCTTGCCCGACTTTCTCCCCTTAAAGCACGCGATCGTGCCGATGAGCGCGAGCACGAAGCCGATAGCGGCGAGCAAAGCCGAGAAATTGTTGATGATGGGCAGAAACGATATCGCCAGGGCGATAATCCCCAGAACGAAGCCGGCGATTCCCAGCCCTGATTTCGACGGCTGAGGCGCCGGCGCAGCTTGCACGGTGTTGGTTTCCATGAGCATTCCCTTTCCCTAAACGATGCACTGACGTGCTGAAACGATATAAATGCTAGGGAAAGGGCTTTGTGATTTCATTAGCTGGCAGCTACGATTCCGAAACCTTTTCGGCGAAAAGGGCAGGCGGCTGCATGCGAACGACGCAAAACCTTCTCAGCGAAAGGAGAACAGCTGCCACATATGAAGACAACGAAACCCAACCGGTTACCATCGGTTACCGGTTGGGTTTCGAATCGGTTTGCAACACCCAGGCCATCGCGCAGCTCGCGATATCGAGCGCGGTTTGCACCCGCATACCCGGGCTATCGCGATACAGAGAACCACCAGGCGCGGTTTGCACCCGCATACCCGGCATGCCACGCCAAGGGCGCCTCGCGCCCATGCGATCAGCCTGCGATGTCGGTCGCAGGCTAGGCCTGGATACCCAGCTCCAGGGCGCGCAGGTTGCCTGCCAGCTTGTCCTTCTTACGCGCCGGGACCACGGCGGCCACAGCCGCGCGAATGGTCTCCTCGCTGCAGAAGCGGGTTTCGGCGAACAGCTTGCCCACCAAGATGACGTTGGCAAGGCCCTTCAGGCCCGCCTCCTCGGCGAGGGCCGTGGCGGGCACGGCGCACACCGTGACGCCGGGCATATCCGGAATGCGAGGCACAAGCGTGCTGTCGACGATGACCAGACCGCCGGGCTGCACGCTATGCTCGAACTTGTCGAGCGACGGCTGGTTCATGACCACGAGCACATCGGGGTTGAGCACGAGCGGGCTTCCGATGGGGTCATCGGAGAGGCACACGCTGCAGTTGGCGGTGCCGCCGCGCATCTCGGGCCCGTAGCTGGGAAGCCAGGAAAGCTCGCGGTCCTCAAGCAGGCCGGCGTTGGCGATGATCTTGCCGGCGAACAGGATACCCTGGCCGCCGAACCCGGCGAGCACGGCCTGCATGCAACGTTTCGGTTCGCTCATCGCGCACCCTCCTTGCCCTCGGCGCGTTTCTCGGGATGGGCGACCGGGCAGTCGGCGTTGCGCGCGGCAGCAGCCTGCGCCGCATCAGCGAACCCATCGGCCACCACATCGCGATACACGCCCAGCGGATAATACGGCAGCATGTTCTCGCGCATCCACGCGAAGCTGTCCTGCGGCGTGAGACCCCAGTTCGTGGGGCACGTGGACACCACTTCCACCATCGAGTAGCCGATGCCGTCGATCTGGTTCTGGAACGCCTTCTTAATGGCGCGCTTGGCCTGGCGCACATGCTTGGGCGTGTCCACGGTCACGCGCTCCAGGTATGCCGGGCCGTCAAGGCTGCTCAGCAGCTCGCACACGCGCACCGGGTAGCCGGCGGTGGAGACGTCGCGGCCATAGGGGCTGGTTTGCGTCACCTGGTTCGGCAAGCTGGTGGGAGCCATCTGCCCGCCGGTCATGCCGTAGATGGCGTTGTTGATGAAGATGACGGTGATATGCTCGCCGCGCGTAGCCGCATGCACGGTCTCGGCCATGCCGATGGAGGCAAGGTCGCCATCGCCTTGATAGGCGAACACCACGTTGTCCGGCAGCACGCGCTTGACGCCCGTGGCAACCGCCGGGGCGCGGCCATGCGCCGCCTCGATCATATCGCAGCCGAAGAAGTCCGGAGCGGTGACGGCGCAGCCCACCGGCGCGACGCCGACGGTGCGGCCTTCGATATCAAGCTCGTCGATGACCTCGGCGACCAAACGGTGCACGATGCCGTGCGGGCAACCCGGGCAGTAGTTCGTGACCACGGGCAGCAACGACTTCGGACGCGAAAACACCACGCGGCCTTCGCCCTGTTTCTGCTCAGCCATGCTATTCACCGCCCTTCCCCGCAAGCTTGCGGATCGCGTCCAACACCTCATCAGGCGTGGGGATGATGCCGCCCGTGCGTCCGAAGAACTCCACGGGAACGCGGCCGTTGACCGCCAGGCGCACGTCGTCGACCATCTGGCCCATGTTCATCTCTACCGACAAGAACGCCTTCGCGCACCCCATGCAGCCTTCGATGGCGTCCACGGGGAACGGCCAGAGCGTGATGGGGCGCAAAAGACCTGCCTTGATGCCCTCGGCGCGGGCACGCACGACCGCCGAATGCGCGATGCGCGCGGTGGCGCCGAAGGACACGAGCACGATCTCTGCGTCCTCGCACATGAACGTCTCGGCACGCTGCTCGCGGGCTTTCACCGTCTCATAGCGCTCGAAACGCTCGATGTTCAGGCGCTCGAGCTCGTCTGCCGTCAGGTAGAGCGAGTCCACGATGTTGTGCTTGCGCTCGCCCTTATGGCCGGTGGTGGCCCAAGGCTTCTCCGGCAGCTGCTCCACGCGCTCGGGAAGCACGACGGGCTCCATCATCTGGCCGAGCATGCCGTCGGAGAGGATCATGGCCGGCATGCGGTACTCATCGGCCTTCTCGAAGGCCAGGTACGCCAGATCGGCCATCTCCTGTACGGTGGAAGGCGCGAACACGAGCACCTGGAAATCGCCATGGCCCATAGCGCGGGTGGCCTGCCAGTAGTCGGATTGAGAGGGCTGAATGCCGCCAAGGCCCGGGCCGCCGCGCTGCACGTTGACGATGACGCCGGGAAGGTCGGCGCCCGCCATATACGAAACGCCCTCGCCCTTAAGCGACACGCCCGGCGAAGACGACGAGGTCATGACGCGCGCACCGGCCGACGATGCTCCGTAGACCATGTTGATGGCCGCGATCTCGCTTTCGGCCTGCAGATACGTGCCGCCTTCCTTGGGCATGCGCTTGGCCATGTAAGCGGCAACCTCGGTCTGCGGCGTGATGGGATAGCCGAAGAAGAAACGGCATCCTGCGCGGATGGCCGCCTCTGCCATGGCCTCGTTGCCCTTCATGAGCACCTTTTCCTGAGACATCAGCGCATCACCTCGATCGCAACGTCAGGGCACATAAGCGCGCACGAGCAGCAGCCCGTGCACTTGGACGCATCGATCAGCCGGGCCGGATGATAGCCCTTCGCCGTGATGCGGGAACGGTCAAGCTCGATGATATGGGCCGGGCATGCGTCCACGCACAACCCGCAGCCCTTGCAGAAACCGTCATCGACCGTTATCGCTGCCATGAGCCTTCCTTTCTCGTCTGAGCCGGCGCGACGGCCGGCATATGGTTATTATCGAACACTCCCCCGAAACCCCGCCCCGAACGGCAGCGTAGCCCCGTTCGGGTTCGCAGGAATCGGCCCATACCCTATTCCCAGGGCTTTCTCACATGCACCGAAACAGGATAGCGCACACCGGGGATATCGGCATCTTCGAGCATGTGACGGGGCACCGCGGAAAACGCCAGGGGCAAACCGGCCAGCGCGGCAACCTCCTGCGCGAAGCCGACACCGCGGCTGAGCACTTCCCCGTCGGTGAAGTCGGCCAGGTGCGTGTTGTTCGCCACTGCCGTGGCATGCAGGTGGCTGGCCGCCTCGATCTCGCGAAGCACGGACAGCGCCTCGTGCGCATCGTGCGTGAGATTGCGGCTGCGGTTCACCACATACAGCAGGTCGCAATCCCCCTCGGCGATGCCGCTTGCGAACCGGCCGAGCGCCGTGGCGCCGGCATCGTCGCCGCCCGCATCGACGAGCAGCAGCCTTCCCCGTTCCCCGCGCGCCCAATCCAAGGCGGCCGAAACCTGCCCGGAGATGGCGGGCGCATCGAGCGTGGTGCCCGCATACCGCGGGGCGATCACCTGCACGCCGGCATCCTCGAGAAGACGCCGGTAGTCGCTGCTGCGGAAATACGGGTTGACGATATCCAAGTCGGCAACCCGCACCTCCATGCCAGCATACCGGGCATCAAGGGCCAGGTTGATGGCCAGATTGGTCTTCCCGACCCCATAATGCCCTGTGATAACGGTGACCGCTTTCAACCGTTTTACATCGAACTCGTTCAAGGCCGCACCTACACCAAGCCCTCGGGCACCTTGGTCTTCGGCGTGCCCTCCTGGCTTTCGTCAGCCTCGCGGATGGCCGCTCGGCGGATCTTGCCGTTAACGGTCTTGGGGAGCGCATCGACGAACTCCACAATGCGGGGATATTTGTACGGCGCCGTGCGCTGCTTGACCCATTGCTGCAGCTCGCGCACGAGCACCTCGGAGCCCTCGAAACCTTCCGCGAGCACCACGGTGGCCTTGACCGCCTTGCCGCGCACGGGGTCGGGCACGCCGGTGACGGCGCATTCGCGCACGGCCTCATGCTCGAGCAGCACGCTTTCGATCTCGAAGGGGCCGATGCGATATCCCGACGACTTGATGACGTCGTCGTTGCGGCCGACGTACCACAGGTACCCGTCCTCGTCGACCCAGGCGGTGTCGCCGGTGTGGTACCAACCGTCGTACACGGCAGCGTCGGTCTTCTCGGGATTGCGATAATACTCCAGCATGATACCCGGAGCCTTCTCGTGCACATCGATGCAGATCTCGCCCGTCTCTCCGACGTCGCAGCGGCTACCGTCGCCGCGCTGCACCTCGATGGTGAACGCCGGCGAAGGATGGCCCATCGAGCCGGGCTTGGGCACCGCATGTGTGAGGTTGGCTACCGTCAGCGGCGTCTCCGTCTGGCCGAAGCCCTCGAAGATGGTCAGCCCCGTATGCTCCTTCCAAAAGTCGAACAGGTCGGGGTTGAGCGCCTCGCCGGCGGTGGTGCAATACGTGAGAGTGCTCAAATCATGGGCATCCACGTCGGCCTGCATCATCATGCGGTACATGGTGGGCGGGCAGCACAGCGTGGTGACCCCGTAGCGAGGGATCAGATCCAAGATCTCATCGGCATGGAAGCGGTCGAAGTCGTACGTGAGCACGCACGCCTCCATAAGCCACTGGCCATAGTACTTGCCCCACACCGCCTTGCCCCAACCGGTGTCGGCGATGGTCAGATGCAGCCCGTCGGGCTTGACGTTGTGCCAATGCTTCGCCGTGACCAGGTGCGCCAGGGCGTAGTAGGAATCGTGCAGCACCATCTTGGGGTTGCCGGAGGTGCCGGAGGAGAAATACATGAGCATAGGGTCGCCGACATGGGTTTCCACGCGGGAGAAGCCCTCATCAGCGCTGCGCACGCCGGTGTTGAAATCATGCCAGCCCTCACGCTTCGCAGGCACGGCGCACACGCCTTCAGGGCCGGAGAGAACAGCGCCGACCGGGCCGTCGACGGCAAGCCAGTTGCCATCAGCGTCCTTCTCGGTCAAGCCACCGCCGGCGCCGTTAACCAGGAACAGATGCTCGACCGAAGGGCAACGATCGACCACATTGTCCACCACTTGCGCGATGGTGCCGATGGAGGTGCAGATGACGGCCTTGATGGAGGCGCCGTTCAAGCGATACTCCAGGTCATGCTCCTTGAGCATGAACGTTGCGGGCACCATGACGGCGCCAAGCTTGGCAAGCGCGGTGGCCACGAACCAGAACTGGTAATGACGGCGCAAGATCACCATGACCATGTCGCCTTTGCCCACGCCGTGCGCGGCTAAATAGTTCGCCGTCTTATCCGACCAGCTCTTCATGTCGGCGAACGTGAACAGGTGCTCCTCACCTTCGGGGTTGCACCACATCATGGCACGGCGGTCAGGGTCGTTCTCCGCGATGTCGTCCACCACGTCGTAGCCGAAGTTGAAGGTATCGGGGCACTTCACCTTGAAATCGGTGAGCACGCCCTGCTCGTCGTAGGTTTCCTCGCAGTAACGCAGATTGATGTTTCTCATGGTGTTGCCGGACTTCCTTGAAATTTGGTGCGCGGAACCGGACCGCGCACGATGCGGTCGATATGAAGGTTGGTTTTCGGCAAGCAACCCTAGGCGGGCGCTTGCCTAGATAATGTCTTCCTTCGCCTTCAGAACGACAGCCAGGAATTTGCACGGTGCGCCATCGATGGCGATCATGCCGTGCCCACGTCCGGAATCATAAAGCAGCATATCGCCGGGGCCGAGCTCCTCGGTATGCTCCTCGTATTGGAAGCGCATGCGGCCTTCCAGGATATAATCAAGCTCCTGCCCGGCATGATACGACAGATGGATGGGCTTATCCTGCAGCTCGGGACGGTAATCGGCGGTGACGAAGAACGGCTCGCACAGCTTGTTGCGATAGTGCGGGGCCTTGTGCAGGTACTCAAGGCCGCTGCGACGCTTGACGGCCAGTCCTTCATCGGCACGCGTAAGGGTGTAGCCCGTCAGGTGCGGGGTTTCGCCGGTCAGCAGCTCGATAGGGTCGACGCCGAGATTCGCCGCGCATTTATACAGGAAGGTGAACGAAAGCTCCTCCGCCCCCGATTCCTGCGCCTGATACTCCGCCAGGCTGCGGCCGGTGGCGTCGGCCATTTCCTGCATGGTCAGGCCCATATCCTCGCGCAGCGCGCGGATCCTGTTCGCCACCTCTTGATAGTTCGGCTCCATGTAAACCTGACCTCCTCACATGCAATTGCGTCAACTTCATAGTAAATGGATGGTACGCGCGAAATTGTTTCCAATATGTTTCATGCCGGCGAAGAAGCCTTCGCCGGCGTGAAAACGGGGCGTGAGATTATTCTTGCGGCTTGCGAACGAAGCGCACGGCGAAGTGCGCATCCGACGAGCCGGGGGCAAGGCGGGTTGCAAGGCAGTTGCGACCGCACAGCTGATCGAGCGTGAAGCCGGCGCCCTCCTCGCTTTCCAGGAACGCCTTCACCACGCCGGCGTTCTCCTCGCGCGTGACCGTGCACGTGGAGTATGCCAGCGCACCGCCCGGGGCCACGTGGCCCGCCGCGGCCTTGAGCATGCCCAGCTGGGTTTCCACGAAACCGGCCAGGTCCTCCTCGCTCGTACGCCAACGGATCTCTGGGTGACGGCGAAGCGTGCCCATGCCCGAGCACGGGGCGTCCACGAAGATGAACGAGAACATGCGATCGGGCATGATGTTGTCGAGCTCGAGCGCATTGCCGGTGAAGGCCTCGGTCACCACGACGCCGTACTGCTCGGCGCGCTTCTCGAGCAGGCGCGTCTTGTAGGCGTGGTTGTCGATGGTGACGTACTCCTCGATCTGCGACCCGTACTTGCGGCAGGCGTTGGACTGCAGCAGGATGGTCTTCGTGGCGCGGCCGGCACCGATCTCGAGCACGCTTTCGGGCTTCTCATCGGGCAGCACGTTGGCGGCCACCATCTGCGCGGCGGCATCGGAGACCAAGATCTTGCCCTGATCGAGCTGGCGCGCAAGCGCGGGCACCAGCAGGGCACGGCTTTCGGGCACGCGCAGGCAGCCCTGCACGTTCATATCGCCGAGCGCAACCGGCTGCACTTCCTCTTCCGCACGCTCAAAGGCCTTGAGCACATGGTCGTTGTCCACCTTGCAGGCGTTGACGGCCACATACAGCGGGGCCTGCTCATTGGACGCGCGCATGAACTCGATGGCGGCCTGCGGGCCCATCTCCTCCATGAGCTTTTTGGCCATCCACGTGGGGAACGCCTGAGTGCGGGCAAGCGCATCAAGGTCGGTTGCCGGGTTTCCGAACGGGAAATCGATGCGCAGGCGCACGATCTTGTGCAGCACTGCGTTGGCCACGCGCGCCGCAGGGCCCGGGCTGAACGACTTCACCATCTCAACGCCCTGGTCGACGGCCGCATGGGCCTCCTTGCCCAGGAAGATGAGCTCGTAGGTTGAGATTTGCAGGGCGTCGCGCGTCTCGCGGAAGATGTCCTCGGGCGTGTCGAGCGCGCGGTCGATGATCTCGTCGAGCGTGCCGCGGGCGCTCACCGTGCCAAGGGCGAGCAGCGTGGCGAACGCGCGGTCTTCAACGGACATGGTGGACTTGTCGATCACCTGGGCGATGACGTCCTGCGCGAACGCGTTGCGCTCGCGGACGGTGCGCACCACGTCGAGCGCCGCCAAGCGAGCCGGCGTGGCGTTGGACTTGCGACGCGGACGTGCCGGTTTGGCAGAACCGCGGAAGCCGCCCTTCTCGCCGCCGCGCGGTGCGCCCTGGGCGCCCTGCTCGGGCTTGCGACGCGGGTCGCGAGCGGTGTTGCGGCCGCGGAAATCGGGCTTCGGCTCGCGCGCGGGGCGATCGGAGCCGGCATGTTGCGCGGCCTCGGTGCGCTGGCCGTCCTCGGCGCCCTCGCGTTTGAAATCGGGCTTGCCGTCGCGCTTGAAATCGCGCTTCGGGCCGCGATCGCCCTTATAGCCGCCACGACGGTCGTCGCGGCCGCCGCTGTAGCCGCCGCGGCGCTCGTCGCGCCCGCCGTTGCCGCGATACTCGCGCTTCTCGCCGTCGCGTCCACCCTGTCCGCGGAAGTCGCGCTTCTCGCCGTCACGGCCGCGATATCCGCCCTTTCCGCCATCGCGGCGCTGGCCATCGCGGCCGCCCTGACCGCGATTGCCGCCACGACGGTCGTCGCGGCCGCCGAAGCCGCCTTTGCCGCCGTCGCGGCGCGGGCCGCCCTGACGATTGCCGTGGCCGCCGTGCTGGCCGCCCTTTCGATAGCCGCCGTTGCCGCCTTCGCGGCGCTGACGCGGCGCGCCTTCGTTGTTATGCTGTTCAGCCACGCGGGCCCTCCCAAGTCTTGGTGTCTTCCTTGATTCCCTGAACGCCTGCGGCAAACGCCTTGGCCGCCATGGCCGCCTTGCCTGCAGGTTTCACTTCCATAAGCTCTATCGCGCCGTCCGCCGCGCCCAGGTACAGGCGTTTCGCGGCGAAGCGCACGCTGCCGGGCTCCATGCCCGCGCAAACTGCATCCGTCCGATCGGCGAGCGCCGGACGCGCGGCAAGCACTGTGACGTCCTTGCCGGCGATGATGGCATGCGCCGGATGCGCCGCGCTTGACGCGCGAACCTTGCGGCATGCCTGCTCCACCGTGTCGGCCGGGCCGAGCGAAAGCTCGTCCTTTCCGATCTTCTCGGCGTAGGTGACGCGTTCCTCATCCTGGCGCGTCCAGCGGATGCATCCCGCCTCCAGCTGCGTCAACGCCGTGAGCAACGCATGCGCGCCCAGGTCGGCCAGCAGGTCGGTGAGCAGCGCGACGTCCTTGTCGCCCACCTCTAGCGATCGGCACACGCAGTAATCGCCCGTGTCAAGCCCTTCCTCCATGCGCATGATGCACACGCCGGCCTCTTCGTCGCCGGACAGGATGGCGCGCTCGATGGGAGCGGCGCCGCGCCAGCGCGGCAGCAGCGAGGCGTGCACGTTCAGGCAGCCATGCTCGGGGATGGACAGTACTTCGGCAGGAAGCAGCATGCCGTAAGCGGCCACGCAGATGACATCGGGCTCGAGCGCCGCGAGCGCTTGCTGCTCGTCGGCGTCGCGCAGCGTCTTGGGTGTGAACACGGGGATGCCGCGCTCGCACGCCTCCACCTTCACGGGGCTGGGCACGAGCTGCTTGCCGCGGCCGCGCACGGCGTCGGGGCGCGTGTAGACGGCGACCACTTCGTGCTGCGAGGCAAGCTCGGAGAGCACCGATGCGGCGAAGTCGGGCGTGCCCATGAATACGATGCGCATGCCCCCTACGCCTCCACCGAAGTCTCGCCGGGGCGTGCGCCTGCCGCCAGGGCGCGCTCGTAATCTTCGAGCGCCTTCAGGCGGGCCATCGGCTCGGCGCGCTCGAACATGGTGACGCCGTCAAGGTGGTCGGTCTCGTGCTGCAGGCAGCGGCCGAGCAGCCCGTCGCCCTCGATCTCCCAAAGCTGGCCGTCAAGGTCGTAGTAGCGGCAGCGCGCGAACGGCGGACGCGCGACGGGCACGGAGATGCCGGGGATGGAAAGGCAGCCCTCGTCCTCCGCGACCGGCTCGCCCTCGCGGGCGACGATGACGGGGTTGAGCATGACGATAGGCTCGCGGGCGCCGTCCTCCTGGTCGCAGTCGATGACCACAAGACGCTTGAGCACGCCCACCTGGGGCGCGGCCAGGCCGCAGCCGGCGTTCTTGTACATGACATGCGCCATCTGCTTGGCCAGGCGCTTCAGGCTCTTGTCATTGAAATCGCAGGGCTCGCACACCGTGTTGAGCAGCGGGTCGGGCGATTGCACGATTGAAAGCATATGCATTTCCTTTAGCGGGTAGGTATGGTTGGCGGCGGGTGCGCGATACGCCCGCCTTTCTAATCTGGTTATTGTGACATGCACGCGCAAAGAACGCCCTTGCGGGCGCAAAGTTCCACAAAACCCCTGCTCGGCATGAATGGGAAGCACAAGGCCTATCTGCTGGAGGCGGCGCTTTCGGCATGGGCCCTTTTGCGGGCGGTGAGCTCGCGCTGCATGGCCGCCACCGTCTGGAACATAAGCTCGTAGTCCTCGGCCGACATGGAGCCGGGAGCCGACATCTGCGCGCGCATGGCCGCAACGGCCTCCTCCGCATCGCCGATGGAAAGCTCCTCGACCAAAAACGCAGCCAAATCCTCGGGGACCGCCGATTCGGGAACGCCCCTTGTCAGGAAGCCTGCCGCACGAGGCTCGGCCATGCTCGCCGCGCCCACGATGGCCGCAGGGGAAGCGGCGGGATCGTCTGCCAAGGTGTCGAGCATGCTGGCGGACACGGCTGCGCACGCCGGATCGTGCCACTGCACCGAGGCAAGGGCGTCGGCGTGGACCAGGGCCAGATCGGTGCGGGCGGCGCACAGCGCCAGCAGCTGGCGCTCGAATCTGCGCCGGTTCATCTCCGACTGGGGCAGGCGGCGGCGCACCGGGGGCGCGGGAACGCCATGATCGGCGCGGCTGTCGGCTGCGGGCGCTTCCGCATCGAAGACACGCGGCGGCTTGAGGGCCGCCAACTGCTCCAACACGTCCTTCTCGTCCGCGCGGGCGCGGCTGGCGATCTGCCGTGCGTAGTCTTTCGCGAGCAGCGAATCCTTGATGGGCGCCAGAACGCTGAGCGCATCGGCGACGGCGCCGGAGCGGCCTTCGGCACGCGAAAGGTCCCAGTTTCCCAACCTTCGGTCGATGCCGTATTCCAGCAATGGCTTCGCCTGGTCGATCAGGGCCTGCAGCTCCTGGCCGCCGTGGGCGTCGATGAACTCGGCGGGATCGAGGTTGTCGGGCAGCGTGACGGCGAACAGGTCGATGCGGGCGGCGCCGGCCTCGGGCGTCATGGAGGAGTCGATGAACTGCAAGGCTCGATCGGCGGCGCGCTGACCCGCGGCGTCGCCATCGAACAGATACACGATGCGGTTGCGGGCATGACGCGAGAGCACGCGAATGTGCGTGCGGGTGAGAGCCGTTCCCAAGGTGGCGACCGCATTGCGGATGCCAGCCTCATGCATGGCGATGACGTCGGTGTAGCCCTCCGATACCACGGCAACGCCCGTGGACGCCATGGCCGCCTTCGCCTTATCGAGCGCATAGAGCATGCGGCCCTTGTGGAACAGAGGCGTTTCCTGGCTGTTCAGGTACTTCGGCTCGCCTTTGCCGATCACGCGCCCGCCGAAGGCTATGCACTGGCCCTGCTCGTCTTTGATGGGGAACATCACGCGATTGAAGAATCGGTCGCGCACGCGCCCATCGGAGCCGACGACGGCGACGTTTGCCTGGATCATCTCGTTGGATTGGAAGCCCTTCGACGCCAGATGGCGCACAAGCGCGCCTTGCCCGGGCGCAAAGCCGAGCATCCAGGTTTTCGGGATATCGCCGCCCAGCCCGCGCTGTGAAAGGTAGGCGCGCGCGGCGCCGGCCTGCGGGCTTTTGCTGCGCATGAGCTGCATATGGAAGAACTCCGCAGCCTCCGCGCACACGGCGCGCAGCCGCGCTTTTGCGCCCTGCCCCATACCAGGTCCGCGTTTCGCCTGGTCATCGGCGATGTCGATATGGGCGCGCTCTGCCAGGTAGCGCACCGCTTCGGGAAACGACAGGTCCTGGGATTTCATGATGAAGGCGAACACGTCGCCGCCTTCCCCGCAGCCGAAGCAATGCCACAGCTGCAGGGCGGGGTCTATCTTGCACGACGGGGTTTTCTCGTTATGGAACGGGCAGCACAGCCAGAAATCGCGGCCGCGCTGCTTGACCGGGCCCGTCTCGCCCATGATGGCCACCAAGTCGCTGGCCTCGCGAACCTTTTGGATATCCTCATCGCTGATCGCCATGGATGTGACCGAACCCCCGCCTTGTGCCCGTGTTCCCGATTCCGGCCGCGCAAGGGCGTGCCGGTTGCTTTTCTGGGTAAAGTATACCGCATAGAACCTATGTTCCCGTATGTTCAACGCGTGCGATACAATAAGCCCGTAACATCTCGACATGCGGAAAGGAAGCGCCGTGAGCGAACCCGCATACCTGCAACTTGACCCCGATGTGGAACAGGCCATCGCCGAGAACCTGCGCTGCGGGCGCATGCATCCGCGCAGCTTCCCCGACGAACAGGCGCTGCGCCGCGAGGACAACCCCCACGATGCGGCCACGCTAGCGCGCCCGGCGTTCTCACGCGATATCGACAAGATCATGAACATTCCCGCATATAACCGCTATGCAGGCAAAACGCAGGTGTTCAGCCTGATTGAGAACGACGACATCTGCCGCCGCGGGCTGCACGTGCAGCTTGTCGGGCGCATCGCGCGAAACTTCGGGCGGCTGCTGGGATTGAACTGCCAGCTCATTGAGGCGATAGCGCTAGGGCACGACCTGGGGCACACGCCGTTCGGCCACGCCGGGGAGAAGTTCCTGTCGAAGTGCCTGCAAAGCCGCACGGGCCGTTGCTTTCAGCACAACGTCCATTCCGTGCGGGTGATGGACCGGCTCTACCCGCGCAACATCAGCCTACAGGTGCTTGACGGGGCGCTGTGTCATAACGGCGAGTTCGCCCAACAGGTGCTACGCCAAGGCGACACGGAAACGTTTCAGCAGCTCGATAAGCTGGTCGAGACATGCACGCTCGACGAGGCCGCCATCAAGCGCCTGCGACCCTCCACGCTCGAAGGCTGCGTGGTGCGCCTGGCCGATATGATCGCCTACCTGGGCAAGGACCGCGACGACGCCATCGCCATGGGCGTGCTTGCCTCCCTTGACGGCTTCGAAACCGACGTCATCGGGCGCGATAACGCGCGCATCATCAACAACATCACCGTCGATGTTGTCAACCACAGCTTCGGACAAGACGATATCCGCATGAGCCCCCAGGTTTTCGAGGACGTCAAGCGCGCAAAACGGCAGAACTACGATCGCATCTACGATTGCGAAGGCTGGCGCGCGGGAAGCGGCAACGCCGTCGGCGAGATGTTCGAGGACATGTGCGACAGGCTTTTGACCGACCTGCAAACCGGTGACGAACGGTCACCGGTCATATCGCACCACGCCAAGCAGCTAGCGGCGAAGTCGCGCAGCATCACCGTAAAAGACTACCTTGCGCACACCAACCCCAATCAAGTGGTGGTTGACTACATGGCGTCTATGACCGACCGGTACTTCATGGAGCTGTACCGCTACCTGTTCCCCAACAGCGAAAAGCACATCTTGGCGCGAGGATACTGCGCCGATTTGCCATCTATCGAAAGGAACGACCAATGAAGTTCGTCATCGCATCCGACCTGCATGGCGCGGCGCCCGCCGTCCACGCTTTGATGGAGCGCATCGACCGGGAAACGCCCGACCGCGTGCTCCTGCTCGGCGACCTGCTCTATCACGGCCCGCGCAACGACCTGCCCGAAGGCTATGCGCCCAAAGAAGTGCTCGCCGCCCTTAACGGCATTGCCGAGCGCATCGTAGCCGTTCGGGGCAATTGCGATGCGGAAGTCGACCAGATGGTGCTCGATTTCCCCTGCTTGAGCGACTTTTCCCAGGTATGGGCCGACGGGCACCTGCTGCATCTGAGCCATGGGCATTTGGCAGGCAACTCGCCCGATCGGCCGCCGGCGCTGCCGCACGGAAGCGCGTTGCTCACGGGTCACACGCATATCAAGCGCCTTGAGCTCGTCGACGGCGTGATGTTCGTGAACCCCGGGAGCACCTCCATCCCCAAGGACGGCTGCGCAAGCTATGCCGTATACGAGAACGGCATGTTCGCCCTGAAGACGCTTGACGGGGAAACGTTGCTTGAAGCAGGCTGGGAATAACGAAGGCACGGACTCCGGAGAGGTTCCAAAGCCAGTCCCCAGCGGCTTAGCCTTTATGCAAGCCGTCCGTGTTCTGGGCCGCAGATCGCAGCTGCGGCCCTTCCCTTCTTATGCGATTTCAAAGCGCTCGGCTACGATAGCCTTCCGCGCTCCACGGTGTAGGAGGCATCGCAAATGGCAGCCGTTGACGCACGATGGCTCACCAGCACCACCGTCTTGCCCTCTCGAGCATCCAACAGCGCCCTCAACACGGCAACCTCGTTGAGGCTGTCCAGATTGCTGGTAGGCTCGTCGAGCAAAACGAACGGCGCATTGTGCAAGAACATGCGCGCAAGGCCGATGCGCTGGCGCTCGCCGCCCGACAACGTATCGCCCAATTCGCCGACCGGCGTGTCCAGGCCTTGCGGAAGACGCGAGATCAAACCGGTCAACGACGCCTTCTCGCAGGCCTCCATGAGCTCCTCGGGGGCGGCATCGGGCTTGGCGAGCGCGATGTTATCCCCCACCGTGCCGGAGAACAGATGCGTCTCCTGCGTCATATAGCCCTCGATGGCGCGCAGGCTGTCCGTGTTCACGCCTCGGATATCCTGTCCGGAAACGCGTATGCAACCGTCGCTTGGATCCCAAAACCGCATGAACAGCTTGCAGAGCGTCGATTTGCCCGAACCGCTCCTGCCGGCCAGATGCACGATCGAGCCAGGCGTCACCTCAAGGGACACGTCCTTGAGCACCGGGCTGCCGCCGTATGAGAAATCGATGTCCTCGGCGGCCGCGCCAGAGAACGAATCCACCTTGCAACCGTCGACAACCTCCCGGGTTTGCGGTTGCTCGTCGAGCAGGTCGAGAACGCGCGCTCCGCTTGCGAGCGTCTGCTGCAAGCCGCTGCCAAGGTTCGCGACGGCGATCACCGGGCCGAAAGAAGACATCAGGGCGGCCACGCACACGAACGCCTGCCCGAAATCGATGACGCCCTGCGCGCAGAGCACGCAGGAAAGCGCGACCATGGCCACATCGAGCGCAAGAACCAGCCCGTTCGTGGCCGCCATGCTGCGCGCCGCACGGCCCTTCAGGCGATGCTCCACCTTCGAAAGCGAATCCATCCGAGCATCAAGCCGCTCGGCTCGCGCGTGCTCCTGGCCGAATTGCAGCGTTTCGCGAAGGCCGCGCAAGCTATCGAGCACGAACGAGTTCATGCCGCCAAGGGAGTCGCGCAGCTCCCTGCCGCCATTCCCCGCCACACGCGACGCAACCCACGGCGCTACCGCTCCGACCAAGATGTATGACACAAACGCTGCAATTGCCAGCTGCCAGCAGACGCTGCCGATGAAGGCAATCATGACGGCGCAGACCAACACGGCGATGAGCACCGGGGAGAGGGTATGCGCATAGAACACCTCAAGGAGTTCGACATCCGAGGTCACGAGCGACACCAAGTCGCCTTTGCTTCGACCCTCGAGCTTCGCCGGGGCGAGCGTGCGCAGCTTGCCAAACACTCGATCGCGGACGAGCGCCAAGATCTTGAACGCAAGATAGTGGTTGCACATCTGCTCGCCGTAATGCAAGGGACCGCGCAAAAGGCCGCAGGCGGCGACCAAAGCGATGCCCGCGCTCACTCCAAGCGCCGGTTCGAAACCCGCGATTCCCGTTAGCACCAAAGCGGCGCCCACCGTAAGGAAGATCGCGCACAGAAAACCGACGACGCCCAGGATCACCGCGGCGACCATGACCGGCACAAGCGGCTTGACCAGCTTCACCATACGGCACATGATCGAGAGGTTCGACCTACGGCGCGTCTGAGGCTCACCGAAATGCACAACCCCAGGACCGACGCCGGTGCTTTGAGCTTCATCAGTTTCCCCAACGTCGGCGATGCGCTGCTCAGCACGCGATGCGAACGCCTCAAGCTCCATCTGCCGGCCCCACAGCTTCGCGTACGTCCCATCGGCAGCGCAAAGCCGCTCATGCGGCCCGCTCTCGGCTACGCGGCCGTTTTCCAGCACGAAGACGCGATCGGCTTTTGCAACCGATGCCAAACGATGCGAGATCATGATGACGGTGCGGCTTTTCGCCAGCTCATGGATAACGCCGACGATGGCTTGCTCGCTGTCCGCATCCACGTTCGAGGTCGCTTCGTCGAAGATGTAGACGGGGGTATCGTGCAAAAGCGCCCGGGCAAGCGCCAAACGCTGACGCTGCCCGCCAGAGAAGTTGCCGCCCTGCTCGGACACGGGCGCATCAAGCCCGCCCGATGCACGAACGAACCCGTCGATGCGGCAACGCCGCAAAACGTCCCAAAGCTCGTCATCGCTCGCCTGGGGACGCGCCATCAGAAGATTGGAGCGCACCGTTCCGGAGAACAGGTAGCTGGAGAACGGGACGACGGTCACCGTTTGCGCCATGCTCTCACGAGAAACCTCGCCGAGCGGCACACCGCCGATTTCCACATCGCCCTTGAAACCCCGATTGCGCCCGCACAGAATGCCGGCCAACGTGGATTTGCCCGAACCGCTTTCGCCGACGATGCCGGTAAAGCTTCCGGCAGGGGCGGCGAAGTTGACATGGTCGAGCACCGTGCGCTGCCCGTCATAGGAGTAGGAAACATCGCGCACGACGATACCTGCGTGCGCGGGATCGACGCTGCGCGACCCCTGCTCGGGCTCGGGCGCATCAAGGATGGCGAACATCTTCTCAGCTACCGCCATGCCGTTCATAGCCGTATGGAAAAACGAGCCCAGGGCACGCATGGGGATAAAGAACTCCGCCGACAGGAACACCACGCAAAACGCCGCGTAAAAGGGGATCTGCCCATTGGCGAACTGCACCATCGCCGCGATGATGCCCACGGCGGCGCCGCCGAAGGCGAACACGTCCATCACGGTGATGGAGTTGAGCTGCATGGTTAACAACCGCATGGTCGCCCTTCGGAAGCTCTCGGCCTGTTCGTTCATCTGGCGGTGGCAAGCCTCGTCGGCCTGATAGATCTTCAAAGTGGTCAAACCTTGCAGGTTCTCGAGAAACGCGCCGCCAAGATCGGTATAGGCGCCCCAATACCTGCCCATGACGCGCTTGGCGATCTTCTGCACCGCCACGATGGAGATGGGGATAAGCGGCACGCAAACCAACAGGGCCACGGCGGCGGGCAGGCACAGCGGGGCCAGGAACGCGAACACGGTAAGCGGGGCGAGCACGGCGTAAAGCAGCTGCGGAAGGTACTGCCCGAAATAGCTTTCCAGCTGCTCGCAGCCCTCAACGCTGACTTGCACCGCCTCGCTTGTGGCGATGCGCTCGGAATAACCGGGGCCCATGCGCACCAGCTTGTCGTACACCCGGCGGCGAACCGAGCGCTTTGCGGCCACAGCGGCCGCCACCCCCATGCGCTGCGCGTAGGTCAAGCACGCCATGCGCACCGCGATAACGGCAACGCCAGCGCCCAGAAGCATCGCGACCCAACCATCAACGGCGATGCCATCGAACAGGCGTTGCAGAAACAGCCCGATAAGAAGCATGAGCACGACGTTCGCCACGAGCGCCGTCCATTGCGCCGCCACGTTGCGCAGGATGTACCGCAGAGCCTGCGGCACCATCGATATCAACCGTTTATTGAACACGGAGCCGGTGTCCTTTCAATCCCAAAGTCTGCACGGCGCCGGGATGCGGCGCAACGATATTGATTCAAACAGTCGAATGGCACCATTGGGAAACTTTGGTAGCCAGAGCAAACTATATGATATCGATTATTGTTAC
Organism: Senegalimassilia anaerobia JC110; assembly: GCF_000236865.1. Lineage (GTDB taxonomy): Bacteria > Actinomycetota > Coriobacteriia > Coriobacteriales > Eggerthellaceae > Senegalimassilia > Senegalimassilia anaerobia. The sequence continues at coordinate 126,715 of NZ_HE611015.1, read as the reverse complement.
ACATGACTAATCTATAGCGCCAAAAAAGCCCGACATATACCGGGCTCAGCTGTTCGATATACCGTTGCATTCCGAAAATCCGCTTGCAGCGCAAGCGTGTTCGGAAGGACTCCCTACCAAGCTTTCCTGTTCTTCTGATGCAACATAATCAAGCCTTTAAGCGTGAGCTGATCATCGGCAACCTGGATACGTCGGGAAAGCCCTGCCATGGCCTGAGCGTCATCGCCGGTGGCGACAACGCGCGTTTCGTAGCCAAGTTCGTCCCAAACGGCTTGGATCAGGCCGTCGATACGGGCGACTTCGCCGATAACGATGCCCGCCTGCATGGCATCGCGCGTTGATTTGCCGATGATGGTCCGGGGCGTATGTAGCCCGATAACGGGGAGCTGGGCCGCGGCGTCCGCCACCGCACGGGCAGCCAAACGCAAGCCTGGAGCGATAAGCCCACCCTGCACGACGCCCGCATCGTCGATGACCTCAAGCGTGGTCGCCGTCCCGAAGTCGACGACGATGAGCGGGAACCCGTAGAGTTGTTTTGCGGCAACGCAATCCGCCACACGATCGGCACCGAAATCCGCCGGGCTGTTCAGATGCAGCTTCAAACCGGATTTCAAACCCGGCCCCACCACCAACGGACGTATGCCGCAAAGGACATGCAAAGCTTCGACCCAAGCGTCGGTAAGCCCGGGGACAACGGAGGACACGATGGCGTCGCACACCTTCGCATCGCAGCCCCGGACCTGCAAAAACGACTTCACGCACAGAAGCGCCTCGTCGGCGGTCAAGCGATCAGGGGTGGTCACGCTCCAAGCGGACGAAAGGGACCCTTCACAGGCCAGCCCCAGATTGGTGACGGAGTTCCCCACGTCAACAACGAGGATCACCCCAGATCCGCCTTGAATCGAACGCGCCATCATGCGACCGCCTTGCTCTCCTTGTTCCCCTTGATCGCCTTGAACGCCACCGCTCCGATAATCCCGCCTACAATGGCGAAAGGCAACCAGCTAAAGCCAAGATCGGTGAAGGGAAGCTGCTTGATGGCGGGCAGCACGCCATAGGTGTCATCAATCGTGGTGAGCAGGCTGATGACGAACGCCCCGAGGGCGGCGCCCTTGATCGGCCATGTGGTGCCCATCCGCTTCTTGAATAGCACCATGACCACGCACACCATGAACGGCGGGCAAACCACCGACAGGATAGGCGCCGCAAACGCCACGATGGCGTTCAAACCCAGATTGCAAATGGCGAAGGACACCAAAACAGTAACGATGACGCCAGTGCGATACGAGATCTTGCCGTGCGTGGTGCGCTCGAAGTACGATGCCGATGCGCCGGTAAGGCCGATGGCGGTGGTCAGGCACGCAAGCCCGACGATGATGCCGAGGATGATCACGCCTGTGTTGCCGAGCAGATGCTTGGTGATCTCCACGATAAGCGTGGAGCGGTCCATGCCTGCCCCGAAGGCAAGCGCGCTCGAGGCGCCCAGGTAAGTCAAACCACCATAGATGACAGCCAAAAGGGCACCGGCAACCACGGAAGCGCCCGCGATGACCTTGAGCTGATCCTCGCGGCGCGTATAGCCCGCAGTGCGCGCCGCGTTCTCCATGACGATGGCGAAGCCCACGCAAGCGAGCACGTCCATTGCCTGGTAACCGGCCAAGATGCCATCCTGCGCGGCGTGGCTTGAAAGCGGGGCACCGATCTCACCGAGCGGATACACGACGCCGGTGACGATGATCACGAACACACAGAGCACCAACAGCGGGGTGAGCACCTTGCCGATGATGCTGACCAAACGCGTTTGACGAATGGAAAGCGCAAGCACCACCGCGAAGAACAGCGCGGAAAACGCCAACATGTTCACAGAATCGCCGAACAGCGGAATCATGGACATTTCGTAGGTGGTGGCGGCCGTACGCGGCTCGGCGATGATCATGCCGGTGCACAAGATGACGGCGGTGTTGAGCACCAACCCCGGCACTCGCCCCAACGAGCCCTCGACGGCTGCGTTCGCCCCGCCTGCAGCGTTGAGCGCGAAGATGCCAAGACAGGAAAGCGCGACGTCGATCAAGATGAAGCACAAAAAGCCGATCACCCAATCGGTTCCGCTTTCCATGCCCAAAAACGGCGGGAAAATGAGGTTCCCGGCACCGAAGAACATGGCGAACAAGGCCAGTCCGGTGATCAAAGTGTTTTTCTTCAAGAATGCTCCTTTATGGAATTGCGTCCGAAATGCTTATTATGACGCAATCCAAACGAAAAAAGAAGCCGGCAACTCGGCGCGATGCCAAAACGTTGCAACAAAAAAGGTCTGCGCGAGCAGGCCTTTTCGCTTAACGCTTAATTGAACTTGAAAATCCTCTGGGCAACATGGTACCCGGTGATGCCGATCTTGCGTCCCAGATTAGTAGGCAGGTTCGTGCCCATGTTCAGCACGCTGTGCCTGACTCGGCGGTATACATCGGAGTTGTTCTCCTTGAGATAACGCCAGATGGCGTCGCGTTCGTCCTCGGCATCGACGGTGTTGATCATGCGCAGGAAGATGCTGCAGATGCACATCATCATGGACAGATAATTCTCCATGTAGCGCTCCAGCCGCTTCTCGGGCACATCGCCGGGAAGCTGGACGGCGTCGATCATGATGCGGGTGACGCGCAGCTGCTGATCGATGCGGCTCATCATGACCGACTCGTTAACGCTTTGGTCGTCGCGGCCGATGAAGTAGCGGTACATGTCAACATCAAGATAGTAGATGGTCTTGACGTGCGGCAGCGGCACATACACGAAGATGTTGTCCACGTAGAAGGTGTGCTTGGGCAGCTGAAGACCCATGCCACGCAACAGCTCGGTGCGGTAGATGACCGAGTGCATGAGCAGGTATTGGCTGGGGTTGAAATGCCCTACCTCGGACCAGCCGAACTCGCGACCCTCGGGGAACACGTTGCGGTAATGCATGATGGTGCGCGTGCTCTCGTGCACCTTCTCATACACGTAATTGGCGATGATCAGATCGGTTGGGGCACTGCGCCCGACTTGGCTGCGCACGTATGCCATGACGTCCTCCATGGCACGGCGATCAAGCCAATCGTCGGAGTCGACCACCTTGAAGTACAGGCCGGAAGCGTTCGCCAAACCGGTGTTCACCGCTTGTCCGTGGCCGCCGTTTTCCTGATGGACGGCCTTGATGATGCCCGGATGGAGCTGCTCCCAGCGATCGGCCTTTTCCGCGGTATCGTCTTTGACCGACCCGTCGTCGACGATGACGATCTCGATGTCGTCGCAGCCCTGATCGCCCCCGCATGCAAGGATGGATTCGATGCATTTATCCATATATGCCGCGGAGTTGTAACACGGGATGGCGAACGTGATGCTTTTCATGCCTTTCCTTTCCTGGAAACAACGGCGCGGATGCGGTTGGAAAACGCCGCCGTTCATATGGTCTGCCCGCCATTTTACCGGTAGCAGGCCGCGCAGCCGCCCTATGATGGGACAATATGGATAAAATCCAAGTGAACAGCTCGGGCGCAGCCGAAACCATGCGCAACCGGCAAGACCGCGCCCGGCACATCGCGAAGAAAGGGTACGAACATGAGCTCGTTTCTGGACACCATGCTTGAGCGCGCCAAAGCCGACAAGCAGACCATCGTGTTACCCGAGGGCGACGACCCGCGCACGCTCGAAGCTGCCGAGACCATCTTGGCCCAAGGCGTCGCAAACCTTATCATCTTGGGCAACGTGGCCGCCATCAAGGAATCCGGGCGCGCGCTCGACGGCGCCACGCTGATCGACCCGCAGGACTCCGATTTGCATGATGAGTTCGCAAATACCTTGTATGAACTGCGCAAGCATAAGGGCATGACCCTCGAGCAAGCCGCCGAGAAGGTGCGCGACGTGCTGTTCTTCGGCGTGCTCATGGTGAAAACCGGCCGCGCCGACGGCATGGTCTCCGGCGCCTGCCACTCCACCGGCGATGTGCTGCGCCCCAGCCTGCAGATCCTTAAAACCGCCCCGGGCGTGAAGCTGGTCAGCAGCTTCTTCATCATGGTGGTCCCCAACTGCGAGTACGGCCAGAACGGCACGTTCCTGTTCAGCGACTGCGGCCTGGAGATCCAGCCTGACGCAGAGAAGCTTGCGCACATCGCCGTCAACTCCGCCCAGTCCTGGAAAACCCTTATCGGCACCGAGCCTGTGGTGGCCATGCTCTCCCACTCCACCTACGGCTCCGCCAAAAACGACGATGCGAACAAGGTGGTGGAAGCTGCCGCCATCGCTCGCAAGCTGGCACCCGAGCTGGCGCTCGACGGCGAGCTGCAATCCGATGCCGCCATGGTGCCTTCCGTGGGCGCTTCGAAGGCCCCTAACAGCAAGGTTGCCGGCAAAGCGAACTGCTTGATCTTCCCCGACCTTGATGCGGGCAACATCGGCTACAAGCTGGTGCAGCGCCTGGCGCATGCCGAGGCGTTCGGCCCGGTGACCCAGGGCATCGCCGCCCCGGTCAACGACCTGTCCCGCGGCTGCAGCGCACATGATATCGTGGGCGTCATCGCCATCACGTGCGTGCAGGCCCAGGCGAAGAAAGCCGCCGACGCCCAGTAGCGCGCGCCAGCGCAAAAGCGCCCCCGCAACAAGAGCCTGAACCCCAAGCGCACACGCCCCCGCTTCCCGAATCGAAGACCACGTTCGGAAAGCAGGGGCTTTCTTGTCGAATCTGCCGAGACAACCAAGAACCCCCGCATGCTCCAGGGCCGCAAACCTTGCCAATCACGCATACCGTAACGGCGCCGATGCCGTCATTACGGTTTGAATCTGTTTTGAAGCTTAACCATACGTCCATGGACCCAAAAAAGGCGACCGAGATTTCAAGGCGGCTAGCAATCGCATCGCTCGCTATGCGCAGCACATACCCGCAAACCAGCGGACAACCCTGTTAGCCGCTATCTTAAGTCGATCCGAGGCATCAACACGCGCGACACCCGACAACTCTTGACCGCATACGCCAAAAGAAAAGCCCTCTCTCGAGGGCTGTTCTACATTGCGGGTAATGCAGCGTTTTGCCGCTATGGGGCAACCGGCGGCTTACGGCTGAATGCCGACCATCTGGTCGTGCACGATCTCGTAGGTGTCGCGCGCGATCATGTACTCCTCGTTGGTCGGGATGATGATGATCTGCACCGCGGAATCATCGGTGGAGATGATGCGCTCAAAACCGCGATGGCGGTTCTTCTCCTCGTCCAGCACGATGCCCAAAGGCTGCAGGCCGGAGAAGATCATACGACGCATCTTGTCGCAGTTCTCACCCACGCCGGCGGTAAGCACGATGGCGTCCACGCCGCCCATGACGGCGATGTACTGGCCGATGTACTTCTTCACCGAGTTGGAGAACATGTCATAGGCCAGCATAGCGCGCTCGTTGCCCTCTTCGGAGGCGGTGCGCACGCTGCGCAGGTCGTTGGACACGCCGGAGATGCCGAGCAGACCCGACTGCTTGTTCATGAGGTTGTTCATTTCCTCGGCGGTCAGGTTCTCGTGCTCCATGACGAACGGCACGATGGCCGGGTCGATGGCGCCGCAGCGGGTGCCCATCATAAGGCCGTCAAGCGGCGTGAGGCCCATGGAGGTATCCACGGCCACGCCATGGTCGATGGCGGATGCAGAGCAGCCGTTGCCCAGATGCAGCGTGATCAGCTTCAGGTCCTCAAGGGGCTCATCGAGCACCACGGCGGCGCGCTCGGAGATATAGCGATGCGAGGTGCCATGGGCGCCGTATTTGCGGATGGCATACTTCTCGTAAAGCTCATAAGGGAGCGGGTACATGTACGCCTTCGGGGGCAACGTGGTGAAAAACGAGGTGTCGAACACGGCGACCATGGGGATGCCCGGCATATGCTTCATGCAGGCATGGATGCCCATAAGCGCGGCACCGTTGTGCAAAGGCGCCAGCTCGGCAAGCTCGTCGATCTTCGCGATGACATCGTCGTCGATAAGAACGGAACGATCGAAGTATTTGCCTCCCTGCACGATGCGATGACCGACGGCGTCGATCTCGGAAAGCGAAGCGATCGCGGCGTCCTGGCCCGAGACCAGGGATTCAAGCACGAGCGCCATAGCGTCGTCATGGTCCGCCATCTTCGCGTCGATGACCACTTCGTTATCGTCAAGACCGTGCTTGTGGAACGCCTCGGCCGAACCGACGCGCTCGCAAATGCCCTTGGCCATGAGCGTATGCGTTTCAACATTGATAAGCTGGTACTTCAGCGAAGATGAACCCGCATTGATAACCAAAACGTTCAACGGCCTGCCTCCTTACCAAAAGATTTCGAGCACTCATTGTAGATGCAAAACACGCCGCACGTTGCTGCAAGCGGCGCCCGCGCGGCACTCTGTCGGCAAGCGGCGTTACGAAAGCATGGTATCGCGCTGCTCGTCCGACACCTCCGACTCAAGCTGGCCCATGAGCACGTCGACCTTCTGTTGCGCAGTTGCCAGGCGGCCCTGCAGGGCGCGCAGCAGCGCAACCCCTCGCTCGTAACTGGCAAGGCTGTCCTCCAGCTCGAGGGTGTTGGATTCAAGCACGCCGACGATGCCGTCCAGCTCCGCCATGGCCTCGCGAAACGTCAGATCCTCTACCGGCTTCAAAGCCTCATTGCCCATTTGATGATTCCTTTCACGCAATATCGTCCACGCCAGCGCGCCGGACCCCCGACACGCAGCACCCGATAACGCCATCCGATACCGTCACATCAAGCGGCTGTCCCGTCTTCGCCTGCTCGACCGACTTCACTACGCTCCCATCGCCGTCGCGGGCGATGGAATAGCCCCTGCCGAGGACGGCCAAGGGCGACAGCGCATCAAGCTGCGCCGCCGAAAGGCCCGCCTGCCGGCGAAACGGCTCAAGCAGCTGGCAACCCGCCGAGCGCAAGCGCCGCTGCTCGTGATCGAGGGACATCCGCGTTCGCTCGCAAGCCTGGGGAATCACATGCACCAGACGCTCGCGTGCGCGTTGCGTTTGCGACGTCGGAGGGTCGAGCACCTGCGATAGCGCCTGCGTCAAACGCTCGCGTTGCCGCCGAACGGCGGCGGCATCGAGGGTCAAGGCGTTGGGAAGCGCCGAGCTTAAACGCTCGCGCAGCCGATCGGCCTGCGCACGGTCGCGATCCAAGCTGGCAGGCAGCGCCCTTGCAAGCCTATCGGCGCACAGGTCCACCCCTTGTGAGGAGGCCGCCAGCAGCGCATTGGGGTCGCAGAAGACCGGACGGCCTGCAAAGCGCCCGACCTGCGCCGCACTGCCTTCAAGAGCACGCTGAACGCAGGCATCCAGGCTGCTGCGGCGCGCATCGAACAGCGCTTCAAGGTTCTCACGGGCGGGACTCACAGCCTCGGCTGCGGCCGTGGGCGTCGAAGCGCGCAAGTCGGCAACCATGTCGGCAATGGAGGTGTCGGGCTCGTGCCCGATTCCGGTGACCACCGGCACGGGGCATTTCACGATCATGCGAGCCAAGAACTCGTCGTTGAAGGGCATTAAGTCCTCATACGACCCGCCGCCGCGCACCACGAGCACCACCTCGGCGCCGGCGTGCACCACGGCGCGCATCCCCTCGACGATGCCGGCCGGGGCTTGCGGGCCCTCGACCGCAACGCCGGAGAACAGCACCCGCGCCACGGGGAAACGACGGCGCAAGGTGCGCAGCACATCATGTACCGCATCGCCGCGCGGGCTTGTGACCAGGCCGATGGTAAGGGGGTACGCAGGCAAGGGCAGCTTTCGCGCGGGGTCCGCAAGGCCCTCGGCGGATAGCTTTCGCGCAAGGTTCGCCACCTGCAATCGCAGCTGCCCCTCGCCCACCGGCGCCAACGAGAACACGTCGAAGTTCATGCGGCCTTTCGCCGCGTACAGCGTGAACCTGCCCGTCAACTCCACCAGCTGCCCGACCGCCACCTGCACGCCAGCGGCGCGGAAGCGGTTGTTCCACATCATGCACGGAAGGCTTGCCGACTTGTCCTTGACCGTGAAATATACGGCCTTGTATCCGGGCTTGTTCGACAGCTCGGATATCTCGCCGACCAAGCGCACCGTCACGCCTTCGAGCGCCCCTTTCGCCAGCTGCATGGCAGCGGATACCGACATGGCACGCGAGGCCGCTTCCCTGTTGTGCGAAGCGGCGTTCGCACCCGCCGCCTTATGCGCGCCGAACGCAGCCGCGCATGCGCGGGCCGCTTCCTCGGCGTTTCGCGCAGGGCCCGCGGAAGCCCCCGAGTCAGCAAAAACGCCGCGGGGTCCTCCCGCGGCGCCGTTATATGATCGATCGTAAGCCACGTTGCTACTCGTCACGAGACTGCAGCAGCCACAGCAGCTGCAGGATGGACGTCAAGGCGGCGGCAACGTAGGTGAGCGCGCAGGCGCGCAGCACGGAATACGCCCCGCCCTGCTCGGCCTGCGAGATGCCCTGGGTCTTGAGATATGCAAGGCCGCGACGCGACGCATCGAACTCGACCGGCAGCGTGACCAGCTGGAACAGCACCACCACGGCGTACATGACGATGGCAAGGGTGGTAAGGCCCGACAGCTGCATGAAGATGCCGAACATCAGCAGGAACACCCAGGCGTTGGAGGCGAAGTTCACCGCCGGCACGAGCGCGCCGCGAATCTTCATGGGAGCATACCCCTGCGCGAACTGGATGGCGTGTCCCGCCTCATGGCATGCCGTGGCAATGGCCGTGATGGAGGTTCCGCCGAACGCATCGGGGTCCAGGGTGATGGAATTGTTGCGCGGGTCGAAGTGGTCCTGCTGCGGGCCGCCGCGATACACCTGCACGCCATGCACGCCGTTTGCGGCAAGCATCATCTCCGCCATCTGCGCGCCGGTGACGCGCGTGGACGCGGGAACGTGCAGGTATTTGTTGATCTGGCGGTTCACGTACCACGACGCGCCCATGCCGATGACCATGGTGACGACGATCAGGCTCAAATAGCTCATGCTCATGTGGGTGATGCAACTCCTATCGAATGCGTACGGCGCATGCCCTGCGCCCCGGGGCGCAGCCGCAAGGCGGCGCGCTCGGTTCAACGAACCAAAAGTATACCGAAGCGAAACCCCTTGCCCGCAGCTTCACGAATGTTCCCGCGAAACGTTCGCAATCCGTTACCGGAAACGCATGTCCATCGCCGCTTGCAAGCCGCCGCGTAACGCGGCGGCCGCTCGTCTACTCTTCGCCATCCAGACGCGTGACGCGCAGGTCGTGGCCGTCCAATGACAGCACGAGCTTGCCCTCGAGCAGCTCGATGAGCTCCTCGCCAACAAGCGCCCTGCGCCAGCCGCGCAGAAGGTCGATGCCCTGACGGTATCCGCGGGCCATGCGCACAAGATCGTCATGGCTGGCAAGCGTGGGAAACGCCACGCCGTTCTCCTTGGCGCGCAGGCGCACGAGCGCGCTCATAAGGTCGAGCGGGGCATCCACGTTGGGCTCGTTTCGGCCGCTGCGATCAAGCTCGGGCCAGCTTTGCGGCCCGGACTCCAACGCCTTCTTCATGAGTCCGGCAACCGTTCGGGCATCGCGGGTGTTGAGCTTCTCGCGCATGCCGCGCACCATGAACAGCTCGTCGATGGTGCGGGCCTCGCGCTTGCACGCCTCGACGATCTGCTCGTCGGTGATGACCCATTTTCGCGGAACATTGCGCTTCTGCGCCGTGACCTCGCGCCATGCAGCCACCTCGCGCGCCGCCGCCAGCTGCTTTCGCGAAAGCTGGCCGACGCGCTTGAGCCTGCGGTAGCGTTCGCGCTCATCGGATTCGAAACGCGCAGGATCGCACATCTCGGCAAACTCGGGGTCGAGCCAATGAAGGCGCCCTTGTCGCTCCAATTCCTGCTTCATATGCTCGTACATGCGGGGAAGGTAGATGACATCGTCGGCGGCATAGCGCAGCTGGGATTCCGACAGGGGGCGACGCGACCAGTCGGTGAAGGAATCGACCTTCTTGAGCGCCACGCCGCACTCGGCGCCGACCAAGGCGCCGTAGCCGATCTGCTGCGTGTGCCCCAACAGCGCCGCCGCCACCTGCGTGTCGAACAGCGGCTGCGGAAGCACGCCCACCTCGTGCCACAAGATCTCAAGGTCCTGCCCGCCGGAGTGCAGCACCTTCATGACTCCGGCATCCTCGAGAAGCGGCGCCAGCACATGCAGGTCCTCCATGCAAAACGGGTCGACCACCGCCACCTCGTCGTCGGTGGCGAATTGGATCAAGCACAGGCGCGCATAATAGGTCTTCTCGCGTAAAAACTCGGTGTCGATGGCAAGGACGCTTGAGCGGCGTGCTCGCTCGACGAACGCCTCCAGTGCTTCTTGATCTTCGATATACACCCGGTAATTCCTCACGTTCATATCGTTGTGCTTTATGATGTAAGAATACCGCAACGGAAGGGAAAACCGTGAAACTGCTTGTCATCAACAACCTGGCATCGGGATACGGCGAAGGCGCCATCTACGATTTCATGCGCAGCTTCGCCGCCGACGGCGACGACATCTGCATGCGCTGCACCAACGGCACCACCCCGATAAACACGCTGCTCGACGATGCGAAGGACTTCGATGCCGTGATCGCGGCGGGCGGCGACGGCACCGTGGCCACGGTGTGCTACCTGCTGGCCAGCACCGGCATACCCGTGCTGCCCTTCCCCGCCGGCACGGCCAACCTGCTGGCCCTTAATCTCGCAAGCCCGCTCGAGCCCCATGCGCTTGCCAAGATGGTGCGCGCCGGCAAGACCCTTGATTTCGACATGGGCGAGATCTGCGTCGACGGGCATCGCTTTGGGTTCTCCATCATGGCCGGAGCTGGCTACGACGCCGTCATCATGCGCGGAGCGCAACGCGGCAAGCGGCTGTTGGGCCCCATGGCGTACCTGCAATCGGCGGTGGCCAACGCCATGCCGCAGCAGTCGAAGTTCACGCTCACCTTGGACGGTCGTCAGGTACAAAGCGAGGGCCTCGGAGTGCTGCTGGTGAACTTCAGCAAAATCCAGTTCGATATCGCGGTCACGCACGACAACAAGCCGCGCGACGGCGAGTTCGATGTGGTGGTGCTGAAGGCGAAGACCGCATTCGACCTGATACCGGCCGCCATTGCAGGCCTTTTGGATCGAGACGGCGAATTCCCCGACCGCACGGATGCGCTCGAGATCTTCCGCGCCAAGGAGGTCACGATTGAAGCCGACCCGACCATGGAGGTCCAATATGACGGCGAGGCCACCGGCCTTTCCACGCCGTTTTCCGCGCGGATCATGCCCAGGGCCACCCGCCTGTTCATCTCCGACGAAGGCTACTCGCAGTTCGCGCGATAACAATATGGCGAAACGGCAGCGGCCCCGCAGGCTCAAGGCCTGCGGGGCCGCTTCGTTTCAGGTGCGCCGGCCGAATCCGCAATGCGGACCTTTTCCGGTAAGCTGGCCATCCATCGGCCGCATGCGGCCGATGGCGGGCGTCCAAACTCGCATCGGAGCAGACAGGCTAGCTGTTCGCCTGCTCGCTCTTGAGCTGCTCGCCTTCGAGCTGCTCCTTCCTGCGCTCTTCCTTCCACTTCGCCAGGTTCGAGCTGTAGCGCATTTGAATGAGCTCCAGCACCACCGCGAACACCATGGCGCAGTACACCATGAGCTTCTCCATGTGCATGCCGAGCACCTCGATGCCGGAGTTGATGCCCAGCGAATCGAAGAACAGCAGCAAGCCGATGACGGTGATGAACACCAAGGCCAAGATCTTCATCTCCGTGTGCCTGTTGATGAAATCGGCGATGGCATCGATGAACACCATCATGATGACGATGGCGAAGATGACCGCCATGATCATGATGATCAGATGCTCCGCCAAGCCCACCGCGGTGATGACCGAATCAATGGAGAACACCAGGTCCATAACCATGATGGTGGCGATAGCCTGGCCCAGGCCGATGCGGTGCAGCTGCTTGTGCTCCTCGGAATGCGCGGCCTTCTCCTCGGTCAAGGCCAGCACGTCGCGAAGCTCGTCGATGCCCTTGTAGATGAGGTATGCGCCGCCCGCCAGCAGCACCAGGTCGCGCACGTTGAACGCATGCTGGAAAAAGCCCAGGTCCAACGTGAACAGCGGTTTGGTCATATGTACCAAATAGCTTGCAAAGCACAAGAAGATGCAGCGCGATATCATAGCGCCCAACAAACCGAGCTTACGACCGATATGCTGGTGCTCGGGCGCCAGGCGGTTAGTGGTGATGGAGATGAACACGATGTTGTCCACGCCCAGCACCACCTCCAAAAACATCAGCGTCAGCAGGCTGATCCAAGCTTCGGGCGTGGCAAAGATGGAAAGATCCATTGTCATTGCTCCTTTATGTCGTTTCGTCCGATCCAAAGCGCGCCGTTGCGCACGGCGCGCGGTTTACCCCGTCTCGTCAGATGAGCAGCGCAACAAAAAAGACTCATGGCGCAACGCATTGAAAAACGTTGCGCCATGAGTCTTGCAATTTCAGGTACGCCAGACCGTTGTCGGCCACGATGTTGAACGCACCGCAGGTATGTCCTGCCAGCTACTCCCCCATGGGCATTCCGTAGGCTACCATGAGCGCCCCCTTAGGGCAATGCTATACTTACCCACGCACACAAACCGACTAAAAACCGACAGGCAGGTACCCATGTCGTTATTCCATCGCCATACCGATTACTCCATCGAACAGGGCAATATCCGCTACATGGACGGCTCAAGCCTGCTGCGCCCTATGGACATGCCGCGCAGCCAGCAGATCGTCATGGCGGTTTTCGTCGTCATCGCCGTGATCATCGGCGTTCGCCTGGCGGCCGGGGCCATCACCGCGGTGAACGATTCGAACACCCAGAATAAGGCAAGCGTGGAGGAGAACCTCTCGCGCACGGTCAGCTACAACCTACCCGTTCTCACGCAGATGGCGGATATGGACGATCAGGCGATTCTGGATTCGCTCTCGGCAGCGGGCTACACCGTGTACAACCGAACCGCAGAAGGCACCGCCGGCCTTGATCTGGTCAAGCTTCCCGAAGACGTCACCGTTGCCGATGCAGCCGCCATGTACGCGAAGGGCGTGGGCGGCCTTTCGGCATCCCAAGCGGCACTGCTGCTCAACGGCAGCTGGACGCTTACCGTCGACCGCTCCGATACCTTGACCATGGCGGTCAAGTACGCCGATTTCTCCTCGAGCACGCTCGAGGCCGCCATCCAGGCAGCCGTCGCCGCCGAGGGATTCCAGGCCGCAAGCGCGTCCACGGACACCGACGAGGTGGGCAACACCTTCCAAACCGGCACCGTCGACATCGATGACGTCACCTACACCTGGCGCGTGTCCGCGGCCCCGCTGTCAGACAAATACGACATCAAAGGCCTGCCGAGCACCGCAGCATACGTGGGCATTCGCCTGACGGCCATGTAGAACGGCCCCCCTATGCAGCAAGACACCCCGCAGATCGCGAAACGCCGAGCTCGCGAAGAGAAGACCATCTCTCAGATGGTGGCGCTGTACTGCGCTGGCAACCATGAGCCTGCCAGCAGGACCGAAACCGCCGTATGCGGCGAAGCAGTGTGCCCGGAATGCGCCCAGCTTGACGAATACGCGGCGTTGCGCACGCGCCGATGCCGCAAAATGCACGTGAAGACCAGCTGCGACGCCTGCGAGAACCACTGCTACAAGCCGGAAATGCGCGAGCGCATCCGCCAGGTCATGCGATACAGCGGTCCGCGCATGATAACGAAGCACCCCGTTGCCGCGATCAGGCATCTGCTAGGGAGATAATCGGAAACGCCACGCGATTGCGTGGCGTTTTCCTAATCCGCACCCCTACAATCGAACACTTGCGCGAAGCAAATCGCCCGAACCGCATATCACCCCCTGGGATGCGCCCGATGATGCTCGGCGCCCAAACGCTCGGGAGTGGTATGCGTGTAAATCTGCGTGGTGGACAGGCTTGCGTGACCGAGCATCTCCTGAACGCCGCGCAAATCGGCGCCGCCGCTCAGCACGTCGGTGGCGAAGGTGTGGCGCAGGTCGTGCGGCGTAATGGTGGACGGAAGCCCCGCTGCGGCAAGCGCCTGTTTGAACATCTTGCGCATCGCATCGGTACCCATTTGGTTACCCCGCGTTGAAACGAAGAAGTAGGGACATTCCTTATCCTTGACAAGCAGGGGCCGCGCGAACAGCAGATACGTGCGCATGCTCGAAAGCGCAAGATCGTGCAAAGGCACGATGCGCTCCTTAGCCCCCTTGCCGAGCACACGGCATTGTCCCTGATCAAAATCAACCGCGCAAAGCAATAGCCCCGAAGCCTCCGATATGCGCGCCCCGCACGCATACAGAAACTCGAGCAACGCCTGATTGCGCATCTCGGAAGGCGCGCGCTCATCGCGCCCTTGGGAATCAAGCCGCTTGCCGTATACGCCTAGCAGCGCGGCAACGTCTTGCGGGCGAAGATGATGCGGCAGGCGCTGCGGCTGCTTGGGACCGGAAAGCGCGCTGGCAGGGTCCTCCGACACGATCCCGTTGACGTTAAGCCACTGGAAGAAGGTTCGCACGGCGGACAACCTGCGATTGACCGTGGCACGCGAGTACTGCGCCTGCTCAAGCTGGCTTAAATAGCGGCGAAGCTGCCGGTGGGTAGGATGCAGCCCGTCGACGCACGTTCGCTTTGCCCATCGGGCATAATCGAGCAGGTCGATGCGATACGCGCGCACGGTGTTCTCGGAGGGGTTGCGCTCGGTACGCCACGAGCCGATGAAGCGCTCGATAGCCGAGAACAGGCGCGCATCCACATCCTTGGGCGCCTTATCGTCGCAAGCGGGGTGGGCCTTAGGCGCCATGCCCGACAGCTTCCCCCGCGCAGCCCAAAAGCCCGCAGGCGCGCAGCTCGTCGCAATAGCGCTCAAGGGCCTGCGACCCGCGCTCGGCATAGGCCGCATAGCGCTGCCCCTTGTTGCGGATTCGCTGCTCAAGCGGCTCCATGATGCCGAAGTTCACGTGCATGGGCTGATAATCGACGGTGTCGGGATCGGTGGCGTATGCCAGCAATGCGCCAAACGCCGTTTCCACCGGCAGCTGCGGAGCCTCCACATCGCCGAGCAGCGCGGCGACATGCAACGCCGCATGAAGCCCGGAACGGATCGCCTCGCAATAACCCTCGGTGCCCGCCAGCTGACCCGCCACGAACACGGGCACATCGACGCCACCGGTGCTGCGAAGCCTAAGCTCGGGCGTCAATAGCTTCGGGGCGTTGATGAACGTGTTGCGATGCATGACGCCATAACGCGCGAACTCGGCTTGCTCCAAACCCGGGATCATACGGAACACGCGCTTTTGCTCGGGGAACGTCAAGTTGGTTTGGAAACCCACCAGGTTATAGCTTTCCCCATACGCATCCTCGGCGCGAAGCTGCAAGGCGGCCCATGGGCGCCTGCCCGTAGCGGGATCGGTCAGGCCGACGGGCTTGAGCGTGCCGAAGCGAGGCGCATCGACGCCCTTGCGGGCGATCTCCTCGATGGGCTGGCAAGCCTGGAACAGATCGCGCGTCTCGAATTCGCGCCGGATCACGCGATCGGCGCCGATCAGCTGCTCGATGAACGCCTCGTATTCCTCGCGCGAGAACGGCGCGTTCAGATAGTCGCCCACCTGGCCGCCCGCATCCTCGTAGCGGCTTTGGCGGAACAGCTTGCCCATGTCCAGCGAATCGGCCATGACGATGGGCGCCGCCGCGTCGTAGAACGCCATATGATCCGACCCCGTGATCTGGGAAAGCGATTCCGCCAAAGCATCGGAGGTCAACGGACCGGACGCCAGGATGACGGCATCGGCGCCCTCGCAGGCCTGCTGCACCGAGCGCACCTCCGCGTGCTCCAGGGAAATGCCCGGGTGCTCCTGGATGCGTTGAGTGATCTGGCGGGCGAACGCCTCGCGATCGACCGCAAGGGCGCCTCCGGCTGCCACGGCATTGTCGAGGGCGGCGGCGTGCACCTGCGAGCCGAGCGCGGCAAGCTCGGCTTTCAGCATGCCCGCCGCGCTTTCCGGCTTCGTGCTCTTCAGGCTGTTCGAGCAGACCAGCTCGGCGCACAGGCCGGTTTTATGCACGGGCGTTCCCTTTTCGGGGCGCATTTCCACAAGGCGGACCGAGAATCCTCGGTCCGCTAGCTGCAAGGCCGCCTCGCTTCCCGCAAGGCCGGCCCCGATGATTGAGATTAGTTTCGTAGTATCCATAGCCCATAGCATACCAGACGCTAGGCCCGCGGCCCCCAACGCCCATCAGGATAACGCGCGAACGAACCAGCTTGCTCGCCTACCGCCAACCGCTCCATCAACCAGGCGCGCGCATCCCGCTTGCCACAGTGCTCGCTCGCCAGTTCGTAGAGCTGCTCCATACCTAACGGCTCCGCCTGCAGCGCTGCCGTGATCGGGTCCGTGGCCGCGCGGCTTGCGCCGCGGGCACCCCTCGAGCCGGCCGAGCCTGCTTGACCCCCTTTCCCGCCCAGCTCATCAGCATCTTGCATCTTCAAGCAGCCGAACACGCTGAAAAGCACATCGGAAAACGATTCATCGTCGACTACGGGAAACGCCCCCTGCACGAGCAAACGATTCGCCCCCTTCGAAGAAGCCGAGTTGATGGCGCCGGGCACCACCAACACGTCACGACCCGCCGCAAGCGCTTCATCGGCGGTGGAGAAGGTCCCCGAAGGCAAACCGGCCTCCACAATGAGCGTCGCCCGCGCCAAACCCGCAATAAGCCGATTGCGCGTGCGGAACTGCTGAGGCAAAGCCGGCGCGTCCCAAGCATGCTCGGAAACCACCGCTCCACCGGAGAGCGCTATCCGCTCGAACAGGCCCGCATGCTCTCGAGGGTACGGCACATCGCAGCCGCCACCCAAAAACGCCACCGTGGGCGCGCCTTCGGAAAGCGCCGCCTCGTGAGCGGCGGCGTCGCAACCCCGTGCGCCGCCTGATATGACCGCGATGCCCCGCTGCGCCGCAAGCCGCGCAAAGCGCTTCGCCGCGCCGATGCCGTAAGGCGTGGCCTTACGCGCGCCCACCACGGCAAGCCCCTCCGTAAGCGCCTCGGGGTCGCCCAGCACATACAGCCGCTTCGGCGGTCGCGGGATGACGCGCAAAGCTGCGGGAAACCTTGGGTCGTCGGGCAGGAGCACCGTCCTCATCCCCGCCAGCCGCACGCCGTGCCCCTCCCGCCGTCCGCTCGTCATCATGCGCCCCCTTCGCGCAATCGAAAGCCAACCGCTTCGCATAAGTGGTCTCGGCCCACCTTAGGCACCTGCTCCATATCGGCGATGGTTCTCGCCAGCGCCAACGTGCGCATGATGGCGCGCCCGCTCATCGATCCGGATGCGGCTAACTTCTCCAGAAAGTCGCGATCGGCTTCGCTCATCGCGCAGGACTCGACCAACACCTCGGCCTGACGCGCGCGCTCATCAAAACCCGTGGTGCTGCGGCGCCACGATGCGTATTCTCGAGCCGCAAGCACGCCTTCGCGAAGCTTCGCCGACGAGGTCCCGTGTCCCGTGGACAGCACCTGCCCCGGCGGGATGCGTGCGACATCGATATGCACGTCGATGCGGTCCATGAGCGGCCCGCCCACACGTCCCTGATATTGATGCACCTGGCGCTGCGAACAGGTGCACGTGCGCTCGGAGTCGCCGAAAAAGCCGCAGGGGCACGGGTTGGCGGCCGCCACCAGCATGAAGCGCGCAGGAAAGCGGACGCTTCCATCAGCTCGCGTTACCACAACTTCGCCGGCCTCCATGGGCTGCCGAATGCCCTGCAACACCGAAGGAGCGAATTCAGGCAGCTCGTCCAAAAACAGCACCCCGTTATGCGCCATCGAGATGGCGCCTGGTCGCGGAGGCGATCCCCCGCCCACCAAACCCGCCAGAGTAGCGCAATGATGAGGTGCATGAAACGGCCTGACGCCCGCCAGCAGCGGCGCGGCATCCCGACCGGCAACGGAATGGATGACCGCCGCCTCAAGCGCCTCCGAGCGCGACAAGGGGGCCAAGATCGAGGGCAGACGCGACGCCAGCATGGTCTTGCCGGAACCCGGAGGGCCCATCATCAGCAGACCATGGCCGCCTGCCGCCGCTATCTGAAATGCGCGCTTGGCCATGTCATGACCCGCGATGTCGCGAAAATCAAGTTCCTGGGGCTTTTCAGGCGCCAACGCGCCCCCAAGCTCGGCGAACTCTCCACGGCGCAGCTGCCCAAGCGATTCGATGACGCGCCGCCTTATGCCCTCTATGCGCCCCGCGCCGTCCTCAGCCGCGCTGACAAGCGCAAGGTCCTGCCGCTGGGCGCACAAGGCGTAGGCAAGCAAGCCGGCAATCGGCCGCACCGCCCCTTCCAACGAGAGCTCCCCGGCAAACAGCACGCCATCGAGCACGGCAGGGTTCACTTGGCCCGTTGCGCACAGCAGGCCGACGGCTATGGGAAGGTCGAAGCCGGAACCGGTTTTGCGCAGCGCGCTCGGTGCAAGGTTCACCACCACTTTGCTGCTCGGCATGCTGAAACCGCAGGCTCGCAACGCAGCCCGCACGCGCTCCCGCGATTCCTGCACCGAAGCATCGGCCATCCCGACCACCGAAAAGCCCGGCATCCCATTGCTCACGCACACTTCGACCTCAACGGGAACCGCCTGCACGCCGCGCAACGTTGCGGCATGCACCACGCACGACGCGCTCATAGCGACTCGGCCCCGAAGGCGTTGATGTAATGACGGATAGTGGCGTGCGCGTTGTCGGTGACGACCAACGACATGACATCGAAACGAACCTGCAGGTCTTCAGCATCGTATCTGCTTGTGAAAAGCTCGGCGATCTTGAGATACTTCCCACGCTTTTTGCTGTCGACGGCTTCGCTGGGAAAGCCTTTCTCGGTACTCGATCGCGTCTTCACCTCGGCGAACACCAAGATATCATCATCACGTGCGATGATATCCGCCTCGCCAGCCTGGCACGTCCAGTTCCGCGCGATGATCTCATAACCGCGAGACACCAGGTAACGCGCCGCGACATCCTCCCCTAAACGGCCCAGGCGCTTGTTATGCATATTGGGTTGGTTGGCAGCGCCCTCGATGTCTTTGGAAGCCTGGTTTTCGCTTTGCTCATCTTGTTGATCGTCATGGCGTGATTCGGCCATAGCGTGCTCCTTTCCTCGCTATGACCCACCTTAACGACGCCATCTTGCACAACCCTTGTGTGAACCTTGCAGATAACGCCACGCAAGCTTGCAGAGCCGCATCGAATCATGTCAAATCAGGCGACAGGCACGCAAAGGCCCCACCTTCGCATAAGGCCTGCAGATAGAGCAAAGCATGCCAACCATTAAGAACAACGCTCACCGCCGCCCAACCACGCACGCAATGCCTAGGCACTGCGCAGACGCCGATCAAAACAAGCTTTCCTGCGTGAACGCATGGCAAAAGGAAGCCCGGTGAATCGGACAAAGCCCATGGTCCTTGATAGCCTGGATATGCGCGGCGCTGGCATATCCTTTGTTAGACGAGAAATCATACTCGGGGTACTGCCGGGCATACTCGCACATAAGCGCATCTCGCTCGACCTTCGCCACAATGGACGCCGCAGCGATGGATGCGCATTTCCCGTCGCCTTTCACCACGTTCACCTCTCGCGGGTCCATATGCAATGGATTGCCATCGAGCAGCACCGTGTCGGGCTTCACGCCCGCTGACTCCACTTCCGCAAGGGCAGCCCGAAACGCATGCAACAACGAAGCCGTCATCCCATTGGCATCGATATCCTCGGGTGAAACGTATTGGACGGCCCAGGCAAGCGCAATCTCCTTGATGCGACCAGCAATGACCTCGCGCGATTCCGGTTTCACCTGCTTGGAATCATTGAGACCCGGGATATGCGGCTGATCCGGCAGCACCACTGCGCCCACCGCCAACGGACCCGCCAACGGACCGCGCCCAACCTCATCAAGGCCGACCACCAAGCCCCCATGGGCGATATCGTTTTGGAAGGCGTACATCCCCTCCAGGCGCGCAGCTTCCTGAGCCTCGACGACAAGCCGCCTTCGAGCCGATTCGACCGCCGCAAGAACCCCCTTGCGTGTATCCGCAACCAACGAACGCTCAAGAACAGCAAACTCAGCAGCATCGGCAGCTTGTAGCTTCGATTTGATCTCTGCAACCGTTGGACCCATGGTTTCCTCTCCTGTATGGAACGATAATCTCTCGGACCTTTTCATCCCAGCCGATAGAGCCAAATCCGATAGCAAGTAAATGTAGACGTGTTCCGAATCAAAAAGAACCCCTCCTCCATTCGGATGAGGGGTTCTTGAAGTCGCATATGCCGAATATCGGCTTAGCGGAAGGACTTCTCCTTGATCTTGGCGGCCTTGCCCACCTTGTCGCGGAGGTAGTACAGCTTGGCGCGACGGACATCGCCCTTACGGGTGACCTCGATCTTGTCGATCTTCGGGGAGTGCACCGGGAAGGTACGCTCAACGCCGATGGAGAAGCTGATCTTACGGACGGTGAACGTCTCGCGAACGCCATGACCGTGACGACGGATCACGTCGCCCTGGAACACCTGGATACGCTCACGGTTACCCTCGGTGATGCGATAGTGAACCTTGACGTTGTCGCCAACGTGGAATTCGGGGAGATCGGACTTGATCTGCTGCTGCTCGATTGCGCGAATGATATCCATTGCCTGTTCCTTCTTATATGTTCAGTAAAACCTTTACTTGTCACAAGACACGATTGGACAGTATACCGCCATTGCCCTTATCGTGCAAGTTATTTGGTCCGCTAGCTGCGAATTCCTTCACAACTACCCAAGCTCGGCCAGCTGAGCCTCGACACGAGCCAACTGGTCCTCGATCTCGGCGAGCTTGGCGCGGTCCTTCTCCACGATCTCGGGAGCAGCCTTTGCCAAGAAGCCCGGATTGGACAGCTTCTTGGAGAACTTGGCGGCATCGCCGGCAAGCTTCTTCTGCTCCTTGGCAAGACGGGTGCGCTCGGCGTCGAAATCGACCATGCCGGTGAGCACGCTATACACCTCGGCGCCCTCGACCACCACGGCCGCGCTCTCAGCGGGCTTGGGCGCGCCTGCGGCGACCGCGAACTCGGACACACGTGCCATGACGGAGATCTGCGAGGAAAGTTCCTCGAGCACGGTTACGTTCTCGGGCTGAGCGTTCACCACGACCGCAAGCTCCTGCTTGGGGCTGATGCCGTAGCGGGCACGCGTGGAGCGCACGGCGCCCACGACGCCGCACAGCATGCCGACCGCGCGCTCGGCCTCGGGGTCGATCCAAGACGCAAGCGTCTCAGGCTCGGGCCACGCCGCGACCATAAGCGCCGGCTTCTCGCCTTCGGCCTTGGGAAGATGCTCCCAGATGGCCTCGGTCACGAACGGCATGGCCGGATGCAGCAGGCGAAGCGCGTTGTCCAGCACGAACACCAGATTGCGCTGCGTCTGCAGGCGCTCCTCGCCCTCGGCGCGCAGGCTGGCCTTCGAAAACTCGATGTACCAATCGCAGAACTCGTTCCAGAAGAAGTTGTGCAGCTCGCGCGCAACCTCGCCGAACTGGTATGCGGAAATCCCTTCCGTGACAACCTTGGACAGGCGGGCCAGGCGGCTGAAAATCCACGCATCCGCCTGGGTGCGCGCCACAGGCTCGCCAGGAGTGAAGCCCTCCAGGTTACCGAGCACGAAGCGGCTGGCGTTCCAGATCTTCGTGACGAACGAACGCGCCTGCTCGGTACGCGGGCTGTCGATGAGCTCGCGGGTCTTCTTGTCGATGTTGGCATCGAAGCGCACGTCCTGGTTGTTGGTGACGAGCGTGAGCAGGTTGAAGCGCATGGCGTCGGCGCCGTACTTCTCGATAAGGTCCATGGGGTTGACGCCGTTGCCCTTGGACTTGGACATGCGGGTGCCGTCCTTGGCCAGGATGGTGGCGTAGATGACCACGTCATGGAACGGGATCTCGTCCAGGAAGTAGGTAGAGGCCATGATCATGCGCGCAACCCACAGCGCGATGATATCGCGTGCGGTGAACAAAGCAGCCGTGGGATGATGCCCCTTCAACAGCTCGATGTTGTCGGGCCAACCCTGCGTAGCGAAGGTCCACAACTGGCTGGAGAACCAGGTATCCAAAACGTCCTCGTCCTGGCGCACGTGATGGCCGCCGCACTTCGGGCACACGTCGGTGTCTTCCATGAGCGCATCTTCCCAACCGCAATCCTCGCAGTAGAACACGGGAATGCGATGGCCCCACCACAGCTGGCGGGAGATGCACCAGTCCTTGAGGTTCTCCATCCAGGTGAGGTAGGACTGCGTCCAGCGCTCGGGATGGAACTTGATCTTGCCGGAGGTGACTGCCTCGGTAGCCGGGCCCTTCAGCTTGTCGACGGCCACGAACCACTGCTCGGACAGCCACGGTTCCAGTGCGGAGTCGCAGCGGTAGCAGTGCATGACCGAATGATGATGGTCCTCTACATGATCGAGCAGGCCATGCTCCTCGAACCACGCCACAACGGCCTCACGGCACTCCTCGCGGCTCATGCCGGTGAACTGACCGTAGCCCTCCACGACATGCGCCGTCTCGTCGAAGATGTTGATTTTCTCCAAGCCGTGACGCTCGCCCATGGCGAAGTCGTTGGGGTCATGAGCGGGGGTGACCTTTACAAAACCGGAGCCGAAACCCGCGTCGACGTAGAAATCGGAGAAGATCGGGATCTCGCGATCCATGATGGGCAGCATGACCTTCGCGCCCACGAACTTATCCTTGTCATGGTCTTTCGGGGATACGGCAACGCCTGTGTCGCCCAGCATGGTTTCCGGACGGGTGGTTGCGACCACGATGTAGTCCTGACCGTCGATAGGCTCGACCAACGGGTAGCGCAAATGCCACAGGTGGCCGTCTTCCTCTTTGTACTCCGCCTCGTCATCGGCGATGGCCGTGGTGCAATGCGGGCACCAGTTCACGATGCGCTTGCCGCGATAAATCAGGTCGTCGTGATACCAGTCGCAGAACACCTTGCGCACGCCCTTGGCGTAATCTTCGTCCATAGTGAAGTGCGGGTCGGAGAAATCAACGGAGCAACCCATGCGCTTGACCTGCTCGACGATGAATCCGCCGTACTCGTTGGTCCAGTCCCAGCACGCATCGATGAACTTGTCACGGCCGATCTCGCGGCGCGAGATGCCCTCGGCGGCAAGCTTCTTGTCCACCTTGGTCTGCGTGGCGATGCCAGCGTGGTCCGTTCCCAGGATCCAACGCGTGGAACGACCGCGCATGCGGTTGAAGCGAACGAACGTGTCCTGGATGGTGTCATCCATAGCGTGGCCCATATGCAGCTTGCCCGTGACGTTGGGCGGCGGGATGGTCACCGTGCAATCGCCGACGCCGGCGCTGCGACGGTAATAGTCGCCCTCAAGCCACTTGTCCAGCATGCGCTGCTCAACGGCGGCGGTATCGTAGGTTTTCGGCATTTCTTCCATGTTAGACGCTCATCTCCGGTTGCTCGGGAATAGAAGCGATCACCGGGGTGGTCTCCCCTGTGATATCGGTGGCGCGAACCACCACCGTCGAAGCACCTTCGTGCTCCGGCAGGTCATACATAACGTTTTGCAACACGCGCTCGCAGATGCTGCGCAGGCCGCGCGCGCCCGTGCCGTGCTCCAAGGCCTCGCGCGCGATGGCACGGAGGGACTCGTCGGTAAACGTCAGTTCGGATTCCTCGAATTCGAACATGCGCTTGTACTGCTTGACCAACGCGTTCTTCGGCTCGGTCAGAATGCGCACCAGATCGTCCTCGGAAAGCTCGGACAAGCTAGTGACGACCGGGATGCGGCCGACGAATTCGGGGATCATGCCGAACTTGTTCAAATCCTCGGGCAGAACCTGCGCCAGCAGCGCGGCATCGGCGTGCTTTTTGGACTCGGGCATATCGGCATTGAAGCCCAAGCCCGACTTGCCGACTCGCTCGGCGATGATGTCCGCCAAACCCACGAACGCACCGCCCAAGATGAACAGGATGTTGGTGGTGTCGATATGGATAAGCTCCTGCTGAGGATGCTTACGGCCGCCCTGCGGCGGCACGGATGCCTCGGTCCCCTCGACGATCTTGAGCAGCGCCTGCTGAACACCTTCGCCCGACACATCGCGCGTGATGGAAAGGTTCTCGGCCTTACGGGCCACCTTGTCGATCTCGTCGATGTAGATGATGCCGATCTCGGCTCGCTCGATATTGAAATCAGCTGCCGTGATGAGCTTGAGCAGGATGTTCTCGACGTCCTCGCCGACATAGCCGGCTTCGGTGAGCGTGGTCGCATCCGCGATGGCGAACGGAACCTGCAGCGTACGGGCGAGAGTTTGGGCCAGCAGCGTTTTGCCTGAGCCCGTGGGCCCCAGCAGCATGATGTTCGATTTCGCAAGCTCGACATCGCCTTCCTTGGCCTGCTCGCCAAGGCTGATGCGCTTGTAATGGTTATACACCGCAACGGACAAAGCCCGCTTCGCGGCCTCCTGCCCCACCACATGCTCGGACAGCTCGGCATACAGCTCATGGGGCGTAGGAAGCTGCGAGAGCACGAGCTCGGGGCTAGGCGCTGCATCTTGCTCCATATGGGCCTCTACAACCCTGTCGTTGCCGGCCTCACCCATGGCGGGCACCTGCAAACCCAGGTCGCGCATCATGGCGTCGGCGCATACGGATATGCACTCATCGCAGATATAGATGCCGTTCGGGCCCGAGATCATGGCCGCAACCTGATGCGGATGCTTGCCGCAGAATGCGCACACGATGTCCTTGGGGTCCTTGCCCGCGTATTGATCGTCGTGTCTATCGTTCATCGAGATTATCGTTCCTATTCAGATTTGGCCATTGCCGCACGGGACGTGACGATACGGTCGACAAGGCCGTACTCGAGTGCCTGCTCGGCGGTCATGTAATTGTCGCGTTCAGTGTCGCGCTGGATGGTGTCCAGAGACTGGCCGGTGTTATCGGCCAGGATCTTGTTCAGGCGCTGGCGGGTTTTCAGCATGAAGTCGGCCACGATGGCGATCTCGGTCTGCTGACCCTGAGCACCGCCGGAAGGCTGATGGATGAGCACCATGGAATTGGGCAGGCACAGACGCTTGCCCTTTGCGCCGTTAGACAGCAGCACGGCTGCCATGGAAGCGCACTCGCCCAAGCAGATGGTGGAAACATCGCACTTGATGAAGTTCATAGTATCAAGGATGCCCAGACCAGCGGTCACGCTGCCGCCCGGGGAGTTGATGTAGAGGCTGATGTCCTTTTCAGGATCGGCCGACTCCAAATGAAGCAGCTGCGCGACCACGGAGTTGGCCACCTGGTCGTCGATCTGCTCGCCCAAGAAGATGATGCGCTCGTTGAGCAAGCGGGAATAGATATCGTAGCTGCGCTCGCCACGCGGCGACTGCTCCACAACGTAGGGGATCAGAGCAGAATGTGGGTTGAAACTCATGTAAGCCTCGCTTCTCTTGAAAAGCCGCCGCAGCGGCCAAAAGGTTTGATAGCTATAGTGCGGCAACATGGCCGCGCGCGCAAGCGCTATGACGCATTCATGGAGTAACCACAGCCCGCCCAGGCGTGCGCACGATCACGCGCGCACCTCCTGGGCGGGCTGAAAATGGCTGACAGCTTGTGCTATTCGGCGTCGTCGGCCTTGGCAGCCTTCTTGGCGGTCTTCTTAGCCGGCTTCTCGTCGGCAGCCTTCGGCTGAACCTCGGTGACAACCGCCTTGTCCATCAGGTCCGTGACAGCCTTCGTGCGCAGCACGCCCTCGCGAACCATGTGCAGCTGGCCGTTCTTGCGCCAATCCTCTTCCAGAGCGGCCGGATCCTCAACGCCGGACTTCACGAATTCCATGGTGACGTCGGCATCGGAGACCTGCATGTCGAAATGACGGGCCCAAGCGTCCAGAGCCAGGTCCTGCTTGACGTTGTCAGCGGCCTGCAGCTTGATGTCGTCCTTGAAGTTCTCAGCCTTCAGGCCCATCTGCTGCAGATAGGCGTCGAAGGACATGCCGGAAGCCTGCAGCTGCTGGAACAGCTCCTGCAGCAGGTTGGCCTCAGCAGCCTCGGCCATGGCGGCGGGAACCTCGACATCCATGCGCTCGATGAGCTTGTTCAGGCAAGCGCGCTCCTTCAGGCCCGGCAGCATGGACTTCTTCTGAGCGGTCAGGCTCTCAGCCAGGCGCGTGCGCAGCTCCTCGACGTTCTCGAAGCCCAGGGTCTCCTTGACCCACTCATCGGTGACCTCGGGGAGAATCTTCTTGCGGACGGCTTTGACCTCGACGTCGAAGTGGATCTTCTCAGTCTTGTCCTTAAGGGCGCGCAGCAGAACGGGCGGGTTGGCCGGCATGTCCAGGTCGAACTCTGCGGTCTGGCCCTTCTTCAGGCCCACCAGCTTCTCCTCGAACTCCTCGGGCAGAAGGCCGGCGCCCATGGTGTAGGGGCGCTCCTCGGTGGACAGGCTCTCGATGGCCTCGCCCTTGTCGTCGGTGGACTTCATGGCGATGGTCAGCTCGGAGTCGACCTTGACCTTGGTGTTGGCCGGGGCATCCTTGAACGTGAAGTAATGCTCGCGGAAGTGCTCGATCTGGTCCTCGATCTCCTCATCGGTGGCCTCTTCGCCGGGAAGCTCGATCTCGACGGGCTCGTAGCTGTCGAGCTCGACCTCGGGCTTGCACTCGATGGTGAAGGTGTAGGAGTACTCCTTGCCGTCCTCGACCAGGCCGGGCTCCTCAGCGAACTCGGGCTTGCTGATCGGGAACAGGCCCTTTTCGTCGATGGCGATGGGGGAAAGGCCGTTCACCACTTCGTCGGCGACGGAAGCGCGGACGGCGTCCTTGCCCAGAGCGTTATCGATAATGGGACGCGGGGCCTTGCCCTTGCGGAACCCGGGGAAGTTGTACTTGTTAGCGAATTCCTTATACGTATTCTTGATACGGGCGTCGACGTCCTTGGCATCGAGGGTGATGGTCACCTTCGCGCGGTTGCCCTCAAGAGCCTCAACTTTAGTTTCCACGTAGCTATCCTCCATCGTTACTTGCTCATAGGTGCTATAGCGCACCGACC
The DNA here is from genome assembly GCF_000236865.1 of Senegalimassilia anaerobia JC110. Classification (GTDB taxonomy): domain Bacteria; phylum Actinomycetota; class Coriobacteriia; order Coriobacteriales; family Eggerthellaceae; genus Senegalimassilia; species Senegalimassilia anaerobia. The sequence goes on along the minus strand of NZ_HE611015.1, from coordinate 99,603 downwards.
TGTTATTATGGCACATTCCACCCGCTCGATAAAGCTGAGCTCCCGCGTTCACGAACGAACCACGGAAACGCAAGCATCGACCGCGCAATGGGACGCGGGAAAACCACCGCGCCGCTTGCCACATTTGCCTACCAAAACGAACCTGTTCAGGGTATCATAACTATGTCTGAAAACGCACACTCAACGCACCAGAGGAAATCATCATGGCTTCCATCGAATTGAACATCCTGCAAGAGCGGGAACTTGGCCGCTTGCTCGATTACGAACGCGCAACCTGCACCGTCGACGGCGAGCTGGTCTATCGCTGCGCATTCCCGTTGCGTCCCGACGATGATCTGCAGCGCGAGTTGATCGAACGAGGCGCGCTTGCCAAACGTCCGGACGATCGTCGAGGCACTGTGGTAGCCATAACCACCGACGGCTACTCCTACTTCCCCGCAAAACGCAAGGAGCAGGAAGAGCGCAACCGAGACAAGCATCATGACACCCGGCTTGTGGGTCTTTCAGCTTGCTTCGCTGCTGCATGCGTGATCATCGGCTTTTTGTTGGGCAGGTTTGCGGGATAGCACGCAATCCCCTCTTCCATAAACGATTCAAGGGCGCTGAGGCGCCCTTTTTCGTTGCCACCGCGTATACCCCTCAAAATACAATTGAGCGTCAATGGCGATGCCACACTAAGCGTGCCCCCGGTTTGCCCACGCTTGTCGCAACCGTTCCGCCTTTGGTGGTTTTTGATATCCGTCAACGACATCCAACGGCCATGCCCAGCCCCAAAACCCTCCTAAGCAGACCCCGAACGCCAACATGCAAAAACAGGACGCGCCCGAATGCCAGACCCGACGCAAAACGCAAGAAAGGGGCGCGACATGCGCCCCTTTCCAAGGTGTTGGGATATTCAGCTTATCGCTTAGACCCTACGCATCCGCACCGGGCTTAAAATCGCGGCCCTCACGACGCCACTGCATGTACTCGGCGGAAGCCGCGAACAGCACGTCGGTGGAGGAGTTGATAGCCGTCTCCACGGAGTCCTGGATAACGCCGATCACAAAGCCGATGCCGACGACCTGCATGGCCACGTCGTTCCCGATGCCGAACAGGCTGCAGGCCAGCGGGATGAGCAGCAGGCTGCCGCCGGCGACGCCGGAAGCGCCGCAAGCGGACACGGCGGAAAGCGCGCCCAGGATGACAGCGGTGCCGAAACCGACCTCAACGCCCATGGTGTGCGCAGCCATCATAGCCATCAGGGAGATGGTCACAGCGGCACCGCCCATGTTGATGGTCGCGCCCAAGGGGATGGACACGGAGTAGTTGTCCTTGTTCAGGCCCAGCTTCTTGCACAGCTCCATGTTCACAGGGATGTTAGCCGCGGAGCTGCGGGTGAAAAACGCCGTAACGCCGGAGTCCTTCGTGCAACGCCACACCAGCGGATAGGGGTTCTTGCGGAAGCACGCAAACGCCAAAAGAGGATTGGTCACGAAGGCGACCACGGCCATGGCGGCAAGGAGCACCAACAGAAGCTGACCGTACTCGGTGAAGATCTCAAGGCCGTTGGTGCTGACCGAGGTGTACACCAAGCCCATGATGCCGAACGGAGCCAGGGAGATGATCCAACGCACGACCTGCGAAACCGCGTCGGAGATAGAGGCGAAGACCTCCTTCACGCCGTCCTTGGCATGACGCAAGGCGATGCCGAGCAGCACAGCCCACGCAAGGATGCCCAGGTAATTCGCGTTGGTCAGGGCATCAACGGGGTTGGAGGCGATGGACAGCAAAAGCTTGGAGAACACCGACCCAATATCGGAAGGAGCCGCAGAGGTGTCCTGCGCCGCGGCCAAGGTAAGCTCCACGGGGAACAGGGAGCTCATCAAAACGGCGACGAACGCCGCAATGAACGTAGCAGCCAAATACAAGATCACGACCACCTTCATGGCACCGGCGCCCTTGGCGTTTGCAAGCGCGCTGATGACCAAGAAGAATACCAGGATGGGTGCCACGCCCTTCAACGCGGAGACGAACAACGTGCCGAACATCTCGAGCACGTCGTTACCCGGCCAAAACACACCCAAAACAGCGCCGATAACCAAACCGACGAGAATGCGCTTGATCAGGCTGATGTCGTTCCACTTCCGCCCGATTGCCTTCAATGTTTCCATATCATTCGTTCCTTCCCGCCCGCCTTGCCCTGCAACAGGGAAAGCAAGCTTCAGCATAAAGCAGCTGAGGGGAACATGCATGCGTGCATGCTCCCCTCAAATGGTGCGGGCGAAAGGACTTGAACCTTCACGGGGGTTGCCCACCAGAACCTAAATCTGGCGCGTCTGCCAATTCCGCCACGCCCGCACGCCCATCTACGCAAATTTGCGCCTTGCAATCATAGCAAAACCTGCAGCAGGCGACAGGGTGGATTGACCGGTTATCGCCCCAAACGGCGGATTTTACCGGATGGAAACACATGATGCGCCGGACAATGCAGCGACCGCGTAAGGCGCAAGCCTATTCTTCGAGCACGGCGAAATAATCGCTGCCCCGCTTCTCAACCTTAATGTCAGCTAGAGAAGCGATGTACTGCCGCATTTGAGCGAACCCGTGGTCGCGAACCTTAAACGACTTGAACGTGCTGCGCACAAGCTTGGACAGATCGACGATGCCGACCCCGTCGACGCCCGCATCGCGCACAGCATCGAAGATGAGCTGTTCGGGGGTCTGCCCGTGCATCTTCTCGGACCGTTGAGCACGCGAAAGCTTGCGACGCTTGCGAGCCGGTCTGGAGTCCCAAGCCTCAGGCTGGGCAGCACGCTCTTCCCCATCCTCCAGCGCAACAGACGCTTCGTCGGCGGCATCGAATGCACGACCAGCTTCGGAGTGGTCCGCCAATGTGGCATCAGCCTGCGCCCCATCGAAGGTTCCGACAGCAGCCGCATCAACCGAAACCGCCCCATCATGGGAGGCATCATCGGCTCGGTCATGAGGGTGACGGCCCGTCGCAACGGATTCCTCAGACGAGAGAACCTCTTCGATCTCGACCTTATCCTCCAGGACAAGCTCGGCCTTATCCGATTCGCCATCGAAGGATTGCGCCCTATCGCCAGTGCTGCTGGCTTTCGAGCGGGACCTGCGGGATCGGGACCTGCGGGATCGACGTGGCTTGTCGCTCTCCTGCGCTTCGGATGCACCATCCTGCAGTTCGGCGGCATTGTCATCAGCTCGGTTTTCGGAATCTGCGGGAACCGCCGTCCCCGCTCGCCCATCGTCGCCAGTTCGATCGTCGGCGGGAGCCGTGGAGCTTTCCGTCAACTCCACCATCACGCTATTGCCATCCTTGGTGATCTGAACGCTGGAGAACTCGCCGAGCAACTTCGTAAGCTGATTAGTGCCATAGCTGCGCACATCGAAATCGGGATAGCGCTTGAGAAGACGACTCCCAACCTCTCCAAGGCCCGTAGCCTTACCGTTATTCTGGTTATCCGTAACGATATCGGCCACAGCACGCTCGACCTGCTCGATGCTCGGCCCGCTGCCCTGCCCCGCATTCGAAGCCGCCTGCCCCCGATGGCCGCGCCGGGACGCTTTGCCGCCTTCGCCCACAAGCAGCTCAAGCGTGGTGAAGATATCGCACGCCTTGCGAAACGGAACGGGCGTCTTCTTCTCCCCCATACCGATGACGGTGAGGCCGCTTTCGCGGATGCGGCTTGCAAGACGCGTGAAATCGCTATCGCTGGAAACGATGCAAAACCCCTCGACCGCTCCGGTGTACATGATGTCCATGGCATCGATGATCATTGCAGAATCGGTGGCGTTTTTACCCGTGGTGTAACTGAACTGCTGAATGGGCGTGATCGAGTTCTCAAGCAGCGAATCTTTCCATTTCGCATGCAACGTGCTCGTCCAGTCGCCATAGATACGCTTGTAGGTAATAGTGCCATATTTTGACAGTTCGTCGGTGATCGGCTTGATGTACTTTGCAGAAACGTTGTCCGCATCGATGATAAGCGCAAATCGTTTCTCAGATGATTTGGAATCCAATATGTCTCCTTTTAGGGAATCTGCTCCCGTGGGCAAGATGTGTCGTGCACATTGTACGACAGCGCCGCACGTGAAAGCTGATTGCAGGCAACCATAATCACAATGTATGAAAAAGAAAAAGCCCCGCATATGCGAGGCTTGGATTCACATGGTGGACTGTCGGGGACTCGAACCCCGGACCTTGGGATTAAGAGTCCCCTGCTCTACCAACTAAGCTAACAGTCCAAGAAAAAGAATATGTGAAGGTTCGTTTAACAAGCATGTTCAAAATGGTGGACCGTCGGGGACTCGAACCCCGGACCTTGGGATTAAGAGTCCCCTGCTCTACCAACTAAGCTAACGGTCCAAGTAAACACACTATGTCAAACAGCTGCGCGATGGGGTGGGTGAAGGGATTCGAACCCTCGACCTCCAGAGCCACAATCTGGCGCCCTAACCAACTAGGCCACACCCACCAAGGCGCGAGTAAGTATTATACGCACTTCCAAAATCTGTGCAACCCCCTTTTCGAAACTTTTTTCGAAAAGGTTTTTGAAACCGCCTAGCGCTTGGTTTGCGAGTTCATCCGAGAGCTTCGCTTCCGCTATCGAACTCAACCGATTATGCATCAGCTGAACAGGGGCAGCCCATTCTGGAGACGAAGGCTGAAGCCCACCTGATTCGCGCGAGCTCGTCCGGGCGCTTCGCTTCCGCCATTGCCCAGAATCGGCATCCACGACCAAGTTTGAGGAGTTCCCTTCCAAGGGCAAATGCCGAATGCCCTCCGACGCGATAGGAGGCGTTCGCGTAAAGGGGCCGGTTATCTTGCATCAAATCGGATCGCAGCGTTGCCATGAACGAAAGCCGCGCCAAGCATACATCGCCGCAACGCCTCGCAATGCATGCTTCGCATCCGCTATATGCGGCACGTTATATCCTCCATATAAGGCAATGGTGTTAGGAGCCTCAGCCACCTTCCCCGATCAACCATCGAGCCATTTACCCCGGCTTTGCATCAACTCATCTAAAACACCGCATAACACGGCGAGCGCACATGGCGAAACCACCATCTCGCGTTCGCCTTCAACGGCAGGGGCTTATAGAACATAGCGGCAAAGGCGATATGACGACACGCAAATTTTTGTGCAAATGCACTACGGTCACATGCCGTTAACCAAATAGAAGCTACCGCTCGGGTTACAATATGGTCATTCCCGTTGAATACTTGGAGACACCCATATGGAGACATTCCTGCTTATATTGCTTATGCTCGCCGCTGTTCTGGCATCGTCGGTGATTGACCAGCTTGTACCTAAAGTGTCATCACCGCTTATCCAAATCGGCCTAGGCCTTGCCATCGCCGTGGTCGCAGGACGGCAAATCGATCTGCTGTTCGACGAATCGGAGCTATTCTTAGTCTTGTTCATCGCCCCGCTGCTGTTCCATGAGGCGAAAGAAGCCAAGAAAACGGAATTGTGGCGCAACAGACGCTCTATCTTGTCGCTGGCAATCGGCTTGATCCTGGCGATTATCGTTGCCGTGGGCTTTTTCGTGAACGCCATGATCCCCTCCATTTCGCTTGCCGCGGCGTTCGCGCTGGGCGCGGCGCTTGGCCCTACCGACCCCATCGCCGTATCGGCCGCATCGAAAGATGCCGACATCAGCCCGCGATGCAAAGCGCTCCTTAAGGGCGAATCCCTTATCAACGATGCCTCGGGTATCGTAGCCTTTCAGTTCGCCATAGCCGCGGCTATGACCGGCGCCTTCTCCCCCGCTCACGCCATTGGCGAGTTTCTGCTGGAGTTTGTGGGCGGCATCGCGTTCGGCTTGATACTCGGAGTCATCGGCAACGGTATCGTTCGCCTCGTGCGATCCTGGGGCCTTGAGAACACCACGTTCCATGTTCTGTTCGAGGTATTCACCCCGTTCATCGTGTTTCTAGCCGCCGACCAGCTCGGCGGTAGCGGCATCCTGGCAGTAGTTGCCGCCGGCCTGGTCAACGTCATCTCGCCTCGCACCGCCGGACCCTCGGTGTCCCGTCTGAACATCGTCTCCACCAGCGTATGGCGCGTGATCTCCTTCACGCTCAACGGCATCGTGTTCGTGTTGCTGGGAACGCAGCTGCCGCGCGCCATGCAAACCACCTGGAGCAACGTGGCCATCTCGAACTGGACGTTGCTCATATACGTGCTGACCATCAGCTTGATCCTTATCGCCGTTCGCTTCGTATGGGTGCTGCTGATGGAGCGCGTGCACCACCGACATGTCGCAAAGCGCAACGAGAAAGCCGCGAAAGAAAAGAACATCGCTCCCGAGCCGCGTAAATCGCTTGCCCATGACGTGCATTCCGCCGCTATCATGACGCTTGGAGGCCCGAAAGGCACCGTTACCCTGGCGGTGATCCTGACCCTCCCACAAGCTATCGCGCAACGTCAGCTGATCCTGTTCTTGGCGTGCGGCGTGATCGTGGTCACGCTTTTGCTCGCCACCTTCGTGGTTCCGATCCTGGCCCCCCAAAAGAAACGCGATAATACCGAACAGCTTGAACGCGATGTCCAAGCAAACCTTGATATCCTTCGCGTCGTGATCGAGGAGCTGTCCGCCTGCCAAACACCGGAAACGCGCGCAGCAACGCAGATCGTTGTTCGCCAATACAACGACCGCATCAAAAAGATCAAAGAACTCAATGGCATAGAAGATGAGCCCAACATGAAGTTGCGCCTGCGCACGCTGGCCTGGGAACGCGAATTCGCTCGAAACCTTATCGATGCCGACGAGGTGGATCGTTTCGCTGGATATCAGTACCTCATGCGCCTTGCACGCATGGAAGAGCTAATCATGCACCAACACTCCGTGCGCGCAAACCTCCGACAGCATTTCATACGATGGAGGACGTTCGGCAGACGCAGCTTGCAGGAAATCGTCCATAAGGTTCCCGGAGCCGAACTAAGCGAGACCACGCAAGCAACAAGAGCCCTGCAAATCAAATGCTACGAGCATGTGGTTGACAAACTTCATGAAGAGCTGGCTGGAAACTCCCCCGCCAATGCCGAGGACATCTCGAAGCTGCTCATCGAATATCAGCGTTTGCTGAGAACGCTGCGCGCCGCCGCCCCTTCCATCACCACGTTCACGACAACGCAAGATAAAAGCGCCGACGTCGAGCGACTTGGCTTGGAAATCGAGCTTGAGCAGATCCAGACCCGCTACGACGATGGCGAGCTTTCCCGCGTAGCGGCAAAGCGTCTGCGAGAGAACGTCAACCTCATGCAAATGGACCTGGAGGACAACGTCTAGAATAAGTTTTGGTAGTTAACCTATGTCAACTACCAAAACTTGACACACAATTTGTCCTATAAGTCGTGGTTTACCGCCTCTTGCGCTAAGGGTGCAGAGGGTAGGCTAAAGCTAGAATAAAATGGCCGCCCAAAAGGGCGGCCATTTTACTGAGCAGTTGAGCTCAATGAAAGCCTACATGCGCTCGGGAGCGGACACACCGATAAGATCGAGCGTCAAAGCCAATACCGTACGCGTTGCATCGGCAAGAGCCAAACGGGCGTTTTGAATGGCGGGATCTTCGCCGACGATATGACAATTGGTATAGAACTGATGGAACAAGCCGGCAAGCTCCTGCGCATAATGCGTCAAGCGGAACGGAGCACGGTCGCGCGCTGCCAGGGCCACAAGCTCGCCAAAGTCATCCATCTTGCGCATAAGGGCGATCTCGGACTCGTGCGTGAGCACGCTAAGGTCGACATCTGCGGGGATGACCTTTGCAGCCAGCTCATCAGCAGACAGCGACTCGGCACCTTCGCCAGCTGCCTTGCGCAAAACAGAGCAAATGCGCGCATGAGCATACTGCACGTAGTACACCGGGTTGGAGTTGTCCTTCTTCTTGGCAACCTCGATATCGAAGTCGATAGGCTGATCGGAGGAACGCGAGAGCATCAGGAAGCGCGTAGCGTCCACGCCAACTTCATCGATAAGCTCGGCGAAAGTGACCATCTCGCCCGTACGCTTGGACATACGCACAGCTTCGCCATCGCGGAACAGGTTGACCAGCTGTCCCAGCACGACCTCAAGCGCGCCAGGATAGCCCCATGCGGCAAGCATGGCCTCGCAGCGGCGGATGTAACCATGATGATCGGCACCCCACAGGTCGATCAGGTGGTCGAACCCACGCTGCATCTTATCGTAGTGGTAGGCGACATCGGACATGAAGTACGTGTATTCGCCGTTTTCCTTGACCAGAACACGGTCCTTATCATCGCCGAAATCGGTGGAACGAAACCAGGTGGCGCCATCCTTGTCGTACAGGTAACCCTTCTCGTTCATGATCTCAAGAGAGCGGGAGACGGGCGACGTGCCGTTTTCGTCGACCTCGTAAAGGCTGCGCTCGCTAAACCAGGTATCGAACGTGGTACCAAAACCGGTGAGGGTTTCACGGATAAGATCGAGCATCTCCTGATAAGCGATTTCACGGAACGCCTCTATGCGCTCCTGGTCGCTGACGCTCTCCCACTTGTTGCCATCGCGATCGATGATGCCCTGGGCGATATCCTTCACATAGCCGCCGCCATAGCACTTCTCAGGCATCTCGATATCGTGACCAAGCAACTGCATATAGCGAACGGAAACCGAATTACCGAAGACATCCATCTGAACGCCATGGTCGTTGATGTAATACTCTTCGGATACCTGATAACCCGCATGACGCATAACGCGCGCAATGGCATCGCCAAGCGTTGCCCAGCGGCCATGACCGACATGCATCGGACCCGTAGGATTGGCAGACACATACTCAAGGTTGACGTTACGAGGAGTACCTTCAGGCAACGTACCCTTGCCGAAGTCGAAACGCTCTGCACGCACACGAGCAGCAACAGACTGGAACGCGGAAGGCGTCAACTTAATGTTGATGAAACCAGGACCTGCGATCTCGACAGATGCGATCATGTTGTTTTCGGGCAGATGATCAACGATAATCTGCGCAATCTCGCGCGGATTTTTATGGGCCAGCTTTGCCGTACGCATGGCAACGGTCGAAGCCCAATCGCCATTGGATAGGTCGCGAGGACGCTCAAGTGCCGGAGCAGGACGCTCGGCCAGCTCCAGCGTTGCGTCGTCACAAGCAGCGGCAATGGAAGCCGCAATGAGGTTTTCCAGTTCTTCGCGAATTTGCATGTTGATAAAACTTCCTTAAGCTAGCACCGAATACATAGTTCTGCATCTTACCATGCTTGTCCCAACAATCCGATATGCAGTCGCCAGGCAACACGGTAAACCGAAAACCAAAAGCTCCCTCGCATATGCGGGGGAGCTTTCAGGCCTTGCCCAAAGATCAAATCTTGAACAAAGGCAAAGGCTTTAGGAGGTGCGACAGGGCATGCGCACGCACTGTCGCGAGTAAGCGATTGTCTGAGTTTCCGTTCGCGATGAGCAAACGAACGAAACCATGGGAGCGAGAACAATCGAGAATGAGCTCAAAACGCAAGTTGTACGCTATTCAGAATCATCATCGTTCATTCTCCATGTTTGCTGCACCGTGCTCAAATAGACATGATTACGGGAAGGATCAGCAAACAATGCCAGTCATCGAATTAAGCAACGATGACGGTG
>NZ_HE611015.1:0-89285 GCF_000236865.1 Senegalimassilia anaerobia JC110 | reverse complement strand
GCGTAGGGCATGATTGCCTCCTTTTTAGGAATAAAAAAGCCAACCCATTGTAATGGGACGAAAAATCGTCATAGGTTGGCAAGGGATTTCGATGCAATTCGTTGCGCCGCCACGGGGGCGGCGCAACGGTGAGTTTGGAACCTAGAGACTTAGCTCAGGGTAGCGTACATGACAGCCTTGATAGTGTGCATGCGGTTCTCGGCCTCGTCGAAGACCTTGGACTGCTTGGACTCGAAGACGTCGTCAGCAACCTCCATCTCGGTGATGCCGAACTGCTCGGCCTTCTGGGCACCGATGGTGGTGTTGGTGTCATGGAAGCTGGGCAGGCAGTGCAGGAAGATAGCGTCCTTCTTAGCGTAGCCCATGACCTCCTTGGTCACGCGGTAGGGCTCGAGGTTCTTGATGCGCTCGCCCCAGACCTCGTCGGGCTCGCCCATGGACACCCACACGTCAGCGTAGATGACGTCGGCGTCGGTGCAGCCTTCCTTCACGTCAGCGGTCAGCTTGACGGTGGCACCATGCTCAGCGGCGATGGCACGGCACTCCTCGACCAGCTCAGCCTCGGGCCAGTTGGTCTCGGGGGCGCAAGCGACGAAGTTCATGCCGAGCTTGGCGCAAACGACCATCATGGAACGGGCAACGTTGTTGGCGGCGTCAGCCATGAAGACCACGGTGCGGCCCTTCAGATCGTAGTTGAAGTTCTCCTGCATGGTGAGAACGTCAGCCAGCATCTGGGTGGGATGCCACTCGGTGGTCAGGCCGTTCCAAACCGGCACGCCAGCGTTGGCTGCCAGGTCCTCGACGTCGGTCTGAGCAAAGCCGCGGAACTCGATGCCGTCATAGAAGCGGCCGAGAACGCGAGCGGTGTCCTCGATGGACTCCTTCTTGCCCATCTGGGAGCTATTGGGATCCAGGTAGGTCACGCCCATGCCCAGGTCCATAGCGCCAACCTCGAATGCGCAACGGGTACGCGTGGAGGTCTTCTGGAACAGCAGCACGATGTTCTTGCCCTCAAGGTAGCGATGCGGCACGCCGGCACGCTTCATATCCTTGAAGTTCTTGGAAAGCTTCAGCAGGTACTCGATCTCCTCGGTGGAGAAGTCCAGGAGACGCAGGAAATGACGACCGCTCAGGCTTACAGGCATGGTAATTCCTTTCGATAGCAAGTTAACAAGAACTTATGTATGCAGGCCGCGCCAAGTTTCAGCCTGCTGTTTCTACCGGAACGCATTTTCATGCGTTCCGGGAAAAACCTAACAAGGGTTCCTGATTTCTCAGGATTCGTATCCAAGATGGATACTCAGATTATGCGCTCTGCGCAGCGAGAAATCTAGTCCTCACGCCAGATCGGCATGCTCATGCAGCGGGGGCCGCCACGGCCACGGGAGAGCTCTGCCGAGGGGATCTCGATAGCATCGATGTTGTTCTTGCGCAGCAGCGCATTCGTGACATCGTTGCGCTCGTAAACAACCACGCGACCAGGAGCGATGCACAGCGTGTTGGAGCCGTCGTTCCACTGCTCACGCTCTGCGGCGATACGATCGCCACCAGCGCAAGGAATAAGCGTGACGGGCATGCCCACGTACTTCTCGAGCACTTCCTCGAGCGTGCCGGAGGTCTCCTTGACCTTGATGCCTTCACCCTCGGGGGTGATCTCGAAGACGGTCAGCGGGCCCATGATGCCGGGATGGATGGTGAACTTGTCAACATCGATTTGGGTGAACACGGTGTCCAGGTGCATCATGGCACGGTTGTTCGGGATGTTGAACGCCAGGATGGTGTCGACCGGCGAGGTCTCGTCCTTGAAGATGTTGTGGGCGATCTCGTCGATGGCATCCGGCTCGGTGCGCTGGGAGATGCCGATGGCCAGCGTATGTTCGTTGATGTTGAGGATATCGCCGCCCTCGATGTGGAATGCGCTATAACGGCTGTAGTACTGCGGCACATCCTTGAAATCGGGATGATACGTGAAGATGTACTCAGCGAAGATGGTCTCGCGGTTACGCGTGACAGCATACATACGGTTGATGGAAACACCGTTGCCGATCATCGCGAACGGATCGCGGGTGAAGTACAGGTTCGGCATCGGGGCGATGACCATCTTGGAAGATTCGGAGACCAGGTCAACCAAGGAGTTGGACTTGTCGGTGTGCAGCTCGGTGAGGTTAACACCCTCCATGCACTTCAGAACCAAGTCGATGTTGGTCTTGTAGTTGTCGTTCAGGTAATCGAAGAGAATCTTCTGATAACGCTCGGTGCGGATACCGGCCTCTTCGATGAACTGCTTCAGAAACTGCTCACGCAGAGCCGGATTGGCATCGAGCACCTCGGCCATGAGGTTCTCCAAATACACGACCTCCACGCCGTTGTCGCGAAGAGCCTGAGCAAAAGCATCATGCTCGGCCTGGGCAACCTTCAGGAACGGGATGTCGTCGAACAGCAGCTCTTCGAGCGTGTTCGGCGTGAGGTTCAGCAGCTCTTTACCAGGGCGATGCAACAGAACCTTCTTCAAGGGCTTGATTTCGCTCTTGACGTTTACGCCTGCCATGAAAACCCTCCTTATGCCTTTTATGCATTTTCGGACTTCTTAGAAGCGGAACGCCCGTTGCGCACCGCGCGTTCCGACTGCAAAACAAACTTCTCACGCTTCACATTGAAAAGCAACTACCAAAATTTCTCAAAACGATATTTTCAGGATGACCTGCGAAAACGATAAATTTTTGGCTTTGTTTCAATCGCGTTTCTACACATTTCCTTCACTTTCGCTTTGGTTCACGATAGTTTACTTGTGCACTTGCATAATTTTCCCGCACCATACCTGAAGCCGGACGGACCCATAGATGATTTCTCTCGAAACCCTAGTTATGCATAAATATGAGAAATAATGCATCATGCAATTTCGATGCACAGAGGCTTATGGTCTTTCAGACCATTGATAGAGAGACTCTATACCACTATGGCTGGTAGCATTTTTGGATGAGACGTAGCCGAAAACGCTATAGGTAGTTGAGAGACAACCGAACGACCGACATCCTCCCGCGACCTATTCCCCGTCGCTAATCGCACGACGCGCTCTGCAAGAATTCGACGACGCCTTGATGCGAGCCGCCTATTACCTTGATTCGACGGCTCTTCGCATTTTCATTCAGACATTTTGATGGTAAAGCAATTTGTTTTAGTCGTGACGTCTCGCAATCCTACGTGTCTTTGTGGGTTTGCGGTATAATAACGGCGTTTTGTGCGCCCATGGCTCAACGGATAGAGCATCGGACTTCTAATCCGACGGTTGCAGGTTCGAGTCCTGCTGGGCGCGCCAGGATTTTCTGGCCGGAGTGCGATTTGCCGTCTCCGGCTTTTTTGTTGTCGAAAGCTGAGTGCATCTTGGCTCGCTCACGTGCTGCTTCGACGATGATCAACTTCCCCATGCCCTACAACGCAGACGCTCCATTGCGTGATTTCCCAGAGGAAGCGCTGTTTCACGTCGAATTTCCTTCGCGCAGCTTGCTCTTGCAAGACCCCGCCGTTACTGCGATATCATCAATGATATAGCGCAGCGATCAGCTACGTTCGGCGAGACCGCTGATTTATCCGCAACTTTCGATTCGGGTTTTCGGACTATGTGCGTACCTTAAGGCTGATTAGGCCCGTTATTCCCACGATAGCGTCATCGATGAAAAGCTGCAATCACGCGCACTCATCAAGATCGCTGATCTACCCGTGATCGCTTTTGGAGGATCGCTCGCGCAATTAAAGGCTGGTGCGCGGCCGAGCAGGCAGGACCCGGTATGCAGCGCCCGAAACAGCAAGGTCTGAAGTTTCTTTCCGATTCGGTCCGCATTTGGCCCGCTGCTTGGCGCACATTTTGATGCACAAACAAAAAATCAGAGCCAATAAGGCTCTGATCTGAGGTTTTATTGGAGCGGGTGACGGGAATCGAACCCGCGTTAGAAGCTTGGAAGGCTTCAGTTCTACCATTGAACCACACCCGCGACTGGTCGGGACGACAGGATTCGAACCTGCGACATCCTGCTCCCAAAGCAGGCGCGCTACCAGGCTGCGCCACGTCCCGACATCCAAACAGCCTAATCAGTATAGCAGACTTTCTACGCGTTTTCGGACAATTTCGCGCGAAGTTCACGAAGGGCATTGCCTCGATGGGAAATCGAGTTCTTCTCCTCGGGAAGCGCCTGACCGAGCGAGCGTTTGAATTCAAATACCTCGGGCAGAAACAGCGGGTCGTATCCGAATCCGTTATCCCCCTGCGGCTCATGAGCTATTCGGCCCTCGACCGTTCCGCGGGCATCGTATTCCCTACCCTGCTCATCAAGGTAGACCAGGTGGCATACGAATCGGGCGCTGCGCTGCTCATCCTCTACATCCGACAGGGCATCGAGCAGCTTCGCGTTATTGGCAGCGTCATCGCACGGTTCACCGGCATATCGCGCAGAATGCACGCCAGGAGCACCGTCAAGCGCATCGACTTCCAGGCCGGAATCATCTGCTAGCACCGCCATACCGCCGCTAGCCTGCTGAGCTGCTTGAGCTTTGATGCGGGCATTGCCCAGAAACGTCTCGGCATCCTCGACGGGGTCGGAGTGAACGCCGGCTTGCTTGAGGGTTTTGAACTCCCAACCGGGGAAATCGAGCGCTTCGGCGATCTCGACGGCCTTATGAGCGTTATTGCTGGCGATGAGAACGGTTTTCATGACGGTTCCTTTCGTGGCCAAACGTTGTTCTTAGAATTCGATATGGGACACGCTGGTGATAGGCATGCAGAAAGCGCGGCTGCCGAAGCTTTGGAACTCCGTTACATCATCACCAGTGGTGTTGAACTCGTACTCGGCTTTGTGCCCTGCCTGAGCACGTTGGTGATGACGATCGAGAATCTCGGTGACATCGCGAGCCGCTTCCTTCGCAGATGAGATGAGCGTGACCTCATGACCCACTACGCCGCCGATCAACGCCTTGAGCAGCGGAAAATGCGTGCAACCAAGGACGAGCGTATCGATTTGGCAGCGCCGCAACGGCTCCAGATACTCTTTTGCGATAGCCTGGAACGGCGGTCGGATATAGACCTTCGATGCAAGCGAGGTGTAATTCTCGATAGGGCCCTCCGCCATGCGGATGCCCTGCTCGGCTATCTCGACGAATCGCGGCGTAGCCGTGGAAAACACGGTGATTCCCGCATCCAGGTGGCGAATCGCCTTCGTATACGCATCCGACTCAACCGTGGCCTTCGTTGCGATGACCCCGACTCGCTTATTGCGCGTTGCGTGCGCAGCCGCGCGTGCACCAGGTTCGACAACCCCGATGACGGGAACGGGAAACGTTTGCTGGGCATGCGCCAAACCCGCTGCAGTAGCGGTGTTGCATGCGATGACGATGAGCTTGACCCCGCGCTGCACCAGCCATGAGCCGATCTGCTGGACGAACCCGTCCACCTCGGAAAGACTGCGCGGACCATAGGGGCAACGCGCGGAATCGCCTACGTAGATGATGGACTCCTCCGGCAACGCCTTCGCAATCTCGCGCGCTACGGTAAGCCCGCCGAACCCTGAATCGAACACGCCGATGGGCGCGTTGTCGAATGTTTGCATGATATCCATAGCGCTCAGTATAGCGCATGCTTGCGGGCGCTTTCTGAAATGCGCGGCGGGTGCCATAGTATCTGCTAACCTGCAGACAAGCAAAATAGTTCCAGAAAAGGGAGCAACTGATCATGTCGAAGGAAAAAGACCGCAAAACCAATGCCATACGCGAAATGGAGGCGGCGCACGCCGATTTCGACACGCGCTTCTTCGAAAGCCCCGAAGCGCTATCCGGAGTCGAGGTGGCGGCACTATTGGAACAAGATCCAGATTGCGTATTTAAAACGTTGGTCACTCAGGGAAAATCAGGTCAACATTTCGTGTTCATGATCCCCGTTGCCTGCGAGCTGGATTTGAAGAAGGCGGCTCGTGCTGCCGGGGAGAAGTCCATCGCGATGGTGAAATCTCGCGATCTTTTGGGGCTCACCGGATATATCCATGGCGGCTGCAGCCCTGTAGGAATGAAGAAGCTCTTCCCCACCTTCATCGATGAGACCGCTGAGCTGTACGACAGGATCATGTTCTCGGGCGGCCGCATTGGATGCCAGATTCAAACGCCGCTAAGCGAATTGCAACGCGTGGTGCCCGTGAAATGCGTTGATTTGACCGTAGTTTAACAAGACGCAAGCCACCGCGAACAGAAGACGCCCTGCAAGCAATGCTTGCAGGGCGTCTGAGCATTCACCGCCGAACAGCTATCACCAGTGGCTGACCACGCAATCGCCGGAGTGGATAAGCGAGTACAGTTCCTTAGCCTTAGCCGGGGGCAGATTGACGCAACCATGACTGCCGTAACCGTCTTTATACATGGTTCCACCGAAGTCGGGCTGCCAATCGGCATCGTGCAAGCCGATTGCGTTGCCATCGAAGGGCATCCAGTACTGAACGGTTGATTCGTAGATCTTCTGGCCGTTCTCATAACCGGTGAGCTTGCCGGGGCTTTGCATCGCATTCATCCAGAACACGCCGACGCTGGTGTCATGCGTGCCGTCGGGGATGCCGGAGATGCAGTCGGACTCCCAGGCCAGCGCACCGGAGTCATCGTAGAAGTAAACGTGTTGCTCCGCCAGGTCGATATCGATATAACGGTTGCCCCAATCACGACCACCAACGCCATTATATGCATCGCCGCTAGTGGCGTTGGGAATCTCGACGGTTTCAACAAGGCCTTCTTTGACGCCGTTGATCACCAAATCCATAAGCGCATCGTAGTCGATAGACCAGCCGTACACGCCGCCGGAAACCGTGATGGTCTTGCCATCGGCGCGCGTATAGGTGCGCGTGGTGCCGACGGTATCGCAATCGCCGGCAAGCTTGTCGACCCACGCTCGCACGGCTTCCTCATCAAGCACGGCCTGCACGTTTTCGTCAACGGTGACCCATTGCGAGATAAGATCGG
Organism: Senegalimassilia anaerobia JC110; assembly: GCF_000236865.1. Classification (GTDB taxonomy): domain Bacteria; phylum Actinomycetota; class Coriobacteriia; order Coriobacteriales; family Eggerthellaceae; genus Senegalimassilia; species Senegalimassilia anaerobia. The sequence continues at coordinate 82,298 of NZ_HE611015.1, read as the reverse complement.
CATTGACTTCCGCAGCAGTTGACTTGCCCATGGTCAGCACGATATCGGCGCCGATCATGGTGTTGGCCTGCTCGGCGGCGGTTTTCAGACGGGGGTCGGTGGAAAACACCGTAGGCTGCAACAGCTGCTCGGATGAAAGCACGACTTTGGGATCGAGCTCGGCAAGCGCAGCATCGGCGACAGCCATGACCTTAGACGCATCCAGAGCGGTGCCGGCAACTTCCTTGCAAACGGTAAAGGAACCGGATTTGGAATCATAGGCAACCGTGGCATTGAGAGGCTGCGTAGCGGATTCGTTGAAAGCGGCAACGGCTGCGGACACGGTTTGCTCAAGGCCGGAATCGTTGTACGAGCTGATCATAGCGCCGGTTGCATCATGGCTGCGCGTAAGCTCGACGGGCCACAGCCATTCGTTGTACGCAGAGTACGCTTCCTTAACCGCTTCGGAGGCGTTGAAATCGACGCCAGCGTCCTTGGCCGAGACCGTAAGGTTGAAGCCATTACCGGTAATGGTGAGCTTGTAAGAGTTCACCTCATTGGCAAGCGCCTTTTCGGCATCCGCCGTTGACATAAGCGATGCATCAAGATTGCCGATCTTGGTGTTGGGCATGAAGTGACTGCCGAAATACAGCGCCACGCCGCAATACGCGATCGCAAGGACAACCACCAAACAAGCCGCGACGATCCCGAGTACCTTCCCGACGCGCTTCTTGGGGCGGGAAACGCCCGTAGAGGGGATTTGCATGCCGGAAGGCGCGTACCCTTGATGGCCGGTTTGCGCAAACTGCGGGTAGGCCTGCCTATTTTGCTGGCCATGCACCTGCTGCGGGATGAAGCCACCCGGCTGGTTGTCGTCGTCGAAGTTGATGGAAGGGATATCGCTTGGAGCGACGTGACGTCCGCGCGAAACTTTATCGTTTTGATCGTTGCTCATGATGCTCTCGCTGAATAGGGTGCAGATAGCTTTATTGTAGCAACGTAATACCCAAGGAGCGATACCTTGTGGATATTTTCGATATGATAATTATGGCCATCGGGCTGCCAATTCTCTAACCGGCACGGGATGGCCGAATGCGATCCGGAAATGAATGCACAATGAAGCCTAGTCTGGATGGCTAGGGCAACATCGAGGGCTACGGCTTCGCGGAGAAGATCGCGGACTGTGCGCGCATCCTGGTCTACGTAATCGCCGCCCTTGCCGTCCTCGTCTCGGCAGCAGTCCTGTGCGAAAACCAGGCGAGCGGCGCGCAGGAGATGCAGGCATCGCCGGCCCGCACCGACGGCCCCATATACGACCTGCCCGAAGGCATCGGCCAGGAAATCGTGTGCGACGAGCGCAACCGCGAGTACCTGCTGCTGACCACCGAGCAGGGCGGCGTGTTCCTCATGCCGTACCTCGACGAGGACGGCGAGCAGGAGATCATGCCGCAGGCCTAGAACGCGAAGAAGCCGCCCCGTATGGAGCGGCTTCCTCTATTCGACGAGCAATACGAACGCCCGCCTAACGACGAACACCTGCATATGTTCGCTTACTGAACAGTTGGTGGAGGCGCGGAGAATCGAACTCCGGTCCATACTATATTATCCCTCAGGCTCTACAAGCTTATCCCATTATCGGAATTCGGAACCCGTCGGTCAACGGGCAAACGTTAGGGTTCCTAGTCGGTTCGATCTTTATCGAAGCCATACCGTCCACGTGCTTCGATGCAGTCCCCTAAAATGACGTCGCGTCCGAGCCGGGGACAACCCGGAGTTGACGTGCCAGGTGCTGTTTAGGCAGCCATGGCGAGCGCCGGAGCGCTCTGAGAGTTGTTCTTGCCAATTAACTTGACGGTACCCCTGTTTAACGTGGCGAGGAGACCACGACCTGCTCCTCAGTTCAAACATACCATGTCGAAACCAGTCGCCCCCGAGAAGCCGGCTTTGCAGCCGAGTCGGGACGCTGCGGTCCACCTTGTCAAAGTGCACGGCGGCAAGTCGCCGAACGGATTGATAATCTTACTTCAAAAGCGAGCTGAAGTCCAATGCGCTTTTAATCTCGTCAAACGCGCCCTTAAATTCCGCGGCCATTTTCACGCCGTCCTTGAAAATGGCGTTCATGTCATCGGTTGCCTGCTGCACGCCGTCGCGCGTGATGCCCAGGCTGCCATCGTCAGCGACTTCGCCGCCGGCATCCTCGTCCTCGTCGCCCTCGACGTAAAGATATTCGGCTTCCTCGCCGTCTTCCATGATGACGAAGCCGATACGGTTGCCCTGGTCGTCTTCAAGGTATCGGACGATATCATCGTCGGAAAGCTCGAGCTCGACAACCTCAAGATCTTCGTCGGCGGCAGGCGCCTCGTCAGCTTGAGAAGCTTCCTCCGCGACACGCTCCGAGATCTGCTCTTCGGCCTCCAGCGTTTCCTGATCGCTCATCGACGGCTCCTTTCCTTCAGCGCGCGCTCGATCTCACGCTTCGAGTCGCGCTCCGCCATAGCGGCGCGTTTGTCATAGTTCTTCTTGCCGCGGCACACCGCCAGCTCGACTTTCACGAGCGAGCTTTTGTTGAAGTACATCTTCAACGGCACGAGCGCCATGCCCTTCTCCTTGGTCTGCTGCTCAAGTTTGCGGATCTGGTTTTTGTGCAGCAGCAACTTGCGTTTGCGGTCCGGGTCGGGGTTGGCGATGTTGCCGAAGGCGTACGGGGGGATGTGGACGCCATGCAGCCACACCTCGCCGTGGCGAATGAGCGCGAAGCAATCGGTGAGCTGGCAATGGTTATCGCGCAGCGAACGCACCTCAGTACCGGTCAGGGCGATGCCGGCCTCGTAGGTTTCGAGAACCTCGTAATCGTGCAGCGCCTTGCGGTTGCGCGCGATGTCCTGTGCTTGCTTTTTCATGATGCTACTCCCCCTGCGCGGCACGCGCAGAACAGGCATCGAGCGACGCCGAGCCGCAACCCGCCATGGGCACGAAGGAGCCGCCGGACTCCAAATCGCGCGCAAACTGCACGAACAACGCCACGGTTGCGTCAAGATCGTCCAGGCAGATAACCTCGGTGGGCGTATGCATATAGCGAAGCGGCACGGACACCAAGCCCGTAGGAATGCCGGCATGGCTGACCTGGATGGGCCAGGCATCGGTGCCGGAATGGCCGGGCAGGGCCTCTATCTGATACGGGACGCCCGCCGTATTGGCGGCCTGGACGAGGCGCTCGAACACCTGCGGGTTGACGTTGGGCCCGCGGCCGATAACCGGGCCGCCGCCGCACTTGATATCGCCGAACTTGGCGTGGCTGATGCCCGGGTAATCGGTGGCGTGCGTGACATCGAAGGCCACGGCAACATCGGGGCGGATGCCAAACGCGGACGTGATGGCGCCCCGAGTTCCGATTTCCTCCTGCACCGTGCATGCGCAGGTGACATCGCCCGCACAACCGCCGCCGGACGCCAACTCCTCGAGCACGCGCGTGATGACCCACACACCGCACTTGTCGTCGAAGGCGCGCGAAACGCCCATGTTCTTCCCGAAGCGCTCAAAGCCCACGCCGAACGTGATAACATCGCCCACCTTCACCAGGCGCTTGACCTTCTTGGCGGGAAGGCCCAGATCGATGACCAGATCGGACAGGGGCGTGACCTTGTCACGCTCGCCAGCGGAGATAAGGTGGATGGGCTTGCGGCCGACGATGCCGCGCAAAGGATGCTCAACACCGGTGGCATGCACGTCCACACGAAGCCCCGGCAGAATGGCGGCATCGACGCCACCGATGGCGGCCACGGACAAAAACCCGTCATCGGAGACGTTGACCACCATCAAGCCGATCTCGTCCATGTGGGCGGCCAGCATGAGCGACGGCGCGGAGCCCCTGCCCGCAAGGCGAGCATGGACCGAACCCATGACGTCTGTGGTGACCTGGTCGGCAACGCCCTCCATACGCTCGCGAACCATAGCGGCGATGCGCTGTTCGCAGCCTGTGGGCGAAGGGGTCTCGAGCAGACGCTTGAGATATTTGCGATCTTGCTTGTTCATGTGCTTCCTTTATTGAAGGAGGTTGTTACGCGCGGACCTTCACGACGATCTTGCGCACATGGCAAGGCTCGGAGCCGAGCGTGCAGCCGGGCTTGTGCGCATCTTCGGGCGCGAGGACGGCCAGGTCGCCGGCGCGCAGCACAACGTTCGTGCACTGCTCGGGCGTCTCGTACAGGCCGAAGTCGTTTTCCTCGTCGAACGGCTGGCACTCGGGCAGGCCATTCAGCTGAGCGTACTGCAAAAGCTCCTGACCGGACACGACGAACTGCACGTCGTAATAACCGCGATGCGCCTCCAACTGCTTTTCGGAAGCAGCGACGGTGTCGTATTCCTGCACGTTGGCGAACACGTCGTCGCCATCGATCTCGTTACGGCCGAGCGGCAGAGCATCCAGGCCGTCCTGCGCAAGGAACGCATAGGCCTTGGAGAAGCGCTGGCTGAGATAGTCGTTTCCGTTCGCATGGGTAAGGTTGGTAACCAGCATAGCGAGTCCTTTCATATTCACGCAGCGCGCACGGCGCCGCCTTATTCGTTTAGGGAAGTATACACCCCGCCGGCGGGCAGGCCGCCGCGGTAGACGGCGCCCCACGGCATGCACAAGGGAGACAAGGGCAGACCTTTGCGGCTTTACAGGTCAGCTGCTTTGGGGTTGCGCGGGGCCTGGCGGCCCAGCGGCCTTAAGATCGCGCAGGACCGAGCGACACATCCAGCCTATGGACCTGCGATTCATCGAGCACCGTGATGCCCGCGTCGCGGAACAGCTGCGCGGCAACGCCCCACCCCGGCACAAGCGCGCCCGTGAAGCTTCCGTCGTACACCGCCCCGCTTCCGCACGAAGGGCTTTTCGATTTGAGCACGGCCACCCGGCAATCGGCATCTCGCAACTGCTCCAGGCAGCGGCTTGCGCCAAGATGGAAGGCCTGCGTGACGTCGCTGCCATTCGCATCCATCACGCGCACCGGACGGGACCCCGCGACGATCTCGCACGGCGGATGCGGCACGGGAAGGCCCCCTGTAACTTCAGGGCATATGGGAACGAGCTTGTAGCAACGGCCGAGCTGCATCACCGCGTCAGAGGGCTTCGAGGACCCGTCGTAACGACACGGCCTGCCCAGCAGGCAGGCGCTCACGGCAATGGCAGGCGATGTGTTCGGGGTTTTCTCCATACCGGTATTATAGCGCCCGAGCAAGTCGATTATTCCTACCAATATGCTACTTGGAGAGTATCAAAAAACTTCACGGACCCGAGTATCGCTGTGCTAGAGTTATCTGCAGGAGAAGCGAGCGGAGCAAACGCCCCAACGCATACGTCGTAGAAAGGCGATACCATGAAAGTTGCAATCCCCAGCGAAACCGGCGAAGGCCTGACGAGCATCCGCAGCGGACACTTCGGCCACACGCCCTGGTTCACGCTCGTGGCCATCGAAGACGGACAGGTCACCGGCGTGGAGTCGGTGAAAAACGTCGATCATGACGAAGTAGGTTGCGGTGGCGTCATCGAGTTCGCGCACAACCTGGGCATCGACGCGATGATCTGCGCAGGCATGGGTCAGCCGCCGTTCATGCGCTTCACGCAATACGGCGTGGACATCTACCTTGAGCAGGAAACGCCCATGGTCGGAGACGTGGTGAACAAGTTCATCGCCGGCGATTGCACGCGCATGGTGCTGGAAAACGCCTGCAGCCATCATCACTAGGATGCAGGGGCCGGCAGTCGCAATCGCCTTGCGGCGCAAGCCGAACCCGCACAGCTTGCTATAATCGACACGCAGTCACAGGCCCGGGCCGCACGCCCGGGCCTTTTCAATCTCAAGGAGCAGCCGTGGGCATATACGAAGATCTGCAAGCGTTCCAACCTGCCAACGAACAGGAAGCCGCCGACCGGGACCTTATCCTGTCGCGCTTGGAAACGGACCCCGCGGTGTTCGACCGATCGTCCGTGGCCCACATGGCATGCTCTATTTGGACCATCGATCCCACATTCACGAAAACGCTGCTGGTGTATCACAACATATACGATTCGTGGAGCTGGATCGGCGGGCACGCGGACGGGCAGGCCGACCTTGCGGCAGTCGCCTTGCGGGAGCTAGAAGAGGAAACGGGCGTGCACGGCGCGCGCCTGGTGCCGTGCGGGCCGGGCAACGTGCTGTCGTGCGAGGTGCTGACCGTGGACGGTCACGTCAAACGCGGGGCATACGTCAGCTCGCACCTGCACCTGAACGTCACATACCTGGCGGTTGCCGACCCCGCCGAGCATGTGCGCATCAAAGCCGACGAGAACAGCGGCGTGAAGTGGGCGAAGCTCGATGAAGCCATGGCCCTATCAAGCGAACCGTGGATACGCGAGCGCATCTACCGCAAGCTCATCGAGAAGACGCGCGAGTTGGCGCCGCGCTTCGCAACGCGATAAGCCGGCAACAACCGCTCAGACCGCGACATGCCTCTTCAACCCAAGCGCGCTGCACCATGAGGATGCGCGAGCTAGCTCCGGGTTACGCCATCTAATTAAAAACCGACGCTGACTGCGCGCCTCCACCGCAAGCCTATCCGCCCTGGGAGCAGGACCTCACACCATATTGCCGTGGATGTCGGCATGATGGACATCGGCCCAGCGACGACGCAGCGCCACATCCGCCGTTAGGTTTGCGTTATCGAACACAATGGACCACTGCGTGTTGCTGGTAACGTCCTCGGGATTCGGCTCCTGCGAGGCCGTCCTGAGCGCCTTCCATGCCGTGACCTGAGCATCCTGGCCCATCGGCGCCCCATCGAGCACAGCGGAGATGGCGTCATAGCGCTCGCGGCCATGCCCGTAAGCCCCGTTTCTCTGAAAAGGCGCAACCTTGTCTTGGTGCATGACGAAGAAATTGGTTACCTGACGCGTTGGCGTGACGACGGGCAAGCGCTCGGGGCTGTCGCAATCGAACTCGACCACGCGGCCATCGCCTTGCGCATCGGTGATATAGAAATGGTAATCACGCCCGCTTGTAGCGAACATATCGTAGGAAAGCAGCAGATCAACGGCTTGCTGGGTGGTGGCTGCCCGATCGAGCACCAAACGTATGGCCATAGGCGTCGAGATGATGGGCTTGCCGGTGATGCGGAAGGTGGGTTTGCTGTCGAGCGTGAGCACCGCGCAGGAAACGCCCTTCTCGTTCACGCCGTCTAAGCAGGCGAACGGCGCCGCCAGGCACGCGAAACGCGATTTCGTCTGCAGCGCATCGACCACGCCGAGGTTGTCGAGGGCGCAAAAACCGATAGATTCGTAACCGTCAGCGGGGGCAGTATGCACAAGCATGGCGGAGGTGTCGAATCTGAAGTCGTAGTTGCGGCCCATGAGCACGCCTTCACCGCTTGCAAGCGTGAACGCGCTGCATCCGAACTGCGGCGCCTGCATATGGACGGGGACGAGCGGAAGCGCCTCGGCGAGGATGGCGTCCATATTGCCCTGATCGGCTCCAAGGCCGCGCTCGATGATTCGATCGAGGTCGTAGCGATAGGACACGTCCATGGCATAGAGGCCATACGGCCCATCGGCGGGCGCGATCTGCCTGATCGAGGCCATGGTGGCCGCGCGCGAGCCATATACGGCAGCGCCGACACCTGCGGCAACGCCTGCGGCGGCTACCGCCACCTTCGCGATATTCCCAAGCTTCATTGACGACCCCTTCCGTCGCACGTCCCGAAAGCGACGCTTCGCGAACACTTGCTCGATTATCGCACAAAACGGCATAAGTCGGAGACTCTCCCCCTGCACGGCCCCATTCCCCAGACATGCAGCTTCCCTTGCCCCGAAGAGTCTTTGCTCAAGCGCCGGCTCCTTTTGCGACCACGGCATCGGCTTCGATGTTCGGCAGCCCGACGAACTCCGCGCGTGTCACACGCCGGCGTCTGTTGCCGCCCTTCCCCATGAGGCGCGAAACACCGACGATAGGCTTAGGCTAAACGCGCTGATTGCCGCAACGCCTAGCGCGATTGCGCTAAAATAAGCGTTTGCGAACAATGCGTTCTAGCAAGGGGAGCCGCAAGCGATGATCACCGAGAAAGCCATAGCAAGCCAATGCAACCAGCGTTCATTCACCCGAGGGCGCGCCATCGCGTCATCGGATAGGAACATCCTCACGAAGCAGGTGCGCTACGATGCCGAGGAGTCGGTTGTCAGCGCATTCGTGGCATCGAGCAGCGGCTGGGACGATCGCTATCGCACCTCGGTGATCCTCGACGAGGAAGCCGACGAGGTGCTGGATTACTCATGCACGTGCCCTGCGTTTCGCGAGTATGCCGGCATGTGCAAGCACTGCGTGGCTCTGGCGCTCGCGTTCTCGCAGCGTCCCGAGACCTTCATGGGCTACCAGGCGCAGCGTACGGCGCAATCCTCCTCGTGCATCACGGAGTTCATGAAGCGCACCGAGGAGCTGCAGGCCGACGAGACGCCTACCGAAAGCGTGGTTTTGCACGCAGAGCTGTCGTACGGTTACGGGCTATGGTCCGCCTCGTTTCGCATCAGCGGGCCTTCGGGAACGCCTTACGTGCTGAAATCACTTTCGGAGTTCGCCGACCGCATGCGCTCCGGCGCCCGCCACGCATACGGGAAGAAGCTGGCGTTCACGCACGCCCCCGCCCTGTTCGAGCAGCGTTCGCGCGGGATGGCCCAGTTCATCGAACGGGCCTGCTCCATGCGCGAGGCGGCCGATGACGCGCCGTCATGGCTTCGCCGTCAAAGCGCCTCGGTGGGCCGTACCCTGCAGCTCTCCGAGGCCGAGGCCGTGGAGCTGTTCGGCTTGCTCGACGGCGCCGAGTTCAGCATCACGGGCGCCGATTATGCCACGCCCACCGTGCAGCGCGTGCATATCGAGCATAGCGACCCGGACATCTCGCTTTCAATGGCACCGGCCGAGAATGGCGGCTGGGCAATCGAGCGCGGAGAGCATATCCGCATGGCCGAGCAAGCCGGGCGCCTGTATATATGGTGCGGCGGGGACACGGTGCATCGTTGTTCGCCGGCGTTCGCGCGCTGCTCCGACTTCCTGCGCACGGTCTACGACAGCGACGAGCGCAACCTGTTCGTGGCAAACGACGACATGCCTCTGTTCTGCGCAGCCGCCCTGCCCGTCATCGAGGAGAACCTGCATCTAAGCGCCCCGGCCGAGTTATCGGCTTGGCGCCCCGTGGCATGCGCGCTGGCGTTTTTCCTGGACAAGAACGGTAAGAACGTGACCATCGGCGCCCAAGCCGCATACGGGCTGCGCCGGTTCACGCTGTGCGGGACCGTGCCCGCCGAGCACAAGGACGGCAAGAGCGCCTCGGGTCCCTCGCCGTTGCGCGACGTGCGCGCCGAAGGCAAGGCCAAGACGCTGGTGGAACGGTATTTCGGAGCAGGTCAAACGCGCATCCCCATGAGCAACGAGGAAGCGGTTGCCAACCTTATCTTCACCGGCTTGGGCCAGCTGCGTGACGCCGGCGAGGTGTATACCACGCCGGCGTTCGACCGCCTGATCAAAGACGGCAAGCCGCGCCTGAGCATGGGCGTGTCGCTTTCGGGCAACCTCATCAACCTCACCGTCGACGCCGGCGACCTTGGCCCCGACGAGCTTGCTGCCATGCTGGGAAGCTACCGGAAGAAGAAGCGCTACCATCGCCTGCGCGATGGCGCGTTCGTGGACCTCTCCGATTTCGAGCTCGCTCAACTTGACCGCCTGGCATCCGACCTGGGCATCACGCAAAAGGAGCTCGCCACGGGCACGGTGGAGCTGCCGTCGTTCCGCGCGTTCTACCTCGACGAGGAAGCCGACCTCAACCGCGACCGCAGCTTCACACAGTACCTGAGCGATTTCCGCGCGATCGACGAGCGGGTATACCAGGTACCGGAAGGGTTGAACGCAACGCTGCGCCCCTACCAGGAAGAAGGCCTGCGATGGCTGTCCGCCCGCCTGGATGCGGGATTCGGCGGGGTGCTTGCCGACGAGATGGGCCTGGGCAAATCGGTCCAGCTCATCAGCTTGCTGGTGGCCCGCGCCGATCAGGCTCGCGAAGTCGGGCCGAGCTTGATCGTGTGCCCCTCTTCGCTCGTGTACAACTGGATGGCCGAATTCGAGCGCTTCGCACCCGGCCTGAATGTGGCCGCCGTGGTGGGCAGCGCCGCCGAGCGCAAGGTGATCCGCGGACATGCCTTCGCTCCGTATGACGCGAACCTGGTTTCCGGGCGGCAAGGCGATGCGACTGCATGGTCCGACAACGCAGAAGCGTCATCGCGCAACGTTGACGCTCGTACAAGGGAAGCAACCTTGCAAAACCGCGGTGAAGCAGCAGCACCGGAGTCCGTCGACGCAACCGGTAACCGGCCTGCACCGGTCGATGTGCTCATCACCTCCTACGACCTTGCGCGCATCGATTCGGCCGATTACGCGGGACGTGAGCTGTTCATCTGCGCCCTCGACGAAGCCCAATACATCAAAAACCCCGCAACGCTTACCACCCGCGCGGTTAAGCGCCTATCGGCGCGCCATCGGTTCGCGCTGACCGGCACGCCCATGGAGAACCGCCTATCGGAACTTTGGAGCATCTTCGACTTCCTGATGCCCGGCCTTCTGGGACCGTACGCGCGCTTCCGCGAACGATTCGAACTGCCCATCGTGGGCGGCGAGGAAGAGGTGGCAGCCCGCCTGAGCGCCGTCGTAGGGCCGTTTTTGCTCAGGCGCCGCAAGGCCGACGTGCTCACCGACCTGCCCGACAAGCTGGAAAGCGTGGTGTACGCCCCCATGGAAGGCCAGCAGCTCAAGCTTTACCGCGCCCATGAGCAGCGTCTACGCGAAGAGCTAACCCGCCAGCGCCGCGAGCGCAAGCAGCGTCAGGCGAAACGGGATGCAGGCGAGCACGTTTCCAGCGTGGAGGTGCTTGCCGAGCTCATGCAGCTGCGCCAGCTATGCTGCGACCCGCGCCTGCTGTTCGAGGACTATCGCGGCCACGGAGCGAAGCTCGATACCATCATGGAGCTAGTGGCAAGCGCTATGGAAGGCGGCGAGAAGGCGCTCATCTTCAGCCAGTTCACCAGCTTTTTGGACCTGATCGCGCAACGCCTCGAGGAAGCGGGCATCGCCTTCTACACCATCACGGGGCAAACGCCCAAGAAGGACCGCGTTGAGCTGGTGAACGAGTTCAACGGCAATGACGTGCCCGTGTTCCTGGTGTCGCTCAAGGCCGGCGGCACGGGATTGAACCTCACGGGCGCGAGCGTGGTCATCCACGCCGACCCCTGGTGGAACGCCGCGGCGCAGCAGCAGGCTACCGACCGCGCTCACCGCATCGGGCAGACACGCGTGGTAAGCGTGCAGAAGGTCATTGCAAAAGGCACCATCGAGGAGCGCATCCTGCACCTGCAGGAGGAGAAGAGCAAGCTGGCCGACCAGGTGATCGGCTCGAGCGGCATCTCGCTTGCCAGCTTAAGCGCCGACGAGCTGATGGACCTGCTGGAGGGGTGATCTTGCTCCCTGAGCGCAAAGAAGGGCCGGGCTTCAAGCCGCGCCCGCTGCCGAACCTTCGCTTTCGGTCCGGCAGCGGGCCGCAACTCGAAGCCCGGCCCTTTCGTCTGCCACGGCAACGCGTATAGCGCCGCAACGGTTAGAACTTGCGGAAGCGATCGTAGCGCTGGGAGAGCAGCTCCTGCTCGCTCATGCCGCACAGCTCATCGAGCGCCGCCTGCACATAATCGCGTACGTTACGCTCGGCGGTCAAGGGGTTCTCGTGCGCGGGTGCGGGCCCCTCGGAGACCACGGCGTCGATGACGCCGAGCTCCAGGGACTCTTGCGCGCTCATCTTCATGACGGCGGCAGCCTCGGGGGCACGCGTCCTGTCCTTCCACAGGATGGAGGCGAAGCCCTCAGGCGAGAGCACCGAATACACCGCGTGTTCCTGCATGGCAACCCGATTAGCGACGGCGAGCGCCAAAGCGCCGCCCGAACCGCCTTCGCCCAAAAGCACGGTGACCACGGGAACCTTCAAGCCCGCCATAGCCACCAGGTTGTCGGCGATGGCGTTGCCTTGCCCACGCTCCTCGGCCTCGGTGCCGCAATACGCGCCCTGGGTGTCCACCAAGCACACGATGGGACGACGGAACTTCTCGGCCTGGCGCATGAGGCGCAGCGCCTTGCGATAGCCCTCGGGCTGCGGGCATCCGAAGTTACGGCGGATGCGCTCCTTGAGGTTCTCGCCCTTCTCCTGGCCGATGACGGTGACGGCACGCCCTCCAATCCAGCCGATGCCGCCGACGATGGCGCCATCATCGGCGAACCCGCGATCGCCATGCAGCTCGACGAACCCGTCGACGAAGCTGCGGATATAGGAGATCGCCGTGGGCCTGTGCACGTTGCGGGCCAGCTGCACGCTCTGCCACGCACGGTTTTCCTGCTCATCAGGCGATGCGGCTGCGACGACCGATGTCGAGCCCACTTCCAAGGACGTGCCGGCCTCGGCGTCGAAGGTGCCAGCGGCGATGGCGCGCTCGACGCGTCGGGATGCGCCCGCACGCAGGCTCTCGGGGATAAGCGACGAGGGAATAGCCTCGCGCAGCTTCTCCCACACGGCGCGTTCCTCGACGCTCATAGGCTCGGGACGCAGGTCGGAATAGGTGACGGTGTTGTACGTTGCCGTGCCGTTTTCCAGGTTGTCGCAGACCGCACGGTAGCTGACGAGCACATCATGGTCGCCGGCGTTGTGCGCGCACCCGGTCGCCTGGCAAGCGGTCGACAGATGCATGGCCAGGATATGGGCCAGCGTGGCACGTAGGTCCTGACGCTCGACGATGGCGTCGATCAAGCCATGCTCAAGCGCGAACTCGGCGGTTTGGAACCCTTCGGGCAGCTCCTGGCGGATGGTATCGCGGATAACGCGCTGCCCGGCGAAGCCGATGAGCGCTTTGGGTTCGGCCAAGATGATGTCGCCGTCCATGGCGAACGACGCGGTGACGCCGCCGGTGGTGGGATCGGTGATGACCGAGATGTACGGCAGATGCGCCGCAGCATGGCGCTCGATGGCGCACGAGGTCTTCGCCATCTGCATGAGCGAGACCAAACCCTCCTGCATGCGCGCGCCGCCCGAAGCGGTGAAGATGATCACCGGCAGATGCTCGGCGGTGGCACGCTCGAACAGGCGCGTGACCTTCTCCCCCACCACACTGCCCATGGACCCCATGAAGAACGTGGACTCCATGATGCCGATGGCGCACTTCAAGCCCGCAATGGAACCTTGACCAGTGCGAACGCCCTCCTCAAGGCCGGTTTTCCCGCGCTGGGCCTCAAGCTTGTCAAGGTAGCCCGGGAAGCCGAGCGGATCGGTTTGCTCGATGGCGCGATCCCACTCCTGGAACGTGCCGGCATCGAGCAGGTCGTCGATGCGCTCGTCGGAGGTCATGCGCATGTACCCGCCGCACGAGGGGCACACGTAATGCCCCGCCGCCAAGCTGGCGCCGTCGAAGGTGAGCTTGCAGTGCTTGCAGGTGCGCCACGCGCCGCACACCTCATGTGTCTTGTCGGTGGTGCACAGCACCCAGCCGAGCTGCGGGGAATCGCCCAGCTGCGTGAACACGCGGCGACCGGCAGCTGCCGCGCGTGCCAGGAACGTATCTACGCCTGAAAGCGCCTGGGCATCTTCGATCAGCAAGATGACCTGGGCATCCGCTTCCTCAGCAGCCTTCAGCACAGCATAGCCGTTGGAGTACAGCGCGTCGAGATGCTTCTCGCCAAGGCTGACCTTCGCATCGGCCGCGCGCAGAGCTGCGTCCGCGCGTTTGTCGTCGGTGCACGCGACGCAGGCCACCATGCCGGCATCCTGCACCGCCATGATGGTGCGCTTCGCGGCTTTGCCGCGCGCAACCACAAGGGCCACCGGCGCAGGAGTAAACGCCGCAGACCCGCCCGCCTGCGCAGTAAGGGGCGCCTGGGCATGCTGCGAGCCGACCCCGGTATAGGCCGACATGTCCGCGGCATCGACCGCGTTGGGAGCGGTCCCTTCGGCGGTCATGCGCTCGCGCTCCTCTTCCGCGATACGCGAGAGACGATACGCCACATCGGCATCGTCGACGACGCTTTCGCGTGCATCGCCGGAAACGGTGACGAACGAACCCGAACCGTCGAACGAGATGTAGTCCTGCTTGAATAGCTTCATGTCAAACCCTTCGAAAAACCCTACGCACCCTTGGCCATAACGTATTTCTGCGTGGCCGTGGCCGCCACCTGATCGCCGACGAGCGCCTGCACATCGGCCACGACCATGCGCGAGGAGTTCTTCACGATGTCCGCCTTCAGCGTGAGCACGTCGCCGGGCTGTACCTGGTGGCGGAACTTCGCCTTGTCGATGCCGGCGAAAAAGCCGAGCACCCCGGGCTCATCGCGGCCGACGAGCGCGCAAAACGATGCGGTTTGCGCAAGCGCTTCCATGATGATGACGCCCGGCAGCACCGGATGACCAGGGAAATGACCCGCGAACAGGAGCAGCTCGGGGTCAACGTCGAGCTCGGCGGTGATACTTGACCCGGGTTCGCATTCGAGCACGCGGCTGACCCACACGAACGGGTCGCGATGCGGCAGGACGCGCTCGATGACGTCGCGGCCGCAGGGATATTGGATGGTTTCCATGGGTAGGTCCTTAGAATGGGGCGCGGAAGCGCTCGCTGAACAGGAGGGGTTGGCGGCGCTGCGCCTTAGCAGGGCGAGATGGCGAGAACGGCGTTATGGCCGCCGAAGCCGAGCGAGTTGGACAGCGCGACCTTCTGCGGATAGCCCGTCTTCGCCTCGGTGAGCACGTTGACGGGGCAATCGGGGTCGGGCTGCGCGAAACCCGTGGTGGGCGGCACGCACTCGTTGGCGACGGAAAGCGCCGTAACGATGGCCTCGACCGCACCGGCAGCGCCGAGCGTATGGCCCGTGGTCCCCTTCACGGACACCACCGGCACCTTGCGACCCTCCTCCTCGCCGCACAGCGCAAGCAGCGCGTGCGACTCGGTGGAGTCGTTGGCAGGCGTGGCCGTGCCGTGGGCGTTGACGTGACCAAGGTCGGCAGGCGTGAAACCGCCCTCGGAAAGCGCCTGGAGCATAGCGCGCTGGATGCCCTCGCCCGAAGGCTCGGGGGCGGTCATATGGTAGGCATCGCCTGTGGAGCCGAAACCCGTGATCTCGGCCAGGGGCTTCGCACCGCGCGCCAGGGCGTGCTCGAGGGATTCGAGCACCACGGCGCCGGCGCCTTCGCCCGCCACGAAACCGCAGCGACGCTCATCGAAGGGCAGCGATGCCTGAGCGGGGTCGTCGACCTTGGCAAGCGCGCCCAGATTGGCGAAACCGGCGATGCAGATGGGGTTGACCGACTCCTCCGAGCCACCCGCAAGCGCCATATCGGCGTATCCATGGCGGATGGAACGCACGGCGGCGCCGATGTTGTGGGCGCCGGTGGCGCAAGCGGTGGTCACGTCGATGCACTCGCCGCGCATGCCATAGCGGATGGCCAGATGACCTGCCGCGATGTTGCCGATCATGGTGGGAACGAACAGCGGGCTGACGCGCTTGGGGCCCTTATCGTGCAGCGTGTAGAAACCGTTTTGCAGCTCGTCGATGCCGCCAATGCCCGCGCCGAAGATCACCGCCGCGCGCGTGGGGTCCTCTTGCTCCATGTCGATGCCGGACTGCGCCATGGCCTCGTCGGCGGCAACGATGGCGTACTGGACGAAGCGCTCGAAGCGGCGCGCCTCCTTCTTGGACAGCCCGTGCTCGGTCGGGTCGAAATCACGCACCTCGCCCGCCACATGCACATCGAACGCTTCATGATCGAAGTGCGAAATGGTATCGATGCAGCAGCGCTTGCCCATCACGGCATCCCAAAGCGCGTCAACGCCGACGCCGGCGGGCGTGACCGCGCCCATGCCGGTGATGACCACGCGGTGGGTGCCATCAGGGCGGCGCGTTGCGGACGTATCGATTACCTGACTCATAGTGCTAAACCTCCATCGATGCAGATGACCTGCCCGGTAATGTAGCCGGATTCCTCGCTTGCCAAAAAGCCCACCAAATGGGCGACGTCGTCTACCGTGCCGAAGCGTTTCATGGGAATCTGCTCGCCGATGGCCTCGCGCTGCTTCTCGGACAGGGCGTCGGTCATGTCGGTGGAGATGAAGCCGGGGGCGACGGCGTTGGCCGTGACGCCGCGGGCCGCAAGCTCGCGGGCGATGGTCTTCGTCAGCCCGATGACGCCCGCCTTCGATGCCGCGTAGTTCGCCTGGCCGGCGTTGCCGCCGACGCCGGAGATGCTCGACATGTTCACGATGCGCCCGTAGCGCTGCTTCATCATGATCTTGCCAGCGGCACGGCAGATGTGGAAGGTGCCCTTCAGATTGACGTCGATGACGCGGTCGAAGTCGTCGTCTTTCATGCGCACCATAAGCCCGTCGCGGGTGATACCGGCGTTGTTGACCACGGCATCCAGGCGCCCGAAGGCCTCGTGCGCCTGTTCGACAAGCGCGTTCGCCTCGGCTTCACCGGCCACGCTTGCCGCGATGGCCACGACCTGCACGCCATGTTCGCCGGCGATGCGGCCAGCCTGCTCGCGCAACGCGGAAAGGCCCGCCTCGCTCGAGCAGTTCAGCGCCACGTTGAAGCCGGCAGCCGCCAGCTGCTCGGCGACCGCAAGGCCGATACCGCGCGAGCTGCCGGTGACAAGCGCCGCGCGGCGGGTGGTATCTTGAGATTCGTTCATGTGCTATTCCTTATCCTCGGCGTATTCGGAAACGAATGCATCGAAGGACGCCGCATCCTGGATGCAGGGACGGGCCGCCTTGCGGTCGATGCGTTTGACCAGGTTCGACAGCACCCCGCCGAAGCCGACCTCGGCGAACACGGCAGCACCCTGATCGACTAAGGACTGCACGCTTTGCTCGAAGCGCACCGGATGGGTCAGATGATCGACGAGATGGCGTCGCGCCGTCTCGGCGGAAAGCGGCTGCGCATCGGTGTTGCAGATGAGCGGGACGGAAGGCTGCTTGAAATCCACTTCCGCCAGATACGCGTCAAGCTCATCGGCGGCCGACTGCATAAGCGGGCTGTGGAACGCGCCAGAGGTGGCCAGACGGGCATACCGCTTGCCTGCCGCCTCCCAGGCGGCTTCGGCCCGCTCGACGGCGGCCAGCTCTCCCGAAATGACGATCTGGCCCGGGCAATTGAAGTTCGCGGGGACGAGCACCTGGCCCTGCGCGCACTCCTCGCACAGATGCGCGACCGATTCCCCATCGGCTTTAAGCAGCGCGCTCATCACGCCCGGTCGCTCGGCAGCGGCCTGCGCCATAAGGCGGGCGCGCTCGGCCACGAACGAAAACGTTTCCTCGTAGGTGAGCATGCCCGAAACCGCCAGGGCGCTGACCTGCCCCAACGAGAATCCGAGCACGGCCTGAGGCTGCACGCCGCGCGCCTGCAGGGCCGACGCGATGCCCACGGACAGCGCGCAGGTTGCCGGCTGCGCATACCGGGTGTCGTTGAGCTTCTCGGCAGGTGCGCTGGTCATAAGCGCTGCCACGTCATAGCCGAGCACGTCGGAAGCGCAGTCGAGCACCGCCTTGACCTCGGGAACGCAAAACAGGCTCTCGCCCATGCCGGGCTTTTGGGCGCCTTGGCCCGAGAACATGAACACCGGGTTCATATCAACCCCCCTACCCGCGCACCGCGTTGGCATCGGCGGCCTGCTGGAGGGTGCGCGCGCCCACGGCCTGCGCCTGCGCCATCAGCTCGTCGATGACCTCCTGCGCGGTCTTGCGCTCATGTACAAGGGCGGCAACCTGGCCGGCCATCATGGAGCCGTTGTCCACATCGCCCTCGACGGCGCGACGCAGGCTGCCCACGTACATGGCCTCAAGCTCGTCGCCGTTTTTAGTCAGATCGGCCTCCAACTTGCGCACGTTGCGGGAGAACTTGTTCTTCAAGCAGCGAACGGGATGGCCGCTGCCGCGTCCCGTGACGATGGTATCTGAGTCCTTGGCCGCCAGAACGCGCTCTTTGTACGCATCCGAGACGGTGCACTCCTCAACGGTGAGGAAGCGCGTGCCCATCTGCACGCCCTCGGCACCCAGCGTGAACGCGGCCGCCACACCGCGCCCATCGGCGATGCCGCCGGCGGCGATGACGGGGATGGATACGGCGTCGCACACCGCAGGGACCAGGGCCATGGTGGTAAGCTCACCCACATGCCCGCCGCTTTCGGTGCCTTCGGCAACGACGGCATCGGCGCCCAGGCGCTCCATGCGCTTGGCGAGCGCGGTGGTGGCGACGACGGGGACGACCTTGATCCCGGCCTCCTTCCACATATCCATATAGTTTGCGGGGCTGCCGGCGCCGGTGGTCACCACGTCGATCTTCAGGTCCACAAGAAGCCTGGCAAGCTCGGCGGCGTTAGGGTCCATAAGCATGACATTGGCGCCGACGGGCTTGTCGGTGATCTTGCGGGCGGCCGCAACCTGCTGCTCCACCCATTCAAGCGGAGCACCTCCGCAGGCGATGATGCCCAGGCCGCCGGCGGCGCTGACGGCGCCGGCCAAGCTGGCGTCGGCGATGCGCGCCATGGCACCCTGGATGATGGGCGCTTCAATGCCCAAAAGCTCGGTGATGCGGGTATTCATATACATAGATCCTATTCACGAAATATTACTTCGAACACGCCCGATATGGCGGGAACCGCGTACCCGGCAATGGTAGTGCAAACGGTAGGGTTTTCAAGGCAAACGGAATCCCGTTCACGTTTTCTTCGGTCGGGAAAACAAAGCCCCACGCCTTTGACGTGGGGCTTTGCGGTCAGCTTATTTCACTGGCGCAACATTTCAACCCGTGACTTGAACTTGCTCACGCAAGGCGGAAGTCAAGGCGGCCGGCCCGAGCGTCCGCGGACTCAAGAACCACTTCTACGCGCTGACCCAGCCGGAATACGCGTCCGCTGTCCTGACCGACCAGCATGCAGCCAGCCGCATCGAGCGCGAAGTATTCGCCGCCTAAATGCCTGGCCGCCACCAGCCCTTCCGCGGTGTTGTCGAGCTTCACGTACATGCCATATGCGGCAACCCCCGACACCGCTGCCGTGAATGCCTGCCCGACGAAACGGGACATGTACTCGGCAAGCTTGAGCTCCTGCGACTTGCGGGCCGCCTTCTCAGCGACGCGCTCCATATCCGAGGAGTGCTCGGCGATCCAAGGCAACGCCGCGACCTCCTGCTCGAAACGCTGCGGGCGGCACGTGAGCTGCGCGCGCAGCATGCGATGCACCACGAGATCGGGGTATCGGCGAATAGGGCTGGTGAAATGCGCATATGCCGCGCTTGCCAAGCCGTAATGCCCTTCGCATTCGGGCTTGTAGCAGGCGCGCTTCATGGCGCGCAGCACGAGCGCCTGCACAAGATCGGCCTCAAGCCGCCCTTGGCTTTCCAAGAGCACCTGCTGCACGGCATGCGCATCGCCGGCCACGAAACGCTCAGGGCTGATGCGATTGAACCAGCTGAACTCGGAGAGCACGGGGAGCAGCGCGGCAAGGCTTTCCGGCGAAGGCTTCTCATGAACGCGATACAAGGCGGGGAAATCGCGCTCGTGCAGATGCGCCGCCACCACCTCGTTGGCTAAGATCATAGCCTCCTCGACCAGGCTGGTGGCCTGGTTCTTCACGCGGAGGTCCACCCCGCAGGGCTTGCCCGATCCGTCGAGGATCACGCGGGCCTCGGGGAACTCGAAGTCAAGGCCGCCGGCAGCTTGTCGGCAGGCGATGCGCGCTTGCGCAAAATCGCTCAAGATTTCGACGCGCTGCATGATGGCATCGTCGATACCCTGACCCATCGCGCAGCCTTTCAAGCCGTCAAGCGTGCCGGAGGCGCCGAGCGGTGCGCCCTGCAGCGCATCGAGCACCTGATTGTACGTCAGACGGGCGCATGAGCGCATGAGCGCCGGGTACAGATCGTAGCCGACGGGCCTCCAGTCCTCGTCAAGATACACATCGCATGTCATGCACCTGCGGGTTTCGCCTGGATTGAGCGAGCACAGCCCGTTGGAAAGCTGCTCGGGCAGCATGGGGATGACGCGATCGACCAGGTACACGCTGGTGGCGCGCCGGCGCGCATCAAGGTCGAGCGAGCTGTTCCACTCCACATAATGCGACACATCGGCGATATGGACGCCCAGACGCCACACGGCGCCGTGCTTGCGGAAGTCCTCCGCCGGCTCCAAGGAAAGCGCATCATCGAAATCCCGGGCATCGGCTGGGTCGATGGTGAACACCATGCGATCGCGGATATCGCGATACCCCGCCGCAAGAGCGCCCACTTCACCGAGAACCGCCGCATCGGCTTGCGCCAAGGCTCCTTCCGAGAACACGGTTTCAAGCTTGGCGCGAGCGATGATGGATTCAACGGAAACGGTGGCGTCGTCGGCCATGCCGAGCACTTCCTCGATAACGCCGCAAGCGGCCTCATGCCGCGATGGGTATGCCGTCATGCGAACGCGCACAAGGGCGCCGTCCGGGATATCGGGGGAATCGGCGCGCATGGTGAAAATATCGTAAGGGATGTTATGGTCCTCGGGCACCACCACGCCGAAAGGCTCGGCAACCTCATAGCGCCCCACGACGGTATCGTGCGCTCGGTCGATGACGCGCAGCACGCGCGCCGCCGGCCGATCGGCGCGCGCGCCGTCGGACGCGCCGCGGGCAGGAAGCGGCGCCACTTCCACCAAGTCGCCGTCGAAAGCCCCGGCCATCTTCGAGTCCGGGATGAAGTATTCCCCTTCTGCCGTCCGCACGAAGCCGAACGACCCTGCATGGACCACTAAAACGCCGTGAGGATTCGGACGCGGACGGCGTCGCGTGTGCTTGCGCGTGCGACCCATCTACTCACGCACCATGGATTGCGCGGTCTCCATGGCCAACGACTTTTGATTGTCCTCATCGTCGGAGCGGCCGATGGAGATGTCGGGGTTAATGCCCAGCCCATCGATGTCATGATCGAGCGGGCTTTTGTAATACGCGGCCGTATAGCGCAGCGCACCGCCGAACGTGAGCTCATGGGTGACCTGCACCGAGCCCTTGCCAAGCGTGTTGGTGCCCACGATGGTGGCTCGTTCGTTATCCTTCAACGACGCGGCGATGACCTCGGCCGAAGACGAGGTGTTGCCGTTGACGAGCACTACCAGCGGCTTGTCGGTAAGCACGTCGCCCGTAGCGTTTTTCGTGGTCTCGTCCGAGCTCTTCGTGGTGATGCGCACGATGGTGCCGCTTTTGATGAAATAGCTGGAGATGTCAACGGCCTGCGTGAGGTATCCGCCGGGGTTGTCGCGCAGGTCCAAGACATAGGATTGCGCACCTCTTGCATCCAGATCGACGATGGCCTGCCGCACGAGCTGGGCGGAATTCTGCGTGATCTGCTTCAGCTGGATATAGCCAACGTTGTTCGTGAGCTCGGTGGCGACGTTTTTGACCGTTTGGTCCGTGACGGTGAGCGTGGTGGTGAACTCAGTGCCCTTGGTGTCGTCAAGCGAAGACCCGCGTCTCCAAGTGATGACCACTTGCGAACCCTGGTCGCGCTTGATGGCCTGCGTGACCTCGGATGCGGTCCAAGCGTGGCTACGATCGCCATCTATGGAAACCACCACGTCATTGGTTTGCACGTCGGCCATCTGCGCCGGCGACCCCTCGAATACATCGACCGCGTAGGCGCTGCCGTTATATTCGCTGAACAGCACGCCGATCCCGCCGCCGTTATCGGAGGCCTCGGAGGTAGACGAGGAGGCGGCGAAGCGGCTTGCGTCAAAATAGCGCAGATACGGGTCCTGAGTGGACACGGCAAACGCATCGAGCATCTTGGTGGTGGCGGTGTCGAGGTCATACGAATCAAGGCTGTCCTTGTTCACGATGGTCTCCACCTCGCCCACGCGAGCTGAAAGTGAATTATAGGTTTGCTGCGTTTGCGCAGCCTTTGCCTTCGCGTCCTGGGTACCCGTGAGCTGCGTGAGGCCTAACGTATCGAGCAGCTCCGCGTCTCCGCGAACGGCGAAGCCGCCGACAAATGCGGCGGCTACGACGATGATCAAGCTGAACAGCTTCGCAAGCTTTATGTTGCGGGCCCGCGCCTTGCGCGCGGACGCCGCCATGTTGGCAAGTTTATCGGTATGCCTTGGCATGCATGCTCCTCAAGCGCTACACCTTCAGATAACGACGCATGGCGAAAGCCGAGCCGATCAGGCCGATGACCAGGCCGAACACCGCGAGCAACACATAGAACATAACGAAGGTGCTTGCGGAAAGGTCGATGGGCAGCCACGTGAGGGCATCCTGCAGCTTCGGCAGCGCCAAATTGCGCAAAACCTCGAGGGTGCCGATAGCGAGCGCGGCGCCGACGATGGCGTGCAGCGCGCCCTCCATAAGGAACGGCCCTCGGATAAAACCGTTGGAAGCGCCCACCAGGCGCATAATGGCGATTTCCTTGCGGCGCGCCAGAATGGCCAAGCGGATGGTGTTGTTGATGAACACCAACGCAATGAAAATGAGCAGGCCCACCAACGCCACGCCGATGACGCGCACATAGCTGGTCAACTGGAACAGGCGGTCGACCGTCTTCTCGCCGTAACGCAGCGAATCGGAGGGGTCGGAGGGGTTGTCGCAGATCTTCTGGAACGTGTTGTTCGCCTCGATCTGAGCGGCAACATCCTCAACCATCTTCGGGTCGGACAGCTCGACGTCGATGGAAGCCGGCAGCGGGTTCTGCCCGTCAAGCGACTCGGCGATATCGGAGCTGGAAGACGCCTTGAAGTTCTCCAACGCCTGATCCTTGTCGGTGTAAGTGACATTGGCCACCGACGACATGGATTTGATGTCGGATTGCAGCGACTGCACATCCGAGCTGGATGCACTATCGGCGATCCAGACCGTGATGTTGACTTCCTGCTCCACGGACTTCACCACGTTGTTGACCACCGAACCGCCCACCAAGAAGATGCCGATGATGAGCAGCGACAGAAAGATGGTGACGATGGAGCCGAGCGCAGTGGAAAGGTTGCGCGTGAAGCCGGTCAGCGACTCTTTGAGGAAATAGAAGAAACTAGACATCGAAACCGTACACCCCTCGATCTTGGTCGCGCGTCAGGTTGCCGCGGTCGAGCGCGATAACGCGGCGACGCATGTTGTCCACCATCTCGCGGTCATGGGTTGCCACGACCACCGTGGTGCCGGTGCGGTTGATGCGCTCGAGCAGGTCCATGATGCCGCGCGAGGTTTGCGGGTCAAGGTTGCCCGTGGGCTCGTCGCAGATAAGGATGGGAGGACGGTTCACGATGGCGCGCGCGATGGACACGCGCTGCTGCTCGCCGCCGGAAAGCTGATCGGGGCGCTTATTGAGCTTATCTTGCAGACCGACCAGACGCAGAACCTCGGGGACCTGCGTTTTGATGACATGACGGGACTTGCCGATTACCTCGAGCGCGAACGCCACGTTCTCGAACACCGTTTTGTTCGGAAGCAGCTTGAAGTCCTGGAAGACGCAGCCGATATTGCGGCGCAAATACGGCACACGCCAGTTGCGCATGTTCGCAAGATCCTCATCGGCGATGTAGATATGGCCCTGCGTGGGCTTGACCTCGCGGATGAGCATGCGGATGAAGGTGGTTTTGCCGGAACCGGAATGACCGACCAAAAACACGAACTCGCCGGCGAAGATCTGCAGGGAGACGTCGTTGAGGGCGGGCTTGTTAGGCTGAGCCGGGTACACCTTGGTCACATGGTCGAACGTGATGACGGGCGTACCCGACTGCTGCGGGGTATCTTCGATCTCAAGCGTCGGAAGCGACGCGGACAGCTGCGATGTCACCTGTCGCGGCGGCGCAGCATGGGCGCCTGCGCGCCTTTGCGGGCGCACGGGAGCCGCATGGCTCATATCGTTCGTCACAGTTTGCTCCATTCATGTAGTGATGTACTGAGACGAAGACGATTCTATCAGATGCCCTACTTGAGCGTGAGGCTTTTCACAGCTTTGACAATCGCCTTGGAGTCCAAGCCGAAGTACGCCATAAGCTCCTCGAACTCGCCGGATTTGCCGAAACGGTCGTCCATGCCCACGAAGCGCATGGGCACCGGGCATTCCTCGGCAAGCGCACGCGACACTGCCGTGCCCAGGCCGCCGTGGATGCTGTGCTCCTCGGCGACGACCACGCGGCCGGTCTTGCGAGCGGACGCCACGATGGTGGCGCGATCGAGGGGTTTGACGGAGAAGGCATCGATGACCTCGGCTGACACGCCCTCGGCGGCAAGCTCGTCGGCGGCGGCCAGGGCCTGCTCAACCTCTACGCCGCAGGCCACGATGGTGACATCGGATCCCTCGCGCAGCGTGTAGGCGCGCCCGAGCTCGAGCTCTACGCCGTCGGCGTACACGGCCGGCACGCTGGCGCGGCCCATGCGCACATAGACCGGGCCCGGCGTTTCGGCGGCCAGGCGGATGGCGGCGACTGCTGCGGCGTAGTCGGCCGGCACGAGCACGCGCATGTGCGGAAGACCTGCCATAAGCGAGATATCCTCGAGCATCTGGTGGCTGCCGCCGTCGGGACCCACGGACACGCCGGCGTGCGTAGGGGCGATCTTGACGTTCAGGTCGGAATAGCACACGGTGTTGCGGATCTGGTCATAGGCGCGACCGGTGCCGAACACGGCGAAGCTGCCGGTGAACGCGATGTTGCCGGTGGTCGCGAGACCTGCCGCCACATCGATCATGTTCTGCTCGGCGATGCCGCAGTTGAACAGACGGTCGGCGTAGCCGGCCTTCGCGAACTTGGCCGTGGTGGTGGAGCCGGTCAGGTCGGCATCGACGGCGACGACGGGCACGCCTTCGCCGGCGAGCTCCGCCAGCGTGACGCCGTAAGCCGCGCGCGTGGCGCGCTTGACCTGGGACTGTTCTGCATTTGCAAGCGTAACCATCGCTTATGCCTCCTTACGTGCGGCCTCGAGCTCGGCCACAGCCTGCTCGGTCTGCTCGGCGTTGGGCGCCTTGCCGTGCCAACCGGCCTGGTTTTCCATGAACGACACGCCGCGGCCCTTGATGGTGTTGGCCACGAGAACATGCGGGCGGCCGTCGGCGGCGCGCTTGGCGGCGTTGAGAGCTTTGATGAGCGCATCGATGTCGTGGCCGTCAACCTGGCTTGCCTCCCAGCCGAACGCGGAGAACTTGGCGCACATGTCGCCGGGGTCGCACACGTCGGCGGTGTCGCCGTCGATCTGCAGATGGTTGCGGTCGACGATGGCGACGAGGTTGTCCAGGGTCTCATGGGCGGCCCACATGGCGGCCTCCCAAACCTGGCCCTCCTCGCACTCGCCGTCGCCGAGCAGGCAGAATACGCGCTGGGGCTTGCCCGCCAGCTTCAGGCCGGCGGCCATGCCGGCGGCGATGGACAGGCCCTGGCCGAGAGAGCCGGTGGAAACCTCGACGCCCGGGCACAGGTTGCAGTCGGGATGGCCCTGCAGGCGCGTACCCAGCTTGCGCAGCGTCTTGAGCTCCTCGCGCGGGAAGTAGCCGGCATGCGCGAGCGCCGCGTACAGCGCGGGCGCCGCATGGCCCTTCGCCAGGACGAACCGGTCACGGTCCTCCCACTTCGGCTGCTCCGGATCATGGTCCATCACGCCGCCGAAATACAGCGCGGTGAGGATGTCGGTGCACGAAAGCGAGCCGCCGGGATGTCCGCTTCCCGCCTCGGCGATCATGCGCACGATGTCGATGCGCATATCGCATGCCCGCTGCTCAAGCTCGGTCATTGCTTGTCCTTTCGTCGTTTTGACGCTTTCACTATCAACAGGGAACGCGGTTTCCCGCATCCCGCTATCGCTATACCATGGCTCCCCTATCGGCGGCGTTGCGCCGGCAAGAGGACGGTGCTCCAAGCCGCTTCATGCGTCCGCAAGCACCTTGAGAGCTACTCCTGCGACACGCGCCACTTGTGGTAGCCCACCACGAACTGCTCGATGTCGCCGTCGAGCACCGCGTCCACGTTGCCCGTTTCCACGCCGCTTCGCACATCCTTGACCAGCTGATACGGGAACAGCACATAGTTGCGGATCTGGCTGCCGAAGCTGTTCTCCATGCGCTCGCCCCGCAGCTCGTCGATCTGGTCGCGGCGTTTCTGTTGCTCAATCTCGTAGAGCTTGGATTTCAGCACGCGGATGGCGGCATCCTTGTTCTGCAGCTGTGACTTCTCATTTTGGCACGTGACCACGATGCCCGTGGGCATGTGCGTCAAGCGCACGGCCGAGTCGGTGGTGTTGACGCACTGGCCGCCCGGTCCGCTGGAACGGTACACGTCAACGCGCACGTCGTTCATATCGAGGTTGACCTCGATATCGTCGGGGAGCACGGGAAGCACCTCGACGGCGGCGAAGGTGGTGTGACGGCGCTGCTTGACGTCGGTGGGGCTGATGCGCACCAGGCGGTGCACGCCGTTCTCGCTGCGCAGCATGCCGTAGGCCAAACGACCTTCGATCTGCAGGGTGGCCTTGTTCAGGCCGACGGCCTCCGCACCGGGGACCAGGTCGAGGACCTTGACCTTCCAGCCCTTCGAGTCCGCATAGCGGCTGTACATGTTGTACAGCATCTCGGTCCAGTCCTGGGCTTCCAGGCCGCCTTGACCGGGGCTGACGGTGAGGATGCAGTCGCCGTCGTCGAAACGCCCGGAGAACCAGCTTTCCACCTCAAGGGCGTCGAGCTTGCCGTCAAGCGTCTCGAGGGTCTGCTGCACCTCTTCGGCGAACAGGGGATCCTCCCCTGCCAGCTCGTGCGCGGCACGGGCGTCGTCGAGCAACGAGACGGCGGCGTTGTACGCGTCGATGGTGTCGCGAAGCGAGCTTGCCTGCTTCGACACGGTTTGCGCGCGCTGCGCATCGTCCCAGAAGCCCGCCTGCGCGATCTGCGCGTCGAGCGCCGTGAGCTGGGCGGTTTTGTCATCGATGTGCAGGAAGCTGTGCGCATCGGAGACGCGCTGGGCAACCTGTTCGATATCTTTCAGTTCTTTATCTGCCATAGTTATTCCATACTACCAGCAAAACGCCCCGCGCTTGCGTGCAGGGCGTTGGAGTGCATAGTTTCTTCGCGCCTTCGAAGACGCCGTTTCGGGCTATCTATCCTTGCCGTGGCACTTCTTGAACTTCAGGCCGCTCCCGCACGGGCAAGGGTCGTTGCGTCCCACGTTGGCGAACGGATCGTCTTTATCCTTGACGTAGGTCTGGGGTTTCGCCGGCGCGGGCTTGGGCGCCGAACCCGCCGCCTGCTGGGCGCGCCGAGCAGCCTGCTGCTGAGCGACGGCGTGGCCAACGCCCGTCTGCCCGAGCGCCTGCTCGGGGTTGGAGTAGCTCACGCGGCCCTCGAGCGGATTGGGCTCGGCGGGCATCTGCGGAGCGGCGGATGCCGCCACCTGCAGACGCAGCAGGGTGCGCAGATACTCCTCGTACATGGAGTGCGTCAGGTTGCTGAAGGCACGGTAGGCCTCGTTCTTGTACTCCACCAACGGGTCGCGCTGGCCGAAGGCGCGCAGGCCGATACCGGTTTTCAGGTAGTCCATATCCTGCAGATGCGCCATCCACCTGCGATCGATGATGCGAAGCATGACCTGCGATTCCAGCATGCGCATGATGGGCTCGCCAAGCTCGGCGGTCTTCTGCGCCACCACGCCGTCCAGATATGCCTCAAGCGCCTCGCACACCTGCGCCGGATCGTCATCGTGATCGACCTCGGCCACATGGAAGTCGTTGAGGCCCGTCATAGAGGCCGCCCATAAATCGACCGCCTTGCAATCCCAATCGTCGCTCGGCAGCTTCTCGGGGCAGTTCTCCTCCACCACGGCCTCGACGGCATCGGCCACGATCTCGGGGATGCGGCCCTCCATGTCCTTGCCGTCCAGGATGGCGTTGCGCTCCTCATAGATGGCCTTGCGCTGCAGGTTCATGACATCGTCGTATTCAAGGACGTTCTTACGCGCTGCGAAGTGCATGCTTTCAACCTGGCGCTGAGCCGATTCGATGGCCTTTGACACCATGGATGCCTGGATGGGCATATCGTCGGGCATGTTGGTCTTCTCCATCATGGCGCCGATCTTGTCCATACGCGAACCGCCGAACAGACGCATAAGGTCATCTTCGAGCGACAGGTAGAACTGCGTGGTGCCCGGATCGCCCTGACGGCCGGCACGGCCGCGCAGCTGGTTGTCGATGCGTCGGCTTTCGTGGCGTTCGGTGCCGATGACGCACAAGCCGCCCGCCTCCAAGACGCGCTTCTGCTCGGCTTTGCACGTTGCGCGCGCAATATCGAGCGCCTCCTTGCGCTGGCCCTCCGTGGGCGCCGGCAGGCCGCCTTCATCGGCGGGCTGCATGCCGGGCTCGAGATCGGGATCGAGGCCGCGCTCGAGCAGCACGTCGTCGGCGAGCACGTCGGGGTTGCCGCCGAGCAGGATGTCGGTACCGCGGCCCGCCATGTTCGTGGCGATGGTGACGGCGCCGACACGGCCGGCCTGGGCGATGATATGGGCCTCGCGCTCATGGTTTTTCGCATTGAGCGTCTCATGCTTGATGCCGCGCTTGTCGAGCAGGCGCGAGAGCTTCTCGGAGCTTTCGATGGACACCGTGCCGATAAGGCAAGGCTGGCCGGCCTGATGGCGAACGGCCACGTCATCGGCCACAGCATGGAACTTCGCATCGACGGTGCGATAGATCAGATCGTCCTCGTCGATACGTTTTACCTGCTTGTTCGGCGGGATAGCCACGACCGGCAGCTTGTAGATCTGGCGGAACTCGGCGTCCTCGGTCATAGCCGTGCCCGTCATGCCCGAGAGCTTGTCATAGAGGCGGAAGTAGTTCTGCAGCGTGATGGTGGCAAGCGTCTGGTTCTCCTCGCGCACCTGAACGTGCTCTTTGGCCTCGAGCGCCTGATGCAGGCCCTCGGAGTAGCGGCGGCCCTCCATGATACGGCCCGTGAACTCGTCGACGATCTTCACCTCGCCGTTGACGACCACGTAATCGACGTCGCGATGGAACAGGAACTGCGCCTTGAGCGCCTGCTGCAGGTGATTGGGTAGCTGGCCGGACGGGTCGGCATAGATATCGTCGATGCCCAGCATGGTCTCGATCTTGGTGAGGCCCGACTCTGTGGCGTTGATGGTCTTTTTGGCCTCATCCATCTCGAAGTCCTCGTCGAGCTTCAAAGCGGGCATGACGCGGGCGAACTTATTGTACGTATCGGCGGCGCGCGTGCCAGCGCCGGAGATGATCAGCGGCGTGCGGGCCTCGTCGATGAGGATGGAGTCGACCTCGTCGACGATGGCGAAATGATGGCCGCGCTGCACGCGGGCGTCGGCGCGCGTGACCATGTTGTCGCGCAGGTAGTCGAAGCCGAATTCGGAGTTGGTGCCGTAGGTGACATCGGCCTGGTAGGCCAGCTTCTTGGCCTCGGGGCGCATGCCGTTCTGGATAAGGCCCACGCTCATGCCCAGAAACTCATACACCTGCCCCATCCACTGGCTGTCGCGGCGCGCCAGGTAATCGTTGACGGTGACGATGTGCACGTTCTGCCCGCCGAGAGCGTTGAGATAGCCGGCAAGCGTGGACACGAGCGTCTTGCCCTCGCCCGTGCGCATCTCGGCGATCTGGCCGTCGTTGAGGGCCATGCCGCCGATGAGCTGGACGTCGAAGTGACGCATGCCCAACGTTCGCACCGACGCCTCGCGCACCGCCGCGAACGCCTCGGGCAGCACGTCGGCGGTGGAAGCACCGGCCTGCACGCGGCCGCGCAGCTCGTCGGTGAACGCGCGCAGCTGCTCGTCGGATTTCGCCTGCATCTCGGGCTCGAGGCCGCCGATCTTGTCGGCCAGGGCCTGGTAGTTCTTCAGCTGCTTGCCTTCGCCGAACGTGAGCAGCTTGGAGAGGAAACCTGCCATATGAGCGCCATTCCTTTCAGCGCCGGCCCTGTATGCCGGCGCGGGTTAGTTCAATCAGTGAAACTGTAGCATATCCTCGATTCAGCTAGGTTCCTTTAGCCGACTTGCACAGCTTCTTCGCAGCGCCGCGCAGCTTTTCGCGGGGGTTTGCCTTCGTAGGGCTCTTGCTCCACCTGCGCGCGTCACCCGAACGCGCGCCGAAACGGGACCGCCCGCATCAAGCGCTGCAAGGGCGCCGCCCTCGCACACCCTTGCAGCGCCCCTTCGCCCTACACGCGCTCCTCGACCTCGATGATGGAACGGTACAGCCGCATCGTCTCGGCAGAAGGGTCGATCCCCAGATCGTCGGCCAGATACCGCCGGCAGGCGAAGTAGGTTTGCAGCGCGGCGGTGCGCTGCAGCGAGGCTATCTGGGCGCGCATGAGCGCCACATACACGTCCTCGCGCGAGTCGTCGCGGGAAAGCGCCGCACGGGCGAACCACAGGCCCTCCCGGGGGTCGCCCGAGTCAAGCAGCTTCCCCGATGCCGCCACCAAGGCATCCACCAGGCGGTTTTTGCAATCCTCGCGAAGCCCGTCGATGACATCGCAGCCATCATCGCCCGGCAGAAGCTCGTCGGCGAACGAGTCCTCGACCCGCGCGAACAGATGCCCCCAGCCGCCGCGCCCCGGACGGTTGAACAGCAACGCCCGGCATACCTCCTCAAGCTCGAGAACGTCGCTTGCCAGCAGGCGCGCCTCGATGCACACGCCGTTTTGATGCCTGACAAGGTAAGGGCAATCGCCCTCGGGCGTGGATAGCGCCGAACGCAGCTGCGACCAGGTGGCGTAAAAGTTCTTTCGCCGGCACGATGCGCTCGACTCGGGCCAGAGCTGCGCAGCCAGGCGATCGCGCGACACGTCGCGCCCGCGGTTGAGCACGAGCAGGGCAAGCAGAGAGCGGACCTTCTGCCGCGAAAGGTGCCCCGATTCGACCGCAGCATCTCCCACCTTCACCTCCAAGCGGCCGAACAGGTTCACGGTAAGGCGCGGCGGCGCCGGCGTCGCGGGCATCGCCGTCCCCCACGCCACTTTGCGAAACGCATCGGGATGCGTATTCTCGAACGACGCGCGGGAGCGCAGCTTGCGGGCACGGGCGCGCTCGCACTCCATGCGCTGCATGGAAAGGGCCCTCTCAAGCTTGTTCGCCGACATTGCGCAGCGAGGGTCCAAGCCCGGCATATCCAAGCATCCGCGCTCCAACACGCGCGAGAACGAACAAGCCGCAAGGGCCTGGGCAAGCGTGAGCGACCCGGTTGCGGCAAACGCCCGGGAAACGTTGCGGGCGACCGCGGCGGCCACGCGCTCGGCCAGCTGAACCGCCAGCAACCCCTCGGAGCCGCCCGCATCGTCGAGCAGCTTCGCGGCGCACAGCAGCGCGCCTTCCGCGAGTTCCGCCCCTTCGAATGCCAGAAGCCACGCCTGCGCGGGAAGGATATCCTCGTTAAACGCCGGATCGACCACGCAGGCCATGGCGTTCAGCTGAGGAAACGGCCCATCGCCCAGCTCGCGTATGGCCGACGCGCACGCGGCAGCTGCTTCCCCCGCCGAACCGGACAGTTGCACGAGCTGCGCCACCGCCTGCTGCGCAGGGTCGGCGCCGCAGGCAAGGGCGCGACGCGCCGCAAGGCAGCCCGCCACGTTCTCGCCCAACAGAGCGCAGCGCACCGCCTCCTCAAGATGCTGCTGGGCGTCAAGCTGACGGGAATCCAGGCTTGCATATAACGTGCGCGCGTTCAAAAGGCACGCCGCATCGCGCAGCCGGCGACTTTGCGAAGCAAGCCAGGTGCAGCGCACGTGAGCGGATGCCAAACAGCGCATGACCTCGCAAGCCCGGGCACAGCGCCCAGCATCCATGAGGGCCTCTGCCAATCGCAACACGAACGCGCCCGCATCCTCATGCGCGCTCGCACCGAGATTCGCCAGCCTGTCCGAGAACGCCTGAGCGATCTGGGGCACGCCGAACGGGGCCGCGCAAAACGTGCCGCGCACGCGATCGACGCCTACATAGACGTAGCTTCGCTCCAGAAGCTCCGCCACCTCATCGTCGATGCGAACGATGCGCCGGGCGTCGGAAAGGCTTCCCGACCCCAGGCACAGCAAGGCGAACAGGGCCGCCATCACATCAGCGGGCAGCTCCTCGGACGCAGCAAGCTCCAAAAACGCAGGCGATACGGACTCTCCCCAGGCAAGCGCCGCCACGCGGCTGCAACGCGCGACATCGTGCGCCGGGGTCTCGGCGATGTCGGAAGGCAGGCGCGCGAAATCCACCTCCTCGTCGCTGAGCAGCAGGTCGCCCGCGCCTACGAGCATGCGATCGATCTGGTCGGCGAACACATCGGCGGCCGGCGTGCAGGTGATGAGCACCTCGCAACCTCGGTCGAGCAGATCATCGAGAACGGCGCCGAACAACTCGGCTCGCAGGGAATCAAGCGGCGGGACATCCTCGAACACGGCGAGAAAGGACTGGTCGTCAACTTCAACGAGACCATCGACGATGCCGCGCGCGTCTAGATCGCGTAAAAAGCACGGGCTGGCGCAATCGATCCAGAACACGTGGTCGAACGCGAACACCGTTTCAGCGTATTCAAGCGCTAGGGTGCTTTTCCCGAAACCTGACGGGGCCACCATGAACCGCGCGACGTTGCGCTCGCGTAGCAGCTTGGCCACCAGCGCCGGGCGCGGATACGCGCGCAAAG
This sequence comes from Senegalimassilia anaerobia JC110, assembly GCF_000236865.1. Lineage (GTDB taxonomy): Bacteria > Actinomycetota > Coriobacteriia > Coriobacteriales > Eggerthellaceae > Senegalimassilia > Senegalimassilia anaerobia. The sequence continues at coordinate 49,598 of NZ_HE611015.1, read as the reverse complement.
AAGAGAACCTGGACGGCCGGTTTCCGCGGCACGCCGATTGAGCTAAAAAGGACAGCATCCTGCAAACCCCCTATAAGACGGGATCGGATGCTTGGCCTGTGATGCCGCCACCATACCGCAATATATTGATGCCGACAAGAGCCGGTATTTCGATAATGCAAGGTGATTTCGCATGTTTTCACAAACTATAGGATTTCATGAACTATATATTGTGGGTATCACAAAGCGAACTCACAACAGATTCGAGATCCGGATACAGCGATGCCCGCACGCCTTGCGACGTGCGGGCATCTGCTAACGGCACCGGCGGCGCCTTGAACGGTTGCGGGCGATGGTGCGCTACGCTTCGCGGCCAACCAGCTTGGCGATGCGCTCGGAATAGGTCAGATCGGTCAAGCCGGCCTCCCCTTCCAGGTCAACCAGGGGCGCGTCGTTCCACAGCGATTCCAGGCGATAGTAATCGCGCGTTTCGGGCTGGAACACATGCACGATGAAGCTGCCGTAATCCAGCAGCGACCACGTGCCGTCGGCCGTGCCCTCGATGTGATAGGGCTTCGCGCCGCCGCGCAGACGGCATTGCTCCTCGATCTCGTCGACTACGGCATCGACCTGACGGTTGTTCGACGCCGTGCAGATGACGAAGTACTCGGTGACGCCGATCAGGTCGCCGACCTGCTGCACCATGATATCGGTGGCCTTCTTCTCGTTAGCGGCCTGCGCGGCGATGATGGCGCACTCGCGCGGGCTGAGAAGGTCGGGCTTCTGACGTCCGTACATATCCACGCCCTGATTGATGGGGGCGTTGTTGTCCACTGCCTCGTTCACTTGCTTCCTTTCGCATCGTTTGCGGCGGCGCGCTCACGTGCGCGTGCCACGTAATAGTTCCAAACGGTCACGGTATCGGGATGGATGAGCTTGCGACGCTCGATGAGGTTTCCCACCACGTATACGAGCGTTGCCATGAACAGATCCTCAAGCTCCACCTTCCCCACCATATCGCGCAGCTTGTCGACCCCCGCGCAATAGCGCCCAGGCTCGATGACGTCTGCCACGTACACGATAAGGTCGAGCGGCGACATGCCTACGGCCCCGGTGGTATGCAGGCGGATGGCCTGCAGCAACGGCGCCGGAAGCTCGGGGAATTCCCTGGCCAGCGCTGCCGCGGCGGTAGGGCCGTGCAGCAGATGGGGCATGTCCAGATAGCTTGCCAGCTGATCGGCGATACCGAGCTCGACCGCGCGAGCGCGGATGCCCTCGTCATCGTAGCCCTTGTCCCAATCGTGCAGAAGGCCTGCCAGACGGGCCAGACGTTCATCCTGCCCGTAGACCCGCGCCATGCGCGCCGCCGTCTCGGAAACCCCCAGGGAATGCTCGAAGCGGCTACGTTTCACGCGATGCGCGAGGTCATCGCGCCGGGCCTGGTAAAACGCATCGCCGAGAATGCCTGCCGCGCCCAGCTCCGTTGCCCTGCTTCGATCCGCTTCGACTTCGCTCACTTCGCACACCGCTTCCCTGTTCCGCTTCCAACCATAGAGCCCATGGGCGGCAATATAGTCGAGCACCCGCCGCACCGTCAAATAGCGTATGGATAGGCCCGCTTGCACGCGGGCGCGCAGGTAGCTTGACGACACGGCCAGCCCCGTTGCCTCCAGCATATGGATGCGGAAGTTGCCCGACCGCTCGATGGTGAGCTTGGTTTCCTCCGAAAGGGCGTATCCCGGCCGCGTTGCGGCGATCAACTCCGCCATGCTGGCGATGGCGGCGCTTTCGCGCCACTTCAAGATGGAGCATACCGCATCCGCGCCCGTGATGAAGAACAGCGCCACGTTTCCCGGATAATGTTCACGAAGCTGGCGCAGCGTATCGGCCGTGTAGGTGACGCCCGGGCGGTCTATCTCGATGCGGCTGACGTCGAAAGCAGGGTTGCCCTGCACCGCCAGACGGCACATCTCGAAGCGCTGCTCAGCGGGCGTGACGTCGCGCTTGAGCTTGAACGCCGGCTTTCCCGCGGGGATGAACACCACGGCATCCAGGCTGAACGCCTCGCGCGCCTGTTCTGCGCAGGCCAGATGCCCGATATGGATGGGGTCGAACGTGCCGCCCATGATGCCGAGGCGCACCGGACGGCCGTCGGCTCCAAGATCGTCGAAGCGCTCGCAGACCACGGGGGCAGCCGCCGCTTGCTCGCACCCGGCGCCGACGCCGGCTTGCGTGAGGACCATCCTAGGCACGCACCTGCCCCGAGCCGCGCAGCACGTACTTGTACGAGGTCAGGCCCTCGAGCGCGAAGGGGCCGCGCACGTGCAGCTTCTGCGTGGAGATGCCGATCTCGGCGCCCAGGCCGAACATGCCGCCATCGGTGAACGCGGTGGAGGCGTTCACATACACTGCGGCTGCATCAACTTCGTTGACGAACCGCTCGATGGCCGCCGCGCCTTCGGCGAGATTCGGATCGGCGACGATGGCCTCGGAATGCATCGTGCCGTAACGGTTGATATGGGCGATAGCCTGTTCGGGGCCGCTAACGCAGCGCACGGCCAGTTCAGGCGATAGATATTCCGTTTCCCAATCCTGCTCGGAAGCGCGCTCGACCTGCAGCGCGGCATCGGTCGGTAACCGCTTTTCACCGGCAGCAAGCGCGGCCTTGCATGCAAGTTCATCACCGTGGATGCGCACGCCCTTGTCGGCGAGCATGCCGAACAGCTCCGGCAGGAAACGCTCGGCCACGGACTGGTCGACGAGCAGCGTCTCGCAGGCGTTGCACACGCCATAGCGGCGGCACTTGGCGTTGACGACGATGTTTCGCGCCATATCGAAGTCGGCCGTGGAATGGACGTACACATGGCAGTTGCCCGTTCCCGTCTCGATAACGGGAACCTTCGCGCAATCGACGCAATGGGCGATAAGGCCCGCACCGCCGCGCGGCACAAGGACGTCGACCACGCCGCGCAGGCCCATGAGCACGTCGGCCGCGGCGCGATCGGTGGACTCGATGATGCCGATGCATCCGGCGGGCATGCCGGCCGAAACCGCCGCATCGTGCAGCACATGCGCGATGGCGGCGCAGGACTTGGCCGCCAGGGAACCGCCGCGCAGCACGCAGGCGTTGCCCGACTTCAGACAAATGCCCGCAGCATCGGCGGTGACGTTGGGGCGCGCCTCGTAAACGACGGCCACCACGCCGAGCGGGACCGCCACACGCGAGAGCCGGATGCCGCTGTCGAGCGTGCGCGAATCGAACACGCGGCTGAGCGGGTCGGGAAGCGCTACCAGGTCTTCGAGCGCGTCGGCCATGGCCATGACACGCCCTTCGTCGAGCATCAGACGATCGAGCAGGCTTTCCTTGGTGCCGGCTTGACGCGCTGCGTCCATATCCTGGGCATTGGCGGCCACGATGGCGCCGGACCGATCGCGCAAGGCACGAGCCATAGCGCTCAGGGCGGCGTTACGCTCCTGCGCGGTAGCCTGCGCGAGCGCCGGGCTAGCATTCTTGGCGGCCTGCGCGACCGCCAGCACTTCCTGTTCCAGCATGATCGACTCACATTCTGTCGTATATCCAAAGCATGGGGCGAAACGCCCCTATTCGAAGACCACCAGCTCGTCGCGGTGCACCAACGGACGCTGGGTCAGCGCGGCAAGCAGGCGGTTGCGCTCGAGCACCTCGCGCGTTTTGCCGCAGGCAAGTTCCACCTCATCGGCGGAGAACGCCGCGCGGCCGCGGGCGAACAGATGCCCCGCAAGGTCTTTGATGTCGACGATGTCGCCGGCCTCGAAACGACCTTCGACGCTGGCAACGCCCACGCAAAGCAGGGATTTGCCATGCCCGATGAGCGCCGACTTCGCACCTTCGTCGACCACCACCGCGCCGCGCGCCGAGTCGCCAAGGGCGATCCATAGCTTGCGGGGCGTGATCTCGTGAGGCTTCTCCAACGCCGAGAAACGCGTGCCGACGGCCTTGCCCGCTGCCGCATCCTCGACCACATGGGGCTGGCGCCCGTAGCAGATGATCATGGGGATGCCGGCCACCATGAGCACGCGCGCGGCTTTGATCTTGGTGATCATGCCGCCCGAGCCCACCGTGGAACCGGCGCCGCCGGCAACCGCCAGGATCTCAGGCCCGATGCATTCCACATGGGGAATGAGCTTGGCGTCGGGGTTCGTGTTCGGATTACCGTCGTAAAGACCGTCGATATCCGAGAGGATGACCATGAGGTCGGCATCGATCAAGCACGCGGCCAGCGCGGCGAGCGTGTCGTTGTCGCCGAACTTGATCTGCTCGACGGCAATGGTGTCGTTCTCGTTGATGATGGGCACCACGCCCAGCTCCAGCAAGCGCAGAAGCGTGTTGCGGGCATGCAGATACGCATGGCGATCTGCCGTATCGCGGCGGGTGAGCAACACCGTGGAGGTGACGATGCCGTGGGCCGCGAACGCCTCGGCATACGCCGTGGCCAAAGCCGACTGCCCCACCGACGCCGCCGCCTGCAGGCTCGGCATGTCGCTGGGGCGCTTCTGGATGCCCAGGGCCTCAAGGCCGCACGCGATGGCGGCCGACGTCACGATGACAGGCTGCCAGCCGGCGGCCTGCACCTTCGCGATCTGGTCGGCAAGCGCCGCCAGGTACTCGTAATCGATGCTGCTCTCCGACGTGGTGAGCGTCGAAGACCCGATCTTAATGACCAGGCGCCGTGCGACGCCCGCCTTAGCATCCAGCTGCTCCATTAGATATCAAGCTCCTCGAACAGATCTGCCGCCGTCCTGGTGGATTCGAACTCGAAGGCGCGCCCGCAGATGCGGATCTCGTCACCATCGACGGCGCCGGCCTTCTCGAGCGCCTCCTCGACGCCCACGCGCTTGAGACGGTGCTGTAGAAACACCACAGCCTCCTCGTTTTCCCAATCGCACTGCACCACCATGCGCTCGACCTGGGTGCCCACCACGCGGAACACACCCTCGGAAAGCTTGCGCACGGTGAAGCGCTTGTCGCGTGCCTCACGCTTGAGCTCCCAGACATGCTCGTACTGCACGTCGGACGCCTCGGCCTGGCGAGCCTGCTCGCGAAGCTCGTGGACCTGGTTGGCGATGGCGGCCTTCAAGCTGTCCACACCCTCGCCGGTGAGCGCGCTGATGCAGTACACCTTCGGGTCGATGGGGCTCGGCGCGAACTCGTTGCCTCCGGCAGCGGCGATGGAGTCGGCCTTGACCTGCGCCTTCAGACGCTCCAGCGCCTCTTCGGTATCCGCAACGTCGATCTTGTTCGCCACCACGATGCGCGGGCGCGCAGCCAGCTCATCGGCGTAGAGTGCCAGCTCGTTGTTGATGATCTTGTAGTCATCGAGCGGGTCGCGGCCCTCCCAGTCGCCCGTGAGGTCGACCACGTGCACGATGAGCGCCGTGCGCTCGATATGGCGAAGGAACTCGTGTCCCAGGCCACGCCCTTCGTGCGCACCCTCGATGAGACCGGGGATGTCGGCCACAACGAAGCTCAGATCGCCCGAGCGCGCCACGCCCAGGTTGGGAACAAGGGTGGTGAACGGATAGTCGGCGATCTTCGGGCGAGCCGCCGAGATTTTGGAGATGAGCGAGCTTTTGCCGGCAGAGGGCATGCCCACAAGCGCCGCGTCGGCCATGAGCTTCATCTCAAGCTCGATCCAGCGCTCCTGCGCAGGCTCGCCCAGCTCGGCGAACGCCGGCGCACGGCGCGTGGAGGTGACGAAGTGGATGTTGCCGCGGCCGCCCATGCCGCCATCTGCCACGGTGATGCGCTCGCCGTCGTGGGTGAGGTCGGCCATGAGCTCACCGGTTTCCTTGGATTCCTCGAAGTATTCGTGGACCACGGTGCCCACCGGCACCTTGAGCACCAGGTCGGCGCCCGTGGCGCCGTGCATGCGGCTGCCCTTGCCGTGCGTGCCGCGCTCGGCCTTGAAGTGATGCTTGAAGCGGTAATCGATCAGCGAGGACACGCTGGCATCGGCTTCAAGCACCACGTTGCCGCCATGACCGCCGTCGCCGCCATCGGGACCGCCCTTGGGCACATGGGCCTCGCGGCGAAACGACATGCAGCCGGCGCCGCCGTCGCCGCCCTTGACGTGGATTCGGACCTTATCAATGAACACGATGTGACCTCCATCGGTTTAGGATTGCGTGTATCCCCTGATTGTATACGAAAAAAGCCCCCTGCAAGGCAGGGGGCTTCGCGAATGCATAGATGCCACGCACACGCGTGCGGCTTGTGCTACGCCTGGGGGCGGACATGCACGCGACGCTTCACGCCACGCGTGAACTCCAGCGTGCCGTCGCACAGAGCGAACAGCGTGTCGTCCTTGCCACGGCCGACGTTGTCGCCGGGATGGAACTTGGTGCCGCGCTGACGGACGATGATCTGGCCCGTCTTGATCTGCTGGCCGGCGAACATCTTCACGCCCAGTCGTTTTGCGTGGGAATCGCGGCCGTTACGGGTAGAACCGAGACCTTTCTTATGTGCCATTTCATTCCCTCCTTACAATTAAGCGATGGACTTGATTTCAACGCGCGTGAGCTGCTGGCGATGGCCGCGCAGCTTCTTGTAGTTCTTGCGCTTCTTGAACTTGAACACCAGCTGCTTGGGGCCCTTGAACTGCTCGACGACCTCAGCGGTGACCTTCTTGGCAGCTGCCTTGGCCGGATCGGCCTCGACGGTGGCACCGTCGACGAAGCAGATGACCGGAAGCTCGACGGTGGCGCCGACCTCGGCGTCCAGCTTCTCGATGTTGAGCTTGTCCCCGACGGCAACCTTGTACTGCTTGCCGCCCGTTTTCACGATTGCGTACATGTTTTCTCCTACTTTCGAAATAAACGCAAGGCGATAGCTTAGCAGCGCGACCGTAGCAAGTCAACGAAGTGATCGAATGCACAGTCTCCGCGTATCATCGCACTTATTTCCGCTGCGCCTCCTCGGGCACAACATTCGATATGATACCAGATGTTGTGGACACACGCGGCGGCGTTGCCCGCTTTTTCCGCATCGCCGCCCCGCTTCACGGAATGCCCACAAGCTAGTGCGCTTCAGCCCAGGTATCGGCAGCCGAGATATCGGCGAGTAAGGGTACCTTCAGCTCCGCCACGTGCTCCATGACGTCGCGAACCATGGCCGAGAGCGCCTCCACTTCCCCATCGGGCACGCTGAAGTCCAGCTCGTCGTGCACCTGCACGAGCAAGCGGGCCTTGAAGCCCTCTTCCATGAGGCGCTCCTGCACCTGGCGCATGGCAAGCTTGATGATGTCGGCAGCGCTGCCCTGCATGGGGTGGTTCATGGCGGTGCGCTCGCCGAAGCCGCGCGTGTTGCCGTTGGCGGCGCGCAGCTCGGGGATATGACGCTTTCGCCCGAACATGGTTTGAGCATAGCCGTTGGCACGGGCCTGCTCGACCGTTTCATCGAGATAGGCGCGCACGCCGGGATGAACCTCGAAGTAGCGGTCGATCATGCCCTTCGCCTCGGCGATGGAAATCCCCAGGCTTTGCGCCAGCCCGAACGCCTGTTGCCCGTAGACGATGCCGAAGTTCACCGCCTTGGCGCGGCTGCGCTGCTCGGGCGTGACCTGTTCGATGGGCGCGTCGAACACGCGCGACGCCGTGGAGGCGTGAAAGTCGGCGCCGCTGGTGAACGCCTGGATGAGCGCCTCATCGCCGGAAAGGTGCGCGAGCAGGCGCAGCTCGATCTGAGAGTAGTCCGCCGAGAGGAACTTGCATCCCGGCTCGAGCGGGACGAAGCACTCGCGGATATGGCGCCCGAACTGCGTGCGCACGGGGATGTTCTGCAGGTTGGGATCCGATGAGGACAGGCGCCCAGTGGTGGTGACGGTCTCGTTGAAGCTGGAATGCACGCGCCCGTCGCCGGCGCGCATACGCGGCAGCGCGTCGATGTAGGTGGACTTGATCTTCGCCAGCTCGCGATAGCGCAGCACAAGGGCGGGCAGCTCGTGGATCTCGGCAAGCTCTTTGAGCACCTTGGCGTCGGTGGAATACCCGCGCTGGGTTTTTTTGCGCGCGGGCAGCCCAAGCACCTCGAACAGGATGTGGCCGAGTTGCTTGGGGGAATCCACATTGAACTCCTGGCCGGCAAGCTCGAAGATCTGCGTTCGCAGGCCCTCGATTTCCTCGCCCGTGGACGCGCCCAGCTGCGCGAGACGCTCGACGTCGATGGCCGCGCCGGTGCGCTCCATGATGGCGAGCACCGCCACAAGCGGCAGGTCGATATCAAAATAGGCGCGCTCCGAGCCCTCGTCCTCAAGGGCGCGGGTAAGCGGGCCGACCAGGGTGCGCGCGGCGGCAGCTTGCGCGCATGCGCGTTGCTCTTCGGTTTTCGCCACGGGCAGCACGCCGCCCATATAGGTGTCGAGCAGCACATCGTAGGTATACTCGGACACCGAGGAGTTCAAGACGTACCCGGCAAGCCCCAGGTCGAAGGCGCGCATGGACATGAGCTGCCCATCGTCGACCAGCGCGGGAAGGGCGTTGTCGGCCGGATAGACGCGATGCACCGCCGCCTTGACATCGATTGCGGCGAAGTTACCGCCGGCGACCAAACGCGCAAGCTGGGAGAACGCCGCGTCGTCGGTGAACACGGCGCAGCCCTGCGAAGCGGACACCGCCACGACCGACCCGCCGCCGAACAGCGACTCCTGCTCGGGATCGACGATGGCAACGCCCACCTGCTCGCCCGATTCCAAGACCGCATCCACAAGCTTCTCGGCCTCTTCGCCGTGCAGGACCTGGCCAACCTCGATGGCAGCTGAGGCGCGCTCGGGGGCCTCGCCCACCAGCTTGAGCACGCGCGTCAGGTGCGCATTGAAGCGATACTTTGAGAAAGCCTCGGTGACGGCCTGCGCGCTGAACGCCGGAAACGCCGCGCCCTCAAGGTCCAAGGGGAAATCCAGGTCGCGCACGATGGTCGCCACCTTGCGGCTGGTAAACGCCGCATCGCGGTTTTCCTCCATGCGCTCCTTCTGTTTGCCGCGCAGCTCGTCGATATGCTCGTAAATGCCCTCGAGGCTGCCGTAGGCGCCCAGCAGCTTCGCCGCCGTCTTGTCGCCCACGCCCGGCACGCCGGGGATGTTGTCGGAGCTGTCGCCCTTCAGTCCCAGGAAATCGGGGAACTGCGAAGGCTCCACACCGTAACGCTCGCGCACCTCGCCCGGGCCGTAGATGGCCACGTCGGTGATGCCCTTGCGCGTGGTGACCACGTGCGTGAGCTCGGAACACAGCTGGTAGACGTCCTTATCGCCCGAGACCAGCAGCGTGCGGTAACCCAGCGCCTCGTCGCGCGCCGCAACGGTTCCCAGGATATCGTCGCCCTCCCAGCCCGTCACGCGCACCACGGGAATGCTCATGGATTCGAGCAGCTCCTCGATGATGGGGAACTGCGCCTTCAGTCCCGGGTCCATGGGAGGACGCTGGGCCTTGTACTGCTCGAGCGCCTCGGTGCGGAACTTCGGCCGCCCGGCATCGAAGGCGCACACGATGGCGTCGGGATTGGAGATATCGATGAACTTGAGCAGCATGGCTATGAAGCCGAACACCGCGTTGGTGGGCGTGCCGTCCGGGGCGTTCATGGTCGGCGGCACCGCATGGAAGGCGCGGTGCATCAACGAGTTGCCGTCGATGACGGCCACTTTCTTCTCAGGCATAGGGCTTCCTTCAGGTTGGTTGCGCTTTCCCACCATTATATAAGCGATGAAGGAAAAGCGGCGCCAACCGCATCAGACAAGCACTGTTCACCCGCTTCGCTACGCGCTCCAAAGATAGCCGACGCCGCGCACCGTCTCCAGATGCTGCGAGAGCTCGGGGCCGAGCTTTGCGCGGACGCGTCTGACGTGCACGTCGACGGTACGGCTGCCTCCGTAGTAATCGAAGCCCCACACACGGCGCAGCAGGGCGTCGCGGCTGTACGTGCGGCCCGGATGCGTGACCAGAAACGCCAGTAGCGCGTATTCGAGGTATGTGAAGTCAAGCGGCTCCCCGCCCACCGTTACCTGATACGTTGCCAGGTTGATGGTCATGTTGTCCACCGTCACGAAATCGGTCGAGGTGCTCTCGTTGCCCGGCCACAGAAGCTGGCGGATGCGCGCAGCGCACTCCTCGCTACCGGCGCCGTGCACCACGAAATCGCTTTTTACCTGCACGGGAAGACGGAACTCGGGAAGCTGCGCCTCGTTGACGATGACCAGCAGCGATGCCGAGCCGTCCTCGAGCAGCACCGATTCCACCTGCGACAAGGTTGCCAGCGCATCGGCGCGCGCCTCGTAGATGACCAGGTCGTAGGAAGGATGCTGGGACAGCAGCTTCTTGAACTGCACCGAGGACCCCGCCGCGACATCGACGTCCAAGCCCGAGAGCACCTGCTGGAACTTGTGGGCGTTATCAAGGCTGTCCGCAATGAATATGACCGTTTTCCTCATTGTTAGCGCACCTCCTTACATCGCATCCCGCGCACCTCTACAGAACCGCCAGGTAGCGGTCAAGCTCCCAGGTGGATACGTTGGACTGGTACTCGTCCCACTCCGCCTGCTTTGCTTCCACCAGGTAATCGCAAATGTGGTCGCCCAGGGTCTCACGCATGAGTTTCGAGCCCCTGAACAGCTCAACGGCCTGGCCAAGGCTTTCGGGAAGCGTACGGAACCCCTGGCGGAGCAGCTCCTGGCGCGTTTGGGTGAACAGGTCGCGATCCTCGATGGGCGCCGGGGGCTCAAGCCCCTCTTCGATGCCCGCCAAACCCGCCGCCAGCATGACCGCGAAGGTAAGGTAAGGGTTGGCGCTGGGGTCGGGGCTGCGCAGCTCCAGACGGCACGCCATCTCACGATTGGGGCGATAACCGGGCACGCGCACGAGCGTGGAGCGGTTGGCGCGGGCCCACGAAAGGTAGATGGGCGCCTCGCCGCCGGCGAGCAGGCGCTTATAAGAGTTGACGCAGGGGTTGGTGATAAGGGCGAACTCGGGCGCGTACTTCAAGATGCCTGCGAGGAAGCTTTTCGCGGTTGCCGACAGATGATAGCCTTGCGGGTCATCGGGGTCGAAGAACACGTTGGAACCATCGAAATCGAACAGGCTCATGTGCACGTGCATGCCGCTGCCCGGAGCATCGGAGAGGGGTTTGGGCATGAAGGAGGCGTACACGCCGTGCTTCATGGCGATCTCCTTCACCACCAGCTTATAGGTCATGACCGCGTCGGCCATGGACAGGGCGTCGGTAAAGCGAAGGTCGATCTCGTGCTGGGAGGGGCCGTTCTCGTGATGGCTGTACTCCACGGGGATGCCCATCTTCTCAAGGGTAAGCACGGTGTCGCGTCGCAGGTCGCTAGCGTAATCTAAGCTGGTCAGATCGAAATAGCCGCCACGGTCCAAAAGCTCGGTGCCCTCGGCGTCCTTGAAGTAGTAGAACTCGACCTCGGGGCCGACGTTGAAAACGTACCCCATGTCCTGCGCCTTGCCCACCACGCGTGCCAGCACATGGCGCGGATCGCCTTCGAAGGGCTTGCCATCGGGCGTGCGGATGTTGCAGAACATGCGCGCCACGGCGTTGCTTTCCGGGCGCCACGGCAGCACCTGGAACGTGGAGGCGTCGGGAAACGCCAACATGTCGGATTCCTCGGTGCGGCAGAAGCCCTCGATGCAGCTGCCATCGAAGCCCATGCCGTCGGCAAAGGCGTCCTCGAGCTCGCTGGGGATGACGGCGAACGATTTCATGCTGCCGAGCACATCGGTGAACCAGAATCGCACGAAGTGCACATCGCGGCTTTTGATGGTTTTCAGGACGAAATCCTGTTCCGGATTGGAAGCCATGGACGGTTCCTCCTTCACGCGCCAGGCCATGCGGCGGCGCGGATTCTAACATCTTCTTAAAGGGAGATTATATCAACGCATGTTGCCAACGGGTTACGCGCCCGAGGCATTGAAGAAGCGAATGAAACCCGGAGCTTCCCATCGAAAACGGCATGCACATACGCGAAGGGCCGCCCCGAAAGGCGGCCCGAAACCTGTTGAACCTATTTCGTTAGCGCACCGCACCCGGCGAAGGCACGCACCGTACCAACCGGAGCGCAGAACCCTACGACCTGCGGACGCGCTTGTCGACCAGTCGTGCGACCAAGTCGCCGATGGACTGGAACACCTGCACGAGCACGATGCACAGCACGATGGAGGCGATCATGACATCGCCCAGATAGCGCTGGTAGCCGTAGCGGATGGCGATATCGCCGATGCCGCCCGCGCCCACCGCGCCGGCCATGGCGGTGTAGCCGAACAGGGTGATGACGGTGATGGAGGCGCCGCGCACCAGGCTGGGCAGGCTTTCGCGCAGCATGACCTTGCATACGATCTGCCAAGTGTTCGCGCCGAAGCTTTGCGCGGCCTCCACCAGGCCGCCGTCGACCTCTGCCAAGCTCTGCTCGACCATGCGGCCCACGAACGGGATGGCGGCCACGGTAAGCGGCACGATGGCGCCGGGAACGCCGAGCGACGTGCCGACCACCAGGCGCGTGAACGGGATGATGGCCACGAGCAAGATGATGAACGGGATGGAACGGCCGATGTTGACGATCCAGCCGAGCACCGTGTTAAGAGCACGCTGGGGCTTCAGACCGTCTTTGGCCGTGATGACCAGAAGCACGCCGAGCGGCACGCCGATAAGGTAGGCGAACAGCGTGGACGCAAGGGTCATGACGAGCGTGTCCACCGTGCCCTGGGCGAACAGGGCGCCATACTGCGAGATGAAGTTGCTGATGTAATCCATTTAGCCCTCCTGGCCCTTCTCCGCATCGCGCTCGATAGCCGCGAGCATGTCGTCGTTGGCCAAAAGCTCGCGCGTGACGGGGCTTTGCGGATTGCCGAACACGGCTGCCGTAGCGCCCTCCTCCACAATGCGGCCATGGTCGATAACGGCCACGCGGTTGCAGATCTTGCAGGCTACGGGCAGCGAGTGCGTGATGACCACCAGCGTGACGCCCAACTCGCGGTTGATGTCCTGCAGAAGCTGCAGGATAGAGGCGGTGGTGCGCGTGTCAAGGGCGCTGGTGGCCTCGTCGCAGAGCATGACCTTGGGGTTGTTGGCCAGCGCGCGGGCGATGGCCACGCGCTGCTGCTGACCGCCGGAAAGCTGGCTGGGATAGCGCTCGGCAAGGTCGGCCAGACCCACCAGCTCGAGCAGCTCCATGGCGCGCTTGCGGGCGGCCTCGCCCTTCTCGCCGCGAAGCTCGAGCGGGAAGGTGACGTTGCGCAAGACGGTGCGCTGTTGGAACAGGCTGAAGTTCTGGAAGATCATGCCCACCTGGCTGCGCAGCTCGAGCAGCGCTCGACCGGACAGGCCCGTGATATCGCGGCCGTCGTAGAGGATGGCGCCCTCGGTGGGTCGCTCAAGCAGGTTCAGGCAGCGGACGAGCGTGGATTTGCCGGCGCCCGAGGCGCCGATGATGCCGAACACGTCGCCATCGTTAATGGTAAGGTTCACGTTGCGCAGCGCATGATGGGCGTTTTCGCCTTCGCCATACGTCTTGCACACGTGCTGCAATTGGATCATACGTTTCCCGATCACTTGGTTGGATACGACGCAACGGGCTCCAAGAGCCCTATTTGCGCGCGCGAATGCGCAACTTCTAATAATAGGCGAAGCGCAAGCCACGCACAAGGATGGCGTTTGCCGGAAACCCCCATCGCCTCGCTCGAGGCAGGAAGCGCCGGCGGACCGCAAGCCCCTCCGCACCTGGGTGCGTTTCGGCGTAGTCGGAACGGCATTTCAGCGCAACCTTACCGGAATCCACGCGTGGTCGCTCCCGCCGTCGCGCCCGGCAGCGACGGGCCGACCCGCAAGCCCCGCGAGCGCATCGCGCGCGAACCCTACGGAGCTCGTGGGGGTTCGCTGTTCGCCGAGCGCGGCGGGGCGCCGGCTTGGTATACTTGCTTGTATGAATACGCAAACCTACACTCAACGCGCCCAGGCGCGCCCGCGCCCCCGCATCGCCGTGGTCACCATGGGCGTCAAGCTCGGCGACGAGACGCGCGGCTACACGCGCTTCCGCGTCCTGTCCGAAATGCTCGTCGAGCAGGGCTTCGACGTGGACCTGATCACCTCGTCGTTCCAGCACTGGGAAAAGGCCCAGCGCGACACCTCGAAGACCTGCTATCAGGGCCTTCCCTACAACGTGGTGTTCATCGACGAGCCGGGCTACACACGCAACTTGGACCTGCAGCGCATCCGCAGCCACCATGTGGCGGCGAAGAACCTGCGCGAGCGCTTCGAGCGCACCGCGGGCCGCTACTCGCTCATCTACTCCGAGATCCCGCCCAACGACGTGGCGCGCGTATGCGCGGAATACGCTTCCGAGCACAACATCCCCTATGTGGCCGATATCAACGACCTGTGGCCCGAGGCCATGCGCATGGTGGTGAACATCCCCGTGCTCAGCGACGTGGCGTTCTACCCGTTCGCCCGCGATGCGAAACGCGTCTACCAGCTGCTCTCCGGCGCCGTGGGAACCTCGGATGAGTACACGGCGCGCCCGGCGAAGGACCGAACGACGCCCTACCCCCATGCCACGGTGTACGTGGGCAACGACCTTGCGGCGTTCGACGAGGGCGCCCGCGAGCACATGGCCGACGTGGTGAAGCCCGAAGGCGAGCTGTGGGCCGTCTACGCCGGCACGCTCGGCGCCAGCTACGACCTGGCAACCCTTATCAAAGCGGCGGCGTTGCTCGAGAAGCGCCGCGCAACCCATACCGCCCGCACCGCCGCCGCGGGAACGGCTAAGCAGCATCGCCCCTTCCCTCCCGTGAAGGTGAAGATCTTGGGAGACGGCCCCGACCGGCAGCGCCTCGAAGAGCTTGCCCGGCAGGAGAACGCCCCCGTGGAGTTTTTGGGCTATCAAGACCATGGCAGCATGGCGGCATGGCTTCGCGCAAGCGACATCACCGTGAACTCCCTGGTGAAAAGCGCGGTGCAAAGCATCGTCACGAAGATCGGCGACTACCTTGCCTCCGGCAAGCCCATGATCAACACCGGCTCATCGCCGGAGTTCCGCAACAAGGTGACCACCGATGGGTTCGGCCTGAACGTGGAAGCCGAGAACCCCGGAGCGCTCGCCGACGTGCTCGAGGAGCTGGCACGCACCCCATCGCTGCGCAAGATCATGGGAGCGCGCGGGCGCGCCGTGGCGGAGCGGGAGTTCGACCAGCGAACCTCGTATCTGGCCATCGTGAATTTGCTGCGCAATCTGATATAAGCGCCGCGGTTTGCGTCATCATCGAAAGGTACGCCGCCTTGCATCAGCATGTGTTCATGCGGCAGATGCTTGAGCCGGATAGCTAAGGAGATACCATGTCCGAACAGATCCGCATCCCGTTTTCCCCGCCCGATATCACCGAGGCCGAGATCGCCGAGGTGGCCGACGCGCTCAGGAGCGGATGGATCACCACGGGCCCGAAAACCAAGCAGCTCGAGCGCGAGCTGGCCGCCTTCTTGGGCACGCCGCGCGTAGCCTGCCTGGGGTCGGCCACGGCGGCGCTCGAGTGCGCCCTGCGCGCGCTCGGCATCGGCCCGGGCGACGAGGTGATCACGAGCGCCTACACCTACACCGCCAGCTGCTCGCCTATCTGCCACGTAGGTGCGACGCCCGTGCTGTGCGACGTGGCGCCCGACAGCTACGAAATGGATTACGCGCAGCTGGAAAGGCTCATCACCCCGCGCACGAAGGCCATCATCCCTGTCGATCTGGGCGGCGTCATGTGCGATTACGACGCCCTGCTCGCCGCCATCGACGCCTTCGGCGGCGCCTTCACGCCCGCAAACGCCCGTCAGCAGGCCATCGGCCGCATCGCCGTGGTCGCCGACGGGGCGCATGCACTCGGCAGCGTGCGCCATGGCAAGCGAGCAGGCCAGGTTGCCGACCTCACCACGTTCAGCTTCCATGCGGTGAAGAACTTCACCACGGCCGAAGGCGGCGCGGTCACCTGGCGCGAGGGCCTGTTCGATTCCGATGAGCTGTATCACGATTTCATGCTCATGTCGCTGCACGGCCAGTCCAAAGACGCGCTCGCCAAGACCAAGGCCGGCGCCTGGGAATATGATGTGGCCTTCCCTGGCTGGAAGTGCAACATGACGGACCTACAGGCGGGCTTGGGCCTAGCGCAGCTGCGCCGTTACCCGGGCATGCTCGCACGACGCCGCCAGATGGTGGCGCGGTATACGCAAAATCTGGCCGACCTGGACCTGTCCATCCTGCAGCACTATCGCGCCGCCGATGGCTCGGACGCCTGCAACGCCGACGATGCCGCCGCGCGTGCCGATGCGAGCCAGGAATCCTCGAGCGGACATCTGATGCTCGTGCGCCTGAACGCCTGCGGGCGGCAGCTGCGCGACCACGTCATCGAGCTGATGGCCGAGGACGGCGTTGCCACCAACGTGCACTACAAGCCCCTGCCGCTGCTCACGGCCTATCGCAACCTCGGGTTCGACATCGCCGACTTCCCCAACGCCCTGGCCCAATTCGAGAACGAGATCACCCTGCCGCTTCATACCAAGCTCTCCGATGATGACATCGACGAGGTGTGCCGTTGCCTGCGCCAGGCCATCTCGCAGGCGAAAGCGGAGGGCGCGCGCTGATGTACGTACGCTTCGGAAAACGAATCTGGGACATCGTCATCGGGCTGATCGCGCTGCCGTTCGTGCTGCTCATCATCGCAGTGCTGGCGCCCCTTATCAAGCTGGAAGACGGCGGCCCGGTGTTCTACAACGCGCCGCGCGTGGGCAAGGACGGCGTGGACTTCAAGATGTACAAGCTGCGCAGCATGCGCGTGAACGCCCCCGACCTGATCATGGAGGACGGCAGCACCTACAACGGCGCCGATGACCCCCGCATGACCAAGATCGGCGCCTTCATGCGCAAGACCAGCTTGGATGAGATGCCTCAGTTCTTCAACGTGCTGCTCGGCGACATGTCGGTGGTTGGCCCCCGCCCCGACCTGCGTCGCGAAACCGAGCTTTACGAAGGCGAAGAGGGCCTGAAGCTGTCGGTAAAGCCGGGCATCACCGGGTACGCCGCCGTGTACGGCCGCAACTCCCTGCCCTGGAAGCAGCGCCTGTCCATGGACGTGTACTACGTCAAGCACGTAAGCTTCCTGCTGGATGCGAAGGTGTTCTTCCGCACATTCGCCACGGTGCTCGGACAAGAGGGCATCTACGTGGAAGAGAACGGCGAATCGTAAGGCAGGTGCATGAGCGATGTGCACGACGCGCCCGCTAAGTCGCAAGGAGTGCATCGTCAGAACGCCACCGCCGCTGCGAAGGGATTGATTCGCAGTGCTTATCGTCGCTTCACCGTATACGCTTCGCAAACAACCGAGCAGCGCACATGACGCAAGGCAATCGGGCCGGGCATATTGCCCGGCCCGATTCACGTAGGCGTCGATAACGCGCCTGCAGATGAAAAAGCCGCCCAAGGGGCGGCTTTTCGTTTCCTTAGTACACCATGCCCATGGCTTCGCGTACTTCTTCCAGGGTTTGGTTCGCAATCTCGTTGGCGCGGCGATTGCCTTCGCGCAGGACGTCCTTCACATAGTCCATATCGCCCATAAGCTCCACGCGGCGCTCGCGAATGGGAGCTAGGAAATCGTTCACGCTTTCGGTGACGTACTTCTTCAGCTGGCCCGAACCGCCGTTGCCGATCTCCTCGGCGATCTCCTGCTCACCGCGGCCGGTGCACAGCGAGGCCGTGGTGATAAGGGCCGACACGCCGGGGCGATTGTCGGGATCGAAGGTGATGAAGCGCTCGGAGTCGGTCTGGGACTTCTTAATGAGCTTCGCCGTCTCCTCGGCAGTGGCCGCCAAGCTGATGGCGTTGCCATAGCTCTTCGACATCTTGCGACCGTCAAGGCCGGGGATGAGCACGGCATCGGTGAGCAGACCCTCGGGCTCGGGGAACACATGGCCGTAGCGCTCGTTGAAACGACGAGCGATCTGACGGGTTTGCTCGATGTGCGGAAGCTGGTCCTTGCCCACGGGCACGATGTTGCCCTTGCAGAACAGGATGTCACACGCCTGATGCACAGGATAGGTGAGCAAAAGACCGGTGAGCGCGTGGCCGGAGGCCTCCTGCTCGGACTTCACCGTGGGATTGCGCTCAAGCTCGGCCTCGGTGCACAGGGAAAGGAACGGCAGCATGAGCTGGTTGAGCGCCGGCACCTGGGAGTGGGTGAAAATGATGGTCTTCTCCGGGTCGATGCCGCAGGCCAGGTAGTCGATGACCATGTTGTAGACGTTGTCCTGGATGTTGGCCGTGGTGTCACGGTCGGTGATGACCTGGTAGTCTGCGATGATCACGCGAGAGGTGACGCCCAGGTTCTGCAGCGCCACACGCTCGCGGATGGTGCCGAAGTAATGGCCCAGATGCAGCCTGCCCGTGGGGCGATCGCCCGTGAGCATGCAGTATTTGCCGGGATTGACGGAAAGGTCGGCGCGAATCTCATCGCTGCGTTTCTTGCTGGCTTCGAAGCTATCGCCCATCATGCCCTCACATTCATAGTTAGGCGGGAATTCAGTAGTTGTTCCAGTATAGCGCTTATGCCCGATGCGGGCGCGCACCATCTGAAAGCGTTTGGCGCGAGACGCAAGGGCAAGGCCGGCTGCCCGCGATTCCCGCCACCCATCTGGCCGAACCCACCGACGAGCTTCCCGAGACGCTTCCCAGCTCGCCTCCCCTTCCCTGCAGAAACGCAACTGCGCTTGATGCCGGACGCCCGCCAGGTTGAACCTTGCCGAAGCGCTTTCCGGTTCGCCACCCCGTTTCTCAACTGCCAAGCTTCGCACCGCCGAAAACATGGCACAATGGGAACCATCCGCCAGACGAGAGAAGGAGCGCACCATGGAAAACCCTCGCACCCTTGCATTCGCGCAAACGGCGCAAACCATCATCAAGCAGCTTGAGCGCCGCAACATGGAAGGCTATTTCTGCGAAACCTCCGCCGATGCCGTGGAACTGGTGCGCAAGCTGGTGCCCGCCGGGGCCTCCATCGCTTGGGGCGGCACGGAAACGTTCAAGGAAACGGGCGTGAAGTCCATGCTGGAAGCCGGCGATTACCGCATGATCGACCGCGCGAAGGCAACCACGCCCGAGGAAGCGCGCGAGATTTTGCTGCAGCACTTCGCCAGCGACTGCTTCTTCATGAGCGCCAACGCCATCACGCGCAAAGGCGAGCTGGTCAACATCGACGGCAACTCCAACCGCCTTGCCTGCCTGCTGCATGGCCCGCGCGAAGTATACGTACTGGTGGGCATGAACAAGGTAGTGGAGGACGTGGACGCCGGCATCAAGCGTATTCACACCACGGCATGCCCGCCCAACGCCGCGCGCCTGCACACGGACACGCCCTGCGAGCGCACCGGCGTTTGCGGCAACTGCCACGAGGCCGGATGCATGTGCTGCAACGTGGTGGTCACGCGCCACAGCCGCCAAGCCGGCCGCATCAAGGTGATCTTGATCGCCGAGGACCTTGGGTTCTAGACGTTAGTCGGTTACGTGAAACCCATTGCCCCTATGAATGCCCGCACTGCCGGATTTCGGCGATGACCTGATGACAAGATGGCGAACGCGTAGCCAACTATTCTTATGATGCAAGCATAACTCGCTGCCAACGACCGCGCCGCATCCCGATAATAGAATGCAAGAGAAAAGGCCAGGAGCACCAAGCTCCTGGCCTTAAAAGTTTTGGTGGGCCCGCCCGGATTCGAACCGAGAACCAAAGGATTATGAGTCCCCTGCTCCACCGTTGAGCTACAGGCCCGATTGCTGCGGCAACGTTCGCTTTTGCGAAACGCACCTTCATCGCGCTTGAAGCATGCGGCGAAGTTCAACTGAAGAGTCCACTTCGACGCATTTGAAAGAAAAAGGCCGGAACCACTTGATTCCGGCCTTGTCATTCGTGGTGGTCGCTACAGGATTTGAACCTGTGACCCCCGCCGTGTGAAGGCGATGCTCTCCCGCTGAGCCAAGCGACCGTGTTGCGTACTTCGTAGCGCGCTCGATATATATTACGGGAAAGGACCCTACCGCGCAACCCCTGATTTCAACTTTTTTGAAAAAGTTTGGTTGCGAGAAAACTCCTGTATACCTACAATCGATATAGGGTTTTGGCAACACCATCTCCGACACGATGCCAAACCTCACCCTCCAGCAGAAAGAAGAAGCATGAAGCAACACCTTACGCTACGCTGGTGCCTGCTCGCCATCGGGATCGTCGTCATGGCCGCAGGCATCGTCCTCGTCACGAAATCAGCTACGGGCAACACCCCGATCTCGTCGACGGGATACGTGCTCAGCGTGGCCTTCCCCAACGTATCGTACGGCGTGTTCATGTTCTTCTGGAACATCCTGCTGCTGATTGGGCAGATGATCATCCTGCGCCGCCGATTCCAGCTCTTGGCGTTGCTGCAGATTCCCATCAGCGTGCTGTTCAGCCTGAGCATCGACGGGTTCGCAAGCCTGCTTTCCTGGTTTGCACCCGCAAACTACGCCGAATCCCTGGGCATGCTCGCCCTCGGCATCATCACACTTGCTGCAGGCGTATCGCTCACGGTTGTTGCAAATGTGGCCATGAACTGCGGAGAGGCCTTGGTAGCCGCCATCACCTCGAAAACCGGGTGGAATTTCGGCCACACCAAGGTCGGCTTCGATATCAGCTGCGTCATCATCGCCTGCGCGGTTTCGCTTGTCACCATGGGAAACGTGACGGGCGTCCGCGAAGGCACCGTAGCGGCCGCGGTTCTCACCGGGTTCGTCGTGAACTTCTTCGTTCGCAAGATGGGCGGTGCGCGCCCTCCCTTGAAAGCAGGCGGGAAAGCGTAACAGGCGGCAACGGCCAGAAGCACGTCGCACGAGCAAAGCGGTCGCACCAGCAAAGATATGCATGGTGTAGCGGGAGGGTCTGAAAGTGCGTTGCACAAGGCGCTGCGCTTGCTGCAAGATGCAAAGCATAGTCGATGCTAAGAGCACGCAGCGCATTTGGCAAGATCGCCCATTCGCTGCTCGTGCACATAGCGGCAAAACGGCAGGAGCCTGAAAGCGATACAGCTTTCAGGCTCCTGCCTTATATAGAGCTAGTTGGGCGAGTTAGATGCCGTCCGTTTTACGCGCGCTTCACCAGATAGCACTTATGGATGCGCGGATTGCGCTCAAAATCGTGCGGGATGGTTTGCGCCGTGATGTCCTCAAGCGCAACCCCGTACTTGCCCAGCTGCTCCATATCGGGCTTGAACGAGCGCAGGTTGCAGCTGAACACCGCCGTGCCTTCCTTCGTGAGCAGGCGCGATACGCCCACCAAAAGCTCGACGTGGTCGCGCTGCACATCCCAGGTGCGCTTGCCCATGGACTTCGAGTTGCTGAACGTGGGCGGGTCCACGAAGATCAAATCGAAGCGGCGCGGGCTGCGGCGGCAATCGGTGATCCAGTTCATCACATCGCCGCGCTCGAAGCTGTGCGCACGCCCGGTGAAACCGTTTTGCTCCATGTTGCGCTCGGCCCAATCTAGGTAGGTTTGCGACAGGTCGACCGTGACGGTTTCCACCGCCCCGCCCGCCGCGGCCTGGACCGTTGCCGAGCCCGTGTAAGCGAACAGGTTGAGGAAGCGCTTGCCCGCGGCCATCACGCGCACCATGGCGCGCGTGTCGCGATGGTCGAGGAACAGGCCCGTGTCCAGATAGCCGGCAAGATCAACCTCAAGCAGGCACCCTGCCTCGTCGACATGCGTGACGTAGTTGCGCTTTCCCGCACCACGGTACTGCCCGCCGCCCTTGTCATGGCAACGAACCTTCGAAAACACGTGGTCAGGACGAACACCCAAGACCACCGGAGCCAAGGTGAGGATATCATCGAAGCGACGGCGCGCCTTATCGGGGTCGATGGAGCGCGGCGGCGCATATTCGGCGATATGAAGGTATGTATTGCCCGCAGCCTGGCCGGCGCCGGTGTACACGTCGATGGCAGCGGAATAATCCGGCAGATCGGCATCATAGACGCGATAACATGTGACGCCTTCACGGCGCGCCCACTTGCGGCGCTCCTTGGCGACCTTGCGCAAACGATCGGCGAACTGCTGCGAGGATTCCTCGAACACCTCGACCTTATGCTCTGCGCCGCCGTTGGCATCCGGCACCACGGCCTGGGCAAACTGCGCCGGAGGCCGCATGAACAGCAACACCTGGGTTTCCACGCGCCCGCGGCCGAAGCGCAGCGTGTCGGCGGCGTCGACGCCGAACCGCCCCTGCACGCCCTGCCCGCCGGCGACGGCATACAGGCTGCCCGCCGGGACCGCCGCAGCAGCCTTCACGAACGCCGCTGCCTCCGCCTGGGCGCGAGCCTCGGACTGAATGCGGTCGCCCGCCGGCATGTTGGACGCCACCAGGCACGGGCACAGCTTGTCCTGACCGCTATCCGTCGGACGCCTGCTCTGCAGCCGTTCGGCCACATCGCATGCACGCTTGGCCATATCCGCCACGGTATGCGCATCTCCCAGCTCAATGCTGACCACCTGGCGCAAACCGGCGCGTTTGGCGCGGTTGCGGGCGCGAGCGATGGCAGGGCTTGAGTTGGTGGCGCCCACGATGCGCACACGCTCAAGATCGGGGCGATCGGAAGCCGACGCGTTTGCCGCGCCGGCGCCGCCGACGGCCTCCAATCCTTCTTCGAAACGCTCATCGGCCTCGTCGAGCAGACGTTCCCAAGCCGGTTCGTCGAACGCGGCCCAGCCCATGAAACCCCAGCGGCTGCGCGCCAAGCCCGGAGCCATATCGCACGCCGCAGCGGCAGCCTCCACCACCAGCGAGCCGTCGCCGCACGCCGGGTCGACCAACGCAGCGGCGTCGCGCATGCCGTCCCACTCGCACATGGCCAGCACGCCCGCGGACAAGGCGCACTCGAGCGGGGCGTCCTGACCCGCATCAGGCTCCAGATACGGGCGCGCGTACAGCGATTCGCCGGAAAGGTCCAGCGAAACGGTAGCACGGCTGTCGCGGATGCGCACGTCGATGTTGGCGTCGGCGTTGGCGCTATCCACATCGGGGCGCGAGCCCGTGCGCTCCCTGAGCGCATCGCAGATGCCGTCCTTGACCTTCAGCTCGGTGAAATGCGTGTTGCGAAGCTCTTCGTTCATGCCGTGCGCGCGAACGGCGATGCTGGCCCCGGGCGCGATGACCTCATGCCAGGGGATGCGGCGGATGCCCTCGTACAGCAAGCTGGCATCGCCGGCGTTCACGCGCTTGACCACAAGCGTGACGCGCGAGGCCAGACGAGACCACAGGCACACTCGCTGTGCCACGGCCGCCGTGCCGAAGAACGCCACGCCGCCGTGCAGCGGGCGGATGCGACGGCCGCGCAGGCGCTTGAGCTCGTCGGCAAGATATTGCTCGAACCCGGCCAGGCAGCTGGCGAAGAACTCGTATTCATCGTATGCGGGAGAAGTCATCTGGATGCCTTTCGTGGGCGATGGGTCTAGCTAGGGGCGTTTGCCGCCCGAAAAGAAACGCGGGCCTTACGACCCGCGTTTCCGTTAATCTTCCAGGTAATCCTTCAGCTTGCTGGAGCGGGAAGGATGACGCAGCTTTGCAAGCGTCTTGCTCTCGATCTGGCGGATACGCTCGCGCGTGACGCCGAACTCGCGACCGACCTCCTCGAGCGTGCGAGGATGGCCGTCCTCCAGGCCGAAGCGCAGGCTGATGACCTTGCGTTCGCGCTCGGCAAGGCCGTCGAGCACCTTGGACAGCTGCTCTTGGAGCATGCTGAAGCTGGCAGCATCGGGCGGCACCACGGCGGCGTCGTCCTCGATGAAGTCGCCGAGCTGGGAATCCTCTTCCTCGCCGATAGGCGTTTCCAGGGAAACGGGCTCCTGGCTGATCTTCTGGATCTCGCGCACACGCTCGGCGGGAAGGCCCATCTCCTTGCCGATCTCCTCGGGCGTTGGCTCGCGACCGAGCTCTTGCAGAAGCTGGCGCTGGATGCGCACGAGCTTGTTGATGGTTTCCACCATGTGAACCGGGATGCGGATGGTACGCGCCTGGTCGGCGATGGCGCGGGTGATGGCCTGGCGGATCCACCACGTGGCGTACGTGGAGAACTTGAAGCCCTTCGTGTAGTCGAACTTCTCGACGGCGCGGATCAAGCCAAGGTTGCCTTCCTGGATAAGGTCCAAAAACAGCATGCCGCGGCCGACATAGCGCTTGGCGATGGACACGACCAGACGCAGGTTCGCCTCGATGAGCTGCTGCTTGGCATCGATGCCCACCTGCTCCACGCGGCCCAGACGGCGCTTCTCGCGGCGCTCGAGCTCGCGGCCCTCCTCCTCGGCCTTGTCAAGCTCAGCCGCGGCGGCGACGCCGGCTTCGATCTTCATGGCCAGGTCGATCTCCTCGGCGGCGCTGAGCAGCGGGACCTTGCCGATTTCCTTCAGGTACATGCGCACCGGGTCGCCGGTGAGCATGGTAACGTTGGCGGCCTCGTTGCGCTTGCGCACCGAGCTGCGGGTCTTCTTCGTGCGCACCTTGGGCAGCGACACATCGGAAGCGGCCTTGAGCTCCTCCTCGGGGATGCCCTCGAGCAGGTCCTGCTCCTCGCCGTCCTCGTTGATGTTGGACTCCGGCTTCTCGTCGGATGCCGCCTCGGTGCTGCTCATATCGGGCTCGACGTCGTCGACGTCGAGCACGTCCTCGTCCTCAAGCACCTCTTCGACCACCGCGGGGGCAGCGGCCGGCTTCGCGGATTTCGCGGTCTTGGAAGCGGTTGCCTGGTTCTTCGAAGCTTGAGCCACGTGTTCTTCCTTTCGACAGGATAAAAAACGCGCCTATTGCCATTCCGCAAATGGGCGCAAATATGCATCAAATTAAGATAGCATAATCTGCACGTCAGAGCAAGTCATCAGGGTCAACGTCCACGGCGACGTTCACCCACTTGTCGGCCTTGCGGCGTCGGAACACCGGCAGAAGCACTGCGGACACGTCGGCGTCGGCGGGGCACTTGACCACAACATGCCAGCGATACGTGTTGCGCAGCTTCGCGAGCACGCACGGGGTTGCCGGCAGCACGCTCCACCCGTCGCCGCCGAAGGCGCGCGCCTGCTCGGCAAGCTCGACCGCGAGCTCGCGAGCGAGCGCCGCCACGTCGGCCTCGTGGGCGCCCCATACCAGCACGTTCGCCATACGCACGTACGGCGGATACCCGAGCATCTTGCGCTTGGGCAGCTCGTCTCGCAAAAACAGCGCGCGATCGTAGCGCGCCGCGGCGCGGATGGGCGCGGCATCGGCCTCGTAGGTCTGCACGAGCACGCGCCCGGGCAGCTGCGCGCGGCCGGCGCGGCCGGCAACCTGCTCGATCAGGTCGAACGTGCGCTCGTGGGCGCGGAAGTCGGGCAGCTGCAGCTGCGTGTCGGCGTTGATGACGCCCACCAGGGTGACGTCGTCGAAGTCAAGGCCCTTCGCGATCATCTGCGTGCCGAGCAGCACCGCCGCCTGCGCCGCCGCGAACTGCTCGAGCAGGCGCTCGTGCGCCCCCTTCCCGCTGGTGGTGTCGGCATCCATGCGGATGATGGGCACGCCCGGCCCCACCCCGGGCATGGCGTCGAGCGCACAGCGCAGCTCGTCTTCCACCCGCTGCGTTCCCGCGCCAAACTTCTTCAGATAGGGGCTCGAGCACTCCGGGCACACCGCCGGCGATGCCTGCCGGTAACCGCAATGGTGGCACGCCAGGAAGTTGCCTCGCTCATGGTAGGTGAGCGACGTGTCGCAGTGCGGGCACTTCGGCACGAAGCCGCATTCGCGGCACAGCAAGAACTTCGCGAAACCGCGCTGATTGAGCAAAAGCACCGCCTTGCGCCCCTGCGAAAGCTCCTCTTGCAAGGCCCGCGTAAGGGCGGCGGAGAACATGGAGCGAGAACCCTCAGCAAACTCGCGCGCCATATCCACCACGCGGACAGCCGGCATCGGGCGGCCGTTGGCGCGCTCGGGCAAGCGGACCTGCGCCCAACGCGGGTGCTTCGCGCACCGGTAGAGCGCCTCGATCGACGGCGTGGCGCTGCCGAGCACCACCGCAGCTCCGCTGCGACGGGCCATCCAGCACGCGACCTCACGCGCATGGTAGCGCGGGGCGCTGTCCTGCTTATAGCTGCCCTCGTGCTCCTCGTCGATGACGTAGAGCCCCACGTTGGCGAGCGGGGTGAAAAGCGCGCTGCGCGCACCCACCACCACGCGGGCCGCGCCGCTGCGGATGAAGTCCCATTGGTCGTAGCGTTCACCGGCAGACATGCGCGAATGCATGACCGCCACGGTATCGCCGAAGCGTCCGCGGAAGCGTCCTACCGTCTGCGGGGTCAGCGAGATCTCGGGCACGAGCACGCACGCCGTGCGACCCTGCGCGAGGACCCGCTCGATGGCCTGCAGATACACCTCGGTCTTGCCCGAGCCCGTGACGCCGTCGACGAGCACCACGTGGCCGTCGGCGGCATCGCAGGCGGAGGAGATGGCGTCGAGCGCCTGCTCCTGGCCCAGGGTGAGCTGCGGCTTCCGCGAGGGAACATGCGCTGCGTTTTCGTTGCCCGCCGCCAGGTCGGCATCGTCGGCGCACGACCGGCCCGCATGGCCTTCGCAGGCGGTAGCGAAGCCGGCGGCTCCCCCCTCGACGGCACCCCCGCCAGCGGCCTCCCCGAAGCCGACCGTCTCTTCGCCAGCAGCGTCCCCGAAAGCACCCGAAACCGCGCGCTGCGCGATGCGCGCCGCGTCTTCGGAAAACCCGCGCATGCGGCGGCGATGCTCGATGACGACCGCGCCCTTCGCCTCCAATGCCTTAAGCGTCGAGGAAACCGAGCCCAGCTGAGCGGTCAACTCGCTGACGCGCAGCTGCCCGCCGCGCAACGCTTCCATGACCGCGACCTGCTTGACGGCGTTCGCACGAGGCGTGAACTCGGAAAACGCCGGGCCCGCGACCACCCAGCGATCGTCCACCTGGCCGACTGCGGGCTGCTCGAGGCGCCAACCGCCATCGCGCCCGTGCACCATGCGCGGCACGCCGCCGGGCGGCGTGAACAGGCGCACGCACGCCGACAGCGGCGCGATATAGCGTTCGGAGAGCCACTGGGCGCACGCGGCACCCTCTTCATCGAAATACGGCTGACTGACGGCGCGCTCGATGGCCTTGAGCTTGCCCGCGTCGATGCCCTGCGGCCACTGCGGCCCGCCGGGCTGCCCATATTCGCCGATCGACACCACGAAGCCCACGGCGCGCCGGTGACCGAACGGCACCAGCACAGCGCAGCCCACCGAAATGGCGAAGTCGCGCCCAAGCGGGCCGTCGTCGCAATCGCCCGCGCCTTCGCATGCGGCGGCGAACAGCCCCTCTTCAGGGACCGCATAGGTATAAGGCGCATCGAGCGCCTGCGTAGGTATGTCCAAGATCACAGATGCCAGTTTCATAGCGCACCAGTATACCAGCGTTTCGCGGAAAGTCCTCGAAAAGGCGAACAGATATACGCTTTTCGAGAATCGCCTGCGCTCGTGCCCGATTCTCCCGTCGGTCCCGCATTCCGGTCGATACCGCGACCATTCGATAGGGATGGCGAAGCAACTCCCGCGCGCATCGGTGTGGCGGTCGCCGACATGGCGATCTCTCCACAGCATGCCCGGAACGCAGGTAAGCCCGCCGGCGAGCGCGGCATATCCCGGAACCCCGGACTATGCCGCGCTTTCTTCCAGCGGGCTTTCCCTATTTCGAAACATCGATCGCACCCGCCGCCTTCCGCAGCGGGCTTCCTAGCCGATCCGGCCCGGCGTCGTTTCGCAGCATGCGTTGCGATCGGCGCAAACCGGTCACGCGCCACGCCCTTCTGCCGAAGGCGCCGAAAACGCTTACTCCAGACCGCAGGCCTTGCGCAGGGCGTCCGCGCGGTCGGTTGCCTCCCAGGTGAACTCGGGAAGCTCGCGGCCGAAGTGGCCGTAGGCAGCCGTCTTGCGATAGATGGGACGGCGCAGGTCCAGGTCGTCGATGATGGCGCCGGGGCGCAGGTCGAACACCTCGTCGATGGCGCGCTCGATGTCGGCCACGGGCACGCATTCGGTGCCGAACGTGTCGACCATGACGGACACGGGGCGAGCCATGCCGATGGCATAAGCCACCTGCACCTCGCAGCGGTGCGCCAGACCCGCGGCCACCACGTTCTTGGCGACCCAGCGGGCGGCGTAGGCCGCGGAGCGGTCGACCTTCGTGCAGTCCTTGCCACTGAATGCGCCGCCGCCGTGACGGCCCATGCCGCCGTAGGTGTCGACGATGATCTTACGGCCGGTCAGGCCGCAATCGCCCATGGGGCCGCCGATGACGAATCGGCCGGTGGGGTTGATGTGGATGCCGGCGTCGGGGGCAAGCTCCACGCCCTCGCGCTTGAGCACGGGGCGGATGACGTTGGCCTCGATCTCGGCGCGCAGCTGCTCGGTGGAGATCTCCTCGGAATGCTGCGTGGACACCACGACCTTCTCCACGTTGACGGGCTTGTCGTCGATGTAGCGGACCGAGACCTGGGTCTTTCCGTCGGGGCGCAGGTAGGGCATGGTGCCGTCCTTGCGCACCGCTGCCAGCTGCTCGGCCATGCGCTGTGCCAGGTAAATGGGCATGGGCATGAGCGTGGACGTCTCGTCGCAGGCGTAGCCGAACATCATGCCCTGGTCGCCGGCGCCGACCTTCTCGTAGGGGTCGTCGCCCGCCTGGCCGTGCTGGGCCTCGTAGCTCTCGTCGACGCCCTGGGCGATGTCGGGGCTTTGGTCGTGGATGGCGTTGAGCACGCCGCAGGTATCGCAATCGAAGCCGTACTTCGCGCGATCGTAGCCGATCTCGCGCAGCACCTCGCGCGCAAGCGCGGGCACGTCGACGTATGCCTGGGTGCGGATCTCGCCGGCC
Source organism: Senegalimassilia anaerobia JC110 (assembly GCF_000236865.1). Lineage (GTDB taxonomy): Bacteria > Actinomycetota > Coriobacteriia > Coriobacteriales > Eggerthellaceae > Senegalimassilia > Senegalimassilia anaerobia. The sequence goes on along the minus strand of NZ_HE611015.1, from coordinate 20,655 downwards.
ACGATGATCATACCGGTGGTGGCCATGGTCTCGCAGGCGCAGCGCACCTGCGTGGGGTCGGCCGGTTGGCCGGACGGGGAAACGTAGCCCTGCCCGGCAAGCTCGATCTCCTTCTCAAGGATAGCGTCGAGCACGGCGTCGGAGATCTGGTCGCACACCTTGTCGGGATGACCCTCGGTGACGGACTCGGACGTGAACAGATAAGAAGAATGCGCGTTGGCCATTGATGCTCCTCCTTCATCGTTGTCGGCCGGACCACCTTGGCGCTTTTGCGCCAGGTTGGTGTCGGGATCTGCGAGCCAACCCTCTCCCCCGACTCTTGATAAACGGATATGTTCGGACGGTGCGCGCCGCCCGCGTTTATGCTAGCTGCGAACGATACCACATGGGCATCATTTTGTATGCCCTGCCCGTCGCGCTCGTGGAATCACCATATATCCGCACGCGCGGTATATGGGCGTATCCGAGGTTCCCCGTCCTGCTGCATCAACGCGGCTCCTCGTTTGCTAAACTGGGCGGAAACCAACCCGATCGGGAAAAGAGGACGCATGACGCATACCGCACCCCAGCCTGCCGACCAGCCCGTTTTCAAGAACGCAGCCTATACCCAGGAGTACATCGACATCGCCGAATCCCTTGACGGCGACATCCCCGGCCGCCGCGCAGCGCGCGCTTATATGGATTCCTCCACGGCCATCGTGCATCATCGCGTGGTGTCCACCAGCTTCGTGCCGAAGCTCTACGACGCCGCATCGCGCCAGGTCATGCGCGAGGTGGTGGAAACCACGCACCGCATCCTGTGCAAGGTCATGCAGCACTACCTCGACGACGCCGAGTACCGCAAGATCTTCGACTACGACCCGCGCCTAGCCGAGCTGATCTTGGTCCCGCGCGGCTACGATGCGCTGCTTCCCTTCGCCCGCTTCGACATCTTCTTGGACGAGAACACCGGCGACGTGGCGTTTTGCGAATTCAACGGCGACGGCAGCTCGGGCATGAACGAGAACCGCGAGATCACGCATTCGGTGGAGGAAACGGCCACCTTTAAAGAGTTCGCACGCCGTCATCACGTGGAGGGCTGCGAGCTGTTCGACGCGTGGGTGCGCGAGTTCGCCGCCATCTACGCCACCTATGAGCATCGCGTGGAAAATCCCCGCTTCGCCATCTGCGACTACCTGCAAAACGGCGTGGTCGACGAGTTCCACCTGTTTGCGAAGCGCTTCACCGAGGCCGGGCATCCCTGCACGGTGTGCGACGTGCGCGACCTGACCTTCGACGGCGAAGTGCTGCGCGACAAGGAAGGCCAGCCCGTCCACGCCATCTGGCGCCGCTGCGTCACCAACGACGTGCTGGAGTTCTGGGACGAGTCGCAGGCGCTCATCGAGGCCGTCAAGGCGCAGAAGGTGGCGCTCATCGGCAGCTTCGCCGGCCATATCGTGCACGATAAGCAGATCTTCGAGGCGCTGTTCAACCCTGCCACCCAGGCGTTTTTGACGCCCGAGGAGATCGCGTTCGTCGAGCGAACCGTCCCGCAGACGCGCTATCTGGACGAGAAGGAGGTCGACCTCGACGCCGTCCGCGCCGACAAGGACGCTTGGATCATCAAGCCCACCGACGCCTACGGCGCGGCCGACGTGTACGCGGGCTGCTTCCAAACGCAGGAGCAATGGGAACAGATCATCGAGAAGTTCGCCAACGGGGCCGCCGGCGCCCCCTTCTTGGTGCAGCGCTACATCACGCCGTTCAAGACGCAGATCCTCACGCCCGACGACGGCATCGCCGACATGGCCGATGACCAGGTGCAACGCGAGCCGGTGCTGTACAACAACCTGGAGGGCCTGTACTGCTACAACGGCACGTTCCAGGGCATCTTCAGCCGCTTAGGGCCCTTCCCCACCATCAGCAAGCCCATGAAGGGCATCACCTGCGCCACCATCTGGGTCGACTAAAACGCGCCCAGTCTGCCCTGCTCGCGGCCCCCAAGTCCCAAGACGCGGGGGCCGCGGCCGTTTCACCCTTCCCCCAACACCTGCGAGGCCCCTTTCACATGACCCGACTGTTTAACGGAATCGTCGCCTTCGGCAGCGCACTGCTACTGGCCGTCACACTCATCGGCGCCGGCTTCGCCGTCGTCGCCATCCCCGACGCGGCCACCGCAACGCTGTCGCGCGCGTTTTCCGGCTGCGACCAGCCCAGCACCCCGTTCACCGCCGACGAGCTGACCTCCATGGCCATAGCCGGCAAGCATTACACCTTCGACGACAACGACCGCGAAAAGCTTGACGCCGCCATCGCCGAGGCCAACGCCGCCGCCGAGGCAGACGGGCGCGCCACCGCGTCGGCCAGGGAAAGCGCCGCACGCAACTTACCCGCTGACGCGATAAGCCACCTTGACGATGTCTACCGCGTGGCATGCGTGGCAAAGCCCGCCCTCGTGATCGTGGCCATGTTATGCATCGCAGGCCTTGCGCACGTGGCGGTGCGCATCGGCCGGCGAGCGCTCGGTCGCACGCTTATCGCGGGCGGCGGGTTGGTGCTCGCGGCGTTTTGCGCGCTAGGGGCATGGGCGGCCATCGACTTCGACGGGCTGTTCGCCGCCTTCCACAGCCTGTTCTTCCAGGCGGGAACCTGGACGTTTCCCTACGACAGCCTGCTCATCACCTTGTACCCAACCGCTTTTTGGATGGGCATGGGCGGCATCTGGCTTGCAGCTACCTGCATTGCCAGCATCATCTGCATCATCGTAGGACGATTGCTGCGCAGTGAAACTGAATAACGTACTGGATAGAATTTGTTCGGCAAATGGAAGGGCGGCATCGAGATGCCGCCCTTCCATTTGCCGAACAAATTAACCTTGTGGGTTAATTCAATAACATTTTCCGATATCTTTAATGTGCTTCTTAGAAGAAGCGTTACATATACGGACGAAAGGAGACTCGCAATGAAGAGCCTCGTCGCCTCGAAGTACGACAACGATAACTCCGCTCAAGGACGCGCGAACAACGACAAACTATGCTCTGGCTGCAAGCAATATATGAGCACGCGGGGGCAAGCAATACAAACCTGCGAGCAAAGCACGCCAACCTGGACGCAATACAAAACTAGCAAAGATAACTGGTACATGTCACTATTCTGCGCAGGCATAATCGACACCGCAACCGGAAAGCGATCGGGGCGCACAATGTCCGTGCAAGGCTACGCTCTACTCGGGCCCATCGTGTACCCCAACGAAGAAATCAAAGTCCTTGGGGTACACGATGGCTGGAATACTTGCACTCGGCGCTTTAACTTCTGCTTCCCAAACTACAAGGACACTGATGGGGCCTTCTATGGATAGCAAGAAAACAGCTCTGATTGCCGCATTGGTTATTCTCACGCTATCGATTCTGTGCCTTTCCGTAATTACTATAAGCTCAATCTGTTCTTCGCGCAAAACAGCCGACGAAAGCAGCAGCTCCCCGTCGCAACAGACTATCTTCAACCCCATCAATGACATCGAGCCCGAAACCAACAAATCGAAAACCATGACGAACGGATTCAGCATTGATAACAACGTCAGCGGAGACAGCCCTGCCGTAATTATCACAACGAAATGTTCGGTTCAAGCCATCGAAATTACCGAAGACGAACGAAACCTCGTGACAATAACTTCTTACGCCAATGAATTGACTGATCTAATTGGTGCACAATCTCTAATTCTTGACTGCACGCCACGAGTCGATAACAGCACCGCTCCGCCGCCTCCCGACGTCGGATCAGATGCAATCGCCGAATTCGGATGGCCGCAGGGGTCGAACCCGCCACTAGGATCAATCAAGGCAATTAGCAATTAGCAAGGAGACCACCATGGAGCATTGCTCCGATTTCAAGCACAGCAAACAAGCTGAAATCAAAATCAAAAACACGGCTGCGATAATCGCTCGTGTTTTCACGATTTTGTTTGTGTTATCAGCAATAGGCCTACTAGCCTATTTAGGCGTTTCTGTATATTCCTTTATCAGCAACAACGATGCATCCTTACTAAGCATTTTTTATCCAACGATCCAGCTCGCAACGGCATGTATTACTCTACGGCTTATGTATGCACTGTTTCGCAATATCGCAAACGGCAAGTCGCCTTTAACTAAAAAACACGCAACAATCCTTGCAATCATTGCATCTCTCTTACTTGCAAGCTGCCTAGTCGAAATTGTCATGCAATTAATACCTGCAGTAAGCGAACATATTTTTCAAGTTGGATCTTTCGCAGAAATCGGATACGTGCAAGACCCTGCCACCAGCTCCTTACACATTGACTTGAAAACCGCAGTCATGGCTGCATTCTGCTACGCCGTTTCAGCCGTGTTTTCTTATGGAGCCGATTTGCAGCAGCTATCAGACGAAACAATTTAATATGAGCAAAATTATAATTGACATCGATAGCGCAATGCGGCTCAAGGGGCTCAACAATAAAAAGCTAGCGGCCATTCTTGGCTTAACAGAAGTTCACGTTAGTCGATTGAAGAACACAAACATCAAAGCAATTCGTCTTGATACCCTAAATTCTCTTTGCGAAGTGCTTGAGTGCGAGCCCGGGGACATAATCAAGCGAATTCCCTAAAAGCCAATTCGTCAATCGCTTCGTGCTCGTATAGCTCATAGAAATACTTATTCATAGCGCAGTACGAATCGGGGCTATCGAGCTGCACGTTTCCCTTTGGTTTCGTTTTTAAAATAGCCAGAATAAGACTTCCTCTTAACCGACCGAGAGAAGAACATGCATGACCTCCAGCGAAGAGAAATGCACTTCTATTGCCCCAAACGAAATAAGCATCCCTCATTCATGAGACTCGGGCAACCGCTTAATCGACGAGCGTCAAGCATTAGCAAGTTCAATCACATCGTTTAGCAGTATTTCGCATTTTGGGTGGTAAACGCATATGCCCATCTTGCAGCTGCGCTCAAGCCGCCTATACTGAAACAACTGATGATTCAAACACGTAAAGGAACTAACGAACCATGACTGAGAGCAAACCGGTGCGCGTCCGTTTCGCGCCTTCCCCTACGGGCAAGCTGCACGTCGGCGGCGCCCGCACGGCAATCTACAACTGGGCGTTCGCCCGCGCCACAGGCGGCACCTTCATCCTACGCATCGAGGACACCGATCCCACCCGTTCCACCGAGGAGAACACGCAGGTCATCCTGAACGCCATGAAGTGGCTCGGCCTTGACTGGGACGAGGGCCCGGAGGTCGGCGGCGAGTGCGGCCCGTACTTCCAGACCCAGCGCTTCGACACCTACGCTGACGCCCTTGAGCGCCTAAAAGAGCGCGGCATGGTCTACCCGTGCTTCTGCACGAAAGACGAGCTTGACGCCAAGCGCGCGAAGGCCGAAGCCGAAGATGGCGGCTATGCCGGCTACGACCGCACGTGCCGCGATATCGACCCCGCCGAGGCCGCCCGCCGCATCGAGGCCGGCGAGCCGCACGTGTGGCGCCTGAAGGTGCCGCTCGAGCACGGCCCCATCGAGTTCGACGACGCCGTCTACGGCCATATGTCCTTCCCCGCCGACGTCATGGACGACATGATCGTCGTGCGCACCGACGGCACGCCCACCTATAACTTCGCCGTGGTCTGCGACGACGCCAACATGGGCATCACGCACGTCATCCGCGGCGATGACCACCTGTCCAACACCCCACGCCAGATCCTCATCTACGAGGCCCTCGGCTACGACGTGCCCACCTTCGCGCACCTGTCCATGATCTTGGGCTCCGACGGCCACAAGCTGTCCAAGCGCCACGGCGCCGCCAGCGTCGAGGAGTTCCGCGACAACGGCTTCCTGCCCGACACCATGGTGAACTTCCTGGCGCTGCTCGGCTGGAGCCTTGACGGCGAGACCACCATCATCGACCGCGAGACCCTGTGCGCCAAGTTCACCCTGGACCGCATCACGAAGAAGGACGCCATCTTCGACCAGACCAAGCTCGAGTGGATGAACGGCCAGTACATCCAGCGCATGGGCGCCGACGAATGGGTTGCCGCAAGCCGCCCATGGCTCGTGCAGGCCGGCGCATCCGAGGCCGACATCGACGCGCGCCCGGAATGGTACGCCAAGCTCTACCCGCTGGTGTCCGAGCGCCTGCAGCGCCTCGACGAGGTGCCCGCGAAGCTCGCCTACATGTTCTGGGGCGCCAACGTCGCCGAGCTCGACGAGAAGTCGGTGAAGAAGGTGCTACTCAAGGAAGGCGCCCGCGCCGACGAGGCCCTGGCAAACTGCCGCGCCATCCTGGCCGACGAGTCCCGCGCCTGGGAAGCAGCCGGCCTTGAGGCCGCCTGCCGCGAGCTGGGCGACAGCATGGACATGAAGCTGAAGTTCGTGCTGCAGCCGCTGCGCGTGGCCGTGTGCGGCAACATGGTCTCCCCGCCGCTGTTCGAGTCCATCGAGCTCATGCCGCGCGAAGATGTGCTCGCCCGCATCGACCAGGTCACCGAGCAGGTCATCGGCGCATAACCCGAACACGGAAGGCACCTGTTGACCGAAACCAACCAACAACAGCCGTATCAGATCCCGCAGCGCATCCTCGTGCTGCGGGATCTGTGCATACGCACCCGAGGCGCCGATTGCACGCGCTGCGGCGAAGCCTGCCCGAAAGGCGCCCTGTCCTTTCCCGAGGGCAAGCCGCCCGTCATAGACAATGCTGCTTGCTCGCTGTGCGGCATCTGCCAGGGAACCTGCGACGCGTTCGCTTCCACAAGCTATACGCTCACGCAGGCCCATGCCGACGCGCGGCGGGCCGCCATGGGCGCCAGGCCCGCTATCATCACCTGCGCTGAAAACGTCTCGGAGCAAGACGACCTCGCAAGCAACGTGGTGACGCTCCCCTGCTTGGCCATGCTACCGGCCCAGCTGTGGGCCGCGCTGCTGGCCGAAGGGGCCGATGTGCAGGTGGCCATCGACATGGAGCGCTGCGAAACTTGCGCGAAGGCGGGCGGGCCTGCGCAAGCCCTCTACGCCGAGCGCATCGCGCAAGCCGAGGAATGGACGCAGCGCAATGTGGGGTTCGCGCCGTCGCTGCCCCAGGCCGCTGACGAGGGCCTGCTCGCCGGGCTTGCCAACGCCGGCGCCGACGGGGACCGCCGCAGCCTGTTCACCGACATGCTCTCGCAGCTCAAGGACGCGGCATCGGGCACCACGCGCGAACGCACCGACGCCCGCCTGCAAACGCTGCGCGAGCAAAACGAGCGGTTCGCCGCCCATCAGCGGCTCGACCTGGGAAACGGCACGCAATTCAACAAGTTCGCCCCGCACGGGCGCGTGAAGCGCGTCATGGGGGCATCGCGAAACCTGCTGCTGCAGGCGCTTGGCGCCCAGCCCGATATGGCGGCGCGGGTGGAGCTTTCCCTGCCTGAAATAGACGCCGATGCCTGCGAGGGCTGCCTGCGCTGCACCCGCGCCTGCCCCACCGGTGCGCTTGTGCCCGACGCCCAAGACGGCACGCTTACCCTCGACTGGCGCTACTGTATAGGCTGCGGCCTGTGCGAGTCGGCGTGCCCCCGCAATGCCATCACGTTAACAACCAAGCCCGTCTCCGAGGCTGCGTGCTAAGATAGCCGGGAACAAACCGTTAGGAGCGCTTCCATGAACCAGCCTCGCAACAACCATGATTCCAATCCCTACGAATCAACTCAACAAACGCCCCCGCAAGGCGAACAGCCCGAAACCCCTGCGGGCGCTACGCAAGCACACGGATCGCAAGCAGGCGGCAACGCCGGCATGAGCCCCAACGACCCCGCGCATTCGGCAGCGTCGCAAAGCCCGCAGCCTGACACGGCTGCAAGCCCTGTACAGGCGCCCGGCAACGCCGACCCTGCCGCCGTCCCGCAAACCGCTCAGCAGCCTTCCGTATACGCCGCCGCCCCGCAGGCTCCCTACACGCAACCTTCCTATGGCGCACCTCAGCCGCCCGCAAACCCCTATGCTGCCGTCGCGCCGAAACCTGCGAAGAAGTGGCCTTGGGTGCTTCTGGGCTGCGCGCTGGCGTTTCTCATGGGGCTTGGCGGATGCGTGGGCTTCGCCACCGTGGGCATGGTGGCCGATTCGCTTCACAGCCGCGCCGACGGCGTGCATTCGTTCGATTTCGACGACCTGCCGTACGGCTACGACCCCGATGACCTGCCTGATAGCGATTATTACGGCGGCTTCACGCTTTCCGACATCAAGGAGGCGGCAGGCGACCTGCCCTGCGATATCGACGACGAGGGCAAGGCCGCCCCGGGCGTGTACGTGGTGGGTCGAGACATCGACGAGGGCCTGTACTTCCTCCAGGGAAACCCGTCGACCGAATCGGAGTGCTACCTGTTCGATCCCGAAGGGTTCGGCACCTACAACATGGACGCCGCGGTTACTTACACGGGCAATTACTTCGCCGATCTTGAAGACGGGCAGGTCGTCGTGTTCATGCCTAGTTCCGCCAGCATGCTGATGATCCCCGCCGACCAAGCCGATTTCCAGCCGCAGGCACCCTACGCCAGCGGCCTGTACCGCGTCGGCCAAGACATCCCCGCGGGAACCTACTCCATTGCCGTCAGCCCCGATGCCCCGCGCAACGCCTCGCAGGACTACGCCGCCTACGTGATGAAGGACCTCGACTTCGACGACGATTCCATCACCGACTCCAAGCCCTTGCTGCGCGGAAGCACGCAAACCATCACCGTGGAAAACGGCGAATGGCTGGAGCTGTTCGGCACCACAGCAACGCCAACTGAATAACCCGCACAAGCCATCACGCGCCCTTCGACAAGCATCGGAGGGCGTTTCTTTCTCACCCGCCACCACCGAAAGGACGCCCATGCTCCCCGAAAACCCCGCCATCGATCAGGTTCGCGAGTTCTTCGCCGATGACAAGTTCGCCACGGAGGCCGCGGGCTGCACCGTCATCGAAGCCGCCATGGGCCACGCCGTTTGCGAGATGCCGCTCGAGCGGATCCACTACAATGCCCAAGGCGGAGTCATGGGCGGGGCGATTTTCACCCTTGCCGACTTCTGCCTGGCCATCGCCTGCAACGTAAACGAGCAGCCCACGGTCTCGGTAAGCAATACCATCGAGTTCCTGAGCGCTGCCAAGGGAAGCAAGCTCATCGCCGAATGCGACGTCGACAAATCGGGAAGGAAGCTTGGCTTCTACACGGTGAACGTCTCCGACGACACGGGCCGCAAAGTGGCCCGCATGACCGCAACCTGCTACCGATAATCGTCAGAAGGGATTCGACGACCTTAGCTGCACTGCTGAACTTGCAAATCAAACGCTCAGCCCATCCAGAATCGCTGCCGAAAAAATTTTCAAAATTAGGGGTTGCGCACTGAAACGGTTTCCGTATAATAGTCAACGCACCTGATTCGGGGCCTTAGCTCAGCTGGGAGAGCGCATGGCTGGCAGCCATGAGGTCAGGGGTTCGATCCCCCTAGGCTCCACCAAATTTTCTAGGTTCGGCATACGCCGAACCTTTTTTATTTCTCAACCTTTGATGTACTACGTATACGACTGGGTTCGATATAACAAGTACCGGTCGTTCGGAGAAGCTTGCGAATCAAACACCCATCCCCGCCTGAAAACCCTGCTGAAAAAAATTTGAAATAGGGGGTTGCGCGCTAAAGCGGTTTCCGTATAATAGTCAACGCACCTGATTCGGGGCCTTAGCTCAGCTGGGAGAGCGCATGGCTGGCAGCCATGAGGTCAGGGGTTCGATCCCCCTAGGCTCCACCAAATTTAACAGCCGCCTTTAGGGCGGCTTTTTTATTGCCGCGGAAAGGGGAACCCATGGCGCAGACCACATCCGGCGATTCGCAAACCCGCGACTCGTTCACCTCGCGCACCGCCTTCATCATCGCCTGCATCGGATCCGCCGTAGGCCTATCGGGCATCTGGCTGTTCCCGTACCGCGTTTCACAGCTCGGCGGAGCGGCCTTCCTTATCCCCTACCTGTTCTTCGTCGTGCTGCTCGGCCTTACCGGCGTGGTGGGCGAGATGTCGTTTGGCCGCGCCATGGGATGCGGTCCGATGGGCGCATTCGGCAAAGCCCTCGAACTCCGAGGCGTATCCCACGCAACGCGTATCGGCAAAGCCATCGGCATCGTGCCCGTGCTCGCCGCGCTCGGCATCGCCATCGGTTACACCGTCGTTTTGGGATGGTTCCTCAAGTACCTGTTCGCCGCCGCAACCGGAACGCTGCTCGCCCAACCGGACATGGGCGCGTACTTCGGTCAGATCACCGGCGATTTCGGAAGCATCGGCTGGCACGCCGCGGCGCTCATCATCACGCTAGCCGTTATGATCTTGGGTATCTCACGCGGCATTGAGCGCCTGAACAAAATCATGATGCCGCTGTTCTTCGTCCTGTTCTGCGTGCTGCTCGTTCGCGTGGCCATGCTGCCCGGCGCAATCGATGGCTACGCCTACCTGTTCATGCCGCGCTGGGAGGCGCTCGCCAACCCGCAAACCTGGGTGCTTGCGCTTGGGCAGGCGTTCTTCGGACTGTCGCTTGCCGGAGGCGGCACGCTGGTATACGGCAGCTACCTGAAGAAAGACGTGAACGTGGTCTCGTCGGCGCGCAACGTCGTGGTGTTCAGCACGCTGGCCGCGGTTTTGTCGGCCATGGTGGTGGTGCCGGCCGTGTTCGCATTCGGAGCCGACACCCAGGCAGGCCCCCCGCTTCTGTTCATCGTGCTTCCGCAGGTGTTCGAGGAGATGCCCTTCGGCGGGCTGTTCTGCTTCTTGTTTTTCCTGGCCGTAGCCTGCGCCGCCATCACCAGCTTGGTGAACCTCTACGAACCGCCGATCGAGGCGCTGCAACAGCAGGCGCGCCTTCCCCGCTGGGCCGCCGTGGCCATCGTGGCCGCCGTCTCCATGGGCGTCGGCGCCTTCATCGAGAACGGCGATGCGGTCAGCGCCTGGATGGATGCCGTCAGCATCTACGCAATCCCGTTGGGGGCGCTTATAGCTGCCGTGATGTTCTTCTGGGTGTGCCCCAAGGGTTTCGCCTCAAAACAGGCTCAGATGGGACGAGAGAAGCCCGTAGGCGCATGGTTCGAGTTTATGGGACGCTATCTGTTCGTCCCGCTCACGGCGATCGTCATCATCCTGGGCATCGTGCTCGGCGGCATCGGATAGCGCAAAGCGCCGCCGCATCATCTGAACGCCGCTTCCACGGCGGCCCCAACAGCCTCACAAAACCGCGAAGGCCTGCATGCTCCACGTAGCATGCAGGCCTTCTCTTATCATGCAGGGAAAAAGCCAGATTCTAAAAGCCCCTAACTGCCAAGTCGATATCTGCTGGAGTGGCAAGATCGAACGCAGCAGCATCGCCAGCCCGGCATCGGACCGGCTCGCGCAGCCCAACGCCGCAGCGGGCCGAACCGACGCCGACAAGCCGCAGCATCTAAGGCGATCGACGCGCAATCCAGCCCTACCCGGCTGAAACCCGCAGCCATCGCCCCGCGGCGCCGTTTGCCGCGCTAGCCCCGTTCGGCGAAGAAACGCTCGGCGATGCGAGCCGATTCCGCGGCGTCCTTGGCATAATAGTCCGCGCCGATCTGCTCGGCGTACTCGGACGTCAAAACCGCGCCGCCGACCATCACCTTGCAACCCGGCAGCTTCTCATGCAGAAGCTCCACCGTCTGCTCCATGGCACGGACCGTGGTCGTCATAAGCGCCGAAAGCCCCACCAAGCGGATACCCTGCTCGCTTGCCACGCGCAGCACTTCTTCCGGCTCGACGTCGCGGCCAAGGTCGACCACGCGGAAGCCGTAGTTCTCCAACAGCATCTTGACGATGTTCTTGCCGATATCGTGGATGTCGCCTTTCACCGTGGCCACCGCGATGGCGTTCGACCCCACGCCGTCGTCGGCCGAATCACCCATGTGCGCCTTGACCACGTCGAATCCCACCTTCACCGCCTCGGCGGAAGCCATAAGCTGCGGAAGAAAGAACTCTCCCTTATCGAACTTCTGCCCCACCACATCAAGTGCGGGGACGAACACGCCGTTGACCAGGTCGAGCGGGTTATATCCCTTGAGCAACGCCTCAGTGGCAGGCCCCATCGGGCCCCTTCGACCCGTCAGGATGAGATGCACCATGTCGCGAACGGCATCGGCGGCGTCCGAAAGCGAATCAGGGACCGCCACCGGGCATTCCGCTGCCGAATCGGCAGCCCTCGAAGGCTGCGCTGCCTCCGCAGCACCCGCGGCAACACCCGCTCCCGCCGCGCCTGCCGTATACGGGTCCGCGGCGTCGGCATACTCCCCGATGAACTCGACGGCGCCGGCATCCTGGCAGTTCAGTACCCTGAACGTGTTCACCGTGTCGGTGTAGCGCTTCGCCTTCGGGTTCAAAATAGGCATATCCAGCCCGCATCCGAACGCGGCGGCCAAAAACGTCGAGTTCACCATGTTGCGCTGAGGCAGGCCGAAGCTGATGTTGGACACGCCGAGCGCCGTGCGCACGCCCAGGCGCTCCTTCACCATGGTCACTGCGCGCAATATCTCAAGCGCCTCCGATTGGTTGGTAGCACACGCCATGGTCAGGCAGTCGATGACCACATCGGTTCGCGGGATGCCGTAACGCTCGGCGGCTTCCACGATCCGCTCGGCAACGGCGAAACGCCCCTCGGCAGTGGGCGGGATGCCCTCTTCGTCAAGGGCAAGGCCGATCACGGCGCATCCGTAGCGCTTCACGATGGGAAGCACGGCCTCCAGGCTTTCCCGTTTGCCGTTGACGCTGTTGATGAGCGGTTTGCCGGCGTAACCGCGCACCGCCGCCTCCACCGCCACCGGGTCGGACGAATCCACCACCAGCGGCAACGTGACCGTAGAGGATAGCTTGTCCACTGCAGCTGCCAGCACAGCAGGCTCATCAAGCTCGGGAAGGCCCACGTTGACATCGAGAACATCGGCGCCCAGCTCCTGCTGCGAAACGGCCTCGCCCACCAGGTAATCCAGGTCACCCGCCCGCAGCGCGGCCTTGAGCTTAGGCTTGCCCGTAGGGTTGATGCGCTCGCCGATCACGGCGATGCGGGGCACGCCCACCGGAAGCACCACGGCCTCCTGGGCGCTGCACAGCACGCAAGCGGGCTCGTAGGCGCGCGGCGCCGGCACGCGGCGGGCATCCGCCATGCGACGAAGCTCGCGCGTGTATTCCGGCGACGTGCCGCAGCACCCGCCGATGACCGAAGCGCCCGCATCGAGCATACCCTCCATGGCGGCGGCGAAATCCTCGGGCGACACGTCGAACACGGTGACCCCGTCCTCCACGCGCGGCAGGCCTGCGTTCGGCTGCACCATCAATGGGCATCGCGAGCGACGCGCCATATCCTGCGCGGCGCCCAACAGCTCCGCCGGACCAAGCGAGCAGTTCAAACCCACGGCATGCGCGCCCATGCCCGAAAGCACCTCCGCGGCCACTTCCGGCGACGTGCCCAAAAACGTGCGCCCATCCTCGCCGAAGGTCATGGTGGCGAACACCGGCAGATCGCAGTTTTCCTGAGCAGCCAGCAGCGCCGCCTTCGCCTCGCGCAAGTCGGCCATGGTCTCGATCAGCACCACATCGCAGCCGGCGGCGGCAACGGCGCGCACCTGCTCGGCGAACAGGTCGTAAGCCTCTTCGAAGCTCATGGTTCCCATAGGTTCCAACAGCGCACCCGTCGGACCGACATCGCCGGCGATGTAAGGCGCGCCGGCGGCACGGGCGCATCCGACAGCCGCACGATACACCTCTTCAACGCTTGCGGCACCTTCCAGCTTCAACCGGTTCGCCCCGAACGTGTTCGTAGTGATGACCTCGGCACCAGCATCGACATAGGCCTTATGGATAGCCGCGATGTCGTCGGGATGCGAGAAGTTGAGCAGCTCGGGAATCTGCCCCGCATCGGCAAGACCCCGCTCCTGCAGCTGCGTACCCATGGCCCCGTCCACCACCAGAAAATCCTGCCCGAGCAGCGCTCGTTTCAAATGCTCGTCTTTGATGGCAAGTCCCGACAAATCGGGCTGGGGCAGCTGTGCCGCCTTCGCCCAACCGCCGGTCAGCTCCTTGTGCGCGCGCACGCTATCTCCCATGGCAGGTAATCCCTCTTTTCCTTAACTCGCAACCATCTCTCAAACGGCAAACCGCGCAGGCATCGCGCGCTTCGCCGCCATTATCGGGCTCATCGAACAAACCTAGCACGGCGGTAACGCTTTTCACCGGAACGAGCATGTTCGTCGACGTTACCGTGATGCCCAAGCGCCGACTCGCATCAAGGACTCCCAAAAACGCCGGCTGCACATTCAGCGGCAAGTCGCCATAGCCGGGGCTGAAACGCCAGTTCGTGCTCAGACCCATATCATGGGCGAAGCGGACGATAGCATCTTCGGTGATGTTCGCCGCCGCCTCGACCAGCGCCGAGCAGCAAGCTCCGAACATCACGCCGTCCGCCACGCTGATGGCCTCATGCTTTCGCATCTCCCGCTCGCTGACGGCGCCGAGCGTGCACGCCATCAGCGCAACCTTGCAAGCCCCGCGCAAATGCCCGGCGATGCTGTTGCCCTCGAGGACAAGATCGCAGCCCGCCAAAGCCACCTGGGGAACGAGCCCCTTCCCGCATCCGGCCCCCTGGCTCGACACCGCGCTGCGGCTCTCGGCCGCATCCATCGCCGCATCAAGGGCGTCAGGCGAACCCGTCGCCGCAGGCTCCGGCGCCTCCCAACACGTTCGCTTCTCATCGATGCCGAAGACGCTCCAGGCGAACGAAGGCGCGATAACCCTCTCGCACTCATCGGCCAGCCTATTGAAACGGGTCAGCAGCGCCTCATCGACCTGCTGACCCGTGTATCCCAGATATCTCAGCGCCTCGCTGCGATCGAGCCGCGCATTAGGCACGCCCCCTGCGCCAAGACGTCCATAGCGCACCATCACGAAACCAGCGCCACCTTCAACGCGCACGAGGCCGCACGGGCGATCTCAGGGTTGTTCATGGTGTACACATGCAGCCCCTCGACGCCATGCGCCTGCAAGTCGGTCAGTTGGCGGCACGCGTATTCAATGCCGGCCTGGCGCAAGCTTGCCGGGTCGTCCTCATATCGCGCGAGCAGCTTGATGATGGGACTGGGAAGCGAAGCCCCGCACATGAACACCATGCGCTGGATCTGCGCCTTGCTCATGAACGGCATGATGCCCGCGGTTATCGGCACGGTGATGCCGGCAGCCTCGGCCCCTTCGCGAAAGCGATAGAAGCAGTCGTTGTCGAAGAACAGCTGCGTGACCAAGAAGCTTGCGCCCGCATCCTGCTTCTGCCTCAGATGCTCCACGTTCAAGCGAAGCGAGTCGCAATCGATATGGCCCTCGGGATACGCCGCAGCGCCCACGCAAAAGCCGGCGTCCGCCAACACCGGGATAAGATCTTTGGCGTACAGGAAATCACCGGGTTCGTAGCCCTCCGGCAAATCGCCGCGCAATGCAAGCACATTGCGTATACCTCGGTCCTTCATGTCGGCCACAGCCGTTGAAATCGACTGCTGCGATGCGCCGGCGCAGGTCAGGTGAGCCACAGCAGGGACGTCATGATCGTCTTGGATCATTGCGGCGATTTCAGCGGTGGCCTGCTTGTTGCCGCTGCCGCCCGCGGAATACGTAACGCTGATGAACGCGGGATCGAGCTTTGCAAGCTCCTGCGCGATCGTGCGCGCCGACTCCATGCTCAGCTCGCCTTTCGGCGGGAAGATCTCGAACGAAACCGGCTGCGCGCCCATCTGACGAGCTTGCGCGAAGATGTTCTCTACGGTATCCATAATGCTGCCTTTTGTCATTTTCCGTCATCAGTATCTATGGCGCTGCTAATTATAACGACACAGGCCTTTCCGTCATCGATAATTCCTTGCACGGAGGTATGCTTTTTTGAGAATGCGACCTATCTGCCAACACGATTGCCGGGAGGATCGAGTACCGACACACAGCAAGCATCGAGTTTATGGCAGGCATTCGTTAACGCAATCTTACCCATCAACATGTCGCCCTCACCGGTTTCGCTAACTACGCCGTCGACGGGAAGGGAGGGTTGAACGAACTTACATCGAGATACGTCACACCGGCTAGCATCCGCCAGCGTGACTTCGGGACGAGCTCGAACCTTCACGCGCCATGATGCCGCCCTCCCGGTATCGCTGCCGCCGACTCCATCGGCGGAAAGGCCAGGGTTACTCCCGAGGCAGGTCTTCGCCCTCCCCTCTACGCGCGCAGTTGCGATCAGAGGGAGGATCGAACACATTCACGCTGCTGCCGGTTTCGCTTTGACGAAACGCGCTGAAGCATACGAGCGTCTGCCAGAGTTCGACCCTTTTCGCAAGCTGACGTGCTTCTTTCGCTCGCTGTTTAGCCTCGGCTTCATCCTCGAAGGCCGACAACCCACCTGCCTCCCCGTTCACCCCCGCCCCCTGCGCCGCCTCCAACTCCAACAACTCGCAAGATTCCGCAAAACCGCCCCTCGGCATGCTTCGACGACGCATCCTTCCTGCAACCTTCTCGCACAGCTGCACATAAGCATCGAATTCATGCACCTGCTCGGGACGCACTAATATCGCCCGACGCCGCAACCCTCCAAGCCCTTTATTCGATACCTCAACTTCTCCACTCGCATTTCGATCCATCTTCCTTGCGTCTCGAGCATCCTTCGCACCCGCCGGTGCGGCTCCAACCGTTTTCTTTGCCCTTTGGTCGCCCTCTGCATCCGCAGCCTCGCTTCCCCGATCGAGCGTGGTGCCGCCATGCCGCGCGCAAAACGCTGCCACGGGAAGCTCCTCAGGGTCCTCCGGGTCATCGATGCCACAGGCAAGGCCATTCGCCCTTCGCCCGCCGATCCCATCAGGCAACGAGATGTTCAACGCCGCCACATCGCGCCTTCGGCTCGTTGAACGTACGGTCAGCATGCGGCCAGATGCACCCGAGCCCTCCGCCACTGACAAACAGCCTCTTCCTGCAACATTCTCGCCAAGAACCACATCCCCCGCCGCAAACCCGCCGAAACGTCGCGGCATGCTCAAGGCCATCGCCATCGCAGATTCCGTCGGCGAAATCGATCCATCTCGTACATAGGCAAGGGCACGACGCGCCTTCGCCGTCCCATAGGCCCCATCGACCTTCGCCAGATACTGGCCGATTCTTGCAGCGGACGTCAACGGCTCATCATCGCCCTCTCGTAAAGCGATCCCGTTTTCAGCATCGGCATCGATCCGATACGACGAGCAGAGCGCATAACCCATATACACCGTTTCCAACAAGGTATGTTTGACCGCAATCTGCAAAAACGTCAGCTCAGGGGACGAGCAGCAAACCGCGCCGAACCCCTCAACAGGCACTTTCACAAACGATCCTGCTGGATACACGCTTCCCGAATAATGGGACCGCAAGCAATCACCGTCGCGTCTGCCCGCCGAAGTCCGCACAAGCACCTCGAGCTTGCCATCCTCGATGCCCAAAAGCGAACGAAGCGTCTTACTCTCGGAAACAAACGGCGACGTGCAAGGCAGCACCCGAGCCGTGGTCCTGTTCCCCGTGATGCGAGGGTTGCGATTCCGCACAAGCCAGCGAAATGCCGCATCGTGGGACAAGCAGATATTCATGGTAGCCATAACCGGTTCCTTTCAAGCGCAAATCACTTCGCAAACCAGCATGACGCCGCCATCTTACACAACCCTTGCCCGCATCTCGCATACCGCACCGCCAAACCTTGCAGGCCGGTTACCGATACATCTTTCCAGTAGATCGAACAGCGCCCTCACCAAACCGGAAGACGTTCCCTTGCACCCGGATCAATTCCACAAATCCACCGAAGCGAAGCTCACAACCAGCTACTCGCCTTTAGCTCGAACGTGCAAGCACAGGAACCACCGACCCGAAACTGAAAGCAGCAAGTGCAAAGAAAGCAAGAACGCAAAAGACGAAAAACAGCGACCGAGAATCAACCTAGCAAGCAGACGGCACTGCCCCGCCTGGCTGCCTTAACCACCCTCTCGTGCCCACTCACGACATCGGCAGGCCCTCTTTCCCAAACAAGCATCGGGGAGCCGAGGCAAACCAGGTCCGCAGATCATCCACGAAAACACACCTCCGCGACCCCTATCCGAGTATTTCTTACCGATTAAGCACCATATTTGAAGTCCGCAGATCATCCACGGATATACGCCCCGCGACCAGGCGAACAGCAGGAAGTGAAGCGAAGCAAAGAAAAGCCAGGAAAGCCCTATCATGCAATACGAAGACACGTCTTGTGCGACTTCTACCATGTCCTGCCATGCCCTGTCATGCCGACCACGTCCTGCAACACAATGCAAAGCCATGGCATGACGAGCGATGCGAAGCAGAGCGACGCAGATCCATGCTCTGGCACACGATGCGAAGAAGTGCGATACGAAGCTACGGCATGAGGCGCGTTGCGTGGCAACCGAAGCAGAGTCAAGGCATGGCATGAGATACGAAGCCATGCCGTTCGATGCGAAGCCGCGCCGTGCGAAGCAGCATAATGCAATGCGACGCTATGCCATGCAATGCGAAACGAAGCCGTGCCATGCCATGCGATAAGCACTGGATACGTCCTTCACGAGATGATTCCGGAAAACGATAGCGGTTACCGGCTTATACCGGCTATACTGGCGTCATAGCTTTAACAATACTACACAAACACAGCATCGGGAGATCAAGCTATGGCAGTAGAGCACAGTCAAGACAAACGTCAGCTAGCCGCATGGGTAGATCGGAAGCTGGCCGAAACGGTAGACGAGGTTGCCAGCAAGCGCGGCATCACGCGAACCGCGGCAATCACGGAAGCGCTACAGCGCTACGTAGAGGAAGAAACCAGCGTGGCGCTGCAACTTTCCGATTTCGCCGAGAAGCTTGAAACCCTGCTTGAACGCAGCGAGACGATGCAGAGCGAGCTTGAGGAAATCAAGCAGATGAAACCAGCCCGCTCCACGCGCAAAGCGAAAGCCGCGCAGCCGGCCCCTGCCGCGCAAACGCCATCGCTGTTCTAGAAGCGAATCAAGCTTATGAGCATCTTCGTGACGGGCGATATCCATGCCTCATACGACATCGCAAAACTCTCGGAAAGCTGCTTCGACACCGCTGGATTGACCAAAGATGACTACGTGATCATCTGCGGCGACTTCGGCCTTGTGTGGAACAACTCCGCCAGCGAACAATATTGGCTTCGCTGGCTTGACGCTAGACCTTTCACGACCCTATTCGTTGATGGTAATCATGAGGGCTTCAGCCTGCTGAACAGCCTTCCCGAAACCACATGGAATGGAGGAGCGGTACATCAAGTAGCAACCAGCGTCCTCCACCTCAAACGAGGCCAATTATTCAACATCGACGGATATCGAATCTTCACGATGGGCGGAGCAACTTCAAGCGAATACGACAGGACGCATCGAATTCAGGGCAAAACATGGTTCACCGAAGAAATTCCAAATGAGCAAGAGCGAGCAACAGCACTTGAAACACTTGATGCAGCAGATTGGGATTGCGACTTCGTCATCACCCATTGTGCGCCATCGTCTAGCGCGCAAGGCATATCCGAGCACACCGATCGCCTGGAAATCCACCCGATGGACGAATACACCGACTGGCTCCAAACAATTCAAGATCGTCTAGCTTACCGCCATTGGTTCTGCGGCCATTATCACATCGACGCTCAAATCCAAGATAAGACAACCGCGCTATACAACCGAATAGCCGTGTTGGCAGACCCCAAAATCATCGCCGATACCGATGACGAAGAGACCTTGTCGCTACCCTATCAACTACTCCCCGAGCCAGCAGGAAACCAAAAATCACCGATACCCGACTACTGCTCCGAACTCGAGGACCAAGATTCCTTGGAAATCGATCTAGAGTAAATGCAAAACAGCCCTAATGGCATGAAATAGCCCCAGCGTTGGCGGGGCTATTTTCATACCATCTGCAGAACAAACAAATACATGCATTCAATCGGAAAGCAATAACAAGTGAAGACTGTGCCAGAGTGCTTTCAATTGCCGCTATTTCAACTTTACTCACCGGTGCGATCGCAAAACTGAAAAGACTCTAACCAGCTGTCACAGATTAACACAAACCCCAGAAACCCGGAGCCAAACGGAATCGCCCAAGGCGACTTAAGATGAAGCGCGCAGTGAGCTAGCGCTTCAAGAACACGGATCTGCCCACGATATCGAAAAACCACAATCGCAGCATCAATAATAGGAGGATCAAAGATAAAGACCCGCCCAAACGCGGAAAGAGCTCGCAAGGGACATGCGCACCTCCGTTACGTCCCCCCTGCGAGCCCTCAGGCGCACAATATGTGACCTTCTGCGCTGTGAGGTCATCGCCCATTGAACAGGTCCGCGAGCGCAGGAAGCTTCAGGATGGACAACTAGCCAAGAAAAGGAAAACTCCAACGAAAACGCCAGACAATACGAGAAAAGATAGGGAAGGCGCGCGCACCTCGTAACCAGTTAGGCGTTTCGAGCAAATTCAATATAGAGACATCATCGCCAAGAGGAAACTCGCAACCGCGCTGATGAGGGATGCCGCCATCCAAGGGGTCGGCGCCCTCAACCGCGGAAAGGGCTTGCAAGAAGACAATCTCCTTCACAGGCCTTCAGGCGTCCCCC